>NZ_BCXG01000066.1 GCF_001894985.1 Rhodococcus tukisamuensis NBRC 100609 | reverse complement strand
GATGACGGTCGGGCCGGAGACGGAGTCCGCGAAGCCCGCGCCGCCGGTGAAGACCGCGGTGATGCCGTAGGTGCCGGCGGTGTCGAAGGTGTGCGAGAGGGTCGCGACGCCGTCGACGACGGCGACCGGGGCGCCGATCTCGGTGGTGCCGGCCTTGAACTGGACGGTGCCGTTGGCGCCGGCGGGGGCGACGGTGGCCTTGAAGGTCATCGCCTGGCCGACGGTGGAGGGACCGGAGACGGCGAGCGCGGTGGTGGTGGCCTCACGGTTGGGCTCGGCGGCCTTGACGGTGACCGAGAACCCGGCGGAGGTGGACGGGGTGAATCCGGCGGTGCCGACGAACTTGGCGACCACGTTGGCGGTGCCGACGGTGGTGAAGGTGTGCGGCAGGGTCGCGACGCCGTCACCGGTGCCCACGTCGGCGGTGCCGACGGGGACGCCGTCGACGGTGAACTCGACCTGACCGGCGTCCGGGATCGGCATGACGGTGGCGGCGAGGTT
>NZ_BCXG01000065.1 GCF_001894985.1 Rhodococcus tukisamuensis NBRC 100609 | reverse complement strand
CTGCTCGCGTACGCGACCCAATACATCTGCAAGGGAAGTCCCATGAACATCAGCAAGTCCGGCCTGCGCCTCGCGGCCGTCGGCGCGGCGACCACCGTCGCCCTCGGCTTCTTCTCCGCCGGCGCCGCCAATGCCGACACCTTCACCGCGCTGCCCGACGGCGAGGTCACCAAGACGCTCGTCGACGGCACCGTCGTCAAGATCACCCGCACCGGCGAGTCCGCGAACGTCTCGCCGTCGATGGGCTCGACCCCGCTGCACCGCAACGCGTGGGTCTCCGGCCGCATCGGCGCCGAGGTCACCGGCCCGAACGCCAAGGGCGGCAGCATCAACGTCGGCTACGTGGTGGCCTGCCAGGCCACCCTCGGCGCCAAGGGCGGCGCCGGCGCCGGCGTGACGTCCGACTGGGAGGGCACCGGCAAGGTCGACACCAAGGCCTCCACCGCCACCGGAAGCGTCACCGTCGGCCCCGGCCAGGCCGCCAACTACCGGATCCTCGACATCGAGAAGGCCGA
>NZ_BCXG01000064.1 GCF_001894985.1 Rhodococcus tukisamuensis NBRC 100609 | reverse complement strand
CCGCCGCCCGCCGCGCCCGTGGCGGCCGCCCCGCTCAGCGCGTTCGAGCAGGCCCGCAGGGCGGGCGTGCAGGGGTTGCTCGACCGGTGGGCCGGGGCGGTGCGTGACGGGGACCGTGGCTCTCTGGTCGCGCTCTTCGACGAGGGCGCGGTGCCCGGGTTCGTCGACGCCGAGGTGCGCCGGATGAACAACCTGGCGGGGGTGCCGTTGGCGGACTGGGGCTACGAGATCGGTCACGAACCCGAGCACCCGGTCCCGACCGACCTCGCCGAGCACCTGGGCGCCACGGACGTGTGGGCGCCGCCGGTGTACCTGCGCTACGCCGTCGAGGGGGCGGACGCCGCGTCGACGCGCAAGCCGGTCTCGCTGGTGGTGGCACGCCGTGGTGACGACTGGAAGCTGGTCTCGGACTGGGACCTGCCCGAGTACGGTCGTGAAACCTGGCGCGGGCCTTGGGACTTCGGGCCGGTGATCGCCCGCGAGGTGACCACCGCGTCGAACGTCTCGGTGGTGCTGGGACATCCGGACCAGGAGGCCTGGGTCGACGCCGTGGCCGAGGAGATGCGGACCGCGGTGCCCGCCGTGACCGAGCTGTGGGGGACCGGCTGGGGC
>NZ_BCXG01000063.1 GCF_001894985.1 Rhodococcus tukisamuensis NBRC 100609 | reverse complement strand
CAGTCGCCTCCTTGCGGGTGACGCACGCGGCGGCGAGCACCTCGTCGTCGAAGTCCGGCGCAAACGCGCCGTTCTCGTCGAGCATCAACTCGATCAACGCGTACAGGTTCTTCGAGTACAGCTCGCTCGAGTGCTCCGGCATCGTCGCCGGCAGGTTCAACGGGGAGCAGATCGTGACCCCGTGCTTGACGGCGGTCCGGCCGGGCTCGGTGAGCTCGCAGTTGCCGCCGGTCTCCCCCGCCAGGTCGACGATGACGCTGCCGGGCTTCATGCCCTCCACGGCGGCGGCGGTGACCAGGCGCGGGGCCGGGCGGCCGGGGACGAGCGCGGTGGTGATGACCACGTCGAACCCCTTGATGGCGTTCTCGAGGGCCTGCTGCTGCTGGGCCTGCTCGGCCTCGGTGAGCTGGCGGGCGTAGCCGCCCTCACCGGCGGCGTCGATGCCCAGGTCGAGCCACTGCGCACCGACGGAGCGGACCTGGTCGGCGACCTCGGGGCGCACGTCGTAGCCGGTGACCCGGCCACCGAGCCGCTTGGCGGTGGCGAGGGCCTGCAGGCCGGCGACGCCGACGCCGAGGACCAGCACGGTCGCGGGCTTGACGGTGCCGGCGGCGGTGGTGAGCATCGGGAAGTACCGGGTGGACTCCGACGCCGCCACGAT
>NZ_BCXG01000062.1 GCF_001894985.1 Rhodococcus tukisamuensis NBRC 100609 | reverse complement strand
CGCAGGTGCGCCCACGCCATCGCCAACGGGAAGTCGTCCGTCACGCCCCCGCCGCCGTGCACCTGGATCGCCCGGTCCACGATCTTGAGCGCGATGTTCGGCGCCGCCACCTTGATCGCCGCGATCTCGGTGCGCGCCTCCTTGTTCCCGACAGTGTCCATCAGGTGCGCCGCCTTGAGGGTGAGCAGCCGGATCATCTCGATCTCGATGCGCGCCTCGGCAATCCAGTCCTGGATGTTCGCGTTCTCCGAGACCGGCCGGCCGAAGGTGACCCGGGACTGGGCCCGCAGGCACATCAGCTCCAGCGCCCGCTCCGCCATGCCGATCGCTCGCATGCAGTGGTGGATGCGCCCCGGACCGAGCCGGGCCTGGCTGATCGCGAAGCCCTCCCCCTCGCCCTTGAGCACGTCCTTCGCCGGCACCCGCACGTCGGTGAAGTCGATCTCGGCGTGGCCCTCGCGATCCTGGTAACCGAAGACCGGCAGCCCCCGCATCACGGTGACGCCGGGCGCGTCGATCGGCACCACCATCATCGACTGCTGCCGGTGCGGGGCGGCGGCGGGATCGGTCTTGCCCATCACGATCATCACCTTGCAGTTCTTGTGCAAAGCGTTGGAGGCGAACCACTTACGGCCGTTGAGGACGTACTCGTCGCCGTCGCGCACCATCGACAGCTCGATGTTCGTCGCGTCCGAGCTCGCCACCCGCGGCTCGGTCATCGCGAACGCC
>NZ_BCXG01000061.1 GCF_001894985.1 Rhodococcus tukisamuensis NBRC 100609 | reverse complement strand
TCGTCTGGGAGCACCAGCCCGTCGAGGCGGCGGTGACGGTCTGATACATCTCGCCGAATCCCCCGCCTCCCAGGTGCCGGGAGGCAATTGTCGGCCTTGCGCTCAGGCGAGCTGGATGAGCTCCAGGTACTCCTGCGACCAGTGGTCCTCCTGG
Organism: Rhodococcus tukisamuensis NBRC 100609; assembly: GCF_001894985.1. Classification (GTDB taxonomy): domain Bacteria; phylum Actinomycetota; class Actinomycetes; order Mycobacteriales; family Mycobacteriaceae; genus Rhodococcus_G; species Rhodococcus_G tukisamuensis. The sequence goes on along the minus strand of NZ_BCXG01000061.1, from coordinate 583 downwards.
CCGTCGGGCAGCAGGATGACCCGCTCCGGGTTCAACGCCTCCGCCGCACCCGGGTCGTGCGTGACCAGCACGACCGCGCCCTTGTAGCTGCGCAGCGCGTCGAGCACCTGCTCGCGGGAGATCGGGTCCAGGTTGTTCGTCGGCTCGTCGAGCAGCAGCACGTTCGCCGCCGACGACACCAGCCCGGCCAGCGCCAGACGGGTCTTCTCACCGCCGGACAGGGTGCCCGCCGGCTGCTCGAGCTGCGGCCCGGTGAACATGAACGCACCGAGCAGCGAACGCAGCTCCTGCTCCCCCCGTGTCGGGCGCGGCGTGCCGGATGTTCTCCCACACCGACGCGTCGTCGTCGAGGGTGTCGTGCTCCTGCGCGAAGTAGCCGATCTTGAGCCCGTGCCCGGGCACCAGCCGGCCGGTGTTGGGGCTCTCCGTGCCGGCCAGGATGCGCAGCAGCGTGGTCTTGCCGGCGCCGTTGAGCCCGAGCACCACCACCCGGCTGCCGCGGTCGATGGCCAGGTCGACGCCGGCGAAGATCTCCAGCGACCCGTACATCTTGGTGAGGTTCTCGGCCATCAGCGGCGTCTTT
>NZ_BCXG01000060.1 GCF_001894985.1 Rhodococcus tukisamuensis NBRC 100609 | reverse complement strand
CGGAGTTACGCAATGTATTTCCAAGACGATTCGCTGTTCCCGGAGACCCAGGAGAAGCTGGTGATCACGGTGGCCCCGTACGGGCCGGAGTGGGAGCCCAACGACTTCCTCGACGACCTGCCGTTGACGATGGACGAGCATGTCCAGGCCGCGGTGGACTGCTACGAGGCAGGGGCCTCGGTTCTGCACGTTCATGTGCGTGAGCTCGACGGTAAGGGCTCGAAGCGGCTGTCGATGTTCAACGAGTTGCTGCGCCGTCTGCGGGAGGCCGTGCCGGACATGATCTTGCAGGTGGGCGGGTCGATCTCGTTCGCTCCGGAAGGTGATGGCGCAGACGCGAAATGGCTGACCGACGACACCCGGCACATGCTTGCCGAGCTGGATCCGAAGCCGGACCAGGTCACCGTGGCGGTGTCGACGAAGCAGATGAACATCACCGACCTGATGACTCCTGACGATATCGCGGGCACCTCCTTCGAGCGGCCCGAGGTGTGGGACGCGTATCGGGAGATGGTGGTGCCGGCCGCGCCGACCTGGGTTGAGGAGCATGTGCGCCGGTTGCAGGCCGCGGGGATCCAGCCGCATTTCCAGCTGCCGGGGATCCCTCAGTTGGAGAAGGTCGAGCGGTTGATCCGGCGTGGCTTCTACACCGGCCCGCTGGTGCTGACGTGGGTGGGCATCGGCGGCGGAGGAGACGGACCCAGCCCTTACAACGCAATGGAATTCATTCAGCGGGTCCCCGACGGTGCGGTCCTGACACTCGAAAGCCTGATGCGGTCGGTGCTGCCGATCAACAACCTGGCGATGACGTTGGGTCTGCATGTTCGTTGCGGCAACGAGGACACGTTGTGGGGGCGTCGGGGCGAGAAGATGAAGTCGGCTGAGCAGGTCCGGCAGTTGGTGCGGATCGCGACTGAGCTTGGTCGCGGGGTGGCCAACGGCAAGGAGGCTCGGGAGATCTACAAGCTCGACGAGACCTACGGCAGTGTCGAGGAGACGTTGGCAAAGATCGGGTA
>NZ_BCXG01000059.1 GCF_001894985.1 Rhodococcus tukisamuensis NBRC 100609 | reverse complement strand
GACCGGGCCGCCGAGCGGCGTTGCGCCGTCGGAGAACTGGACGGTGCCGCCGTTCGCGGCCGGGTTGACGTTCGCGGTCAGCGTGACCTCGGAGCCGTTCTTCACCGAGCCGGGGGCCACCACTGTGGTGGTGGTCTGCTTGTCGGCCTCGATGATTCGGGTGGTCGACAGCGGACCGGCGCCGGCGTTCAGGGGCGCAGTCTCACCGTCGCGCGGGGAGCACTGCGTCGGCGCCCACGCGGTGATGACCAGTGTCGCCTTCGGCAGGAACGTCAGGAAGTTCGCGTCGTTGCCGAACGTTCCGGCGGCGCCGGCGGTGCGCAGCTTGAGGCTGACGTCGCCGGCACTGCGGGCCCGCAGATGCGCCGTTACCTGGGGCAGCTGGAAGGTGGTGGCGGTTCCGGAGGTGGCCTTCGCGACGATGCCACCCTCCGAGCTCTTGCTGGAGTTGGGACCGTTTCCGATGGTCTGGTTGTTGCCCGACAGGCGCAGGATGGCGCCGTTCGGGTCGGGGTTGCCGTTCTCGTTGACCCGCAACAGGCTCGGCGTGACACCGCTGAGGCCGACGCTGGTGTTCTGCAGGATGTCCGCACCGATGTAGTCGGCGTTGTCCGGGACCAGAACGTCGATCTTGACGCGGGAGACGTTCTGCACGCTCGCACCCGAGGACGAGTTCGGGAAGCTGATCGGCGGCGGAATGATCGTCACGTCAAACGTGTCGCCGGCGTTGACCGTGTCCGGTGCATTGACCGCGAGCGAGGCTGCTTGCGTCTCGCTCGTTGGGGAGGCGACGGCGGACGGGGTGATCTTGCAGGTGTTGTTGAACGTGGTGTTGAACGATGTCGCGTTGGCGGGGACACCGCCGAGCATGGTGACGCCGACGAGTGCTCCGACACCGAGCGGTGTCACGAGCCCACGAATCTTCTTGTTCTGCATGAATTCTCCTACGAACGAGGGGAAAGCCAGGGAGTCACCCGGTCCGGGGCGTGAGCAGCTCACGCCCCGGGCCGAGGTGGGCAGAGCGGGGTCAGCTGTTGAACAGGCTGGCGAGCGAACCGAAGTCGGCGCTACCGCCACCGGGGGTGCCCGGGTCGGTGGCGTCGGTGACACC
>NZ_BCXG01000058.1 GCF_001894985.1 Rhodococcus tukisamuensis NBRC 100609 | reverse complement strand
CCCGCCGACGGCACCACGTAGCCGACCAATTGCTCGCCGGCCGCCGAGTCCGCGCGCACCACGACCACACACTGCGCCACCTCGGGCAGCGCACCAAGCACCGCCTCGATCTCGCCGAGTTCGATCCGCAGACCACGCAACTTCACCTGGAAGTCCGTCCGACCGATGTAATCCAGCTCACCAGAGTCGTTCCAGAACACCAGATCACCGGTCCGGTACATCCGCTCACCGGACACCCCGAACGGGCTCGCCACGAAACGATCCGCCGTCAGATCAGACCGACCGACATACCCACGCGCCAACTGCACGCCCGCCAGGTACAACTCACCCGCCACACCCACCGGCACCGGCCGCAAGCGAGCATCCAACACGAACACCTGCGTGTTCCACACCGGCGCACCGATCGGCACACCCACCACATCCGCGGCAGTGACCTCGTGGAACGTCACATCCACCGCAGCCTCCGTCGGCCCGTACAGGTTGTGCAACCGCACCGCCGGCAAGATCTCCCGCAACCGCGCCGCAGTCTCCGCCGGCAACGCCTCACCCGACGCGAACACCCGCCGCAACGTCGCGCATTCCACCGCCGACGGCTCCGCCACGAACACCGCCAGCATCGACGGCACGAAGTGCATCGTCGTCACCGACTGCTCGACAACCACCTGCGCCAGATACGCCGGATCGCGGTGCCCGTCCGGCACCGCAACCACCAGACGCGCACCAACCTGCAACGGCCAGAACAACTCCCACACCGACACGTCGAACGTCACCGGCGTCTTCTGCAACACCACATCCTGCGCACCCAGGCCGTACTCCGCCTGCATCCACACCAGACGGTTCACGATCGCGCCATGCGTGACCGCAACACCCTTCGGCCGACCCGTCGAACCCGACGTGAAGATCACGTACGCCGCATTCGACGAATCCAACACCCCCAGCCGATCCGCATCCGCAATCGGCCCATCGGCGTACCCCGACAGGTCCAACGCGTCGATCAACAGGACAGAACTGTCCCCCGCACCTTCGAAACCGTCACGCACCGTGGACAACACGCACACCGCTGCCGCCGTGTCGAGGATGTGACCGACCCGATCCGCCGGCTGATCCGGATCCACCGGCACGTACGCGCCACCCGCCTTGAGCACCGCATAGACACCGACCATCATCTCCAGCGACCGGCGCATCGCCAACGCCACCAACGACTCCGGCCCAACACCAACCGAAATCAAATGCCGCGCAAGACGATTAACCCGAACATCGAACTCCGAGTACGTCAGCGACTCACCCTCGAAGACCAACGCCACAGCATCCGGCGTCGCCGCCACCTGCGCCTCGAACATCGACACCAACGTGCCCTCGGGAACCGCACGGTCGGTG
>NZ_BCXG01000057.1 GCF_001894985.1 Rhodococcus tukisamuensis NBRC 100609 | reverse complement strand
GAACAGCATCGAGGTGGTGTCCGCGAAGAACAACGGGTTGTCGATGCCCGCGTAGCCCGAGGACATCGACCGCTTCAACACGATCACCGACCGGGCCTCGTCGACGTTGAGGATCGGCATCCCGTGGATCGGGCTGCTGGGGTCGTTACGTGCCGCCGGGTTCGTCACGTCGTTGGCGCCGATGACGATGGCGACGTCGGTGCGCGAGAACTCACCGTTGATGTCGTCCATCTCCTTCATCGCCTCGTACTCCACGTCCGCCTCCGCCAGGAGCACGTTCATGTGACCGGGCATCCGGCCGGCGACCGGGTGGATCGCGTACTTGACCTCGACACCACGCGCCTCGAGCAGTGCCGCCATCTCCTTGACCGCGTGCTGCGCCTGCGCGACGGCCAGTCCGTAGCCGGGGACGACGATGACCTGGTTGGCATACGCCATCTGGATCGCCGCATCCGACGCCGAGGTGGCCTTGACGGTGCCGCCGGTCGCGCTGACGCCGCCCGCGGCGGCGGCGTCGCCACCGAACGAGCCGAAGATGATCGCCGGGATCGACCGGTTCATCGCCTTCGCCATCAGGTTCGTCAGGATGGTGCCCGACGCGCCGACGATCATGCCGGCGACGATCATCGCCTGGTTGTTGAGCGCCAGACCCGCCGCCGCGGCGGACAGACCGGTCAGGGCGTTGAGCAGCGAGATGACGACGGGCATGTCGGCGCCGCCGATCGGCAGCACCACGAACAGGCCCATCACGCCGGCCGCGACGAGCAGCCCGACGATCAGCAACGCCGACTGCGGGTCGCCGTCGGCACCCAGGCCGATGTAGACGGCCAGCCCGACCGAGACCAGCGCCAACGCCATGTTCGCGACCTGGAAGGCCTTCGCGTTGGAGACGAACACCTTCTCGACGTTCTTGTTGAGCAGTTCCTGCAGCTTCGCGAACGCCACCAGCGAGCCCCAGAACGAGACCGAGCCGATGATCGCCGCGAACAGCGACCCGACGATGAACGGCGCCGACGGCACCGCCTCGACGTGAGTGAAACCGTCCGAGTTGAGGAACTCCGCCCACGCGATCAACGCGACGGTGCCACCGCCCACGCCGTTGAACAGCGCCACCAGCTGCGGCATCGCGGTCATCTTGGTGCGCAGCGCCGGCGGGACGCCGAGGACGATGCCGACGAGCAGACCGCCCGCGATGAGGAGCCAGTTGTCGGTGTCGCGGACGTCGATCAGGACCGCGACGACGGCGATGACCATGCCGACGGCGGCGATGTAGTTGCCGCGGACCGCGGTCTTCGGGCCGGTCAGGCCGGAGAGACCGTAGATGAACATCGCAAACGCGACGATGTACAGGATCGTGACGAGGTAGCCCATCAGGCGTCAGCCCCCTTCTTCTCGGGAGCCTTGACGGCGTCCTTCTTGGGCTTGAACATCGCGAGCATGCGGTCGGTCACCACGAAACCACCGACCACGTTCAAGGTGCCGAACACCAGCGCGACGAACAGGATGATCTTGATGCTCCACGGCGCGTCGCCGGGCAGATGCCCCAGCACCACCAGCGCACCGAGCACCACGATGCCGTGGATGGCGTTGGTGCCCGACATCAACGGCGTGTGCAAGGTGTTGGGCACCTTGGAGATGACGGCGAACCCGACGAACCCGGCCAGGACCAGGATCGCGATGTTCGCGAGAAGTTCGTTGTACATCAGG
>NZ_BCXG01000056.1 GCF_001894985.1 Rhodococcus tukisamuensis NBRC 100609 | reverse complement strand
AAACCAAAGTCAAAAATTACCGGCTGGCAACAGATGTAAACCGCGCGTAGCGGTCAACTGCGGTCAGGGTGTGCGTGCATGCATAGCGCCAGTTCAGGACCTGTCTTGCCGGTGCAAGAAAATGGAAGCCGGCGGCGTTGGGTTAAAACAAAATGGCCACGGCCCAGTTTTCATCCCGTGATCTTCCTGTGACGAGCGGCCGGTTGCGTTACCCTGGGCCCGAATCCAAAAAGTTGGACGGTCGTCTTGGACTGTCGTCGAGAGGAATGTATGACTCACGAAAACACGCGCCGGGTGATCGGTGGCCTCAGCGCAGTGGCCATCGCCGCCGGGTTCGCGGTCACCGCCGGTGTCGGCATGGCTGGTGCGGCGCCGAGTTCGGTGTCCTGGGCCGACGGCAACAGCAACTTCACCCGGACCGTCAGCAACACGACGCCGGTCGAGGGCGAGATCGTCACGACCTCGATGAAGTTCATGCGGAAGGCTCTCACCGTCGTTGAGTACGTCCAGGCGGTCAAGGACTTCCATCCCGCGTGCATGACGTACGTGGACGGCTCGGCGAAGGTCGACGGCTCTCCGCGTGGGCTCGAGAGCCAGGGCGCGGACTTCGTGAGGGTCACGGGCGATTGGTCGGTGTACCCGAACATCGAGCCGAAGTCGCGGACGTTCGAGTTCTCGTACAAGGTCGGCGCGAACTGTGATCGTGACGTCGCGATGAACACGTGGACGGACTACTCCGGGTCGTTGGGTTCGGGTAGCTACCCGAACAAGGGCACGACCGTGACGGTGAGCAAGAACGTCACCACGACGGCGCTCGCCGCAGTGCCTGCGGGCGTCCAGGTGGGCCAGGCCGTGCCGCTGACGGCGACCGTGACCGGCGGTGCAGCGGGCAACAACGTCGAGTTCTTCGACGGTGCGACCAAGATCGGCCAGGGTGCACTCGACGCTGCCGGCGTCGCGACTCTGACGTGGACGCCCGCCGAGCGCGGCGCCCATTCGCTGTCCGCGAAGTTCGGGGCAACCGCCAAGGCTCAGGGTTCGCAGTCGGCCCAGCAGAACATCCAGGTCGCGCAGTCCGACGCCGTCTCGTCGACCACGCTTGCCCCCATCACCGACGCCCAGGTCGGGCGGTCGAGCACCCTGAAGGCCACCGTTTCCCCGGCCGGTGCCGGTGGCAACGTCGTGTTCAAGGACGGCGCCGCGACGCTGGCCGAGGTTCCTGTCGGCGCCAACGGCGAGGCTGTGTACTCGTGGGTGCCGGCCACCCCGGGTGCCCACGCGATCACCGCGACGTTCTCCGGACGCACCGGTGTCACCGGCTCGAACACCTCCGCCAACGTGACCGTGGCGGCGCAGCCGGCCGAGAACTCCAGCTCGACCACCGTGCTCACCGTCGGTGAGAACCTGAAGGTCGGCCAGGCGTCGAGCGTGTCCGCGAAGGTCACCCCCGGCAACGCCGGCGGCTCTGTCACCTTCAAGGAGAACGGTGTCGTGATCGGCACCGCCAACGTCGACGCGAACGGCCAGGCGAGCATCGCGTGGACGCCTGCCGTCGCCGGTCAGCGCAGCATCGCGGCCGAGTTCTCCGGTGTCGGCACCGTCAACGCATCCGCTGACAGCGTCTCCGTGGCGGTGGCCGAGGGCAACCCCGGCGGCGAGAACGGCGGCGGCACCGGCAGCCTCGGTTCGCTCTTCGGCAGCTAGGCACAGCACCACACAACTGATCAGGGCCTCGGGTCCCTCGCGGCCACCGTGCGGCGGGGGACCCGAGGCCCGACTTTTCGGGCCACATTCGATTTCCGGCGGCCGTCCCGGTCCGTCGTCTGAGAGGAAACCATGTCTGTAGGAAACACCCGCCGGGTGATCGGTGGTGTGAGCGCGTTCGCGGTGGCGGCCGGGTTCGCGGTCACCGCCGGCGTCGGGATGGCTGGTGCGGCGCCGAGTTCGGTGTCCTGGGCCGACGGCAACAGCAACTTCACCCGGACCGTCAGCAACACGACGCCGGTCGAGGGCGAGATCGTCACGACCTCGATGAAGTTCATGCGGAAGGCTCTCACCGTCGTTGAGTACGTCCAGGCGGTCAAGGACTTCCATCCCGCGTGCATGACGTACGTGGACGGCTCGGCGAAGGTCGACGGCTCTCCGCGTGGGCTCGAGAGCCAGGGTGCGGACTTCGTGAGGGTCACGGGCGATTGGTCGGTGTACCCGAACATCGAGCCGAAGTCGCGGACGTTCGAGTTCTCGTACAAGGTCGGCGCGAACTGTGATCGTGACGTCGCGATGAACACGTGGACGGACTACTCCGGGTCGCTGGGTTCGGGTAGCTACCCGAACAAGGGCACGACCGTGACGGTGAGCAAGAACGTCACCACGACGGTGTTGGCCGCGGTGCCGGCGGGTGTGAGGGTGGGGCAGTCGGTTTCCGTTT
>NZ_BCXG01000055.1 GCF_001894985.1 Rhodococcus tukisamuensis NBRC 100609 | reverse complement strand
CGGATGTGGTTCTGAGCGTGCAGGTTTCGCCGGCTCCCGCCGGTGGCACGGTGCAGTTCAAGGACGGTGGCACCAACATCGGTGGCGTCGTGAACCTCGATTCCGAGGGTAGGGGCTCCATCACGCAGCAGTTCGCGGCGGCGGGTGCTCGTAGCATCACCGCGGTGTACTCGGGTGCGGGTGAGTTCCAGGGTTCGACCTCGGCGGCACACACCGTGACGGTGAGCGCGCCGGTCCCGACCGACGTCGCCACCACCACGACCGCGACCGCCCCGGCGACCGCGACCACCGGCGTGGCCGTCGACCTGTGGGCGAAGGTGAAGGGCCCGAACGGTGATCCCATCCCGTCCGGCGGAACGATCTTCTTCAAGGACGGTGGTGCCCTCATCGGCAAGACCGTTAACGCGGTCAATGGCGAGGCGAAGCTGAGCCACACCTTCACGACCGTCGGCGCGCACACCATTACCGCCGAGTTCGGTGGAACGACCGGCTTCCTGACCTCGGTCTCGCAGCCCAGCACGGTCGAGGTGTCGGCCCCCGTCATCACAGACGTGGCCACCACCACGGCGCTGGCCATGCCCGCCACCGCGAAGAACGGGGCCGCGGTGAACCTGGTCGCGACCGTCTCCCCGACTCCGGCCGGTGGAACCGTCCAGTTCATGGACGGCGCCACGCCGCTCGGTGCTCCGGTCGGGTTGCTCGCAGGCAAGGCGACTCGCTCGCAGGCCTTCACCACTGCCGGTGAGCACCAGATCACCGCGATCTACAGTGGCGCCCCGGGCCACCTGACCTCGACCACAGAGGTCGGCATCATCACCGTCGACGAGCCCGTCGAGGGTGGAAACGGTGCGGGCGGTTCGCTGGGGAACCTGTTCGGTTCTTCCTAGGCCGTCAGAACTCCTGACAAAGTGACGTGAGTGTGGCCCCTGCCGGAAGTCCGGCAGGGGCCACACCCGTATTCATGGCAAAGATCTGAACCGGGGTTGAAATGACCGATTGGTCGGGAGAATTCGTCAGCTGAACGAAACAATTACCGGCCAGCAACAAACGTAACCGGCCGTCACGGCCACTGCCTGGGGTGGTGTGTTCCCTGCATGAAATGGCAGTTCAAGGCCACTTTTCTCGAGCTGCGATGCTTCGCTGGGCGGTGTCGCGCCGAACCTCCGATCTCGCTCAAATTTCTCACCGTGATCTGCCCGTGACAATCGGCTTGGTGCGTTACCCTGAGCCGAATCCAAAAAGTTGGACGGGCGTCCTGGATTGTCATCGAGAGGGAAACAATGTCTGTAGGAAACACCCGCCGGGTGATCGGTGGTGTGAGCGCGTTCGCGGTGGCGGCCGGGTTTGCGGTCACCGCCGGCGTCGGCATGGCTGGTGCGGCGCCGGGTTCGGTGTCCTGGGCCGACGGCGGCAGCAACTTCGTCCGGACGGTCAGCAATGTGACGCCGGTCGAGGGCGAGATTGTCACGTCGTCGATGAAGTTCATGCGGTCGAGCACTCCGGTGGAGTACATCCAGGCGGTCAAGGACTTCCACCCCGCGTGCCTGACGTATGTGGAGGGCTCGGCGAAGGTCGACGGCTCTCCTCATGGGCTCGAGAGTCAGGGCGCGGACTTCGCGCGGGTCACTGGCAGTTGGGCGGTGTACCCGAACATCAACCCGAAGTCGCACACCTTCGAGTTCTCGTACAAGGTCGGCGCGAACTGCGACCGCGACGTCGCGATGAACACGTGGACGGACTACTCTGGCACGCTGGGTTCGGGGAGCTACCCGAACAAGGGAACGACCGTCACGGTGAGCAAGAACGTCTCGACGACGGCGTTGGCCGCGGTGCCGGCGGGTGTGAGGGTGGGTCAGTCGGTTCCGCTGAGTGCGACGGTCACCGGCGGCGTCGACGGCAACGTCGTCGAGTTCTTCGACGGCACGACGAAGCTCGGCCAGGGCCCGCTGGCCGCGGGCAAGGCGGCGTTCGCCTGGACGCCCGCTGCTGCGGGTGGTCACAGCCTGACGGCGAAGTTCCTGGGTACGGCGAAGGCCAGCGAGTCGGTCTCGGCGGCGCAGAACGTGCCGGTCACCCCGGCGGACGTCGTCACGACGACTGCGGTGACGGGTCCGGCGACGGCGGTTGCCGGTGCGGACGTGACCTTGAACGTGCAGGTCTCGCCCATTCCGTCGGGTGGCACGGTGCAGTTCAAGGACGGCGCAACCAATCTCGGTGGCCCGGTGACCCTCGATGCGCAGGGCAAGGGTTCGATCACGCAGCAGTTCGCGACGGGTGCGCGCAGCGTCACCGCGGTGTATTCGGGTGCGGGTGAGTTCCAGCCGTCGACCTCGGGTGCGCACAACGTGAACGTCACCCCGGCGGATGTCGCCACCACGACGTCGGTGACCGGTCCGGCCACTGCGGTCGAGGGCGCGGACGTCACCTTCGACGTGCAGGTTTCGCCGGTTCCGGTCGGTGGCACGGTGCAGTTCAAGAACGGCGGCGTTGATCTCGGTGCTGCGGTGACCCTCGATGGCGAGGGCAAGGGTTCGATCACGCAGCAGTTCGCGACGGTCGGTGCGCAGAGCATCACCGCGGTGTTCTCCGGTGCGGCCGGATTCATCACTTCGACCTCGGCTGTGCATG
>NZ_BCXG01000054.1 GCF_001894985.1 Rhodococcus tukisamuensis NBRC 100609 | reverse complement strand
AAATCATCGTCCAGACCCACCCGCTCGATCCCGAGCAACTCCTCGAACACCGACGCCACCGCCCGCTCGACCCCGGTCACCGGAGCACGGAACTCCGCCACCTCGAACACCGGAGCCGGCAACGCCCGCCGATCCACCTTGCCACTCGAGGTGACCGGCAACTCCTCGAGCACCATCACCTGCGACGGCACCATGTAAGCCGGCAACCGATCCGCCGCCGCCCTGGACACCTCGACGACGTCGACAACGACCTCGGGAGCCGCCGTCACATAACCGACCAGATGCTGACCCGACGCAGTACTGACGACCGCCGCCACCGACTGACCCACCGACGGATGCGCCGCCAACGCAGCCTCCACCTCGCCGAGCTCGATCCGCAGACCATGCAACTTCACCTGGAAGTCCGTGCGCCCCAAGAACTCCAGCTCACCCGACGACGTCCAGCGTGCCAGGTCACCGGTCCGGTACACCCGCTCACCACCACCGAACGGATTCGCCACGAACCGCTCCGCCGTCAGATCCGGCCGCGACTCGTAGCCGCGGGCCAACTGCACACCCGCCAGGTACAACTCACCCGGCACACCCACCGGAACCGGACGCAGACGCCCGTCGAGCACGAACACCTTCGTGCCCTCGACCGGACCACCGATCGGCACCACCGCCGCATCGGTCTCGGCCGCCTCGCGGCGGGTGACCTGCATCGCCGCCTCGGTCGGACCGTAGAGGTTGTGCACCGCAGCACCGGTGACCCGCCCGAACTCCGCCGCAACAACGGCCGGCAACGGCTCGCCACCGGCGAACACCCGCCGCAACGCCGGGGTCCCCGACTCCGGCAACGCCGCCAACACCATCGGCAGCATCGACGGCACGAACTGCACCGTCGTCACCGACTGCTCCACCATCACCCGCGCCAGATACTGCGGGTCACGATGACCGTCCGCGGTCGCCAGCACCAACCGGGCACCGGCCTGCAGCGGCCAGAAGAACTCCCACACCGACGCATCGAACGTCGCCGGCGTCTTCTGCAGCACCGAATCCCGCTCGCCGAGCCCGTACTCGGCCTGCATCGACACCAACTGGTTCACCGCCGCCGCGTGCGTCACCGCGACGCCCTTGGGCCGCCCGGTCGAACCCGAGGTGAACAACACGTACGCCGTGTTCTGCGGACCGAGCACCCCGACCCGATCCGCCGCGGTCACCGGCCGACTGTCGGCCAGGTCGATCCCCGCAACGTCGACGACCGGGCACCCGAACACAACGTCCGAGGACATACCGGCATCGGCGAGCACCAACAGCGGGTCAGCGGTCTCGACCACGTACCCGATCCGCTCCGCCGGCTGATCCGGATCGACCGGAACATACGCACCACCGGCACGCACCACCGCGTACATCGCGACAACCTGCTCCACCGACCGGCGCATCGCGAGCACCACCCGCGACTCGACCCCGACACCGGCCCCGATCAGATACCGAGCAACCGCATCGACCCGGGCATCGAACTGCCGGTAGGTCAAGGCCATCGACTCGTCGACGATCGCGACCGCACCCGGAGACCGCAGGACCTGATCGGCAAACAACGAATCCAACGTCCCCGCCGGCACCGGCGCGTCGGAACCGTTCCACTCCCGCAGCACCAACTCCCGCTCACCGTCGCCGAGCAGATCGATGTCGCCGACCGGCAGCTCGGCGTCGACCGTCACCGCGCGCAGGATCCGCAACAAACCGTCGACCATGCGCTCGACGCCGGCGGCGTCGAACAGTGCAGCGGCATAGGTCAGCACACCCGACACACCGTCCGGAGCGCCCTCACCGTCGTAGCGGTCGGCGAACGCGAAGTCCAGATCGAACTTCGCCAACACCACATCGGAATCCACACCCGACACCGTGAGCTCACCGAGCTCGAACTCCGGCGACTCGAGATTCTGGAACGAGATCGACACCTGGAACAGAGGCGAGTACGCCTGCGACCGAACCGGATTGAGCACCTCGACAACCCGCTCGAACGGCACGTCCGCATGACCGAACGCACCCAGATCCGTCTCCCGGGTCCGCGCAACAACCTCGTCGAACGAGGCACCACCGTCGACCTCGGTGCGCAGCACCAACGTGTTGACGAACATGCCCACCAGGTCGTCGAGCGCGGCGTCACCACGACCGGCCACCGGCGTTCCGACAACGATGTCACCGGTCCCCGACAACCGCGCCAACAGCACCGACACCGCCGCATGCATCACCATGAACAACGTCGCACCACTGCGCCGAGCCACCGCATCGAGCGCCGCATGCAACTCGGCGTCGATCGTGAACTCTTGCAACGCACCGCGATTCGACATCACAGCCGGACGCGGCCGAGCGGTCGGAAGCTCCAGCACATCCGGAACACCCGCCAGCGCAGCAGTCCAGTAGTCCAACTGAGCCGACACCAGCGAACCCGGATCCTGCTCGGAACCGAGCACCTCACGCTGCCACAACGTGTAGTCCGCGTACTGCACCGGCAACGGCGCCCACTCCGGCAACCGCCCGGCCCGGCGAGCGGCATACGCCACCATCACATCACGCGTCAACGGAGCCACCGACCAACCATCGGCACTGATGTGATGGACCACCATCGCCAACACGTACTCGACGCCCGACTCCACCTCGTACAAACGGGCCCGCAGCGGAACCTCCGCGGTCACGTCGAACGGCGCCGAGACGAACTCCACCGCCGCACCGGCCACCGACTCCGCATCCACCGACACCGGCGTCAGATCGATCACCGCCTGACCGGCCGGCAACACCACCTGATGACCGGCACCGTCGAAGTCGACATACACCGTGCGCAACACCTCGTGCCGCGCCACCACATCGGCCACCGCAGCACCCAACGCATCGACATCGAGAACACCCGACAACCGCACCACAACCGGAATGTTGTACGCCGACGACGAGGAATCGAAACGGTTCAAGAACCACATCCGCGACTGCGCAAGCGACAGCGGAATCCGCTCCGGACGCTCCCACACCGTCAACGCGACATGACCACCCGCACCAGCGGACGACGCCAACCGCGCCGCCAACGCCTCGACCGTCGCCGCCTCGAACAACTCCCGCACCGCAACCCGGGTGTCGAGCGCACTGCCGAGCCGCGCCGCGACCTGCATCGCGACCAGCGAGTTGCCGCCCAACTCGAAG
>NZ_BCXG01000053.1 GCF_001894985.1 Rhodococcus tukisamuensis NBRC 100609 | reverse complement strand
TGGAACTTCGGGAAAAAAAATCTAGCGCGCAAAACCCGGCCGGGTGACGTCGACCAAAGATCGTCGTGGGCGGGGGTTCGGCGTCGGCAAAGACCACGCTGGTCGGTGCGGTGTCCGAGATCGTGCCGTTGCGGACCGAGGCGTTGGTCACCGACGCTTCGGTCGGCGTCGACAACCTCAGCGCGACCCCGCAGAAGTCGACCACCACGGTGGCGATGGACTTCGGCCGGATCAGCCTCGCGGACGACCTGGTGCTGTACCTGTTCGGGACGCCGGGCCAGCACCGGTTCTGGTTCATGTGGGACGACCTGATCCGCGGCGCCATCGGGGCGATCGTGCTGATCGACACCCGGCGCCTCGACGAGTCCTTCGCCGCCGTCGACTTCTTCGAGGCCCGCAATCTTCCGTTCCTGATTGCGGTGAACGAGTTCGACGACGCGCCGCGTTACGCGACGGAGGACATCCGGCAGGCGCTGGCGGTGTCCCCGGACGTGCCGATCGTCTCCCTCGACGCCCGGGACCGGGAGTCGGCGAAGTCGGGGCTGGTCGCGGTCACCGAGTACGCGCTGAGCCGGCTGAGCCAGAGCGTCTGGTAGTCATCGGGCGGCGAAGATGCTGGTAAATGCGGACAATCAGCGAGTGCTGCGAGGTCTGGCTGACCTGCACCTATAGACTCGGGTGGTTGCGCGCCATCCTTCTGGACCGGTAGTCCGCGAGGAGACGTGAAGCCGAGTAGAAGAAGGAGCTCATGACCGACACCACGTTGCCGCCGGAGGGTCCGCAGCACGACCGGATCGAGCCCGTCGACATCCAGCAGGAAATGCAGAGCAGCTACATCGACTACGCCATGAGCGTGATCGTGGGCCGCGCCCTGCCGGACGTGCGGGACGGTCTCAAGCCGGTGCACCGCCGCGTGCTGTACGCGATGTACGACAACGGGTACCGCCCCGACCGCGGCTACGTGAAGTCGGCGCGTCCGGTTGCCGAGACGATGGGTAACTACCACCCGCACGGCGACACCTCGATCTACGACACCCTGGTCCGGATGGCCCAGCCGTGGTCGCTGCGCTACCCGCTCGTCGACGGCCAGGGCAACTTCGGTTCCCGCGGCAACGACGGCGCCGCCGCCATGCGTTACACCGAGTGCCGCCTGACGCCGCTCGCGATGGAGATGCTGCGCGAGATCGACCACGAGACGGTCGACTTCACGCCGAACTACGACGGCAAGACGCAGGAACCCACGGTCCTGCCCAGCCGCGTGCCAAACCTGCTGATCAACGGGTCCGGCGGCATCGCGGTCGGCATGGCCACGAACATCCCGCCGCACAACCTCGGCGAGGTAGCCGACGCCATCTACTGGGCGCTGGAGAACTACGAGGCTGACGAGGAAGCCACCCTCGCCGCGGTCATGGAGCGGATCAAGGGACCCGACTTCCCGACCCACGGGCTGATCGTCGGTGGCCAGGGCATCCACGACGCCTACACGACGGGCCGCGGCTCGGTCCGGATGCGCGGCGTGGTCGAGATCGAGGAGGATGCCAAGGGGCGCACCACGATCGTGATCACCGAACTGCCGTACCAGGTCAACCCGGACAACCTGATCACCTCGATCGCGGACCAGGTCCGGGACGCCAAGATCGCCGGAATCTCCGACATCCACGACGAGTCCTCGGACCGCGTCGGCATGCGCATCGTCGTCACCGTCAAGCGTGACGCCGTCGCGAAGGTGGTGCTCAACAACCTCTACAAGCACACCCAGCTGCAGACCAGCTTCGGCTGCAACATGCTCTCCATCGTCGACGGGGTGCCGCGCACCCTGCGGCTGGACCAGATGATCCGGCTGTACACGACGCACCAGCTCGAGGTCATCGTCCGGCGCACCCGGTACCTGCTGCGCAAGGCCGAGGAGCGGGCCCACATCCTGCGCGGCCTGGTCAAGGCGCTCGACGCGCTCGACGAGGTGATCGCCCTCATCCGGGCGTCGCAGACCGTCGACATCGCCCGCGCCGGCCTGATGAACCTGCTCACCGTCGACGAGATCCAGTCCGACGCCATCCTGGCGATGCAGCTGCGCCGCCTGGCGGCACTCGAACGACAGAAGATCGTCGACGAGCTCGCCGAGATCGAACTCGAGATCGCGGACTACGAGGACATCCTCGCGAAGCCGGAGCGCCAGCGGGCCATCGTCCGCGACGAGCTCAAGGAGATCGTCGACAAGTACGGCGACCCCCGGCGCACCCGGATCATCGCGGCCGACGGCGACGTCGCCGACGAGGACCTGATCGCCCGCGAGGACGTGGTCGTGACGATCACCGAGACCGGCTACGCCAAGCGCACCAAGACCGACCTGTACCGCTCGCAGAAGCGCGGCGGCAAAGGCGTGCAGGGTGCCGGGCTCAAGCAGGACGACATCGTCAAGCACTTCTTCGTCAGCTCGACGCACGACTGGATCCTGTTCTTCACCACCAAGGGCCGGGTCTACCGGGCCAAGGCGTACGAGCTGCCCGAGGCCAGCCGCACCGCGCGCGGCCAGCACGTGGCGAACCTGCTGGCCTTCCAGCCGGACGAGCGGATCGCCCAGATCATCCAGATCAAGACCTACGAGGACGCCCCCTACCTGGTCCTGGCCACCCGCAACGGGCTGGTCAAGAAGTCCAAGCTCACCGACTTCGACTCCAACCGCACCGGCGGCATCGTCGCGGTGAACCTGCGCGGCGAGGACGAACTGGTCGGGGCCGTGCTCTGCTCCGCCGACGAGGACCTGCTGCTGGTCTCGGCGCAGGGCCAGTCGATCCGCTTCTCGGCGACCGACGAGGCGCTGCGGCCGATGGGCCGCGCCACCTCCGGCGTGCAGGGCATGCGGTTCAACGGCGACGACGAGCTGCTCTCGATCAACGTGGTCCGGGAGGGCACCTACCTGCTGGTCGCGACCTCGGGCGGGTACTCCAAGCGGACCCCGATGGAGGACTACCCGGTCCAGGGCCGCGGCGGCAAGGGCGTGCTCACCATCCAGTACGACAGGCGCCGTGGCACCCTGGTCGGGGCGCTCATCGTCAACGACGACGACGAGCTCTACGCCATCACCTCGGGCGGCGGCGTTATCCGGACCGCTGCGAAGCAGGTCCGGAAGGCCGGCCGACAGACCAAGGGCGTGCGGTTGATGAACCTCGGGGACGGCGACACCCTGCTCGCGATCGCGCGCAACGCCGACGAACCCGACGACACCGAGGCCGACGCGACCGACGCATCGAAGGAGTCGTAAGTGAGCACTCCCCAACAGCCGGGCGGCGACCGGCAGGGGTCGAACGAGCCGAGAACCGGGCCGAACACGCGGCCGGAGCCGGTGAACGGGTCCGCACAGGCCGGCGCGAAGCCGGAACCGGCAGGGCCTGCGGCGGCAGCGTCGCCGCAGCAGCAGGGCCAGGCACGGCCGGCCGGGCCGCAGGCGTCCGGTACGCCGGCACCCGCGCAGGGTGTCGGCGGGGGAGCGCAGGCTCCCCGCCCCGCCGGGGGTGACGGCACGCTGTCGCGACCGCCGCAGTCAGGCCCGACCCAGGCAAATCCGACGCAGACCGGTCCGGCAGGGCAGGGCCCCGCGCAGGGGCGGCCGCAGCAGGCCCCCGTGCAGGGCCGCCCGGCGGGCGCCCAGGGCGGCGCGAACCAGGGCACGCCAGTCGAGGCGCCCGGAGCGCCGAAGCAGGCCGCCACTGGCCGTCCCGCTACGCCCCGACAGCCCGCGCCCCAGCAGTCGGCGCCCCAGCAGTCCGGGGCTCCGCAGTCAGCGACGCCTCAGACTGGCGCCGTGCGTCCCGCACAGGGGCAGCAGGCCGGTGGCCGGGGTCAGACCCCGCCGTGGCAGCGAGGCCAGCAGGGACAGCCAGGGGCACAGGCCCCGGGCAACGCTCCCGCCGGCCCGAACAACCAGGACGGCAAGGCGTCGGGCCAGTCCGGCGCCACGCAGCGTCCGGCCGGCCCGCAGTCGACCGGTGTCCAGC
>NZ_BCXG01000052.1 GCF_001894985.1 Rhodococcus tukisamuensis NBRC 100609 | reverse complement strand
CGGTGACGGTGACTGCTCCGACTCCGGTCGATGTCGCGACGATGACGACGGTGACGGGTGCGTCTTCGGCGGTCACGGGTGACAATGTGACTCTGGGCGTGCAGGTTTCGCCGGCTCCTGCCGGTGGCACGGTGCAGTTCAAGGACGGTGCGGACAACCTCGGTGGTCCGGTGACGCTGGACGGTTCGGGCAAGGCGTCGATCACGCAGTCGTTCGCGGCGGAGGGTGCGCACAGCATCACCGCGGTGTTCTCCGGTGCTGCCGGGTTCATCGCCTCCACGTCGGCCGTGCATGCGGTGACGGTGACGGCTGCGGCTCCGGTCGACGTCACGACCAGCACGGTTCTGACCCTTCCTGTTGATGTGAAAACTGGTGTGGCCGTTGATCTGTGGGCCGCAGTGAAGGCGCCGAACGGCGACCTGATTCCGTCGGGTGGGCAGGTCACCTTCAAGGACGGTGGCACTGTCATCGGCACCGTGGTGAACGTGGTCGGCGGCGAGGCGAACGTGCGCCACACCTTCACCAGCGCGGGGACGCACACCGTCACGGCGGAGTTCTCCGGCACGACCGGATACCTGGCGTCCGTGTCGCAGTCCGGCACGCTCGAGGTGACGGATCCGGTCGTCACCGACCTTGCCACCACCACCGTGGTGACGCTGCCCGCCACCGCGACGAAGGGGGTTGCGGTGAACCTGGTCGCGACCGTCTCCCCGACTCCGGCCGGCGGCACGGTGCAGTTCATGGACGGCGCCACGCCGATCGGTGCTCCGGTCGGCTTGCTCAACGGCAAGGCGACCCGCTCCTACGCCTTCCCGATCACCGGTGACCGCCACATCACCGCGGTCTACAGCGGTGCCCCGGGGCACCTGGGCTCGACCGCGGAGGTCGGCACGGTCACCGTCGCCGAGGCCAGCACCGGCGGCGGCGACACCGGCAGCGCAAGTGGTTCTCTGGGGAACCTGTTCGGGTCGTCCTGATCCAGGGAATCCTGATCTGAGCACTCCGGGTGTGGCCCCTGCCGAATTTCGGCAGGGGCCACACCCGTTTTTCTTGTAAATGGCTTCATATTTGTTGTAAATGACTTCGGATGGCCGAAGTTCTTGAACGTCGACATTTCGTTGCCGCGGCGAATGAAAGGCGGTCTGGAGTCATTCGCGACCGCCGACCGCGGCGGCTTGATTCGATGAAAATTGCAGGTCAAAGCGCCATTTTGGCCAGTGGAATCAGTGTGGACCGCGCCCGTGGGCGGAAATAGATAGACATGAATCGTCAAATGGCAATCTCTCTGTTATTGGCGCCGTGATGCGTTACCTTGATGTCCGTGAAATCCAGTTGGACGGTTGTCTAGGACCGTCCTCGAGAGGGGAACAATGAGTCAGAGCAACACTCGCCGTGTGGTCGGTGGGCTGAGCGCGTTCGCGGTGGCGGCCGGGTTCGCGGTCACCGCGGGCGTCGGAATGGCAGCTGCGGCGCCGGGTTCGATCACCTGGTCCGACGGCGCATCCACTTTCACCCGCACCATCGACAACGCCACCCCTGCCGGCGACGACACCGTCACCGTCACCACCAAGTGGGCCCGCACCGACGCCAACTGGGAAAAACTCAGTTGGGCGAAGGACTACCACCCGACCTGCCTGACCTACGTCCCGGGTTCCGCCAAGGTCACCGACGCCGCCGGCGTCCACACCATCGAGCCCTACGTCGAGACGGCCGCCGACTACACTGCCGTCGACTTCACCACCCTCGGCTACCAGCCGACCTCCAAGAGGGACGTCGACACCCCGGTCCTGAGCATCCAGTACAAGGTCGGGTACGGGTGTGACCGCGGCACCGCCCTGGCCACGGGCCTGGCCTACAACGGTTCGCGCGGCGCCGGCACCTACACCGACAAGGGTCCTTCCGTCACGGTTGCCAAGAACGTCTCGACGGCGATTCTTGCTGCGGTGCCCGCGGATGTGAAGGTGGGCCAGTCGGTTCCGTTGAGCGCGACGGTAACCGGAGGTGCCGACGGCAACGTCGTCGAGTTCTACGACGGCGCCACCAAGTTCGGCCAGGGCTCGTTGGCGGCCGGCGAGGCGACGTTCGTGTGGGCGCCTGCCGCCGCGGGTGCGCACAGCCTGACGGCGAAGTTCCTGGGGACGACGAAGGCCAACGAGTCCGTCTCGGCGGCGCAGAACGTACCGGTCGCCCCGGCGGACGTCGTCACGACGACTGAGGTGACCGGTCCGGACGCCGCGGTTGCGGGCACGGACGTCACCCTGGACGTGCAGGTCTCACCCCCTCCGAGTGGTGGGATGGTGCAGTTCAAGGACGGCGCCACTGATCTCGGTGGCCCGGTTGCCCTGGATGCCCAGGGCAAGGGCTCCATCACGCAGCAGTTCGCCACGGGTACCCGCAGCATCACCGCTGTGTACGCCGGTGCGGGTGAGTTCCTGACCTCCACGTCGGCGGCGCACATGGTGACGGTGACGGACCCGGCTCCGGTCGATGTCGCGACCACCACGGCTCTGACCCTTCCGGTTGACGTGAAAACCGGTGTGGCCGTCGACCTGTGGGCTGCCGTGAAGGGTCCGAACGGCGACCTGATTCCGTCGGGTGGACAGGTCACCTTCAAGGACGGCGGCACTGTCATCGGCACCGCCGCGGACGTTGTCGACGGTGAGGCGAACGTGCATCACACCTTCGCGACCGCGGGAACGCACAACATCACCGCGGAGTTCTCCGGTGCGACCGGATACCTGGCGTCGGTCTCGGTCTCCGGCGCGCTCGAGGTCACGGATCCGGCCCCGACGGACGTGGCCACCGCCACCGTCCTGACCCTGCCCGCCACCGCGACGAAGGGGGTTGCGGTGGACCTGGTGGCGACCGTCTCCCCGGCTCTGGCCGGCGGCACGCTGCAGTTCATGGACGGCGCAACCGCGATCGGTGCGCCGGTCGGTTTGGTCGACGGCAAGGCGACCCTCTCGTACGCCTTCCCGATCACCGGTGACCGCCATGTCACCGCGGTCTACAGCGGCGCGCCGGGCTACCTGGGCTCGACCGCAGCGGTCGGCACGGTCACCGTCACCGAGGCCGGCACAGGCGGCGGCGACACCGGCAGCGCCGGCAGCTCTGCCGGTTCGTTGGGGAACCTGTTCGGATCGTCCTAGACGGTCAGCACTCCTGACGAGGTGACGTGAGTGTGGCCCCTGCCGAAATGTCGGCAGGGGCCACACCGGTATTTGTTGTAAATGGATTCGGGATTGTTGTAAATGGTTTCCGGGAGCCCCTCCGGGTGCCGAAATTTTGAATCACCACCAGATGGCCGTGCTCGCCCGTATCCACGCCTACTCGCTGTGAAGTCAACAGGTCAGAGCCCTCTGCCTATGGCTGTGTCGGAGTCCGCCTGGGGCCGCACTCGTGGCCAGGGGAATTGATTTCCGGTGTTTCCTCGTTCTGGGCGTGTCAGTCGATCGGACTATTCGTCCAGTTTCTGTACAGCAATCCGCAGTGAATGTCGGAGGACTGCGATATCTTGGCTCGGATTGTTCAAGTTGGACGCTCGTCCTGGACGGTCGTCCTGGACGGTCGTCCTGGACTTTGGGTGAGAGGGAACCATGGCTCACAGCACTGCCCGTCGCAAGTTCACAGGATCAGAGGAACGTCCATGACGTATCGAGTAACAAATCGCGGCATCGCCGCAGGCGCGGCCACAGCACTCGCGATCGGCACGCTGACCATCTTCGGCACCAGCGTCGCCAACGCCGCCCCCGTTGTGCGTGACTGGGCCGACGGGAAGACGAGTTTCAACCGCACCATCAGCAACGGCACCCCCGGCGTGGGCGAGACCATCACGGTCACCACCAAGTTCCGGCGAACCGACAACGTCACCGAAACCATCGCCTGGATTACGGACGTGAACCCGCCCTGCCTGACCTACGTCCCCGGCTCCGCCAAGATGAACGGCAACCCGATCACTCCCGTGGTCAACCCCAATCGGGGCGGCACACCGCCGTCCGGCACCGTCACCGTCAACGGTAGCTGGGCCAACGCACCGGGCACGAACAACCCCGCCTACAGCGTGGACTACAAGGTCGGCGCCAACTGCGCCCTCGGCACCTCCATCGCGACCGGCATGGACTACAGCGGCGACCGCGGCGCCGGCTACTACGGGTTCGGCGGCCCCAACATCACGGTCGGCAAGGGCAACCCCGCCACCACGCTCGCTCCCGTCACCGGCGCCCGCGTCGGCCAGTCGACCTCCCTGACCGCCAGCGTCACCGGCGGCGGCAGCGCAGCAGGCAACCCCGTCGAGTTCTACGACGGTGCCACCAAGATCGGCCAGGGCAACCTCGACGCCGCCGGTGCGGTCTCCTTCGCGTGGACTCCCACCACTGCGGGCGGACATGCCCTGACCGCGAAGTTCCTGGCCACGGCGACGGCGAACCAGTCAGTCTCGGCGGTGCAGAACGTTGCGGTCACCCCGGCCGATGTCACCACCACGACCGCGGTGACCGGCCCGGCCACCGCGGTTGCGGGTACGGATGTCACTCTCGGCGTGCAGGTTTCGCCGGTTCCGAGTGGTGGCACGGTGCAGTTCAAGGACGGCGCCACGAACATCGGTGGCCCGGTCACCCTCGATGCCCAGGGCAAGGGCTCCATCACGCAGCAGTTCGCGTCGGCCGG
>NZ_BCXG01000051.1 GCF_001894985.1 Rhodococcus tukisamuensis NBRC 100609 | reverse complement strand
TTGTTCCATGCTGTCAGCACGGTGGACAGTTCGTTGTCCTCGAGCAGTGCGATGTCGCCGACCACGGTGGCCGGCGCATCCACCACCTGTCCCAGGATCCGGTGCAGCCGAGCACCGAAGGACGCCACGGTGGTGGCGTCGAAGAGATCTGTCGCGTACGTGAACTCCGCGACCAGACCGCCGAACTCACCCTCCACCGGGGCAACCTCGGTGACATTGAGGTGCAGGTCGAACTTCGCGACGTGCTCGTCCAGTTCGACCTGCTCCACGCGCAGCCCGGGCAGTTCGAGGGTCGTCACACCGAGGTTCTGGAGCGAGAGCATCACCTGGAAGAGCGGGTGGCGCGCCTGCGAGCGGGCCGGGTTGAGCACCTCGACGAGCCGCTCGAACGGCACGTCGGCGTGGCCGAAGGCCGCGAGGTCGGCTTCCCTTGTGCGGGCCAACAGCTCGACGAACGGCAGCGCGGAGTCCACCTCGGTACGCAGCACCAGCGTGTTGACGAACATCCCGATCACGTCGTCGAGGGCACGCTCGCCGCGACCGGCGACAGGGGTGCCGACCGCGATGTCACTGGTACCGCTCAGCCGTGCGAACAGCACGGACAGCGCGGCGTGCAGGACCATGAACATCGTCGTGTGGTGTTCGCGCGCCAGCGCGTTGAGCCTGGTGTGCAGATCGGCATCGATGCCGAAGCGGTGGGTCGCACCCCGGTAGGACGCCGTCGCCGGTCGGCGGCGGTCGGCGGGCAGCTCCAACTGGTCGGGCAGCCCGGCCAGCGTCTCGCGCCAGAAGCTGAACTGCTGCGCGATCAGGGACTCCGAGTCGTCCTCGTCGCCGAGCACCTCACGCTGCCAGAGGCTGAAGTCGGGGTACTGAACCTCGAGCGGAGTCCAGTCGGGTGCCGCACCCGCACTGCGGGCGGCGTACGCAACCATCACGTCGCGGGCCAGCGGTGCCATCGACCAGCCGTCGGCGCTGATGTGGTGCACGACGACCGCGAGCACGAACTCGTCGTCGCCGAGTTCGAACAGCGTCGCACGCACCGGAATCTGCGTCCGGACGTCGAATCCCCTGGACACCAGCGCCAGCAGGTTTCCCTCTAGTTCCACTGCAGCGCAGGTGATCCGGTCCAATCCGGCAGGCACCTCCGCCGGATCCAGGACCAGCTGGCGCGCGCCCCCATCGGATTCGGGGAACACCGTACGAAGGGACTCGTGCCGGGTGACGACGTCGCCGACGGCGGCCTGCAGGGCGTCGACGTCAAGCGCACCCGACAGCCGCATCGCCATCGGGATGTTGTAGAGCGTGGACTCGCTGTCGAACCGGTTGAGGAACCACATCCGCTGCTGTGCAAGCGAGAGCGGAACGGACTCGGGTCGCGGCATCGCCGTCAGCGCGAGCCGCGTACCGGTCCCCACGTGCCCTGCCGCCCAACTCGCAAGCGCGGCAACGCTGGAGGCCTCGAAAAGCGCTCGTACCGGGACCGTGACGTCCAACGCGGCGCCCAGTCGGGCGGTCACCTGCGTCGCGATCAACGAGTTTCCGCCGAGATCGAAGAAGTCGTCGTCGAGTCCGACCCGTTCCACGCCCAGCACGTCCGCGAAGGTGGCCGCAACGATCTCTTCGATCGGGTTCGACGGCGCCCTGAAGGCGCGGGCCTCGAACACCGGCTGCGGCAAGGCCTTCCGGTCCAACTTGCCGACCGGCGTGCGCGGGACCTCGTCGATCACCATGATGGCTGCCGGCACCATGTGCGCGGGCAACGTCTCGCCGATCGCAGCTTTCAGGTCGTCGATGTCGACGTCCGTGCCGGGCGCCGCCATCACGTAGGAAACGAGAGCGGTGTGTCCTCCGACGCCCTCGTGCCCCAGCGTCACTGCGAACTCGATACCGGACTGAGCGGCGAGCGCTGCGTCGATCTCACCGAGCTCGATGCGGAAGCCGCGGACCTTGACCTGGAAGTCCGACCTGCCGAGGTAGTCGATCTCGCGGTTCTCGGTCCACCGGGCCACGTCGCCGGTGCGGTACATGCGGTCGCCCGGTCCGCCGAACGGATCGGCGACGAAGCGCTCGGACGTGAGTCCGGGCCGCCCGCGGTACCCGCGGCTCACGCCGGGTCCAGCCAGGTACAGCTCGCCGACGACACCGACCGGGACCGGGTTGAGGCGGCTGTCGAGGATGGAGGCGCGGGTGCCGTTCGTCGGATGACCGATGGTGAGGTACTGGCCCGGCTCCAACCCGTCCGTGCAGGCCGCTGCCACGGTGTTCTCGGTGGGCCCGTACGCATTGACGAACCGCCGGCCGACAGACCACTTCGCCATCAGCTCCGGCGGGCAGGCCTCGCCTGCCGTCGCCACCACGGCCAGGTCGTCCAGTCCGGTCGGGTCGACGGTGGCCAGTGCCGCCGGAGTCAGCACCAAGTTGGTGACGCGCTCACGGCGCAGCAACTCCGCCATCTCGGCGCCGCCCCACACGTCAGGCGGTGAGACCACCATGGTCGCCGCCGCACCGAAGGCCAGGAGCAGCTCGTACACAGAGACGTCGAAGCTCGGCGACGACGCGTGCAGCGTGCGCGAGCGCGGAGACGTGAGGTAGGCGGCGAGCAGGTGATCGCGGAGGTTGGCCAGACCCACATTGGGCACGACGACGCCCTTGGGCAGGCCGGTGGAGCCGGACGTGTAGATCACGTATGCGGGGTTCTCGAGCCGCAGCGGGCGGATCCGGTCCTCGTCGGTCACCGGCTCACCGGACAATGCACGAGCGCTCGCCTCGGCGTCGTCGATCGACAACCACTCGACAGAGTCGGGCAGCTCGCCGATGTGGTCCGCGGTGGTCACACCCGTCACCGCGCCGGAATCGGTGACCATGTGCGCGATCCGGTCTGCCGGATAGGTCGGGTCCACCGGAACGAAGGCGGCGCCCGTCTTCGCGATCGACCACACCGTCAGGACCGAGCTCAGGGACCGGCGGATGGCCACTGCCACGGTGGTTTCCGGACCGGCTCCGCGGGCAATCAGGAGTCGGGCCAGTCGCGAGGATCGCTCGTCCAGCTCTCGATAGGTCAGCTGGCCGTCCGCACTGGTCAGCGCCAGTGCCTCGGGGTCCCGATCCACCGCTGCGGTGAGGATGTCCGCGAGCAGACGCGGAGCGATACCCGCCGCGGAGCCGCCCGGACGCAACGCCGTGTCCGGATCGACACGCTGAACCAGGTCGGCCCGCTCGTCGACCGCCAGGATCTCGATGTCGCCGACCGGCAGGCCCGGGTGGACCACGACCGACTCCAGGATCCGGACGAACCGCTGCGCGAACCCGAACACCGTCGACTCGTTGAAGATGTCTGTGGCGTAGACGAACTCGGCCGACATCGCGGAGTCGCCACCACCGCGCAGGGTCAGCTGCAGGTCGAACTTCGAGAGGTCGACCTCGACCTCGCTGGCAGAGACCGACAGACCCGGCAGCTCGAGGGTGGTCGCGCCCATGTTCTCGAACGACAGCGCAACCTGGAACAGCGGGTGCCGCGAGGTGGACCGGGCCGGGTTGAGCACCTGGACGAGTCGCTCGAACGGCACGTCGGCATTGGAGAACGCGGCCAGGTCGGTCTCACGGACACGGGCGAGAAGGTCGACGAAGGAGGCCCCGGCATCGACCTCGGTGCGCAGCACGAGGGTGTTGACGAACATGCCGATGACGTCGTCGAGTGCCTGCTCGCCACGACCTGCCACCGGCGTGCCGACCGCGATGTCGGCGGTACCGCTCAAGCGGGCGAGCAGCACGTTCAGCGCCGCGTGCATGACCATGAAGGCGGTGACGCCCTGGGCCCTGGCCAGCGCACCCAGCGCCCGGACCGTGTCCTCCTCGATGGTGAAGGCGACCCGGCCGCCGTCGAAGGACTGGACAACCGGGCGGGGCCGGTCCATCGACAGGTCCAGCTGGTCGGGCAGCCCCGCCAGCACTTCACGCCAGTGCTTGATCTGGTTGGCGGACAACGAGTTCGGATCGTCCTCGGACCCGAGAACCTCGCGCTGCCACACGCTGTAGTCCGCGTACTGCACGCGCAGCGGCGCCCAGTCCGGCGCCACTCCGGCAGCGCGGGCGGTGTAGGCCGTCATCACGTCGCGGGCCAGAACCGCCCAGGACATGCCGTCCGCGGCAATGTGGTGGACGACCAGCGCAACGGCAAGCTCGTCCGTCCCGACCGCGAACAGTCGCACCCGGAAGGGGATCTCCTCGGCCACGTCGAACCCGACGGACGCGAAGTCCGTGAGCCCGGTCGCCAACTCCTCCTCGGTCACGTCCTGTGCGACCACGTCCAGATCGACCTCTGCGAGGGGCAGGATCACCTGATGTACGCCGTCCGCCGACTCGGGGAAGACGGTGCGCAGCGACTCGTGCCGGCCGAGCACGTCGAGCAGGGCCGCACGGAGGGCCTGGGCATCGGTGCGTCCGGCGAGCCGGACGACTAGCGGCAGGTTGTAGGTGGCAGCCGCGGTGTCGTACTGGTTGAGGAACCACATCCGTTGCTGGGCAAGCGAAAGCGGAAGCTGCTCCGGCCGAGTCCTGGCCACCAGATGCGGGCGCTGCTCCCCCTTGGCGCTGGCCTTCTCCGCTCGGTCCGTGATCGCCGCGACGGTCGGGGCCTCGAACAGGACCCGCACGCCGAGCCGGATGCCGAATGCCGCGCCGATCCTGGCGACCACGTGGTTGGCGTTGAGCGAGTTGCCGCCCAGCTCGAAGAAGTTGTCGTCCAGGCCGACCTGAGCTGCATCGAGCACGTCCGCGAAAACGGCGGCGACGATCTCCTCCGCGGGAGTCCGCGGGGCGCGGTATGCCCGCTCACTGAGGGTGAACGCGGGCGCCGGCAGCACCTTCCGGTCGAGCTTGCCACTGGCGTTGAGCGGGAACTCGTCGAGCACCACGAACGCCGACGGCACCATGTACGCGGGCAGAGCCCGCTCGACGGTGGATCGCAGCTCGTCCACATCCAGGACGGAA
>NZ_BCXG01000050.1:2500-5223 GCF_001894985.1 Rhodococcus tukisamuensis NBRC 100609 | reverse complement strand
CAGATACCGCACAGTGGACGCGTAGCTTCTTTGTGGTAAGTCCTCGGCCTATTAGTACCAGTCACCTACACCCATTACTGGGCTTCCAGTTCCGGCCTATCAACCCGGTGGTCTGCCGGGGGCCTTACCCCACAAGTGGGTGAGAAACCTCATCTTGGAACAGGCTTCCCGCTTAGATGCTTTCAGCGGTTATCCCTTCCGAACGTAGCCAACCAGCAGTGCCCTTGGCAGGACAACTGGCACACCAGAGGTTCGTCCGTCCCGGTCCTCTCGTACTAGGGACAGCCTTCCTCAAGTTTCTAACGCGCGCGGCGGATAGAGACCGAACTGTCTCACGACGTTCTAAACCCAGCTCGCGTGCCGCTTTAATGGGCGAACAGCCCAACCCTTGGGACCTACTCCAGCCCCAGGATGCGACGAGCCGACATCGAGGTGCCAAACCATCCCGTCGATATGGACTCTTGGGGAAGATCAGCCTGTTATCCCCGGGGTACCTTTTATCCGTTGAGCGACACCGCTTCCACTTGCCGGTG
Source organism: Rhodococcus tukisamuensis NBRC 100609 (assembly GCF_001894985.1). GTDB lineage: Bacteria > Actinomycetota > Actinomycetes > Mycobacteriales > Mycobacteriaceae > Rhodococcus_G > Rhodococcus_G tukisamuensis. The sequence continues at coordinate 4,690 of NZ_BCXG01000050.1, read as the reverse complement.
CCGGATCACTAGTCCCGACTTTCGTCCCTGCTCGACCTGTCAGTCTCACAGTCAAGCTCCCTTGTGCACTTGCACTCGACACCTGATTGCCAACCAGGCTGAGGGAACCTTTGGGCGCCTCCGTTACATTTTGGGAGGCAACCGCCCCAGTTAAACTACCCACCAGGCACTGTCCCTGAACCAGATCATGGTCCGAGGTTAGAGGTCCAATACGATCAGAGTGGTATTTCAACAACGACTCCACGAACACTGGCGTGCCCGCTTCACAGTCTCCCACCTATCCTACACAAACCGAACCGAACACCAATACCAAGCTATAGTGAAGGTCCCGGGGTCTTTTCGTCCTGCCGCGCGTAACGAGCATCTTTACTCGTAATGCAATTTCGCCGAGTCTATGGTTGAGACAGCTGAGAAGTCGTTACGCCATTCGTGCAGGTCGGAACTTACCCGACAAGGAATTTCGCTACCTTAGGATGGTTATAGTTACCACCGCCGTTTACTGGGGCTTAAATTCTCAGCTTCGCCCCGAAGGGCTAACCGGTCCTCTTAACCTTCCAGCACCGGGCAGGCGTCAGTCCGTATACATCGTCTTACGACTTCGCACGGACCTGTGTTTTTAGTAAACAGTCGCTTCTCACTGGTCTCTGCGGCCCCAACCAGCTCAGGAAGCAAGTTCCGTCACCAGCCGAGGCCCCCCTTCTCCCGAAGTTACGGGGGCATTTTGCCGAGTTCCTTAACCATAGTTATCTCGATCGCCTTAGTATTCTCTACCTGACCACCTGTGTCGGTTTGGGGTACGGGCCGTGTGAAAGCTCGCTAGAGGCTTTTCTCGGCAGCATAGGATCACTGAATTCACCTCAACGGCTACGCATCACGTCTCAGGATATGTGCGACACGGATTTGCCTATGTCACTCCCTACACGCTTACACCAGTACTACCACTCACTGGCCCAGCTACCTTCCTGCGTCACCCCATCGCTTGGCTACTACCAGATCAGGTCCCGCGCATCCCCCGACCACATTCCCGAAGGAACACAGCCGGCTTCAGGGCGGTTAGTATCACTGATTCACCATGGGCGCGTTCACACGGGTACGGGAATATCAACCCGTTGTCCATCGGCTACGCCTGTCGGCCTCGTCTTAGGTCCCGACTCACCCTGGGCGGATTAACCTGGCCCAGGAACCCTTGGTCATTCGGCGGAAGAGTTTCTCACTCTTCTTTCGCTACTCATGCCTGCATTCTCACTCGTGCAGCCTCCACACCTGGATCACTCCGGCGCTTCCATGGCTGCACGACGCTCCCCTACCCATCCATACCACTGCCGGCCTTCCCGCAGGAAAACCGAGGTGTATTGCATGAATGCCGCAGCTTCGGTGGTGTACTTGAGCCCCGCTACATTGTCGGCGCAGGATCACTTGACCAGTGAGCTATTACGCACTCTTTCAAGGGTGGCTGCTTCTAAGCCAACCTCCTGGTTGTCTTCGCGACCCCACATCCTTTTCCACTTAGTACACGCTTAGGGACCTTAGCTGGCGATCTGGGCTGTTTCCCTCTCGACTACGAACCTTATCGCCCGCAGTCTCACTGCCGCGCTCTCACTCACCGGCATTCGGAGTTTGGCTGATTTCGGTAAGCTTGTGGGCCCCCTAGACCATCCAGTAGCTCTACCTCCGGTGAGAAACACGCGACGCTGCACCTAAATGCATTTCGGGGAGAACCAGCTATCACGGAGTTTGATTGGCCTTTCACCCCTACCCACAACTCATCCCCTCAGTTTTCAACCTAAGTGGGTTCGGGCCTCCACGACGTCTTACCGTCGCTTCACCCTGGCCATGGGTAGATCACTCCGCTTCGGGTCTAGAGCATGCGACTTCGGTCGCCCTATTCGGACTCGCTTTCGCTACGGCTGCCCCACACGGGTTAACCTCGCCACATGCCACTAACTCGCAGGCTCATTCTTCAAAAGGCACGCCATCACCCCCAGCAGCAAGCTGCTCGAAGGCTCTGACGGATTGTAAGCGCACGGTTTCAGGTACTATTTCACTCCCCTCCCGGGGTACTTTTCACCTTTCCCTCACGGTACTAGTCCGCTATCGGTCACCAGGGAGTATTCAGGCTTATCGGGTGGTCCCGACAGATTCACAGCAGATTTCACGGGCCCGCTGCTACTTGGGTACCAATCACGAGAG
>NZ_BCXG01000049.1 GCF_001894985.1 Rhodococcus tukisamuensis NBRC 100609 | reverse complement strand
ATCTTTGAAGTTGGCCAGCGCCCGAGGGACTCAGCTGGAGCGGCGATCGCTGGTGGCCCTGCTTGCCGCCGCACCGGCTACCACATGCGCCACGCCACTCCTCGGTCTCGACGTGATGTAAGCAACACTAGAAACGATTCAACGACCGCGCTTAACCTGGCGGGCGCGCCACTTGACACTTCGGGCACCCGACCGGCGCAAATATTGAGGCTTGCAGCTAGTCGCATCTAGATGTACGTTGTGACCGCTGACACATCGATGGCCTCCCCGCTGCTTAGCCGTGGACGGCCCTTCTGCGCGAAACATCCCGTATCACCGGTGGTGAAAAGCGATTACCAGGTAACCGAGTCGTTACAGAATTTCTCCGCTGTTGGTCTCATGAAGGGTTTCCCATGACCAATCTCAATACGCTCCGAGCTCACCCGATCGGTCTTCCCGAATCGCCCAGGAAAATAACCCCCGTCGTGACGGGGAAGCGGGCATGGGGAATGACGGGCCTAGTTGTATTTCTCTACACCGTCAACTATGCCGACAAGGCAGTCCTGGGAATCATTGCCCAGCCTCTCGCCAGAGAACTGGGTCTCAGTTCTTCACAGATTGGTCTTGTTGGTTCGTTGTTCTTCACGACGTTCGCAATCGGCGGTTTCCTAGCCGGCCCGTTGAACAAGTACCTCACACTTCGATGGGCCCTGCTGGCGCTTGCGCTCATCTGGTCCGTAGTCATGCTGCCGCTGGTGTTTACGGCCACCTTTGCTGTACTGATTGCTGGCCGGATGGCGCTTGGGCTGGCCGAAGGTCCGTCGACCGCGCTTATTCACACGGCGGCCTACTCCTGGCACCCGCCTGCGAAGCGTGGCCTGGTCAGTGCGATACTCAGCAGCTCCGCCTCGGTGGCAAAGATTCTCTTTGCTCCAGTCCTCGCCTACATTTCCATCGAGTACGGCTGGCGTGTCACGCTTTTGGCGATTTCCGCAATTGGAGTTGTGTGGGCAGCGTTCTGGCTGGTCGGCTGGAAGGAAGGCCCATTCACCACGCTAACCGCGGCAGACGCCGATACCGATTCGCCGACGGCTTTCGTGGCCGAATCCTCCAGGGAGCCTTCGGTCCCTTGGCGGCGCATTTTTCTATCTCGTACATTCATCGCCTGTACGTTCCTGGCGATGTCTCTCTACGCTCTGACCACCATCGTGCTCACCTGGCTACCCTCCTACTTTGAACTGGGTCTGGGCTACTCCGCCATGCAGGCCGGATCCTTGTTCGCGCTCCCCTCTCTCGCGGCCTTGACCACGATGATTGCCTCCGGCGCAGTCACCGACCGACTGATTCAACGTCATGTCTCCTCACGAATCGCCCGAATCGGGGTTGCCTGCGCGGGCGTGCTCGTATGCGGCGAAGTGCTGATCACGCTTCCGCTCATTGATGTCCCCATTGCGACTGTCATCGTGCTGACCATCGGGTATGGCGCAGGCATGGTCGCAGTACCACTGCTTCATTCCGCCGTTTCTGAGCTGTGCCCGCCGCAGCAGACCGCTGGGACCATGGGCATGTACATGGCACTCATGGCCCTCGGCGGCCTCATCGCTCCGTACGCAACTGGCGTGGTCGTCGACCACGCCGATACGCCTGCCGCCGGCTATGCGCTCGCTTTCCAGGGGTCCGGTGTCTGGGTCGTCGTTGCAGGAATTGTGGCACTACTAATCGCAAATCCCGACCGGGACGGTATGATGATTCGCCGAACGTGACGCCACCAAAACCGCAATAAAAACCTAAAGGCGTGAGACCGCCAGATCTCGAAGTCCTCGGTTGAATATCGCGAAACCGCAGTGAACAAAATACTCATCAGTTCTCGAATCGCCGCGGAACCGGGCCCGCCTCGGGCGTCCTCGGGCCGAGTCCGGTCTCGTTTCGGAGAAATCGATTGAATCACGTGTCGCGATAATCATGGATGGGGGACATTCGCGCGAATCCGGCGGCGGGTCGAGTCGGTGTCTTGCGGGCCCCGCCCTCGGCGCGGACCCCGACTTCGGTGTCGGTCCTACCCTCGCCCCTGAGCGCGGCACCGGCCATCGAGATCCCGGGCCTTCCGCCGATTCAGCTGCCGCCGGTGCCGGGGCGGCGGGTCCCCGCGGAGATGCTCCGCGCGCTCCAGCCCAGCCTGCCAAATCAAGAATCCCCGTGACCAAGCGGCGTACAACGAGGTCCTGGCCATGGTGCTACGTCCTCGACTCCTTGGCGGCGAGTCCTGCTGGGCGGACGAGCGGGTGACGCCGGAGCGGCAGGACAACTCCCCGGCGGATCGGCGGGCGGCACGGCGGTCGTGGTCGCCGACTCCACGGTGCCCGCCTCGCCCGAGGCGGAGAAGATCCCGACCGCGCGCAGGTCCAACACGGCGTGCCTCCCGAAGGGATCAGCACCACGCTGCGGCGGGGTGCCGCGGCGTTGGGGAACCGGTCCGGTAGCGCGCGTACCTCGTCGCGATCGGCGCCCAGTTTGAGTCCGACGCAGCGCCGGCACCTCGGGCACGATCAGCGGCTGGACGAAATCGAATCACCATGCGGTGGAACTGGATCGGACGGGCAGCGGCCCTTCGCCAGTGCCCTTCCCGGAGACCAGGCGCGGCTGCGCGCCATCCTCGACACCTTGACCTCCCACGGCACGGCGCTGGTTCGTGGACCAGCCGGCAAACCACCCCCCCCGCCCGAGACGCGTACATCATCGCCGAGGCGGCCCGTGCGCTACCGGACTGACCAGACTCGGAGCCCTTCCCGCCCCGTTGTGACCGGCGGGGACCAGTTCAGACGACACGAAAGAGGCGAACTTTCTTCTGGTGCAGTGGAACCCCGGCCGTACCGCTGGCAGCGGGTGGCGGACGGGCGCTGTAGGCGGATTTCAGGCCTTCAACCCGCTAATCCGAAACCGATCAGGCCGACACGGGCACCACACGAAAGATGTGGCTAGGGCCGACAATTGATTGTCAGCCCTAGCCACATCCAAGCTGGTATGGACTACTTGCAGCTGGTGTCCACGTGATCTGCGAACGGCACGGCGGTCGAGCCAGCGCCCAGCGTCATCTCGATGTTCTTCTGCCACTGTTCGGCAGCGATGCTGGTAGACCACGACGTGTGGACCTGGTCCCAGATATGTCCCGCATTCTCGGTCGAGACGTCGAGGAGCTTCTCCAAAGACCGCATCCCGGCGTCGCGGTTGACATCGTCCGCGATCCAGTTCGTCGCCTTGGCCATCGCTCGGCAAAAGCCCTGCACCACATCGGGGTTGGCCTGCTTGAATGCGTCGGTCGTCGTCCAGAATGTCTGCAGTCCGTACTCGCCCACAGCGCCCGCGGTGCCGTCCATGGTGTTCACGAGGGCCTTGAGGTCCAGTCCGTGCGATTTGATCAGCACGACGGAGGACGTGGCGGCAACGGTGGCATCGACCTTGCCGCTGCGCAGCGCCGGCTCCATCGTCACACCACCGCCGACCGCGACATAGGTGACGCCTTCCGGGTCCACCCCGTTCTGGGCCAGGATCTCCCGCGCGAACCGCTCGGAGAACGTGCCCCGCTGGACGACGCCGATCTGCTTGCCCGCCAACTGCTTGACGTCGGTGATCGAGCTGTCCCCGGGCACTACCAGCGCCATGTCGATCTTGCCGAAGGGCGCAACCGCCACCAGGCCCTGCCCCTGGTCCATCGCCGCCATGACGTTCTCCGGCGTGCCCACCGCCATCTGCGTGGAGCCGCCGATGAGCGTGGCCGTCAGCTCCGCACTGGACTTCGCATTGACGGTCTCCGTCACGATGCCCTCATCCTTGAAGAGGCCCTGCTCATTCGCGATGACATACGGGAAGGTGAGCGTGTTGGCGGAGAAGTTTCCAACGGCGAGCTTCGTCAGACCATCCGAGTCGACGGCGGCCGTGGACGAGCTGCCGCACGCGGCTAGGGTCGCGGCGAGCGCCAATGCGCCAACAACTTTCGCGAGGTGACGGCTTCGAGTTTTCACGGGTACTCCTTGATGGCTTCTGTTGGTGGCGGTGGGACTAGTGGAGGCGAGTGCGCATGCGCTCGTAGACCTCGATGTAGCGAGGATGCGTGGTGATCGTCGACAGATCGCGAGGCCGCTCGATACCCACTTTGACGTCGTCGAGCACCTGACCATCGCCCATCAGCACGATGCGGTCGGCTAGCGCCACGGCCTCACCGAGGTCGTGGGTCACGAACAGGACGGTGCGGTGCGCCTCGCGCTGCCAGAGCTCCAGGAACTCCTGCTGTACCGACTGGCGGGTGTTGACGTCCAGTGCCGCGAATGGCTCGTCCATCAGCAGCACGTCGGGGTCCAGCGCCCAGGTCCGGGCCAGCGCGACACGCTGACGCATGCCCTGCGACAACTGCCAGGGCCACAGACCCTCGGCATCGCCCAGGTGCACGGCCTTGAGCCAGCGCCGCGCCGTCGCCTTCCTGTCGGCCTTGCCCATTCCACGCAGCTCCAGTCCGTACTCGACGTTCCGCATTGCGTTGCGCCACGGGAACAGCGCGTCACGAGCCAGCATGAAACCGAGGTGCTCACGCCCCTCTCGCGGCGTCTTGTCCATCACGGAGACCTTGCCGGCCGACGGCTCGACCAGCCCGGCGACCATATTCAGCAGGGTCGTCTTGCCGCATCCACTGCGCCCGACGATCGCGACGAACTCCCCGGCGGGGATATTCAGGTTCACGTTGTCCAGCACGGTCCTGGTGCCGCCCTGCGGGTGCGGGAATGTCACGCGAACGTCCTCGAACTTGATGGCGTCCTTCGTTGGGGCCTTCGGTGTCGCCGCGGCTTCTCGCCGCTCGCTCACAATAGTTGACATCATCGGGATATCTCCAGACTCATTGTGGAACATAGGGATTCGGTCAGTGATCGGCGGGGGGCTGCCAACGCAGGAACCTGCGCTCCGCAATTCCCATTGCCTGGTTGAGTACGACCGCGATGATTGCCAGGAACAGCAGGATGGCGTAGACCGCCTCCATGCGGTACGTCGCCGAGTAGGTGGCGACCAACTGGCCAAGCCCGTTCTTCGCCGAGATCAACTCGGAGCCAACCACACCCAGGAGCGAGTAGATCAGGCCCAGTCGCATGCCGGCGAAGATCGCCGGCGTCGCCACGGGGAAGAGCACCTTAAAGAACAACTGCGGCTTCTTGGCTCCGAGCACAGCGGACAGTCGGAGCCATTCGGAGTCGGTGGACTGGACGCCGGCCCGGGCGCTCGACATGACGATGAAGAACACCAGCGTCGCGGCCAGGGCGACCTTCGCGGTGGTGTTGATGCCGAAGGCCACGATGAACAGGGGGGCGAGCGCGATGCGTGGCATCGCGTTGGCCGCGTCGAGAAATGGCGTCGTCACGCGCTCGACCTTGGGCAGCAGGCCGAGTGCCAGGCCCGCGATCACGCCTGCGGTGCCGGCCAGAATCCAGGCGATGGCCACGGCCATCATCGTGTAGCCGGTGTTGTCCACAAGCTCGCCGGACTCGAGAGCGCTCACAAAGTAGTTCCAGGATTGCGCCGGGGTCTTGGCCAACACCGGGTCGATCCACTTGTTCATCGTGGTCAACTGCCACAGCCCCAGCCATGCCACGAGGATGATGATCTGCCAGCCGCGTACGGTCAATGTTTCCCCGCCCAGTTGCCACCATCGACTGGGCTTGTCCCGAGGCGCTTCTGCCACGGGGGAAGTGGAAGACAGTTGATCGGTGATACTCATTGCTACTCCACTCGCTAAGTGTGGAACCTGTTCCAGACTTTGGACTTTCAACAATTTCCCCGCAGTCGCTGCGCGGCGGTCAGCGCTATCCCGATCAAGCCACTTCTCGAAGCGCCGACTGTGTGCTGCGCGGGGCGGGCAGGACACCTGCCCGCCCCGTCACAGTCGTGCACTGCAACGATGAAGTCAGGCGCGCTGCGTGAAACCGAACTCGCCGGGTCGACGGTTGGGGGAGTACCCGATCCTGGCCAACGTCTCATCTACACCGGCGTAGCGCTCATCGAGCTTGTAGATCTCACGCGCCTCCTTGCCATTGGCCACCTCACGGCCGAGTTCGGTCGCGATCCGCACCAACTGCCTGACCTGCTCGGCCGAGGTCATCCGCTCGCCTCGATGCCCCCACAGGTTGCCCTCGTTGCCGCAACGGGCGTGCAGCCCCAACGTCATCGCAATGTTGTTGATCGGCAGCACCGAGCGCATCAGACTCTCGAGCGTGATCACCGCACCGTCCGGGACGCGCTGGATGAATTTCATGACGTTGTACGGGTTGGGCCCTTCGCCGCCGCCACCGATTCCCACCCACGTAAGCACCAACGGGCCGGTGTAGGTACCAGTTCTGATCAACCGCTCGATCTTCTCGAGGTGTTGCATCCCCGGCACCTGGAACTGCGGCTGGATTCCCGCGGCCTGCAGGCGCCGCAGGTGCTCCTCGACCCACCTGGGCCCAGCCGCCACCACCCTCTCCCGGTAGGCCTCCCACACCTCGGGTCGCTCGAGCGAGGTTCCCGCGATCTCCTCCGGAGACATCATGTCGGTGACATTCATCTGCTTGGTCGAGACCGTGACGGTGACCTGGTCGGGCTTCGGATCGAGCGTGGCAATCAGGTGCTGAGGGTCGTCGGCCAGCGACTTCGCGTCCGCGCCATCGCCTTCCGGGACGAACGAGATCGACCCGCCCACCTGCAGGATCATGTCCGGCACGGCTTCGCGGAGCCGGCTGAGCAGCTCATTGAACCTCGACAGGCGCTTGCTGTTCGTCCCGTCGTCCTCGCGCACGCGGATGTGCAGGACGGAGGCGCCTGCCTCGTAGCAGTCCACTGCCGCCTGGACATGCTCGTCAATCGTCATCGGCAGGTCATCGCGGACGCCTTCGAGCTCCCATTCCGAGCCGTAGGGCGCCGCCGTGATGACCAGCTTCTCCTGGCAATCGGGGAACAGCGAATCGTCTTGGAAATACATGGTGCAACTCCATTTCAACAGAGGTGTTCAACAGGGGGGACAGGAAGTACCCAAGGTGCGGGGCCAGAGTGCGCCGGGACAGCCACTGGCCGTGACGGCGCTCGTATCTGTCAATGCCTGTGCCATAGAACCCAATTGGGTCGGTACGTGATGCAGGTAACACTAGGGGCTGCCCGGGAGGCGCGCTTAACCTGATGGGCTACCCGCTTTACATTTCGGGCGCGACATTGTTGAGGCCCGAGGTCATACGAAGATTCCCGGTCGGCTCCGGAACCTGCCGAGGCCCTGACCGGCAGGTTTCTCCTCGTTCCACTGCTGCGTTTGGCCGTTGCTGAAGGCCCGGCACCGGCGGCGACGACTGCTCAGCGCTGTCGGAGGTAGCGGAAATGACGGCCGACGCGAAGACCGGTGTGCCCGCATCTGGTCGAACAATCCGATATCGGCAGACCCGCCCTCGAGCGGGACGGCATCGGCCGCAGCTCAATGTCCATGCAGCGGAGAACGCCGGCAGCCGACCCGCTACGGGTCGGACGTGAGCAGGCTCGAATCCCCTTGTGAATCCGGGCGGAGGGATCGGCGATGGGGCCGCCGCTCTGGTTGCCAGCGGCAGAACTGCCGAAAACAGACGATGTTGGTGGGCTCGGCGATCCGCCGAGCCCACCAACACGACCAGAAGAGACTCATCTCCTTGCAGACGGGCAACCCGCCTCGCAACCCACCGATAGGGCAGCCATTCCGGTGATCATCGGCCCTGATGGCGCCAGTTACCGGAATGCCGCCTCGCCCGTCAGCGCCTTGCCGATGGTCAGCTGGTGCATTTCGGAGGTGCCCTCGTAGGTGAGGACGGATTCGAGGTTGTTGGCATGGCGGATGACGGGATACTCGAGGGTGATGCCGTTGGCGCCGAGGATGGTGCGGCACTCGCGAGCAATGGCGATGGCTTCACGCACGCTGTTCAGCTTGCCAGTGCTGACCTGCTCGGGGGTGATTTCACCGCGGTCCTTGATTCGACCCAGGTTGTAGGCAAGGAGGTGACCCTTGCCGACCTCGAGTGCCATGTCGGCGATCTTCGCCTGGGTCAGCTGGTACGCCGCGAGCGGCTTGTCGAAGACCTCGCGGGTCTGGGAGTAGTCGATCGCGGTTTCGAGGCAATCGCGGGCCGCGCCCATTGCACCGAAGATGATGCCAAATCGCGCCTCACCCAGCGCCGTGAGCGGGCCCCGCAAACCCTTCGCGAGCGGGAGCATCGCGCTGGAAGGAAGGCGCACGCCGTCGAATACGAGCTCAGAGGTGACCGAGGCCCGCAGTGACAACTTGGAATGAATCTCGGGTGCGGAGAATCCGGGGGTGTCGGTGGGGACCACGAATCCGCGGATGCCCTCGTCGGTCTGCGCCCACACGACGGCGACGTCGGCAATCGAGCCGTTTGTGATCCACATCTTGGTGCCGTTGAGGATCCAGTCGTCGCCGTCTCGTTTCGCATTGGTGCGCATGCCGGCGGGGTTGGAGCCGAAGTCCGGTTCGGTCAGGCCAAAGCAGCCGATCGCCTCGCCGGAGGCCATCCGAGGCAGCCATTCCTGCTTCTGCTCCTCACTGCCCCAGTGGTGGATGGAGAACATCGCGAGGGAGCCTTGGACGGACACGAGACTGCGGATGCCGGAGTCCACCGCTTCAAGCTCGAGACATGCCAGGCCGTAGGCGGTGGCGCTCATACCGGCGCAGTCGTAGCCATCGAGATGCATGCCCAGAACTCCGAGCCCGCCCAGCTCGCGAGCCAGTTCACGGGCGGGCAACTTCGCCGACTCGAACCACTCGGCAACGTGGGGCCGGATCCGCTCGTTCGCGAACTTGCGGACGGTGTCGCGAATCTCGATTTCCTCTGGAATGAGCAAAGAGTCCAGGGCGAAGAGCTGGCTCAAGGTAGAAATATTAGACATGAGTTCTCCTGAAGTAGTTGAAGGCTATGTGTTGTCGATTGCGCTGTGGTGGGTGTGAACAAGAATCACGCGCGCGCCGGGAAGCCCAACTCGCCAGCACGACGATTCGGCGCA
>NZ_BCXG01000048.1 GCF_001894985.1 Rhodococcus tukisamuensis NBRC 100609 | reverse complement strand
CCCCCCGCCGGTACCGGCGGGTGCGGCCCACCCGCGACGCGCCGACCACGGCCGCGACCCCGGCCGCCGACGCGAGCACGGCGCTGACCACGATCGTGGCGACGGTGGGCTGGTGACCGAGCAGCACCCACACCGCTCCCACCGCTCCCACCGCCAGGACTGCCGCGCTCGCCGGCACCCCGACGGACCCCGTGACCCGCCGCCGCCCGCGCAACAGCGAGCGCAGGAACGACTCCAGATACGCGAAGGCGAACAGCAGCAGCACCACCACGCCCGCCGCCACCGCCGTGGTCGTCGGGCGCTGGGCGGTCCGCACCGGGAACTGCCAGGTCTGTGTCACCCCGCCGGCCTGGGTCAGCGCCACCTCGCCGGTGAGCGAGCCCGCCACCAGGTAGCCACCACCGAGCGGTGGCACGGTCGCCGCGGCCGGCGCGCCTGGCAGCAGCGGCGCGCTCTGACTCTGCACGGCCCGTCCGAGCACCCGTAGCGAGAGCGTCGCGGCGTCCGCCGTCCCGGGATCCGCGACGGTCACCGGGATCGGCTGGGTGAGGTCGAGCGCGACCGGGTCGGTGACGGCGGGGTCCGCACCGGCCACCGTGACCGCCCCGGGCGGCGGCAGCGGGGCCGACGCCGGGGAGCCGACCCCCACCAGCGCGACCGCGACCGCGAGCGCCCCCAGTGCTCCGGCCGCGAGGAACGGCACCCGCGGAGACGGGACCGTCAGGACCGACTGCACCGGCACGAGGTCCGAGTCCCTGAGGTCCACCAACCGGGCCCCCGGTGCGTGCACCGTGATCGACGGGCGGACCGGGGGACTCGACGTGGGCCTGTGCTGCACAGTGGGATTCATTGTCGCGTCCGAGTCGTAGCCCGCCGTCGACTCGGACGCTGCGGTCGGCCGGTCAGCCGTCGTGCCAGCCGACGAGGGCGACCCGGGCGCAGTCGGCGGAGGCTCGGCCCCGCCCCGCTCGGTCGGCGGCGCGGTGTCCGCGGCGGTCGCCCGCTTCGGATGCGGCCGGGTCACCGGCAGCGGCGAGGTCTCGGACTCGGGCGCCGTCGGCGAGACCACACCCGACCCGGCGGCGGTCACGATCGAGTCCGCCCCCATCACCGGAATACCCTCCACGGCAAGCCAACCTGGGCCCCAACGCCCCGTCGACGCCGCGGCCAGCTCCACTCCGAACGCCTCCGCCGTGGGGAACCGGACAGCCGGGTCGGTGGCGAGACCCCGCATCACCACCTCGGCGACCGGTTCCGGGATCGTGGGCGCCACCTCGAGCAACGGGATGGGCTCGTCGAAGGCGTGCATGAAGAGCATTGCCATCGGGGTGTCGACGGCCGGGAACGGCAGCGAACCCGAGAGCAGTTCGTAGAGCATCGTCGCCAGCGCGTACACGTCGGTCGCGGGCGAGAGTTCCCCGCCGCGCGCCTGTTCGGGGGCGATGTACGAGGGTGTGCCCAGGACGTCACCCTCGCGGGTGGCGAGGGTCTGATCGCCGCCGACCACCTTCGCTATCCCGAAGTCCGTAACCTTGACCGCCCCGGACGCGGCAAACATCAGGTTCTCCGGCTTGACGTCCCGGTGCAGGATCCCGCGCGTGTGGGCCGCCGTCAGACCGGCCGCGCAGGCCAGGGCCACCGCGACCGCCGAGTGCGCGTTGAAGCCGACCTTGGTGAAGCGGCTCCACACGGTGCCGCCGGGCAGCATTTCCATCACCAGCAGGCACAGACCGTCGTGCTCGACGAAGTCGTACACCGGCACCACGTGCGGATGGTCCAGCGAGGCGAGCAACCGGCCCTCCGCGGCGAATCGGTGCCGGACCGCCGGGTCCGACGCGAATGCCGGCGGCAACTGCTTGATGGCGACCGGGCGGCTGAGCGCCCGGTGCCTGCCGGAGAGCACCACGCCGCAGCCGCCGTGGCCGATCTCGCCGCCGATCTCGTAGCCGGGCAACGAGTCCCGGACCAGTGCCGATTCCGCTTCGGTGGTCATCGCTCGTCCCGTCCGGCCGGCTTGCGTTCCGCCAGTTCCTGTTCCGCCAGCTCCTGTTCCGCCAGCTCCTGTTCCGCCCGTTCCTGATCGGCGAGTGCCTCGTCGAGTTCCGCGTCGGTGTCCGGCGGCGTCGGCGTGAGGTAGCCCAGAAGGAAGAACCCCACGGCGAATGCCCCGGCGACGAACAGCCAGCGTTCGGTGCTCGGCACCCACACCCGGAACGCGGACAGCGTGAACACCAGCACCAGCCCGATCCCGATCCCGGGGGTGAGCAGCCGCAGGCCACGCCGCCACCGGTTCTGCGGCATCCGGTTCCGGGCGATCGCCAGCGCCGTGTCGACGAGCGCCAGGACTGTCAGGATCACCAGCGCGAGCCCGAACAGTCCGTACACGGAGACCAGCGAGCCCTGCACGTCGACGACCGTCGGCAACTGTGCGACCGGCTCGCCGTCGGCCCCCTGTACGGCCAGGGTGCCGTTGACCAGACCGGTGGCCTGGCCGTCGAGCCCGGACAGGTCGAGAGGATAGGACAGCGTCTTCGTCGCACCCGGCCCGACCGTCGCGGCCACGGAGGTACGGAATGCGAAGAAGCTCAGCCCGAGGACATGCCCGGAGAAGTCGACGGCGGCGACGGTGAGCGGCACCGAGCCCCCGTTGGTGACGGTGACCGCGACGTCCGCAGGTGTGACGGGGTCGAGCCGGACCGGGTGCTGCTGGTCCGCAGACGCCACGTCCTGACCGTTGACGGTCGCCGACAGTGTCACCGCGTCTGCGGCAAGTGTCGCCGCGTCCGACGCTACGGCCGCTCCGGTCGTGGGGCCCAGTGCGCCCAACAGGACGACGGCCAGCACGATCAACCACGACTTCATGAGTGCTCCTCGGCAGGCGGTGACACGGGTAACAGGCGGCGCCGGTAGATCAGGAGGCCGACGAGGAGAAAGAACACGATGACCACCCCGGTGGACGTGGCGCCGCTCGCGTGACTGACCAGCACGACGTCGAGCGGTGCAGTGAGGACCGGTCCGCAGTCCGCGGCCACCCGGTACTGCCCGACCGACGTTGTCTCCGTCGACAGCGGCGCGGTAAATGTGCCGGCATCGTCCGCGGCGACCTGCCCGGCGGACGCGCCGCCGAGCGAGATGGACACCGTCGCACCCGGCGGGCAGCCCTCACCGGTCGCGGTCAGCTCCTCGCCTGGCGCCACCACGGGGGTGCTGAGCAGCAGACCCTGGTCGGGCGCCGGGGACGGCGTTCCCGCCGGGATCGGGACGGGGACCGTGGTCAGCGGGGGCGCGCTGCCGGGGATGGCCGCCGGTCGCTCGACCGGGGCGCCCTCCCCCGGCTCGGTCTCGCCGGGCTTGATCTCACCGGGCTTGATCTCACCAGGCTTGATCTCACCAGGCTTGATCTCACCGGGCTTGATCTCACCGGGCTTGATCTCACCAGGCTTGATCTCACCGGGCTTGATCTCACCGGGCTTGATCTCACCGCCCGGCGGGCACAGCGACGGATCCTCGGGGCAGACCTTCACCGGTGGCGGCACGCAGTTCGGCTCGCAACTGATCGGTGGCGGCACGCAGTTCGGCTCGCACGTGATCGGCGGCGGCACGCAGTTCGGCTCGCATGTGATCGGCGGCGGCACGCAGTTCGGCTCGCACGTGATCGGCGGCGGCCCACCGCAGTAAGGCTCACAGTCGGGAATGCACGTCGGCGGACATACGATCTCGGGAGGATCCACCGGTCCACACGGCATCAGGTCCGGGTTGCACCGCGGAACCTCGATGTCGGGCACGGTTCCGGTGTCGGGGACTCCGTAATCTGGCACAGGTCCCGTGTCCGGCACCCCGTAGTCGGGCACGGTCCCCAGATCGGGCGGCTGACAGTCGACTGTCTGGTTGCACCCCGGCAACTGTTGCCCCTGCAGTACCCCCGCGCGAGGCACGCCCGCACCGGGATCCGCTCCAGTCACCGGGGGTAGACCCGCAACGGGCGCCTCGGCGCCGTTCAGCACGGAACCGGACTGGTCGCCGGCCGACGGGTAGGTAGCGGCCGACGCGGGTCCGAGACCACCGATGTATCCGATCACTGCGAGCACGGCGGCGAACAGGAATGCCGCTCGCCGCGGGCCAGCCAGTGGGGGCATCCGCCCCACCCCCTCAGCTCCACACGCTGCCAGTCCAGTGTCTCCTGCCCCTGCGGGGGAGACAACAGTCCCGGCCGGATCGGAACAGAATTCGGTCGGCATCGCTCCCCCTCTCCCGGTGTGGCGTCGGCGACCTTTTCGCGGTCGCGTGCGAACACCCTGAACTGCGAGTTTCGTCCGGCCGACGGCCGACTTCTTCACCCCGAGGGTGAAGAACCCAACCCCCAGGGGTTTACATACATAGTTTGCCTATGCAATATTAATTCGGTGAGCATCGAGGACGGTTCCGAGACGAGGCTCCGCGAGGTTCTCGCGGAGCTGGTCACCAACACCTCACGTTTCACTCGGCTGGCGTCATCGATCTCGACCGACGACCGGCCGCGGGCGTGGATGCGGGCACTGGGCCACCTCGACGAGTACGGCGCGCTACGCATCAGCGAGTTCGCCCGCATCGACCGCTGCTCACAGCCGACGGCGACGGCGCTGCTCAAGCAGCTCACCGACACCGGCCTGGCGACCCGGCAACGCGACCCCTCGGATTCGAGGGCGGTCGTGGTCGAACTTACCGACGCCGGACACCAGTGGCTCATGGCGGGGCGCGCCGAGATCGGGGCGACTCTCGCCGAACACCTGCCGGACATGGACAGCGAAGAGGTCGAACAGCTTTCGCGAAGCCTGGCCGCCCTGCGCGCGGCCCTGCGGTCCTCGGCAGTTCAGCGCTAGCTCGTCAATTGGCCCCCGCGGCCCATTCACTCCAAAGGACTTGCCCGTGAGCAGCACCACCACGGCCTCCCGCACCGAGACCGACAGCCCCAGCATCTCGCACCAGCCCAAGGCGGTGTGGGCGGTCGCCTTCGCCAGCGTCATCGCCTTCATGGGCATCGGCCTTGTCGACCCCATCCTCAAGCCGATCGGCGAGGAACTGAACGCGACGCCGTCCCAGGTCTCGCTCCTGTTCACCTCGTACATGCTTGTCACCGGCGTCGCCATGCTGATCACCGGCGTGGTGTCCAGCCGGATCGGCCCCAAGAAGACCCTGCTCTCCGGCCTGGCGATCATCGTGGTGTTCTCCGCGCTCGCCGGCATGTCCGACACCGTCGGCCAGATCGTCGGCTTCCGCGCCGGCTGGGGCCTGGGCAACGCGCTGTTCATCGCCACCGCGCTCGCCACCATCGTCGGCGCGGCCAGCGGCGGCGTCGCCCGCGCGATCATCCTGTACGAGGCGGCCCTGGGCATCGGCATCGCCACCGGACCGCTGCTCGGCGGCGTGCTGGGCAGCGTCAGTTGGCGCGGGCCGTTCTTCGGCGTCGCGGTGCTGATGGCGGTCGCGTTCATCCTGATCGTGGTGATGCTCCCCGCGACCCCCGCACCGAAGGCCGACCGCACCTCGCTCGCCGCCCCGTTCCGGGCGCTACGGCACCGCGGCCTGCTCACCGTCGCGATCACCGCACTGCTCTACAACTACGGCTTCTTCACGCTGCTCGCATACACCCCGTTCCCGCTCGACATGGGCACGTACTCAATCGGATTCATCTTCTTCGGCTGGGGTCTGATGCTGGCGGTCTCGTCGGTGTTCCTGGCCCCGCGACTGCAGCGTGCCTACGGGACGCTGAACATGATGATGGCCTCGCTCGCGCTGTTCGCCGTCGACCTCGCGGTGATGGCCGCGTTCACCGAGAACAAGACCGTGCTGGTCGTCGGCGTCGTCGCCGCCGGGCTGTTCCTCGGCGTGAACAACACACTGATCACCGAGACGGTGATGATCTCGGCCCCGGTCGAGCGGTCCACCGCGTCGGCCGCCTACAGCTTCGTGCGCTTCGTCGGCGGCGCCGCGGCCCCGTACCTGGCGGGCAGGCTCGGCGAGAGCAACATCCACCTGCCGTTCTGGGTCGGTGCCGCCTGCACCGCCGCCGCGATCGCCGTCCTGGCCACCGGCCGCAAGGTGCTCGCACACGTCGACGACCACGACCCGGCGCCGCACAGCATCGACGAGGCCGTCGCGGTCACCGCCGGTTCGGACTAGACGACCCGTCCGACCCGGCCCGCCACGACGCGACGAGCCGGGTCGGACGGCACCGCCGCCAGGAAGCGCGGCTCGGTCAGGCCTCTCGACCGCGCGGCGCCCGACACCGACTCCGCGACCGCGTCGACGGCCGAGGCCTCCACCAGCGCGACCGCCGACCCGCCGAATCCGCCGCCGGTCATCCGCGCGCCGTACGCGCCCGCAGCCACGGCCGCCTCCACCACGCAGTCGAGTTCCGCACACGAGACCTCGAAGTCGTCGCGCAGCGAGACGTGCGAGGCGGTCAGCACCGGGCCGAGCTCCCGATACCGCCCGGATGCCATGAGCGCAAGTGTCTCCCGCACCCGCACGATCTCGGTGACCACGTGCCGGGCCCGCCGGGTGAGGGTGGGGTCCGTGAGCTCACGCATGTCCGTGCCCGCGTCCGCCGCCTCGCGCAGCGACGCGAACCCCAGCCGGGCCGCCGCCTCCTCCACCGACTTCCGGCGTTGCGCGTACTGCCCGTCGACCAGCTGGTGCGGGGCACGGGTGTCGATCACCAGCAGCGCCAGCCCCTCCCCCGCCAGGTCGAGCGGCACCGGCGTCGCGGAGCCGTCCGCCGAGTCCACCAGCAGGGCGTGACCGGCCCGGGCCCGCAACGCGACCGCCTGGTCCATGCCGCCGGTCGGTGCCAGCGCGATCTCGTTCTCGGCCCGCACACAGCACGCGGCCAGCGCGGCGCGGCCGGCGTCGTCGGTCGGCAGCCCGGACAGTTCGGCCAGTGCCAGGGCCAGAGCACACTCGAGCGCCGCCGAACTCGACAGCCCGGCCCCCACCGGGACCGAGGACTCGACACACACGTCCGCGCCGCCGAAGTCGTTGCCGAGCAGGCCCTCCCGCCGCATCGCCCACACCACGCCGGCCAGGTACGACGCCCAACCCGACGGGCTCCCCGGTCCGATCTCCTCGACCCGGCCGTACCACGGGGGCCCGCCGAGGCTCGACGCACACCGCAGCATCCCGTCGCCGCGTCGCCGCACCGCGACCACCGTGCGGTGCGGCAGCGCGACGGGCAACGACAGACCGTCGGCGTAGTCCACGTGCTCGCCGATCAGGTTCACCCGGCCCGGCGCCGTCCACACGCCCTCCGGGTCGGCGCCGAACTCGCCACGGAAGCCGGCGGTGACGGCGGCGACCAGTGCCGTGTCCGATACCGGGTCGACCCACACCGCGCCGCTCACGGCGCGACCTCCCGGAACCGCGCGGCGATCCGCTCGGGCGTGGTGTCGCTGATCCAGGCGCCCATCCCGGACTCCGAGCCCGCCAGGAACTTCATCCGGTGCGGCGAACGCATCAGCGAGAACACCTGCAGGTACAGCCTTCCCAGTTCCCGGCCCTCGCCGGTGGGGGCCTGGTGCCAGCCGGCGATGTACGGCAGCTTCTCGACCCCGTCGAAGAACCGGTCCAGCCGGCCGAGGACGTCGAGGTAGAGCGGCGCGAGGTCGTCGAGCTCCGGGCCGGTCAGCTCGGTCAGGTCCGCGACGTCCCGGTGCGGCGCCACGTGCAGTTCCACCGGCCAGCGTGCGGCGGCGGGGACGTACGCGGTCCAGTGCGCGGTCTCGGCGACCACCCGGGTGCCGGCCCGGCGTTCGGCGTCGAGCACGTCGCGCAGCAGCGACCGTCCGGTCTGCCGGAAGTGCCGGTCCGCCTGTCGCAGTTGGGCTTCCGCCCGCGGGGGCAGCGCCGGGTAGGCGTACACCTGCCCGTGCGGGTGCTCGAGGGTGACGCCGATCTCGGCACCGCGGTTCTCGAAGCAGTACACCTGCGCGATGCCCGGCAGCGCGGACAGCTCCCGCGTCCGGTCGGCCAGCGCCGTCAGTACCGTCCGCACCCGGGAGGTCGGCAGCTGCGCGAAGGACCGGTCGTGGTCGCTGGTGAAGCACACCACCTCGCACCGGCCGGCGGCGGCGCGGTGCGGCCAGAGCGGTTCGCCGTCAACGCATTCCGTTGCCGGATCGGCCGCGGAGGTGGCCAGGGACGGGAAGCGGTTCTCGAACACCGCGACGTCGTACCCGTCGGCGGGGATCTCGGTGGCCGCGCGGCCCGGCTGCGTCGGGCACAGCGGACACGCGTCCGCCGCGGGGAGGAAGGTGCGGTCCATCCGGTGCGAGGCCAGCGTCACCCACTCGCCGGTGAGCACGTCGTAGCGCATGGTCGAGTCCACCGTGGTCGCCGGCAGCTCCCGGGTGTCGCCCAGCTGCCGGGTCGCGGCACCGCTCGCGTAGGGCTCGGTGTCGTCGAAGTACAGCAACTCCCGACCGTCCGCCAGCGTGGTCGCCGTCCTTCTGACCGTCATCTGACCCAATGCTCCCCTCGTCACGAATGTTCCTCCGCCGCCCAGATTCTGCACTACGGGCCGGCAATCGGCGCCTACACTGGATGGGTTCGCCCCACCCACGGCACTCATCGATCGAGGTGCAGGATGCGTTCGAGCCAAAATCTTCGCAGAACCGGACTGGTCGCGGTCGCCTGTGCCTCGGTGGTGCTCGCCGGTTGCAGCGACGACCAGGAGCAGAGCGCCCCGGCGGAGCAGAGCCAGGGCGGCGTGTTCTACGGCCCCGCGCAGGATGTCGGGAACGGCACCGCCCGGGCGTTCGTCACCCTCGACGCGGACGGCAACCCGACCGATGTCGGGATGCGCATATCGGAGTCTGCGCTCGACGGCCTTCCGGAGGACCTGGACACGCCCTCCGACGTCTTTGAACTCGACCTGCCCGAGCAGGCCTCGGCGACGGCCTTCGAGTACGCCACACTCGACTGGAACCCCCACGGCCACATTCCCCCCGGGGTATTCGACAAGCCGCACTTCGACACGCACTTCTACATGGTCGACAAGAACGCGGTGGCCGCGGTCGACCCCGCGAACCCCGACTACGCGGCGATGGCCGAGCACGTCCCCGAGGGAAAGTACGTTCCGCAGGACTACGCGACGCCGCCCGAACCACCGCTCGCCCAGCAGGCACAGCCGAAGATGGGCGTCCACTGGGCCGACTCCACCGAACCCATGATTCCGGGCGAGTTCGACTTCACCGAGGTCTTCATCAACGGGACCTGGGACGGCAAGTACTCCTTCATGGAACCGATGATGACCCGTGAGTGGCTGCTGACGAAGCCGCAGCTCCAGGAGCCGATCAAGCAGCCGCAGGCGTATCAGCAGAGCGGCTACTACCCCACCACCGTCAGCGTCAGTTATGACGACGAGGCCGACGAGTACGTCGTCGGACTGGGCGACATGGTGATGCGTCAGGCGTCATAACCGCGGGCGGATGCCGCCCGCCGGGTTACAGGCCGAGGTCGCCGAGCCCGAGCAGGGACCGGTACTCGAGGCCCTCCGCCGCGATGACGGCGTCCGCACCGGTCGCGCGGTCCACCACGGTGGCCACGCCGACGACGGTGGCGCCGGCGTCGCGCAGCGCCTTCACCGCGGTGAGCGGCGAGTTGCCGGTGGTGGTGGTGTCCTCGACGACGAGCACCCGCTTGCCGACGATGTCCGGGCCCTCGATCTGCCGCTGCATGCCGTGCGCCTTGGCGGCCTTGCGCACCACGAACGCGTCGATCGGGCGGCCGGGCGCGTGCATGACGGCCATCGCCACCGGGTCCGCACCCATGGTGAGGCCGCCGACTGCGTCGAAGTCCCAGTCCGCGACCAGCTCGCGCAGCAGCGTGCCGATCAGCGGTCCGGCCCGATGATGCAGCGTCGCGCGGCGCAGGTCGACGTAGTAGTCGGCCTCCTTGCCGGACGACAACGTCACCTTGCCGTGCACCACAGCCAGCTCGCGTACCAGCCCGGCGAGCTCCGCCTTCTCCGTCATCGACCGCTCCTTCTCGCATGCCACTGTCGGCATCGAGCGTAGTCGGGGTGTCGGCTGCCCCGGGTGTGCGGCCCCGTCGGCGCTTCGCGGCCCGTGGCGGATGCGGCTAGCTGTTGGCCGGCGCGGCCGTCGGTGCGGACACGTGCAGCTCTGCGGCGGTGGCCTCGAACAGCGGCACCGGACGACCGCCGAACGCCCGCGCCACCGGACCTGCCGGCAGCCCGCGCACCAACGTGTTCAGGGCGGTGGCGGTGCCGTTGTAGACGCGGGCCGCCCCGACCAGTCGCTGCTCGGTGTTGCGCACCTCGAGGGCCGGTCGCTGCACCGACCAGTCGTTCTTGACCGCCGGGTCCTCCGCGACCTCGAGCAGCACCCGGTGCAGCGCGACCGACAGCGCGTTCTCGGAGCCGGCCTGCTCGCCGAGCGTCAACTGCTGCTCACGGAAGCCCAGCGCCAGCGACCGCGCCCCGGCCAGCGGCGCCAGCGCCGCGGACGGCGCGTCGGCCCGCCGGGCCGCGACCACGAGTGCGTCGACGAGTTCGTAGCGGCGGTTCAGTTCGACCTCGAGCAGGCGGCGACTGGCCGACAGGCTCGCCTGGATCCGTCGCAGTCGCCGCACGACGGCCACCGCCCAGGCACACACGACAACAGCAACAACAACAGCCACTACCGCCACAAGAGTCACGCGATGGAATCTACCCACTCCGGGGCAATCCGCGCATACCGGCTAGGGCCTCGTGCGCGGGGCACTACGTTCGGCCCCGGCCCCGGCCGAAGGTGTTCGCCAGCGTGCGGGCCAGCGACGGCGGGACCAGCCGCGAGGCCGTGGTCAACACCTTGTACTGCGCGCCCGGAATGCTCACCACCTTGCCCTTGCCCAGATCGGCGAGGCTGGTCGTGACCACCTGGTCCACCGACAGCCACATTGCGTTCGGGATCGATCCCATCTCGATGCCCGCGCGCTGGTGAAACTCGGTGCGCACGAAGCCGGGACACAGGGCCTGCACGCGGACCCCGGTGCCGTGCAGCCCGCCCGCGAGGCCCTCCGTGAACGAGACGACGTATGCCTTGCTGGCCGAGTAGGTCGAGCCGCGGCCGCGCAGCAGGCCGGCGACGCTCGCCACGTTGACCACCGCACCGGACTTCGCCGCGATCATCGCGGGCAGCGCCGCCCGGGTCAGTGTCATCACCGCGGTGACGTTGACGTCGAGCTGCGCCTGCAACAGTGCGGGGTCCGCGGTCCAGAACTCGCCGGAGGTGCCGAAGCCGGCGTTGTTCACCAGCACGTCCACCCCGGGCCGCAACCGGTCGGCCACCAGTGCGCGGCCGCTCTCGGTGGCCAGGTCCGCCGGCAGCACCTCGGAGGCGGCCCCGTACGCGGACTTCAACTCGGCGGCGAGCGCGGTGAGCGCGTCGCCGTTCCGCGCGACGAGCACCAGGTCGTGTCCGGAGGCGGCGAGCTGCCGGGCGAACCCGGCGCCGATGCCGGAGGTCGGCCCGGTGACCAGGGCGACGGGACGACTGGACGGGCGGCGGGCACTGTCACCTGGGAGCGTCATGCGCCCAGGCTAGCGATCAGATCAGTTGCGCGGGGCGCTGTCCGAGCGATCGCCGTGCGGGCGGGGCCGTCCCGGATCGTGACTGGTGTCCGCCGGAATCCCGGCCGGCTCGGACACCGGCGGCAGCACGTGCAGGAGACCGGAGAGCCGGGCGACGGCGTCGATCGCCGCGTCCCAGTCGCGGCCGGTGCTGCTGGTGGGCAGCGTGCCGAGGGTCCAGGCGCCCTCGCTCCACAGCATCTGCACCTGCGGCGGCACGGACTCGGTGAAGTGCACCATCCGCTGGTCGCACACGCGGCGGGCGATCTCGAGATCGGTCGCGAAGACCACCCGCGGACCGATCGCGCCCAGCAGGTTCATGTCGGAGTCCTTGGGCGGCGGCGTGGACTTGAGCCGCAGGTCCACGTCGACGTCGGAGCCGACCGCGCGGTGTACCGCGACCACCGTCGCGGTCTCCTCGAGGTCGAACAACACGAAGCTCTCACCGCGCCGGGTGCCGTGCACCACGTCGATGGCGCCCAGGTACTCCTGCTTGGCCATCGCGGCACGGTGCCACTTCGAGGGCAACTGCGGGTCGGCCTCGTTGTACGCGTAGCCCTGGGCCTTTGCCCAGATCTGCCGTACCTTGCCGAACTGTTCACGTCGGCTGCGATCGACATAGAGGAGCGCGAGCGCGCCCGCGAGCGCGATCGCAGAGAGAGCGAACCAGATAAGCGTCATCGCCAGTCACCTTATCGATCGTCAGGCCCCTGCGGGCCACTCGGCTCGATGCCGCGCCGAATTCTCAGTTTCCGAAGTGTCCGAACTCCGGCAGGGCGGTGCTGACGATCACCTTGGCCGCCACCGTGCCGTCGGCCGCCTTTTCGCCCTGCACCACCACCATCTCACCCGACGCGAGGTCGCCGACCTTCGATGCGGTCAGCGAGATCACCCGGGTGTCGGCGCTGGTGGTGACGGTGACCTTGGAGCCACCGATGCCGTCCAGGATCAGCGTGGAGCCGTCGTTCGAGTCGACGGTCCCCACCGCCGCGCCCGCGGCCCCGATCACCTCGCCGAGGCCACCGGGAATCTGGGACAGGTCCGGCGGAGTGGTCTGCGGTGCGGGCGGGGTGGTGGTCCGCGGCGTCGTCGAGGGCCGCGGCACGGTCGTGGTGACCTTCGGGCCGGCCGCCGTCGACCCCGAGTCGGGACCGCCGGACGTCAGCAGCATGACGCCGAACCCCACGACGGCGACGAGCAACAGCCCCGCGATCACCAGCGCCGCGGCGAGCACCCCCTTGTTCGGCCCCTTCTTCCCGCCGTCGGGCTGCCCGTCGTCGGGCGGCAACGGGGGCTGATCGGCAGGCGGCGGGGTGCCGTAGGCCGGGTATGCCTGAGTGGGGTTCGACGGCGGCGCGTACCCCTGGTTCGGGTCGTAGCCGGGGTCCTGCCCCTGGTACGTCGAGTAGGCCTGCGTTGCGTTGGGCGGCGGCGCGTACCCCTGGCTCGGGTCGTACCCCGGGTTCTGCCCCTGGTACGTCGGGTAGGCCTGGGTGGGGTTCGACGGCGGCGCGTACCCCTGGTTCGGGTCGTACCCCGGGTTCTGACCCTGGTACGTCGGGTACGCCTGGGTGGGGTTCGGGACCGGCCCGTAGGCCTGGGTGGGGTCGCCGGTGTACGAGGGCTGCGGCGCGGGGAACTGTTCGGTCCGCTGGTCCGGCGTCGGCCCGGCGGCATCGCCGACCCCCGGCCCGCGCGACCACTGCACCGTCTCGGTGGGCTCGGCGGTGCCGTGCTCGCGCGCCTGCGCAGCACTGTCGTCGCGCCCATTGCTGTCTTCACGCCCATTGCGCGGATCGTCCGGGTTGCTCATGTCTCACGCCCTGCTCTTTCGACGGGTACGGTCCCGACCCTGCAGGATAGGACGGAAACCTGAGACCCGCCTGAACACGGGCCGCGATGACGCGCTAGAGCATGGACTCCCAGGTGATCGGCCGGGCCAGCGCGGCGGGAAACTTCTTGACCAGGAAAGCGGTCCACTCCGAGACGTGGTTGCGCATCGCCAGCTCCGCTGCGGTGGGGTCGCCGGCGGCGATCCCCTCGAAGACCGCAATGTCGGCCTCGAGCACCTTGGCCCGTGCCAACTCCGAGTAGTCCACCCCGAGCGAGGCGCCGGCGAAGACGCCGTCCAGCGCGTCGATGAGATATCCGAACAGCGCGTTGCCCGACGCCCACGCGATGACGTTGTGGAATTGACGGTTCGCCGCCAGGAACCGCGCCAGGTCGTCGACACTGCCGCGCATGTCGTTGAGCGACACCTCGAGCTGGACGAGTTGATCGGCGGTGATCCGCTCGGCCGCCAACCGTGCCATCAACGGCTCGAGCCCGATCCGCGCCTCGACGATGGTGGCGAACTGGGCGCCCTCGAACTGGAGCAGCAAACCCAGGCTGTTCATCAGGTGCGAGGCCTCGGGCTTCTCGACGGTGGGGCCGCCGCCCGGTCCGGGCTTCAGCGAGATCGCACCCGAGAGCTCGAGGAAGCGCAGGGACTCACGGAGGGTGCCGCGGCCGACGTTGTACTCCTCGAGCATCACCTTCTCGGGGGGCAGCCGATCCCCCGGAACGAGTCCCCGGTCCGAGATGTCCGCGATTATCCGCCGCGCGACGATCATCGCCGTTTTCTGCGGCCGATCGAACTTGTCCACCATTTGAAACCCCCCTGAAGCTGACCCGGCTACCTACTCGGCGGTAAGGACCATACCGCCGAAAATCATTGGCCCCGGCATGATCTGCGCGTATGGCGCCACCCGCCACCGATTGTGATAGGTGTCACTTATGCGCATCTCAATTATTCATTGCATTCAATCCAATGATGGCGATAATTTGCAGAACGGTCGACGACCGCAATTCCACCCGCGCTGCGGCGCCCACCGGAACCGCGGCCGTCAACCCCTCAGCCTCGGCTGATGCCGTTGGTCGACCCAGTCGGCCCGCAGACTCGTCCGGTCGGGGCCTCGCCCCTCACGAGCTCGGCCGGACCCGC
>NZ_BCXG01000047.1 GCF_001894985.1 Rhodococcus tukisamuensis NBRC 100609 | reverse complement strand
TTGGAATAAGTTACGGGACGTGGAGGAGAAGTACCAAATCGCCTGGTCAAAGGTCTGTAAGCCGTAAAAACCGTTCGTTTGGGCGGCATTCACCCCACGTTTTCCGGCTCAGTTCGCACTCAGACGTGCCAACACGCCTTCTGCACTACGTGCGGCGACCGAGCAGGCCCTCGCGGTGAACTGATCCACCATCGGATGTCCCGCCCAGGCCCGCCAGCGCCGCACCTCGGCCAGGGCCTCGTCCCGTTGCTGCGCGAGCGAGGCGTCGCGTTCCAGGCCGAGCCGCTCGACGTCCGCGACGCCCGATCCGCCGACCAGGCGCTGCAGCCGGGCTGCGTCCTCGCCCGGCAGCGAGGTCGCGGTGGAACGCAGCCGGCCGAGCAGCCGGATCTCCTGGAACCCGTGCACGTCGGACAGGGCCCTCCTTGTCTCTGCGAGCAGCCCTGCCGCCTCTGCCCCCGGGTCCACGGCCAGCACCCGTTCCAATGCGAGGAGAGCAGAGTGCGCCTTGAGCTGGTCCGCACGCTGGCCGAACTGCACGTCGATCACCTGGCGCAGCTCGTTGAGTCCACTGCGTTCGACCAACTCGGCCGCCAGGGTCGGAGAGTCGGAGGTACCCAGCGTGATGAGTGCGACCGCCAGCCGGATGCCGAACAGACCGAACCGGTGCGCCAGCTGCGCCCGGGTCGCCGCGTCCACCGGCAGCGGGCTGTCCGCCCTGGCAAAGCGGTCCGCCGAGAGCATCGCCAACTGCAGGTCCTCGGTCGGCACCTCGCTCAGCGCCCGGAACGCCTCGTACTCGCTCTGCCGGAGCGTCCGCGCACCCAGCGCGAGCAACCCGGCGACCGGGACCACGGCCTGACACAACCCGGTCCGCTCCAGTTCGGTCGCGAACCGGGACGCGACCTCCTTCGCGGACATCATCGCGTCGAGCCGGCCCGCACCCACCTCGTCGGCACGCGAGACCACCCCCACCACACCCAGCGGGCCCGACTCGCCGCCCACGTGCGCGCCGATCTGCCCGAGGAACTGGACGTCGGTCGCGTTCAGGGTGCGCAGCAGGTACACCACCGCGTCCGCCCCGGAAGCCGAGTTCTCCGGGGTGAGCATCTGCAGGGTCCGCGCCGAGACGTCGCGCGAGAGCGACGAGGTACCGGGGGTGTCGATGATGGTGGTGTGCTGCAGCGCCGTCGCCGGCCACTCCACGTCCAGCCGGTCCACGTCCGACGCAGTCAGCCTCCCCAGGTCGAAGGTGAGGCTGCCGTCCCGTCGCTGCACCGGGACGTTCGCGGACCGGTCGCCGTCGTACCAGGCGGTGACGGTGGGCGTGGCGCCGCTGCGGTACCAGGTGACGACGCGTGTGCACTCGGTCGCGTCGGTCGGTGCGATGTCCTGCCCGACCAGAGAGTTCAGCAGCGTCGACTTTCCGGCCTTGAGCGATCCGGCGAGCGCCACCCGCAGCGGCTCATCGATCCGCTGTGCGCACTCGTCCAGCTGCGCCCGCACCCCGGGCTCCGCCGAGTACACCCCACGCGCCGCGCCGATGAGCCCGCGCGCCCGGGGCAGTGCACCGGCGCTCACGCGGCCGGGCCCGTGGTGACGTCGTCGGCCGACTCGTCGGCGGGCAGCAGCCGGCCGGCCGCCTCCTTGAGCTCCGCGAGTTCGCGCATCTGCGCCTCGATCTGCGCGGCCCGCTCGGCGCGCTCGGCCGAGGCCAGGTTCGCCGCCTCCTGCGCGGCGCGGAGCGAGTCGTTCAACGACCGCAGCGTCTGCTCGGCGATCGCGGTGAAGTGGTCGCGCAGCAGCCGCTGGATCAGCCGCAGCCGATCCTTCGACTCCTTGCCGATCTGGAAGCTGACGTCGTCGACGAAACGCCGGATCGCGACCTTCGCCTCCCCGCGGCGTTTGAGAACGCGGCTCTCCTTGTCCTCCCGGTACGCCTTGGTGCCGAGCAGCAGGCCCGCACCGACGGAGATCGGGTTCACCAGCGCCATCCCCATCAGGGTGGTGATGAGCCCGAACATCAGCACCCCGCCGTAGGAGCCGCGCATACCCACCAGCACCTTCTGGGTGATGCCGATGCGTCCGGACTCGAGCTCCGCCAGCGACCCGACGGGCTCGAGGACACCGTCCAGGTCTGCGACATCCAGGTGCGGCAGGGCGACCGCCCCGGCCTCCGCGAAATGCTCGGCCACCACCTCCGCCAGCCACACCGCGCGGTCGTGCGCCCAGACGAAGTTGTCGCCGATCGAGGTGGCCACCTGCTGCTCGAGCCACTCCCCCAGCTGGGCCCAGTCCTTGCCCGGGTCGCCCTCGTCGACGGCCTGCTCCGCCTCCCGGGTCACGCGGCGCAGCCGGTCCCGCAGGTCGTGGTCGATGTCGGCGGCCAGGTCGGTGACGCCGTCGGAGAGGGTCTGCTGCCACAGCGAGGTGCGCTTGTGCAGTTCCTCGGCCGACACCTTGGCCTTCTGCAGTTCCGCGACGGCGGCGGCGCCCTTGGCCGGGTCACGCAGTGCGGCCAGTTCGCTGCCCAACGCGAGGGTGAGGTGCTCGGACACCGAGTGCACGTCGAGGGCGACGGCTCGTCGGGTCGTCGCGTCGGCACGGGCCACCACCGCGTCGCGGAGGAAGTCGTAGAGCGCGGCGAAGCCGGACTCCTCGT
The DNA here is from genome assembly GCF_001894985.1 of Rhodococcus tukisamuensis NBRC 100609. Taxonomy (GTDB): domain Bacteria; phylum Actinomycetota; class Actinomycetes; order Mycobacteriales; family Mycobacteriaceae; genus Rhodococcus_G; species Rhodococcus_G tukisamuensis. The sequence goes on along the minus strand of NZ_BCXG01000047.1, from coordinate 13,253 downwards.
TCAGTTCCACGTCCTCGAGTCGCAGCGCGTGCGACCGCAGCGCGGACGACACCGGGATCAGCGGCACCCGCAGGCCCTCACGCTCGAGGTGACCGCGGTCGGCCTCGACGATCTCGCGCCAGTGCGGGTACAGGTCGGTCTTGCTGATCAGGCAGGCCACCGCGGGACACAGGCCCTGCACCTGACGGACGAAGGCGAGTTCCGGTTCGGTGAACTCCTGGCTGGCGTCCGAGAGCACCAGCACCGCGTCCGCCGCCGGCAGCAGGCCCAGGGTGCTCGCGGCATGCGGGTTCCCGTGGCCGCCGACGCCGGGCGTGTCCACCAGCACCAACCCGTCGGCGAGCAGCGGGCTGGGCACGTTGACCTCCACCCGCAGCACCTCACGACCGCCGGCCAGCGGGGACGTCGGGGTGACGTGGCCCAGGTCGTCGAGGGGCAGGGCCACCCGGACCGGCTCGGAGCCGGGCTCCGCCAGCACCAGCTCCGCGAAAGCGGTCTCGGCGTTCTGCACGACGGTGGGCACCGCGGTGGTCTCGTCGTCGCCGACGGTGCAGACGTTCAGGTTCAGCAGCGAGTTGACCAGCTGGCTCTTGCCCTGCTTGAGCGGGCCGACCACGACGATGCGCATCCGCGGGTCGAGCACCCGCCGGGTGGCGGCGTCCAGGCGGGCGACGAGGTCGGCCCGCTCCGCCGCCGCGGCGACCCGCCCGGCGCGTTCGAGCAGTGCGACCTGCTCCGCACCGGCCGCCTCCCGCCGCTGCGCCGTGGTCGTCGGCGACGCCGACCCCCGGTCTCCCGTTGTCTGCGCGGCAGCCACTCCAGATGCGTTGTGCATGAACCCGACCCACTATCTCTCCGCGAAGACCAGCCCCGCACTCGGCATAGCGGGTGCGGGGCTGGTTTCGTTACAAAATCGCCGTGATCTACGGGTGCAGCAGATCCGTGTGGCCCGCGGCGTCCGCGCCGGTGTGCGTCTCGGTCGCGGCGTCGAGATGCTGGTCGCCGAAGAGGCTGCCGCCCGCCGCGCCGGTCCCGTCGGCGAACAGGCCGGCGTCGTGCGTCGTGACGGTCTCGCTGCCGAACGCGTTCGAGGCGTCGACCGCCGACCAGGCATTGCCGCCGGCCGCGCCCGTGACGTCGCCGACGCCGTGACCGACCGAGGAGACCGCGCCGGTCAGGCCCGAGGTGAGCCCGCCTACCAGGTCCGTGCCGCCGCCGACCGCACCACCGGCACTCGCACCACCGGCGACGCCGCCGCCGATTCCGCCGCCGAGGTTCGCCACCGCGTCGAGCCCGGACGTCAGTCCCGCGCCGGCACCCGCAATGCCGGAGACCGCGCCGGTCAGGCCCGCTCCCGCGTCCGCCAGCCCGGACACCGCACCGGTCAGGCCGGCGCCCGCGTCGGTGACGCCCGAGACCGCGCCGCTCAGGCCGGCCCCGGCGTCGACCGCCGAGTGGACGGTGCCGGACAGGTCGGTGCCGAGCCCGGCACCCGCGTCGACCAGGCCGCCGAGACCGCCCGTCAGTCCGCTCGTCAGGCCCGCGCCGAGGCCGGCCGCCGTGTCGAGGCCGCCGGCCAGGCCCGCACCGAGGTCAGCCACACCGTCGAGTCCGCCGCTCGCGGCGCCGTCGAGGGTCGTGCTGAGGTCGCCGCCGACATCGGCACCCGCACCGAGCAGGCCGCCGAGCGCGGAGTCCACGCCGCCGGTCAGGCCACCGGTGACGTCGCCGCCCAAATCCAGGAGTCCGCCGATTCCGGCGCCCGCACCGAGCAGTCCGTCCAGTGCACCGGTCGCGGAACCGCCGACGCCGAGCGCCGACTCGAGCGCGGTGCCCAGCGAGGCCCCGGCCTCTCCGCCCACGCCGAGCGCGCCGCCGAGCGCGGTGCCCAGGCCCAGCCCCAGACCGGCGTCGACGCCGAGTCCGCCGCCCACCTCGCCGCCCAGTCCGGCGCCGAGCACTCCGCCGAGCGCGGCACCCAGGTCCGACCCGATCTCGCCGCCGACCCCGAAGGCGCTCTCCAGCACCCCGCCGAGCCCGGCGCCCGCACCGAGGTCCAGGTCCGCGACGCCCAGGGCGGTGTCCAGCGCGGCCCCGAGGCCCGCGGTGAGCCCGCCGTCGACGCCGAGCGCACCACCGAGCGCGGAGCTCACCGCTCCGCCGAGACCGCCCTCCAGGTCGAGCAGCCCACCGAGGTCGAGGCCGCCGCCGACCAGTCCGTCCAGTGCGGTGCCCAGTGCCGCGCCAAGTTCGCCGCCGACGCCGCCGTCCGCACCGAGGGCGGCGCTCAGGGCCGCACTGAGGTCACCGGCCAGGTCGCCGCCGAGTGCCCCGCCGAGACCGCCGGCCAGTTCACCGCCGAGCAGCCCACCGAGGTCGAGGCCCGTCAGTCCGCCCGCGCCGAGCGCGCCCTCCAGCGCGGCGCCGAGGCCCGCGGCCAGTCCGCCGTCGAGATCGAGGGCGCCGCCGAGCACGCCGCCCAGCGCGCCACCGAGGTCGAGGCCCCCACCCAGGGCCGCCTCGAGCGCGCCGCCGAGGCCGCCCTCCGCGCCGAGCACGCCACCGAGCACGCCGCCCAGCGCGGCACCGACGTCCGTGCCGATGCTGCCGCCGACGCCGAGCGCGCCACCGAGCACCGTGCTCAACGTCGCGCCGAGGTCCACGCCGCCGCCGAGCAGCGCGCCGAGGTCGAGATCCGCCAGGCCACCGGCACCGAGCGCCGCGTCCAGGGCGGTGCCCAGGCCCGCGGTGAGGTCACCGCCGACGCCGAGGGCGCCGCCCAGCGCCCCGGCCAGTCCGGCACCGAGACCCAGTCCCGCATCCAGGTCGAGGCCGGTGTCCACGAGTCCGCCCAGCACGCCACCGAGGGCGCCGCCGAGGTCCGTGCCGATGCTGCCGCCGGCCCCGAGGGCACCGCCGAGGGCCGCGCTGAGCGCGGCGCTCAGGTCCCCGGCCAGGCCGCCCGCGAGACCGCCCGTCAGGGTGCCGCCGAGGTCGACGAGTCCACCGAGACCGGCGTCCAGGCCGCCGCCGAGCAGTCCGGCCAGGTCGACGTCGAGCAGTCCGCCCGCACCGAGGGCCGCGTCGAGGGCGCCGCCCAGCGTCCCGGTCAGGTCGCCACCGATCCCGAGGGCACCGCCGAGGGCCGCGCCGAGTCCGGCACCGAGGTCCAGGCCGCCGCCGAGCGCCGCCGCGAGGTCCGCGCCCAGGCTGCCGCCCGCGCCGACAGCGGCGCCGAGCACGCCGCCCAGTGCCGCACCGAGGTCGGCGCCGAGCGATCCGCCGACCCCCAGGGCCGCGCCGAGCACCGCGCCCAGGTCCAGGGCGCCGCCCAGGTCGGCCAGCCCGCCGAGGTCGATGTCGGTGATGCCGCCGAGCGCCGCGCCGAGGGCCAGGCCGAGGTCCGCGACCACCTCGCCGCCGACGCCGACCGCACCGCCGAGCGCCGCGCTGATCGCGCCGCCGAGGTCGAGGGCGCCGCCGAGGTCGAGCAGTCCGCCGAGGTCGAGGCCGGTGCCGACCGCGGCGTGCAGCGCGGCGCCCAGTGCCGCCCCGAGCTCCGCACCGATCGTGCCGCCGATCTCCAGGGCCGCCTGCAGCGCGGCGCTCAGGGCCGCGCCGACCTCGCCGCCGAAGTCGAAGTCGAAGTCGCCGCCGATGCCGCCGCCCAGACCCGCGCCCAGCCCGAGACCGGCACCGGCGCCCAGGCCCAACCCGCCACCGAGTCCGCCACCGAGACCGCCGCCGAGTCCCGCGCCGAGCCCACCACCGAGACCCGCGCCCAGGCCGGCGTCACCGGCTGCGCCGAGGCCCGCGCCCAGGATGCTGGTCAGCGCGCCGCCGCCGCCGGCGAACAGCCCCGACTCGGCGACCATCGGAGCCACCGCCGCGATGTCCGCCTGGCAGACGCCGCCGAGCCCGGCCGCCGCGAGCACGCCGTCCGGGTTGGCGCAGTACGCCGCACGGGCCTCGTCGTCGCGCAGCAGGCTGAGGATGAAGTCGAGAAGCGCGTTGGTGGCCATGTCGGTCTCCTGGTGGTCGGCGCGGGCCGGCAGTGCACCCACGAAAGTTCAATGCACTCGACGCTATGGACCCCGGACGCCCGGCCCAACGGGGCGAACTCCCCCCGTCTCCGCCGACGCCCCGGGGTAGGGGGAATAGGGGATCTCCCGCGCATAGGGGAAATGCCCCTCATCTGCGGATTCGGGGTGAAATCCGGTAACAGAACCGGTCCGCGCGACGACAGTGACATAGACAGCGGTTCCCAATTCACCGCATCTGCGAGCACAGGAGAATGACGATGTCGGTAGGACTCGGCCTCACGGTTGGCTCCGTCGGTTCGGTCGCCGCGACCGACGATGTGGCGATCGCCGGCGGGCGGACCACGATCGCCACGGACTCGACGTTGACGCTGCCCGCCGACGGGTCGTCGCCCGTGCTGGCGCTGACCGCGCCGGGCGAGTCACCCTGCCCGGGCGTCACCGTGTCCGGCTTCGCCTCCCGCGTCGGCGACCCCGTCGCTCTGGTCGCCGAGGACGGGTCGACGCACACCGGCGAGGACCTCGTCGCCGCCGCCATGCGCGGCCTCGTCGACGTCGCGACCACGACGCTCGACGAACCGACGACCGTGGTCGCGGCCCACCCCGCGGTGTGGCACGACTACCCGGTCGACGCGCTGCGCCGCGCACTCGACCGCGCCGGCCTGCCCGACGTCACCCTGGTCTCCGAGCCCGAGGCTGCGGTCACGTGGCTGCGCCGGAACCGGCCGTCCGTCGACGACGGGCCGGTGCTGGTCTACGACCTCGGTGGCAGTGGCCTCGACGTGACGCTGGTCGGCGGCGGCGACCGGCCCCGGATCCTCGGCCGCGCGCTGCGGACCGAGGACATCTCCGGCGCCGAGTTCGACCATCTGACGCTGCGCTACGTCATGGACGGCGCCGTCGACGACCCCACCGAGCTCGACCCGATGAACCCCGACACGGTGACCGCGCTGGCCGAGCTGCGGGCGCGCTGCCGGCGGGCGAAGGAGGCGTTGTCCTCGGACACCGAGACGGTGATCGCCGTCGACCTGCCGGGCACCCGACGCGACGTCCGGCTGGTGCGCGAGGAGCTCGAGGACCTGATCCGCGGGCCGCTGGGCGAGTCGCTGGAACTGGTTCGCGAATCGTTGCGCAGCGCGGGCGTCGAGACCTCCGACGTGAGCGCGGTGCTGCTCACCGGCGGCAGCGCGGCCATCCCGCTGGTCGCCGAACTGCTGTCCGCGGACCTGCGCCTGCCCGTCGTCGCGGACGTCGACCCGGCCCAGACCGCGGCGAAGGGGGCGGCGATCCTCGGCACCGCCCTGGCCGCTGCCGCCGTCGCCGCACCCGCGGTGGTGGCAGCCGCGACCGACGAGGACACGGCCACCGCCCCGCTCGGCACCGTCGCCCTCGCCACGACCAGCGCGGTCGTGGCCCCGCCTCGGGTCTCCGCGGCTCCCGTCCCGCGGCGGCGTCACGGCGCCGGGTTGACCGCCCCGAAGAAGGCCGCCGTGGTGGGCGCCGCCGTGGCCGCGGTCGCGCTGTTGGCCGCGGGCGGACTCTCCCTCGGCACCCCGTTCGGCACCGGGACTCCGGCACCGGCGAACACCGCGGTCACCGACCACAGCACCCGGAACAAGCCCGCGCCGGCCGGGGTGGCGGTGGCCGTCAACCCGGATGGCACCCCCGCCGCCGTCCCGGTGGCCGACGCGGCCGTCTCCGGTCTGTCCGGGGCCGCGGGCGCGACCAACGCCAACCTCCCGCTGGCCGGGCGGACGGGCGGTTCGGCAACCACCGACAACGCGGCCCCCGCAACGCCGGGTGCCCCCGCGGCGCCCGGCGCCCCGGCACCGGCCCCCGCACCGGGTGCCCCCGCACCCGCCCCCGCACCCGCACCCGCACCCGCACCGGCTCCCGCTCCCGCTCCGGCCCCGGCCCCCGCACCGGCTCCGGCGCCCGCGCCCGCCCCTGCGCCGGGGCCCTCCGGTGACGGCGGCGCCGGCGTCGCGAACGGCGTCGTGAACGGCGTCGGCGGCGTGGCCAACGGCGCGGGCGCCGTGGTCGACGGGGTCGGCCAGGGACTCGGCGGCGTCGTCGGCGGCCTCGGCGGGGTGGTGGGCGGCCTCGGCAACGGCGTCGGCAACGTCCTCGGCGCCGTCGTCGGCGGCGAGTAGGCCGGACCAGGTGAGGAGCGAGGCAAAGGTGTTGGCATCCGGCTCCGTGGCCACCCCCGCGACCGCGTCGGCGGCCGCCCGGGCGCTGCTGGCCGACGCGCGCCACGGGCACCCCCACCGACTGGTGCGGGGCGCGTCGGGCACAGGGAAGTCCGCGCTGCTCGCGGCGGTCCGGGACGCCGCCGACGGGGCGTCGGACGCAATGGTTTTCAGTGGCGCCGCGCCCGGCGGTGCGGTGTTCGACGGTGCCGCGCCGCCGCCGGGCTCGGTGGTGCTGGTCGACGACGCCCACCTGCTCGCCGCGCGCAGCCTCTCGGCCCTGACCGAGGTCGCCGCCCGCCCCAACGTCACCCTCGTCGTCGCCGCCGAACCTCGCCCCGCCAACGACGCACTGCGCGCGCTGTCCGCCACCCTCGACGGCACCGTTGCCCTGGGGCACCTCTCGCCCCGTGACACCGCTGCGCATGCGGAACTGGTGCTGGGCATGAGCCTGCCGCCGCAGGTCGTCGCGCTGGTGCACCGGCTCAGTGGCGGGCTCCCCCGCTGCGTCGACGCTGCCCTCGCACCCCTGCGTGCCGGCGGCCTGACCCGGGACGGCCTAGACCGGGCCCTGACAGCGGCGGTCACGGACTGCCACCACGACGTGCTCGGCGGGCTCGACGCCGACCTGCTGGCCGCCCTGGCCGTCGCGACCACCGGCGCCGGGCTGGACGCCGCGGAACTCGGCCGAACCCTCGAACTCGTGCCGGACGCCGCCCGCGACCTGGTGGACCGGACCCGCGCCTGCGGGCTGGTGCTGCCGTCGGGCGCCCTGCTCGCCTCGGCGCACGAACCCCTGCGGTCGTTGCTCGGCGCCCAGCGGGTGGCCGGGCTGCAGGCCGAGGCGTTGCGGGCCCGGGTCACGCTGGGGACGCTGGACCTCCCCTCCGCCCGCGCCTTCGCCGAGGCGGGGGTGACGGACCCTGTCCTTGCCGAGTTCCTGTGCGAGCAAGCCGAACTCGCCCCGCCCCGTCGGGCCGCCGAGCTGTACGCGTCCGCACTGCGGGCCGGCGCCGACGGCCCACGCCTGGCGCTGCGCCGAGCGGAGGCGGCCGGACTCGGCGGCGACCTGGACACCGCGGTCCGGTTGGCGGACGGCCGGCTCGAGCACGCCGCGGACCTTCCGGCCGCCGAACTGGCGGCCGCGGTGCGGATTGCGGCGAGCGTCGCCGCGCACCAGGGCATGGTGTCCCGCAGCGCCGACCTGTACGAGTGGCTCGGCCCGGCGCGCGCCGGGGTTGACCGCCCGGTCGCGGCGATGGTGCTGCTGGCCGCCGGCCGACCCGAGTCGGCGTCCGTCATGTCCGGCATCGCGCTGTCCGACAACGGAACTGGTGGCCCGCCACCGAGCCCGGTGCCGCCCACGTCGGGTGCGGCCGCCGCGACCCTGCTCGCGGACGGCCTGCGGCAGTCGCTCGACGGGTCCACCGCGATCGCGCTGAACACCCTGACCCGCGCGCTGTCCCTGGGCGCCAACGCATCACGCACCACCTTCCTGCCGGACACCGGTGCGGCGGTCACCGCCCTGGCGGCACTGCACTGCGGTGAACTCGACCGGGCCCGTGCGGTGCTGCAGCGGGCGCTGGACACCGACGCGGAGGGCGGGGTGAGCCGGGCCCGGCACCTGCTGCTGCTCGCCTGGGTGTCGATGACCCATGGCGACCTCGATTCCGCTGCGCAGGAACTGAACTCGGTCTCGTCCGACGACCTGAACCCCCGCGACGCGCTGTTCGCCGCGGCGCTGCGGGTGGGCCTGGCCCGTCGCACCGGCGACGTCGGTGCACTGCGCCAGTCCTGGGAGCGGGCGCAGACGGTGGTCGCCGAGCACTGCGTGGACCTGCTGAGCCTGCTGCCGCTGGGCGAGCTGTGGCTGGCCGCGGCCCGGCTGCGGGAACTGCACCGCGTCGCGCACCTGGTGGACCAGGCCCGCGAGCTGCTGACGCGGCTCGGCGAGCCGCCGCTGTGGGGTTCGCCGCTGCACTGGTACGGGGTGCAGGCCGCCATCCTGGCCGAGACACCCGCCGACCTGGTGCCGCACGCCCACGCGCTCGGCGTCGCCGCCGAGACCAGCACCTACGCGGCCGGACTGGCCCGCGCCGGCCGCGCCTGGCTGCGGGTGCTGCAGGGCGAGACCGACGCGACCGAGGTGGAACAGTCCGCCCGCACCCTGGCCGGGATCGGCCTGCCCTGGGACGGCGCCCGGCTGGCCGGCGAGGCCGCGCTGCGCGCCACCGACACCCCCGCCGCGACCGCCCTGCTGCAGGTGGCACGGTCGTTGCGCCCGGCTGCGCCGATTCCCGCCGACGTCGCACCCGCGGCGGGCACCGCGGCCCAGTCCGCGCCCACCGGGGGTCTGACGGAGCGGGAGTCGGACGTGGCGCGCCTGCTGGTGACGGGCCTGACCTACCGGGACATCGGCGCGCGGTTGTTCATCTCCGCGAAGACCGTCGAGCACCACGTGGCGCGGATCCGACGCCGGCTCGACGCCCCGACCCGGGCCGAGATGCTCTCGATGCTGCGGGCCATGGGTTACGGCGGGTAGGAGCCTTCCCCCGTCCGCGTCGCGGGACTACGTTTGGAACCGCACGTGCGCGATCCGAAGAGGTCTCCTGCCAGGGGCGTGACCGGAAGGGTGAAGCCGATGCCGTACAGGGTTGGCGTGTTCGTCGGCAGTCTCTCGAAGAACTCCATCAACCGCAGGCTCGCGACGGCACTGGTGCGCCGGAGCCCCGACGGACTGGCGATGCAGGAGATCCCGATCCGGGACCTGCCGCTCTACAACCACGACTACGACGCCGAGTACCCGCCCGTGGGCGTGGCGTTCAAGGCGGCCGTCGCGAGCGTGGACGCGCTGATCTTCGTCACCCCCGAGTACAACCGCTCCATCCCCGGCGCGCTGAAGAACGCGATCGACTGGGGTTCTCGGCCGTGGGGCCAGAACTCGTTCGCGCTCAAGCCTTCCGGGGTGATCGGCACCTCGCCGGGCCACATCGGCACCGCCGTGGCGCAGCAGCACCTGCGCAGCGTGCTGTCGTTCGTGAACTCGCCGGAACTGGCTCAGCCGGAGGCGTACATCCAGTTCCACGACGGCTTGATCACCGAGGACGGCGAGGTCACCGTCGAGTCCACCGCCGAGCTCCTCGACAAGTGGCTGCGACTGTACGAGGAATTCGTGTGCAAGGTGATCAGCGTCAACCCTAAACCGGCGCCGTAGCCCGCCTCAGCGAGGAGCGGGCGCAAGCACCATCACCGGGATCCGCCGGTCGGTGGCCCGCTTCTCGTAGCCCGCCCAGCCCGGGTAGATCTCGAGGCCACGGCGCCACAACCGGTCCCGCTCGTCGCCCTCGGCCTCGTACGCGTACATCTGCCGCGGCGCTCCGCCGGACACCACTACGGTGCACTCGGGATTCTTGCGCAGGTTGTAGAACCACGCCGGGTTCCCGTGCTGGCCGTAGTTCGACGCGATCACCACCACCCGGTCGCCGTCGAGCAGACCGAGCAGTGGGAGGGTGCGGCGAATCCCGCTCTTGGCCCCGGTGGTGGTGAGCATTACCACCGGCAGCCCGGTCAGCATGCTGGTGAAGGTGCGTCGGCCGTTGGTCATCCGGAATACCGGACGGTCGATGTGGTGCAGCGTATGCGCGTAGAACCACGCCATCGGCGCGGTGCCCGCGGAGGCGCGCATCACCTTGTAGAACGGATTGGTGTCCCGGAAACTCTGCGACGCAGTCACGGCTTCAACATAGTTCACCGCGGGCTGCGAGACGAGACCCTCACCGCCGCAGGACGACCGACGCCTCCGAGGTGAGCGACGAGAAGGTCAGCGACTCCTCGAGGTAGAGAGTCACCTCACGGTCGGTGTGACTGTCGTAGCCGATCGACAGGTCCGCGCCGAGGGTCAACTGGTTGTCCCCGCCCCGGGTCGACAGCACGTAGCCGCCCTGCACCGCCGGCGCCCAGACGACGTCGGCCACCAGGTCCTTGAGGTGGTGGAACACCGGATGGCCCTCGTCCCGGGTCTCGCTCACCGCGGTGTACGCGTCCGCGTCGAGGACCACCGCGTACGGTCCCTCGACGCCGGCCAGTCGCAGCGCCGACAGCGCCGACGCCACCGCGTCGGGGACGGCCAGCGGGTCCGCCGGCATCTCGAGCACCGGGTTGCTGCTCGACGGCCCGAGCCCACGGATGCCCGCCTCCTCGAATCCGTCGAACACGGCGCGGTCCTCGGCGAAGGCGATCGCCTTGGCCGCGTCCTTCACCGGCTGCCAGTCCGAGTCCAGCGAGCCCCGCGCCACGTCGTCCACCTCGGCGCGGCTGAGCGTGAACTGGAACCGCAACTCCACCAGCGGGTGCACCTGGCGCTGCTGCGCGCGAATACGACTGTCCGAGGACCTGATCGGGCGCACCCGGCCCAGGTTGTGCGCTGAGTACTCGTACCCGAGCGGGCCCACCACGTCCACCACCCGCCGGCCGGCGACGTGCCGCTTGAAGGTCCGGGCGGCCTCCTCGCCGATCTGCTCCCACGCGGCCTCGGTGACCGGGGCCAGCCGACGGTGCAGGTTGCTCGAATCAGTCATTGCGCCACTCCTTTGAGGTCGCCGATCTGCAGGGACTTTCCGTACCGGTCGGACTCGGCGCCGGCGGGCAACGATGCGTCGTCTCCAGTTGCAGCGCCGGGCGTCTCGGGATCGCCGAGCGATTCCAGGACGTCCAGGCTGGGGGCGAAGAAGAGCGTGCCGGTCACGGCAGTGGAGAAGTCGAGGATGCGGTCGTAGTTGCCGGGCGGGTCGCCGAGGAACATGTGGCGGAGCATCTCCTCGGTGACCGAAGGGTCCTTGGCGTAGCCGATGAAGTACGTGCCGAACTCGGCGTCGCCGAGGCTGCCGAAGGGCATGTTGTCCCGCAGGATCTCCCGCTCGGTGCCGTCCGCGTCGACCAGTGTGTTCAGCGCGACGTGCGAGTTGCTCGGCTTCACGGTGTCCGCGAGTTCGACGTTCTCGACCTTGGTCCGTCCGATCACCCGCTCCTGGTCCTCGACGGTGAGCGACTGCCAGGCGGCCATGTCGTGCAGGTACTTCTGGACGATCACGTAGCTGCCGCCGGCGAACTCCTCGTCCTCGGCACCGACGAGGGCCGCCGCCCCGGCACCGGAGCCGACGGGGTTCTCCGTGCCGTCGACGAAGCCGAGCAGGTCGCGCGCGTCGAAGTAGCGGAACCCGGTGACGTCGTCGACGACGGTCGCCGCGTCGCCGAGCGCGTCGACGATCAGCCGGCCCAGCTCGAAGCAGAGGTCCGCGCGCGCCGCCTTGATGTGGAAGAGCACGTCGCCGGGCGTCGACGGGGCGCTGTGCACCTCGCCCCGCAACGGCACGAAGGGATGCAGGCCCGTCGGCCGGGTCCGCGGACCCGCCCGGTCCCACAGGTCGGAGCCGAGGCCGACGACGCATTTCAGCGAGCCGGCCAACTCACGGAAACCGACCGCCCGGACCAGCGATCCGACGTCCGCGCTCACCTCCAGGACCCGCCGTGCGTCCTCTCGCGAGGGACCCGCCGCCACCACCAGGAACAGTGCGGCCGAGCTGAGTGGTTCGAGGACGGGTTGCGGTTCGGGGCGGCTCATCGTGCTCCCGGAAGTTCGCGGCGGGGCTGCGGTTTTCCCGCCTGTGCGCGCACTCCACCTGAGGGTAGGACACCACCGGCGCCACCGCAGGGAGAGCAGACGACCCTGGTGGCGACGGCCCGAGGCAATCGGCTGGTTAAGGTGAACGCCAGTAGCGGCAACCGCCGCCGAACACGAGGAGACACGACATGACCGCGGGTCTCGGGCTGCGGGTGGGCGACACCACGGCCACCGCCATCCTGCAGCGGGGCGGCGACCTGCTCGACGAGCCACCGGCCGTGGTGCGGGCAGCGACCCTGTTGCTCGGCGAGGACGCGGCGGTCCTCGGCGCACCGGCCGACCGCGAGGGCGTGCTGTCGCGGTTCACCTCACGGGTCGGCGACCCGGCCGGGCTGAGCGCGCCCGACGGAACGTCGTACCTCGCGGAAGACCTCGTCGCGACGGCAGTCAGTGGCCTGCTGCTGGCCGCGACCGCGGAGTTCCCCGACGACTTCCCGAACAATGCCGCCCTCCCGGTGGTCGCCACCTACCCCTCACACTGGGACGCCGCCACCGTGGCCGCCCTGCGCGAGGCGCTCGACCACGTCGGCCAGGCGTCGGTGACGCTGATGCCCGACGCGGTGGCCGCCGTGGCCTGGCTCGAGGCCGCGCACGGCCCGCTCGGCGACGCCGTGGTCGCGGTGTACCACCTCGGCTCGGCGGGCCTGGACGTCTCGCTGGTCCGCACCGGCGAAGACGCCGGGCTGCTGCGGCCGTCGACCTACACCACCCTGTTCGGCGGCGACAGCCTCGACCGCACCGTCGTCGAGCACGTGCTCTCCGTCGTCGCCGCCGATCTCGGGCCGGTCGACACCGCCGATCCGGCGACCCGTGCGCAACTGACGACGCTGCGCGAACGCTGCCGCGAGGCCAGGGAACAACTGTCGACGCAGGACACCGCTGCCGTGCCCGTCGAGGTCGGGGGCGCCCACACCAGCGTCACCCTGACGCGGACCGAACTGGACGAGATGCTCCGCGGCCAGGTCGCCGGGTCGCTGACGATGGTCGAGGAGAGCATCCGCGCCCACGAACTCGAACCCGCCGGCGTGCGGACGGTGCTGCTGACCGGTGGCGGTTCGGCCATGCCGCTGGTCGCCGAACTCGCCGCGCAGACCCTCGACCTGCCGACCGTCTCCGCACCGGAGCCCGGCCGGGCGGTCGCGCACGGCGCCGCGATCCTCGCCGGCGGCGCCGGCCCGGCGCTGCTCGCGAGCGGCGGCATCGCGCTCGCGGTGGGAGGCGTCGCGCTCGCCGCCGATGCCGCGGCCCTGGACGGCGACGCGGCCCCGGCCTCGCCCCTGGACGGCGACGCCGACACCGATTCCATCCCGGTCGTGACGCCGGACGCGGGACTGAGCACCG
>NZ_BCXG01000046.1 GCF_001894985.1 Rhodococcus tukisamuensis NBRC 100609 | reverse complement strand
AACAGTGTGAGCCGGCGACGTGGAGGTCAGGAACTCACCGGCACCCGAGTACACCGCCGTGATGCTGCGCGCACCCGTGCCGAACTGCTGCGTGATCGAACCCTTGCCGTCCGCACCGAGCGTGACCGGACCACCGAGGTTCGTGCCGCCGTCCTTGAACTGCACCGTGCCACCGCTCGGGGCCGGCGAAACCTGCACGTTCAGGACCACGTCCGCACCGGCAACCGCCGTCGCCGGACCGGTTACCGCAGTCGTCGTCGCGACGTCCGCCGAGGTGACCGGCACGTTCTGCGCCGCCGAGACCGACTCGTTGGCCTTCGCCGTACCCAGGAACTTCGCCGTCAGGCTGTGACCACCGGCGGCGGCAGGCGTCCACGCGAACGCCGCCTTGCCCGCCGCGAGCGGGCCCTGGCCGAGCTTGGTGGTCCCGTCGTAGAACTCGACGACGTTGCCGTCCACACCGCCGGTGACCGTCGCGCTCAGCGGAACCGACTGGCCCACCCTCACACCGGCGGGCACTGCGGCCAACACCGTCGTCGAGACGTTTTTGCGCACGGAGATGGTCGGACCCTTGGTGGAATAGCCACCGCTACCCAGCGAACCGCTGTAGTCCATACCCGTGTTCAACGCGACATCGCGATCGCAGTTCGCGCCCACCTTGTACGAGAACTCGAAGGTTCGGGGCGTCCCGCCGATCAGTGCGCCGACCGGCCAGCTGCCCGTGACCCGTGTGAAGTCCGGCCCCTGGCTCTCGAGGCCGATGCCCGAGCCGTTCATCTTCGCCGAACCGTCGACATACGTCATGCATGCCGGGCGGAAGATCTTGACGGCCTGGACGTACTCTCCAACGCCTCCAGTCCGCTCGAACTTCGTCGACGACGTGATGATGTCGCCTTCGCCCGGCGTGACGTCGCTGATCGTGCGGGTGAACTTGCTGTTGCCGTCGGTCCAGGTGATGGAGCCCGGCGCCGCACCTGCCACGCCGACGCCGGCGGTGACGGCGAACCCCGCTGCCACGGCGAATGCGCTCACACCACCGATCACCCGGCGAGTGTTTCCTACAGACATAGATTCCTCTCCACAACGAAGCGGGGCAGCTGACCGCCGCCCCGCTCCCCTTCAGTTCTCTCCGACACACACGCAGCTACACCGAGACGGTGCCCACATGTGTCGAGTCGATCTGGAGTAGAGCACATCGCTTGAATCTTCAATGGCGCTTTCGAGCGCAAGTTGGGCGAATGTTCGGCAAATCACTGGCGATTTCCGACACCGCCGCACAAATCGCCCGGACCCGTGCGTCTGCGAAGCTTCGCGCCGGTCCGGGAACAAAAAAGACGCCACCCGCAGCGCGGATGGCGTCGTAGATCAGATGAAATTGGTGGAGCTGAGGGGAATCGAACCCCTGACCTCTTCGATGCGAACGAAGCGCGCTACCAACTGCGCCACAGCCCCTAACCACGCTCCCGGAAGAGCGCTCGGCAACTGTAGCAGGAGCTCGCCCCAAGAAGAAAATCGACCGGTCAGGCGGGGTTTGCGACGCCAGGATGGGCCGACCCGGAGGCCGCGGCGGCGTGCAGGACAGTGTGCCCCTCAGCCGCGCTCCGCCATTGCCCGAACGGGCGCTCGAGCGAGAACCGGCCGTCCGGTTCGCGGACCAACGACCGAGTCTCGGCGTTACCCGGATTCTCCAGGGACTCGAAGTACTCGACCGACCAGTGGAACCACCGCATGCAGAACAGGCGCATGGTGAGGCCGTGGGTCACCACCAGGGTGTTCGGCGGATACCCGGGCTTGGCGAAGTGCCGGTACAGCGTCTCCAGGAACGTGCTCACCCGGTCGAACACGTCCGCGCCGGACTCGCCCTCGGCGAACCGGTAGAAGAAGTGACTGTAGGTGTTCCGCAACTCGGTCTGCCGAGCGATCGCCCGAGGGTCCTGGTAGTTGACCCAGTCCTGTTCACGTAGCCGCGGTTCCTCGATCTGACGATCGATCAGGTCGTCGATACCGAGCGCCTCGAGGGTCTGGTGGGCTCGCAGGTACGGCGAGACGTACACGCAGACTTTCCGGCCGCCGAACTGCTCGCGGAGCCGCTCGCCGGCCTCACGCGCCTGGGCGACACCGCGCGCGGTCAGCGGGATCCGGTAGTCCGGGACCCGCTCGTAGATCGACGGGTCGACGTTCGCCTCCGACTCGCCGTGGCGAAGCAACACGATCCGCTCGGGCGCGGCATCCGACTCCGCGGCCGACACGGGCTACTGCCCGACGACTCGGCGCATCTCCTGCCGCGCGCCGTCCTCGAGGACGTCGATGTCGTAATTGTCGAGATGGTCGAAGACCGGGTCCCCGTCGTCGACCTCGAGCACCACCGCGCCGGGCCGGCGCAGTCGCGCCGGGATGAGGCGCAACTCCTCGTCCTCGCGGGACTCGACGCCGAGCCGGGAGCGACCGAGCCGGGCCGTACGCCGGCGACGGATCTCCTGCTCGATCTGCACCTGCCGGCGCAGGTACGCCAGGTATCCGCCGATCCCTGCGACCGCGGCAGCACAGGCCCACCACAGGGTCGCGGAGATGACGATTCCCAGGGCCGCCGACATGATCGCGGTGAGCACCAGGAGCAGCAGGGCACGCTGGCGGAACGCGTACCGGGCCGCACGGGCGATGGCGTCGGCCTCGGGGTCGAAACCACCGCGACCGCGGCGCATCGGCACGAACTCGCGGGCGTCTCCGGGTTCGTCGTACTCCGACTCCGAGTGGTACCGCTCGTCGAGAGTCGCGTCGGTTTGTGCGTGGGCGTCCATCCAGTCCTCCGCATGCATGGGGCGGTTGGGGTCGCTGACCCAGTTCGGGTCGCTCCGATGTCCGGCCGCGGGGCCACGCTTGTTCTGGCGGGCGAGTTGGTCGCGGTCGAGCACTCGCGTCGCGAGTGCCGCGTCTGTGGTCTGCCGGATCCGGGGCCGACGCTTGACCTGCATGGGAAGCAGCACGAACAGCCACATCACGACCAGCGCGATCCACACAAACGAGCTCGGCATACCGGCGACCTCCCTCCAAGTCATCTACCAGCACATTTGACCCAGTTGGTCTTGTCAGGCTAGTTGTCCCGACGCAAAGTTGCCCGTAGACGCGCCGACTCACCTTTCCCTCTTGTCACATTAGTCACTACTGCCGCAGTCCCGCACACCGGGTAGCGAGAAAGTAGCCAGGGGGGTGAACGAGCAGGTCAGCGCGGGGACCACGGCCGGAAAAATTGGTGACTTCGGAGCGAGGGCTCAGCCCCAGGCCGCCTTGCCCGCGTGAACCAGCCGGTCGGCGACCGTGCCCTCGACCTCTTCGATCGTCATCGCGACCAGTAGGTGGTCCCGCCACTCGTGGTCCACGTCGAGGTATCGCCGCAGCAGGCCCTCTTCGCGGAAACCGACGTTGCGGAGCACGGCCTGACTGGCATGGTTCTCGGGGCGAACCGTGGCCTCGACCCGGTGCAGGCCCACCGGGCCGAACGCGTGGTCCAGGCCCAGCGCCAGCGCCGCCGTCGCGACGCCCTGACCCCCCACCTCCCGGGTCACCCAGTAGCCGATCCACGCCGAGCGCAGGGCGCCACGCATGACGTTGCCGATCGTGATCTGCCCGCAGAACTTACCGTCGAGCTCGATCACCATGGGCAGCATCCGGCCCTTGCGTGCCTCGGAGCGCAACGACGAGCACAGGCCGGGCCAGTTGGCGATGTGGTGCCGCGCGTCCCACGGCCCCTCGCCGGTCGGTTCCCACGGCTCGAGGTGCTCCTGATCGCGGGTCCGGATCCGGCTCCAGGCCGAGGCATCGCGCAGACGGATCGGCCGCAGCGTCACCCGACCGGCGGGCACGACGAGCGGTCCGAGCGCCATGGGCCAGCCCGGATGGGCGGAGTACCGCCGCAGCGAGTTCGTCACGTGCCTCAGCCCCGTTGAGCGAGGAAAGCCACGTCGACCTCGTCCCCGGTCCTGACCTCCGTGGTGTCCGGGTCGATCAGGACGAGGCAGTTCGCCTCGGCGAGAGTGGCCAGCAGGTGTGAGGACGCGCCCGGCGCGCCGCCGAGCGCCTGCACCAGGTACTCCCCGGTCGACTCGTCGCGCATCAACTGCCCGCGCAGGAAGCCCTTGCGGTTCTTGATCGAGGTGATCGGCGAGACGGTCCGCGCGGTGACGACTCGGCGCATCGGCTGCCGACGGCCCAGCGCGATCCGGATCAGCGGCCGCACCATCACCTCGAACACCACGAGCGCACTGACCGGGTTCGACGGCAGCAGGAAGGTCGGCACCGCGTCACGGCCGAGCTGGCCGAAGCCCTGCACCGACCCCGGATGCATGGCCACCCGCTCGACCTCGAGGTCGCCCAGTTCGCTCAGCGCCTCACGAACCTGGTCGGATGCCCCGCCGCCGACCGCGCCGGCGATGACGACGATCTCGGAGCGGATCAGCTGCCCCTCGACCACCTCACGGAGCCGTCCCGGGTCGGATCCGGAGATCCCGACGCGGTTCACGTCGGCGCCCGCATCCCGCGCGGCCGCGGCCAACGCGTAGGAGTTCACGTCGTACACCTGACCCGGCCCGGGGGTGCGGTCGACGTCCACCAGCTCGCCGCCGACCGAGATCACCGACAGCCGCGGGCGGGGGTGCACCAACACCTTGTCGCGGCCGACCGCGGCAAGCAGCCCCACCTGGGCCGCGCCGATGATGGTGCCGGCCCGGACCGCGACGTCGCCGGGCTGGACGTCGTCGCCGATCCTGCGGACGTAGTCGCCGGACCGCACCGGCGCCAGCACCTTGACGCGGTGGAGGCCGCCGTCCGTGCGGTCCAGGGGCAGCACCGCGTCCGCGAGGGTGGGCATCGGCGCGCCGGTGTCGACCCGCACGGCCTGCCTGGGCTGTAGGCGCGTCGGCTGACGGGATCCGGCGGACACCTCGCCGACCACCGGCAGTGTCAGGTCGGCCGGCTCGCCGTCCTCGCTGCGCAGATCGGTGCCTGCGGTCGCGACGTCGACGCCCCGCACCGCGTAGCCGTCGATGGCCGCCTGGTCGAATCCGGGAAGGGGCCGCTCGGTGACCACTTCCTCCGCGCAGAGCAAGCCCTGCGCCTCGGAGATCGCGACGCGCACCGGCCGGGGCGCAACCGCGGCGGCGGTCACCCTGGTCTGCTGCTCCTCAACCGAGCGCATGTAGTCACTGCCTCCCGACCCCACTACTGTCCCGTCTGCTGCAATCTCTGGGTGAGCCATTCACGCAGCGACGGTCCGTATTCTTCACTGTCGAGCGCAAAGTCAACCGCAGCGCGCAGGTAGCCTCCGGGATTTCCGAGGTCGTGTCTCGAACCGCGGTGCACCACCACGTGCACGGGATGGCCCTCGGAGATCAGCAACGCGATCGCGTCGGTCAGCTGCAGCTCGCCTCCCTGCCCCGGGGTGATCCGGCGCAACGCGTCGAAGATCGCCCGGTCCAGCAGATAGCGTCCGGCCGCCGCGAAGGTGGACGGCGCGTCCTCGACCTTCGGCTTCTCGACCATCCCGGTCACCTTGAGCACGTCCGGGTTGACCGCATCCGGGAGGTCCTCGACCTCGAAGACGCCGTAGGCACTCACCTGGTCCTTGGGCACGTCGATCGCGCACAGGACGCTGCCGCCCCGCTTGGCGCGCACCCGGGCCATGGTGTCGAGCACACCGCGAGGCATCACCAGGTCGTCCGGGAGCAGCACCGCAATGGCGTCCTCGTCGTCGTCGAGCACCGACTCGACACAGGAGACCGCGTGCCCGAGGCCTAGCGGCTCGTCCTGGACGACGGATTCCACCTCGATCAGGCCCTGCGCCTTGCGCACCTTCTCGAGCAGGTGCGACTTGCCGCTGGCCATCAGCTTGCTCTCGAGCACCAGGTCCTCGACGAAGTGCGCGACGACGCCGTCCTTGCCCTCCGAAGTGACGATGACCAGGCGCGATGCGCCGGAATCGGCGGCCTCACCCGCGACCAGCTCGATGCCTGGAGTGTCCACGACCGGGAGCAACTCCTTGGGTACCGTCTTGGTTGCAGGAAGGAACCTGGTCCCCAAGCCTGCCGCGGGCACCACCGCCGTGCGGAAGTGCCGTGTCTCGTTGGTCCCGCCCTGTGTCATGCGCACACCCTATCTACCTCGTCCGTGCGCACGAGATCCTAGGGTTGCCAGAGCGGTGTCCACCGCCTCGGGCACCGAAGGTGCACTCGGAGACAGGAACTATGACGGTGACCAAGAACCAGTGGCGCGAGCGGATCCTCGCCGAACGCCGCGCGCTCGACACCACGGTGCGTGCCGCGGAGGCTGCGGCGCTGGCCGATGCGGCCCGCACGCTGGCCGCGTCGGGCACGGTCTGCGCCTATGTCCCGGTCGGCACCGAACCCGGGTCGACGGACCTGCTGGTCACGCTGCGCGACGCGGGCCTGCGGGTGCTGCTGCCGATCGCCCGGGACCCGGGGCCCCTGCAATGGGCTGTGTTCGAGTCTCTGGAAGCGCTGGTGCCCGCGGCGTTCGGGCTGCGCGAGCCGGCGACACCGCATCTGCCCCCGGAGGCGGTGTCGGACGCCTCCGTGGTCCTGGTGCCCGCCCTGGCCGTCGACCGCGGCGGGGTGCGACTCGGACGCGGCGCCGGGTTCTACGACCGCACCCTCGGACTGGCCGACGCCGGTGCCCGCCTGGTGGCGGTGGTGCGCGACCGCGAGCTGGTCGACGTCCTGCCCGAGGACCCGCACGACGTCCGCATGGGTTGGGCGCTGACCCCCCTCGGCGGACTGCAGCCGTTGGGCCGCCCGCCCGGCCCGGGGGAATAGGAAGCTGATTAGCGGCGTTGGCACTCCTGACTGTAAAGTGCCAATGCCTGCGGTATCACTACGGCAGGCCTGTGTACCCCGTGCGGAGGAACCTTCAGTGCCGACCTACTCCTATGCCTGTACCGAGTGCAGCAACCGATTCGACATCGTGCAGTCGTTCACGGACGACAGCCTGACCGTTTGCTCGGAGTGCTCCGGCAAGCTGCGCAAGCTGTTCAACTCGGTGGGCATCGTGTTCAAGGGCAGCGGCTTCTACCGCACCGACAGCCGCGGCGGCTCCACCACCGCGAGCGAGGCCGCATCCACCAAGTCCGACTCGTCCGCGACGAAGTCCGATTCCTCGTCCTCCAGCACCCCCGCTGCCGCGCCTGCCGCCGCCAGCACCGCCGCTGCCAGCTAGTTCCCGGTTCTCCACAGCCGCCGGATCCATCCACAGGAGTGCTCCGGCGGCGCTTTCCTGGCCTCGGTGCGCCCGTAGCGTGAGTCCATGGACCGCGCATCCGAGACCCGTCGCGACCGTCTGAGTCCCACCCCGGTCGACCGACTGGCCGCACTGGCCCGGCCGAGCCGGGCGCGCACCACCATGGCCCGACGGGTCGCGGCCTCCGCGCTGACCGCGGTCGCCGTGGCGCTGCTCGTCCGTGGCCACCCGGCCGGCAACCGTGTGCAGGTGGTGGCCACCGCCCGCGACCTCTCTCCCGGCACGGTGCTGCGCCCCGACGACCTGCGACTGACCCCGCTGAGCGCCGACGCCGTCCCGGCGGGCGCCCTGCGCCGGATCGACGAGGCCACCGGCCACACCCTCGCCGGACCCGCCCGAGCGGGCGAACCGGTCACCGATGTCCGCATCCTCGGCCCCCGGCTCGTCGCCGCTGCGGCAGGAGTGCCCGACGCCCGGGTCGTCCCCATCCGCCTCGCCGACCCCGAGGTCGCCGACCTGCTGCGCGAGGGCGACCGGGTGGACGTGCTGACGGCGGACGGCGACGAGTCACCCGATGCCCGGGTGCTGGCGGCCTCGGCGACCGTGGTCCTGTTGTCCCCCAAGGATTCCGGCCGCAACCCCCGTGAGCGCGTGGTGATGCTGGCCCTGCCCGCGGACGCGGCGACCACGGTGGCCGCCGCATCGCTCTCGAGCGCCCTCGCCGTGACCTTTCACTGAACGCACAGCGTGTCTTCCTTGCCCTGCCCTGGCTGAAGTCCTTAGCCTTTCGTCGAAAGCCGCGCGTGATGCGCCATACGAAACGGAGACATTCATGCTCAAGGGCTTCAAGGACTTCCTGCTCCGCGGGAACGTGCTCGACCTCGCCGTCGCCGTCGTCGTCGGCGCCGCATTCACCGCGATCGTCACCGCGTTCACCGAGAACATCGTCAACCCGCTCGTCGCGGCCCTCGGCGGCTCGGAGGAGATGGGCTTCGGCTTCGAGATCATCGCCGGCAATGCCGAGACCTTCGTGGACATCGGCGCGGTGATCACCGCGGCGATCAACTTCGTCATCATCGCCGCCGTCGTGTACTTCATCCTGATCGTGCCGTACACCCACGCCAAGAAGCGGTTCACGGTCGAGGAGCAGGCCGCCCTCACCGACGTCGAACTGCTCACCGAGATCCGCGACCTACTCTCCGAGAGTGCGCGCCGCGACCCGGCCTGAGTTCCCACGCTCAGAGACAATGCTGGGTCCGTACCGAATTCGGTACGGACCCAGCGTCGTTCGACTGTGACGGCTTCCCGGCCTTGACCCGGTTCGTCAGCCGATGCTGAACGGCTGCCCCCACAACGTCACCGTGCTCGACACACTCGACGTCTCCACCGTCACATTCACAAACGACCGCGCCTGCGCATACCCGGCACACCCGTTCACCGCCATCGTCGAATCCGCCCACGTCACCGAACCCGACGTACCCGAGAACGAGTTCGACCCCGAATGCGACTCCCCGCCGAAATCGTCCGCCGACTCCAGATCCAACACCGAGAACGACTCCGCCTGCCCCGGGCCGATCGACACCCCCGCCGCACCCGTCGCCGACTGACCCGGCGCCTCGCCCGCCCAGTCCGACTCCATCCCCGACTCCGCGCCGACCTCACCGCCGAGCGCCAACTGACACCCCACCACGTAGCCGGGCTCGATGTCCCCACCCTCCGCGTTCGGCCCCGACAACTCCACTCGCGCCGACCCCGACACCCACACATTGCGATGCAACGGCGTCGCCCCCATCGACGGCGACACCGTCGCCGACTCCCCGGTCCGGGTCACTGTCACCACCGTCCCGTCCGCCAACGTCCTGGTCACCGACCCGTCCGGCAACGGCACAAACGTGTCCGCACTCGCCGCACCCACCGACAAGAACCCGACCGCCACCGCGGCCACCGATCCGACCGACGCCACCTGCAGCCCACGACGCAGGCCCACACCACTGAAACTCATGAAAACTCCTCTGCGGAAGAACATCCCACCCACGGGCGGGACGAAGGAACGGTGAACGAGAAAGAAGGAACGACTGGTCAGCCGAGGCTGAACGGCTGGCCGTACAACGTCGTCTTCGAGTAGTTGTCACCCACGACCTCGACCACCGTGTACGACCGCGCCTGCGCGTACCCGCCGCAGTTCTGCACCTCGAGCTGCGTGTCCTGGTACTCGACCGAGTACTTGCCGTTCTTCTTGATGTCCTTGCCCACGACGTTGACGAACTTCACCTGCCCCGCCGACACCGGCACGGTCAACGACCCCGACATCGACGGCCCGTCCAGACTGATGCCCCCGCCGATCGAGCCACCGAGACCGGTGATGTCCACCTGACACCCCACGATGTACCCGGTACTGATCCGCGAAACCCCATGCGTGGACGAGTTGTTCGTCCCCGGCGCACCCGCCGCACCGTTGCTCGGACCCGCCTCACCCTCACCCGAGACCCCGGACACGTCCGCCGTCACCGTCCCCGACACCCACGCCGCCCGGCCGGCACCGTTGGCGGCCAACGACGGCGAGATCACCGCGCTCTCACCGGTCCGCGACACCGTCACCCCCGGCCCCGCCTTCGACCCGTCCGGCAACGGCACGAATGTGTCCGCCTGCGCGACGCCCACCGACAGCACACCGAGCACCCAAACCGCGGCACCCACACCGACCACCCGAACCCCACGCGGACTGGACTTCCCGATCACACTCATTCGTTCCCCTCACAGGTTCGAGCAACCCCGGTCCCGACGGCGGTGGCGGGACCGGGGTTCGCTTGCTTGCCCTGCACAAGCTAGGGGGGAGGTTTTGTCTGCCGTAAGGGGCGCGAGCTCTCCTTTACAGATCCTTAACCGTGAGCACTGCGGCGTTTACGCGACACCACGCCACGTAACAGCCCGCACACCTGACGACCAAAGGAAAAGGGCCGGGGACCGACGCGTCTGCGTCGATCCCCGGCCCGGTCTGTGCGGCGCGGTCAGCCGATGCTGAAGGGCTGCCCCCACAGGGTGACGACGCTGCTCACGTTCTTCGTGTTGGCGGTGACCTTCACGTAGGAGCGCGCCTGGGCGTAGCCGGCGCAACCGTTGACCGCCATGGTGGAGTCGGCCCAGGTCACGCTGCCGCTCTTGCCCTTGAAGGAGTTCGCGCCGGTGTGCGACTCGCTGCCGAACTCGTCGGCCTTCTCGAGGTCGAGGATCCGGTAGTTCACGGCCTGCCCCGGTCCGAGGGAGACGGTGCCGGCTTCCTTTGCGGACTGCGACGTCTTGGAACCGTCCCAGTTGGAACCGATGCCGGTGTCGCCGGTGGCCTTGCCGCCGAGGCTCGCCTGGCAGGCGACGACGTAGCCGGGCTCGATCTTGCCGCCGTCGGCGTTGGGTCCGGACAGCTCGACCTTGGTGGAGCCGGAGACCCACACGTTGCGGTGCAGCGGGGTCGCTCCCATCGACGGCGAGACGGTCGCGGACTCGCCCGTGCGGGTGACGGTGACGACGGTACCGTCGACCAGGGTCCTGGAGGTCGAGCCGTCCGGCAACGGAACGAGGGCGTCCGCGTTGGCGGCACCGGCCGAGAAGAAGCCGACGGCGACGGTAGCGGCGGCACCGACCGCCGCGAGGCGCAGGCCATTCTTGCTGATGTTCATGAATTCCCCTGTGCGGGTAGTTCTCTCGCTAACGGAGAGAGGATGGGCAAGTCAGAGAAGAAGGGCGTCGAGCCGGGTCAGCCGATGCTGAACGGCTGGCCGTACAGGGTGGTCTTGGAGTAGTTGTCGCCGACGATCTCGACGACGGTGTACGCCCGGGCCTGGGCGTAGCCGCCGCAGTTCTGCACCTCGAGCTGGGTGTCCTGGTACTCGACCGAGAACTTGCCGTTCTTCTTGAGGTCCTTGCCCACGACGTTGACGAACTTGACCTGGCCTGCGGAGACCGGGATCGACAGCGACCCGGACATCGAGGGGCCGTCGAGGCTGATGCCGCCGCCGAAGGAGCCGCTGAGGCCGGTGATGTCGACCTGGCAGCCGACGATGTAGCCGGTGTTGATCCGGGAGACGCCATGAGTGGAGGAGTTGTTGGTGCCGGCGTCGCCCTTCGCACCGTTGGTCGGGCCGGCCTCGGTCTCCTTGGTGATTCCGGTGACGTCGGCGGTGACGATGCCCGAGACCCACGCGGTGCGGCCCGCGCCGTTCGAGGCCAGCGACGGCGAGATCAGGGCGCTCTCGCCGGTGCGGGTGACCACGACACCGGGGGCGTCCTTGGAGCCGTCGGGAAGCGGCACGAAGGTGTCGGCAGCGGCAACGCCCGTGGACAGCAGCCCGATCGCAACCACGGCGGCGCCGACGCTGGTACCGAGGTATGCAGCGCGACCCCGGCGCAGGCCGGACTTGCGGTTCTCGCTCATTCGTTCCCCTCACAGGAAGTGCAGTGTCTCGACCCCGACCTCCGGAGCCCAGGTGTGGACGCAACCGCTTTTCCGAGAGGCTGCGGTCCACGAAGCCCGGCGAAGTATTACCAACGTTGATGACCACTCGATGAACTGCGGGTGATCATTCGTAGGACCGGTAATTCAACCCGGCCGAGACACGGTTGTCCGGACTCGGCCGGACCCCTCGGGGGGCGGACTCGCGGAGGAAGGTAACTGCGGCTGACCTGCAAGGCAACAGATAATGTTGCGGAGAATGCCGTGAGCCGCATCACACCTGGGGTGCAATGCGGCTCAATTCGGACATTGTTCACAAAATATGCGGACGGCCCGGGCGTGTCCGCCATTTCCCGCGAAAATGCGGGAATTTCAGTTCACCGGCCGTTCACTTTCCGTTTGGCATGCCAATTCGGGCTGCTCGTTCGGGCGACCGTGTCCGCCGAGGGCGGTCAGCCGTGATGCGGAGGCACCTGCCGGCGCAGCCACTCGTCACCGGAGGTGTCGTTCGGCGCCGACCCTTCGGGGCGTTCGTCACGAGTGGTCTCGGGCAGGACGTCGCCGAAGATGCGCGCCAGCCGGGCCCGGTCGATCGGGTCCCGACTGGGGCGCGGCGAAGACGCCTGATCGCTGATGGCCTACTCCTCGATCCCCGAGAGCTGACCGATCACCTGACTGGCGAGCGGGGTGAGCGTGGCCATCCCGTCGCGCACGGCAGCGCGGGAGGAGGCCAGGTTCACCACCAGGGTACTTCCGGAGACCCCGACCAGACCGCGCGAGAGCCCGGCATCGAGCGCGCCCGCGGCCAGCCCGGAGGACCGCAATGCCTCGCTGATGCCCGGGATCTCGCGGTCGAGCACGGCGGCCGTCGCGTCGGGGGTCACGTCGCGGGGCGAGACGCCGGTGCCGCCGACCGAGATGACCAGGTCGACGCCGCCGATCACCGCGGTGTTCAGCGCGTTGCGGATCTCGACCTCGTCGGCGGACACCGCGACGGTGGCGTCGACGAGGAAGCCCGCCTCGCTGAGGAGCTCGGTGACCAGCGGTCCGATCGAGTCGGCGCTTTCGCCGTGCGCCGCCCGGTCATCGACGATCACCACGAGCGCGCGGCCGGACAGCGGGGATTCGATTTCCATGATCCCTACGGTAGTGCCCGACGCGGCCGGGTACCCGACGTGCCCGTAAATCATCAGCGGCCGCCCTGCGTGGGCGCCGCGCCGAGGGTGGCCTCGACCGTCTTGGGGTTGCTGCCGTTGGGGTCGGTGTAGGTGATCGACACCTTGTCGCCCGGGGCATGCGAACGGATGGCCGCGATCAGCGCGTCACCGCTGTCGATGATCCGGTCGTCGACCTTGGTGATCACCGCGCCCTTGGGGATGCCGGCCTTGTCGGCCGGTCCGCCCGCGGTGACGTCCTGCACGCCCGCGCCGTGCGAGGCGTCCCGCGAGGACACCGTGACACCGACGATCGCCTGGGTGGCCTTGCCGGTCTTGGTCAGCTCGTCCGCGATACGTCGGGCCTGGTCCACGGGGATCGCGAAGCCGAGCCCGATCGACCCGGCCTGCTGGCCGCCCGCGGCGCCGCCGAGGGAGGCGATCGCGGTGTTGATGCCGATCAGCCTGCCGTCCATGTCGACCAGCGCACCGCCCGAGTTGCCCGGGTTGATCGCGGCGTCCGTCTGGATGGCGTCGATGACGGTGTTCTGATTGCCGGACTCGCCACTGGTCGAGACGGGACGGTTCAGCGACGAGACGATGCCGGTGGTCACGGTGCCGGCGAGGCCGAGCGGCGAACCGATCGCCACCACCTGCTGACCGACCTGCAGGTTCTCCGAGTCGCCCAGTTCGATCGGGGTGAGATCGGTCTTGCCGTCGGCCTTGATCACGGCGATGTCGGAGGTGGGGTCGGTGCCGACCATCTTCGCGGAGGCAGTGGTGCCGTCCGAGAAGGCGACGGTCAGCTTGCCGTCCGGGCCGGCCCCGGACACGACGTGGTTGTTGGTCAGGATCAACCCGTCGGACGAGAGGACGACACCGGACCCCTCGCCCTCGGCGCGGGATCCGACGACCTGGATCTGCACCACGCTGGGCAGCACCTTCTGCGCGACGGACTGCACCGAACCGGCCGGCGCGTTCGCGGTCTGGGTGGCATTGGTCTTGGGCACGCTGAGCGCGTTGGTC
The DNA here is from genome assembly GCF_001894985.1 of Rhodococcus tukisamuensis NBRC 100609. Lineage (GTDB taxonomy): Bacteria > Actinomycetota > Actinomycetes > Mycobacteriales > Mycobacteriaceae > Rhodococcus_G > Rhodococcus_G tukisamuensis. The sequence continues at coordinate 4,369 of NZ_BCXG01000046.1, read as the reverse complement.
GCCGGTCCGGACCCGTTGCCGTCCTGGGCGGACCAGGCACCCACGGCACCGCCGATGCCACCGCTGACCAGCGCCAGGGCGATCGCACCTGCCGCGATGGCGGTGCGCCCGGACTTCGGCTTCGCCGGCCCGGGAGCGCCGACCGCGGTCGGCATGGCGTTCGGCGTCGGTCCGGTCGGGGTGGACCCGCCGGGCGCGGTCGGGTACTGCTCGGTGGGCCGGTAGCCGTCCTGCTGCTGGTAGGCGCCGTACGGCGCCTGCCCGTACGCCTGCTGTTGGTAGCCCGGGTACTGCGACTGCGCGGCGGTCGGGTGCTGGGTCGTCAGGTGCTCGGTGGTCGGCTGCGGGGCCGGCTGCTGCGGCTGGTTCGGGTCCTGGTGGGACGGATTCGGGGCCCAGGACGAATCCTGCCCCTGGTTGTGCTGGCCGCTGCGGTCGTCGCTCATGTGCCTGTCTTCCGTTCTCCCCTGCCGCACCCTCGTGAGGCGCGACTGCGATTCGATCTCGTTACCCTCCAGCCAACACCGGTGGACTGAGAGGCGCCTGAGACCGTCCTGTCAGTTCCCCTAGAACCCGCCCTCCGGCCGTTCGCCCGGCTCGAAGTCCGCCTCGCCGGGTAGCACGATCGTAACCAGCGCGCCGCCGCGTTCGGACTCCCCGACCTCCACCGTGCCACCGTGTTTGACGATCATCTGCCGGACGATCGCCAACCCCAGCCCCGAGCCCGGCATGGACCGTGCGTCGGTGGACCGGTAGAACCGCTCGAACACCAATTGCCGGTCCTCGACGGGTATTCCGGGCCCCGCGTCGGAAACCGTCAACGCGAGGTGTCCGTCGTCGATCTGGCTCATCCGCACCCGGACCGCCTGCCCTGGCGGGCTCCACTTGGCCGCGTTGTCGAGCACGTTGAGCACCGCCCGCGCGAGGCCGGCGCCGTCGCCGTAGACGAACCAGGAGGTGGTCTCCGCCTCGAAATCGACCTCGTTTCGCCGACGACGGACCCGCTCGAGCGAGCGTTCCACGGTGTCCCGCAGGTCGATTCGCTCGTGCACGGTCTCCGGCGCGTCCTCGCGGGCCAGGTCCACCAGGTCGCCGACCAGGGTGGAGAGCTCCTCGATCTGAGCGATCACGTCGGAGCGTAGTTCCGCCATGTCCTCGTCCGGGATGTGCGGGGCGCCGGGTCTGCCGGAGGCGATGAGCAGTTCCATGTTGGTACGCAACGACGTCAGGGGTGTTCGGAGTTCGTGCCCGGCGTCCGCGACCAACCGGGTCTGCCGGTCCCGCGACTCGGCCAGCGCACGCAGCATCGTGTTGAAGGAGACCGTCAGCCGCGCCAGTTCGTCGTTGCCGGTCACCGGGATCGGCGTGAGGTCGTCGGTGCGCGCCACCCGCTCGGCAGCGGCGGTGAGCCGGGCGATCGGACGTAACCCGGTACGTCCGACCGCCATTCCCGCTCCCGCGGCCAGGATCACGCCGCAGCCGCCGACGACGAACAGCACCCAGGCCAGCCGGTCGAGCACCTGCCCGGTCGGCGCCAGCCGCTGCGCGATCACCAGGGTGCTGCCGATGTTCGTCTTCTGCGTCAGCACCCGCTGGCCGCCGATGGTGCGCAGGGTGGACTCGTGTTCGCCACGGGCGACAGACATCTCGGCATCACCGATGGGTGCGTTCGACCCCGGCGGCATGTAGACGGTCATGTCCGGGAAGATCAGCGCCACGCTGATGTCCTTGGAGTACACCGTCGCAATAGAGATCTGACGGAAGTCGAAGGCATCGAGATTGTTGTCGATCAGCGAGGCCGAACGGCTGCGCAGCTGCGAGTCGACGTCGGCGTACAGCGCCCGCGACACCACGGCATACGCCGCAATCGCCATGACGGCCACCGCAATTGCCACCACGGATGCAGCCAGCAGGGTCACCCGCCAGCGCAGCGACACCGACCGGGTCAGCGGCATCGGCGGGCGCATCTGCGGCACCGGGTCCGGCTCGACCACCGGGATGGGCCCCGAGTGGGTGGCGGCCGTCACGGGGGCGTCTCCCGCAGCACGTAGCCGACGCCACGCACGGTGTGGATGAGCCGGGACTCGCCGTCCGCCTCGGTCTTGCGGCGCAGGTAGCCGACGTAGACCTCGAGCGCGTTGCCGGAGGTCGGGAAGTCGTAACCCCACACCTCCTCGAGGATGCGGCTGCGGGTGAGCACCCGGCGCGGATTGGCCATCAGCATCTCGAGCAACGAGAACTCGGTTCGGGTCAGACTGATCGACCGGCCGCCCCGGGTGACCTCGCGGGTCACCGGGTCCAGGGTGAGGTCCTCGAACGTCATCGTCTCCGAGTCCTCGCCGACCTCCGGGATCGCCCGGCGCAACAGCGCGCGCAGCCGGGCCAGCAACTCCTCGAGCGCGAAGGGCTTGGGCAGGTAGTCGTCGGCGCCCGCGTCGAGCCCGGCCACCCGCTCGGAGACCGAGTCCCGGGCGGTGAGCACCAGGATCGGCAGGTCGTCGCCGGCGCTGCGCAGCCGCCGGCACACCTCGAGACCGTCCAGCCGCGGCATCATCACGTCCAGGACCACCGCGTCCGGCCGCTCGGCGGCGATCTTCTCGAGCGCGTCGAGCCCGTCGACCGCCATCTCCGCGGTGTAGCCGTTGAAGGTGAGGGACCGGCGGAGTGACTCCCGCACGGCTCGGTCGTCGTCGACCACCAGGATGCGCATGCTCATAGTTTGAACCTATGAACTGAGATATGGCTGAGAGGGTGCTGAGCCGTGTCGTTCAATCCTGCAGCAGTCGCGGGCCCGGCAGGTTCCAGTCCCGCCACAGCGCCAGCAACCGGATCACCGCGGCCAGCACGGTGCCGGCCACGAGTCCGACGTCGGTGGTCAGGCCGAGGTTCGAACACGCCACCACCACCGTCGAGCCGATCAGCGCCGGGATGGCGTACAGGTCGCGGTGGAGCAGCAACGGCATCTCGTTGACCAGCACGTCACGCAGCACACCCCCGCCGATGGCGGTGGTGGCGCCGATCAGGCAGGCGGCCTGGCCGCTGGTCCCCGCCTCCAGCGCAATCGCCGCGCCGCTGCTCGCGAACAGCCCCATCCCCACCGCGTCGAACACCAAGATCTCGCGGCGCAGCCGTCGCACCGTCGCGTGCAGGAAGAACACCACCAGCGAGGTCAGGACCGCGGTGGTGAAGAACTTCCAGGTGTTCAGCGCGGTCGGCGGCGTGATACCGAGCAGCACATCGCGGATCACGCCGCCCCCGATCGCGGTGAACAGCCCGATCAGGCACACCCCGAAGATGTCCAGGCGTTTGCTGACCGCGACGAGCGAACCGGACGCGGCGAAGGCCACGACGCCGACCAACTCGAGCACCTTCAGCAGCACGATTCCTCCACACCCCGTTCGCCGATCCGACCCAATTCACTCACACGGCCCCGGCCCGTGCGGTGCGGACCGGCTCAGTCCATCTCCCCCAGGGCGAGGGCAACGCTCTCCGGCACAGTCCGCCGGCCGCCCAGCTGGATCAGTCGGTCGGCCTTCGCGTCGCCCAGCGCGTCCCGGACGCGGCGCCTCGACTCGTCGTGCTGATCCCGCATCCCGCCGTACCCCAGCATCGCCGTCTCACCCGACGCCCAGCTGGTGGCGGCCGCGCCCTGCATCCGCGCGGCCAGCTCGAAGTCGCCCTGGCGTTCCGCGATCCAGGACGTCACCTCGAAGACCCAGGCACACAGGATCCGATCGGCGAAACCCCGCGCCAGGCGCAGGCACTCGCGTTCGTGCTCGCGCGCTCCGGCGAGGTCACCGGCCACCAAGGCGCCGTACCCACGCGCGAAGGTCAGATAGGCGAACGTCCATCTCTCCCCCACGGCAGCGCACAGCTCCGCCGCCTCGCGCCACAGGTGCGGGGAGAGGGTGTCGACGCGTCCACCCTGCGGCAGACCGGTGAGGAGTCCGGTGATGGTGACGGCGACGGCCGCGCTGTCGCCCGTGTCCCGGTGACACTGCAATGCGTCCAGGTAACTCGTCAGGGCAAGGTCGAGGTCGTTGCCGCAGATCGCCGCAAAGCCCAGCGCGAACTGGGCGTAGCCCTCGTTGGTCCGGTCCCCCAGCGCGACCGCGAGCTCCCGCGACCGCCGGGCATGGTCGAGTGCCACCGCTCGGTCGCTCTGCAGCATCGCCACGATCGACGAACTCCAGTACGCCCGCGACCGTCCGGCGTCGTCGATCGCACCGGACTCGAGCGCCGCGGACAGCCACCGCCGCGCCTCCGAGAGGCTGCAACTTGCCAGCCAGTAGAAGTGCAGGGACGTCACGATCTCGATCGCCGGCGCGGTGAGCTCCCCGTCGCTCCTCCCGTACGCGAGCGCCGCCCG
>NZ_BCXG01000045.1 GCF_001894985.1 Rhodococcus tukisamuensis NBRC 100609 | reverse complement strand
CTCGGCGATCGACCAGGGTGCAGTGAAGGCGGCACTGACCGCGGCGTTGCCGGCCTACATGGTGCCGTCGGCGTTCGTGGTGCTCGACGAGTTCCCGCTCAACGCCAGTGGCAAGCTCGACCGGAAGGCGCTGCCGGCGCCGGTGTTCGAGGCGAAGGTGTTCCGGGCGCCGTCGGGCCCGGTCGAGGAGATCGTGGCCGCGGTGTTCGCGGATCTGCTCGGGGTGGAGCGGGTTGGTGCGGACGACGACTTCTTCGAGCTCGGCGGCAACTCGCTGATCGCGACGCAGGTGACGGCACGGCTCGGTGCGGCCCTGGACACGACGGTGCAGGTGCGGACGTTGTTCGAGTCGCCGTCGGTTGCGGCGTTGGCGGTGGCGGTCGAGCAGCACGCCGGGCAGGGTGGGCGCAAGGCGCTGGTCGCGCAGGAGCGTCCGGAGTCGATTCCGTTGTCGCTGGCGCAGCAGCGGATGTGGTTCCTGAGCCGGTTCGACTCCGAGTCCGCAGTGAACAACATCCCGGCGGCGATCCGGCTTTCGGGCGCGCTGGACGTGCCGGCTCTGCAGGCCGCGATTGCCGATGTCGTTGCCCGGCACGAGATCATGCGGACCGTGTACCCCGAGCACGGGGGCGCCGGGGTGCAGGTGATCCTGCCCGTCGGCGAGGTGGTTCCGGACCTGACGCCGGTGGCCGTCGGTGCCGACGAGCTCCTCGCGCGGGTGACCGAGGTCGCGACGGTCGGGTTCGACGTCACCGCGCAGGTGCCGTTGCGCAACACGCTGTTCCGGGTCGGTGAGACAGAGCACGTGCTGGTGCTGGTGATCCATCACATCGCCGCGGACGGGTTCTCGATGGGCCCGCTGACCCGCGACGTGATGATCGCCTACGCGGCCCGTTCGGCCGGCGAGGCGCCGGGTTGGGCGCCGCTGGCGGTGCAGTACGCGGACTACAGCCTGTGGCAGCGGGAGGTGCTCGGGTCGGAGGACGATCCGGAGTCGCTGATCGCCGGCCAGCTCGGGTACTGGAAGTCGGAACTGGACGGCATTCCGGCGCAGCTGGACCTGCCGAGCGACCGTCCGCGGCCGGCAGTGGCGTCCAACGTGGGCGGCACGGTCGAGTTCGCGGTGGAGGCGGATCTGCATGCGGCGCTGTCGGACACGGCACGCGGCAACAACTCGTCGCTGTTCATGGTCGTGCATGCCGCGCTGGCGGTGCTGCTGGCACGGCTGTCGGGTAGCGGCGACATCGCGATCGGCACCCCGATCGCCGGCCGCGGTGACGCCGCGCTCGACGACCTGGTCGGCATGTTCGTCAACACCCTGGTGCTGCGCACCGAGGTCGACCCCGCGGCGCCGTTCACCGAGCTGCTCGGCACGGTCCGGGAGACCGACCTCGGGGCGTTCGGGCACGCGGACGTGCCGTTCGAGCGGCTCGTCGAGGTACTCAACCCGGCCCGTTCGCAGGGGCGCCACCCGTTGTTCCAGGTGGCCCTGTTCTTCCAGAACCACACCCAGCCCACCCTCGAGTTGGGCGGGCTTTCGGTGTCCGGCGTCGACTTCGACGCCGCGATCGCGAAGTTCGACCTGCAGGTCACGCTGACCGAGAGCGTCGACGAGTCCGGCGCACCCGCCGGTTTGGCGGTGGAGCTGACGTACGCGCGGGACCTGTTCGACGAGGCCACCGTGCGGGTCTTCGGTGAGCGGTTCACCCGGGTGCTGCGGGCGGTTTCGGCCGATCCGGCGCTGGCCGTGGGTGATGTCGAGTTGCTCGGCGGCGACGAGCGGGCGCTGGTGCTGGCGGGGTGGAACGACTCGGACCACGTGGTCGAGTCGGGGGATCTGCTGCTCGACGCGTTCGACGCGCAGGTCGCGGCGACGCCGGATGCGACGGCGCTGGTGTACGAGGGCGAGGAGCTGACGTACGCGCAGTTCGACGCCCGGGTCAACCGGTTGGCGAGGTTGCTGATCGCGGAGGGTGTCGGGCCGGAGTCGTTGGTGGCGTTGGCGATTCGCCGTTCGCTGGACCTGGTTGTCGGTATCTATGCGGTGGTCAAGGCGGGTGGCGCGTACGTGCCGGTGGACCCGGACCACCCGGCGGAGCGGATCGGTCACATCCTCGACACCGCCGATCCGGCGTGTGTGCTGACCGTCTCGAGGGACGGCATCGAGGTTCCGGGGGAGCGGTCTGTCCTGCAGATCGACACGCTCGACACGTCGGGGTTCTCGGCGGCGCCGGTCACCGACGCCGACCGGCTCGCGCGGCTGTCGCCGGATCATCCGGCGTACGTCATCTTCACGTCGGGTTCGACGGGCAAGCCGAAGGGTGTGGCGGTCAGCCACCGGGCGATCGCCAACCAGATCGCGTGGATGCTGGCGCAGTACCCGCTCGGCGGGTCGGATGTGTACCTGCAGAAGACCGCGACGACGTTCGACGTGTCGCTGTGGGGGTTCTTCATGCCGCTGCGCGCGGGTGCGCAGTTGGTGGTGGCGACGCCGGACGGGCACCGCGACCCGGCGTACGTCGCGGAGACGATCCGGGCGCGGGGGGTGACGGTTACGGACTTCGTGCCGTCGATGCTGACGGTGTTCGCGGGCGCCGTTGCCCGTGAGGACCTGTCGTCGCTGCGGTACGTGTTCGTGATCGGTGAGGCGTTGCCGGCGGAGACGGTGCGTGACTTCGCGCTGGTCTCCGATGCCGGGGTGCACAACCTCTACGGCCCGACGGAGGCGGCGGTGTCGATCACGTACGCCGACGTCACCGACACCGCGGTCGGCGGGGCGGTGTCGATCGGTCGTCCGGAGTGGAACTCGCAGGTGTTCGTGCTGGACGGTCGGTTGCGGCCGGTGCCGGTGGGTGTGCCGGGTGAGCTGTACCTGGGCGGTGTGCAGTTGGCGCGGGGTTACTACGGGCGGGTGGACCTGACGTCCGACCGGTTCGTGGCGAACCCGTTCGGTGACAGCGGTTCCCGGATGTACCGGACCGGTGACCTGGTGACGTGGCGGGCCGGCGGCGAGATCGACTACATCGGTCGTACGGACTTCCAGGTGAAGTTCCGGGGTCAGCGGATCGAGCTCGGTGAGATCGAGACGGCGTTGTTGGCGCACGAGTCGGTGCTGCAGTCGGCGGTGCTGGTGGTGGCGACGGCGACGGGTGATCACCTGGTGGCGTATGTGGTGCCCGTGCAGGGTGCCTCGGTCGAGGTGGACGGGCTCAAGGAGTTCGCGGCCCGGTCGTTGCCGTCGTACATGGTGCCGTCGGCGTTGGTGGTGCTCGAGGCGTTCCCGTTGAACTCGTCGGGGAAGTTGGATCGGAAGGCGTTGCCGGCGCCGGTGTTCGAGGTGCGGGAGTTCCGGGCGCCGACGAATCCGGTGGAGGAGATCGTCGCGGGTGTGTTCGCCGAGGTGCTCGGTGTGGGTCGGGTCGGTCTGGACGACGACTTCTTCGAGCTCGGCGGCAACTCGCTGGTTGCCGCGCAGGTGATCTCGCAGGTGGGCGCCGCGCTGGACACCCGGGTGCCGGTGCGGGTGCTCTTCGAGGCCTCGACGGTCGAGGCGCTCGCCGCCCGTGTAGCCGAACTAGCCGGTTCCGGCGGCCGCGCCGCGCTGGTCGCCCAGCAGCGGCCGGAGCGGGTGCCGCTGTCGATGGCGCAGCAGCGGATGTGGTTCCTCAACCGCTTCGACACCGCCTCCTCCGCGTACAACATCCCGATGGCGATCCGGTTGACCGGCGACCTCGACGCGGCCGCGATGGCGGCCGCCCTGGGCGACGTGTTCGCCCGGCACGAGTCGCTGCGCACCCGGTACCCGGAGACCGAGGACGGCCCGGTCCAGGTGATCGAGCCCGTAGCGCCCGTGGTCGACCTGACCCCGGTGCGGGTGAGCGCGGACGAGCTGCCGCAGCGGCTGTTCGAGCTGGCCACCACGGCATTCGACGTCACCGCCGAGGTCCCGGTGCGGGTCGTGCTGTTCGCGGTCGACGGCGGAGACTCCGAGTACGTGCTCGGATCCGTGGTGCACCACATCGCCGCAGACGGGGCGTCGATGGCCCCGTTCGGGCGGGACATCATGACCGCCTACGCGGCGCGGACGCAGGGCCAGACCCCCGGCTGGACCGAACTGCCGGTGCAGTACGCCGACTACGCGATCTGGCAGCGCGCGGTGCTCGGCTCCGAGGACGACGCCACGTCGGTCGCGGGTCAGCAGCTCGACTTCTGGCGCACCACGCTGGCCGGGTTGCCCGACCAGCTGGACCTGCCCGGTGACCGCCCGCGGACGGCGACCCGCTCCCAGCAGGGCGGGCGGGTCGCGTTCGAGATCGGCGCCGACCTGCATCGCGGGCTGGGTGCGCTGGCCCGCGAGCAGGGGGCGACCCTGTTCATGGCCGCGCACACCGCGCTGACGGTGCTGCTGGCCCGGCTGTCCGGCACCGACGACATCGCAGTCGGTACGCCGATCGCGGGCCGCGGCGAGGCCGCGATGGACGACCTGATCGGAATGTTCGTCAACACGTTGGTCTTCCGCACCCATGTCGACGGATCCAAGTCGTTCGCGGATCTCCTTGCGGCGGTGCGCGAGTCGGACCTGGCGGCCTTCGGCCACGCCGACGTCCCCTTCGAGCGACTCGTCGAGGTGCTCAACCCGACCCGTTCGACGGCCCGGCACCCGCTGTTCCAGGTGGGTTTCTCGTTCCAGAACCTGGCCCAGAGCAGCGTGGAGCTGCCCGGACTCACGGTGGCCCCGTTCGAGATCGACACCCAGATCACGCAGTTCGACCTGCAGCTGTTCCTCACCGAACGTTTCGACGCCGACGGAACTCCCGCCGGATTCGACGCGATGTTCCACTACGCCACGGACCTGTTCGACCAGTCCACGGTGGAGCGCTTCGCGGAGCGGTTCGTGCGGATCATCGCGGCCGCGGTCGCGAACCCGGCCGAGACGGTCGGCGACCTCGACTTCCTCGACCCGGCCGAGCGTCAGCTCGTGCTGTCGGGCTGGAACGACACGGCGGCCGAGGTCGCGGACGTCACCCTCTCGGACCTGGTCAACGCGCAGGTGGCCGCCGGCCCGGACGCCCCGGCGCTGTGGTTCGAGGGCACCGAGCTGAGCTACCGCGAGTTCGACGCCCGGGTCAATCGCCTGGCCCGCCGGCTGATCGCGGAGGGCGTCGGACCCGAGTCGTTGGTCGCGTTGGCGATGCGTCGCTCGGTCGACCTGGTCGTCGGCATGTACGCGGTGACCCAGGCCGGCGGCGCGTACGTGCCGGTGGATCCGGATCACCCGGCCGAGCGGATCGGCCACATCCTCGAGACCGCGGCGGTGGCGTGCGTACTGTCCACCGCGCGAGACGGATTCGAGGGAGCAGGGGACAGCTCTGTCCTCCTGCTGGACGAGACGGATCTGTCGGGTTACTCCGAGGCGCCGGTCACGGACGCCGAGCGGACCCGGCCGCTGCGTTCCGAGCATCCGGCGTACGTGATCTTCACGTCCGGTTCGACCGGTCGGCCCAAGGGCGTGGCGGTGAGCCACTCGGCCATCGTCAACCAGCTGCTCTGGATGACCGAGAGGTTCGCGCTCGACGGCTCGGACTCGGTGCTGCTCAAGACCGCCGCGACCTTCGACCTGTCGGTGTGGGAGTTCTGGTCGGCCCTGGTCTCCGGCGGCCGAATGGTGATCGCCAAGCCCGGCGGCCACCAGGACCCGGACTACCTGCTCGACCTGCTCCGCAGTCAGGCCGTGACCACGCTGCACGCGGTGCCGTCGACGGTGTCGATGCTGATGGTCGCGGCCGCCGGTGGCGCGCTGTCGGATTCGCTGCGTCGGGTGCTCGCGATCGGTGAGGCGCTGCCCGCCGCCACCGCGCAGACCTTCCGCGGCGCCAACGCAGCAGCGATGTTCAACCTGTACGGCCCGACCGAGGCCGCGGTGTCGGTGACGGTGCACGAGGTGCTCGACGGCGACACCGGTTCGGTGCCGATCGGTGTGCCGGAGTGGAACACCCGTGTCTACGTCCTCGACACCCGCCTGAACCCGGTGCCCGCCGGCGTCGGCGGCGAGCTCTACCTGGCCGGCGCCCAGTTGGCCCGCGGCTACCACGCCCGCCCGGACCTGACCGCGGACCGGTTCGTCGCCGATCCGTTCGGCGCCACGGGTGAGCGCATGTACCGCACCGGTGACCTGGTCACCTGGCTGCCGACCGGTGAGCTCGAGTACCTCGAGCGCAGCGACTTCCAGGTCAAGGTGCGCGGCTTCCGGATCGAGCTCGGCGAGATCGAGTCGGCGCTGGTGCGCGACGAGTCCGTCGCGGCAGCGGTTGTCACCGCCAAGTCCGACGAGCGCACCGGCGACCGTCTGGTCGCCTACCTGGTGCCCGCGGCCGGCGCGGACCTCGACGTGGCGCGGCTGAAGGCCGCCGCGGCGGAGGCGCTGCCGAGCTACATGGTGCCCGCGGCCTTCGTGGTCCTCGAGGCGCTGCCGCTGAACATCAACGGCAAGCTCGACCGGAAGGCGCTGCCGGATCCCGAGTTCGAGGCGGCCGAGTTCCGGGCGCCGACCACGGACGTCGAGCGACTGGTGGCCCAGGTCTTCGGCGACGTCCTCGGCGTCGAGACAGTCGGCCTCGACGACGACTTCTTCGCGCTCGGCGGCAACTCCCTGGTCGCCACCCAGGTCGCGGCCCGCCTGGGTGCGGCGCGCGAGACCCAGATTCCGGTGGCCTGGCTGTTCGAGGCGCCGACCGTCGGCGAACTGGCCGTGCGGGTGCAGGCGCATGTCGGCGGTGGGGACCGGATCGCCCTGGTCGCGGGTGAGCGTCCGGAGCAGGTTCCGCTCTCGCTTGCGCAGCAGCGGATGTGGGTGCTCAACCGGATGGCGCCCGAGTCGGCGGCATACAACATCCCCGGCGGCATCCGGCTGTCCGGCCGACTCGACGTCGCGGCGCTCGAGGCCGCGGTGCTCGACGTGCTGGCCCGCCACGAGGTGCTGCGGACGGTGTACCCGGCTGTGTCCGACGGCCCGGTTCAGCGGGTCGTGCCGGTGTCGGAGACGACCCTCGACCTGACCCCGGTCCGGGTCGACGAGCGGGTGCTGGCGGCGCGGGTCACCGAGGCGGTGGGCACCGGCTTCGACGTCACCACGACCGTGCCGGTGCGGGTGCAGCTGTTCGAGCTGAGCGAAACCGAGCACGTGCTCGTCGTGGTCGTGCACCACATCAGCGCCGACGGCTTCTCGATGGGGCCGCTGGCCCGGGACATCGTGGTGGCCTACACCGCACGTGCCGCCGGCGCGGCGCCGACCTGGGCGCCGCTGGCGGTCCAGTACGCGGACTACAGCCTGTGGCAGCGCGAGGTGCTCGGGTCCGAGGACGACGCGTCGAGCCTGCTCTCCCGTCAGCTCACGCACTGGCAGGACGTGTTGGCGGGGATGCCCGACAAGCTCGACCTGCCTGCGGATCGTTCCCGGCCCGCAGTGCAGACGTTCGGCGGCGCGCGGTTCGAGTTCGACGTTCCGGCGGGCACCTACGGTGCGCTGGTCGAGTTCGCGCAGGCACGCGGCGTCACGCTGTTCATGGTGATGCACGCGGCGCTGACCGTGCTGCTCTCGCGGCTGAGCGGGACCACCGACATCGCGGTCGGCACGCCGATCGCCGGCCGTGGCGAGCAGGAGCTCGACGACATGATCGGCATGTTCGTCAACACCCTCGTGCTGCGGACGGAGGTCGACGGGGCGGCCTCGTTCGAGGCATTGCTGGCGCAGGTGCGCGAGCGCGACCTCGCCGCCTTCGGGCACGCCGACGTGCCGTTCGAGCGGCTCGTGCAGGCACTGAATCCGGACCGCTCCACGGCGCGTCACCCGTTGTTCCAGGTTGCGCTGGCGTTCCAGAGCACTGCCGCGGCCTCGATCGAACTCCCCGGGCTGACGGTCTCCACGGAGGACGCGAACCTCGACAGCTCCAAGTTCGACCTGCAGCTGACGCTGCAGCCGGCAGGTGCGGCCGACGGTCCGATGCATGCCGAGTTCACCTATGCAACAGATCTTTTCGACGAACCGACGGTGTCTGTGTTCGCACAGCGCTTCGTCCGGATTCTTGATGTGATCCTGGTCGAGCCCGCCACCCCGGTCGGCGACATCGAGATCATGTCGGCGGTCGAGCGGTCGGATCTCGCCGTTCGTCAGGCTGCGGCCGCGGACCCGATCGTGCCGCTGCCCGAGCTCCTCGCGGAGGCCTCGGCGTCGAACCCCGACGGCATCGCCGTCCGGTTCGACGGTCGGCAGCTGACGTATCGGCAGATCGACGAGTGGTCGTCGCGGCTGGCTCGGGTGATGATCGGTTCGGGCGTGGGTCCGGGTGCGTTTGTCGCCCTTGGCATTCCGAGGTCGATCGAGTCGGTGCTCGCGGTGTGGGCCGTCGCCAAGACGGGTGCGGCATTCGTTCCCGTCGACCCGAACTACCCGGCGGACCGGATTGCGCACATGGTGTCCGATTCGGGTGCTCGTTTCGGTCTGACCATCGCCGGTTCGGTGGAGGCACTGCCCGCATCGGTGCAGTGGCTCGTCATCGACTCGCCCGAGCTCGAGCTGCACTGCGCGTCGATGTCGTCTGCCCCCGTCCACGATGCCGAGCTGGTCGGCACGTTGCGGCCGGAGAACACGGCATACGTGATCTACACGTCCGGGTCGACGGGCACGCCGAAGGGTGTCTCGGTGAGCCACGGCGGGCTGTCGAACCTGTCGGCTGAGCAGCGGGACCGGTTCCGGATCACCCCCGCGTCGAAGACCCTGCACTTTGCCTCACCGAGCTTCGACGCGTCGATGCTCGAGCTGCTGCTGGCGATCGGGGCCGCGGCAACCATGGTGATCGTTCCGCCGTCGGTGTACGGCGGCGACGAATTGACCCGGTTGCTGCGTGAGGAGCGGGTGAGCCACGCCTTCATCACCCCGGCGGCGCTGGCATCGCTCGATCCCGAGCAGCTTCCGGACCTGGAGTCGGTCATGGTCGGTGGCGAGGCGTACACGCCCGACCTGATGTCGCGGTGGGCGAGGGGCCGCCGGTTCTTCAACGTGTACGGCCCGACCGAGACGACGATCATCGTCACCAGCAGCGATCCGCTGGTGCCGGGTGGGACCATGCCGATCGGTGTGCCCCTGCGCGGGGTTGCCGCGCGGGTGCTCGACGTGCGTTTGCGCCCGGTTCCGGTGGGGGTCGCGGGTGAGCTGTACCTGGCGGGTCCCGGTGTGGCGCTGGGCTACCACCATCGTGCAGGGCTGACCGCGGACCGGTTTGTCGCCGCGACATCTGGCACCGCGGGCGAGCGGATGTACCGGACCGGAGACGTCGTGCGGTGGGTCCCCGGCGCAGACGGGCTGGTGATCGAGTACGTCGGCCGCAGCGACTTCCAGGTGAAGGTGCGCGGTTTCCGCATCGAACTCGGGGAGATCGATTCGGCTCTGTTGGCGCACGAGGACGTGGAGTTCGCCGCGACGATGGGGCACACCAGCTCTGCGGGTGCCACCTCGCTGGTGTCGTACGTGTTGCCGGCCGCCGGACGCACCGTCGACCCGGCGCAGCTGACGGAGTTCGTGGCGCGGTCGCTGACCGCATACATGGTGCCCGCATCGATCATGGTGCTCGACGAGATCCCGCTCACGCCGGTGGGCAAACTGGATCGAAAGGCGTTGCCGGAGCCGGTGTTCGCCGCTCGGGAGTTCCGGGCGCCGACCACTCCGGCCGAGGAGGTCGTCGCGGGCGTGTTCGCCGACGTGCTCGGGCTCGAGCGGATCGGCCTGGACGACGACTTCTTCGCCCTGGGCGGCAACTCGCTGATCGCCACCCAGGTGACCGCCCGTCTCGGTGCCGCACTCGACACCACCGTGCCGGTGATCGCGCTGTTCGAGGCCTCGACGGTGCGGGATCTGGCGGCGGCACTGGAACAGCGGGTCGGCCTCGGTGGCCGGGCCGCGCTGGAGGCGCAGCCGCGCCCGGACGTCCTGCCGCTCTCACTTGCACAGCAACGGATGTGGTTCCTCAACCGGATGGATCCGGATTCTGCGGCGTACAACATTCCTGTCGCGATCAGGCTCACCGGTGACCTCGACACGGTGGCCCTGCAGGCCGCGGTCGTGGACGTGCTCGAGCGTCACGAGTCGCTGCGCACCGTGTTCCCCGAGGTCGACGGGGTCCCGCAGCAGGTGATCGTGCCGACCGCGCAGGTGGTTCCGGACCTGACCCCGGTGGTCGTCACCGAGGACGAGATCCACGACCGGGTGTTCGCGATGATGTCGGCGCCGTTCGACGTCGCCGGCGAGGTGCCGCTGCGTGCCGCGCTGTACGCGACGAGCGAACGGGACTACGTGCTCGTCCTCTCCGTTCATCACATCAGCGCCGACGGCTGGTCGATCGCGCCGCTGACTCGCGACGTGATGGTGGCCTACGCGGCGCGCAACGCCGGGCAGGCGGGCCCGGGTTGGGCCCCGCTCCCGGTGCAGTACGCGGACTTCGCGATCTGGCAGCGTGGACTGCTCGGGTCCGAGGACGACGCGGACTCGCTGATCACCACCCAGCTGGACTACTGGCGCGGTGCCCTGGCGAACCTGCCGGACCTGTTGGAACTGCCCACCGACCGTCCCCGACCGGCCGTCGGGAGCAGCCGTGGGGCGAAGCTGTCCTTCGAGATCGGAACGGAACTGCACGCCGGCATGGGCCGGATCGCCCGCGAGCACGGCGTGACGCAGTTCATGGTCGTGCACGCAGCCTTCGCGGTGCTGCTCGCGCGCCTGTCCGGCAGCGGTGACATCGCGGTCGGCACACCCATCGCGGGCCGAGGGGAGGCCGGACTCGACGACATGGTCGGCATGTTCGTCAACACCCTGGTGCTGCGCACCGAGGTGGACCCCGCGGACACCTTTGTCGAGCTGTTCCGTCGAGTCCGCGACCGCGACGTGGCCGCGTTCGGTCATGCCGACGTGCCCTTCGAGCGGCTGGTCGAGGCGCTCGCCCCGATCCGGTCGCAGTCGCACTCGCCGCTGTTCCAGGCGTCTCTGACGCTGCAGAACCTCGAGCGCAGTGACCTGGAGTTGCCGGGCCTGACCGTGGGCCTGCTCGAATCCGATGTCGCGGTCACCCAGTTCGACTTGGACCTCATCCTCGCCGAGGCGTTCACGGCAACCGGCGAACCGAACGGATTCGAGGCGTGCTTCACGTACGCGTCCGACCTCTTCGACGAGTCCACCGTCGCCGGGTTCGCCGCGCGCTTCGTGCGGATACTCGAGGCGTCCGTGACGAACCCGGCCGTTGCGGTCGGCGACGTCGAGATCCTGGCGGCCGACGAGCGCGAACGGGTGCTGCGGGAGTGGAACGAGACCGCGGTCGATCTCGCGCCGATGACATTGATCGACCCGTTCGACGGACAGGTGACGCGCACCCCCGACGCGATCGCCGTGGTGTTCGAGGGACAGAGCCTCACCTACCGCGAGTTCGACGAGCGTGCGAACCGACTGGCCCGCAAGCTGATCGCCGACGGGGTCGGACCCGAGACGCTGGTCGGCCTGGCGATGAGTCGCTCGCTGGAGTTGATGGTCGGCATGTACGCCATCGTCAAGGCCGGTGGCGCGTACGTGCCGATCGATCCGGAGCATCCGGCCGAGCGCACCGGGTACGTGCTCGAGTCGGCGGCACCGGTGTGCACCGTGACCACCAGCCGGGACCAGGGCTGCCTGCCCGCCGGCTGCACGAAGATCGTGGTGGACGAGGTGGACCTGAGCGGGTACTCGGCCACCCGGGTCACGGACGGTGACCGGCGATCGCCGCTGCGCCCGCAGAATGCCGCGTACGTGATCTACACGTCGGGTTCGACCGGCCGGCCGAAGGGCGTGGCAATCAGCCACGAGTCGATCGTGAACTACCTGGCCTGGCTCACCGACCGGTACGAGATGACCGTGACGGACCGGGTGGTGCAGAAGGCGCCGACCACGTTCGACGTGTCGGTGTGGGAGTGCTTTGCCGCGCTGCAGGTCGGCGGTCGGGTGGTGCTCGCCGTGCCCGGCGGGCACCGTGATCCCGACTACCTGGCGGCGTTGATCGACGAGCAGTCGATCACGATCGCCGAGTTCGTACCGTCGATGCTCAGCATGTTCCTCGCGGCGGGCAAGGCCGACGGACTGGACTCGTTGCGGGTCGTGTTCGCCGGTGGCGAGGCGCTCGCGCCGAACGTGCTGCGGGACTTCGTCGCGGCGACCGGGACGACCATCGACAATGCCTACGGTCCGACCGAGACCGCAGTCGGCATCCTCTACGAGCCGGCGGTCGAGCGGTACGCCGGCGAGGGCACCACCGTCCCGATCGGCGGGCCCAGCTGGAACGCGGCCGCGATGGTGCTCGACACCCGCCTGCATCCAGTTCCCGTCGGCTCCGCGGGTGAGTTGTACCTGTCGGGTGTCCAGTTGGCCCGCGGATACGTCGGTCGTGTGGACCTGACCGCGGAACGGTTCGTCGCCGACCCGTTCGGTCAGCCGGGTGACCGGATGTACCGCACCGGCGATCTGGTGCGTTGGAATCGTGACGGACGGTTGGAGTTCCTGGGCCGCACCGATTTCCAGGTGAAGCTGCGTGGCCTGCGGATCGAGCTCGGCGAGATCGAGGCGGTGCTGACGCGAGCGGATTCCGTCGCGCAGGCCATCGTGACCATGGTGCGCAGCGCGCGCGCCGGTGAGCACCTCGTCGGCTACGTGACCCCGCGGCCCGCCACGGCTCCGACCGAGGCGGACCTGCGCGCCGCGGTGGCCGCCGACCTGCCGGCCTACATGGTGCCGACGCGGATTGTGGTGCTCGACGAGTTCCCGCTCAGCTCTGCGGGCAAGGTGGACCGCAAGGCGCTGCCGGAGCCGGACTTCGCGGTGGCGACCACCGAGTTCCGGGAGCCGGCAACCGAGGCGGAGGCCGTCGTGGCCGCAGTGTTCGCCGAGCTGCTCGGCGCCCCCCGGATCGGCGCCGACGACGACTTCTTCGCGCTCGGCGGCAACTCGCTCCTCGCGATGCGGCTGGTGTCTCGGATCAACGCGGCGCTCGGCTGCAACCTCGGCGTGCGTGCGGTGTTCGAGGCGTCGACGGTGACCGGGCTGGCGGCACAGGTCGAAACGGCCGCGACGGCGTCCGGCGCACCGGCACTGGTGGCCGGACCGCGACCGGACCGGATTCCGTTGTCGTTGGCACAGAACCGGATGTGGTTCCTCAACCAGTTCGATCCGGACTCGTCCGCGTACACCATCCCGTTGGCGATCAGCCTGCGCGGGCGCCTCGACGTCGAGGCGTTGGGACTCGC
This sequence comes from Rhodococcus tukisamuensis NBRC 100609, assembly GCF_001894985.1. GTDB lineage: Bacteria > Actinomycetota > Actinomycetes > Mycobacteriales > Mycobacteriaceae > Rhodococcus_G > Rhodococcus_G tukisamuensis. The sequence goes on along the minus strand of NZ_BCXG01000045.1, from coordinate 6,075 downwards.
GGTCCGCGACGTGTTCGAACGCCACGAGTCGCTGCGGACCGTGTTCCCCGACGACGGACAGGGGCCGGTCCAGGTGATCCTGCCCGCCGATCGGGTCGAGCTCGACCTGACGCCGGTGGACATCGACCCGCAGGACCTGCCGGCCACGGTGGTCGAGATCCTCGGTGCCGGTTTCGACGTGACGGCGGCGGTCCCGGTGCGCGGCTCGCTGCTGCACACCGGTCCCGACGAGCACGTCCTGGTCATGGCGATCCACCACATCAGCGCGGACGGCGTCTCGACGGCGCCGATGGCACGCGACCTCATGTCGGCCTACGTGGCACGCACCGCCGGAGCGGCTCCGGCATGGGCGCCCCTGCCGGTGCAGTACGCGGACTTCACGCTGTGGCAGCACCAGGTACTCGGCTCCGAGAGTGACCCGGAGTCGTTGGCCGCCCAGCAGATCGGGTTCTGGAAGGACGCTCTTGCGGGGCTTCCGGACGTGCTCGAGTTGCCGACGGACCGGCCCCGACCGGCGGTGGCGTCCGGTCGTGGCTCCCGGCTGCCCTTCGAGATCGACCCGGACGTGGCCGCCGGCATCGAGGCACTCGCCCGCGAGTACGGCGTCACCACCTTCATGGTCGTGCACGCCGCGTACTCGGTGCTGCTCGCGCGCTTGTCCGGCAGTGCCGACATCGCGGTCGGTACGCCGATCGCCGGCCGCAGTGAGGCCGCGCTGGACGACCTCGTCGGGATGTTCGTCAACACCCTGGTGTTGCGAACCGAGGTCGACCCGGCCGGATCCTTCGGCGAACTGCTCCAGAAGGTCCGAGTGGCCGACCTGGCCGCGTTCGGGCATGCCGAGGTTCCGTTCGAGCGACTGGTCGAGGCACTCAACCCGGCTCGCTCGCAGTCACATTCGCCGTTGTTCCAGGCGTCAATGACGTTGGAGCTCAACGAGGACTCCACCCTCGAACTGCCGGGGCTGACCATCAGTGGTGTCGACTACGAGGCCGACACCACCCAGTTCGACCTGACGCTGATCGTCACCGAGGGCGTCGAGGTCGGTGGCCGACCCGGTGGGATGGCTGCCGCCCTGCGGTACGCCACCGACCTGTTCGATCGGGCGACAGTCGAGTCGTTCGCGGAGCGGTTCGTGCGGATCCTGCGCGAGGTGGTCGCTGCTCCCGACGTGCTGGTCGGCGACATCGAGCTGCTCGGCGACGCCGAGCGCGAGCGGGTGCTGTTCGACTGGAACGCGACGGACGAACTGATCTCCCCGCAGACCCTCGTGGACCTGTTCGAGGCGCAGGTCACGGCGACGCCGACAGCGGCGGCGCTCACCTTCGACGGCGAGTCGCTGACCTACGCCGAGTTCTCGGCGCGAGCGAACCGGTTGGCCCGGCACCTGATCTCGATCGGTGTCGGTCCGGAGTCGCTGGTGGCACTGGCCGCGCGCCGGTCGTTCGACCTGCTCGTGGGCATCTACGCGGTGCTCGAGGCCGGTGGCGCCTACGTGCCGATCGACCCGGATCAGCCGGCCGACCGGATCGGCCACATTCTCGACTCCGCGGACCCGGTGTGCATCCTGTCCACGACGCGGGACGGATTCGAGGCGCCGGGGGACAGGTCTGTCCTGAACGTCGACGCGCTCGAGCTGTCCGGCTTCAGTGCCCGCCCGGTTGTCGACGCCGATCGCATCGCGTCGCTGGCCCCCTCGAACACCGCCTACGTCATCTTCACCTCGGGATCGACCGGCCGTCCGAAGGGCGTCGCCGTCAGCCACGGGGCAATCGTCAACCGCCTGCTGTGGATGCAGTCCGAGTACCGGCTCGGCGGCACGGACGCGGTGCTGCAGAAGACTCCGGTCACGTTCGACGTGTCGGTGTGGGAGCTGTTCTGGCCGCTGCAGGTCGGCGCGCGTCTGGTGATCGCGGTGCCGGACGGCCATCGGGATCCGGCGTACCTCGCACGAGTGATTGCCGCGGAGTCGGTGACCACCGCCCACTTCGTGCCGTCGATGCTGGCGCTGTACGTGGCGGAACCTGCCGTCGCGTCGGCGTCCTCGCTGGTTCGCGTGTTCGCCTCCGGTGAGGCGCTGCCGGCCCAGACCGCAGACCGGCTGCGCGAGGTGGCGCCGCAGGCGCGGCTGCACAACCTCTACGGCCCGACCGAGGCCGCGGTCGACGTGACCTTCCACGAGGTCACCGAGGCGGACCGGGTGAGCGTGCCGATCGGCGCACCGGTGTGGAACACCCAGGTGTTCGTGCTGGACGCGCGGCTGCGGCCCGTTCCGATCGGGGTGGCCGGCGAGCTGTACCTGGCAGGGGACCAGTTGGCCCGTGGGTACGTCGGCCGGCCCGACCTGACCGCGGACCGTTTCGTGGCCAGCCCCTTCGTGGGCGGGGCCCGGATGTACCGCACCGGCGACCTGGTGAAGTGGATCGGCAACGGTGAGATCGACTACCTCGGCCGCACCGACTTCCAGGTGAAGCTGCGCGGTCTGCGGATCGAGCTCGGTGAGATCGAGACGGCCCTGGTGGGCCTCGAATCCGTCGCACAGTCGGTCGTCACGCTGCACCACGACGACCGTTCCGGTGAGGCGCTGGTCGGCTACCTGGTGCCCACCGCCGGCGCCTCGGTGGACCTGGCCGACGTCAAGGCCGCGTTGCGCGAGAGCCTGCCGGCCTACATGGTGCCGACGGCCTTCGTGGTGCTCGAGGCCTTCCCGCTGAACGCCTCCGGCAAGCTGGACCGCAAGGCGCTGCCGGCGCCGGTCTTCGAGGCGAAGCAGTTCCGGGCGCCGACGACCCCGGTCGAGGAGATCGTGGCCGGCGTGTTTGCGGAGCTGCTCGGTATCGCCCGGGTGGGCGTCGACGACGACTTCTTCGAGCTCGGCGGCAACTCGCTGATCGCGACCCAGGTGGCGGCGAGGCTCGGCGCGGCGTTCGACGCCGCGGTGCCGGTGCGGACCGTGTTCGATGCATCCACCGTCGAGGCACTCGCCGCGGCGACGGGTGTGCTGGCCGGCAGCGGCGGCCGGATCGCGCTCACCGCGCAGCGGCGACCGGAGCGGATCCCGATGTCCCTGGCGCAGTCTCGGATGTGGTTCCTGAGCCGGTTCGACAGCGAGAGCGCCGTCAACAACATCCCGGTCGCGGTCCGGCTGACGGGCGAGCTCGACGTGGCCGCGCTGCGGGCCGCGGTCGGAGACGTGCTGGCCAGGCACGAGATCCTGCGGACGGTCTACCCCGAGCACGAGGGCGCCGGCTTCCAGGTCGTCCTGCCGGCCGACCGGGTCAGCGTGGACCTGACGCCGGTCGCGGTCGCGTCTGACGAGCTGCTCGCCCGCGCCACGGAATTCGTCGCCGGTGGGTTCGACGTCACCGTCGACGTGCCGCTGCGCGCCCTGCTGATGAGCATCGACGGCGGCGAGTCGGCCCCGGGGACCGACCACGTCCTGGTGTTCGTCGTGCATCACATTGCCTCCGACGGATTCTCGATGGGGCCGTTGGTGCGGGACGTGATGATTGCCTACTCGGCACGGAAGTCGGGGGAGGCGCCGTCCTGGGCACCGCTGGCCGTCCAGTACGCGGACTACAGCCTGTGGCAGCGCGAGGTGCTCGGGTCGGAGCAGGACACCGACTCGCTGATCGCACGTCAGCTCGGGTACTGGACCGAGACGCTGGCGGGTCTGCCCGCGCAGTTGGATCTCCCGTCCGATCGCCCGCGTCCCGCCGTCGCCTCCAACCGTGGCGCGTCGGTCGGTTTGGACCTCGACGCCGGCCTGCACGCCGCGCTCGGCACGGTTGCGCGTGCCCACGGCGCCACCCCGTTCATGGTGGTGCACGCAGCGTTGGCGGTGCTGTTGGCACGGCTGTCGGGTACCACGGACATCGCGATCGGTACGCCGGTCGCGGGTCGCGGTGACGCCGCGCTCGACGACCTGGTCGGCATGTTCGTCAACACCCTGGTGTTGCGGACCGAGGTCGATTCGGCCGAGTCCTTCGCGGACCTGCTGGGCCGGGTCCGTTCGGTCGACCTCGGGGCATTCGGGCACGCGGAGCTGCCGTTCGAGCGGCTGGTCGAGGTGCTCAACCCGGTCCGGTCGCAGGGTCGGCACCCGTTGGTGCAGGTCGCCTTGTTCTTCCAGAACCTCGCGCAGTCGAGCCTCGAGCTCGACGGGCTCGACGTCTCGGCGGTGGAGTTCGACGAGGACATTGCCAAGTTCGACCTGCAGGTCACCATGTCGGAGTCCCATGGGGAGGACGGGACGCCCACCGGGATGCGGGTGGACCTGAACTATGCGACCGACCTGTTCGACGAGCAGTCGATCCGTAGGCTCGGCGACCGGTTCCTGCGGATCCTCGCAGCCTTCGTCGCGGATCCCACCGCGGTCGTCGGGGACGTGGAGCTGCTCGAGGTCGCCGAGCGAACGGTGCTGCTGGAGAGCTGGAACGACTCGGCCCGCGAGTTGCCGTCCGGTCAGCTGCTCCTGGACGGGTTCCGTCGCCAGGTCGAGGCCACCCCGGACAACATCGCGGTGGTGTACGAGGGCGAGTCGCTCACCTACGCCGAGTTCGGAGCGCGGGTGAACCGGCTGGCACGCCTCCTCGTCGACGAGGGCGTTGGTCCGGAGTCGTTGGTGGCGTTGGCTGTTCGACGTTCGTTGGATCTGGTCGTCGGCATCTACGCGGTGCTCGAGGCGGGCGGCGCCTACGTGCCGATCGACCCGGACCACCCGATGGAGCGGATCGGTCACATCCTGGACACCGCGGATCCGGCCTGCGTGCTGACCACCGCGCGAGACGGGTTCGAGGCGCCGGGAGGCCGAGCCGTCCTGTGCATCGACACGGTCGACGTGTCGGGCTACTCGGCAGCGCCGGTTCTCGACGCGGAACGGTCCGCGGTGCTGCGTCGTACGCACCCCGCATACGTGATCTTCACGTCGGGCTCGACCGGCAAGCCCAAGGGCGTCGCCGTCGATCACGGCGCGATCGTCAACCAGATGGAGTGGATGCAGGGCGAGTACCTGCTCGACGGCTCGGACGTCTACCTGCAGAAGACCGCGACCACCTTCGACGTCTCGCTGTGGGGTTGGTTCATGCCGCTGCGGGTGGGTGCGCAACTCGTGGTCACGACCCCGGACGGCCACCGCGACCCGCTCTACGTCGCGGAGAAGATCGCCGAGCACTCGGTCACTGTCACGGACTTCGTGCCGTCGATGCTGACGGTGTTTGCCGACACGGTGTCCTCGGCCGGCGCGTCACTCGCCTCGTTGCGGCACGTGTACGTGATCGGCGAGGCACTGCCCGCGGAGACGGTGCGGGCGTTCTCGGCAGTCAGCCCGGCCAGGCTGCACAACCTGTACGGGCCGACCGAGGCCGCCGTGTCGATCACCTACCGTGAGGTGACCGGCGAGGGCAACTCTGCCGCGGTGGCCATCGGGCGACCGATGTGGAACTCGCAGGTGTTCGTCCTCGACGGGCGTCTGCGTCCGGTTCCGGTGGGTGTGCCCGGTGAGTTGTACCTGGCGGGCGACCAGTTGGCGCGCGGATACTACGGCCGGGTCGACCTCACGTCTGACCGGTTCGTGGCGAATCCGTTCCGCCCCGGTGGCGAGCGCATGTACCGCACCGGCGACCTGGTGTTCTGGGGCGCTGACGGGGAACTCGGCTACATCGGACGCACCGACTTCCAGGTCAAGTTCCGTGGCCAGCGCATCGAACTGGGCGAGATCGAGACGGCATTGCTGGCGCACGACGCGGTCCTGCAGTCGGCGGTGTTGGTGGTCTCGACGGCGACGGGCGACCACCTGGTCGCCTACGTCGTGCCCATGCAGGGTACGCAGGTGAACTCGGAGGACCTGCTCGGTTTCGCGTCGACGTCGTTGCCCACCTACATGGTTCCGTCGGCAATCGTCGTACTGGCGGAGTTCCCGTTGAACCCGTCCGGCAAGCTGGACCGAAAGGCGCTGCCGGCTCCGGTGTTCGAGGCGCGCGCGTACCGGGCGCCGCAGACCGGGTCCGCACGACTGGTTGCCGAGACCTTCGCCGAGGTGCTCGGGCTCGAACAGGTGGGTCTGGACGACGACTT
>NZ_BCXG01000044.1 GCF_001894985.1 Rhodococcus tukisamuensis NBRC 100609 | reverse complement strand
ACTGAGGTTGTCGACGCCGACCGAAGCGTCGGTGACCAACGCCTCGGTCCGCAGCGGCACGATCTCGGACACCGCACCGACCAGCGTGGTCTTGCCGACGCCGAACCCCCCGGCCACGACGATCTTGGTCGACGTCACCCGGCCGGGTTGCGCGCTAGATTTTCCGAAGTCCACCGAGGACCCTTTCAATGAGTTCACGACGTTCGCTGTCGCTGGCGTCTTCTTTCAGGGTGGCCAGGATTCGCAACTGACCGGACTCGACCAGGTCCGCGACCAGCACCCGCGCGACACCGATCGGCACACCGACCCGGGCAGCGATCTCGGCCACGGACGGCGACTGTGCGCACAATGCCACGATCGTCGCGTCCACGTCCCCGAGTTCCCAGTTTCGGTTCGCGGTGTCCGGCAGGGCCTGGATCAGCGCCTCGAGCGCCAACTCGACCGCCGGCAGGGTACGCCCGGACGTCAGCGAGTACGGCCGGACCAGACTCGGTCCGGTGCCTGCTTGTTCGAAGTTCCTGTCGTCCATGGCCACGTCGTACTCAGGTCCCGGCGGCGGCTCGGGGCGCCGCCTGCACGGTGGTACCGACACGGTCCACCAGCAGCGCCATCGCGTAGCCGACCTGCCCGATGTCGCAGCCCGCCGAGGTCAGCGTCGCCAGGTGCGAGCCGTCGCCGACGCTCATCAGCAGCAGGTAGCCACGCTGCATCTCGACCACCGACTGGAGCACTCCGCCGCCCTCGAACAGCTGGGAGACGCCCGCCGACAGGCTCGCGAGCCCGGAGGTCACCGCCGCCAGCTGCTCGGCCCGGTCCACCGGCAGGTGGGCACTGGCCGCCATCAGCAGCCCGTCCGCGGACACCAGCACCGCGTGGGTGACGCCCGGTGTGTCGCGGGCGAAGTTCGAGACCAGCCAGTCGAGTGAGCTGCGACCCGCGGATCCCTGATCCAGGTTGCGCTCGGATCCCTGATCCATGTTCATTGTCTCCTTAGATGCTGTTGCGTTCCGACTGGCCGGCGGCGCGGCCCTCGCGGATGCCCTGTTGGTGCCTGCTGAGCTTCTCGCGGATCGCATCCGGGTCGCGCAGCCTCGGCGGCGTGTCGATCTGGTCAGCCCCCTCGACGCCGCCGGGAACCAGTCGCTGGCCGGGCTGACGTTGCGGCAGCCCCGAAGCGGTACGCGACTCGCCGCGTGGCCCGGCGGCCCGGTTGGCGGCGTCCCAGCCTACGTCCGCGGCGGACTTCCAGGCCGGGCCCACCTCGGCATCGGTGGGGTCGGTCAGCCAGTCCGAGACCATCCCCATGAAGATCGGTGTCGTCTCGGTCGAGAGCAGCCCCGCCGGCTCCTCCGTCCGCGGTCGGGCCGCGAAGAACGACGCCGTCTTCTCCGAGTTCAGGCGATAGCGGTGCCGCCTCGACACCCCCGGTTCGTCGGTGGGCGGTCCGGCCGCGGGCGCCGGCGCGACGACCGGTTCCGGCGCCGGGGCCGGGGCCGGCACGGGAGTTTGCACGGGGCTCTGCACGGGCGCCGGCGCGACCGTGTCGGGTCGCTGCGGCAACCCGGGAGTGGCGCCGGGGGTGCGCCGCGGGAGCGATGCGATCGGGGCCGGAGTGGGTCGCTCCGTGAACCCCGCCGCAGCGCCCGGGTTACGTTGCGGCAACGACGATCCCGCGACAGGCTGTGGCGGCTCGGGCACCGGGGCCGCGCCATCCTGCGACAGGGTGATCGGACCCGGACCCACGGTGACCGAGACCGGGGCGATGGGCTCGGGCATCTGCCGCATCGGCGCGGGAGCCCACTGCTGAGCGGCCGTCGCGTCGTGAGTCTCCAGCGCAGACTGCGGGCCGGTCATGGCCAGCGACAACGGCGAGACCATCACGGTGCGCGGAATGTGCACGCTCGTGGTGACGCCCTGGTTCCGGACGGTGTCGAAGGTCGGGCGCATCCGGACGGTCAGGCCGTGCTGCGTCGCGAGCTCGCTGACGACGAACAGGCCCATGTGGCGGGCCGTCTCGGCACTGACCTCGCCGCCCACGGTCAGCCGCTGGTTGATCGCGGCCATCTCGGCCGGCGGGATGCCGATGCCCATGTCGGAGATCTCGAGCAGCAGGCCGCCGTCGACGGCGCGGTCGAAGTTGAACGTCACCCTGGACTCGGGCGGGGACGCGCGCAGCGAGTTGTCCAGCAGTTCGGCCAGCAGGTGCACGATGTCCGTGGCGACGGCACCCGCGATCGCGCCCTGCGGCGTGTTGCCGACCTCCACCCGCTGGTAGTCCTCGACCTCGGACATCGCTGCGCGCAGCACGTCACCGACCTGGACGGGCTCGGAGTGGCCGCGGCGGGTACGGGTACCCGAGAGGATCAGCAGGTTGTCGCCGTTTCGACGCATACGGGCAGCGAGGTGGTCGAGCCGGAACAGGCTCTCGAGCCGCGTGGGATCCTTCTCCTCGAACTCGAGGTTCTCGATCAGGCCGAGCTGCTGGTCGACCAGCAACTTGCTTCGCCGGGCGAGCGTTTCGAACATGTCACCGATCTGCAGCCGCAACTGCGCCTGCTCGCCGGCGAGCTTGAGCGCCTGACCGTGCATGTCGTCGACAGCGCGGGCGAGCGTGCCGATCTCCTCGGTGGTGTGCACCGGGATCGGCTCGAAGTCGGTGACCGCGGAGCTGTCGCCGACCTTGATCCGCTCGATGGCGTCGGGCAGGTCGTGGTTGGCGACCTGCAGCGCGCTCTGCTGCAGCCGTCGGATCGGATGGACCAACGACTGTGCCACCAGCAGCCCGAGGACCACCGTGGCCAACAGTGCCGTGAGCACGAGGATGCCGTCGCGTAGCGCCGCGGTCCGTGCCGCCTCGGCACGCTGGTCAACGGTACTCACGATGTCCCTCGAGGACTCGTCGATCAGCGCACCGTAGACGTCGCGACTCTCGATGAGGGACTGACGAAGTTCGAGCAGCGGCAACGGGCCACCCGCAGCTTTTTCGATCGCGTCGACGCGGTAGGTGACGCCATCGCGGAGCAGGTCGATCTGGCTTTCCACCGTCGGGAACTGGCCGGCCAGAAGGTCGATCATCGCCAGTTCGGCGCCCGCCGCGGTCACCAGGTTCGTGAGCGGGGCATTCGGGTCCTTGAGAAGCGTGAGAGCACCGGTGACCTGGTCAGCAAGGCGCCGCTGTGCGGACCAGGAGCCGGTCAATCGGCTGTGAGCGGAGATGACATCTGGATCTTCGATCGGTGCCAGGATCTCGTCGATGATCCCAGCCAGCTGCGCGCGGACGTCTGCGGTTCGCTGCGGAAGGTCCGGAGCAGTCGTACGCGACTCGATCTCTTCCGTCAGTTGTTCGACCGTCGTCAGGGCCCGGTCGAGATCTGTGCTCACCGCCGGGCTGATCGCCGGGTTCCCGACCGCGGGGCGAGCGGCTGCCACGCCGTCCTTGACTGCCTGGATGTCCTGGGCCGTCATCGTCCCGGTGCCTACCGCCGCCGAGGCGGTGCCGAGTGCGGTACCGACCTCGACGATGGCCGGGATCTCGGCGACCTGTTCTGCAGCGGAACTGAAATTCGCCGCGGTGGTGATTTCGTTCTCCACCCGGAGACCGCCCAGCACCACGGCCGCGGTAACCGGCACGGCGAGCACCGCGGCGACCTTCCATCGCAGACCGATGTTCAACAGCCGGTTGGCCGGCCTCGGCTCGCTCCTAGTCATTCGAGCTCACTTTCTGATCATTTGAGCTCACTGCTCCAAGGCCTGACACGACTGCACACACGCCAACTCCCGGACTCCGACCCCCGTACCGTGACCGAATGAACGCGCCGTCAGCAAAATGCCCAGGCGGGCTCGGAGACTATCCTGGTAAGGCGGCTTTAGTACAGCGCTCAACGGCCGTCGTTCCGCGGCCCGGCACGACCATCGACTGTCGGATGAAGCTGTCGGTCGAATTTCGAGAACCCATCAGTTTCATTGACCCGGTTCTGACTCTTGCGCCCCATTCGCACCACTGGGCCGAGCACAGAACATGACATTCGTCACAGTTTCGTGACGAACGGGTCGGCGGGCGCGTCTGAGCGTCAGCTCCCGAGACTGGGCGCTCGAGGACCCGGCGGGCAGGGCGTCGACGGCATCCGGCCGATCCGCGACGAGATCCGCGCCCGGGTCCAGGCACTCGTCGCCGAACTCGTCCCGACCACCGCCTGACGACGACTGTCGGCCGACCGTTTCGGTCGACCGTTTCGGTCGACCGACATTCACTCGCCGACGGTCGACGTCAGCAGCAGGACGGACCGGCCGGTGCCGCCGACTCCTCGGACGCCGGATCGGTTGCCGATGCCGTGCCGCAGCAGACACCGCCCTCCTCGGCGGCCAGGAGATCGAGGTGCTGCGGGCTCGACCCGAAGGTCTCCGAATCGGCGAGCACCGTGTAGATCTCCCACTTCTCCCCGGCCGGACCGGTCACCCACACCTTGTCCTGGGTGGCGAAGCAACAGGTCGTGCCGATCTCCTCGTCGGTGAACAGACCCTCGCCGGTCAGACGTGCGATCTCCTCGTGCACCTTCGCGGACGACTCGACCTCGACGCCGAGGTGGTTGATCGTGCCGCCCTTGCCGGGGTTCTCGAGCAACACCAGCTTCAGCGGCGGTTCCGCGATCGCGAAGTTCGCATAGCCCGGCTTCAGCTTCGCCGGTTCGGTCCCGAACAGCTTCGAGTAGAACGCAACTGCCGCCTCCAGGTCGTCGACGTTGAGTGCGAGCTGGGCGCGTGACATGACAGCCTCCATGTATGTGACATATGTCGAATTAGGTACCTCCCCAGCATGCCACCTCTTCGACATAAGTCAATACATTGGCCTGGTCGCTGTTGGCCCCTAGCCGCTGTTCCGCAGCGCGGTCGCGAGCCCGTTCATCGTCAGCTGGATCCCGCGCCGCACCTGGTCGCTGTCGTCGCCGGCCCGGTACCGGCGCAGCAGCTCCACCTGCAGGTGGTTGAGCGGTTCGAGGTACGGGAACCGGTTGTGCACGGACCGTTTGACCGCCGGGTTGTCGGCCAGCAGGTCGTCACTGCCGGTGACGGCCATGCACATCTCCACCGTCCGTGCGTACTCGGTGGTGATCTTGCCGAACACCCGCTCGCGCAGTTCGGGGTCCGGCACCAGTTCCGAATACCGGGCGGCCAGACCCATGTCCGCCTTCGCCATCACCATCGCCATGTTCGAGAGCACGGTCCGGAAGAACGGCCACCGTTGGTACAGATCGGTGAGCCGGGCCAGCCGCTCCGGGTCCCCGTCCACCCAGTCCTCGAACGCCGCGCCGGTGCCGTACCAGCCGGGCAGCATCACCCGGGACTGACTCCAGGACAGCACCCACGGGATCGCCCGCAGGTCCTCGATGGACTCGGTGGGCTTGCGCGAGGCCGGACGGCTGCCGATGTTGAGCGCGCCGATCTCCGCGACCGGGGTCGACGTCGTGAAGTACTCGACGAACCCCGGCGTCTCGTGCACCAGGTCGCTGTAGGCCACCCGGGCCCGCTCCGCCAGCTCGTCGAGCAGCCGGTATGCGGGTTCGGCATCGTCGCCCAGCCCCTCGACGTCGAGCAGCGTCGATTCCAGGGTGGCGGCCAGCAGCGTCTCCAGGTTCCGGTGCGCCAGACGGGGTTCGGCGTACTTGGCGGCGATCACCTCGCCCTGCTCGGTGATCCGCAGCGAGCCCGCCACCGCGCCGGGCGGCTGCGCCAGGATCGCCTCGTAGCTGGGTCCGCCGCCGCGACCGACCGTGCCGCCCCGGCCGTGGAACAGTCGCAGCCGCAGCCCCTCGGCCCTGGCCGCCTCGACCAGGTCCAGCTCGGCGCGGTACAGCGCCCAGTTCGCGGCCAGGTATCCGCCGTCCTTGTTGGAGTCGGAGTAGCCGAGCATCACCTCCTGACGCCAGCCGCGGGCCTTCACCAGTTCCCGGTAGACGGGCACGTCCAGCGCGGCCGTCAGGGTCGCGGCGCCGCCGCGCAGGTCCTCGATCGTCTCGAACAGCGGCACGATGTCCACCGCGGCGGACGGCGCGGCGGTCGCGTCCCCCGGCACCACCAGGCCCACCTCCTTGAGCAGGACCGCCGCCTCCAGCAGGTCGCTCACCGAAGTGCACATGCTGATGACGTAGTTCGGCACCGCGCCCGGTCCGATGTCCCGGACCGCCTGCGCGCCGGCCGCCAGGATCGCGAGCTCCGAGGCGGCCAACTCCCCCAGCACCGCGTCGGGCCGCGTCAGCGGGCGCCGGCTCCGCAGTTCGCCGGAGAGCAGCGCCACCCGGTCCGGTTCCGCCAACCCCAGGTAGTCCGGGTGCGTGCCCGACCACGCCAGCAGCTCCGCCACCACCCTCTCGTGGACCTCCGAGTTCTGCCGCATGTCCAGTCCGGAGAGGTGAAAGCCGAACGCCTGCACCGACTCCCGCAGGAAGGCCAGCCGATCGTCGGCGAGCAGTGCGTCGCCGTGACCGCGCAGGGAGGCGTCCACCACGGCCAGGTCGGCGAGCAGTTCGGCGGGTGCCATGTACGGGGCGAGTCGCGGCTCGGGCAGCAGGGACGGCAGCGACGCGGCGTCGCCGCCGAGTATTCGGCGCGCCGTGGCGCTGGTCCGGCCGCGGATCCCGCGCACCGCCCGTCGGTACGGTTCGTCGAAGCGGAAGGCCGACTCGTCGCCGGACGCGCCCGCCAGGTCGGTCAGCTCCGACGACACCGTGACCAGCCGCTCGGACATCGACAGTTCCCGCTCCAGGGACTCGAGTTCGCGCAGGTGGCGGCCGAGCGCGGTGGCGGCCGCGCGGCGGGTGGCCCGGCGCACCACCTCGGCGGTCACGTACGGGTTGCCGTCGCGGTCCCCGCCGATCCAGGACCCGGTCCGCAGCATCGGCTCCGGCAGCAGGTCCGCGTCGGGCCACCGCGAGCGCAGCGCGGCCCGCAGTTCCGCGTTGATCCGCGGCACCGCCTCGAAGAGGGCGGCGTCGTAGTACCGCAGGCCCACCTCGATCTCGTCCTGAATCCGCAACCGGGACAACCGGATCAGCGCCGTCTGCCACAGCGTGAGGATCTGGCGACGCAGCGCACGCTCGACGTCGGCGCTCTCGGCGGCGTCGAGTTCGGTGCGTTCACGCAGCCGCATCAGCTCGGTGATCCGGCTCTGCGTCTCGAAGACGGTGCGCCGCCGGGTCTCGGTGGGGTGCGCGGTGATCACCGGCGCCACCAGCGCGCCGTCGAGTGCGCGCGCCACCACCGCCGAGTCGAGGTGCGCGGCGTCGAGCTTGCGGTAGGTCGCGGCCAGGCTGCTGTCCTGCGGCGGCTCGCCGGCCCTGACATGGATCGCGCGGCGTCGCTCCCGGTGCAGGTCCTCGGCCAGGTTCGCGAGCAACGCGAAGTGACTGAACGCCCGGATCACCGGGATCGCCGTGTCGACGCCGAGGTCCGCGAACAACGCGGCCAGCTCGGCCCGGTCGATCTCCGAACGACGGACGCGGAACGACCCGACTCGGGCGCGTTCGACCAGGTCGAACACCGCCTCTCCGGCCTGCTCCCGGACGACGTCGCCGAGCAGACCGCCGAGCAGCCGAATGTCCTCGCGGAGCGGTTCCGTCGCCTCGCGGGGCGGGTCGGGTGGCAGTTCCTGCGACGACGGCCGGGTCATCGCCTCAGTATCGGCGTCCGGCGCCGCCGGTGCAGCGTGAGCGGGGCCGGACGCCGACACCGGTGCGCGTCACTGCGGTCAGCTGAACTTGATCTCCAGGCCGATGCCGAGGATGGCGATGAGCCAGATGGCGGCCGTGAAGACCGTCATCCGGTCGAGGTTCTTCTCGACGACGCTGGAACCGGAGAGGCTGGACTGCACGCCACCACCGAAGAGGCTGGACAGGCCACCACCCTTGCCGCGGTGCAGCAGCACCAGGAGGATGAGCAGCAGGCTGGTGATCACCAGCAGGATGTCCAGGAACAGTTTCATTTCGGCTGTACTCTGCCCTTCGCATGACGGATATGGCCACAAGCTGTCCCAGCCTACAGTCTCGGCCCCACAATCAGGCACACATCGCCAACTGGCCGTGACGAGCACGATTTGTGCTCGCTGAGCGGGAGAAACCGAACATTCCCCGTGACAGTCCGTTGCCCCGGTGGCTACCTTCCCGTCCCGACAGGACTAGCCACATCACCGGAAGGCCCACTCAATGTCACGACACAGTTCAAGGATCGCCGGCGTGCTCATGGTCGCCAGTACCGCGCTGCTCACCGGCGTGGGCGGGGCCGGGCTGGCCCAGGCCGAGCCGGCCGTACCGCCGGCGCTGGCCTCGCTGTTCGACACGGGCTCTGCCGCGCTCGGCAGCTCCGAGGCCCCTGCCCCCGACGCACCGCGGCTCGCGAGCATCGACAACTTCCGGGACGTCGCCGGGACCGGCGCGGGCTACGCCACCGCCGACGGCGCGCACGTGAACAAGGGCGTCTTCTACCGGGCGAACGCGATCGTGCCGAACGAGGCGGACATGGCCACCCTCACCGCCCTGGACCTCTCCACCGTCTACGACCTGCGCACCGACGACGAGGTCGCGAGCAAGAAGGACATGCTCCCGGCCGACGTGACGTACAAGCGCATCCCGATCCTGTCCGGCAACATCAACGAGATGCTCGGCAAGATCAACGCGCCCGACGACGCCCGCAAGATGATGCAGGACATGAACGTGGCCTTCGTCAGCGGCGCGGTCGAGAAGGCAAAGTTCGCGGAACTGTTCACCGACCTGGCCAACACCGACGGCGGCGGCCAGGTGTTCCACTGCACCGCGGGCAAGGACCGCACCGGCTGGACGTCCGCCGTCCTGCTCACCCTGGCGGGCGTCGACCAGAAGACGATCATGGACGACTACCTGCTCACCAACGAGTACGCCAAGGACTCGATCGCCAAGAACACCGCGGGGCTCAAGGCCTCATTCGGCGACAAGTACGTCAACTTCATCCCGCTGGTGACCGTCGAGGAGAGCTTCCTGCAGGCCGGCCTGGACGAGATGACCGCGACCTACGGCACGATGGACAAGTACCTGACCGACGGCCTGGGCCTGAGCGCCGACACCATCGCGAAGCTGAAGGCCAAGCTGGTCGGCTGACAGGCGGCTCCGCCACTCGTGCGCGCTTTACGCCCCTGGGGACCGAAAGCGCGCACGAGTGCGCAGCGCCTAGCCCAGGTCTCGGGCGAGCGCCCGGCCCGCGGCCCGGCCGGAGAAGATGCAGCCGCCCAGGAAGGTGCCCTCGAGCGCGTTGTACCCGTGCACACCGCCGCCGCCGAACCCGGCGACCTCGCCGGCCGCGTACAGGCCGTCGAAGGTGCTGCCGTCCGGCCGGATCACCTGCGAGTCCAGGTTGGTCTCCAGACCACCGAGGGTCTTGCGGGTCAGCAGGTTCAGCCGCACCGCGATCATCGGCCCGTGCGCGGGGTCCTGCAGCTTGTGCGGCTTGGCCACCCGGATGACCTTGTCCGGGGTGTAGGCGCGCGCGTTCTTGATCGCCATCAGCTGCATGTCCTTGGAGTACGCGTTGTCCACCTCCCGGTCGCGCGCCACGACCTCCCGTTCGACCTGCTCGAAGTCCAGCGGCGGACCCGGGTTGATCGCATTCATGCCGTCGACCAGGTCGCGCAGGTTGTCGCGGACCACGAAGTCCTCGCCGTGCTGCTTGAACGCCTCGACCGGGCCGGTCGCGCCCTTCTTCACCCGGCCCAGCAACAGCTTGAGGTCCTTGCCGGTCATGTCGGGGTTCTGCTCCGAACCCGAGAGCGCGAACTCCTTCTCGATGATCGACTGGGTCAGGATGTACCAGGTGTGGTCGTGTCCGGTACCGACGATGTGCTTCAGGGTGGCGAGGGTGTCGAATCCCGGGAACAGCGGCACCGGGAGACGGTTGCCGGTCGCGTCCAGCCACAGCGACGACGGGCCCGGAATGATCCGGATGGCATGGTTCGGCCAGATCGGGTCCCAGTTGACGATGCCCTCGGTGTAGTGCCACATGCGGTCCCGGTTAACGATGTTGCCGCCCGCCTCCTCCGTGATGCCGAGCATCCGGCCGTCCACGTGGGCCGGCACCCCGGTGATCATGCGCTTCGGGACCGGGCCGAGCCGCTCCACCGGCCAGTTCTGCTTGACCAGTTCCTGGTTGCCGCCGATGCCGCCGGACGTCACGATCACCGCCTGCGCACGCAACTCGAACTCCCCCGCCGGGGTGCGGTTGGACTTGACCCCGCGCGGCTCGGTGGACGGCGCGAGGACGGTGCCCCGAACACCCACCGCGGCCCCGTCCTCGACGATCAGTTCGTCCACCTGGTGCCGGTACTTGAACGTGACCAGACCCCGTGCGGCGGCCGCGAGCACCGGCTCACGGAATACCCGAACCACCTCCGGCCCGGTACCCCAGGTGATGTGGAAGCGGGGCACCGAGTTGCCGTGCCCGGTGGCGAGCCCCGAGCCGCGCTCCGCCCAGCCGACGTTCGGCATCACCTTGAGGCCGAGATCGTGCAGGTAGGCGCGCTTCTCGCCGGCCGCGAACTGCACATAGGCCTGCGCCCACCGCCGGCCCCAGTGGTCCTCGCGCTCGCGGTCGAACCCGGCGCTGCCGAGCCAGTCCTGCAGCGCCAGCTCGTAGGAGTCCTTGATGCCCATCCGCCGCTGCTCCGGGCTGTCCACCATGAACAACCCGCCCAGCGACCAGAAGGCCTGGCCGCCGAGGTTGGCCTCGTTCTCCTGGTCGACCACCACGACGGATCGGCCGGCGCGGGTCAGTTCGTAGGTCGCCACCAGGCCGGCGAGCCCGCCCCCGACGACGATGACATCGACTGTCTCGGACATCTGCACCTCACTTGTTCTCGCTGGGACTGCTGTTCTCACTGAAATTGCGCAGCACACACACGAACAGTTCGGTGCGTGCACTGACGATCTGCGGGTCGCCCGGTTCCATCAGGACCTGGACGGACGTGCCGTCGTGGACGGCGACCAGCGCGCGGCCGAGCGCCTGCGGGTCGGTGATCCGACGCCCGGCCCGCGCCAGCGCGGAGTCGACGATCGGCAGGATCGTCGCCTGGATCGCGGCCTCCCGGGCGGCCATCACCGATTTCAGGGCGGGGTTCCGCAGGGCGTGGGCGGTGAACTCGGCCGTGATCCGGTACCAGCGGTCCTCGACCGGGATCGCGGCGAGGATGCGGGCGGCGCCCTGGTCGAGGTCGAACGGTTCGGCGTCAGCGGCCGCCTCGGCGGCGGCGACCGCGTCCCGGATCCCGTCGAGCATCGCCTGCGACCGTTGCCCCCACATCGCGAGGAACAGCTCGTCCAGCGAATCGAAGTTGGAGTAGAACGCGCCGCGCGTGAAACCCGCGCGCTCGCAGACCTGTTCGACGGTCGACCGGCCGAACCCCTCCTCCGCGAACACGTCGAGGGCGGCCGCGAGCAACCGCTCCCGTGTCTGCGCTCGACTCCTCGGCATGTTCGATACATTAATGTATCGAAAGCGCCGGTGGGGGAAATCCACAGCCCGCGCCCGCGCCACGTCGCCGCGACTACCGCCCGGCACGACTCGTCGGCGATAGGCTGCGTCTCGTGGCCGACAACTCGACGACGGTGAACCTGCGCCCCCTGGAACGGGCCGACCTGCCGTTCGTACATCTGCTGTTCAACGACTCACAGGTGATGCGCTACTGGTTCGAGGAACCGTACGAGTCGCTCGCGGAACTGACGCAGCTCTACGACCGGCACATCCACGACGAACGGGAACGACGCTTCGTGATCGAGGCCGACGACAACGCGGTCGGCCTCGTCGAACTGGTGGAGATCGACTACATCCACCGCAACTGCGAGTTCCAGATCATCGTGGCTCCGGGGAACCAGGGCAAGGGCTACGCCGGCATCGCGACCCGCAAGGTGCTCGCCCACGCGTTCGGCGTGCTCAACCTGCACAAGGTGCACCTCCTCGTCGACACCGAGAACCACGCGGCCGTGCACATCTACCAGAAGGTCGGCTTCACCGTCGAAGGCGTGCTGCGCGAGGAGTTCTTCGCCGCGGGCAGGTACCGCGACGCCACCCGGATGGCCATCTTCCAGCGCGACTTCCTCGCACGGTAGGCCCGAACGACCCGGCGATCAGCGCGGGGTGAGCACCACGATCGGGATCGGACGGGTGGTGTGCCGCTGGTACCCGCTGTACCGGTCGCTGTTGTTGGCGTCGGCGGCGGCGAACAGTCGCGCGTAGTCCGGATCATCGGGTCCGAGCAACCCGGCGGTGACCGGTATCCTCGTCGTGCCCACCCGAATCGACGCATCCGGGTGGGCCCTCAGGTTGAAGTACCACCCCGGCGACTGCGGCGCACCACCCTTGGACGCCACGACGACGTAGTCCTCGCCGTCGCGCACGTAGGTGAGGCTGCTGACGCGCGGCTGCCCGGTCTTCGCGCCGACGGTGTCGAGCAGCAGGCACGGGACGCCGAGGATCCGGTGCCCGATCCGTCCGCCCGTGCGTTCGTAGACCCACTGATGCACCTGCAGAACCCGCACCCCGATCTTCTGGACGATCGGATTCTCTTCGACCTTCACCGTGCCCACCTCCGGATCGTGTGCGGTCCAGCGTAGTCACGTCGCGGGGCCCGGCCCGAGACTTCGCTCGCCGCCCGCGTCAGTGTCGTCGCACGGTGACCCGATGACCGAAGGCGTCGCACTTCGGATCCATCTGGATGTGCCAGCGGAACACAGTGCATCGGGATCGACATGACTGCGCCCCGAAAACGCCAGTGGGCGCGCAGTCCGAAGACCACGCGCCCACCGGCGTTCGTTCTGCGACCGTCAGATCACGGCAGCGGACCGCCCGCCGCGATTGCCGACAGCGTCGCGAACTCGTCGGCCTTGAGCGAGGCACCGCCGACCAGTCCACCGTCGATGTCGGGCTGCGCGACCAGTTCGCCGACGTTCTTGGCGTTGACCGAGCCGCCGTAGAGCACTCGGACACCCGCGGCGACCTCCGCCGAGGCGAGCGCGACCAGCTCGTCGCGGACCGCCTTGCACACCTCCTGCGCGTCCGCCGCCGAGGCGACGCGACCGGTACCGATGGCCCACACCGGCTCGTACGCGACGACGATCTTCGAAATCTCGTCCGCGGACAGGCCGGCGAGCGAGCCCCGCAGCTGCGCGACGTTGTAGGCCACGTGCTCGCCCGCCTCGCGGATGTCGAGGCCCTCGCCGATGCAGACGATCGGGGTGAGCCCGTTCTTCAGCGCCGCCTTCGTCTTGGCCAGGACCGTCTCGTCCGTCTCCCCGTGCAGGGTGCGACGCTCCGAGTGGCCGACCACCACGAAGGTGCAGCCGAGCTTGGCCAGCATCGAACCGCTGATCTCACCGGTGTACGCGCCGGAATCCTGCGCGGAGACGTCCTGTGCACCGTAGGTGAGCAGGAGCTTGTCGCCCTCGACCAGCGTCTGCACGCTGCGGATGTCGGTGAACGGCGGGATCACCGTCACGTCGACCTTCTCGAAGTACTTCTCCGGCAGCGAGAACGCGATCTTCTGCACCAGGGCGATGGCCTCGAGGTGGTTGAGGTTCATCTTCCAGTTGCCGGCGATGAGTGGCTTGCGTGCCATCCCTCAGACCTCCAGGGCTTCGATGCCGGGAAGGGACTTGCCCTCCAGGTACTCCAGGGAGGCACCGCCACCGGTGGAGATGTGCGAGAAGCCGTCCTCGGGCAGGCCGAGCTGACGCACGGCCGCGGCCGAGTCGCCGCCGCCGACGACGCTGAACGCGCCCTTGCCGGTGGCCTCGACGATCGCCTCGGCGACACCCTTGGTGCCGGCCGAGAACTTCTCGAACTCGAACACGCCCATCGGACCGTTCCAGAACACCGTCTTCGCGCCCGAGAGGATCGCCGCGAAGCGCTCCGTCGAGCCGGGTCCGATGTCCAGGCCCATCCAGCCGTCCGGGATGTCGAGGGCCGAGACGACCCTCGACTCCGCATCCGGCGAGAACGAGTCGGCGATGACCACGTCGAGCGGGATGTGCAGCACGTCTGCGAACCGCTCGAGCAGGTCCTTGCAGGTGCCGACCATCGACTCCTCGCACAGCGAGTTGCCGACCTTGACGCCCTGCGCGGCCAGGAAGGTGTAGAACATGCCGCCACCGATGACGAGGGTGTCCACCTTGGGGGCGAGCGCCTCGATCACGGCGAGCTTGTCCGAGACCTTCGAGCCACCGAGGACCACCGCGTACGGACGCTCCGAGTCGGCGGTCAGCTTCTCGAGCACCTCGACCTCGGCCGCGACCAGGTTGCCGGCGTAGTGCGGCAGCAGCGCTGCCACGTCGTACACCGACGCCTGCTTGCGGTGCACGACACCGAAGCCGTCGGAGACGAACGCGCCGTCCCCGTCCACCAGCTCGACGAGCGCCTTCGCGAGCGAGGCCCGCTCCGCGTCGTCCTTGCTGGTCTCACGGGGGTCGAAGCGGATGTTCTCCAGCAGGAGGACGTCCCCGTCGGTGAGGCCCTCCGAACGCGCGAGCGCGTCCTGACCGACCACGTCACCGGCGAGCTGGACGTTGCGGCCCAGCACCTCGCCCAGCTTCGCGGCGACCGGTGCCAGCGAGAGCGCCGGGTCCGGCTCGCCCTTCGGGCGACCGAGGTGCGCCATCACGATGACCTTCGCGCCGGCCTCGGCGAGCGCGCCGATGGTCGGCGCGGAGGCGACGATGCGGCCCGCGTCGGTGATCGTGCCGTTGTCCAGCGGGACGTTCAGGTCCGAGCGCACCAGCACGGTGCGCCCCGCGACGCCTGCGTCCAGCAGGTCCTTCAGCGTCTTGACAGCCACGTGTATCAGAGGGACTTCGCGACGAGACCGATGAGGTCCGCCAGGCGGTTGGAGTAGCCCCACTCGTTGTCGTACCAGGAGACAATCTTGACCTGGTCGTCGATCACCTTGGTCAGGCCCGAGTCGAAGATCGACGAGTGCGGGTCGGTGACGATGTCCGAGGAGACGATCGGCGCGTCGGTGTACTTGAGGATGCCCTTGAGGGGACCCTCGGCGGCGGCCTTCATCGCGGCGTTGATCTCTTCGGCGGTGGCCGGCTTGCGCAGGTTCGCGGTGAGGTCGGTGACCGAGCCGGTCGGGATCGGCACGCGCAGGGCGTAGCCGTCCAGCTTGCCGAGCAGCTGCGGGAGCACCAGGCCGATGGCCTTGGCCGCACCGGTGCCGGTCGGGACGATGTTCAGGGCCGCGGCACGCGCGCGACGCAGGTCGCTGTGCGGGGCATCCTGCAGGTTCTGATCCTGGGTGTAGGCGTGGATCGTGGTCATCAGACCCTTGACGATGCCGAACTCGTCGTCGAGCACCTTGGCGATCGGGCCGAGGCAGTTGGTGGTGCACGAGGCGTTGGAGATGATGTTCTGGCTGCCGTCGTACTGGTCGTCGTTGACGCCCATGACCACGGTCAGGTCCTCACCCTTGGCGGGCGCGGAGATGATGACCTTCTTGGCGCCGGCCTCGAGGTGGCCCTTGGCCTTCGCGGCGTCGGTGAAGATGCCGGTGGACTCGACGACGACGTCGACGCCCAGCTCGCCCCAGGGCAGTTCGTTCAGGGGGCCGCGGTGCGCGAGCGCCTTGATCCGCTGCTCGCCGACGACGATCGTGTCGTCGCCGTCCAGGGAGACGTCGTACGGCAAGCGACCCAGGATCGAGTCGTACTTGAGCAGGTGAGCCAGAGTCGCGTTGTCGGTCAGGTCGTTGACCGCCACGATCTCGATGTCAGTGGTGCCGAGCGCCTTCTGCGCATCGACGGCCCTGAAGAAGTTACGTCCGATACGACCGAAGCCGTTAACGCCTACCCGGACAGTCACAATTCGCTCCTTTGACCAATTTCTCGTGTTCTCGATCAGATGTATGCCACACACTAGTGCGCCGACCGTGGGAGGCAGGAATCTGCTCCCACTGGTTGGCGCGAGACCGCTACGCCGCAGCCCGCCACTGTGCTAGGTGTCGGTGCTGCCGCTGCGCTACGCCTCGGTACCGATGCTCGGCTGCCGCTCCGCTACGCCTCGGTACCGATGCTCGGCTGCCGCTCCGCTACGCCTCGTCCAGCAGGTCGGACGTGACCACCGACTCCGTGTCCGGGATACCGGTCTCGCGGGCCTTGCGGTCCGCCATCGACAGCAGCCGCCGGATCCGGCCCGCCACCGCGTCCTTCGTCATCGGCGGGTCGGCCAGCTGGCCGAGTTCCTCCAGTGACGCCTGCCGGTGCTCGACCCGCAGGCTGCCCGCGGCCGCGAGGTGGTCCGGCACGTCCTCACCGAGGATGTCCAGCGCCCGCTCCACCCGGGCGGCCGCGGCCACCGCGGCCCGCGCCGAGCGCCGCAGGTTCGCGTCGTCGAAGTTCGCCAGCCGGTTCGCGGTCGCCCGCACCTCCCGGCGCATCCGGCGCTCCTCCCAGGTCAACCGCGTGTCCTGGGCGCCCATCAGGGTCAGCAGCGCGCCGATGGCCTCGCCGTCCCGCACCACCACCCGGTCCGCGCCCCGCACCTCACGGGCCTTCGCCGCCACCCCGAGTCGACGAGCCGCGCCCACCAGGGCCAGCGCCGCCTCCGGCCCGGGGCAGCTCACCTCGAGCGACGAGGAGCGACCCGGCTCCGTCAGGGAACCGTGCGCCAGGAAGGCCCCGCGCCACGCCGCCTCCGAGTCGGCGAGGCTGCCGCCGACCACCTGGGCCGGCAGTCCGCGCACCGGACGCCCGCGCAGGTCCAGCAGCCCGGTCTGGCGCGCCAGCGCCTCGCCCTCCTTTGCCACCCGGACGATGTACCGGGAGGTCTTGCGGAGCCCGCCGGCGCCGAGCACGTGAACGTCTGCCCCGTAGCCGTACAGCTCGAAGATCTCCCGGCGCAGCCGCCGCGCGGTGTTGCCCAGGTCCACCTCCGCCTCGACGACGACCCGGCCGGCCACGATGTGCAGCCCGCCCGCGAATCGGAGCAGCGACGAGACCTCTGCCTTGCGGGCCGAGACCTGGGTCACAGCGAGCCTGCTCAGCTCGTCCTTGACCTCCGCTGTCATTGCCACGAAGTGGACTCCCTTCCGGGGGTTGAGTGAAATGCGGAGCGCTCGCCGGCTCCGACCGCCCGCAGGCTGTCGAGCGCGGCGGCGAGCTTGCCCGCGTGATGGGTGGCGGTGCCGGGCTCGGCGACGTCCGCGTAGGTCACCGCGGCGCCGAGGCGTCGGGCGGCGCGGCACAGGTGCTCGCGTTCGCTGCCATCCGGCACCGAACTCGAGTCGACGATCACGTCGTCGACGGTGAGTTCCGGCGCGTGCTGGGAGAGCACGTGCAGGTGACGCTCAGCGGAGAAGCCGGCGGTCTCGCCGGGCTCGGCCGCCAGGTTCAGGATCAACGCCTTGCGGGCGCGGGACTGGATCAACGCCTGCAACTGCTCCGGCACCAGGACGTGCGGGATCACGCTGGAGAACCAGGACCCGGGCCCGAGCAGCACCAGGTCGGACCGCTCGATGGCGTCCAGGGCGTCCGGGCACGCCGGCGGGTCGGACGGCAGCAGCCGGACCCGTCGGACCTTGCCCGGCGTGGTGGCCACCGCGACCTGGCCGCGGATGCACCGGCTCACCCGCGGGTCCGACTCGAGTCCGCCGACATCGGCCTCGATCGCGAGCGGGATCGGCGACATCGGCAGTACCCGACCCTGGATCCGCAACACCCGCGACATCTCGTCCAGCGCGGACACGGTGTCTCCCAGCACCTCCGTGAGGCCCGCGAGGATCAGGTTGCCGACCGAGTGACCGGCCAGCGCGCCGGTGCCGCCGAACCGGTGCTGGAGCGTCTCCGTCCAGGTTCGCACGTCGGGTTCGTCGGCGGCGAGGGCCGCCAGCGCCATCCGAAGGTCACCGGGCGGGATCACCCCGAGCTCCGACCGCAGCCGGCCGGAGGACCCGCCGTCGTCGGCGACGGTGACCACGGCGGTCACGTCGGTGCTGAGCCGTCGCGCGGCGCGCAGGGTGGCGAACAACCCGTGCCCGCCGCCGAGGGCGGTGACCACGGGGCCCGGCACGATCGCCTCGCCCGTCATTCGCGCCCCAGGTCCCGGTGCACCACGGAGACGGTGACAGAACTGTCCCGCCCGAGCCGCGCCGCCAGTGCCTCGGTCATTGCGACGCTCCGGTGCTTCCCACCGGTGCATCCCACCGCAATCGTCATGTACCGCTTGCCTTCCCGACGGTATCCGTTGGTTGTCAACTCCACCACGTGCCGATAGGTCTCGAGGTAGTCCTCGGCGCTGTCCTGGCCGAGGACGAAGTCCCGGACCGCGGCGTCTCGGCCGGTGTGCTCGCGAAGTTCGGGGACCCAGTGCGGGTTCGGCAGGAACCGGACGTCGCACACCAGGTCGGCATCCATCGGCAGGCCGTACTTGAAGCCGAAGGACTGCACCGTCACCGCGATGGTGTCGACGTCGCCGCCACCGAAGGCGGCCTCGATCTTCTGCCGCAACTCCTGGGCCAGCAGCTGCGAGGTGTCGATCACCAGGTCCGCGACCGCCTTCACCGGCTCGAGCTGGGACCGCTCGGCCGCGATGCCCTCCATCAGCGTGCCGTCGATGCTCTCGGCCTGCAGCGGGTGGCTGCGGCGAACCTGCCCGAATCGTCTCACCAGCACCGGATCCGCGGCGTCGAGGTACAGCACCCGGGTCCGTGTGGTCTTCGGCGCGACCTCGCCGATCACCGAGACCAGGTCACCGGTGAACAGCCGGCTGCGCACGTCGATCACGACGGCGAGCTTCCGGATCCTCGACGCCGGCTCGAGCCCCAGATCGACCATCCTGGAGAGCAATTCGGGCGGCAGGTTGTCCGCCACGTACCAGCCGAGGTCCTCGAACACCTTGGCCGCTGTGCTCCGGCCCGCGCCCGAGAGCCCGGTGACGAGCGCCACCTCGATGCCCGGGTCGACGTCGTCGGTCTGAATGTCCACTCGATGCCCCCCTCACTCCCTCGACGTGTCGAGCGCCGCTCCCGACTGCGTGCCCGGCCCATCATCCCCCACCGGGCCGCTGACGACCGATGCTTCGACCCTGGACAGTACTTCCGTGTCCGCCGCCCGATTCGTCGCGGTGTCCGGTTCGGGCTCCGCGCCGAGCGCCGCCAGCACGGCCCGGGCGGTGGTGACCCCGATGCCCGGCACCGCCGTGATCTCGTCCACGGTGGCCTGTTTCAGCTTTGCCACCGAACCGAAGTGGGTGACCAGTGCGGTGCGCCGGGTCTCGCCGAGCCCGCGAACCGAGTCCAGCGCCGACGCGGTCATCCGGCGGGAACGCTTGCTCCGGTGGAAGGTGATGGCGAACCGGTGCGCCTCGTCCCGGACCCGCTGCAGCAGGTACAGCGCCTCGCTGGTGCGCGGCAGGATCACCGGATCCTCCTCCCCCGGCACCCACACCTCCTCGAGTCGCTTGGCCAGCCCCACGACCGCGACGTCGGTGACGCCCAACTCGTCGAGCACCGCTGCCGCCGCCGCGACCTGCGGCGCGCCGCCGTCGACCACGAACAGGTTCGGCGGGTATGCGAACCGGCGGGGCCGGCCGGTCTGCGGATCGAGCGCGGCCTCCGGCGCGGTGTCCCCGCCGTTGTCGCTGTCGCCCCCTGGCGCGGGCACCGGGCCCGACTCGGCCCGGCCGGCGTCGAGACCGTGCCGCAGGAACCGCCGCCGGGTGACCTCCGCGATGCTCGCGACGTCGTCCGAGTGCCCGTCCCCCGCGGCCTCCCGGATCGAGTAGTGCCGGTAGTCGGACTTGCGCGGCAGGCCGTCCTCGAACACCACCAGCGACGCCACCACGTCGGTGCCCTGGACGTGGCTGATGTCGATGCACTCGATGCGCAGCGGCGCCTGGTCCAGGTCCAGCGCGTCCTGGATGCCCTGCAACGCCGCCGACCGCGACGTGAGGTCGCCGGCCCGGCGCAGCTTGTGCTGGCCCAGGGCCTCCTTCGCGTTGCGCTCGACGGTCTCCGCGAGCGCCTTCTTGTCGCCGCGCTGCGGCACCCGCAACGCGACCGCGGACCCGCGCAGCCCGCTCAGCCACTCCTGCAGCTGCCCGGAGTTGCCGGGCAACACCGGCACCAGCACCTCCCGCGGGACCACGGTGGCCTTGTCCGCCTGCAGCTCCGGGGCGTCGGTGAGGGCGGCCTGCTCGCCGTAGAACTGGGTGAGGAACTGCTCGACGAGTTCCTCGGTGCCGCTGTCCCCCGTCCGTTCCACCACCCAGCCGCGCTGACCGCGGACCCGGCCGCCGCGCACGTGGAAGACCTGCACGGCCGCCTCGAGCTCGTCCGCCGCGAACGCCACCACGTCGGCGTCGGTGCCGTCGCCGAGCACCACCGCCTGCTTCTCCAGCGCCTTGCGCAGCGCTCCGAGGTTGTCGCGGAGCCGGGCGGCGGACTCGAAGTCCAGCTCGTCCGAGGCCTCCTGCATCCGGCGTTCGAGCTCCCGGACGAGCTTGTCGGTGCGGCCGGCGAGGAAGTCGCAGAAGTCCTCGACGATCTCGCGGTGCTCGACCGCCGAGACCCGCCCGACGCACGGCGCCGAGCACTTGTCGATGTAGCCGAGCAGGCACGGCCGGCCGATCTGGTTGTGCCGCTTGAACACCCCCGTCGAGCAGGTCCGCGCGGGGAAGACCCGCAGCAGCAGGTCCAGCGTCTCGCGGATCGCCCAGGCGTGCGAGTACGGGCCGAAGTAGCGCACGCCCTTGCGGCGCGGGCCGCGGTAGACGAACAGCCGCGGGAACTCCTCGTTCAGCGTGACCGCGAGCACCGGGTAGGTCTTGTCGTCCCGGTAGCGGACGTTGAAGCGGGGATCGAACTCCTTGATCCAGTTGTACTCGAGCTGCAGCGCCTCGACCTCGGTGGTCACCACCGTCCACTCGACGCTGGCGGCGGTGGTGACCATCTGCCGGGTTCGTGGGTGCAGCGACGCGACATCCGCGAAGTACGAGTTCAGCCGGCTCCGCAGGCTCTTCGCCTTGCCGACGTAGACGACCCGGCCGTGCGGATCGCGGAATTTGTACACGCCGGGCGCCACCGGGATGGTTCCCGTGGCGGGGCGGTAGCTGGCGGGATCTGACACCCCACCAGGCTAGTCGTCCGCCCCGACAGGCCACGGCGTCACTCCCGGCGGACGCTGTCTACGCTCGCGGAAGACCCTGCCCAGGCTCCCGACAGAGCCCCTCTACGCTCCCGGAGAACCCTGATTCGTCTGCACCGGCGCGTATTTCGCCTCGAGGGCCCGGAACCGGCGGACCGCGTCGACCGCGTGCTCCCGGTCGTTCGCCTGGATCGCCAGCACGGGGATGTACTCGTCGTCGGGCAGGTCGATGCGTGCCCACGCCGCCCCGTCGGGGAACGAGAGCCCCTGCACCAGGTCCCACTCCACGAAGCGCTCGGTGATCGCGTTGCGCACCCCGACGCCCTCCGCGTTGACCCGCAGCCGCGGCCGCGTCAGGATCAGCGTTCCACCGGCCAGGGCCACACCGATCCCGGCCATCGACAACTGGTCGACGAAGCGGAAGTACACGCCGGTCTGCGAGCCGCGCAGCAGCACCGCGAGCACCACGAACACCAGCACGAAGACCGCCGCGATGCCGACCGCGAAACGGGCGGTCTTCTTGGACCGGACCTCCATCTCCCAGGCACTCATCGGAAGGAATCCTCCGTCCAAGGCTGTCGCAGGTGCTTGAGCGTGACCGCGGTGTCGATCGCGGCGGCACACGCCTGCCCGCCCTTGTCCTCGACCGATCCGGGCAGTCCCGAGCGGTCCCGGGCCTGCTGCTCGTTGTCGGTGGTGAGCACGCCGTTCGCGACCGGGGTGCTCTCGTCGAGCGAGACGCGGGTCAGCCCGGCGGTGACGGCGTCGCACACGTACTCGAAGTGCGGGGTGCCGCCGCGGATGACGACGCCGAGCGCGACGACCGCGTCGTGGGTGCGGGCCAGGGCCTGCGCGACGACCGGCAGCTCGATGGCGCCGGCCACCCGGATCAACGTGACGTCCTCGATCTGCGCCTGCTTGGCCACCCGCTTGGCGCCCGCGATCAGCGCCTCGGAGATCTCGGTGTGCCACGAGCCGGCCACGATGGCGAGCTTGAGGTCCTTGGCCGCGCCCAGCTGCAGGGACGGAAGTCCTTCACCGCTCACCGTGCTCCTCCGGTCTCGAAGTCGTCCAGTCCGACCAGGTCGTGGCCCATCCGGTCCCGCTTGGTGCGCAGGTAGGTCAGGTTCTCGGCGTTCGCGCGCAGCGGCATCGGCACCCGCTCGGTGATCTGCAGGCCGTAGCCGTCCAGGCCCACCCGCTTGGCCGGGTTGTTGGTCAGCAGCCGCATCGAGGTGATGCCGAGGTCGACGAGGATCTGCGCGCCGATGCCGTAGTCGCGGGCGTCGGCGGGCAGGCCCAGCTCGAGGTTCGCGTCCACCGTGTCGGAGCCGGCGTCCTGCAGCTGGTAGGCCTGCAGCTTGTGCATCAGGCCGATGCCGCGGCCCTCGTGGCCGCGCATGTAGAGCACCACGCCGCGCCCCTCCTGGGCCACCATGTCGAGCGCGGCGTCCAGCTGCGGGCCGCAGTCGCAGCGCAGTGAGCCGAAGACGTCACCGGTCAGGCACTCGGAGTGCACCCGCACCAGCACGTCGCTGCCGTCGCCGTCCGGGCCCGCCAGGTCGCCGCGGACCAGGGCGACGTGCTCGACCTCGTCGTAGATGCTCTGGTAGCCGACGGCCCGGAAGTCGCCGTGGGCGGTGGGGATCCGCGCCTCGGCGATCCGCACCACGTGCTTCTCGTGCTTGCGACGCCAGGAGATCAGGTCGGCGATCGAGATCATCGCCAGGTTGTGGTCGTCCGCGAACACCCGCAGCTCGTCGGTCTGGGCCATGTGGCCCTCGTCCTTCTGGCTGACGATCTCGCAGATCACGCCGGCCGGACGCAGGTCCGCCATCCGGGCCAGGTCGACGGCCGCCTCGGTGTGGCCGGGACGGCGCAGCACGCCGCCCTCCTTGGCGCGCAGCGGCACCACGTGGCCGGGGCGGGTGAAGTCGTGGGCGCCGCTCGACGGGTCCGCCAGCAACCGCATGGTCGCGGCGCGGTCGGACGCCGAGATGCCGGTGCCGATGCCTTCCTTGGCGTCGACCGTCACCGTGTAGGCGGTGCCGTGCTTGTCCTGGTTGCTCGAGACCATCGGCGGCAGGCCGAGCCGGTCGCAGTCGTCCCCGTCCAGGGGCACACAGAGATAACCGGAGGTGTACCGCACCATGAACGCCACGAGCTCGGGCGTCGCCTTCTCCGCGGCGAAGATGAGGTCGCCCTCGTTTTCGCGGTCCTCGTCGTCGACGACGACGACGGCCTTGCCTGCGGCGATATCGGCTACTGCGCGCTCGATACTGTCGAACCTGGTCACGTGCCTGCGCTCCATCAATGTCATGAATAGCCCTGTGTGCACCCGTCGATGCACCTCAACAGTACGACCCCCGGGTGTGGCGGCCGTAATTCGACCTGCCTAGCGGCCGGCGGTCTGCAACCGCTCGACGTACTTGGCGATCACGTCCACCTCGAGGTTCACCGGGGTGCCGACCACCGCGGCGCCGAGGGTGGTCATCTCCAGGGTGGTGGGGATCAGCGAGATCTCGAAGTACTCGCCGTCCGCGTCCGCGCCGAGCGAGGAGACGGTCAGCGACACGCCGTCGACGGTGATCGAGCCCTTCTCCACCACGTACCGGGAGATCGAGGCGGGCAGCGAGATGCGCACCACCTCCCAGTTCTCGGAGGGCGCCCGGTTGACCACGGTGCCGGTGGCGTCGACGTGGCCCTGCACCAGGTGCCCGCCGAGCCGGCTGTTCAGCGCGGCCGCGCGCTCGAGGTTGACCTTGCTGCCGACGGACAGCGCGCCGAGGCTGGAGCGGTCCAGCGTCTCGGCCATCACGTCGGCGGTGAACGAGTCACCGTCCAGGATGTCGACCACGGTCAGGCAGACGCCGTTGACCGCGATCGAGTCGCCGTGGCCGGCGTCGGAGGTCACCAGCGCGCCGCGCACGGTGAAGCGCGCCGCGTCGGCCAGGTCCTCCTTCGCGACGACCTCACCCAGTTCTTCGACGATCCCGGTGAACACTTCAGTCCGCTCCTTGCGTGTGGTTCTTCTCTGATGACGACGGAAAATTCGGGGTCAGGCTGAGCAGCAGGTCGTCGCCGACGGTCTCGACCGACTCCCGGTGGAACCGCAGGGCCTGCCCGATGGTGCCGACCCCAGCATCCTCCACCGCGCTCGCGCCCGCACCGAGCAGTACCGGTGAGAGGAACGCGAGGACCCGGTCGACGAGCCCGGCGGCGAGGAACGCCCCGGCCAGGTGCGGTCCGCCCTCGAGCAGGACGTCGGGCCGGTCGGCCAGCGCGTCCAGCACCTCACGCGGGTCCCGGGTCCGCAGCACCAGGGTGGGCGCGGCGTCGTCGAGCACCTTCGCGCCGGCCGGGATCGGCCGCTGCCCGACGACCACCCGCAGCGGCTGGTGCGCGGCGAGGGTGCCGTCGGGGTTGCGGGCGGTCAGCCACGGGTCGTCGGCCAGGACCGTGCCGGTGCCGACCACGATGGCGTCGAGCTTGGCGCGCTGCACGTGCACCCGGGCCCGCGCCTGCGGTCCGGTGATCCACTGGCTGGTGCCGTCGGCGGCGGCGCTGCGGCCGTCCAGGCTGGCGGCGAACTTCCAGGTGACGTGGGCGCGGCCGGTGCGCTGGCGGTGCAGCCAGGCCCGCAACGGTCCGGATTCGACGTCGTCGGCGCCGAATCCGGCGATGACCTCGACGCCCGCCGCGCGCAGCGTGTCGGCTCCCCCAGCAGCCTGCGGGTTGGGGTCCGCCGCCGCGAACAGCACCCGGGTGACGCCCGCCGCGAGCAGC
>NZ_BCXG01000043.1 GCF_001894985.1 Rhodococcus tukisamuensis NBRC 100609 | reverse complement strand
CCGCCACGGGCGCGGCGGGCGGCGGCGCATCGCCGGAACCGGCGGACAGCGCGACTGCGCCCGCGGCGCCGAGCGCGCACAGCAACCCGGCCAGTGCCAGCGCCTCCCAGCGCCGGATCCGCCGCCTGGTCCGGCGCTGCGGTCGGTCACCACCGGCGGCCGGCCGGTCCGAGTTCGGGGTGACCGTGCTCAGCAGGTCCGTCTTCAGCAGGTCCGTGTTCGGTATGTCTGTGTTCGGCGACCCGGCCCCCGGCATGTCGGCGTTCAGTAGCGTCGGGCGCCGTAGAACGGGTACGCGTCCATCGGCGCGACCTTGACCGGCACCCCGTACGTGGACGCGTGCACGATGTTCCCGTTCCCGATGTACATCCCCACATGCGAGGCGTCCGAGTAGTAGAGCACCAGGTCACCGGGCTGCAGGTCGGCCTTCTGCACCGGCGCCCCGCCCGCGGCCTGCGCCTGGCTCGACCGCGGCAGGGTCTTGCCGATCTGCTTGTACGCCCAGACCATCAGCCCCGAGCAGTCGTAGCCGTCCGGTCCGGTGGCACCCCAGACGTACGGCTTGCCCACCTGGGTCAGGCCGGCCTCGACCGCGCCGGCGTTCGACCCGGCCGGCAGGTTCGCGAGAATGGCGCCGAGGTCGACGCCGGGCGGGAAGGGGGTGCCCGCGAGGGTGTCCCGCTCCGAGGCCGTCAGCGCACCGAACGCCCGTGTCACCTCGGCGATCTGCGTCTGCAGGTCGCTCTGCTTGCGCTGCAGGTCGTCGCTGATCGACTTGGCCTCTTCGGTGGCGGTGCGGGCCGCGGCGGCGGACTCCTGCGACGCCGCGGCGGCCGCGGCGGCTCGGTCGCCGGCCTCCTTGAACTCCTTGACCTGGACTGCGGTGTCCGCCGAGATGACGCTCAACGTGGACATCTGGTCGAGCAACTGCTGAGGAGAGTCCGACACCATCACCGCGAAGAGCCGGTTGACGCGGCCGCCCTGGTAGTTGACGGCGGTCAGCCGGTCGACGGCGGGCTGGAACTGCGCGACCTTCGCCTGGGCCTGCTCGAGCAGGGTGCGGTCGCCTGCGTTGCGCGCCTCGGCGTCGTGTTGCACGGAGAGCTTGGACTCGAGGTCGATCTGCGCGTTGTGCATCGCCTCGGTGGTCTGCTCGGACTCACGAGAGAGTTCGGCGAGCCGCTCGAGCGCCGCGGTCGGGTTGTCGAACGCGGGGTCCGCGGACGCGGTACCCGCGGTTCCGGCCGACACCGCGACCAGTGTGAGGGTGAGCATTCCTGTTACGAGCGCTCCACACCTGGACCGCATCGATCTCCGAGACGCCACGAACCGTGGTACTCCGTTCTTCCGCTCCTGCGCCATTGGATACCCGGTGCGGGGCGCGCCGATGGGCGCCGGCCCCGCCGTGGCGGAGACCTCCGCTGCCGCACCGGACGGCGCAGCGAGGTTTCGGAAGGTCTCGGCCAGGTTACGGAATGGCCAACTGGCTGTCCACCCGCTCGGCGCGTCCCGAATCGCTCGACATTCCGCCCCGCCCTGGCGGGTGTCGGTGGGGGTCCGGGAAGACGCCACAGGCCCCCGTCCACATGGGATCGGGGGCCTGCGTCAGCGCCGCGGGGGCGCCGGGTGAATCGGGTGCGCTCAGTAGCGGCGCGCGCCGTCCATCGGCATGGAGGCGATGGGCGCACGCTTGACCGGAGTGCCCGAGGTGGCGGCGTGGATGACCTCGCCGTTGCCCGCGTAGATGCCGGAGTGCGAGCCACCGTAGAAGGAGACGACGTCACCGACCTGCAGGGCGGAGGTCGGCACGGCGATGCCCGCGGCGGCCTGGTCGTAGCTGGTACGCGGCAGCGCGATGCCGGCCTGCTTGAACGCCCACTGCACGAGGCCGGAGCAGTCGAACGCGTCCGGGCCCGAGGCGCCCCACACGTACGGGGAGCCGATCTTGCTGGCAGCGGCGTCGACGGCCTTCTGACCTGCGGTCACGACCGGAGCCGGCGCGGCGGGCGCGGGGATTCCGGGGAGCACGGGCATGGCCGGGAGGCCGGGGATCTGGACGGTCTGCGCGGGGACACCCGGAATGTCGAAGGTGCCGACGCCGGGGACCGTGACCGGCTCGGCGAATGCCGGAGCCGCAGAGACGGTGACTGCGCCGAGCGCGAGCGCACTGGCAATGACTACCCGGCGCATCGAGCGCTTGGAACTGTGTGTTGCCACGAAAGGATGTGCTCCGTTTCTTCCACTCAACCGCCGACCGAGTTAGCTGACGGGTTCGGGCTGGGAAGATCAGCCCTACCCGTCGGCACGCGGTGCGCGCTCCGACGGGATTCACCCCAAAGGAAAACTTGGGTTCCCGGCACGATCGCCCTTGCGGGAAATCGATTAGGCGGTCCTAGCGATGCCGCGCCGGTGTGGCGAAGCAAGAACCCGCTAGGTCTCAGGAAGATTACGAAAGCGCATCCCCCATGTCGACCCGACTCCCCCGGAAAGTCGGACAAATGCACCAAAACCGCACCTTGACGGCCGTCAAGTCACCCCTTTGTCACGACAAGATAACGACCGAGTGGTCTGCTGCAGGTCCCCCGACACGACCAGACGGAGCCTGGGCACCAACCCGGCGTCCGCCAGGACCTCCATTGCAACTCGTTCGTCCTGCTCAATACTGATTCGGACCGGATGCCCCGCTTGCGCGGACGCGGCCGCTCCGCGGACCCCGGGCAACCCGAGCAGGACCGGCACCAGACAGTCCGCACACGCCGCACCCCGCACCTCGCACTCACCGCAGTCGACAATCACTGTGACCCTCGTCTCTTTCGTCCGCCGCCGGGCGTTTCCGCGGCCCGTCCACGGAAAGTAGCCCCGGGGTCCGACAGGTTTCCTCGCGCACACGTTCGACTTGACGGTGCTGTCGGTGGCCGGCCCTAGCCTCAGCGCTGTGAGTCCCCGCATTTCGACCGCACAGCAGTCGACGCCGCAGCAGCTGTCCTTCGACGAGCTGGACACCCCGCTGCGCGAGACCACCTTCGTCGTCGTCGACCTCGAGACCACCGGCAGCAGCTCCGGCGACGACGCCATCACGGAGATCGGCGCGGTGAAGATCCGGGGCGGCGAGGTGATCGGCGAGCTGGCGACGCTGGTCGACCCCGGCCGCAGCATCCCGCCCTACATCGTCGAGCTCACGGGGATCACGTCGGCAATGCTGATCGACGCACCCCGGATCGAGCGCGTCCTGCCGAGCTTCCTCGAGTTCGCGCGCGGCGCGGTCCTGGTCGCCCACAACGCCCCGTTCGACATCGGCTTCCTGAAGGCGGCCGCGGCCCGCTGTGGGCTGCCGTGGCCGCCGTTCCAGGTGCTCTGCACCGTGAAGCTGGCCCGCCGGGTGCTCTCCCGGGAGGAGGCCCCCTCGGTGAAGCTCTCCGCGCTGGCCGGCCTGTTCCGGGTCGGCACCCAACCCACCCACCGCGCCCTCGACGACGCCCGCGCCACCGTCGACGTCCTGCACGGGCTGATCGAGCGCGTCGGCGGCCTGGGCGTGCACAGCTATGCCGAACTCGTCGACTACCTACCCAACGTCTCCGCCGCACAGCGCGGCAAGCGCGGCCTGGCCGCCGACCTCCCCCGCACGCCCGGCGTCTACCTCTTCCGCGGTCCGTCGGAGGAAGTCCTCTACGTCGGCACCGCCGTGAACCTGCAGCGCCGGGTTCGGGGCTACTTCACCGGCTCCGAGACCCGCGCCCGGATGAAGGAGATGGTCGCCCTCGCCACCCGGGTCGACCATGTGGAATGCGCGCACGGTCTCGAGGCGTCCGTCCGGGAGTTGAGACTGCTCGCCGCGCACGCGCCTCCGTACAACCGCCGATCCAAGTTCCCGCGGCGTGCCTGGTGGATCACGATGACCGACGAACCGTTTCCCCGGTTGTCGGTCACCCGCCGCTCCACGGCGGAGGCACTCGGACCGTTCTCCTCACGCACCGACGCCGGCGAGATCGCCGCCACCATCGCCGACGCATGTCGAATTCGCACCTGCACCAAGAAGATTCGCCAGGAACTGCCGCACGGGCCGGACTGCCCCGAGAGCGTGGTCGGCGGCTGCCCGGCCGGCAGCGAGCCCCGGACCGCCGAGCACTACCGGCCCGCGCCGGTGAGCGCGCTCGCCATGTTCCGCGGCATGGACGACGCCCCACTGGCACGACTGCGCTCCCGCGTCGAGGAACTGGCGGCCGCCGAACTCTTCGAGAACGCCGCCCGGCTGCGCGACCGCACCGCGGCCCTCGCCACCGCGCTGCACCGCGCGCAACGACTCGCCGCGCTGGCCGCCGTGGACGAACTGGTCGCCGCCCGGCCCCGCGACGAGGGCGGCTGGGAATTCGCGGTGGTCCGGGCGGGCCGCCTGGCGTCCGCGGGCATCGCCGCGCGCGGGGTTGCGCCGATGCCCGTGGTCGAGGCACTCGTGCTCGCCGCGGAGACGGTGATCGACGAGCCGTCACCGCTGCGTGGCGCGATGGCGGGCGAGGTCGGTTTGGTCGCGAGTTGGCTCGCGCTACCGGGAGTACGGGTGGTGCGGGCCAGCCAGGGCTACGCCGAACCCGCGCGCGGAGGCGGCGGGTGGCAGGAGTGGTGCGCGCTCGCCCACCGCGCGAGCGCCTAGTCTGAGCACGCGAGAGCGGAGTCCCCAGAAGCCCGGAGCCCCGGAGCGACCCGCGAGGGCTCTTCCCACAGTTGTATAAGGAGCGAGATGATCAACGCCATCGTCCTCATTCATGCCGAGGCGAACCGGATCCCCGAGACCGCCCAGGCCGTGGCCGACATCGCCGGCGTCTCCGAGGTCTACTCGTGCGCGGGCGACGTCGACCTGATCGCCATCGTGAAGGTTCGCGACCACGCGCAGATCGCCGAGGTCGTCACCGGCGCGATCAACAAGGTCGAGGGTGTCGTGCAGACCACCACCCACATCGCGTTCCGGTCCTATGCCAGCGCCGATGTCGAGGCAGCCTTCTCCATCGGGGAGTAGCGCCCACCAGATCGACCGCATCCGGATCAGTGACATCCGGATCGACACGGGCATCCCGGGAGGCGCGGCGCCGCCGCGCCTCCCGGGAGCAGCCTCAGCCCGCCAGCGCGGTGCTGACGGCGACCCAGCGGTCGAGCAGACCCGCGGCCGCACCGCTGTCGATCGCCGCGGTCGCGCGCGCCATCCCGGCCAGCAGGGCATCGTCGAGGTCGCCGTCGAGCCCGTCGTAGGCCGCGATCGCCCCGGCCGCATTGAGGACCACCGCGTCGTGCACGGCGCCCCGCTCGCCACCGAGCACCGCCCGCGCAATTGCCGCGTTGGCCTCCGCGTCACCGCCGCGCAACGCATCCAGCGGCACCCTCGCGATCCCGAGCGCCGTCGGGTCGATCCGCTCCTGGCGAACCGTGCCGCCGGTGACGACGTAGGCGGTGCTGGTGGTCGAGGTGGTGATCTCGTCGAGTCCGTCGTCGCCACGCACCACGAGCGCCGAGGCACCCCGGCCGGCGAGCACCCCCGCGACCACGGGCTGCAGGTCCGCGAACGCACAACCGATCAACCCGGCCCGCGGACGCGCCGGGTTGGTCAGCGGCCCCAGCACGTTGAACACCGTCGGGATGCCGATCTCCTTGCGCGGACCCGCGGTGAACCGGAACGCAGGGTGGAACGTCGGGGCGAAGCAGAAACCGATCCCCACCTGGCGGACGCATTCCGCGACGGCGTCCGGGCTGAGGGTGATCTTCACCCCGAGTGCCTCGAGCACGTCCGCGCCACCGCTCTTGGACGACGCGGCGCGGTTACCGTGCTTGACCACCCGTACCCCGGCCGCCGCGACGACCACGGACGCCATGGTCGAGATGTTCACAGTCTGCTGGCGGTCACCGCCGGTCCCGACCACGTCGACCGCGTCACCGTCGAGGTCGAGCGTCCGCGCGTGCGCGAGCATCGCGTCCGCGATCCCCGTCACCTCTGCGGGCTTCGGGCCCTTCATCTTCAATGCGACGCCGAACGCGGCAATCTGTGCCGAGGTCGCGTTGTCCGACATGATCTCGTCCATCGCCCACGACGCGGTGCCGGGATCCAGATCGTGCCCGTCCGTCAGCGCACCGAGCACCTCTGGCCAACTCCCCATCGCAACCGCCTCTTCCCTGGCCGACCGACAATGCTCCGCAGCTTAGTCAGTACCGGCAACCGGATTATGCGGCGGCTGCAACGCATCCCACCCGAGGACATGGCCGCCCGCACGCTGCGCCAGACCCGCCATCCGCGACTGCTCCTGGGAACAGTGCAGGGCGTCGAGCAGCTGGACCCGCGCGAGCACCAGCGCGACCAGTTCCGGATCCTCGTCCGACACCGCACCCGGAGCTGGTTCCTGAGCCGGCGCGTAACCGTCCTGGGCCGCGATCTCGGCGACCCGGGCCAGCTCGCCCGGCGGCACCCGCAGATGGTGCCGCAGGACCGCCTCCGCGGACTCGACCCAGCGGGGCTCCGACGCCGCCGCCCGCGACAGAACCCGGCTGCACGCCTCGGCGTCGTCGAAGCTCTCCACGACCACAACCAGATCGGTCCGATCCGGGTCGAGCGGGACCACCCGTCGACGTCCGAACAGACCCCTCAACCACCGCTGTAGTTCCATGACCTCAGCCTCGCACAGCCATCTACCTGCACAATCGTCGCGGCGTGCATACTTGGTCAGGGCTGCGACGCGCCCATCTTGGACCCGGGTACCCGTCTCTTACGACAAGGCGTCATACTTCTGTCTGTGACGAGCGCAGTAGGGACCCAAGGATCCGCAATCACCCAGCGCGTGCACTCGCTGAACCGGCCGAACATGGTCAGCGTCGGCACCATTGTCTGGCTGTCCAGCGAGCTCATGTTCTTCGCTGGTTTGTTCGCGATGTATTTTGTCGCGCGCGCGCAGGCGAACGGCAATTGGCCGCCGGAGCCCACCGAGTTGAATCTCATGCTCGCGGTCCCCGTGACCGCGGTGCTGGTGGCCTCCTCTTTCACCTGCCAGATGGGCGTTTTCGCCGCTGAGCGAGGTGACGTATTCGGCCTCCGCAGGTGGTACACCCTCACTTTGGTGATGGGCACCCTGTTCGTGATCGGCCAGGCATACGAGTACTACCACCTGGTGCACACCGGCACGACGTTCTCGAGCAGCTCCTACGGCTCGGTCTTCTACATGACGACCGGCTTCCACGGACTGCACGTGATCGGCGGCCTGGTTGCCTTCGTGATCCTGCTCGTACGCACCAAGCTCAGTAAGTTCACCCCCCAGCAGGCGACTGCGGCCATTGTTGTCTCGTACTACTGGCACTTCGTCGACATCGTGTGGATCGGCCTGTTCGCCACCATCTATTTCATCCGTTAGAAGCTGAACGCAGTACTCAGCCCAGTCCGTTCAGTCCGTTCCCGCGAGACCAAAGGGATACAGATGAGTTCATCCCCCCCTTCAGCAGCCGCCGACAGCGCGACTGCCTCCAAAGCCCGTCGTCAGCGCAAGTTCCGTAGGCGCGTCACCGGCGCCATGGTCCTGATGATGGGCCTCGTCGGCGCCGGCTTCCTCGCCGCAGCCCTGACCCCTACCCCGCAGGTAGCGACCGCGTCTGACGACTCGGCAGCGCTCATCCGCGAGGGCAAGCAGCTCTACGACACGTCCTGCATCACGTGCCACGGCGCGAACCTGCAGGGTGTCGAGGACCGTGGCCCGAGCCTCATCGGTGTCGGCGAGGCCGCCGTCTACTTCCAGGTCTCGTCGGGTCGCATGCCGGCCGCACGCAACGAGGCGCAGGCGCTGCGCAAGCCCGCGAAGTTCGACGCGAACCAGACCGACGCCATCGGCGCGTTCGTCCAGGCGAACGGCGGCGGCCCGACCGTCGTCCGCGACGCCAACGGCGAGGTCGCCTCGACGTCGCTGCGCGGCGACGACGTCGCCCGCGGCAGCGAGCTGTTCCGGCTGAACTGCGCGTCCTGCCACAACTTCACCGGCAAGGGCGGCGCGCTGTCCTCCGGCAAGTTCGCACCGCCGCTCGAGCCGGCCAGCGAGCAGCAGATCTACCAGGCAATGGTCACCGGTCCGCAGAACATGCCCAAGTTCTCCGACCGCCAGCTGAGCCCGGACGAGAAGCACGACATCATCGCGTACGTCAAGTCCTCGAGTGAGGCCAAGAACCCCGGCGGCTACGGCCTCGGCGGCTTCGGCACCGGTCCCGAGGGCCTGGCCATGTGGGTCATCGGAATCGCTGCCGTCGTCGGCGCAGCGCTGTGGATCGGAGCAAGGTCATGAGCGACGCCGGTCACGGCGACACGCCACGTAAGCCCACCGAGGCCGAGCTCGACGCGATGAGTCGCGACGAACTCGTCGAACTCGGTACCAACCTCGACGGTGTCGACCTCGCGTTCCGGCGCGAGCGCTGGCCCGTCGAGGGAACCAAGGCGGAGAAGCGCGCCGAGCGCGACGTCGCCCTCTGGTTCGGCATCGCCGGCGTGGCAGCCATCGCATTCATCGCCATCTACCTCTTCTGGCCCTGGGAGTACAAGGGCATCGGCGAGGACGGCTACAACCAGTACAACCTGTACACCCCGTTGCTGGGCCTGACCATGGGCACCGCGATCCTCGCGGTCGGTGTCGGCGCGGTGAAGTTCACCAAGAAGTTCATCCCCGAAGAGGTCGCGATCCAGGACCGCCACGACGGCGGTTCCTCGGCGGTCGACCAGAAGACGATCGTCGCGCAGCTCGGCGACTCGCTGGAGACCTCGACGCTGGGACGGCGCAAGCTGATCACCCGCAGCCTCGGCTTCGGTGCCGGCGCGCTCGGCATCATGGCGATCATGCCGCTCGGCGGCATGATCAAGAACCCGTGGGCCAAGGGCGACAAGTCCGACCTGTGGACCTCGGGCTGGACCCCGAACTTCCCGGGCGAGACCATCTACCTGCGCCGTTACACCGGCCGCCGGGACGACATCGTCCTGGTCCGCCCGGAGGACCTCGACGCGGGCTCCATGGAGACGGTGTTCCCGTTCCGTGAGTCGGAGCGCGGCAACGAGAAGGCCCTCGGCCACGCCCTCAAGCGTGCCGACAACCCGGTCATGCTGATCCGTCTGCGCACCGAGGACGCCACTCGCGCGGTCAAGCGGCGCGGCCAGGAGAGCTTCAACTACGGCGACTACTTCGCCTACTCGAAGCTCTGCACCCACCTGGGCTGCCCGACCTCGCTGTACGAGCAGCAGACCAACCGGATCCTCTGCCCGTGCCACCAGTCGCAGTTCGACGCTCTCCAGTACGGAAAGCCGATCTTCGGACCGGCCGCTCGTGCACTCCCCCAGTTGCCGATTACAGTCAACGAAGAGGGCTTCCTCGTCGCCAACGGCGACTTCGTCGAAGCTCTCGGCCCCGGATTTTGGGAGCGTCCCTCATGACAACCACCACTGGCGGCCAGTCCAAGGTCGCAGCTCACGCCGCCAAGGCGGCCGAGAACGTCGATTCTCGCTACCACCTTGCCGCCGGCATGCGCAGGCAGATCAACAAGGTCTTCCCGACCCACTGGTCCTTCCTGCTCGGCGAGATCGCGCTCTACAGCTTCGTGATCCTGCTCATCTCGGGCGTCTACCTGACGTTGTTCTTCGACCCGTCGATGGCGGAGGTCGTCTACAACGGCGCCTACCAGCCGCTCCGCGGCGTCGAGATGTCGCGTGCGTACGCCACCACCCTGGACCTCTCGTTCGAGGTGCGCGGCGGCCTGTTCGTCCGTCAGATCCACCACTGGGCCGCCCTGATGTTCGCCGCGTCGATCATCGTGCACCTGCTGCGCATCTTCTTCACCGGCGCGTTCCGTCGTCCGCGTGAGGCGAACTGGGTCATCGGCTGCCTGCTGCTGATCCTGGCGATGTTCGAGGGCTTCTTCGGTTACTCGCTGCCCGACGACCTGCTGTCCGGCACCGGCCTGCGTGCCGCCCTGTCCGGCATCACGCTGAGTGTCCCGGTCGTCGGCACCTGGCTGCAGTGGCTGATCTTCGACGGCGACTTCCCCGGTCAGCTGATCATCCCGCGTCTGTACGTGGCACACGTGCTGCTGCTGCCGGGCATCATCCTGGCTCTGATCGGCGCCCACCTGGCCCTGGTCTGGTACCAGAAGCACACGCAGTTCCCCGGCCCCGGCCGTACCGAGCAGAACGTGGTGGGCGTCCGCATCCTCCCCGTGTTCGCGGTGAAGTCCGGCGCGTTCTTCGCGATCACCTTCGGCATCCTCGCCCTGATGGGCGGCCTGCTGCAGATCAACCCGGTCTGGAACCTCGGCCCGTACAACCCGTCGCAGGTCTCCGCCGGCGTCCAGCCCGACATCTACATGATGTGGACGGACGGCATGGCCCGCCTGTGGCCCGCGTGGGAGATCTACCTGTTCGGCACCTACACCATCCCGGCGGTGTTCGCGGTCGCGCTCATCATGGGTCTGGTCTTCACGGTGCTGATCGCCTACCCGTGGATCGAGAAGAAGTTCACCAAGGACGACGCGCACCACAACCTGCTGCAGCGTCCGCGTGACGTGCCGGTGCGTACCGGCCTCGGCGTCATGGCACTGACGTTCTACTTCATCCTGACCG
Source organism: Rhodococcus tukisamuensis NBRC 100609 (assembly GCF_001894985.1). Taxonomy (GTDB): domain Bacteria; phylum Actinomycetota; class Actinomycetes; order Mycobacteriales; family Mycobacteriaceae; genus Rhodococcus_G; species Rhodococcus_G tukisamuensis. Next base: position 15,238 of record NZ_BCXG01000043.1, on the reverse strand, counting down.
TCATGTGTGTCAACGACATCATCGCGTACAAGTTCGACATCTCCGTGAACGCGACGACGTGGATGGGCCGCATCGGCATCGTCGTGCTGCCGCCCCTGGCGTACTTCTTCACGTACCGGTTCTGCCTGGGTCTGCAGCGCAGCGACCGTCAGGTGCTCGAGCACGGCATCGAGACCGGCGTGATCAAGCGCCTGCCGCACGGTGAGTACGTCGAGATCCACCAGCCGCTCGGACCGGTGGACGACCACGGCCACCCGATCCCGCTCGAGTACCAGGGCGCGGCGATCCCGAAGAAGATGAACAAGCTGGGTTCGGCCGGCAAGCCGGGCTCCGGCAGCCTGCTCACCGCCGACCCGGTCGAGGAGTCCGAGGCCCTCAAGGCCGCGGAGCACCAGAACGAGCACGAGCAGCTCGCGATCCTCAAGGCCTACCAGGACAAGGTCCACGGCCACGACAAGACCGACGGCGAGCACTGATTCCCGTCTGACAAGTCAACGGTGAAGGCCCCGAACTCGATTCGAGTTCGGGGCCTTCGTCGTCATGGGGGTGCCGCGTGGTGGCCCCCGGACAGGATGCGCGTTGCCGGGCCCGTGGAGCGTGCAGGACGGTCACAGGGTCGACGGCCCAGAACGTGCCTGGAGTCTCGGATGACACACGGCCCCGCGGGAACCGTTGCCAGGTCCGCGTGGCCAGGGAGCGCGTACGGTGGCGCTGCACCAGGGTCGGGTCGGATCCAACGCGGGAGGCTCACGCCATGCGCCCTGCAGCAATTCATCGTTCGTTCGTAGCCAGGGCCGCGGCGTCCGTGGCCGTCGTCGCCCTTCCGCTCTGCTCGACCGCCGCTGCGGCGGCGAACCCGCCGCCGGTACCGGCGGCGACGACCACGGTGTTCCAGGTCCCGGTGCGGTTCGTCACGGGATGTTCATTGGAACTGCTCGAGTGCTGGGGCCTGCCGCCAGTGACGACCGTGTCGCCGTCGGCAACGACGGGTGTACTCGGTGTGGTGACCTTCGCGACGGAGCGTGCAGCGAACTGGGCCTACTGCGTCGACATGACGGTGAACTGGCGGAACCTGAACACCGGCGCCGCCGGCACCACCGCGCTCCGGATCGTGGAGCGGGACTACACCCGGGACCCCGCACCGGAGGATTGGTGCCGATACGCCCCCGCAACGGCGGTCACCGGCAGCGGCACGGTCGCCGCAATCGCCGACGTCGGCGCGATCGCCCCTTACGGCATGTACGGCGGGTGCCAGGTACCGGTCAACCCGGGGCTCGGCACCTTCCAGGTCCCGTAGTGCCGACATCGGTGAGCCGGAGCGGATTGCGGCATTCCCCGCAATCACGTCACGATCTCCCGCCAGTGGTCGGACAAACCAGGCCAACCGTTGTCCCAGCCGACTCGCGCACGGCGGCACAGAAACGAACTGGGCGCCGAACTCCGGTGCGGAGTTCGGCGCCCAGTGGCGTACGTGTGGGTGTTGCTAGTGCTTCTCGGGACCGACGTGGTACTCGAAGACCAGGCCGCAGACCGCGGTCAGCACCAGGAGCACGCCGAAGGCGATCATCCAGGGCTGGAAGAAGGCCAGGGCGACCGCGATGAACGCGGCGGCCAGGGCGAGCGCGGCCGGCCACCAGCTACCCGGGCTGAAGAAGCCCAGGTCGCCCGCGCCGTCAGCGATCTCGGCCTCGTCGTAGTCCTCGGGGCGGGTGTCGAGACGACGCGCCACGAATCGGAAGTAGGTCCCGACGATCAGGGTCAGCCCGGCAGACAGCGCAATTGCGGTCAGACCGGCCCACTCGATGCCTGTCCTCGATGCGGCGGTGAACACGCCGTACACGATTCCGACGAGGATGAAAAACACCGTCAAAATCTCAAAGAGCTTGGCTTCGATATTCATGTCAGCTCGTCCTTCAGCGGTTGATGGGTGGGTGCCGTCGGCACGACTACTGGTACTCGCCCTCGAGCACGTCGCTGGCCTGGCGGTACGTGCGCTCGGTGTTGAACGGATGCGTCGAGGTGGCGACCGGCGACTCGCCGATCTCCTTGAGTGCCTCGGCGGTGCTCAGCCCGCGTCCACCCTCGTCAGCCGGCTTGCGCAGCTCGATGTACTCGTTGAACTTCTCCGGGCTCACGGCGCGGATCTCGAAGTTCATCATCGCGTGGTACGTGCCGCACATCTCGGCGCAGCGGCCGACGAACGCGCCTTCCTTCTGGATCTCACTGATCTGGAAGACGTTGTCCGAGTGGTTTTCCTTCGGGTTCGGCATGACGTCCCGCTTGAACAGGAACTCCGGGACCCAGAAGGCGTGGATGACGTCGGCGGCGTTGAGGACGAACTCGACGCGCTTGCCGGTCGGCAGCACCAGGACCGGGATCTCGTTGCTGGTGCCGACGGTCTCGATCTTGTCGTAGTGCAGGAACGACAGGTCGTTCTTGCTCTTGCCGTTGATCGGACCGGGAACCAGGTTGCCGTGGACTTCCTGCTCCTCGGCCGGCACCTCGGCAGCGGCCTGCGCCTCGAGGTTGGTGCCCTCGTACTTCGCGGTGCCGTCACCCATGTCGATGGTGCGGTAGCCGAACTTCCAGTTCCACTGGTACGCCGTCACGTCGACCACGACGTTCGGGTTGTCCTTCTTCTCCGTGACGTAGTTCTGCACGACCACGGTGAAGTAGAACAGCACGGCGATGATGACGAACGGCACCGCGGTGTAGAAGAGCTCCAGCGGCACGTTGTATGCCGTCTGCCGCGGGAACTCGGGCGAGTCCTTCTTCTTCCGGTGGAAGATGACCACCCAGAAGGTGAGGCCCCACACAATCACGCCCATGAACAGGGCGGCGACGACCGACCAGGTCCACAGCTCACGCATCCGCTCAGCCTGCGGGGTAATGCCCGACGGCCATCCGAACCGGAGTACCGGATTGTCGATCGAACAACCCGACAGCAGCATGGCAGCTAGGCCTAATGATGCTGCTAGCCCCGCCCGCCGAAGGATCCGACTCTGCGCCACGTTCACGCCTTCCTGATCGCTGCAAAATTGAGATAGGCCCGCCCAGTGGGCAGCCCGAATACTACGCAGCGTAGACCAAAGCTGCCGCCCATCCACCCTCGGGTCTGAACCAGCGATTCGCCGAGTCTGCGGCATACTTTTGAACATTCGTGAATTGGCCCCGTCAACTGCGGGTCCATCCCCTATGCGTGAATTGAGGTACCGGACGCTGTGTGCGGACTGCTCGGGCTATTGACCTCCACCGGCACCACCGACGACGCGGTCGCCCGCGTCGACGCGGCGATGCACTGTCTGCGTCACCGCGGACCGGACGAGCACGGCACTTGGCACGACGCCGACCTCGTCTTCGGTTTCAACCGGCTCTCGATCATCGACATCGAGCACTCGCACCAGCCGCTGCGCTGGGGCCCGCCGGAGAACCCGGACCGCTACGCCCTGACCTTCAACGGCGAGATCTACAACTACCTGGAGATTCGCGCCGAACTCGCGAAGGACCACGGCGCCACCTTCCGGACGGAGGGCGACAGCGAGGCAATCGTCGCCGCGTTCCACCACTGGGGCCCCGACGCGGTCCGCCGGCTGCGGGGCATGTTCGCCTTCGCGATCTGGGACACCGAGACCAAGGACCTGTTCCTGGCCCGGGACCCGTTCGGCATCAAGCCGCTGTTCCTCGCGACGGGCGCCGGTGGCACCGCCTTCGGCAGCGAGAAGAAGAGCCTGCTGGAGCTGACCGAGCTGATCGGCATCGGCACGGACCTCGACCCCCGCGCCATCGAGCACTACACGGTGCTGCAGTACGTGCCCGAGCCGGAGACGCTGCACGCCGACATCCGCCGGCTCGAGTCCGGTTCCTACGCCTGGGTGCGGGCCGGCGAGGCGCCGCGGATCACCCGCTACTTCACCCCGAAGTTCCCGGCGAAGCCGTTCACCCCGGGTTCCGAGCAGGCCCGCTACCAGGAGATCGCCGAGGCCCTCGAGGACTCCGTCGCCAAGCACATGCGCGCGGACGTGACCGTCGGGTCGTTCCTGTCGGGCGGCATCGACTCCACCGCGATCGCGGCGCTGGCCATCCGGCACAACCCGGACCTGATCACCTTCACCACCGGCTTCGAGCGCGAGGGCTACTCCGAGGTCGACGTCGCCGCCGAGTCGGCCGCCGCGATCGGCGCCAGGCACGTGGTCAAGGTCGTCAGCCCCGCCGAGTTCGCGGCCGCGATCCCGGAGATCATCTGGTACCTCGACGACCCGGTCGCCGACCCGGCCCTGGTGCCGTTGTGGTTCGTGGCGAAGGAGGCCCGCAAGCACGTCAAGGTGGTGCTCTCGGGCGAGGGCGCGGACGAGCTGTTCGGCGGCTACACCATCTACCGCGAGCCGCTCTCGCTCAAGCCGTTCGAGTACCTGCCGGCCCCGCTGCGACGGGCCGCCGGCAAGCTCTCCGACCGGATCCCGGAGGGCACCCGCGGCAAGAGCCTGCTGCACCGCGGCTCGATGACGCTCGAGGATCGCTACTACGGCAACGCGCGCAGCTTCAGCGACGCCCAACTGCGGAGCGTGCTGCGCGACTTCCGGCCGGAGTGGACGCATCAGGACGTGACGGCGCCGATCTACGCGCAGTCGCGGGACTGGGACCCGGTGGCGCGTATGCAGCACCTGGACCTGTTCACCTGGATGCGCGGCGACATCCTGGTCAAGGCCGACAAGATGACGATGGCGAACTCACTCGAGCTGCGGGTGCCGTTCCTCGACACCGAGGTCTTCGACGTGGCCTCGCGGGTGCCGCTGGATCAGAAGATCACCAAGACCACGACGAAGTACGCGCTGCGTCAGGCGTTGGAGGGGATCGTCCCGGCGCACGTGCTGCACCGCGCGAAGCTGGGCTTCCCGGTGCCGTTGCGGCACTGGCTCGCCGGCACGGAGCTGTTCGACTGGGCGCACCAGCAGATCGCGGACTCGCAGACCGACCACATCTTCGACAAGGCCGCGGTCGCCGCGATGCTGAACGCGCACCGCGAGGGCGTCTCCGACCACAGCCGTCGGCTCTGGACGGTGCTGTGCTTCATGGTGTGGCACGGCATCTTCGTGGAGAAGCGCATCGTGCCGCAGATCCAGGAGCCGGTCTACCCGGTCAACCTGTAGGCACTGCCGCGCCTGTGCGCCTTTCTGGTAGCGCGGACTACCAAGAAGGCGCACAGGCGGCGGAGCCGCCTACTTCAGCAGGGCACCGATCTCGTCGGCCGCGTCGGTCCCGTACGCGTCGGCCAGCCGCTTGACGGCGTCGTCGCGGTCCAGGCTCCACTCCTGGGTGCCGACGGTCTCGAGCACCAGCACCGCCACCAGCGAGCCGAGCTGCGCGGACCGCTCGAGGCCCAGCCCCGCGGCCTGTCCGGTGAGGAACCCGGCCCGGAACGCGTCACCGACACCGGTGGGGTCCACCTTCGCCTTCTCCGGCACGACCCCGACGCGCACGAAGTTGCCCTCGCGGTCGACGATCTCGACGCCCTCCGCGCCGAGCGTGGTCACCCGCAGGCCCACCTGCTGCGCGATCTCGGCCTCGGTGAGCTCGCTCTTCTGCAGCAGCAGCGCCCACTCGTACTTGTTCGTGAACAGGTACTTCGCGCCGCCGATCAGCTCGCGGGCCTCGGCCCCGGAGAGCCGCGCGAGCTGCTGAGACGGGTCGGCCGCGAACGGCAGCCCCAGCTCGCGGCACTGCTCGGTGTGCCGGATCATCGCGGCCGGGTCGTTGGCGCCCACGAGCACCAGGTCCACACCGGCGGGCAGGTCGGCCAGCGAGATCTCGCGGGCCTCGCTCATCGCACCCGGGTAGAACGACGCGATCTGCGCCATGTCCTCGTCGGTGGTGCACACGAACCGGGCGGTGTGCGCGGTCTCGGAGATCCGGACCGACTCGCAGTCGACGCCGTGTCCCTCGAGCCAGGTCCGGTACTCCGCGAAGTCGGCGCCGACGGCCCCGACCAGCAGCGGCGATCCGCCGAGCACGCCCATGGCGTAGGCGATGTTGCCGCCGACACCGCCGCGCCGGACCACCAGGTCGTCGACGAGGAAGCTCAGCGAGATGTTCTGGAGCTGGTCGGCGAGCAGCTGCTCGGCGAACCGGCCGGGGAACCGCATCAGGTGATCGGTGGCGATGGAACCGGTGACCGCAATTGTCACGCTCGGGGACCTTTCAGTTGGTCGGGACGGCGTCCGCGCCGCCCCACTATTCGGTTGTGCCGCAAAACGGCCACGCTACCGGCACCGCGACGCGGGCCGTGCCGACCGGGCGGCACAGGAGTCGAGGCGTCGACCCCCGGACACGGCAAATGGCGCGGAACCCGGTCCGGGTTCCGCGCCACTGCCGCACGGCTCACACGGCGTACGCCGCGGGATCGATCAGTTGAACGAGTCTCCACAGGCGCAGGAGCCGGTGGCGTTCGGGTTGTCGATCGTGAAGCCCTGCTTCTCGATGCTGTCGACGAAGTCGATGGAGGCACCCTCGACGTACGGCGCGCTCATCCGATCCACGGCCAGGCTGACCCCGCCGAAGTCGACGATCAGGTCACCGTCGAGGTTCCGGTCGTCGAAGAAGAGCTGGTAACGCAGCCCCGCACAGCCACCCGGCTGGACGGCGATACGCAGCGCCAGGTCGTCGCGACCCTCCTGGTCGAGCAACGCCTTCGCCTTGGCGGCCGCGGCATCGGTCATGACGACCTTGTGCGCGGTCGTCTCGTTCTGCACAGTCATGGGCTCTCCCTGTTCGCTCGTGCCAAACCCGTGAACGCTATCAACGGTACCCCGCCATCCGATTATTCCTTCCCACGTCCCCGGCGGTCGTCTCCGCGAGCGCGCGCGGCCGCCGAGCGGGACCCACCGCGACGGGGTGCGGCGCCCGGAACGGGAGCGTGTCGTGCCCGCCCCGATACACGAAGTAGCCTGGTGGTGTGAAACTGCTGCGCCGAGGTAACCCCGACAATTCCGACAACGGAGACCGTGAGGTCGCTGAGTCGAGTGCCGCCGCGCCGGCGCCGTCCACCCCGACCGAGGGCAAGGGCCGGCCCACGCCGACCCGCCGCGAGGCCGAGGGCAAGCGTCGCGGGCCCGTCGCACCGGCGCCGCTGACCGCGAAGGAGGCCCGGGCCCGGCGCAAGCAGACCCAGGGTTCCAAGGAGGAGCGCAAGGCTGCGTCCGTGGAGCGTCGTGCCACCGCGGCCGACCGCCGCGCCCGGATGCTCGCGGGCGAGGACAAGTACCTGCTCCCCCGCGACAAGGGCCCGGTGCGCGCCTTCGCCCGTGACCTGGTCGACTCCCGCCGGCACCTGGTCGGCCTGTTCATGCCACTGGCGCTGCTGCTGATCATGGCGATGTTCCTCAACCCCGCGGTCCAGTCCCTCGTCACCCTCGGCATGCTGGTGATGATGCTGTTCATGGCCGTCGAGGGGTACATCATGGGCCGCCGCATCAACAACCGCGTCCGCGAGCGGTTCCCCGAGACCACGGACGGCGGCTTCAAGCTCGGCTGGTACGCGTTCGTGCGGGCCTCGCAGATCCGGAAGATGCGGGCGCCGCAGCCGCGGGTCTCCCCTGGCGACGCCGTCTGACCCCCCGGGGCGCCCACCGCGGGCCCCCCGCCGGTCCGGCTTCGACCAGTCGATATGCGGGAGAACACCGTTGGTACGGTCTACCGCGTGTCCTCCCCCGCCGTACCCAAGCGCACCCTGGTCCTCGGCGGCGCGCGCTCGGGCAAGTCCGGGCACGCCGAGGCGCTGCTCGCCGGCACGCCCGGCGACCGCGTCCGGTACGTGGCCACCTCCCGCCTCGACCCCGCCGACGCGGACTGGACCAGCCGCGTCGACGAGCACCGGGTCCGGCGCCCGCAGTCCTGGTCCACCGTCGAGACGGCGTCGGGACCCGGCCTGGCCGAGGTGCTGCGCGCGGACGCCCCCGCGACCCTCGTCGACGACCTCGGCACCTGGCTGACCGCCGAGCTCGACGCGGCCGCGGCCTGGGACCTGCCGCGGGGAACGGTGGGCCCGCGGGTGGACGACCTCGTCGACGCGGTGTCCCGTTATCCCGGCCGGCTGGTGCTGGTGAGCCCCGAGGTGGGCCTCGGCGTCATCCCGGAGACCCGCTCCGGCCGACTGTTCCGCGACGAGATCGGCGCGTTGAACGCCCGTCTGGCGCAGGCCTGCGACGAGGTCCTGCTCGTGGTGGCGGGCCTGGCGATGACCCTCAAGTGACACCTCCCGCGCACCCGGCGCGCCCTGCGACGACCCTCTTTCCGATCACCAGCGCTGACGTGAAAGGTCAACCGTGACAACCGAATCGCCCAGCCCCGTCGAGCCCGGCAGCCCCACCGCGGCCGCCTTCGACGCCGTCACCCCGCCGTCCGCGGCCGCGCGCGCCGACGCCGACGCCCGCCAGCTCCAGCTGACCAAGCCGACCGGTTCGCTCGGCCGGCTCGAGTCGCTCGCCGGCTGGGTCGCGGCCTGCCAGGACCAGTGCCCGCCGCACCTGTTCGAACGGCCGCGGGTGGTGGTCTTCGCGGGCGACCACGGCGTCGCCCGACACGGGGTGTCCGCGTACCCGGCCGAGGTGACCGCGCAGATGGTCTCGAACTTCCAGGCCGGCGGCGCCGCGGTCAACGCGCTGGCCGCGATCACCGGCGCCGGGGTGCGGGTGGTCGACATCGCGGTCGACTCCTACACGGACCCGACGGTCGCCACCCACAAGGTGCGGCGCTCGAGCGGTTCGATCGACCGCGAGGACGCGCTCACCGAGGACGAGACGCTGCGCGCGATCGCCGCGGGCCGCGCCATCGCCGACGAGGAGGTGGACTCGGGGGCGGACCTGCTGATCGCCGGCGAGATGGGCATCGGCAACACCACCCCCGCGACCGTCCTGATCGCCGCGCTCACCGACACCGAGCCCGTGGTGGCCGTCGGCCGCGGCACCGGCATCGACGACGCGGGCTGGGCCCGCAAGACGGCCGCGGTGCGTGACGCGATGCGTCGGGCGCGCCCGGTGGTCAAGGACCCGGCGGCGCTGCTGCGGGTCGCGTCGGGCGCCGACCTGGCCGCGATGGCAGGCTTCCTCGCGCAGGCGGCGCTGCGCCGCACGCCGGTGATCCTGGACGGCGTGGTGGTCACCGCGGCCGCGATGGTCGCGGAGGAACTCGCGCCGGGCGCCCGGGACTGGTGGGTGGCCGGGCACCGGTCCACCGAGCCCGCGCACACGCTGGCCCTGACCCACCTGCGGCTGGAGCCGCTCGTCGAGCTCGACATGCGCCTCGGCGAGGGGTCCGGGGCGCTGGTCGCGTTGCCGCTGCTGCAGTCCGCGATCGCGACGCTGACGAACATGGCCACCTTCGCGGACGCCGGCGTCAGCTCCGGCGAACCCGAACCCGACGCCGCCGGTCCAGAGGACGAGGCCACCGACCCCGACGCCGCCCCGCACTGACCGTGACCGCCGCACTCGACGGCCTCCGCCTGGCGTTGTCCTGGCTGACCGTGCTGCCCGGCCTGCACGACCCGCGGCGGCCGGCTCCGGACCGCGTCGCGGGCCGCCGGGCGATCGCCGCGACCCCGGTGGTCGGGGTGCTCCTCGGCGCCGCCGCCGCGGGCCTGGTCTGGGTGCTGCTGGCGGCCGACCTCGAGCCCGCGCTGGCCGGACTGCTCGCCGTCGCCGCGCTGGCGCTGGCCACCCGCGGGATGCACGTGGACGGCCTGGCCGACACCGTCGACGGCCTCGGCTGCTACGGCGACCCGGCCCGGGCGCTCGAGGTGATGCGCAGCGGCGGCGTCGGACCGTTCGGGGCGGCCGCGCTGGTGGTCGTCCTTGCCGCACAGGCACTCTCGTTCGGCGCGCTCGCCCATGCCGGACAGTGGCTCGCGCTCGTCGCGGCGGTCGCGGCGGGCCGGGTGGCCGCCGTACTGGCCTGCCGGAAGGCACTGTCCGCCGCCGCGCCCACCGGGTTCGGCGCGCTCGTGGCCGGCACCCAGTCGCGGTGGGCGTGCGCGGGCTGGTCGCTCGCCCTGCTGGCGGCCGCGGCCGCCGCGGTGCCGGGCCGCTGGTGGCAGGGCCCGCTGGTCGTCGCGGCCGCGCTCGGGCTGACGGTCCTGCTGACCCGGCACTGCGCCCGCAGGTTCGGCGGCCTCACCGGCGACGTGCTGGGGGCCTCGATCGAGGTGACGGTGGCCGTGGCCGCGGTGGGTTTCCTGCTCGGCGGCTGACGGACGACGGGCTGTCGACCCACTCGCGCCGCCACCCGGGCCCACCCCACGCCGGCACCGGAAACGCCGACGGCCCGCAAACCATTCGGTTGCGGGCCGCGGGTGTGTGACCGATCAGGCGAGCGTGCTCATCCAGCCGTGGATGTCGGCGAAGGTACCGCGCTGGATCCCGGTGAGAGTGTCGCGCAGGGCCATGGTGACCGCGCCCGGCTCGCCACCGCCGATGGTGAACTCACCGGCCGCGGACTTGACCCGACCGACCGGGGTGATGACGGCAGCGGTGCCGCACGCGAACACCTCGGTGATCTCGCCGGAGGCCGCCTTCTCGCGCCACTCGTCCGTGCTGATCCGACGCTCCTCCACCGCAAACCCGGCGTCGGCGGCCAGCGTGAGCAGCGAGTTGCGGGTGATGCCCGGCAGCAGGGAGCCGGACAGCTCCGGGGTGACCAGCCGCGCGTCGGGCCCCGAACCGAAGACGAAGAACAGGTTCATCCCGCCCATCTCCTCGACGTAGCGGCGCTCGGTCGCGTCGAGCCAGACCACCTGGTCGCAACCCTCGTCGGCCGCCTGCGCCTGGGCGACCAGCGAGGCGGCGTAGTTGCCCGCGAACTTCGCCGCGCCGGTGCCGCCCGGGGCCGCCCGCACGTACTCGGTGGACAGCCACACGCTGACCGGCTTGACGCCCTGCGGGAAGTAGGCACCCGCCGGCGAGGCGATCAGCAGGTAGCGGTACCGGTTGGCCGGCCGCACCCCGAGGCCCACCTCGGTCGCGATCATGAACGGCCGGAGGTACAGCGACGCCTCGCCGCCCGCGACCGGGACCCAGTCCTTGTCCACCGCGAGCAGCTCGGTGATCGAGTTGAGGAACAGGTCGTCGGGCAGCTCCGGCATGGCGATTCGCTGCGCCGAGGCGCGCAGACGCTCGGCGTTCGCGGCGACCCGGAAGGAGGCGACGGTGTCGTCCTGCTGCCGGTACGCCTTGAGGCCCTCGAAGATGGCCTGACCGTAGTGCAGGACCATGGCCGCGGGGTCGATCTGCATCGGCGCGTAGGGCTGCACGGTGGCGTCGTGCCAGCCCAGGCCCTCGGTGTAGTCGATGGTGACCATGTGATCGGTGAAGTACTTCCCGAATCCGGGGTTCGCCAACACCCGGGCGCGCTCGTCCGCGGAGACGGGCGAGGGGTGGGCGACGTGCGTGAATTCGAGGACACCAGTCATGCGGCGATCCTAGCGAACGCGCCGTACGCCATTCTCGCGGCGTACGGCGCGCCGACGTCAGCTCACCGGGTGTGCAGTGGGACGAACGGAGGGCTGACGATCTCGCAGCGCAGCGCGCGACCGCGGACGTCCACCTCCACCACGTCCCCCGCCGCCAGTTCGGCGTCGGAGTTCAGCAGGCCCAACGCGATCCCGACCTTGAGCGTCGGCGAGAAGGTGCCCGAGGTGGTCTCGCCGATCGGCGCCCCGTCGCGGAGCACGGTCTGGCCCTGCCGCAGCACGCCACGGTCGAGCGCCCGGATCCCCCACATCTTGCGGGCCGGGCCGGCCTCCTTCTCCGCGACCAGCGCGTCCCGGCCCCAGAACTGCGGCTTCTTCCAGCCGATGGCCCAGCCGCACCGCGCCTGCAGCGGCGAGATCTCGGTGGACAGCTCGTGCCCGTGCAGCGGGTAGCCGGCCTCGGTGCGCAGGGTGTCACGGGCGCCGAGCCCGGCCACCTCGCCGCCGGCCTCGCGGACCGCGGCCACCAGCGCCCGGAACACCGACTCGCTGCCGTCCCAGGTGGGCAGCACCTCGTAGCCGTGCTCGCCCGTGTACCCGGTGCGGCACACCCGCACCGGCGCGCCCTCGAAGACCGCGTCCTCGAAGGCCATGTAGTCCATGCCGGACGGAAGGCCCAGCGCGGCAAGGATTTCCGCGGACCGCGGCCCCTGCACGGCCAGGACGCCGTAGTCGCGGTGGTGGTCGGTGACCGTCACCCCGGCCGGGGCCTCCGCGGCCAGCGCCGCCACCACGGCCGCGGTGTTCGCGGCGTTGGGGACGAGGAACACCTCGTCGTCGCTGACGTAGTAGACGATGAGGTCGTCGACGACGCCGCCCGCCTCGGTGGCGCACAGCGTGTACTGCGCCTGACCCGGCCCGATCTTGCCGAGGTCGTTGGTCAGCTTGGCGTTCACGAAGTCGGCGGCACCGGGGCCCGAGACCAGGGCCTTGCCGAGATGGCTGACGTCGAACACGCCGACCGTCTCGCGAACCGCGGTGTGCTCGGCAACCGTGCCGGCGTAGGAGACCGGCATCTGCCAGCCGCCGAACGGCGCGAAGGTCGCACCGAGTTCGGTGTGCACAGCGTGGAGGGGTCCCTGCAGGAGGTCGGCGTCTGTCATGGGCGTTAACGCTAGCGGACCGCGTCGGGGGTCACGGCCACGGCGAACGCCCCGCCCACCGAACTAAGGTGTCGGGCAGTTGTCCACCCCCTGACGAAGGAGTGCACCCGTGAGTGCCGCCCTGTCCCCCGTAACCCCGCTCGGCCCCGCCCTCGCGCTGGCCGGCAAGATCTCTGCCCGCGCGGAGGTCCTGGTCATCGGGCTCACCGCAGGCCCCGACGGCCCCGAGCCGTCGGTCGGCGAGGCGCTCGACGACGCGACCGTGGAGGCGGTGCTCGCGCACCTGACGGCGGTCGGCGCGACCGGCCGCCCCGAGGAGGTCACCCGGGTCCCGGCGCCCGAGGGCGCCGGCGTCACCAGCATCCTCGCGGTCGGCCTCGGCAAGGCCGACGACGTCGACGCCGAGCAGGTCCGCCGGTCCGCCGGTGCGGCCGCCCGCGCGCTGACCGGGACGGGGACCGCCGCGACCACCCTGTCCTCGCTCGACCTCGGCGCCGCCGCCGAGGGCTTCTACCTGGGCGCCTACGCGTTCACCTCGTACAAGTCGAAGTCCGTGCCCGGCGCCGACGGACAGCCGGTCGCCCGCGTCGAGTTCCTCGTCGAGTCGCCCCGGACCAAGGCCGTCAAGGACGTGCTGGCGCGGGCGCTCGCGATCGGCGAGGCCGTCGCCACCGCCCGCGAGTTCGTGAACACCCCGCCCAGCCACCTGTTCCCGGCCGAGTTCGCGGCCCGCGCGAAGACCCTGGGCACCGAGGCCGGCCTCAAGGTCCAGGTGCTCGACGAGAAGGCGCTCGACAAGGCCGGCTACGGCGGCATCATGGGCGTCGGCAAGGGCTCCTCGCGGCTGCCCCGGCTGGTCCGGATGACCTACACCGGCGCGGCCCGCAAGTCGGCCCCGTCCGTCGCGCTCGTCGGCAAGGGCGTGACCTTCGACACCGGCGGAATCTCCATCAAGCCCGCCGCCGGCATGGAGGCCATGACCTCCGACATGGGCGGCGCGGCCGCCGTGATCGCGACCGTGGTGCTGGCCGCGAAACTCGGACTGAAGGTCAACGTGACCGCGACCGTGCCGATGGCGGAGAACATGCCGTCGAGCACCGCGCAGCGGCCCGGCGACGTGCTGACCCAGTACGGCGGCACCACCGTCGAGGTCATCAACACCGACGCCGAGGGCCGGCTGATCCTGGCCGACGCGATCGTGCGGGCCTGCGAAGACAAGCCCGACTACCTGATCGACACGGCGACCCTGACCGGCGCCCAGATGGTGGCGCTGGGCAACCGCACCCCCGGCGTGATGGGCACCGACGAGTTCCGCGACCGGGTCGCCCGCATCTCGCAGGAGATCGGCGAGAACGCGTGGGCCATGCCGATGCCGGCCGAGTTGCGCGCCGACCTGAACTCGAAGGTCGCCGACCTCGCCAACGTCACCAACCACCGGTGGGGCGGGATGTGCGCGGCCGCGATCTTCCTCCGGGAGTTCGTCGCGGACGACGTCCAGTGGGCACACATCGACGTCGCGGGTCCGGCCTACAACTCGGGCGGCCCGTTCGGGTACACCGGCAAGGGCGGCACCGGTGTGCCGGTGCGGACGATGATCGCCGTGCTCGAGGACATCGCCGACAACGGATAGGCGACTGGCGTCGCCTGTGCGCCTTTCCGGTAGCGGTGCCTACCGGAAAGGCGCACGGGCCGTCAGGCCTGCTGGGCGCGTTTGCGCAGGATCTTCTGCCGGGCGTCGTGGTCTCGCATCCGCTGCGGGTACCCGGTCTTGCGCACGTCGTAGACGGGGATGCCGAGATCCTCGCCGAGCCGGCGGGCACCGCGTTCGCCACCGACGCGGCGGCGGGTCCATTCCCCGTCGGTGGCCACCAGCACGACGGTGACCGGCGTGACCGTCGTCTGCGGCTCGACGTAGGCCTCGACGCCCACGTGCGTGTGCGCCCAGTTCGCCAGGTACTGCGCGTCGGAATCGGCGTCGGCGCGCGCGGAGACTCCGCGTCGCCGCCTCGAGAACTTGCTGAGCAAACCCACGATTTCCCCTCCTCGCCCGACGTCGATGCCGATTGCGTGGTCCGGTCTCAAGTTTGCCAGCAGTTCCTGTGCGCGAAATGAGGAAGCTGTGGCACGCCCCTCATCGGACGGCCCGAACCGATCAATGGAAGGATGGGCAGACGCCGTCCCGGGTCGAGTTCGTCGGGGTATTTCCCGACCGCAACTGGTTCCGTGACGTCGGCACTACTGCACAATGGATTTCGACCACAAGTCGACAAACTCAACAACCCGAACACAACTGTCGAGGAGTCAAAAGCATGGCCTTCTCCGTCCAGATGCCAGCCCTTGGTGAGAGCGTCACCGAAGGAACTGTCACGAGGTGGCTCAAGCAGGAGGGCGACACGGTGGAGGTCGACGAGCCCTTGCTCGAGGTCTCCACCGACAAGGTCGACACCGAGATCCCGTCCCCCGCTGCAGGCGTTCTGACAAAGATCGTCGCCCAGGAGGACGACACCGTCGAGATCGGTGGCGAGCTCGGCATCATCGGTGCCGCTGACGAGGCGCCGGCGCCCGCCGCCGCGCCCGCACCGGCCCCCGCGCCTGCCGCCGAGGCCGCGCCCGAGGCCCC
>NZ_BCXG01000042.1 GCF_001894985.1 Rhodococcus tukisamuensis NBRC 100609 | reverse complement strand
GACGCCATCGTCCCGTCGAGCAGCGGCTTGAGGTACTTCTCATGGTGCTCCTCGGTCCCGAAGAGCTGGAGCACCTCCATGTTTCCGGTGTCGGGGGCATTGCAGTTGCACACCTCCGCCGCAATGAGGCTGCGCCCCATGATCTCCGCGAGCGGCGCGTACTCCAGATTGGTCAGCCCCGGACCGTAGCCGGGGTGCGGGTGGAAGAGGTTCCACAACCCACGCCGGCGGGCCTCCGCCTTGAGCTCCTCGAGGACGGGCGGCTGGAAGTGCGGGTCACCGGACTCACGCATCTGCTCGTCGTACACGGCCTCGGCCGGGTAGATGTGCGTGTCCATGAACTCGAGCAGATCCGTCCGGAGCTTTTCGGCGCGGTCTGAGACGTCAAAGAGGGACATGGGAGTCTCCTTCGATAGTGGGGGCTGTTCGGCCAGCGCCTGCGGGGCGCTGCCGCTTCTTGTGATTACAGATCGACCTGTCGGGGGTCGCCCTGAATCGAGACCGGTCCCGTCAGGGCAGCGAGCGTTCGGAGGCTTGTCGGATACCGGCGCCGTCCAACCGACAGGACCGCGACCGTCATCAGGCCTACCAGCGGAGCAAGCTGCAGCGCCCGCAGAAGTCCCGCCTGGTCGGCCACAACTCCGATGACAAAGGGCCCCAGCGCCATTCCCAAGAAGGTGTATGCCAGGGTCAGCGTTCCGAATCCGGATGCCCGAAGCGACGGGTGGATCAGGCTCGCGACGAGTGCCGTCACCGGGCCGGACGAGCCGGCAGCGAAGAAGGAACCGATGCCGAGCAGGATCATCTGGGGCGCGCCGACAGCCCCCACTCGACCTTCAGCAGCGGAAGGATCGCACTGAGAACCTGCCGAGACATGTAGTCCGACAACATCAGAGCGAAACCCAATGCGAAGACGACCCACGGGTACATCCGCGACGACCTGGGTGGTGCGGGGCGCGGGTCGACGGTTGCGTGTAGAGACACGGACACTCCTCGGGGATCAGGCGCTGGCACGAGTCGATCCAGACCCACTGACGCAGGGTGAATCGGTCACGCCCCGGAGCCGCGGCGGCGTATTCGGCCTATTGCGCGGATATCTCGAGCAGCGGTTGGCCGAGGTTCACGCTCGCACCCTCGTCCACATGAATCGCCACGACCGTCCCGGCGTCGGAATAGATGACCGGGATCTCCATCTTCATCGACTCGAGGATCATCAACGGCTCGTCCGGGACGACCGGGTCGCCGACCGCGACCAGGATCTTCCATACATTGGCGCTGAGATCTGCCTGCACTGTCTCGGTCATCTTCGTCATGCTCCTGACTTGGCTGCCGCAAGTTCTCGGCTGGTGATGGTGGAAACGATCGTGGTGTCGTACTGCCCTGAGACGAACTCCTCGGAGCGGACCAGCTTGCGGAGGAAGGGAAGGTTCGTCACGACTCCGGTCACTTCGAATGCATCCAGTGCGGTCTGCGCCAGGGCGATCACCGCAGGCCGGTTCGGTGCTGTCACAACCAACTTGGCGAGAAGCGGATCGAAGTTGGAGGTGACGACGTCGCCGGCCTCGTACCCGCTGTCGACCCGGATCCCCGGCCCCGACGGGGGTTGCCACTGCTCGATCGTTCCCGGCGCCGGGAAGAACCTGACCGGGTCCTCGGCGCAGACCCGGAACTCGATCGAGTGCCCCTGCGGCTCGGTGTTCAGTTCGGTCGTGGTTCCGCCGGTGGCCGCGACGCTCAGCTGCTGCTCGATGAGGTCGACCTCGTAGGTCAGTTCGGTGACGGGATGTTCCACCTGGATGCGGGTGTTCATCTCCAGGAATACGAACTCCCCGGTGACGGTGTCCAGCAGGAACTCCACCGTGCCTGCGTTCTCGTAGCCGACGGCCCCGGCCGCGCGGATCGCCGCCGCACTCAGCTGGTCCCGCACAGCGCGTTCGAGACGTGGGGCCGGGCATTCCTCGGCGACCTTCTGATGGCGTCTCTGCACAGAGCAGTCCCGCTCGCCGAGCGTGAGCACAGTCCCGTCGGCCAGGCCGAGTACCTGCACCTCGACGTGCCGGGCGGAGGAGATGTACTTCTCCAGGAACACCTTCCCGGAACCGAAGCTACGCTCTGCCATCGACTGGGTGCCGGCAAACATCTTGCTTAGCTGCTCGCCGTCGTGCGCTACGACCATTCCGATTCCACCACCGCCTGCCGCCGCCTTGAGCATGACCGGGAAGCCGATCGACTCCGCCTGGACGAGGGCGTCCTCCACTGAGGACAGTCCGTTGTCGGTGCCGCCGCTGACCGGCACCCCCGCTGCGGCAACGGCGTGCCGGGCGGTGACCTTGTCCCCCATCACCTCGATCACCTCGGGGCTGGGACCGATCCAGAGCAGGCCGGCGTCGATCACGGCCCGGGCAAACTCCGCGTTCTCGGCAAGGAATCCGTAGCCGGGATGAATCGCGGTGACCCCTGCAGCCACTGCGGTTTCGATGATCCGTCCACCGTCGAGATAGGTCCCGAGGGGCTTCGCGTCCTCGATGCAGATCGCCCGATCTGCCTCCCGGACGAACGGGAGGTCCGCGTCGACGGGATGGTAGATGGCGACGGACTCCACGCCGAGCCGGCTCGTGGTCTTGATGATTCTGCGGGCGATCTCGCCGCGGTTGGCGATCAGCACACTCACTGGATACTGCGTCATGTCGTCACCTCTCAGTAGCTGGTCGGCCAGTTGCTCAGCAGGTGCTCACCGATACCGTTGGTGCGGTGTCGGTAGTTCGCGCTGAGTGCGTGGACGACAAAATCTCGGGTGTCGACGGGATCGATCACCTCGTGCACGCCGTACACGCGTGCGATGTCGTATGCCGTTGTATCGCGGGCCATCTCGTCGAATCTGGCCTGGTACTCCTCCGGGTTCGCATCGCGGTCGACGCCGTAGACCACGCCGACCGCCGAACTCGGGTCCATGAAGCTGACCTCCGCGGACCACCAGGCGGCGACCGCGTCCGCCGTTTCGGACCCGCCCATGTTGACGAAGGCCTGTCCGTAGTTCTTCCGCAGCATCACGGTGACCTTCGGGACGGTCACGAGCGACAGCGCGTTCATCCAGTTGATGACCTTGCCGGCGATCTTGTTACGCTCCGCCTCCAACCCGATGAGGAACCCGGGCTGATCGACCATGAACACAATGGGAATGTTGTACGAATCGCACAGCACGAGAAAGCTTGTGGCCTTGTCACAGGCGTCGCCGTCGATTGCGCCGCCCTTGAACATGGGGTTGTTGGCGATCACGCCGACCGTGCGCCCGTCGATGCGTGCCAGACCGGTGATCAGGCTCTTGCCGAACTGCGGCTTCAACTCGAAGAGGCTGTCGTCGTCGGCAACACACGCAATCACCTTCCGCATGTCGTAGACCTTCGACCGGGACTCCGGAACGAGGTTCCGCAGCTCTGCCGCTCGCGATCCCGAACCCGCAGGGACCGGAGCTGTCGGCGGGGTCTCCTGGTTGTGGGACGGAAGGTAGGACAGGAACTTCCGGACCAGCTCGATGGCCTCTTCGTCGGTGTCGGCCACCGCGTCGGCGATCCCGGTGACCTGGGCGTGCAGCTTCCAACCGCCGAGCTCCTGCGCATCGACTTCCTGGCCCGTCGCGCGGCTGACGAGACCGGGACTCGAGACCGCCATGACCGCGCCCTTACGGAACACCACGAAGTCCGAGGACACCGAATGCCAGGTGGCCGAGCCGAATGCGTAGCCGAACACCGCTGACGCCCAGGGAGTTTCACGGCGGCGAAGGAATCGGGTGCGGTCGTTTCCGCTGCCCATGCCCATGCCGCCCATCACGTCCGGCATCCGGACGCCGGTCGACTCCGCCAGGTACACCATGGGCACTCCGGAGCGCAGCGACAGGTCCTTCATGTGCTGCATCTTCTTGTTGCTCACCGAGCTGCTGGAAGCGCCCTTGACGGTGAAGTCGTACGCGATGACCGCGGCCGTGCGCCCCGCCACCTCGCCGGTTCCGGTGACCTTGCCGTCCGCCGGAGTGCGGTTGTGGTCAGCCGGAACTGCCGACGTCGCAAACAGCCCCGTCTCGCGGTAGGTGTCCTCGTCGAAGAGGAGAGCTACCCGTTCGCGGGCATTCAGGACGCCCGCCTCCGCACGCTGCTTCAGCTTCTTCGGCCCGCCCATGGCCAGGGCGGCGTTCCGCCGCTCGATGTGCCGGGCCTCGGGTCCGAGCGTCTCTTCTTGCAGGTTCTCAATTGTCATTGGTGTTGCCCTTTCTGGCCGAGGTGAGTAGCACCCGAGCGTTGTCGTCGCCCTGGTCGACGTCCTCGAGACGCCGGCGCCGCAGCAGTGCCTGCGTCGCGCGCGCAGCACTCTCCAGATCGCGGAACGCCGGGATCCCGGCCGCCCGTGCGCGCGCCTCGTAGACCTTGATCTGGGCGTCCGTGTCGGCCTTGCCGTCGGTCTTGAGGACCAGGATGTGATGGCACTTGTGCTCAGCCGCATCCCGTGCACGCACGATCGCGTCGATGATCGCGGCCGGCACGTCGCCGTGGGTCGCTCCGAGGTTCTTGACGATGATGCCGACGTTGAAGTGCGAGATGACCGCGGCGGGCGAGCTGTGCGCGAGAGCGGTTCGCAGGATCTTCTCCACCACCGCACCGCCGTCCACTGCCAGGGTGGGGGCCGGGGCATCGATCGGATTCTCGAGTCCGTTGCCCGGCGGCAGGCCGAGGCTGTTCAGCTCGTCGATCGCGGTCTGCGGCAGCTTCGGCGTGGTCATGCCGACGCGATCGAGGGTGTCGGCGGCCAGCACGCTCGCGCCGCCGCCATTGCCGAACAGGACCACGTCGCTGCCCGTCGTCTGCACAGCCTCGTCGCACACGTCGAACACGTGAAGTGCGTCGACGAACTCGTCGAGGGTGTCGACCAGGACGACGCCGGCCTGCCGGGCGAGCGCGGGCCACAGCCGGTGGTTGCCGCTGAGCGCGCCGGTATGGCTGGTCGCCGCCCGCGCGCCGTCGGCGGTGCGACCACCGGCCAACAGCACCACCGGCTTGCTCGTCTCGCACCGGCTCAGCACCTCGAGCACCTCGCGTCCGGAGGACAGAGATTCGAGGTACAGGCCGACCACCGACGTCGCCGGGTCGCCGAGGAAGAACTCGACAAGCTCGCCGGCCGAGACGTCTGCGCCGTTTCCGATGCTGATGACGCCACGGAAATCGACTCCTCTCGCCTCCCCCAGCCGCAGGATGTCCACGCTCAACCCGCCGCTCTGCGACACCACCGAAATGGAGCCCGGGACTGCCGGCGCATCGGGGATGAACGAGAGCCGACCCGAAGTCGAGTGGGCGCCAAGGCAGTTGGGTCCGATCAACCGGATCCCGGCCGCACGGGCAGTCGCAATGAGCTCACGCTCGAGTTCGATGCCCTCGTGCGTTTCGCCGAATCCGCTTGAGATGACCTGGGCGAAGGCGACCCGGTCACGCCCCTCCGCCAGCACCGGAGCCACCGAACCGGCCGGCAGCGCGACATATGCGTAGTCGACGACGCGGTGCAGGTTGCCGAGTGAGGCGACCGCCGGCAGACCTTCGACGAGGTCGGCGGTCGGGTGCACCGGGATGATCTCGCCCGCGAACCCGAACTGCTTCAGGTTACGGATGAACAGATTGCCCGCGGTGGTTCCCCGCCCGCTCGCGCCGAGAACGGCGACGGCCTGCGGTTCCATCAGACGGTCGAATCCCTTGCAGTACAGCTCGATTCCGGCAGCGGAACCGGTCGCTGCGGCCTCCTTCGCGGCGTCGGCCGATCCCGCCTCGCGAAGGACGAAGCGCGCGTCCACCGCGACCGCACCGTGCGCCGACACGATGATCGGGTTCAGGTCGATCTCCACCACGTCGTCGGGCAGGGAGGCCAGGAGCCCACCGGGTTCTGCCAGCGCGTACACCACCTCGACAAGGCTGTCGATGTCGACGGGGGCGCCGCCGCGCACGCCGCCGAGGAGCGCCTTTCCACGCAGTTCGTCGAGCATCGCACGGATCTGGCCGCGGGTCAGCGGCGCGAGCCCGAACGCGACGTCCTCGAGGACCTCGACGAAGATGCCCCCGAGCCCGACCATCACCGCCCAGCCGAGCCCTTCGGTGCGGACGGCACCCAGCACGACCTCGAGGCCCTTCGGTGCCATCTCCTCGACCAGGAAGCCGGCGGTCGTGTGGCCGAGTTCCGCCAGGCGCCGCCGCATGTCGTCGGCGACCTCGGCGAGTTCGTCGTGGCGCAGCCCGACCCGGACACCGCCGGCATCCGACTTGTGAACGAGCGTCGGCGACACCGCCTTGAGTACCAGCGGCGGCGTCAGGCTCGACGGAACCGAAGAGGTTTCCTCGACGGTCAGGCCCCGGGGGACACTCACCCCGAACTGGCCTAAGAGGTACTTGGCCGTTGCCTCTGGAATGACCACTCCTCCCGCCGCGCGAGTCTCCCCGATCGCCGTCAGGATCTGCGCAGCAACTGAGGTGGATGGCATCGAATCGACTGACAAGGAGGACCCCCCTGTTCGAATGACGTGGACTACGAGCGCCACGGATACGGAAGTGAATTGCGTGTGCCAAGTGTTGATCGAGATCACATTCCAGGGAAGACCCAAGGACCTTGTCCCGTGATACGCATCACCTATCGGCGCCACGACGGCGCCGGCCGCCGAATGACTTGGCGAGTCCGTCGACGGCACGCTGGGGGCGACTACCGGCACGAAACAGGTTGCACACCAATTGGTTACTCGAAACCTGGAACCGCGTGAAGGGCTGCCCGCCGACATCGGCGAAGCACGGCGCGTGGGCGCTGCCCGCACAGCAGCAAGCCCCGCTGGGCGCGTCAACACACCCAGCGGGGCTCTCCCGTGAGGGTCAGCCGACCTTCGCCATGCCCCAGCGCTCGATCGTGAGGCGCTCGATGCGCCCGAATCCGAATTCGATCGCCAGACCCAGGGCGGAGATCACGACCAGACCGGCGAAGACCGCATCCGTGTCGAGGAAGTACCGCGCCTGGTTGATGAAGTAGCCCAGGCCTCCGGTGCCGCCGGCCGCACCGAAGACGAGTTCGGCGCCGACCACCGTCCGCCACCCGAAGGCCCAGGCGATCCGGACACCCGTCAACAGATGAGGCAGTGATGCGGGAAAGAGGACCTGCACCACCATCCGCACACCTTTGATGCCCATCGTCCGGGCGGACCGCTGCAGCGTGGTGCTGACCATCCGAAACCCCATGCTTGCGTTCAGGGCGATCGGCCAGATGGTCGAGTTCAAGATGACCACCACGATCGCGGTCGGGGTCAGGCCGAACCAGATCATTGCAAGGGGGAGGATTGCGATCGAGGGCAGTGGATTCATGATCGACACGACGAGAGACAAGAGATCGTCCATCCACCGTGACAGCACGGCAAGGGTAGCCAGCGTCAGACCGATGACCAGTCCCAGTCCGGTACCGATTCCGAGGATTCGCAGCGTGGAAGCGGTCGCATCGAGGATCGCTCCGGACTGGAACGCCTCCACGATCGCCCGAGCCACGTCGGCGGGCGACGGAAAGAGAAGGGGCGAGGGCTGGAAGATCCAGATTGCGGCCTGCCATACCGCGACAAGCCCCACGGCCAGGACCACGCGGCGCATGGTCGCGCTGAGGCGGAACGATGCGGTCCGAGGAAGCGGTGGAGTGAGTGCTGTCGCGGTCATCGCTGCGCTCCCTGTGCGTTCTTCCGAACGGCCGGCGTGGAGCCGTCCTCGAGCAGGAGTCTCAACTGCTCGACCGTCGATCCGAATTCGGGGTGGCCGAAACCGTCGATTGCCGACGTGTCGACGATCTCCTGGATGCGCCCCGGGCCACTGGACATGACCATGACCCGGTCTGCAAGGTAGACCGCCTCCGGGATGGAATGGGTCACCATGATGACGGTCATCGATTCGCTGTCACAGATCCTCACGAGTTCGCGTTGCAGGTTGGTGCGGGTGATCTCGTCGACCGCGCCGAACGGCTCGTCGAGCAGCAACAGTGCCGGCTCCACGGACAACGCCCGGGCGATGGCTGCTCGCTGCTTCATCCCCCCCGACAGCTGGTGCGGGTAGCGATCGGCAGCGTCACGGATGCCGACCAACTCCAGGTAGCGAAGACTCCGCTGTCGGGCCTCGTCCCCACGGAGGCCAAGCGCCAGCTTCGCCGCGTAGTTGAGGTTGCCGACCACGGTCCGCCACGGGAAGAGCTGGTCGAAGTCCTGGAACACCACGGCCCGGTCGGGCCCGGGTCCGAGGATGCGCTTGCCACGGACCTGCAGGTTGCCCGACACCGGCTTGATGAATCCCGCGATCGACATGAGAAGCGATGTCTTGCCACAGCCGGAGGGACCGAGCAGAACGAACCGTTCGCCCTGCCTGACCTCGAACGTGACGTCGTCGACGGCGAGGTGAGAGTCCCGATCTCGCGACTCGTATCGAATGCTGACCGCCTCGGCGGAAATGACCGGTGCGATCACTGCCCGACCTCGCTGACGGAGGAGAACATCATCTGCTCGGTCGAGGGAATCGACTTGATCAGTCCTACGGACTTCATGAACTCGGCGGACGCCCCGAATCCACGGGGAGCGACATCCCAGTGGTTCTGAGGCAGTCGGAGCCACTCGGCGTAGGTAGCGGCCGACTCGCGGCCTTCATCGGCGTTCGCGAGCACCTCGGCCGCCTTGTCCGGGTCCTCACGGAGCATCTGCAGGGCGTCGGCCAATGCCGCGAAGAGGGTCTCGGCGAACACCGGATTCTCGTCGTGGAACTTCTCCGACATGACAATTGCCGAATAGGTGATCGCCCCGAATGCGTCCGCAGCCGAAGCCACCTCGTGAGTGTCCGGACGCGCGAGAAGCTGGTACTGGAACGGCGGCGCGATGAACGCCGCACCCGTCGTTCCGGTGAGGAACGCCTGATAAGCGTCCGGATGTGGCATCGGTGAGAGCTGGTCGTCGAATGCCTTGACATCCCCCAGCTTCGTCTGGGCGAGCGACTTGAGCGCCATGGCCTGGCCAGAGTCCGGCGAGGGCACAGAGATCGGCCGGCCGGACGCGTCAAGGTCCTCGATGGACCGGATCTCCGGATCGCTGGAGACCATGCTGATGCCGATCTGGCCCATGGACCCGAGGACCTTCCACGGCACACCCTTGTCGACCCCGATGACGAAGGGCGCGATTCCCGTGACACCAACCTGGACCTTGCCCGACAGGATGCCGTCGCGGGTCGCAGCGCCCCCGCTCACGCCCTCGTCCCACACGAGCCGGGTCTCGGGAAATGCCGTCTCCAGGACGCGCTTCTGCTTGATGATCGTCAAGGGCGCGTAGGGCAGACCGGATCCGATGGTGATGTGGATCTCGGCCGGTGAGCCGTCAGCACTCTGACCGGATGCACCGCCGCAAGCAGTGATTCCAGTCGACAGGAGCACAAGGCTCGCCAATAGCTTCAGGCGAATCATCTGGAGCCTTCCTTCAGGCATCGTGACGGTGGTCACAATGCGAACGGTGACGAGTGCAGTCTCCTTGCCGGACATTGCCGACGGAAGGGTGCGCAACCTTTCAACCGCGATAGCCGCCAGATTGCAATCTAGGACGAAACATATTGCTGGATATGTCGATTCGAATGCGCGGCGGCAACACCGGACACGACGCACTGCGCCCACCCGCCGTACGCCTCCAGCCCTGCGACGCCCGAAACCTGTCGGCCGACGCCGGCCGGCGGAGCCTCACCCCGCTGCGCGCTCCACCGAGTCAGGCGACCGCCGGACCGGTCGAGATCAGCTCGGCGGCAGCCACTTCCGGAGTCACGCAAGCATTCGGCGGCTATCGCGGTGATAACGACTCGACAGGCGGCGACTCATTGACGCTTCCGCCGACCGGCACAAGTATCACTGAGACCGTCGTCACACCGATCCCATGAAAATGTGGAGGTAAGCCATGGCTTCACCCGTTCCGGCTCCCGAATTCCCGATGCAGCGGACTTGCCCGTTCTCCGCACCCACGGCGTACGGGGATCTACGAGACACACAGCCGGTCGCACCGGTTCGTCTCTGGGACGGCCGTTCCGCATGGCTGCTCACGCGATACGAGGACATCCGGACTGTCTTGCGGTCGTCGTCGCTCAGCGCCCAGACGAAACGTCCGAACTTCCCTTTTCTCTCCGAGTCGGATCAAGCAGCCAAGATGCAGGACGAATCCCTCCAGCGACTGGACGGGGCCGATCACAGCCGGCGTCGCCGGTTGCTCATCCCCTTCTTCACCGTCAACCGTGTCGAGGCCCTGCGCCCCACCGTGAAGACGTTGGTGAGAGGACTCCTCGAGAATCTCGTCGCGCAGACGCCACCGGTCGACTTCTTCCACGAGTTCTCCCTGGTGGTGCCGTCGACGGTGGCCTGCGAACTTCTCGGCGTTCCGTATCAGGACCACGAGTTCTTCCAGGTGCAGAGCGCCGTGCGGATCTCGCGCACGGCGTCACCTGCGGAGGTCACGGAGGCCACCGACAAACTGCTCGAATACCTCGGCGAGCTGATCGACCTGCGAACTGCCGACCCTCGGGACGACGTGATGAGCTTCCTGGCCGAACACGTCGCCAGTGGCGCGCTCACCCGCGAGGAAGCGGTGATGGACGCGAATCTGCTCCTCCTCGGCGGCCATGAGACCACCGCCAACGTCATCACACTGGGAACACTGGCCCTCCTGGAGAATCCAGAACAGCTCGCCCGAATCACCTCCGGAGAGGTTTCCGTCACCAACGCGATCGAAGAACTGCTCCGCTTCACCTCGGTGACACACAGCAATGCTATGCGCCTGACTGTCGAGGACATCGAGATCGCCGGCCACACGATCCCGACGGGAGAGGGCCTGATCGCGGCGGTGTCCGCGGCGAACCGAGACGAGTCCGTGTTCCCCGACCCGGACAGACTCGACGTCGGACGGCGCGAAGCTCGCCAGCACATGACTTTCGGATACGGAGTTCATCAGTGCCTCGGGCAGGCCCTCGCCCGCATGGAGCTGGAAGTTGTACTCGAGACCGTCTTCGACGTGATTCCGACTCTCCGGTCGGCCAAGCCCATCAGCGAGCTCCGGTTCAAGGACGACTCGGCCTTCTACGGACTCCACGAATTCCCGGTCGCGTGGTAGCGACCGGACCAAGCCACAGCGACGAAGGAGCGGTTTTGATTCGGGTGATTGCAGACAACACGAAGTGCATTGCTGCGGGACTGTGTGTCGGACGCGAGCCGGGCATCTTCGATCAGGCAGAAGACGACGGCCTGGTGTTCACGCTTCGGGAGAACGTCCTCCCCGAGGAGTACGAAGGAGTGGCCGAATCGGAGCGGATCTGTCCCTCCGGAGCCATTACGGTGCACCGGGACTGATGCACGAAGATCGATCGATCTCTGGAAAGCAGGGTTCCGTGCGCAACTCATTCAATGAAGAAGAACTGACTGTCGTCGTGACTCACCGGTCGGCGCTCACCGAGGAGATCGTCGAGCTCGAGTTTCGCAACGCCGACGGCAGCGATCTTCCTGCCTGGGACCCGGGGTCGCACATCGAGATCGTCTTGTCCGAGTCCGTCATTCGTCAGTACTCACTCTGCGGCGACCCCTCCGACCGAGGTTGTTGGCGAATCGCCGTACTCCGCGAGGCCGATGGCCGGGGCGGGTCGCTGCAGATCCACGAGGAACTGCACGTGGGATCCTCGGTGGCAGTGCGGGGCCCGCGAAACCTGTTCCCACTTCGCCCGTCCCCCAACTACGTCTTCATCGCAGGCGGCATCGGCATCACGCCGATGCTGCCCATGGTCTCGGCGGCCGCGAAGGCCGGTGCGCGGTGGTCCATCCACTACGGAGGCCGGTCACGTCGGTCGATGGCGTTCGCTGAGAAACTCTTGGAGATCGACGGCGCCGGCGTGCGACTCTACCCTCAGGACGAGGTCGGCGTGATCGACTTGAATTCGGCTCTGGGCCAACCTGATACAGATACCTTGGTCTACTGCTGCGGGCCCGAGGCATTACTCCGGGCGGTCGAGGACCGGTGCCGATCGTCCTGGCCGTCCGATGCCCTCTGCATCGAACGGTTCTCCCCGAAAAGTGTCGACTCGAGCGCCGGTGACGATTCGTTCGAGGTCGAACTGATGCAAAGCAGCATGACCGTCACTGTGAATCCCGGCCAGAGCATACTGTCGGCGCTCGAGGAGGTGGGCGTACCGGTCCTGGCCTCGTGCATGGAAGGAACGTGCGCAACTTGCGAGGTCGCGGTGCTGGAAGGTGTTCCGGATCATCGGGATTCCGTACTCACCGAGCGCGAACGGGAAGACAACAAGACGATGATGATCTGCGTCTCGCGCGCCGCCGGATCCCGAATCGTGCTCGACCTCTAGCTGACCACCTGCCGCGCCAGGGCGCGTTGCCGGCGTCTCGACTCCGCCGCGGCCTGCACCGTCGCCGGCGACCACTGGTCGACCCGCCGGGCGCGGACACGGTCCGGCACGTCTGGGTTCGGCACACCGACTCGGACGAGATCTTTGATTCTGTCTGCCCCTGATGTAACGAGCCTAGGGAGTAATGATGACCAGAGAGTTTGACCGCACAGCATCCATCGGACGAACGCGCGGCGCGGCCATCGGGCCGGCGACCAGTCGGCGAAACCTGTTCAAGTTTGCCGGCGCAGGGGTGCTGGCCATTGGCGCCGGCTCACTGCTCGCCGCCTGCGGCGGCAACGAAGCAGTTGGCGGGGCGAGCACGAAGGCAGAAGGTGCACTGGCCACACCGACCCCGTTCACCGTGGGGTCGTCCTCGGGTGACAATTTCCTGATCGACGTCGTCAATGTCGACCAGAACCAGTTCGCCCCGTACAACCTCGAGGTCCCGAAGTTCATCTATCCGCAGAGCGTTGTGCAGGGCATGCAGATGGTCAGTGCCGGTGCGATCGAGGGCGCAGCAATGGACACCATGCTCGCCATGCTCAGCTTCGCCAACGGCCAGAAGGGAAACCGGCCGGTCATCGTCGGCATGCGCATGCCGGTAAACACCTACAACATGATTGTGGGTCCGGGAAGCTGGCCCGACCAGGGCGCCGGCTTCGTCGAGAAGATGGGCTCCCTGAAGGGCAAGAAGATTGGCGTCACCGCTATCGGCGCGGGAACCGATCGCCAGTTGGACCTGGCCCTCAAGGCAGCCGGGATGGAACGCGGTGACATCACGGCGGTGGCCGTCGGGCAGATACCCGCCGCAATTGCACAGATCAAGAACGGCAGGCTCGATGCCTACGTGGGTTTCACCTACGGTTCGGGACTGTCGGTGGCCACCCAGGTCCAAGGGCAGATGCTGATCGACTTCAGCGGCGGCGACACACCCGAATTGTTGAGCGCCCTCCAGGTGTGCCCGCTGGTCATGCGAGAAGACAATGCCGAAGCGCACGAAGATGTCGCCAATGCCTGGCTCGCTGCACAGTGGGATGCCAAGACGTGGATCGAGAAGAATCGAGCGGCCGCCGCGGCACTCCTCAACGCGGGAACCTTCAACAACGAGGCACCCGTGGAGGCCGGCAAGGCAATCGATTTCATGGTCGATCGTGCCTTCCCGAAAGTCAGCCCGAACTGGAAGGTGACTCGCGGCGGAATCGAGCACGTGGCGGACGTCATGGACCAACTGGGCATGCTCAAAAAGGGCACGGTGTCCTACGAAGACATCGTGCCGCCATTTGCCCGGGCCTAGCACCGACCAGGCCGACCAAACCTACAGCGAGGGCATTCTTCATGATCAGTAGAACAGCAAGCAAGGACGACGCGTTCGACCTTACGGACAAGGTCGCGGTGGTCACCGGGGCAGGACGAGGAATCGGTCGAGCGTGCGCGCTCCAGCTCGCCGGTGCGGGCGCCAACGTCGTCCTGGCCTCCCGAACCACATCGGAACTGCAGGCCGTGGCCGCCGAGGTGGAAGCGCTCGGCTCAAAGGCCCTCGTCGTGCCGTGCGACGTCGCCGAGTACAGCGCATGCAGCGATGTTGCCCGCTCGGCCTTCGACACATTCGGCCGCATCGACGTACTCGTCAACAATGCCGGTACCGGAGCGCCCTGCCCCGTGCTGGAAGCGGAACCGGAAGAGTGGGCCGGTGTGATCGCGCTCAACCTGATCGGACCGTTCAACATGTCGCGTGCCGTACTCCCCCACATGATCGATTCGGGCGGCGGCCGGATCATCATGATCGGGTCGGGCCTCGGGCACTCTCCCATGGGAGGGCTCACCGCCTACGGCTCGTCCAAGGCCGGCATGAGCCATTTCATGAAGGCCCTTTCCGACGAGGTCTGGGAGCATGGAATCGACGTGAACGAAGTGATTCCGGGGCCGGTCGCCACCAAGCTCACCGAGGCTCTCGTCACGGTGGGCGAAGCCCCTGAAGGCCTCCCCAGTGAACGCGTGAAATCGCCCTACGAAGTTGCGGAACTGGTCGGCTGGTTGGCACAGCAACGCATCGGCGGTCCCACCGGTCAGATCTTCAGCCTGGCGCGCCGTGCACTGTGAGACCGCGCCCCACGGGCGCAAATCTGTTACACAGCCACACATTTGTGATTGACAAGCACAAGAGCGTATCGGCCTCGCCCACCGGCGAGGCCGATACGTCGGCCGTCCGTACCCGGCCGGTCCTGCCCGGGCAGTCAGCGCCCCGAGTACCCCGGCACTCTACGCACCGTTGATCTCGGCAACCTGCTGGCGGATGAGCCTGAGCAGGGTCTGCACTACAGGGCTTCGCATTTCGCCCCTCCGTACCACCGCGGCAAGCCGTGTGGCCGCCCAGTCTGCAGACACCGGAGACAGCACGACGCCGTCGCCGCTGACGGTGGACGGTGCGACCGTGTTCGCGATCGCGATACCGACCCCGGCCTTGACCATGCGGATGGAGGTCTCGGCGCTGTCCGTGAAGTAGACGGGACGAATCTCGATGCCCTCGACGAGTCGCTCGAGCGCATCGCGCAGGATGCTCCCCTTCGAGAAGAAGATCAGCGGTTGGCCGGCGAGGTCCGATGCCTGGACAGACTCCTTGCGCGCCAGCGGATGCTCCTCGGGAATCGCCAGGACGAGCCTCCCCGTGAGCAGGTCGATGTACTGAAGGGTGTCGGCATTGCAGTCGTCGCCCTTGAGCGTGCTCAGCAGTCCCATGTCGAAGTGTCCGGTCGAGACACCACGGCGGACCATCTCCGATCCACCCTCGGTCACTTCGAAGCGGATGTTGGGGTGCTCGCGATGCAGTAGCTTCACGACGTCGGGAAGCAGGGTCAGGCTGGCCGTGGAGACCGCAGCCAACCTGATGCTCCCGATCTTCAGATTGTCGATCGCGCTGGCTTCCTGGCGCAGCGCGTTCTCTGCCCGCATGACTGCGAGGGCATGCGGGAGGATGCGTTCTGCGGCATAGGTCGCGCGCACCCCGTTGGCCCCGCGGAGCACGAGAACCACACCCAGGTCTTCCTCGAGACGCTGGACCTGGGTTGTGATCGTCGGCTGCGTGACACCGACCTCCTTGGCCGCCTGCCGGAACGATCCGGTTCTCAATGCGGCCTCTAGATACCGCAACTGTTCGAATCTCAAAGTCGAAGCACCTCGTGTCGTCGGGGCCCACCGGCACCCACTGAATACGCGTCGGCCGGCCGGTGTGTCGTGGCACACATCGGCGGGGCAAGCGCCAGAGTAGGGCCTGCGAGAACGGCGCCGAAACCCGGGTCTCGTTGCTAGACAAGCGGTCACTTGTTCAGTTCATCGTTCTACGGTGTCCGAAAGTATCCGTGCCACCGGCCTCGTCACGTCGACACCGGTGGCACGGACTGGACCCTCAATGCCGAATCGAGCCGCCGTCCACCACCAGGGTCTGGCCCGTCACGAACGACGCTCCGGGCGACAGGAGGAAGCGGACGGGTTCCACGAAGTCCGCGGGGGTGGCGGCTCTCTTGATCGCTCGCGTCGCGATGTTGCTCGCTTCGGTAGCGGCGATGGACGCTGCCAGCGGCGTGATCACGAGGCCTGGCGCGATCACGTTCACGGTGACTTCCCGGCAGCCGACCTCCTCTGCCAGGCACCGTGCGAATCCGATGACACCTGCCTTCGACGCCGCATAGACCGCGGCGGCGCCCGGCCCCTTGAACACTGTGCCGGACGAGAACAGGACGATCCGTCCGCCG
The DNA here is from genome assembly GCF_001894985.1 of Rhodococcus tukisamuensis NBRC 100609. Lineage (GTDB taxonomy): Bacteria > Actinomycetota > Actinomycetes > Mycobacteriales > Mycobacteriaceae > Rhodococcus_G > Rhodococcus_G tukisamuensis. The sequence continues at coordinate 10,786 of NZ_BCXG01000042.1, read as the reverse complement.
TCGTCAACGAGGGGTAGCAGCGCCTGCGTCACCGCCAAGGTGCCGTGCAGGTTGACCTGGAGGACTCGTTCCCACGATGCCCGTGGAGTCTGCGCGAAGGGCTCGAAGTGACCTGTCGCGGCACAGTGGACCAGGCCGTGGATGCGGTCAACTCCTTGTGCGCGCAACTGCCCGACTATGTCGTCGATCCCCTCGGGGGTAGACACGTCCCCGATCAGATAGGTCACACCCAGGACAGGTTCACTCGGGACCTGCAGGTCTATCACGACCACCGGATTGGTGGTGGTGATGGCCTCACACAGCGCCGCTCCGATACCACTGGCGCCGCCGGTCACGACAACGGGAAGATTCACGATGCACACCGCCTGTTCTCATGCACGCTTCTGTACCACCTTCTGGAACAACGAGATGCCCGCGTCGAGAAGCATCGACATCAATCCCATCGCAAGGAGCACCGCGAACGACTCCGCAACCTGGAAATTGTTCGTCATCGTGACGAGTCGCTGCCCCAATCCGGTGTAGGCGCCGACCATCTCGGAAAGAACCGCTCCGAGCACCGAGTAGACAGCGGCAAGCCGCAAGCCGCCCACGATCGCCGGCAACGCGCTCGGGAACTCGATCTTGACGAACCGCTGCCATGCGGACATCGACATCGAGCGCGCGAGCATGTCGATGTCGTGATCGATGCCGCGCAGCGCGCTCGCCGTGGCGGTGAGCAGCACGAAGTACACGATGCTGGCCGCGACCAACGCCTTCGGCACCATCCCGAGCCCGAACCACAGGATGAAGATGGGGGCGAGCGCGGGCCGGGGGAGGCTGTTCAGCAGCGTCAGGAAGGGTGCTGCTGCGCGGTTGAGAACCTCACTGCGGGAAAGGATCACACCACTGAGCACGCCGAGGGAGGCCCCGATCAGGAGGCCGGCCATGGCCCCACCGAACGTGCTCTTGACGTCGATCCAGAAGGTGCTGTCCGTGAGCTGGACGACGAACGCCTGCCCGACGTCCTCCGGTGTGGAGATGAACAGCGGATCGACGAGGCCGGTATGCGAAGCAAGGTACCAAGCGCCGAGGAACAGGCCGAGCCACAGCAAACGCAGCGCCCACGTCGCCTGAAAGGCATTGCGTCTGTTTCGACGCTGCTCGGCGAAGATCTCGCGTTCCATGTCGAGTACATCAGCATTCGACGTCTGCACAGTAGTCATCTTCACTTCCCTGAGTTGAGAGTGCTTGTTCGCGTCCCATTCACATGGTGCGATCGGACCGAGCCTTCGGAAGGCACGCAACCTGACAGTTCAGCCGCGAGCCCGGGCATCAGACCTGCTCGAGCAACGGCCGCGGCGGCAACTCCACCGGCGACGACGCGAGCGGCCCGCCGGCGACCGTGAGGACCTCACCGGTGATGTACGACGCCGCGTCGGAACAGAGGAACATGCAGGCGTTGGCGACGTCGGTCGGGGTTCCGAGACGACCGAGCGGGATGTATGCCGCGATCTTGTCTGCGGTGTCCGAAGCTGCGAAGCGGGAAGCATCGGTCAGGATCGCTCCGGGAGCGACACAGTTGACCCGAATGTTCTGCCCCGCCCATTCCCATGCCATCGTCTGGGTCAACGACACCACCCCGGCCTTCGCCGCGGCATAGGCGCCGCGCTGCGGGTGGGCGTAGGAGCTCGAGACAGAGCCGACGTTGACGATGACACCGCCCCCCTGCTCGGCGAAGACCGGCCAGCATGCCTTCGCACACTGAAACGCGCCGCCGAGGTTGGTCTCGACGGTCGCGTTCCATGCGTTCGTCGAGAGCTCCTCCAGACGCTTGGCGAAGTTTCCGCCTGCGTTGTTGACGAGGATGTCGATGCGGCCGAAAGCAGCCATCGCCGCGCTGACGAGCTCTTTTGCTGTTTCCTCGGATCGGATGTTCCCCGCGACGGTCACCGCCTCGCTGCCGAGTGCACGAACCTGCTCTGCGACCGACTCGAGAGTTTCGGCATCGCGGCCGTGCAGAACCACCCTTGCGCCCGCTTCGGCGAGCGAGAGCGCGATCCGGGCGCCGATGCCGCGCGAGGCGCCGGTGACGATGGCCACGCGAGAAGAGAAGTCGAAGCCGATGGCGCCGGCGGGAGAACCTGGGGACTGAGGCATTGGCGATCGTTCCTTCACTGATCCGGCTGGTGGGGCAGCCGCCGACACCAGGTGCTCGGGGCAACTCGACTCGAACCACACTCGGCGTTCGGATTCGCGCGCCACCGCCAGGCTGAGGGCGGGTTCACGTACCGCGTCGGCTGCTCTCAAGAGGCTGGGCTTTTGCCGTACCCGAGCACAAGTGCGCGTTGCCTATCGGGGTGATAACGGGCGGGACCCCCGAGATTTCTTGACGCACCGTCTCCGGGCCGTGAGTATTCATGTAACGGAGGTCACATCCTGAGCAAGTCGCTCTCGAGCCGCATTTCGAGGGGCCGTCACCGACGGCCTTTTGACTGCACCTGCCGAAAGCTCTACTCCAGGAATGATTCTCAGCCGACTACGCCGGAACCGCCCCACTGTCGTCGCTCGACCCGAATTCCGAATCAGGAGCCACATACACATGAAGTTCCCCTTCGAACTGCCCCGATCCGCCGGACGGTCCCCCGCGTCCGCGGCAGGCGCCGGGTCGAGCCGTCGCGAGTTCCTGACGATGGCCGGCATGGGCGTTGCCGCCGTCGGGGTGGGTGCACTGCTCGCGGGGTGCAGTGACAACTCGAGCGCAGGCGCGACTGGCGCGCCCACCGGCGGCCTGGCGCCGAACGCGCTGCCCGATTCCACGAAGTTCGTCGTGGGATCCGCGCCCGGTGACAACTTCCTGGTCGACGTGGTGAACAAGAACCGGGACCAGTTCGCCGGCTACAACCTCTCGGTGCCTGATCTGCTCTTTCCGTCGAGCGCGGTACAGGCCAACCAGCTGCTCGCATCCGGGGCGATGACCGGTTGCATGACCGACATCACGCTCGCGATCAACGCGTTCGCAAACTCCACGCCTGGCCAGCGGCCCGTCGTGGTCGGCCTCCGAGTGCCGGCGAACACCTATTCGGTCGTCGTCGGGCCGGGTTCCTGGCCAGACGAAGGCGCATCGTTCGACGAGAAGATGAAAGCGCTGCGCGGCAAGCGAATCGGCGTTACGGCGCTCGGCGCAGGCGCAGACCAGCAACTCCTCATGGCTCTCGATGCCGCCGGAATCCCCGAGCGTGACGTGACCCGAGTCGGTGTCGGCCAGATCTCACCGGCCATCGCCCAGGTCAAGGCCGGCCGACTGGACGCGTACTTGGGCTACAGCCGTGGCGCGAGCCTTGCCGTCGCGGATCAGACCGACGGTCGCCTGCTGGTCAACTTCGCCGACCCCGGAACGCCGGAATCGCTCAGCAGGCAGGTTGTCGGCGCGATCGTCGTGCGTGAGGACTATGCCGCGGCGCAGCCGGCAGTCGTGCAGGCCTGGCTCGCCGCGCAGTGGGACGGCAAGGTGTGGATCGACGCCAACCCCGACGAGGCTGCGGCCCTACTCAACAAGGGCAGCTTCGACGGGAAGATGCCGGAAGCCGCCGCACAGTCGATCCGGTTCTTCCAGGAGACGGTCTTCCCGAACACGAAGCAGATGTTCCAGGTGCCGCGCGACTCGATCGAACTGATGGTGGGCATCGCGGAGAAGCAGGGTCTCGTCCCGCAGGGAGCCGTGAGCTACGAGGCCCTGGTCCCGAACTACGCGCGAGCCCAGTGACCGTCCTCCTCCATCCGCCCGCCTTGACACGAACGAGGTGCTCTCAATGACCATGCTCAGCACAGATTCGGGGACCGCGACCGCCCGAGGGTTGTCCGTGGAGTTCCAGGACATCCACCACAGCTTCATTCACGGGGACCGACCGGTGCGGGCCCTCGAGAACTTCAACCTGTCCATCGCCCCCTCGGAATTCGTCAGCATCGTCGGCCCCTCCGGGTGTGGGAAGACCACTGCACTCTCGATGACCGGCGGCCTGGTCCGGCCACGGACAGGGTCGGTGCGACTGGACGGCCAGGAGGTCACCGCGTCACCCGAGGACGTGACCTTTCTGTTTGCGCGCGACGCGTTGCTCCCCTGGCGAACCGTGCGCGCCAACGTGGAACTGGGACTCGAGGTTCGCGGAATGAGTCGTGCCGAACGCCGAGAGCGCAGCGACGAGTGGTTGCACCGAGTCCGGCTGGAAGAGTTCGCCGACTCCGACATCACCCACCTGTCACAGGGAATGAGACAGCGTGTCGCAATCGCACGCACCCTTGCACAGAGTCCCCGCGTCGTACTGATGGACGAGCCGTTCGCGGCTCTTGATGCGCAGACACGGGCGATCCAGCAGGAGGAGTTCCTCCGACTGTGGGAGGCCGAACGCCCCACCGTCATCTTCGTGACTCACGATCTCGAAGAAGCGATCCTGCTGAGTGACCGGGTGCTCCTGATGGCGAGCCGGCCCGGCCGGGTCGTGGCAGACATCCGGATCGACCTCGAGCGTCCGCGCCGCCAGGAGATGCGAATCAGCTCCGAGCAGTTCCACGGCTACTACCACCAGCTCGCCGATCTCCTGAAGGACGCGGTTCAGGCCGCCGAAGTCGAGCGAACGAAATGACGCACCCCACCGTCACACTATTTGGAAAGGAGAACGGCTGGTGATCACCGGCAAAATGCATTCGGTTGACGGCACCCTCCTCAATTACAGGATCTTCGGGCAGGGAACCGAAGTCGTCACCTGCCTGCACCCCCTCGCCCTCGACGGATCCTGGTACGAAGACCTGGCCGCCGCGATGGGGCAGGACAGGCGCTACCTGTGCCCCGACTTCCGCGGACACGGTGGCACCCAGTTCGGACCGACCCGTGTGACTCTGGACCTCCTCGCCGAAGATGTTGCGGCACTCTGGTATCAGCTCGGAAATCAGTCCAGCACGGTGCTCGGCGTATCCCTCGGCGGCATGGTGGCGCAGGCACTCGCGACGCGGCACCGCGCGAGTGTCGATTCTCTGGTCCTGATGGGCACCACCGCGAGATTCGACGAACAGAGCAGCTACCACACCGGCCAGCGTGCCGCACTCGCGCGAAGCGACGGCGGGATGGCGAAGTTGCTCGAGCCCACCCTCCGACGCTGGTTCGACGAGGACACGATCCGCGCCAACGAGCGCCTCGTCGAGCTCGCGCGGGCATCCTTGACCGCCACCGACGGGGAGGTCCACGGCGCCTTTCTCGACGCGATGCGCGAACTCGACTACATCGATTCGTCCCCGGAATGGGCTTCCCCGCCAGCGACATTGGTCATCGGCGGCGAACACGACACCAGTGCCACTCCGGCGGTGACCAAGGCTCTTGCCGCGGCCGTGCCCGGAGCGGAACTGGCGATGACCCCCGGAGGGCACCTGGCGATGTTCGAGAACGTCAGGCAGGCCGCCGATCTGGTGAATGACTTTCTCGTACGCCAGAACCTGGACAGCCGCGACTCGGCGAGGTGACCGGGATCGTCCCCCGTCCACCACTCGGGGAACCTGCGATGCATGTTCGACAGGAGAAATCGGAGAATCATATGGCGGACAGCCCTTTCACTCTTCCCAGTATTGAACAGTTGCGTGCATTCATCGACCTCGCCGAGACCCCGGCGCTACTGATGGTCGTGGCGCACTTGACGAACGACGTCGCCGTGCTTCGCGACGAGTGGCGATCGGATCCGAATCTGCTCCCCCAGGGAAACCTGGATCCGCAGACGCAAGCCGAGGTGCGCCGGTTCTGCCTGGCTCGACTCGAGGCGTTTGCCGAAAGCGGAGCGCCGGTGCCGGCGCGACCCAGTGCTGCCGTGCTCTCGGCCATCGGCGATTGGGGCCTCGACGGACTCGGCGACGAGGTGACCGCGTTGCTCGATCAAGCCCTCGTCGCGGACTTCGAAGACCGCCGTGCTCCCGACTGGACCCTCGAATCCTTGGATCAGAACCGGGATTTCAAGGTGGCAATCATCGGAGCCGGAATCTCCGGGTTGCTCGCGGGACTCCGAATGAAGCAGGCCAACATTCCGTTCGTCATCTTCGAGAAGGGTGATGACGTCGGCGGAACCTGGAACGAGAACACGTATCCCAACTGCCGGACCGATGTCCACAGCCACATCTACGCATACTCGTTCTTCCCCTACGACTGGCCTTCGTACTTCTGCCGCCAAGAGGTGATTCTCAACTACCTCAGGGACTTCGCAAAGCACTACGGACTGTACGATCACATCCGCTTCGGCGTAGAAGTCGAGAACGCAGCCTGGGACGAGGGCGCGAACCACTGGACCGTGGCGACCGTGGACCGTCAGGGCGGCCGGGACACCGATGAATTTCACTCGGTCGTCAGCGCGGTGGGCCAGCTCAACCGCCCGAGTGTTCCGAACATCCCGGGCCTCGAGACTTTCGAAGGTGCGGCCTTCCACTCCGCGGAGTGGGACCACTCAGTAGACCTGACCGGCAAGAAGGTCGTCGTCATCGGTTCCGGCGCAAGCGCACTGCAGTTTGCGCCGGCAGCAGCCGAGATCGCCGAGCACGTGACGATCATGCAACGGACTCCGCCCTGGTTGTTCCCCACGCCGGAGCTTCGCCGCGACGTCAGCGAAGGCGAACGGTGGCTACTCCGCCATCTGCCGATGTACCGCGCCTACTACCGGTTCACGATCTTCCTGCCCCGTGTGGTCGGTCAGCTTGACGCAGCGACCGTCGATCCGCAGTACCCCCCGACCGAGCGCGCGATCTCGCATGCGAGCGAACTCGTCCGTGAGGACCTGACGAAATACCTGCTTGCCCAGATCGGCGACGACGAGGAGCTCATCGAGCACGTCATCCCGAACCACCCACCCGCCGCCAAGCGCATCATTCGTGACGACGGCACGTGGATTCGAACTCTGAAGCGCGACAACGTTACTGTGGTGAAGAGCGGAGTTCCTCGCGTCGACGGTACCGGGATATGGACGGATGCCGGCGAGCACATCGACGCAGATGTGATCCTGTTCGGCACCGGCTTCGCGGCATCGGACTTCCTGAGTTCCGTGTCGATTTCCGGTGTCGGTGGGCAGGAACTCAAGGACACGTGGGCGGGAGAGGCCGGCGCGTTCATGGGTCTCACCGTGCCCGAGTTCCCGAACTTCTTCATGATGTACGGCCCCAACACCAACCTGGTGGTGCACGGAAACCTGGTCTTCTTCATGGAATGCCAGGCGGCCTATCTTGTCGATTCGATCAAGTTCCTGATCGAGAACAAGCACTCCGCCATGAATCTTCGACCCGAGGTCTACGCCAAGTACCGGAACGACATCGACGATGCGAACCGCCTCCGGGCGTGGGGATGGTCCGGCGTCAGCAGTTGGTACAAGGGCGCCAGCGGTCGATCTCCGATCATGTGGCCGCTGAGCACCAAGGAGTACTGGGAGGGGACCCGCGAGATGCGGCCCGAGCACTACTCGCTGACCTGAATCTCTCATGAGCCAAGACCTGCTTCGACCACCGGAGCACGGTCGTTCGACATATCGATGAAAGGTGAAGACATGACATCCGAGAACTTGGTCATGGTGGACGGCGCCGCAACGCGCTACCTGTGGGCGGGGGCCCCGGGGCGCCCGACAGTTGTATTCCTGCACGACGGTGCGTGGGGCGCCAGCGCCGACGTGACCTGGGCGGACATGATCCCACTCGCCGCCGCGGACTACCACGTGATCGCTCCCGACATGCTCGGCTTCGGCGGCACCTCGAAGACCGTGTCGCTGGACACCTCGCCGTTCGCCTTCCGTACGTCCCACCTGTTTCGGCTCCTCGAGGAGCTCGGCATCGAGACCCCGGTACACCTCGTCGGCAACTCGTTCGGTGGTTCGATCGCCCTGCGCGCCCTGACCGACCCGACGTTCGCCGATCGGATCGCGTCGGTCACGACCATCAACGGAACCGGTGGCCCCTGGAAGACCGAGGCAATGGCGCAGCTCGGGTCGTTCGACGGCACCGCCGACGACGCTCGTCGGATCGTCGGGCTGCTCTGCGACGACTTCGACGGGTTCGACCAGCAGGTCGCGCTGCGACACAAGTGGGCAACGCAGCCCGGGCACTACCAGTGCATGTTCGCGCCGCACATCCCGGTGCCCGAGGCCGCGCAGGTGGCCCGGCCGGAAGACCCCTACCCGTCGAACCTCACCGGCGTGACGACGCCAATCCTGCTCATCGAGGGTCAGCACGACCTGCTGGTCGAGAGCGGGTGGGCCGGTCGCATTGCCGAGTTCGTTCCACACGCGACGATCGCGACGATGCCGGCCAAGCATGCGCCCAACATCACGCATCCGGCGCAGACGTGGCAGATCCTCAGTGGATTCCTTGCGGAGTCGGACATCTCGCGAACGGTCGCAGCTTCGGCGTCCAACTGACGAATACCCCTTCGACGCGGAAGCCCGCGTCCGGAGTTCACATGTTGTTCCACCCACCAGAAAGGGATTCGATGATGTCCGAGGCGCTTCGATCCAATGTGCCGGTTGCGGCCTCCGATATCGAGCACAACCGATTGTTCAGGTTGGACGGACAGCGGATTGTCGTGCTCGGAGCAGGTGGTGGCATCGGAGAGCACACGAGCCGCTTGCTGGCCTCGATGGGTGCCGAACTGGTGTGTGTCGACTCCGACGCCGCGAGCGCGGAGTCGATCGGCCGCAGCCTGGACTGCCCGGCACTGTCAGCGGACGTGACGACCGAGTCCGGCGTTGCGGACGTCGTTGGCTTTGTCGAGAGTGAAGTGGGCGAGATTCACGGATTCGTCGACGTCATCGGCAGGACGACGGCAAAGCCGCTGGCGGAGTTCACCCTCGAGGACTGGGAGGACGATTTCCGAGTCAACACGCGGCATGCCTTCCTGCTCGGACAGCAGCTTGCGCCACTGGTCGCCCGTAGTGGCGGCGGCTCGATCGTCTTCATCTCGAGCGTGTGGTCCCAGTATGCAAGCAAGGCAGCACCGGGATACGGTCCCGCCAAGGCGGCGCTGAACATCTGGATCAAGCAGCTCGCCGAGGAGTACGGCCCCGCCGGTGTACGGGTGAACGGAGTCGCACCGGGATTCTTCCTCTCACCGCGCATGGTCGAGAACCTCGACCAGGTAGGGCCCTCAGCAGCGCAGTCCATCTCGCGGCAGGCACTGCTCCACCGCCTGGGACAGCCCTACGAGGTGGCCGGCACCGCCGCCTTCCTGCTGACCCCGGCGGCCGGCTACATCACAGGCAGCGTGCTCCCGGTCGAGGGCGGTGCTACCTCACGAGATCCGCTGGGGTTCGCCAGCATTGGCTGAATCGTCCAACGGAGCCACGTAATCGGACTGATCCCGGCCCGATAACCGCCTGCATGTTGTGGGCGCCGCGCACCGTCGTCGACCTCATGTCGACGACGGTGCGCCCGTTTCCACTGCTCGATGCAGGAATCGGCGCAAGCGCCTGCTGTCCAGGCTGTTCAGCTCGTGCCGCTGAACCCAGGATTCCTTGTCCCCCAAGAATTAGAGGTCCGGAAGTGAATTCAGTTGAAGATTCGAGCGATCACGGGCGAGGAGGCTTGGCCAGCGTCGGTGTCGTTCGGGAAACGAACGACGGTGAACGGCGGGTCGCGCTGGTCCCCAAGATGGTCGCCTCGTTGATCGGCAAGGGCGTCGACGTCATCGTCGAGTCCGGTGCCGGGCTCGCCGCCCTCATGCCCGACGAGCTCTACAAGGAGGCCGGCGCGGCCATCGGCGACGCGTGGTCCGCCGATGTGGTCCTCAAGGTCGCCGCCCCCAACACGGAGGAGACCGGCCGGCTGCGGCCGGGTCAGAAGCTGATCGGGTTCCTCGCCCCGCGCACCAACGAGTCCGGCATCGCCGCGCTCGCCGCCGCCGGTGTCGAGGCCTACGCCGTCGAGGCGATCCCGCGTATCTCCCGCGCCCAGGTGATGGACGCGTTGTCCTCGCAGGCCAACGTCGCCGGCTACAAGTCGGTGATCGTGGCGGCGTCGGAGTCCACCCGGTACTTCCCGATGCTCACCACCGCCGCCGGCACCGTCAAGCCCGCGACCGTGCTGGTCCTCGGCGTCGGCGTCGCCGGCCTGCAGGCCCTCGCCACCGCCAAGCGGCTCGGTGGCCGGGTCACCGGCTACGACGTGCGCCCCGAGGTCGCCGACCAGGTCCGTTCCGTCGGCGCGCAGTGGCTCGACCTGGGCATCGACGCCGCCGGTGAGGGCGGCTACGCCCGCCAGCTCACCGAGGCCGAGCAGGCCCAGCAGCAGCAGGCCCTCGAGAACGCCATCAAGGGGTTCGACGTGGTCATCACCACCGCGCTCGTCCCCGGCCGCCCGGCCCCGCGCCTGGTCACCGCCGCCGCCGTGGAGGGCATGAAGCCCGGCTCGGTGATCGTGGACCTCGCGGGGGAGACCGGCGGCAACTGCGAGCTGACCGAGCCCGGCCGGACCGCGGTCAAGCACGGGGTGACGATCTGTTCCCCGTTGAACCTGCCGGCGACGATGCCGGAGCACTCGAGCGAGCTGTACTCGAAGAACCTGTACGCGTTGATCGAGTTGATGCTCGACGAGAGCGGCGCGTTTGCGCCGGACTTCGACGACGAGGTGCTCGCCGCCGCGTGCGTCACCCGCAAGGAGGCGACAGCATGATGTCCCGCATCGTCCTTTTCCCCATCGCACACGTGTTGACCTTCGCCATGTCGCTGATCGACCGAATGCTCGGCACCGAGATCCCGAGGCTGTTGGAGCAGGGCGCATCCGAGACGACTACTCCTGAGGCGGT
>NZ_BCXG01000041.1 GCF_001894985.1 Rhodococcus tukisamuensis NBRC 100609 | reverse complement strand
GGCCGGGCCGGACGGCCCGCCGGCGGCGGCCGGTGCCGCGGCCGGCTCGGCGGGGTCCGCACCGCCGAGCGCGTAGACGCCGACACCGACACCGACGGCCACCACCACGGCGGCCGCGGCGATCATCGCCCAGGTCCGGCCGCCGCGGCCCGGGCCGGCGGCGGGCGCGTCGGCCACCGCGGGGTTCTGGTCGGGGGACACCGCCGAGAACTGTTGTGTGGGTGGCGAGTACGACTGCGCCGCGACCGGCGGCGCGTAGGACTGCGGTGCGTACGACGACGGCGGGGTCGGCGCCGGTGCCACCGGCGCGGCGCCGGGCGGCGGGCCGCCGAGGCCGCGGACGATCGGCGCGGCGGCCGCGATCGCGCCTTGCGCCACCACGGTCTTCGGGTCGTCGAGGGTGGCGATCGGGCCGAGCTCGGCGAGCCGCTCGTGCACGATCGGGATGCGCGACGAGCCGCCGGTCAGGTACAGCGCCTCGAGCTGGCTCGGGTCGGTGACCCGGGCGTCGGCCAGCGTCGCCCGGGTCAGCTGGGCCGCCTTCTCGAGCGCGGGGGAGATCAGTTCCTCGAACTCCTCGCGGGTGATCTGGAACCGTTCGCTGCCGCGCCCGTCGCCGCCGGTGACGGTGATCGTCGCCGACGGGGCCTCCGACAGCAGCTCCTTCGCGCGGCGGATGGAGTCGTCGAGGGCGTACCGGACGTCCATGGGCGCCTCGCGGCGCAGGTAGTCGAGCAGGTCCGGGTCGCGGGACTCGAGCTGCTGGTCCACCCAGCGGCGGACGAAGGCGTCGAAGTTCTTGCCGCCGAGCCCGTTGTCGCCGCGGGCGGCGACCACGTCGAAGGTGCCGGCGTCGTTGGCCTCCAGGACGGCGATGTCGAGTGTGCCGCCACCGAAGTCGAACACCGCGATCTTGGTGCCCGGGGCGAGAGTGTTCGCGCGCGAGTAGTAGTGCGCGGCGGCCCGCGGCTCGGACACCGTCCGGATCTGCGAGGCGTCCAGCCCGAGCCGGGAGGCGGCGTCGAGGAGCACCTGGATCTCCCGCGGTGACCACGCCTCCGGGTGGGTGAGCACCAGCTCCGACGGCGCGGAGCCGCCGTGCGCGCCGACCGCGCGCGCCATCACCGACTCGAGCACCGCCGCGACCGGCACCGAGGCCGGCAGGTCGTAGCCGTTGACGTTCACCACGCCCTGCGCGACGACCCGCTTCGGCGACGGCATGAACGCGGCCGGGTTCGACTCGGCCCGGTCGGCGGCCACGTCGCCGACCGCGATGCGGTCCGGGGACTCGACGAACACCGACGACGACATCGTGGTGCGGTTGTGGCTCAGCTGCAGCGCCTCCACCGACCCGGACACCGGGCCGGTGTGTGCGGCCGCGGTGTTCGAGGTGCCGAAGTCGATGCCGAGCACCCACTCTCGTGCGGACATCAGCGTCGTTCCCTTCTCGTCCCGGTCATCCCGGGGAGGCCGCACCGGCTCATCGGTTCGGTCCTTCCTGCTTCCGTCGCGAACTACGGACGTTCGCGTCGTCGAGTGTTGGATGACGGGGGAGGACGGAAGGTTCCCGGAACCCGCCGACGAGTCTCACGCCGTCACCCGATGGCGGGGTCAGGGCGCGTCGACGGTCCGCACGGTGACCTGGCCCGGCGCGAACCCGGCCGCGACGGCGGCGTCGCGGAGGCCACCGACCTGACCGTGGGTCCAGTCCGCCGGATGCGTCAGCACCAGGGTGTCGGGACCGGTCATCACGCCGTGCAGCTGGGCATGGGCGACGGCGGCGGCCGAGGCGGCGGCGGGCACGACCACCTCCGGGGGGTGCGGTGCGCGCACCGCCCGGCCGCCGGAATCGCCGAGCGAAAGGCACTCGTCCAGTGAAAGGCGCTGGGCGAGCCCCGTTCCGGTGTCGACCAGGCCCGCGGACACCGCCCCGTCCGTGAAGTCGATCCTCAACACGATGGCACCGCTCACCACGCCCCCTCGGCCTAGTCGTGGCCCCCGTCGTCGGAAGACCAGGCGGCATCATTGCACGGCCCGGTGCGAGGCGTCGGGTCGCCACCCGGACAGCGGCCCGAGGGTTGTGGTGGCGCACATCACAATTCGGAGGTCGGGGCGACGTCGGGTGCTGCCGTCGGCCGGGTGTGGTCGACGGGCCTGCACCCGCGTCGGCGCGGCCGTCGGGCTAGGGTCTGACGCTGTTGACGGTGGTGTGGGTGTGGAAGGGGAGACGTGGACGGGTCCGGAGAGCAGGATCGTGCCCCGGTGGCGTCCCCACGTCAGCGAGCCGACGCCCTGCTGGCCTCGATCACCGGAAAGATCCTGCGCCCGTTCGGACACGACGAGCTCAGCGACCTCGCCGAGCGGCGCGCCTCCGGCGCGGACCAACTCCGGTCCGTGGTGGTCGTCGGCGAGGTGGGGCGCGGCAAGAGTTCCCTGATCAACGCCCTCGTCGGCCGACGGGACGCCACCCCCGTCGGGGTGGACGTGACCACGTCGACGACGATCGCGGTCGGCCAGGCGTCCGACGAGTACCCGGACGGCACGGCGCACCTGCTCTTCCCTGGCCGCGGCGAGCGGATCCGGCACTACGAGCTCGCCGACTGGGTGTCCTGCGAGGGCACACACGTCACCGACGCCCGGGTGGACGAACTGCCGACCCGGGCGATCGTCCCGGTCGCGGGCAGCCGGCTCGGGGACGTGACGGTGATCGACACCCCCGGCGTCGGTGGTCTCGACCCGACCTACGCGGCGCTGGCGACGGCCTCGGCCGCCCAGGCGTGCGTGCTGGTGATCGTGTGCGACGCCAGCTCTCCGCTCACCGCCCCGGAGATGGCGTTCGTCCGCGAGACCGGCGCCGCCGTCGAGGCGCTGATCGTGGTGGTCACCAAGACCGACAAGAACGTGCGCCGCTGGAAACCGATCGCCGAGGAGAACCGGGCGCTGCTGCGCGAACACCTCGGCCGCGACGTACCGGTGCTCGCGGTGTCGAGCCTGCGGGCGGTGCTCGCCGCCGAACTGCCCCCCGGACCCGACCGGGACCGCGCCGAGCAGCGATCCGGTGTCACCGCGCTGCGCACCACGATCCACGCGAAACTGGCGGCGGCGGAGGATCTCCCGGCGGCGAACGGGCTGCGGACCGTCGTCGGCGGGCTGCGCGCCCTCGACGCCGACATGGCCACCCAGATCGACACCCTCACCCGCGGCGAACAGGTGATCCCCGGCCTCACCGAACAGCTCGCGGAGCTGCAGGACCTCAAGGACCACTCCCAGCAGTGGGAGCAGTACCTGCAGCGGGACCTGACCCTGATCCGGCAGGACGCCACCGACGAACTCGACCGCCGCCTGGACGCGATCCGGGAGAAGTGGACCACCCGGATCAACAAGAACGGGATGGCGGTGCTGCGGAAGAACCCGCAGCACTTCACCGCGGAGATGGAACGCGACTTCCAGTCCGCGATGGCCGCGTCGATCACCCTGTTCCTGGACCGGCTGCACGCCACCATCGTGGCGCCCCGATTCGACTCCGAGCTGGTGTGGAACGAGATTCACCACCAGGTCACCGCCACCCTGGCCAACCGATCCCTCGACACCCACCAGGTCGCCGGGAAACGGCAGGGCCTGCTGGACCCGTCGATGCTCACCATGGGCGTGATGGGGTCGTCGATGCTCGGCGGGCTGATCGGGGTGAGCACCGTCGTCGGAGTCGGGGCCGTCGTCGGGGTCGCGTGGGTCGGGTTCAACCTCGGGTTCCGGGCGATGCGGGCCGGCAAGACGAACCTGCTGTCCTGGATGCGGGAGACCACCGCTACCACCAAGACCACCACCGCGCGGATGCTCGAATCCGCGCTCGCTCTGGCGCGCCCGGAGATCGTCATCCGCTACCGCGACCACCTCAAGACCTCGATCGAGCACCTGCAGAAGCAGATCAAGGAGGCCGAGGAACTCGCCCGCACCGACAAGGCGACGCGCGAGAAGAAGCTCGGACGCCTCGAAGGCAACCGGAAGGTCGTCGTGAACAACATCGCCCGGGCCGAAGCGCTGATCGCGGAACTCACCGGCAGCGCGGGCGGTGCCCGGTGACCGCCCCGCCGCTCGACCCGGTGCGCGCGAGCCTCGACCGGGCGCTGCATGCCCTCGCCGCGCTCGGCCCGGAGCCGGCCGCGCACGCCAACCGGATCGGCGCGATCCTGTGGTCGCCGCCGCGGATCGTGATCGTCGGCCGCCTCAAGGCCGGAAAGTCCACCCTCGTCAACGCTCTCGTCGGGGCCGCGGTCGCCGAGACCGCCGCGCTCGAGGCCACCAGCGTCGTCTCGGTCTACCAGGACGGCGCGCCGGCCCGCGTCGAGGCGGTGCTCCGCGACGGCAGCCGCCGCCCCGTCGACGCCGCCCGCGGGCAGGTGACCGCGCTGCCGGTGCCCGCCGACGAGATCGCCTACCTGCACCGGTGGCTGCCGTCGGCGGCGATCCGGGACCACACCCTCGTCGACACCCCTGGCCTGGCCACCCTCACCGCCGAGAACGAGGCCCGCACCCGCCGCGTGCTGATCGACGGGTTCGACCAGACCCGCACCGCGTCGGTCGACGCCGACGCCGCGGTGTTCCTGTTCGACTCCACCCCCCGCGCGCACGAGGTCGGACTTCCTTCCTGCGTCAGCTCGGGTTCACCCCGCTGACCACCCTCGGGGTGCTCTCGCGGGCCGACGGATTCGGGGAGGGCGCGCTCGGTGCCCGCGACCCGCTCGCGCACGCCGCCGAACACTCCGTCGCCCTCGCGGACCGGTTGCGCGGCACCGTGATGACGGTGCTGCCGATCGCCGGGTTGCTTGCCGAGACCTCGCACACCGGCGCGCTCACCGAGACCGACGCCCGGGCCCTGGCCGCGCTCGGGCCGATCGCGCCGCTGGACCTGATCGACCTGCTCGACTCCGACGACCCGGCCGGCGCCGAGCCACAGGTCCGTGGCCGGCTGCTCGACCTGCTCGGCGAGTACGGAATGATCCACGGACGCTCGGTCGCCGCCGGCGGGGCGGCCGCGCTCAACGACTGGCTCGTCGAGAGATCCGGTGTGCCGCAGCTGCGCCGGGTCCTCGCCCACCACCTCGGCGCGTTCGCCGCCGTGCGCCGGGCCGGCCGGATCGTGCGCGAACTCGACCAGCTCGCCTACACCCATCCCGCCCGCGACCAGATCCGCGGCATCGTCGACGGCCTGCGCTCGGACCCCGCGTTGCGCGAGGTGGTGCTGTTCGGGCATCTCGAGGCGATGCTCGAGGCAGACCCCATGTCGCCGGTGACGGACGAGTTGCGGCGGCTGATCGAGAACCCGACCGCCGCAGGCGGACTCGGGCTCCCCGCGGGTTCCGCCGCCGACCAGGTCCGCGCCGAGGCGCAGCGCAAGCTCTCCTGGGCGCACGGGCAGAAGTTGTCGACGGCGACCGCCGCGGAGGACGCGGCGCTGGTCGTGCTGATCCACACCTACGGCCTGCTCGCCCGCTGAGCGGGGTGTGAGCCGTGCCACGATCGGCGCGGCCGGGAACCTTGCCCGCGGTGCGGGGCATCCAACTCCCGACACAGTCCCGCGAGCCCGAACGCGGTGCGGGACCGACGAAAGGACCACCGACG
Source organism: Rhodococcus tukisamuensis NBRC 100609 (assembly GCF_001894985.1). GTDB lineage: Bacteria > Actinomycetota > Actinomycetes > Mycobacteriales > Mycobacteriaceae > Rhodococcus_G > Rhodococcus_G tukisamuensis. Next base: position 21,691 of record NZ_BCXG01000041.1, on the reverse strand, counting down.
TGCCCAGGACGAATTGGATGCCACAGGCCGCGGCCGTGCTGTGCGCGGGTCTGCTGCTCGCCGGATGCAGCAGCGCCAGCAGCGAGCCGAAGGCCGGATCCGGCGGCGACGCCGCCCCCGCGGTCGACGCGGCGGCCCTCGACACCGGCAGCTACCCGACCAGCCCCGCCGCCGCGTTCGGCAAGGCCACCACCGAGAACATCGTCGAGGTGGAGGGGCAGCGCCTGGCCGAGTTCACCGTCGCCCCCTTCGAGATCGATCCCGAACTGACCGCCGGGAAGATGCCGACGATGGTGATGCGCAGCGGCAAGAACCTCGGCGTCGTGATCGGCGGGACCTCCGGCGACATCGCCGCCAACCGCAACATGCTCTACGGCTACGTCTCCACCGCGGCCACCAACACCCCGAACGTCACCGACCCGTCCCGGTCGGTGGTCAACGCGGTGCTGCGGTTCGGCACCCCCGAGGACGCCGCTGCGACCGCCCGCGAGATCCAGACCCAGCTCACCACCGTCGACGACGGCGCGGGCATCGCGACCGCCGAGACCGTCGACGTGCTGCCGAACACCCTCGTCTCGACCCGCGAGACGGACTCCAGCGCCGGCCGAACCGTCTCGGTGAACGCGCTGACCCCGCACGGCGACTACCTGCTCTACACCTGGGCGCAGGCCCCGGTCGGCCAGAAGGACTGGACCGCAAAGACCGTCGCGAAGGCCGTCAGCCTGCAGGGCCCGCTGATCGACGCGTTCCCGGCTCAGCCGACGAAGGCGCAGAACGGCGGCGTGTCGGCCGAGTTCCCGATGGTCGACCAGGACAAGATCCTCGTCTACGCGGTCCCCGAGGCCGACAGCCAGGCGAAGCTCGGCGACGACATGGCCGCCTACGGCCCGCGCGGCATGTCGCACCGGTCGACGAACCCGCCGCTGACCCACCGCGTCCTCACCGAGACCGGGTCCGAGCACAACGCGGTGGCCAAGACGACCGTCTACCGGGCCACGGATGACGCCGGCGCCCGCACCATCGCCGACGAGTTCACGGGCGACCTTGCCGCCCAAGGCTTCACGGACGCGCCGTCCCCGCAGGGCCTGCCCGACGCGAAGTGCGTCACCAAGGACACCGTGCGCGGCACCGAGATCTACTGCATGGTGGTCAACGGCCGCTACGTCGGCGAGGCCTCCGGACTCGACGACAAGAAGGACGTCGACCAGCAGATCTCCGCGCAGTACCTGATCCTCGAGCAGGCCGACCAGAACGCCTGACCGCTCGGAACCGCGCCCGTGACACCCGCTCCCGTGGGGGTCACGGGCCTTCGCGTGGAAGGCTCGACGGTCGACCCGCCGCCGCCGCTGCGCACGTCCAGGAGCACCTTCCGTTCCGCCTCTCCGCGAAGCACTGGCGCCGGCGGCGGCCCATGCTCAGCAATCGGCGTCCCAACTGGAGATGCCGCTAGCGTACGAGCGGCATCAAACCTGGGACAGTTCGGTCTGGTGGGCGGTGCGCCGGCCCCGCGCGATGCTTCTCGAATCTCGGAGCCCCATCACCTGCGTACGACCGCTGACCTAACTGCGACAACTTGAGCTACGCCGCCAGCAGGTCCTTGTACTCCGGATTCTGCTCGACGAACTTCTCCACATACGAGCACGACGTCGCGATCGAGATCCCGTCCGCACGCGTCGCGTCCAGCGCAGCCGCAACCAACTTGCCGGCCAGACCCTGCCCGCGGAACGCGGGATCGGTGACCGTGTGGTCGAAGTCGCGCACGCCGTTGATCACGGTGTAGTCGGCGTACCCGGCGAGGGCGTCGTCGACGTGGATCGCGAAGCGGTTCTCGGCCGGCTTGTGCTCGATGCGGTGCGCCACGGTGACGGGTCCTTTCGTCGGAGGATGCCTCGCACGCTACCCATGCGGGGTACTAGCTGGGTCAACTACGCGTCGCCGAGCGCTATTCCGGCGTTCGACAGCGCCGGCCGGAGCTCATCCAAACTGGTCGCCTCGTGCAGCCAGGTCGGCGCCTCGATCGGGCTTCCCAGCACCCGCTGGACCGCCAGCGCCGCGACCGCTGCCGTCGCCCGCGACTGCCCGCGGCCGGTGGCCCACCAGGACCTGCCGTCGCCGCCGCGGGCGGCGATCACCCAGCCGTCGCCGCCGGGCGTGCCGCCGGCCGGCACCAGCGCCGCCACCCTCGGCGCCCAGGTCAGCGCGGCCAGGCCGAGGGTCGCGAGCCGGGAGTCCAGCCGCAGGTAGCTGCGCACCGGGACGCCGAGCTGAGCGGTCAGCCGGTGCTGGTCCGCGAAGTCCGTGCGGAGCGCCGGGAACCGCGGGTAGCCCGCCTCGGCCGGGAGGTCGAAACGCGTCGGCCGGGTGTAGTTGCGTACCCGTGAGCCGTCCGGATCGTCGAACCGTCGGCCCAGCAGCCCGTACGTCCACGCCGTCGCGGCGGGCCCGTGCGCCTCGCCGGCCCCGAGCCCGATCAGCACGTCCACCGGGCCGCCCGCGCGCGCCGCCTCGGTCGCGAGCAGGCCGCTCAGACCCGGCGCGATCCCGACGCCCAGCAGCACCGGGCCGTCCACCTGCTCCAGTTCCCGCGCGTATTCGGACGTCGCGGTGATGTCGACGAACGGGATGCCGCGCCCGGCGACCGCCGCCGCGACCGTGGGCTCCTCGGCCCCGGAGCAGTTCACCACCGCGGACACCCCGTCCAGCCCCGACACCAGGGAACGGGGATCGGCCAGGTCGACCACCCGGTCCGCCCGTGACGGGTCCCGGCCCGCGGCCAGCGCGTCGGTGCCCGCCGCGCGCAGCCGCTCGACCACGTGGCGGCCGACCGCGCCGTATCCGCCCAGAACCAGTACCGAGGTCATGCCGATCTCCCATTCGCTCTACTAGAGTAACGCTCTAGTGCGTCACTCTAGATCTACACTTCAGTTCGTGGCAACACCGAACGAGGACGACAAGACACCGGCGCGGCGGAAGATCCTCACCGCGGCGCGCACCCTGTTCACGACTACCGGCTACGCGTCGACCACCATCAAGGCGATCGCCGCGGAGGCGGGTGTCGCGGTGCAGACGGTCTACTTTGTGTTCGGCAACAAGCGCAGCGTGCTCGCCGCGCTGCTCAACGTCTCGATCGCGGGCGACGACGAGCCGATCGCGACGCTGGACCGTCCGTGGGTCGCCGAGGCCGTCGCCGAGCCGGATCCGATGGGGCAGTTGCGGATCCAGGTCCACGGCGCGCGGCTGATCCTGGACCGGGTGGGCCCGGTGCTGCTGGCGGTCCGCGCGGCAGCGGGCGCGGATGCGGAGGTCGCGCAGCTGTGGGCGACCACCTGCGAGCACCACGAAACGGTGCTGCGGCATCTGGCGACCGCGCTCGCCGGCAAGGTCGACGGACTCGACGTCGACCGCTGCGTCGACATCGGGTTGGCACTACAGAGCCCCGAGACGCACGCCCTGCTCATCGACGAACGGGGCTGGAGTGCAACGGACTACGACGACTGGGTGGTCGAGGCGTTGGCGTCCGCCGCGGGCATCGTGAACTGAGCGTTACCCGAACAGCTCCCGGATGTCCTCGGCCGACAGCGCCCCGTTGAATGCCCCGCCCTCGTCCACCACGGACGCGAACAGTGCCGACTTCCGCGCCTGCAGCGCCAGCACCTTGTCCTCGATGGTGTCCTTGGCGATCAGCCGGTACACCATCACGTGCCGGGTCTGTCCGATCCGGTGCGTGCGGTCCACCGCCTGCGCCTCGCTGGCGGGGTTCCACCACGGGTCGAGCAGGAAGCAGTAGTCGGCCTCCGTCAGGTTCAGCCCGAAGCCGCCGGCCTTGAGGCTGATCAGGAACACCGGCGCACGGCCGGTCTTGAACTCGTCGAGCACCTGTCCGCGGTTGCGGGTGCTGCCGTCGAGGTACGTGTAGCCGATGCCCTCGTCGTCCAGTCGCGTGCGCACCCGGTCGAGGAAGCCGGTGAACTGGCTGAACACCAGCGCCCGGTGCCCGCCGGCGATCACGTCCTCGAGCTGCTCGATCAGTGCGTCGATCTTCGCGGACCCGACGGCGGCGTGCTTGTCGTCGATCAGCGCCGGGTCCAGGCTCAGCCGGCGCAGCAGGGTCAGTGACTGCAGGATGGTGAAGCGGTTGGCGTCGACGTCCTCCACCAGCCCGAGGATCTTCTGGCGTTCGCGCTGCAGCTGGGTGTCGTAGAGCAGCCGGTGCTGCGGCGAGAGCTCCACCTCGAGCACCTGCTCCTGCTTCTCCGGCAGGTCCGCGGCCACCTGTTCCTTGGTGCGCCGCAGCATGAACGGACGGATCCGGCGGCGCAGCTGCCCGAGCAGCTCTGCGTCGCCGCCGGTCTCGATCGGCTTGCGGTAGTACTCCTGAAACTTGGTGGGGCTCGAAAACAGTCCCGGCGCGGTGATCGAGAGCAGCGACCACAGCTCCATCAGGTTGTTCTCCATCGGGGTGCCGGAGATCGCCACCTTTGTCGGCGCCTCGATCCGCCGCATCCACTGGTACGCCTTGGACCGGTGGTTCTTGACGAACTGCGCCTCGTCGAGCAGCAGCATCGACCAGCGGTGCGCCGCGTACTCCTCGCCGTCGAGCCTCGCGAGTGTGTAGGAGGTGACCACCACGTCCGCGCCTTCGGCCGACTCCGGCAGCGCCGCACCGCTTTTCGACGCGGTCTCGGTCACCGCGACCACCCTCAGGTGCGGGGCGAAGCGCGCCGCCTCCGACGCCCAGTTCGGCACCACCGATGTCGGCGCCACGATCAGCACCGGCGCGAGCGTCGGGTCGAGCGACTTCGCATGGCAGATCAACGCCAGCGACTGCACCGTCTTGCCCAGGCCCATGTCGTCGGCGAGGATGCCGCCGAGCCCGTTGCTCCACAGGAACGCCAGCCACCGGAAGCCGTCGAGCTGGTAGGGCCGCAGCGTCGCCCGCAGCGACGCCGGCGGCTCGAGGTTGGACGTGGCGGTGAGTTCCAGCAGCCCCTGCACCTGCTCGCGCCACCGCGCAGCCTGCCGCTCGACGACCCCGAGAGCGGCCAGCTCCTCCCACATCCCCACCTGGAAACGGCTCAGCCGCAACCGTTCCGGATCCTGGTCGTGCAGGTCGCGGGCCTCGGTGATCAGCTCCCGCAGGCGCCGCAGCTCCGGGCGCTCGAGCGAGAGGTACGCGCCATCTGGCAGCAGCAGGTGGCTCTCGCCGGCGGTCAGCGCCGCGAACAGGTCCCGGAACGGCACCGGCCGGTCCTCGACGCGGACGGTGATGTCGAGGTCGAACCAGTCGCCGTCGTCGGTGGCCTCGGTGCCGACGCCGATCTGCAGGGTCTCGCCGGCGTCGCGGTAGTCGGCGGCGTCGCCCTGGACCCGGACCTCGACGTCGTCACGCGCGTTCAGCAGCGGCAGCAGCTCGGTGCTCATCCGCGCGGTGTCCAGGCCGTGCAGGCCCGCCGAGACCAGCGCGCCCCCGCCGGTGCGCAGCCCGTACTCCTCGAGCGGCAGATCCAGCCCGGCGACCACCGCCCGCTCGCCGTCGACGTCGCGGAACGACTCGAGCGTCCCGGGGTAGAGCTCGACGGTCTGCTCGACCCCGCCGACGGTGTAACGGAACTCCCAGTGCAGCTGCGCCCGGTGCCCCGACAGGTAGGAGACGGTGAGCAGCAGGTGCGGGCCGTCGACGGTCGGCGGGGTGAACGCGTCGTCCACCGACCGGACCGTCGCGGCGCGCGTGAGCCGCGGGTAGTAGGCGGACGCGAACCGGTCCGCGTCCGCCGCCGGCACCGTGACGGAGGCGTTGCCGATCACCAGCTCCTGCATCGCCGGCGGCGCGGAGCCGGTCAGCGGGGCGATCCGGAACGGCCAGTCCGACGGCGAGGACGGGTGCGGGTCGCCGGGGCGCAGGTACAGCACCCCGTGCGCGTTCGTCCCGAAGAACCCGAGCACGACGACGGGGAGCTCGGCGTCGTCGGTGACGACGGTGGGGGTGAGCTCGAGGTCGCCGCGGGTCTCGTCGATGTCGACGCACAGCTGCGCGGCGCCGGGGCGGGGCAGCGCGCCGAGGCCCTTGCGCTGGTAGAGCAGCTCGACGCCGGCGCCGACGGCCTCGTCGAGCAGCGCCCACAGCCGCGGGCTGTCGATGACCGTGAGGTCGAGGTCCTTGTCGCCGTACGCGTGGGCGCGCCGGCCGCGCAGCGCCGCCTGGTGCAGGGTGTGCAGCTCGACGAGCACGTCGCGGTGCCGGGGGTCGACCTCGCGCATGTGCGGCAGGCCCGGCCAGGTCATGTTCGCGTTGACCCAACCGGCCTTGCCGGGCCGGGCCAGCCGCGCGGACAGGCGCCAGTACTGCGACCGCGGGGCGGGGGTGAGCGCGAGCTGAACGGCCAGCGGCACCGTGGCCGCCGGGCCGGCGTCGTCGCCGAGGGCCGCGCCGAGCAGCTCCTCCCAGGTCGGCGGCGCGGGTGCGGTCACCGGCTCGGACTGGTCCAGCAGCGCGACCGTCAGGGCGACGGCGTGCTTGCAGTTCATCCGGACCGGGCAGCTGCACCGGCCCATCGCGAACTCGAGCCGGTCGGCGCGCGGGGTGAAGTCGACCTCGGTGCGGTACAGGTCGGTGCCGTCGACCAGGCCCACGGCCCGGTGCTGGTCCGGCATCCAGTCCAGCTCGATGACCGAGCCCCGCCCGGCGTAGCGGACGCCGCGGTCGTAGGTGGTCTGGCCGACGATGCGCACCAGGGTGGAGAGGGTGTGGTCGCGGTCGGCGGGGGAGAGCATGGGGTCGACGGTAGCCGAGACGGCGGGGCGGCCTGGCCGGCGCTTCGAGCGCGGGTGGACTTCGGCCGGCCGCCCGGGACGTTCTGCGGGTGCCGCTCCCCCCGGCTTCGAGGGGAGCGGCGGCCCGTCAGGCGGCGAGCAGGTCCTGGTACTCGGTGTTCTTGCCGACGAACTTCTCCACGTACGAGCACGAGGTCGCGATCTTGAAGCCCTCCGCGCGGGTGGCGTCGAGGGCGGCCGTGACGAGCTGGCCGGCGAGGCCCTGACCGCCGAACTCGGGGCTCACCACGGTGTGGTCGAAGTCGCGCACGCCGTCGGTCTGGGTGTAGTCGGCGTGGCCGGCGAGGACGTCGTCGACGTAGATCTCGAACGTGCGCTGCTCCGGCTGGTGCTCGATGCGGTTCGTCACGGTCACGGTCACGGTTCCCTTCGTCGGTGGGTGTCTGCCTCGACGCTACCGAGCGGCGCGGCCGCCGGGATTCCGGGGCGGCGACCGGGCCGGGCGCGCTGACTGCTTTGCGGCGGTCGGGCGCTCAGGACGCCTCGAACCGGGCCTCGACGTCGGCGCGAATGACGAGACGTTCGGGCTCGAGGGCGGTGACCGGGCGCTCGTCGGCGCTGTCGAGGGACTCCGGGGCGTCGCCGACCATGTCCGTGGCGTAGTGGCGCGCCGGCGGGCGACCGCGGTCGGGTTGGTTGCGGATGCCGAGCATGCCGGGGTCGGCGAGGGCGACCACGTGAATGGTGGTGCAGCCCAGGCTCATCGTGTAGCCGCGGGCCTTCGCGAGGGCGTCCTGCACGGCGAGGTCGCGGACCTGGGCGAGCCGCTTGGCGCGGGCCTTCTTCGTCATGGTCCAGCGCAGGCGCCCGACGTCGACACCCTCGAGGTCGGCGGCGTCGTCGACGAACACGGCGACGGCCTGGTGGTCGCGGAACGTCGCGGTGAGGGTGGCCGTCGACTGGTAGTTCCAGGGGCGCTTCTTGCCGTCGCGGTGGTACGGCCGGCGGCGGGAGTGGTGGACCTGGTCCATGGTCCACCGGACGACGGGGCCGGCCTTGTCCTCGTGCAGCGCGGTGATCATCTTGGTCAGGCCGGCGACCGTCTCGGCGGCCGGGTCCGCGGCCTCCTCGTGGGTGGCCCCGTCGAAGGCGACCCGGAGCATCACCGTGCAGCGGTTGGGCTTGAACGCCCGCTCGGCGTGGCCGGTGACGGTGATGGCGACGGGGGTGGCGGTCATCGCGTCAGTGTTCCAGCGGGGTCTGACATGTCGGCGCCGATCAGGCCCGACCGGTCCACCGTCTCAGGGTTCGTCGAACAGCGTCTGCTCGGCGGTCGGGTCGGCGAACAGCCCCATCTGCCGAGCCGGGTTGCTCGGGGGCTTTGCCGCGGGGCCGGGCGGGTCCTCACCCACGCCGGGTGTGGGCTCGTCCGCTGCGGACCCGGCGCCCGGGCGCGGGTAGTTGAGGGTGCCGCCGAACCGCTGCGCGAACTCGTCGTCGAGGGTTCGGACGAACGCGTACAGGTCGCCGAGCGTGTCGATCAGGTCCTGCGGCACGTACGGGTTCGCGGGCACCGCGGTGCGGACCGCGACCCGGTCCCCGGCGAGGGTGAACTCGAGCCGCGGCCACTCGCGGTTGAGGTCGGCGACCAGCTCGCCGGCCCGGTTCCGGTCGCTGAGGTGCTGGACCAGCGGCACCCACAGCTGCACCTCCTCGCCCTCGAACCAGGGGCTGACGGTCCCGATGGCCTTGCTGGTGACGAGCATGAAGTCGCCGTCGCGCTCGAGGTCGTACGGGTCGTCGAAGATGTGCGAGAGGGTGCGGCGGACCAGGTCGCGCAGGTGCTCCTCGTCCCGGGGGACGACGGCCTCCGCGATGTCCAGCGCGTCCGGGTCGTCCGCCGCGGGCGGAGTGGCGTCGAAGCCCTGTCCCTCGATGGTGCCCAGCGCCTCGGTGTGCAGGAACGACGGGTGCGGCACGCTCCAGGTCTCCCGGAACACGGTCACCGCCATCGCCGCCAGCTGGTCGGCCCAGTTGGCGGGCTTGTCGACGTAGAACGCCGGCGACCCCGCGTCGGGTTCGCTGTCGGGTTGGCGGGTCGGGCGGTGCCAGCCGAGCTCGACCAGGCGCGCCTCGTCCGACTCGGTCAGCCGGTGCCGCGGGTCGAGGTACGAGTTGGACGGGACCTCGCATCGGACCTGGTCGCCGCCCCACGCCAGGAACTGCACGCAGGGGACGAAGCCCTCGACGGTGGACTCTTCGCCCAGTTCGAGGGCCAGCAGGTCGTCGTCGTGCATGGTCGCGATGACGTCGGCCAGGCGTGCCTGGAAGTCGCTCCATGCCTGCTCGACGCTGTCGTCGAAGTTGCCCATGATCCTCCTGCCCTGTTTCGTGAGTGCTTCGGTGTTGCCTCCCAGGGTAGTGCGAGCAGCCGAGGCGGTTCGGGAGGCCAGGCGACGAGTCGACCAACACCGCATGGCGCCGCGGAACCGGGCGGGGGGCGGCCGCGTCCAATTAGGGTGGACGGGTGCCGACCGGTCTGGGGGGAGCGTTGTGCTGCTGAAACGGGTGATCCTGGTCGTCGCCGCGGGGGCGTGCGGTGCGGCGGTGATGGTCGGGTGCGGTTCCGAGACGGTCGCGAGGGAGGCCGTGGTGGCGAAGCCGACGAGTGGTCTGACGGAGCCGGTGATCAGTCCGTGTGACGACATTCCGGACGAGGTGTTGCGGGGTGTGGGGTTGGATCCGGCGACGGAGTCGCGGGACATTCGTGGAGTCAAGCAGCCTGGCTGGAGCGTTTGTCGATGGGACGGCATCGGCTACATCCAGTCGGTATTCGCCACGACCCATACGTTGGACGACTTTCTGGCGAACAAGCGCAATACCGACTTCCAGCGGCAGGAGGTTGGCGACCGCGAGGCGTACTCGTATCGGGAGGTGGTGGACGACAAGCGGGAGAGTTGTGACGTTGTGCTGCGAACCGCGGACGGATCAACTCAGATCCGGGCCAGTCTGAACTCGGGAACGCCAGCCGCCGCGAATCCATGTGACCTCGCGTTGAACGCAGCCCGTGCATTCGATTCTGTGATTCCGCGCTAGAACACCGCATCCGTTCGGCTGTTGGGGGAGCAGTACATGTCTGATAGTCCGGTATCACAATGGCAGGCACTTGGTGCAATGGCAGATTCTGGCGACCTCTATCTCGCGCCCGATGTGGCTCGGCGCTGCGCGCAGCGGTGCGTTGAGTTTTCAGCAGAGCTCGAGAAGATGAAGGAAGATTCCAGGGGACTTTCGAGTATGGAAGGTTTTGGCACCCTCCTCCCCACCGGCGTCACCCTCGCCGCAAAGTTCTCGAAGAAGGCCTCCGGCGGCGACTACTCACTCGACCAGGCCCTCGCCGACCACATCACGGTCGTCGAGCAGATGCGCGAACTCTTCGAGAAGATCGGCGCCGCCTACGACGCCGCGGACCGGTCCGCCGCTCACGGAATCGACCGCGCGGGCGGCTGACCGCCCGCGCTCACTCCGCGAGCACCGCCCCCGGATTCAGGATCCCCTGCGGGTCCAGGGCCGTCTTGATCCGCCGGTTCAGCTCCATCACGTCCTCGCCCAGCTGGTAGGGCAGCCAGTCCCGCTTGAGCCGGCCGACGCCGTGCTCGCCGGTGATGGTCCCGCCCAACGCGATCGCGAGGTCCATCACCAGGCCGAACGCGCGCTGCGCGCGGTCCGTCTCGTCGGGGTCGGACGGGTCGAACACGATCAGCGGGTGGGTGTTGCCGTCGCCGGCGTGCGCGACCACGCAGATCAGCACATCGCAGTCCTGCGCGATCTCCTCGACGCCGGTGATCATCTGCGGCAGCGCCTGCATCGGCACCCCGACGTCCTCGAGCAGCAGGCTGCCCAGAGCCTGCACCGCCGGGAACACCGACCGCCGCGCGGCCGTGAAGGCCTGGCCCTCCTCGGAGTCGTCGGTGGCGAACACCTCGGTGGCGCCGTGCTTTTCGCAGGCCGCGACCATCGCCGCGATCTCCTCCGCCGCCACCGCGCCGGGCGCGTCGGACTGGGCCAGCAGGAGCGCCCGGGCGCCCCGGTCCAGGCCCATCCGCACCGAGTCCTCGACGGCGTTGATGCTGGCGTGGTCCATGAACTCGAGCATCGCGGGCCGCAGGTTCCGGGTGATCGCGAGGACCGCGTCGGCGGCGCCGCGCACCGACCCGAACGACGCGACCATCGTCGACGCCGGCGGCTGCGCCGGGATCAGCCGCAGGGTGATCTCCGTGATGACGCCGAGGGTGCCCTCGCTGCCGACGAACAGCTTGGTGAGCGAGAGCCCCGCGACATCCTTGAGGCGCGGCCCGCCCAACCTCACCGCGGTGCCGTCGGCCAGCACCACCTGCAGGCCCAGCACGTAGTCGGTGGTGACGCCGTACTTCACGCAGCACAGCCCGCCCGCGTTGGTCGCCGCGTTGCCGCCGATCGAGCAGATCTCGAACGACGACGGGTCCGGCGGGTACCAGAGCCCGTGCTCGGCGGCGGCCGCCTTGACCTCGGCGTTCATCAACCCGGGCTGGGTCACCGCGATCCGGGTGACCGGGTCGACGGTGATCTCCCGCATCCGTTCGGTGCTGAGCACGAGGCCGCCGTCCACCGCGGACGAGCCGCCCGACAGCCCGGACCCGGCGCCGCGCGGCACCACCGGCACGCGGTGCTTCGACGCCCAGCGCATCACGGCCTGCACGTCCTCGGTGCAGGTCGCGCGGACCACGGCCAGCGGGGTGCCGGCGTTCGGGTCGGCCGCCCAGTCCTGCCGGTAGCCGGCCGTCACGTCGGGGTCGGTGACCAGCGCGCCGGCGGGCAGTTCGGCGGCCAGCTCGGTGAGGGTGTCGGGGGTGGTGGCGGTCATGACCCCATCATCGCTCAACCCCGGCCGCCCGGCCGCTGCAGGATCAACAGCTCCACGATCTGCTCGATCAGGTCGTAGGGGACCGGCCTGCCGAGCGGGAACTTCGCGGTGCCCGGGCCCGACCGGTACGGCGCGAGCCGACCCTCGAACTCCTCGTCCCCGGACGGCAGCGGGTACACGCTCACGTGCCGTTTCCAGCCCGCGAAGTACACCAGGTGCCTGCCGCCCAGGGTGATCGCCGGGATCTTGTAGCTGATCGTCTCGCTCGCGCCGGGCGCCACCCGGTGGACGGTGCGCCGGATCTCCTGCAGGATGGCGCGCACCTCGTCGGGGAACGACGCGATGTACTCGTCGACGGTCGCGAATTCGTCTGCCACGGTTGTCCTTTCGGAACTAGCCGCGGCTAGCCGCCGGCCACCACGGTGGTCACCTCGAGCTGGAACACCCCCGGTCCGGAGTTCGCGCAGCCGGTGGTGGGGTACGGCAGGAACAGTGACGCGTAGGCGTTGGGCGGGAAGACCCGCAGGCCGGCCACCGGCGTCGGTGCGCACATCTCCGCGGGGTAGTTCTCCACCTGCACCGCGCGGACCTGCGCCGACGCCGTCGCGCCCGGCGCCAGCTCGACCTCCGCGCCCTCCTCGCCGGACCGGGCGGCCGCCGCGCCGACCTCGGTGCCCGACTCGCCGGTCACGTACGAGACGCCGGGGAAGCCCTTCAACACGCAGGTGCGTCCGCCGGTGTTGGTGAACACCAGCGGCACGATCGTCGACCCGGCGGCACCCTGCGCCTGCCCCGCGGTGAGCATCAGCTCGGTGGCCGCGCAGGTGTTCGGGTTGTCCACCGGGGTGGTCGCCGCGGCCGGGGACTCCGGGGCGGAGAGGTCCTGGGCCGTCGTGGTGGCGGCCGCGGCGGACGTCGGTGCGGCGGAAGCGGTGCTCGCGGCGGGTTCGGTGTCGTTCGAACTGCAGCCGGCCAGCGTCAGCGCAGCGGCGGCGGTGAGCAACGCGGCGGTCCGGAAGCGGTTCATGAGGCCACCTTTCGTGAATCGGACTTCGTCGACTCGGACGCTACTCGACATCACCGGTGTCCCTCGTGCAGGCAGGCCTCGAACATCGCCCGCACCTCCTCGACGTGGCCGTCCAGGCCCTCCGCACTCCACCCGTCGGTGGACACCGCCTCCAGCACGGTGACGTACACCGTCCCGGAGTGCGCGACAAGGGAATTGCGCCACATCCGGTCGCCGGCGTTGTGGATCACCACCGGCACGATCGGCACATTCGCCTGCATCGCCAGGTGGAAGCCGCCCTTCTTGAACCGGCCGAGCCGCGGGGTGGGCGAGCGGGTGCCCTCCGGCGCGATCACGATGGAGATGCCGCTGCGGAGCTTGTCCACCGCCGGCTGCAGCGCCGCCTTGGCCTTCGTGGTGTCCGAGCGGTCGATGTACGCGACGTCCAGCAGCGCGCCGACGGGGATGAACCGCGGGTCGTGCGCGGCCTCCTTCTTCGCCACCCCCGTCACGTCGCGCTTGATCACGGTGCCCAGCACCAGCATGTCCAGCGAGCTCTGGTGGTTGAACATGAACACCGCCGGCCGGTGGTCCCAGGCGTGTTCCTCACCGTCGATCTTCACGGTGATCCCCAGCAGCGCCAGGGACAGGTCCGGGCCGACCGTGCCGACCAGGTTCGCGCCCAGTTGCCGGTTCCCGGTGAGCAACCCGGCCGACGCGCCGACCGCCGCGGTCGCCGCCAACGCCCCCATCGCGGTGGCGGTGCGGACGGCGGCCACGGGAGTGGCCCCGCGCTGCGGCTTGGGTAGCGTCACCGACGGCCAGCGCTTGCGGCGGGCCACCCCGGCCAGGCCGCGGTCCGGGTTCAGCGCGACCGGCCGGCCCACCGACTTGAGCATCGGCACGTCCTCGACGCCGTTGGAGTAGGCGAACGCGTCCGCCAGGTCCGCGCCCGCCTCCTTTGCGTAGTCGGCCAGTGCGCTCGCCTTGGCCTGGCCCCACAGCGGTGGTGACGCCAGCTCGCCGGTCAGCATCCCGTCGATGACCTCGGGTTCGGTGCACAGCACGTCCTCGATGTCGAGGTCGTCGGCCACGAACCGGGCCTGGTACGGGGTGGCGGAGGTGGCCATCAGCACGGTGTGCCCGGCCCGCCGGTGCGCGGCGAGCAGGTCACGCACGTCCGGGTAGATCATCCCCGCGATCTCCTGCCGGAACAGCCGCTGCCCCCACTCGAGCAACTCGTCGTCCATCCGGCCGGCCAGCGACTGCACGCCGATCTTCATCAGCGCGCCGACGTCGGCGCCGCGGAACTGGGTGTCGATCGCCGCGCCGGTGGTGCGCAGCAGCTCGCCGACGCTGATGTCGAAGCGCCGCAAGCGATCGCGGTACACCACGCTGGCCGAGTAGCCGCTGATCAGGGTGCCGTCCAGGTCGAACGCGGCCAGCGTGCCCGGCCCGGGCGGCGCGGCGGCGATCGCGCGGCGGAGGTCCTCGACGCCGGTCACTGGCCCGGCTCCTCGGACCGCGTCGCCCGCAGGTCGCCGGGCGTCGGCTCGGTCAGCAGGTCGAGCCGTGCGTGTGCGAGCGCGCGGATGTGTCGCAGCCGCGCCACCAGGACCCGGAGCTCCTCGGCGAACGCCTCCCGTCGGGCCTTGACGCCGTCGTCGACGGCCTCCACCAGGTCCCGGTTGCGGGCCAGGTTCAGCGCGGTCGCGAACAGCTCACCGGAGACCGACTCGCTGCTGGCGATCTGCTGGCGCAGTCGCCGCTGCTGCGCGACGTCGAGGCAGTGCGTGATGAATGCCTTCTCGTCGAACGCCTTCGACGGCGGCGCCAGCACCAGTTGGTCGGCGACCACCTGGTACGCCTCGAGGAACGGCAGCAGCACCCGGTGCGCCAGGTACGGCCGCACCGAGGCGAGCATGGTCTCGGTACGCCCCGGATCGGTCATGAAGGACTCCCACTCGGGGTCGATCAGGCCCAGCTCGGTGCGCATCTCCCGCTCGAAGGTGTCCCGGTCGCTGAAGAAGAACTCGAACTTCAGCAGGTCCCGGATCCGCTTGGCCTCCGCCCAGCCGTCGGCGATGGGATCGTCGAAGTGCTCGTCAACCGCCGCCTGCAGCACCAGCTCGGCGATCGCCCGGGCCACCAGGAAGTGAATGGTGTTGTTGCGGTAGAACGCCGCCACCAGATGCTGGTCCTTGCCCAGGTAGTAGACCCGCTCGTCGCCCTTGTCGAAACGGCGCAGCACGCCCGAGTCGACGTGGGTCAGCAGGGCCTTGCGGATCACCCTTGGGTCATTGAGGTCCACGTCCCCGGCGGTGGGCAGGCCGCGCGCGGTGATGTAGTCCACCATCGGACCGAGGATGAAGCCGAGCTCCGGGACGGTCAGCGCGCGGTCTTCGATGCCGAGGAAGGCGAGCATCACCAGCGAGGACGCCGTCACCGGCGTCACCTCGTTGATCCGGTGGCACACCTCGAAGGCAGCCTTCTGGATGGCCAGGCGCTGGTCCGGCTCCTGCCGGAGCGCCTCGGCGAGGGAGAGCGGCCGGCCGATCGTCACGTGCGCGACGCCGTTGCGGGTGCCCTGCGCGCGGACGTAGCCGACCATCCAGCGCAGGCCCTCCGGCTTCTTCTCCGCCCCGTGCGCCTCCGCGGCCATCGCGCCGACCTCGTAGAGCTGGTCGTAGCTCAGCGCCACCGGCACCAGGTACACGTCGGACGCGCCGCTGACCCGGAACGCCTTGGTCAGGTACGTCAGCAGGCCGAAGCGCGGCGGCCGCAGCTTCCCGGTCCGGCCGCGGCCGCCCTCGATGTACCACTCGAGGTTGAACCGCTTGGTGAGCAGATACCGCATGTACTCGCGCAGCGACCACTTGTAGACCTCGTCGGTGCCGAACTTGCGGCGGATGAACACGGTGCCGCTGCGCTTGCTGATCGGGCCGATCGGCCAGAAGCCGACGTTGAGCCCGCCCATCACGTGGTTGAGCGGCAGCCCGTTGGCGAGCAGCGCCGGCCGCAGCACCAGCGGGTCCAGGTAGGAGCGGTGACTCGGCAGGAACACCAGCGAGTGCTCCTTGTTCAGTGCCCGCAGTTCCTCGAAGCGGCTGGTGTCCACGTCGATCCGGTAGGCGCGGGAGAAGTACCGGCCGAGCCGGTCCCACACCGCGATCGCCTGCCGGCTCTGGGTGGCGACCATCTCGTCGAGGTCGGCCCGGGCCCGCTTGTCCACCTCGGCGACCGTCAGGCCCAGCTGCTCGGCGAGATCCAGTGTCCCGGTGTAGAACCGGCGGGTGTCGGTGATCTCGTCGACGACGAAGCGGGAGACCTTGTATTGGCTGCCGAGCAGTCCCAGTTCCGCGCGCTCGAGGGCGAGTGCGGCCTGGCGGCGGATGTACTCGGGCAGCGAGCCGCCGCCGCTCTCGGTGAGCCGGCGCTCGAGGTCGCTCAGGGGGGCGGGTTCGCCCTCGATGACCCGGACCCGGGCCGGGTCGGTGCGCAGCGTCCGGCGCTGCGCACCGCGGCCCGGATGCAGCGGGTCCCGCGGGGCCAGCGCCTCGCGCAGCCGGACCGCGGGGTTGCGCCTGCGGCCGGAGTCCGGGATCCACACCACCCGCAGCGGGGAGAGGAGCGGGTCGTCGGTGCGTTTGGCGAGGTCGGTGAGGTTCCGGTCGGTGATCGCCACGGTCGCCACCGGAACCCCGGCCGCCGTCGACTTCCCGGCGATCCAGGTGCGCAGTACGCCGGCCTCGGCCTCGGTCATGGTCTCGGTCAGGTAGACCCGCTGCCGGGTCGGAGTGTCGGTCATCGCTCACACGCCTTCCGTCGCGGCCCCGAGGGCCACCATCTCGTCGAGACTCTCCTGCAGGCACCTCATGAGCAGGGTGGGCTTGGTGATCGCGGCGGTGTCCAGGTTGATCCCGATGCAGCAGACCCCGACGTGGGAGACGAGGGTGGCCATCGCCGCGCAGCCGGGCGCGGGACCGAACGGGAACATCCGCTCGATCTTCGCGCCGGCCAGGTACACCGGGACCGGGACGCCGGCGACGTTGCTTGCCTGCAGGTCGAGGCCGGTGGACTGCGAGAGGTACCAGTTGGCCAGTACGTAGGTGGGCAGTCGGGACAGGACCGGCGCGGCCAGGTCGAGGGCGTCGAGTGCCGGCTCCTCGCGCAGCCCCAGCACGATCTTGCGCACCTGCCGGACCCGCGCGGCGGGATCCGGCTCGGCGACCGGGCCGTTGAAACGGACCGCGGCGAACCTGTTGCCGCCGGACGGGTCCGAGTCGGTGCGCATGCTGATCGGCATGCCCATCGGGATGCTCTCGACCGGCCGGCCGAGCTCCTCGTGGTAGCGGCGGAACCCGCCGAGCAGGGTCGCGACGTAGGCGTCGTTGAGGGAGCCGCCCGCTGCGTGCCCCGCCGCCTTGAGTTCGGGAACCCCCACCTCGAGCACCCCGAACCACCGCCCGAGTCCGCGGGTGCGCAGCAGCGGCGAACCCTCCCTGGCCGGTGGCGTCACGATCCGGCGCAGCGAGTTCGCGTAGCCCAGGACCTCGGCCGCGGTGTCGAACGGCCGGACGATCGCCGACGTCGCGAGGTCGGTGGCGCCGCGGACCAGGCGGGCCAGCCGGCCGGGCGTTCGCTTCAGTTCGTTGAGCGCCTCCTCGTTGAACGCGTCGACGGTGGACAGGTGCTCGGGCGGCGCGGGCCGGCGGTCCGGCTTGTCCGGGGTGTGGTCGGGGCGGCGGCTGTGCAGCAGCGTCATCATCTGGATGCCGCCGAGGCCGTCGGTGATGGAGTGGTGGGTCTTGACCACGTACACCGCGCGGCCGTCGTCGAGGCCCTCGATGAGCAGGGCGTTCCACGGCGGCCGGGCCTTGTCGAACGGCTCGGTGGCCAGGTGCCGGCACATCCGCAGCGCGTGGTCGAAGTCGGCGGGGGCGGGCAGCCGGACCCGGCGCAGGTGGTAGCCGAGGTCGAACTCCGGGTCCACCGACCACACCGGGTTGCCCAGGTGCAGCGCCGGTTCGACGGCGCGCATCCGGATCCGCGGCACGATGTGAGAGGCCCACTCGTGCGCCTCCACCAGCCGGTCCCAGTCCGGGGCGTGATCGAGGACCTCGACGGCGACGATCGGTGAGCGCAGCTGGGGCTGCGCCTCTTCCATCCGCCACATGCCGGTCTCGAAGTCGGACATCGTGCGGTCCGCACCCCACGCGATCGCGGAGAGGTCGACGTCCACCGCGCTGGGAGGAATCAGTGGATCGCCGTCGCCCATGTTCGCGCTCCCTCGGTCGTGTCCAACCCGTGGTCGTGGATCCCAGTGTGGACCCGACGCGGCCCGTGCGCACCGCTTTGCCGGTCGTGGGCGGTGGGTGTCCGGGCGGGTCGGCGGCGGGGCACGGGGCCGGTCGGCACGGTGCCGGCGCGATGGCGCGACGCGCCGAACCGGGCGGCCGCCGAGGACCGGCGACCGAGGGCAGGGGCACGAACGGCCCGAGGCCGACCGACACCGCGGGTCGGTGGTCGGCGGCTCCACCGCCCGGGCTAAGGTGTGACGCAAGTCTCACTAGCCGGGATGAGTACGTGCTTATCGCTCGACAAAGGACGATCGTTACACCTGCCGACGGAAAAACTTCGGCGAAAGTCGTCACACAAGCAACAATCGCCACATCGGTAACTCTGTTACCAGAACGTGTTAGGTAGCCCCAGCGCGATGGGCAAATCGGGGTTAAGTTGTCCTCATCGCTCCAGGGCGTCGAAGTGTTACAGCATTGGCGAACCGCCATCCGACGAAGGGACCAACACGATGCGAGATCTGGGATCCCCCACGAATGACCTGGTCAATGCAGTGCTGTCCTACGAGTTCGACGGTGGCGAGGTTGACGTCCACGCGATCGACCGCGTCCGGGACGGCGAGAACGCCGAGTGGATGAACGCGCTGTCGGAGAGCGGGATGTTCTCGGACGAGGCACTGGTCTCGATCCTCGCGGCCTGGCAGCGAGACCCGGAGCTCCTGGTCGACGCGCTGCTCGGTGGCGCCGACGAGGTGTCGCGGCGCCGGCTCAAGGCGGCCCGCCGCAAGTCCCTGTTCCCGGCCCGCGTCGCCGACTTCGCCTGACCCAGACGCCCTGACTCAGCCGCCCGACTACCTCAACCCTCACCGATGACGATCACCTCGTCGTCGGTGAGGGTTTTGTATGTGGTGCCCTCGCGTCGGTATCGCTCGGCGACCGCCTCGATCATGGCGGACTCGTCGTCGCCGTACCCCGGTGAGCGGAAGTGCGGCACGATGGCGTGGTCGATCAGCCCGAGCCCGTCCCATCGCACCGGCACCCCACATGTCGGCTCGACCTCAGTGGGGTCGTCCAGTGTCTCGAGGCCGCGCAGGCTCGGCGACATCACGCACGCGCCGGCGCTGTACCCGGCGTAGACCAGCGCGTCGGCCCGCAGCAGTTCCGTGAGCACCGTGTCGGCGCCGCTGCGCGCGAACTGTGCGCGCAGGACGAAGGTGTTTCCGCCGCGCACCCACACCATGGGGAACCCGGCCAGCCGCTCCCGCAGCGACCCGGGGTCGCCCACGTACTCGCGCAGGTCCAGTTCCTCCGGCGAGAACCCCAGCCGCCGTAGCGGCACCAGGTCGCTGACCACCGCGGAGTCGCGGGCGCTGCCCCAGGCGTCCGCGGCGTTCGCGATCACCGCGACCCGGCCGGGCGTCCCGACCAGCCGCAACAGCCGGCCCGGGTCCGTGCCGAAGCGGTACGAGGACAGGAACAGCCGCATCAGATGGTGAAGGCGAGGTGGGCGGCCACCCGCCGGCCGAGCTCCTCGTCTCCGGCGAGACCGATCTCGTCGAGGTGTGCCGCCGGGTCCACCCGGCCGCCGCACAGCCGGGTGAACAGCCGGGAGTCCATGCTCACCGTCGCGGTCGGCGGGCCGGCGAGCTCCGGTACCACCGCGGCGCGGCCGTCCACCGCGACGTGAATCTCGCGGGCAAGCGGACCAGACAGTGCGAAGGTGACCGACGAGCCGTCCGGCGCCTTGCCCTTCTTGCCGACGGCGAAGCCGAGCCCGCCGAGCAGTTCGGCCAGCGCGTACTCGGCGCGGGGGCCGCCCTCGTCGCCGGGCCGGCCGATTGCGTCGCGGATGTCGTGCTCGTGGAACCAGCAGTCGAAGAGCCGGGTCCGCATGAACCGCCCGTAGCTCTCCGGTCCCACCGGCGTGATCGCCGGGGCGTCGAAGTCGTCCTGGGTCATCGCGGCGAGCGCCTCGGCGCGCCGGCCGGTGACCTCCCTGTAGGTCTCGCGCATCGCGGCGGGGGAGTGTCCGCGCAGTCCCAGCACCCAGCGCTCGTTGAAGGAACCGATCGGATTGTGCACGTGCGGCAGCGCCGGCACGGCTTCCTCCGCCAGCGGGGGATCGATGCCGCTGAGCATCGACTCGATGCCGATCAGGTGCGAGACCACGTCCTGAACGGTCCAGCCCGGAAGCGGCGAGGGCGTCGACCACTCGTCGTCGGCGAGGTCGTCGAGCAGGCCGGCGATGACGTCCCACTGTTCGACGAGCGCGGTGGTCAGCGGTTCGCGGGCGAGCAGGGTCAGCTTCTTTGTCTCACTCACGGACTTCACTCTATGGGTCGCGTCCCCGGGGCCGCGTCCGAACACACATCGAGACCGTATCCGCAACGAACGCAGCCATTTTCGGGTCCGTCGGGTACGAACGCGCCGCAGTCGGGGCAGACCCGGTCGAGCCAGCAGGCTGGGTCCCCGCCGATGCCATCGTCTCTCACGTGGCCGCACCTCTCGCCGGTGTCGTCCCACTCACCGGGCAGCTCCACTTACTCAGCAGTTGGTTCCTATTACTCAGTAGTGCCGCTCACGTTCTCGGTAGTGCCGCTCATGCCGACTGGGAGAGGAACTCGGCCAGCACGACGGCGTGGCTGTGGTCGAGGTCGCGGACGGCGGTGAGCAACACCAGCGGCCGGCCGGCGGCCAGGTCCTTGACCCGGGCGATCGCCTCCTGCCCGGAGTCCGACTCGAGCTCCGCGAGGTACCGGGCCCGGAACTCCCGGTAGTGCGCGACTTCGTGGCTGTACCAGGTGCGCAGCTCGCTCGACGGCGCCAGGTCCTTGGCCCAGTCGTCGTAGTGGAAGGCGTCCTTCCGGATGCCGCGCGGCCACAGCCGGTCGACGAAGATCCGGGCGCCGGGCTCGGGCTCCGGGTGGTCGTATACGCGCTCGACAGTGACGGTCAGGGGGGTGTGACTGGTCATCGGCACCTCCGGCTCGAGCTGTGTCGTCCAGGTTACGTGCCGTGACGCGCGCGTTACGGCCTGTATCACCCAGGTTACTAGACGTGACTGGGATCACATTCGACAGTACATTTGCCCAGTACGGCACTGTTCGGATTCGATTCAGTGCCCAGTGGGCAGGATTTGGTTTCCCAAAACGGTCAAACCTCTGGCTAGCATGAGGCACTTCGTGCGAGCTGGGTCATCTTCCGCTTGTCGCACGCGGGGCCCCACCCGTAGCAGCCCCGACACCGTCTACCTCAGGAAGTCACAGTCAGTTGGACACAATGCAGAGCACTACGCCGCGCCCTACGGTCGGCGTCGTTCGGGAAACGAACGACGGTGAACGACGGGTCGCGCTGGTCCCCAAGATGGTCGCCTCGTTGATCGGCAAGGGCGTCGACGTCATCGTCGAGTCCGGTGCCGGGCTCGCCGCCCTCATGCCCGACGAGCTCTACAAGGAGGCCGGCGCCACCATCGGCGACGCGTGGTCCGCCGACGTGGTCCTCAAGGTCGCCGCCCCCAACACCGAGGAGACCGGCCGGCTGCGGCCGGGGCAGAAGCTGATCGGGTTCCTCGCCCCGCGCACCAACGAGTCCGGCATCGCCGCGCTCGCCGCCGCCGGTGTCGAGGCCTACGCCGTCGAGGCGATCCCGCGTATCTCCCGCGCCCAGGTGATGGACGCGCTGTCCTCGCAGGCCAACGTCGCCGGCTACAAGTCGGTC
>NZ_BCXG01000040.1 GCF_001894985.1 Rhodococcus tukisamuensis NBRC 100609 | reverse complement strand
TGGCACCGCGCAGCGTCCGGCGGGTCCCCAGTCGACCGGTGTCCAGTCGAAGGTTCCGCCGCAGGGCGGCACCGCGCAGCGTCCGGCACAGACCGGTCCACAGCGTCCGGTCACCGGCCAGCAGCCCGCCGCCCCCAAGACGGCCGCCACCGGCCGGGTGCCGGCCGCGGCAGCCGCGGATCCCGCGGCCCGGGCGGCCCGCAAGGAGACCGCGAAGGCCAAGGCGGCGGTGGTGGACGGTCCGACCCGTCACATCGCCCGTGAAGACCTCGCCAAGGACCTGCCGGACCTCTCCGAGGTCAAGCACCCGCTGCCGGTCAAGCCCGCGGTCTCGGACACCGCCGCGCAGGCGGCGTTGGCCGTCCCGGTGGCGGTCCTGCCCGGCCAGCCGATGCGGGCAGCCGTCCAGATCCGCCGGATCGACCCCTGGTCCACCCTCAAGGTGTCGCTGGTGATCTCGGTGGCGCTGTTCTTCGTGTGGATGTTCGCGGTCGGGTTCCTGTACGTCGTGCTCGACGGCATGGGCGTGTGGGACCGGCTCAACAACGCGTTCACGGACTTCGTCTCGGAGTCGAGCAGCAGCGGACTGGTCACGGCGGGGCAGGTCTTCGGTTACTCCGCTCTCGTCGGGGCCGCGAATGTGGTGCTTTTCACAGCGCTCGCGACGATCGGTTCGTTCATCTACAACCTCTGCACCGACCTCGTCGGCGGTGTCGAGGTGACGCTGGCTGACCGGGACTGACCTGGGGTTTTGGTTCCCCACCGATCCCGTTTTGGTTGCAGCGGGTCGGTGGGGTAATCTCATGCCTCGGTTCAGGGACACAGTCCCGGTACCGGTTCACGGGCCTATAGCTCAGGCGGTTAGAGCGCTTCCCTGATAAGGAAGAGGTCGGAGGTTCAAGTCCTCCTAGGCCCACTCCCCGTGTCGACGAAGGGTTCGATCATGAAGGTTTTGCTGGTTGCAGCGGCCATTGTGACGGTCCTCTTCGGACTCACCAAGCTGCGGTCGCAGCGCCGCGGCGAGGACGTCTGGCACGAGGTCACCAGCCGCTGAAGCGGACGGGGCCTTAGCTCAGTTGGTAGAGCGCTGCCTTTGCAAGGCAGATGTCAGGAGTTCGAATCTCCTAGGCTCCACAGATCGGTTCAACCGAACAAAACGCTTGCGAAGCACCCCTCACCTTCTCTGGTGGGGGGTGCTTTGTGTTGGCGACGAGTTTCATCGAGGGGAGGACAGCGACGTGGATGACAGTGACATGGATGGCGGGGAGATGGACGGCGCCGGCGCGGAGGAGCTTGGTGGGACCGAACACGAGGCGCAGCTCGCGGAGCTGGCGGGCGGAGTCTTCGAGGCCGAGATCGGCCGGTTCGTGGACGAGCTCGAGGTGGAGCAGTTGCTCCTGCTCCGGCAGGTGATGGAGATGGTCGCCGACAACGGCCACATCGGGCACCAGATCTCGGGCATCGTCACCGGGTGCCTGATGTACAAGCACCAGCGCACGTGGAACGGCGAGCCGACTCCGTGGGGGCCCGCTCCGGCCTGACCGCCGGGTGCCGGCCTGTGGATGGATCACCGGTATCCGGACACCGGCCTGTGGAATTGTGAACAAACCTGTGCAGCAATTGATTTGGTCGGCAGTCCAGAACCCGACTGTCGACGGCCAGAATTCGGCGTCGTCACGGGCCTGGTGTCAGGGCGCACGGTGACGAAGCTCGGGCGTTGATCGTGTTGAACAGTATGCGCCGATACGGTCGGCGCGGGGCCGTTCCTGGCGGCGGCTCCGACGCGGCACGGGCCGTACAGCCGCAGGCCCTCCGCGACGCCGTCAGGACCCCGCAGCGGCCCCGGACACGCCTCACGCCCCGGACGGGCGACCGGGGCGTGAGGATTGCTGCCAGGGCGGCTTCAGGCGTTGTCGACCTCGCGCAGGCTGGGCGGCTGGGCGGCGGGCGGCGGCAGTTCGGTGCGCTGCTTCCTGACGAAGACCGCGCCCGCGGCGACGGCCGCACCGACGACCACCAGCAGGACGACGCGACGACGGCCCTTGCGGCGGCCGGCGGGCGCGGCGACGGCCACGGCAGCGACGTTCGGCTCCTCGACCAGGCTGAGCACGCTCTCGCGACGCGGCTTGGCCGCGGTCTGACGGGCCAGCGAGTATCCCTTGCCGAGCAGGTACATGCTCACGGCCCCGACGCCCTTGGCGAGCCCGGCGGTGTTCTTCGCCAGTCCCGCCGCGGCGCCCTGGGCACACCGGAGTGCACCGGTGAGCTGGGGGTTCTCGGGTGCGGCTGACACCAGTTCGAGGGTCGGGGCCGAGTCGGCAGGAACGTGGGCAGGCTTCGACACACGGTTCATCTGTCCACTGTCGCACATGCCCGTGTGCCGACAATGGCACGATGGGGGAGTGACTTCACCGAATCAGACCGCAACCGCAACGCTGCACACCAACCGCGGCGACATCAAGATCGCCCTGTTCGGCAACCACGCGCCGAAGACCGTCGAGAACTTCGTCGGCCTGGCCGACGGGTCCAAGGACTACTCGACGGAGAACGCCTCCGGCACCAAGTCCGGCCCGTTCTACGACGGCGCGGTCTTCCACCGCGTCATCGACGGCTTCATGATCCAGGGCGGCGACCCGACCGGCACCGGTCGCGGCGGCCCGGGCTACAAGTTCGGCGACGAGTTCCACCCGGAGCTGCAGTTCGACAAGCCCTACCTGCTGGCGATGGCGAACGCCGGGCCGGGCACCAACGGCTCGCAGTTCTTCATCACCACCGGCAAGACCCCGCACCTCAACCGTCGCCACACCATCTTCGGTGAGGTCGTCGACGCGGA
Organism: Rhodococcus tukisamuensis NBRC 100609; assembly: GCF_001894985.1. Classification (GTDB taxonomy): domain Bacteria; phylum Actinomycetota; class Actinomycetes; order Mycobacteriales; family Mycobacteriaceae; genus Rhodococcus_G; species Rhodococcus_G tukisamuensis. The sequence goes on along the minus strand of NZ_BCXG01000040.1, from coordinate 24,979 downwards.
GTCGAAGAAGGTCGTCGACGCGATCTCGGGCACCTCGGTGGACCGCACGGACCGCCCGCTCGAGGCCGTCGTGATCAACAGCATCACCATTTCCTGAGCGGCTTCGAGGGATGACGAACCCCGGTTGGGGCGGCACGCCCGGTGAGGGCGTCCCGCCCCAACCGAGGTGTGTCCGGCACCCGGACCGCCCCACCGCGCTCAGCTGCAACCGCTGCGGGCGTCCCGCCTGCCCGGACTGCCTGCGTGAGGCATCCGTGGGCTACCAGTGCGTCGACTGTGTCGCCGCCGGCCAGCGCGACGTCAGGCCGGTCCGTGGCGTCGCGGGCAACACGGTGACGGCCACCCGGCCCAGGCCGATCGTGACGTACACCCTGATGGGGATCAACATCCTCGTCTTCCTGGTCACGGCGCTGCAGGCCAAGTCCCTGATGGACAACGGCGGCGGCTTCGTCAACAGGTTCACCGGCGTCGCCACCTTCGACTCGCCGCTGTTCGGCTCGTGGGTGCTCTCGCCCTACGACGTGGCCGGCGGCGACTGGATCCGGCTGCTCGGCAGCGGGTTCCTGCACTTCGGCCTGTTGCACCTCGCCGTCAACATGTTCGCCCTCTACATCCTGGGCCGTGACACCGAACTGATCCTGGGCCGCGCGCGTTACGTCGCGGTGTACATGATCTCGCTGCTCGGCGGGTCGGCCTCGGTGATGGCCTTCGAGGGCGGCGGCTTCACGGCCGGCGCCTCGGGTGCGATCTTCGGCATCATGGGCGCGCAGGCGGTCATCCTGCTCAAGCTCCGGCGCAGTCCGGCGCCGGTCATCGGGGTGATCGCGCTCAACGTGATCATCAGCGTCTCGCTGCCCGGGATCTCGTTCTGGGGTCACCTCGGTGGCCTGGTCGCCGGTGCCGCCGCCACCGCCGCACTGCTCTACGGGCCGCAGTGGCTCGGCGCCGGGCAGGACCGGGACAAGGCGGTCCGGATCGGCTGGATCGGGCTCGCCGCCGTCACCGCCGTGACCATGGGCGTCATCGGCATGCGGGTCGCGCAGCTGCGCGGCGAACTCGGGTTGTAGCCCGGCGACGGTCCGCAAGGGTCAGCGGGTGCCCGCACGGGCACCCGCTCAGCCGGCGGCGGTCGGGTCCGGCGGGACCAGTTGCTGGCCGACCAGCGCGTCGAACACGTCGGTCGGGTCGGTGCCCAGGTCCCAGCGCCCGAAGATCATCAGCTTGTCGTCGGCGGCGCCGGCCGGGCGCACGTCGATCTCGAGCATGGGGACCCGGCGGCCGAGCCGTGGATACCGCACGATCCGGACCCGGGCCAGGTCCGCGCGGTCGTACTCGCGCCGCCCGCGGATCCCGGCGACCGCGATGCCGCCGCCCCCGTCGAGCACCGCCAGCCGTGGCCGCTGCCGCAGGCCGAGCGCGGTGACCGCGAACAGCCCGAGTGCGGCCAGGCCGATCAGCAGCCGTCCGGCCGGGTCGGACGGAGCCGCCGCGGCCGCGGCCGCCAGCACGATCCCGCCCAGCCCGGTCGCGACGAGCGCCGGCGTGGGTGTGGACCACGCCAGAGCGGAGTTGTGCACGAGTACTCCCGGTGTTATCCACAGGCGCTATCCACATTGGGGATGAATGACACCTGTGTAATTGCGGCCGAGTGGGCCGGTCGACTATCTGGTCAACGCCACTTCATTGTCATCACGAGCCCGACGACCATGAATCCGAAGCCGATCAGGAAGTTGTAGGCACCCAGATCGTTCATCCACGTGAGCTGGTCCGCAGCGAGGTAGTACACGACCAGCCAGAGCAGGCCGACGAGCATGAAGCCGAGCATCACCGACACGTAGAGCGTGCTCGACGGTCCGGCCTTCACCTTCACGGGCGTACGGTTTGCGGGGTTGATCGTGTAGTCGGTCTTCTTGCGGACCTTCGACTTGGGCATGACGTCCTCGAGTGAATTGATTCGGAGCGGACAGGAGCGGGCGTCGTTGCCGACGCCTGCCAGGTAGGTTCGAACCTACCCGTAGCGTCCCCCGGTCAGGCCCAGTACCGACCAGGTCGGGCCCGGTCCGACGTCCAGGATGCGGCGGGGGTCCGCCTCGACCGGACACCGACGGGAGGAACAGCAGTGACCGAACCAGACCTGCCCCAGCACGTAGCCGTCGGCGCCGGCGAGGGTCGCCGGCGCGTCTCGACGTTCTGGAAGGTCTGCGTGCCGGCGGTGTGCCTGGTGACGGGCCTGCTGTTCGCCACCACCCGTGAGGTGTCCGCCGGCGACGAACTTCGCCGCGGCGACACCACCCGCATGTCCGACCTTGTGCGCGGTGCCCAGGCCGACGTCGACCGGGTTTCCGACCAGCGTGACGCGCTGGCCTCCCAGGTGGAGTCGCTGCAGGCCGACGCCGCCGGATCCGACGCCGGGGTGGCGGCCGCCCTCGACCGGGTGCGGGGACTCGAGACGGTCGCCGGGTTCGCGGAGGAGACCGGTCCCGGCGTCCGGGTGACGCTCACCGACGCGCCGCGGGACTCGGACGGCAAGTACCCCGCCGACGCCCAGCCCGACGACCTGGTGGTGCACCAGCAGGACGTGCAGTCCGTGCTGAACGCGCTGTGGGCGGGCGGCGCCACCGCGGTGGGGATGCAGGACCAGCGGGTGGTCAACACCACCGCACCGCGCTGCATCGGCAACACGCTGCTGCTGCACGGGCGCACCTACAGTCCGCCGTACGTGATGACGGCGCTCGGCGACCCGGCGCGGCTGACGGCGGCGCTCGACGAGGAACCCGGGGTTCGCACGTTCAAGCAGTACGCGGTCCGGTACGGCCTCGGGTACACCGCGACCGCCGAGGAGTCGCTGACCGTGCCCGCGTACAACGGGCAGCTGCGTACCCGGTTCGCCGAGTAGCCGACGCAGCCGCTTATCCTGGCCGAATGCGCATCCTGGTCGTCGACAACTACGACAGCTTCGTGTTCAACCTGGTGCAGTACCTCGGCCAGCTCGGGACGAAGGCCACCGTGTGGCGCAACGACGACCCGCAGCTGGCGGACCGGGCGGCCGTCGCAGCCGAGTTCGACGGCGTCCTGCTCAGCCCCGGCCCCGGCACCCCGCAGCGGGCGGGCGCGAGCATGGACCTGGTGTCCGCCTGCGCCTCCGCCGCGACGCCGCTGCTCGGAGTCTGCCTCGGTCACCAGGCGATCGGCGCCGCGTTCGGCGCCACCGTCGACCGGGCGCCGGAGTTGCTGCACGGCAAGACCAGCCTGGTGCGGCACAACGACACCGGGGTCCTCGCCGGTCTGCCCGACCCGTTCACCGCCACCCGCTACCACTCGTTGACCGTGCTCGAGGAGACCATCCCCGCCGAGCTCGAGGTCACCGCACGCACCGACAGCGGCGTGGTGATGGCGATGCGGCACCGGCAGCTGCCGATCCACGGCGTGCAGTTCCACCCCGAGTCCGTGCTCACCCAGGGTGGGCACCGGATGCTGGCGAACTGGCTCGAGGTCTGCGGCGAGCGGCCGGCGGAGTCGCTCGTCTCGACGCTCGAGTCGGAGGTCGCGCGGGCCCTGGGGGACGCGCTCACCCACCGCTGAGGGCGGCCGGTCAGGCCCGCGTCACCCGCGCCAGGGTCAGTGCCGATCCGAGCAGCAGCAGGCCCTGAGACGTTCGGGGATCGGAACCCGTTGCCTCGGCGATCCGCACCAGCCGGTTGTCGACCGTGTTCGGGTGCACCCCGAGGGTCGACGCCGTGCGCCGACGGTTGAAGTCGCACGCGAAGTACGCGCCGAGGGTCTCGGTGAGTTCCGGCGTGGTCCGCAGGGTGTCCACGACGGCGAGCAGTCCGGCCCGCGCCGCGCTCTCCTGGCTCAGCTGGTACTCCACCAGGAGGTCGTCGACGGTCGCCACCTCCGCGGCTGCGGTCCCGGAAGACCTTATCTCCAAGAGCTTTCGCGCCTCCGTGGTGGCTCGGGGGAGGTCTTCGAGCCGGTCCGCGCGGGCCGCGCCCGCACGAACCGCTGCCTGAGCCTGGTCCTGGAGTCGACCGACCAGCTCGTCGAGGTGGGCGCGACGAGGGGCCGGCGGGGCAGGCAGCAGGATCAGCCCGCCGGTCGGGTCGAGCGCGGCCAGTGCGCCGTCGCCGGTCGCTCCGCCGAGTTCGTCGTGGATGCGAATCATCTTGCGGCGACCGGCAACCCGGCGTTCGAGATCGTCGTCAGCGAGTTCGGCTGCGGTGGGCTCGAAACCCAGGGCGAGCACGGTGTATCCCGCCGCGAGCCGGACACCCAGTCGCTGCGCCAGGTCCGCGGCAGGCCTACCGCCGACCAGCGTCGCCACCAGGTCCCGGATCGACTCCCGGGCCTCGGTGTCGATCGACTCGAGTTCCTGCTCGTGCGCGCGGGTGACCGCGCGGCAGACTCGGCGGGCCGCGGCGAACAGTCGGGGCGCAAGGACGGGTAGTTCGCGGGCCGCAGTCGGCGGCGTCACGTCCAGGATCTCTTCCCAGAGCACCTGCAGGCAGACGTGGTACCCGTCGAGGAGTTCGACCACCGGCAGTCCCTCCGCGGCCCGGTCCCGGGCCCGGTCGGCGAAGTCGCGGCAGTCGGCGGCCTCGGGCAGGCTCCCGTCGCGACCCGCCCGGGTCAGGAGCCGGATGAACTGGCGCGCGCTGTGTTCGGCGGTGGCGTCGAGCAGGGGAGTGCGTCGGTACTCGGAGTCGGCCGCGGCCGCACTGCGGATGTGGGGGAACAGTCGGTCCGGCTCACGGTCGAGTCGATCCAGGACCGCGGCCAGGTCGGCGGACATCTCCTGTGACATGTCACAGGACAATAGTCGACCGGCAGTGGAAAGGGCCGATTGTATGCAGGACTAACTGTCGTCATACTGGGTTGTATCCCCATGACGAGTGTGACATCGCCAAACAGCGGTGGCCCCTGGCCTGCCCGCGTTCACCGGCGCCACCGCGAGCAACCGAGGGCGTGATGACGAATCTTTCCTCCCCGGCGCCCGCAGCCCCGGCGCGCGACCGGATCTCGCGGCAGTTGCTGCCCGACGGTGTCGAACCCGACCCCCGGTTCACGCTGGCGAACGAGCGCACCTTCCTGGCCTGGATCCGGACGTCGCTGGGCTTTGTCGCCGCGGGGGTCGGCCTCGACGTGTTTGCCGCGGAGGCCTTCTCGCAACCGGTGCACACCGCCGTGACGACGCTGCTGCTCGTGTTGGGCACGCTGATGAGTCTGGGCGCGGTCCGCCGGTGGCTGCTGGTCGAGCGGCGAATGCGGACGGGGTCTGCGCTCCACCTCCCCCTCCTGGCGCCGCTGCTCGGGATCGCCGGCGCCGTCGTCGGCGCGGCGCTGGCCGTCGTGGTCCTGGCGCAGTAGGAGCCGTGGCACCGACCGCGCACCCCGGCCCGCCGCCGGCGGCCGCGATGCACTCCGATCCCGGGTTGCAGCCCGAGCGGACGGCACTGGCGTGGGAACGTACCCTCCTGTCGCTGGTCGTGGTGAGCCTGATGTTCGTGCGCTGGCTGCCGCACCGCGGGGTGATCGCGCTGCTCCCGGCCGCGGTGGCGGTGCTGGCGGCCGCGGCCATCCTCCTCGCCCAACGCCGCCGGTACGCCCGGGCCTGCCGGGGACTGTCCCGCGGGTCCGTGGCGCCCGCGGTGGTCGCCGTGACCGCGACCGGCGTCGTCGTGGGGCTGATCGGCGTGTTCGGGCTCTACGCGGTGTGGTGGGGCTGACCCGCTACCGGAAGGCCGACTCGCCGGTCAGCGTCTGGCCGATCACCAGCTGGTGCATCTCGGAGGTGCCCTCGTAGGTCAGCACCGACTCCAGGTTGTTGGCGTGCCGCAGGACGGGGTACTCGAGGGTGATTCCGTTGGCGCCGAGGATGGTTCGGCACTCACGTGCGATCGCGATCGCCTCCCGGACGGAGTTCAGCTTGCCGAGGCTGACCTGCTCGGGGCGCAGTTCGTGGCGGTCCTTGAGGCGGCCGAGGTGTACGGCCAGCAGCTGACCCTTGCCGAGTTCGAGCGCCATGTCGGCGAGCTTCGCCTGGGTCAGCTGGAAGGCGGCGAGCGGCCGGTCGAACACCTCGCGGGTCTTCGCGTAGTCGATCGCCGTCTCGAGGCAGTCGCGCGCGGCGCCGAGCGCGCCGAAGACGATGCCGAAGCGGGCCTCGTTCAGGCAGCTCAGCGGCCCGGACAGCCCGCGCGCCTCCGGCAGCATCGCCGAGGCGGGCAGTCGCACGTCGTCGAGCACCAGTTCGGCGGTGACCGAGGCCCGCAGCGAGAGCTTGTTCTTGATCTCGGGCGCCGAGAAACCGGGGGTGTCGGTGGGCACCACGAACCCCCGGACGCCGTCGTCGGTGCGGGCCCACACCACCGCCACGTCGGCGATCGAGCCGTTGGTGATCCACATCTTGGTGCCGCGCAGGACCCAGTCGTCGCCGTCGCGGCGGGCGGCGGTGCGCATGCCTGCCGGGTTGGAGCCGAAGTCGGGCTCGGTCAGCCCGAAGCAGCCGACCGCCTCGCCCGCCGCCATCCGCGGCAACCACTCCTGCTTCTGGTCCTCGGAGCCGAACCGGTGGATGGCGAACATCGCCAGCGAGCCCTGCACCGACACCAGGCTCCGGATGCCCGAGTCGACGGCCTCGAGTTCCAGGCAGGCCAGGCCGTAGGACGTCGCGCTCATGCCCGCGCAGCCGTATCCCTCGAGGTGCATGCCGAGCAGGCCCATCCCACCGAGGTCCTTCGCGAGTTCGCGGGCGGGCAGTGCCCCGGCCTCGAACCACTCGGCGATGTGCGGCCTGATCCGATCCGCCGCGAAGCGGCGGACGGTGTCGCGCACGGCAATCTCCTCGGTGTCCAGGACGGAGTCGAGGGCAAAGAGCTGCGCGATCGTCTGGGAGTCGGCCATGAGGTCCTCGGTCTTCCGGTCGGCGGCAGTCGGCCGACGTGGCGTCGAGCACTTGCCGGAGCGTTCATGCAATCGATTGCACGACCCAGCTTCGGGGGCCGTCGAAGCAGCGTCAAGCGTCGCGTGGTCGGAGACGGGTGAACGGCCCGTCCGGTCGGATCTTGCCGGGTGGACGGGCCGTTCGTTCGATCTGATCGGGTGAACGGTTCCGTTCACCCGACGTGATGCTGCGGGCGCCTAGCGCGGGATCGTGGGGATGCCCAACTGGCCGATGCCGACGGAGATGCTCGCCGTCTTGGCCACCTCGGAGCCCGGCGGCTGCGCCTGGGTGACGATCTTGCCGACCAGGTCGGTCTCGAGCGTCGGCTCCGGGCGCTGTGACAGCTGACTCGTGGTGCCGGACCAGCCGGCCCTGCGCAGCGTGTCCAGTGCCTGCGAGACGGACATGCCGCTCAGGTTCGGCATGTCGATCATGTTGCCGTTGGACACCTGCACCTTGACGGTGGTGCCGCGGGCCGCGGACTCGCCGCCGCCCGGCTCGGTGGAGACGACCTCGCCCTTGGGCCGGCCGGAGTCGATGTTCTCGACCTCGACCTTGAACCCGGCGCCCTCGATGTTCGGCTGCGCCACCTCGAGCTTCTGGCCCACCACGTTCGGGATCCGGACCTGTTCGGGACCGCTGCCCAGGGTCAGCTTGACGGCGCCCCCGAGTTCCACGTTGGACCCGGCGCTCGGGGTCTGCGCGACCACCTTGTCCACCTCGGAGGTGGCCGACGGGCTGCGCTCCGGGGCCGGGTCGAGGGCCAGGCCGGCCGCATCGAGCGCCTGCGCGGCCTGGGACTGACTCATCCCCGACAGGTCCGGCACCTGAACCTGCTGCGGTCCGGTGGACACGTCGAGGGTCACCGTGGTGCCCTCGTCGGCCTTGGTGCCCGCGACGGGGATCGTGCCGATCACGTTGCCGCTGGCGATCGTGTCACTGGGTTTCGGCTGGGTCTGAACCCGGAACCCCTCGTTCTGCAGCGCGGTCTGCGCGGCCTGCGACGACTTGTTCGCGACGTCCGGCACGATCACCTGCTCGGCCTTCGACCCCGGGCCCAGCGCCCACAGGAACGCGCCGACGATGCCGACCACCACGAGCGCGGCGATCGAGAGCAGGGCGATGCGCATCGTCCGGCGTCCGGCGGGCGGCGGCGGCGTCGCGGCGGGCGCGGCCGACAGCGGTGCCGGCGTCGGCGGGTCCGCGGCCTGGTAGCGGCCGACCGGGTCCACCGCACCCAGGATGGTGGTGCGGTCCTCGTCGTTCATCACCATCGGTGCGCTCGGACGCTGACCGCCGAGCACCCGCACCAGGTCGCTGCGCATCTCGGCGGCGCTCTGGTACCGGTTCGCGGGGTTCTTGCTCATCGCCTTGAGGATCACCGAGTCCAGCTCACGCGGGATGTCGGGGTTCACCGACGACGGCAACGCCGGATCCTCGCGGACGTGCTGGTAGGCCACCGCTACGGGGGAGTCGCCCTTGAACGGAGGCTCGCCGGTGAGGATCTCGAACAGCACGCAGCCGAGCGAGTACACGTCGGAGCGGGCGTCGACCTGCTCGCCGCGGGCCTGCTCGGGCGAGAGGTACTGGGCGGTGCCGATCACGGCCGCCGTCTGCGTCATCGGGCTGGAGCTGTCGGAGATGGCCCGGGCGATACCGAAGTCCATCACCTTCACCGCGCCGGCCCGGTTGATCATGATGTTCGCGGGCTTGATGTCGCGGTGCACGATCCCGTTGCGGTGGCTGAAGTCCAGCGCCGCACACACGTCGGCGATGACCTCCATGGCGCGACGGGCGGGCATCGGGCCCTCGCGACGGACGATGTCGCGCAGCGTGTCGCCCTCGACGTACTCCATCACGATGTACGGCAGCGGTCCGCCGTCGGTCTCGGCCTCGCCGGTGTCGTAGACGGCCACGATCGCCGGATGGTTCAGCGCCGCCGCGTTCTGCGCCTCGCGGCGGAACCGAAGGTAGAACGTGGGGTCCCGGGCGAGGTCGGCCCGCAGCACCTTGATCGCCACATCGCGGCTCAGCCGCATGTCCCTCGCAAGGTGCACCTCGGACATGCCACCGAAGCCGAGAATCTCGCCCAGCTCGTAGCGGGAGGAGAGTTTGTGCGGTGTGGTCATGGCTGTCCTTGCGTGGCCGTGGTGGTGGTCGTAGTCGCGGCCGTGGTGGTGGTCTCGGTCTCGGACTCGGGCTCCGTGGTGGTGGTCTCGGGCTCGGTTGTGGTGGTGGTCGGTCTGGTCGTCCGAGTCGTGGTCGGCGGCTCGGTGGTGGTCGTCGTCGGTTCCGTCGTCCACGTGGTGGTCTCGGGTTCCGTGGTGGTTGTCGTCGGCGGCCGGGTGGTGGTGGTAGTCGGTCGGTGGGTGCTGGTGGCAGGCGCCAGCGTGGGCGCCGGCCGCGGGGGCTGCGGCGTGGAGGAGTTTCCGCCGAACAGCAGCATTCCCCCGGCGACCAGCAGGGCCACCAGCAGCAGCCCACCGGCACCCCAGGCCAGCACTTTCTGGCCTTGCGTCAGGCCCGAGGGTGGCGGCTCCGCGCCGGTCTCGGGGCCAGCATATTCGGCCTGCGAGGTCGGCATCATCTGGGTGCCGACCGCGGCGGGAACTCCCGGAACCACGGCGGTCACTCCGGTCGGACGACCGGTCCCGGGCATCGGCGGGCGGGCACCGGACCGGACCACCGCGACCGCGTCGGCAAACTCGCCGCCGGTGGCGTAGCGGGCGGCCGGGTCCTTGGTCATCGTGATGTCGATCAGCTCGCGCACGTTCGGCGGCACGTCTGCGGGCAGCGGTGGGTGCGACTCCTGCACGTGCTTCATCGCGACGGTCAGCGCGCCGTCGCCGGTGAAGGGGCGGACCCCCGCCAACGCCTCGTAGCCGACCACGCCGAGCGAGTAGACGTCGCTGGCCGGCGACGCGTCCTGTCCGAGCGCCTGCTCCGGGGCGATGTACTGGGCGGTGCCCATCACCATCCCGGTCCGGGTCACCGGTGACGCCTCGACGGCCTTGGCGATGCCGAAGTCGGTGATCTTCACCTGGCCGGTCGGGGTGATCAGGATGTTTCCGGGCTTGACGTCCCGGTGCACCACACCCGCCTCGTGCGCCACCTGCAGCGCCCGGCCGGTCTGCTCGAGCATGTCCAGCGCGTGCGGCAGCGAGAGCCGTCCGACGCGGGCCAGCACGGCGTTGAGCGGCTCGCCGTTGACCAGTTCCATCACCAGGTACGCGGTGGACTGGCCGACGCTGTCGTGGGTCTCGCCGTAGTCGTAGATGCCGGCGATGCCCGGGTGGTTCAGCCGCGCCGTGGTGCGGGCCTCGGTCCGGAACCGCTCGAGGAACTCAGGGTCGGTACTGAATTCGGACTTGAGCACCTTGACGGCCACCCGGCGGTGCAGCCGGTTGTCCGTGGCCTCCCACACCTGGCCCATGCCGCCGGTGGCGATCAGCCCCTGCAGCCGGTACCGGTTCGCGATGACCGCGCCGTTGTTCAGACTCATCTCCGTCAGCTCCCCTGCCGCAGCCCGGCGGCGATGACGGCCCGCCCGATCGGTGCGGCCACCGAGCCGCCCGTCGCGGCCAGTGCCCGGTCGCCACCGTCCTCGACGATCACCGCGATCGCGATCTGCGGGTCCTGAGCCGGCGCAAACCCGATGTACCAGGCGTGCGGCGGGGTGTTGCGGGGGTCCGTGCCGTGCTCGGCGGTCCCGGTCTTCGACGCGATCTGCACGCCGGGGATCTTGTTGCCGCCACCGGTGTTGTTCTCCGACCCGATCATCAGCTCGGTCAGGGTCGCCGCGACCTGCGGGGAGATGGCCTGACCCTTGGACTGCGGGGTGGTGGTGGCAAGGCTCGACAGGTCCGGGCTCTCCAGCTGCGAGACCAGGTGCGGCTCCATCCGGACACCGCCGTTGGCGACGGTCGCGGCGACCACCGCGTTCTCGAGCGGGGTCAGGGCCACGTCGCGCTGGCCGATGCTGCTCTGGCCGAGCGCGGCGTCGTCCGGGATCGGGCCGACGGTGCTGTCGGCGACGGGGATCGGGATGCCCGGTGAGTCCGGCTCGATGCCGAACGCGGTGGCCCGGTCCTTGAGCGCGTCGGCGCCGGTCTTGATGCCGAGCTCGACGAACGCGGTGTTGCAGGAGCGGGCGAACGCCTCGCGCAGCGACGCCGTCGGGTTCGACCCGCAGGTGGAACCGTTGTAGTTCTCGAGCGTGGTGGTGGTGCCCGGCAGCGTGATGTTCGGGGCGGCGGTCAGCTGCTCGTCCGGGTTGGCGCCGTTCTCCAGGGCGGCGGCGGTCACCACCACCTTGAACGTCGAGCCGGGCGGGTAGGTCTGCGAGACGGCCCGGTTCAGCAGCGGCTTGTCCGGGTCGTTGTTGAGCGTCTCCCACGCCTCGGTGCTCACCGCGCCGTCGTGGCTGGCCAGCAGGTTCGGGTCGTAGCTGGGGGTGCTCGCCATCGCCAGCACCTCGCCGGTGCTCGGCCGGATCGCGACCACCGAACCGGTGTAGCCCTTCGCCGTGAGCTGGTCGTAGGCGACCTGCTGCACCACCGGGTCGACGGTGGCGATGACGTTGCCGCCACGCGGGTCCCGGCCGGAGACCAGGTCGAAGAAGCGGCGGCCGAACAGCCGGCTGTCGGAGCCGTTGAGCACCGAGTCCTCCGTCCGTTCGAGACCGGTGTTGCCGTACAGCATCGAGTAGAAGCCGGTGACCGGCGCGTTCGCGAAGGGGCTCGACGGCGCCGCCGGGTTCGGCGGGTAGGTGCGCAGGTACTTGTACCGGTCGTCGATCGGGACCGACGCCGCGAGCACCTCGCCGCCGGCCGAGATCTGGCCGCGCTGGCGGGAGTACTCGTCGAGCAGCACCCGCGAGTTGCGCGGGTCGGTCCGCAGGCTGTCGGCCTTGATGACCTGCACGTACGTGGCGTTGGCGAGCAGGGCCACGACCATCACCATCACGGCCATCGCGACGCGGCGGAGCGGGGTGTTCATTTGCGCCTCAACATTTCGGTCGGGGCGTCCGCGATCGGAGCGGGTCCCTTCTTCTTCGGTGCCGGTGGTGTGCGGGCGGAGTCGGAGATCTTCATCAACAGCGCGAGCAGCAGGTAGTTCGCCAACAGCGACGAGCCGCCGTACGACATGAACGGGGTGGTCAGGCCGGTCAGCGGGATCAACTTGGTGACGCCGCCGACCACCACGAACACCTGGATCGCGACGGTGAAGGACAACCCGGCGGCGAGCAGCTTGCCGAAGCTGTCGCGCACCGCCAGCGCGGTCCGCAGCCCGCGGATGACGAATATCAGGAACAGCATCAGCACCGCGGCGAGGCCGATCAGCCCGAGCTCCTCGCCGATGGTGGCGACGATGAAGTCGGTCTTGGCGAACGGCACCTGCGACGGCCGGCCGCTGCCGAGCCCGGTACCCGCCAGCCCGCCGGTAGCGAGGCCGAACAACGACTGCGAGATCTGGTAGCCGGTGTTGTTGTAGTCGCCGAGCGGGTCGATCCAGGTGTCGACACGCACCCGGACGTGGCCGAACAACTGGTAGGCGAACACGAACCCGACGATGACGAGTCCGGCGCCGATCAGCAGCCAGCCGACACGCTCGGTCGCGATGTAGAGCATCACCAGGACCGTGCTGAACAGCAGCAGCGAGGTGCCGAGGTCCTTCTCGAGCACCAGGACGCCGATCGAGACCACCCAGGCGACGAGGATCGGGCCGAGGTCGCGGGCCCGGGGCAGGTCCATGCCGAAGAAGTGCCGGCCGGCGGTGGTGAACAGTTCCCGCTTGGACACCAGCACCGAGGCAAAGAAGATGATCAGCAGGATCTTCGCGAACTCACCCGGCTGAATGCTGAAGAACGGCAGCTTGATCCAGATCTTCGCGCCGTTGACCTCGGACATCGACGACGGCAGCAGCGCGGGCAGGGCGAGCAGCACCAGCCCGGCGAGGCCGAGGGTGTAGCTGTACTTGGCCAGCAGCCGGTAGTCCCGCAGCAGCACCAGGACCGCCACGAAGCCGGCGATCGCGAGCGCCGTCCAGAGCACCTGCTGGTTGGCGTCGGGGGAGGGGATCGGCCGGTTCAGGTACGCGGCGGTGGCCGCGTCCGCGAGGTCGAGGCGGTGGATCAACACCAGACCGAGCCCGTTGAGCAGCGCCACGATCGGGAGCAGCAACGGGTCCGCGAACGGCGCGTACCGCCGGACCGCGGCGTGCGCGATCAGGAACAGGACCGAGTACGCACAGCCGTACTTGGCCAGGTCCCAGGTGAGCGTCTGCTCCTGGCTGGCCTCGACGAGCACCAGCGACAGGAAGGTGATCGCGATGGCGCCGCAGATCAGCAGGAGTTCGACGTTGCGACGGTTGGACTGTTCGGGTGCGGGGGCAAATCCACCCGGCGGACTCGGGAAGGAGCCCCCCGACTGTGCCGCGGAGACAGACATCAGTGACCGGTCCTGCAGTTCTGGCCCGGGACCTGCGGCGTGACGGTCTCCGACGGCGCGGGCAGCACCGGCTCGGCGACGGGCGGGGGAGGCGGGGGAGGCGGGGGCACGGCGCCGGCTGGGGCGGGTTCCGGGCTCGCGGGCGGCGGCGGTGTCGGGGTGGGTGTCGGCGCCGGCGCGGGCTCGCGGCAGACCGGCAGCAGGTCCCCGGTGGTGAGCCTGGTCATCTGGCTCTTGGCGTCGTCGAGGGAGCCCGACGGCAGCCCGGCCCGCACCTGCTCGCGTGCCGACGGCTGCAGGTCGTCCACGGTCAGGACGGCGCAGTCCACCGGCGGCGCGTCGGGTCCGAGCAGGCTCAGCTCCCCGGTGTCGGTGACGCACCCGACGAGGTTGACCTCCTGCAACGAGTAGCCGAGCACCGACCCGGGAACGCCCTGCAGCACCGCGACGTGGCCCTCGCTCGTGCCCACGTAGTAGTTCCCGCGGATCAGGCTGCGGCCGACCAGCAGGCCCACCACGACCACGGCAATCAGGCTCAGCGCCAACACGATCCAGCGGAGCCGGTGGTGCTTGGTCGCCGGCTCGGGATCGGCGGGCAGCGGGACCCGGCGCGGGGTGGCACGCGGCGGCCGCATCGCGGCGGCTCGGCCGGCCGCGGTGTCCGGCGGCGGGGTGTCCTCTTCCTCCTCGGTGGACGCGGCGCCGGCCACGATGGGTCGGCTCTGGCCGTAGTCCACGTCGATGACGTCCGCCACCACCACCGTGACGTTGTCGGGGCCGCCGCTGCGCAGGGCCAACTCGATCAGCCGGTCGGCGGAGTCGCCGGGGGTGTCGTTGCGGAGCACCTCGGCAATGGTCTCGTCGCTGACGACGTCGGAGAGCCCGTCCGAGCAGAGCAGGTAGCGGTCGCCGGTGCGTGCCTCGCGGACAGTGAGCGTGGGCTCGATCTCGTTGCCGGTCAACGCCCGCATGATCAGCGAGCGCTGCGGATGCGTGTGCGCCTGCTCGGCGGTGATCCGGCCCTCGTCGACCAGGGACTGGACGAAGGTGTCGTCCCGGGTGATCTGGGTCAGCACGTCGTCCCGCAGCAGGTAGGCGCGGGAGTCGCCGATGTGGACCAGGCCCAGCTTGCTGCGCGCGAACAGGATCGCGGTCAGCGTGGTACCCATGCCGTCGAGCTCGGGCTCCTCCTCGACCTGGTCCGCGATCGCGGCATTGCCCTCGCGGGTGGCCGCCTCGAGCTTGCCGAGCAGGTCGTCGCCGGGCTCGTCGTCGTCGAGGTGGGCCAGCGCGGCGATCATCAGCTGCGAGGCGACTTCGCCCGCCGCGTGGCCGCCCATGCCGTCGGCCAGCGCCAGCAGGCGGGCGCCGGCGTACACGGAGTCTTCGTTGTTCGAGCGCACGAGACCGCGGTCGCTGCGGGCCGCGTAGCGGAGCACAAGGGTCACGGGCGGAGCTCGATCACGGTCTTGCCGACGCGCACCGGGGTACCCAGCGGGACGCGCACCGCGGTGGTCACCTTCGCCCGGTCCAGGTAGGTGCCGTTGGTGGATCCGAGGTCTTCGACGTACCAGTCACTTCCACGCGGCGAGAGCCGGGCGTGGCGGGTGGACGCGTAGTCGTCGGTGAGCACCAGGGTGGAGTCGTCGGCGCGCCCGATCAGCACCGGCTGGGTGCTGAGGGTGATCCGGGTGCCGGCCAGCGCGCCCTGGGTGACGACGAGGTTCTTGGCGACCTTCGGCTTGCCGAACGACGGCAGCACCCCCGAGGCGGTTCGGCTGTAGCGCTGCGGAACCCGCACGCCGGAGCCTGCGTAGACGTCGGCTCGCAGGGTGCGCAGCACCGCCCACACGAACAGCCACAACAGCAGCAGGAAGCCCGCCCTGGTCAACTGCAGGATGAGTCCCTGCACAGCGGTCCACCTCTTCCTCTGCGAGACGGGTCTCCCCGTGTGTTCGTCGTCTCGGTAATCGTCGTTTCGGCAGCATCCTATGGCGATACGGCGGGTGCTGATCGCAATACGAAGCTCGCCACCACCTTACGGAGTCCGGCCGACATTCCGTGGGTGGCGGGGCGGTGGGTTCGGTGTGGCGTGGTTCAGGGGCGGCTCAGACGATACGAACCAGGATCTCCGAGTGTCCGGCCCGGATGACGTCGCCGTCGGCGAGCTGCCAATCCTGTACCGGCGCACCGTTGACGGTGGTGCCGTTGGTGGACCCGAGATCGGAGAGCATGGCCATCTGCCCGTCCCAACGGATCTCGATGTGCCGACGCGAGACGCCGGTGTCGGGCAGCCGGAACTGTGCCTCCTGGCCGCGTCCGATCACGTTCCGGCCCTCGCGGAGCTGGAAGTTGCGGCCGCTGCCGTCCTCGAGCTGGAGGGTCGCGGTGAACGTCCGGTTGGCGTCGAAACCGGTGGGCTCGGCGCTGTACTGCTGTCCGTAGGCCGGGTACTCGCTGCCCGCGTACGGGTTGGCCGGGTAGTCGGCCGGCGGGTACGGGTTGGCCGGGTAGTCGGCCGGCGGGTACGGGTTCGCGGGGTAGTCGGCCGGCGGGTACGGGTTGGCCGGGTAGTCGGCCGGCGGGTACGGGTTGGCCGGGTAGTCGGCCGGCGGGTACGGGTTCGCGGGGTAGTCGTAACCCTGCTGCGCACTCGGCTGCGACTGCGCGGTGGGTGCCGGGGAACCCTGCGCCGCCGGGTAGTCGGCGCCGTTCTGTCCGTAGCCGTTCTGGGCGTACCCGTTGTGCTGGCTGGACCCGTAGGCCTGGTCGTATCCGCCCTGGGCCGGCGCGCTCGGGTAGGTGCTGCCGTTGCGGGCGTACCCGTTCACCGGGTGGTCCTGCTGGTACCCGGATCGACCCTCGCCGCGGCCGTCCGCGGGCTCGTTAGGGCCGAAGCCTGAGTTCTGCGTCATGTAGCCAGCTCCTGGGTTCAATGGTGCGGAGGGTCGGGGTACGGGTCGTGCTTGCGCGGGCGGGACGTACTGCTGTGCCGCGCCCGGTCGCGACGTCCCCGAGTCCGGGTCCACCGCACCGCTGGTACGGAATTGGCCCGTGTGCAGCGAGGTCGACGACTCTAACCGAACCGTGATGGGCCCGTAGGTCTGCCACCCCTGGTCGCGGATGAAGCCCTCAAGGTGTCGGGCAAAGGCCTTGACTGTCAAGTCCCGGTCCGCCGACAGCTCGTCGTGATCGGAGTCCGCAACGGTGATGACGTAGTCGTTCGGCGCCAACAGGTGGCCACCGTCCAACTGCTGCACCCGGTCGGACGCCTCACGCTGGAGTGCGGCCTCCACTTCCTGGGGGACCACACCGCCGCCGAACACCCGGGCAAAGGCGTCGCCGACGGCGCCCTGGAGTCGACGTTCGAAGCGTTGGACGATTCCCATGGTGCCTCCTCTGCTGCTCCGCGTGTCGCGGCCACGGTGGCCGCCCTTGCATGATATCTACCTTCTCCCCGGGCAGGGGCCGTCTATGGGCTTAGTCGCAGGTGAGGGGGGCGAATCGCGTTTTCCGGGGTGGTCGTGTTAATGTTTCTCCCGTCGCTCCGGGCGAGTGGCGGAATGGCAGACGCGCTGGCTTCAGGTGCCAGTGTCCTTCGGGACGTGGGGGTTCAAGTCCCCCTTCGCCCACCACACTGGCCGCAGCTGATCTAATCGCTGCGGCCAGTAGTTTTTTCCGGGTTCTCCACCCGAATTTTTCTCGGCTCCGGTGCCGCGCTCGCGGCCGCCGACCTCTTCTCGCGATGCTCATGTCACCTCTTGCGCGGTGGATTACGCTGTGATGTGAACCGCACTTGCCCTGTGATTCCCCGGTATAGCTACAGGTCACAGGGTAGAAAGGGGAGCCTTGGTTGCGATTTGCCGGGGGACCTGAATTATCGTTTCCGTACACGCTGGACTCACACTGTCCAACGAGCCACTCAGTCGAGTCGTCTGAACGCGGGGCAGATCCCGCCCTACGTCGACGACGACGGCTGGCGTGGGCGCGCCGATCACTGAGGCTCGGCGCCTGTTCTGTGATGGCCATCAGCGTTGCTGGTCGTCGGTGCATCTACTAGATGGCATACGAAGGCTAGGTATGAAGCAACTTCCAGGCCACGGGTCTCCTGGACCCCAGGGCCTCTACGATCCCGCGAACGAGCACGACGCCTGTGGTGTCGCATTCGTGGTGGACATGCACGGTCGCCGCAGCCGCGACATCGTCGAGAAGGCGATCACCGCGCTGGTGAATCTCGAGCACCGCGGCGCGGCCGGCTCCGAGCCCAACACTGGTGACGGCGCCGGCATCCTGCTCCAGGTGCCGCACGGGTTCTTCCGTGCGATCGTCGACTTCGAGCTGCCCGCCGAGGGCGCCTACGCGACCGGCATGGCGTTCCTCCCGCAGTCCGCCGCCGACGTCGAGGCCGCCGTCGCCGCGGTGGAGAAGATCGTCGCCGAGGAGGGCCTGGCGGTCCTCGGCTGGCGTGCGGTCCCCACGGACGACTCCTCGCTCGGCGCGCTCGCTCGCGACGCGATGCCGACGTTCCGTCAGATCTTCATCGCCGCGCCCGACGCGTCGGTCACCGGCATGGACCTCGAGCGCCGCGCCTTCGTGATCCGCAAGCGGGTCGAGCACGAGCTCGGCACCGCCGGCGCGGGCAAGGACGCCACCGGTCGCGAGACGGTGTACTTCCCGAGCCTGTCCGGGCAGACGTACGTCTACAAGGGCATGCTCACCACGCCGCAGCTGCGCGGGTTCTACGTGGACCTGCAGGACGACCGGATGGAGAGCGCGCTGGGCCTGGTCCACTCGCGCTTCTCCACCAACACGTTCCCCTCGTGGCCGTTGGCCCACCCGTACCGGCGCGTCGCGCACAACGGTGAGATCAACACCGTCAGCGGCAACGAGAACTGGATGCGGGCCCGCGAGGCCCTCATCAAGACCGACGTGTTCGGCGAGGGCGCGCTCGACAAGATCTTCCCGGTCTGCACCCCCGGTGCCAGCGACACCGCGCGCTTCGACGAGGTGCTCGAGCTGCTGCACCTCGGTGGCCGCAGCCTGCCGCACGCCGTGCTGATGATGATCCCGGAGGCCTGGGAGCGCCACGAGAGCATGGAACCGGCGCGCCGGGCGTTCTACGAGTACCACTCCGCGCTGATGGAGCCGTGGGACGGGCCGGCATCGGTCTGCTTCACCGACGGCACCGTGATCGGTGCGGTCCTCGACCGCAACGGCCTGCGTCCGTCGCGCCTGTGGGTGACCGAGGACGGCCTGGTCGTGATGGCCTCCGAGGTCGGCGTGCTCGACATCGACCCCGCCACGGTGGTCCGGAAGATCCGCCTGCAGCCGGGCAAGATGTTCCTGGTCGACACCGCGCAGGGCCGGATCGTCGGCGACGACGAGTTCAAGGCCGAGCTGGCCGGCGAGCACCCCTACCAGGAGTGGATCGACAAGGGCCTCACGCACATCGACGACCTGCCGAGCAGCCGGTACGTCTACATGAGCCACCAGCGCGCGCTGCTGCGTCAGCAGATGTTCGGGTACACCAACGAAGAGGTGAACCTGCTCGTCGCGCCGATGGCGAAGACCGGCGCGGAGGCGCTCGGTTCGATGGGTACCGACACCCCGATCGCGGTGCTCTCCACCCGCCCGCGGGTGCTGTTCGACTACTTCCAGCAGCTGTTCGCACAGGTCACCAACCCGCCGCTGGACGCGATCCGCGAAGAGGTCGTGACCAGCCTCGGCGGCACCCTCGGTCCGGAGGGCGACCTGCTCAACCCGACCGCCGAGTCCTGCCGGCAGATTCTCCTGAGCCAGCCGATCCTGCACAACGAGGACCTGGCCAAGCTGGTGCACGTCAACGACGACGGGCGCTTCCCGCTCTTCCGCAGCGTCATCGTGCGCGGCACCTACCCGGTGGCCGACGGCGGCGCCGGCCTGGCCAAGGCCCTCGACGACGTGCGTCAGCGCGTCTCCGACGCCGTCGCCGGCGGCGCCCGCATCATCGTGCTCTCCGACCGGGAGAGCAACGAGAACTACGCGCCGATCCCGTCACTGCTGCTGACCTCGGCGGTGCACCACCACCTGGTTCGCGAGCGCACCCGTACCCAGGTGGGTCTGGTCATCGAGTCCGGTGACGCCCGCGAGGTGCACCACATGGCACTGCTGGTGGGCTTCGGCGCGGCCGCGGTCAACCCGTACATGGCTTTCGAGACCATCGACGAGCTGATCAACGACGGCGGGCTGACCGACATCAGCCGCGACGCCGCCATCAAGAACTACATCAAGGCCGCCGGCAAGGGCGTGCTCAAGGTGATGTCCAAGATGGGCATCTCCACGCTGGCCTCCTACACCGGCGCTCAGCTGTTCCAGCCGATCGGGCTCTCGCAGGAGTTGGTGGACGAGTACTTCACCGGTCTTCGTTCGCACCTCGGCGGCATCGGCCTCGACGAGATCGCCGCGGACGTGTCGGCCCGGCACGCCCGGGCGTACCTGGACCGCCCGGAGGAGCGCGCGCACCGCGAGCTCGAGGTCGGCGGCGAGTACCAGTGGCGGCGCGAGGGCGAGTACCACCTGTTCAACCCGGACACGGTGTTCAAGCTCCAGCACTCCACCCGCACCGGTCAGTACGAGGTCTTCAAGGAGTACACCAAGCTGGTCGACGACCAGTCGGAGCGGATGGCGTCGCTGCGTGGCCTCTTCGAGTTCAAGAAGGGCCTGCGCGAGCCGATCTCGATCGACGAGGTCGAGCCGGCCTCCGAGATCGTCAAGCGGTTCTCCACGGGCGCGATGAGCTACGGCTCCATCTCGGCCGAGGCCCACGAGACGCTCGCCATTGCGATGAACCGCCTTGGCGCGCGGTCGAACTCGGGTGAGGGCGGCGAAGACCCGGCCCGGTTCGTCCCGGACGCCAACGGCGACTCGCGTCGCTCGGCGATCAAGCAGGTCGCGTCGGGCCGCTTCGGCGTCACCTCGCACTACCTGACCAACTGCACCGACATCCAGATCAAGATGGCGCAGGGAGCCAAGCCCGGTGAGGGTGGCCAGCTGCCGGCGCACAAGGTGTACCCGTGGGTGGCCGAGGTCCGGCACTCCACGCCCGGCGTCGGGCTGATCTCGCCGCCGCCGCACCACGACATCTACTCGATCGAGGATCTCGCGCAGCTGATCCACGACCTGAAGAACGCCAACCCGCAGGCCCGCATCCACGTGAAGCTGGTCTCCGAGGTGGGCGTCGGCACCGTCGCCGCGGGCGTGTCCAAGGCGCACGCGGACGTGGTGCTGATCTCCGGCCACGACGGCGGCACCGGCGCGACCCCGCTGACCTCGATGAAGCACGCGGGTGCCCCCTGGGAGCTCGGCCTCGCCGAGACCCAGCAGACGCTGCTGCTCAACGGCCTGCGTGACCGCATCGTCGTGCAGGTGGACGGGCAGCTCAAGACGGGTCGCGACGTGATGATCGCCGCACTGCTCGGCGGCGAGGAGTTCGGTTTCGCCACGGCGCCGCTGGTGGTCTCCGGCTGCATCATGATGCGCGTGTGCCACCTGGACACCTGCCCGGTGGGCGTTGCGACGCAGAACCCGGTGCTGCGCAAGCGGTTCAACGGCCAGCCCGAGTTCGTGGAGAACTTCTTCATGTTCATCGCCGAGGAGGTGCGTGAGCTGCTCGCCGAGCTCGGCTTCCGCACCCTCGTCGAGGCGGTCGGTCAGGTCGACGCCCTCGACACCGCCAAGGCGATCTCGCACTGGAAGGCGTCCAAGCTGGACCTGTCGCCGATCCTGGTGAAGGCCGAGTCGGCGTTCATGAACCAGGACCTGTACTGCACGGGAACCCAGGACCACGCCCTGGAGAAGGCTCTCGACCAGCAGCTCATCGTGCAGAGCCGGGAGGCCGTGGACAGCGGCCTGCCGGTGAAGTTCGAGTCGAAGATCACCAACGTCAACCGGACGGTCGGCACCATGCTCGGCCACGAGGTGACCAAGGTGCACGGCGGCGCGGGTCTGCCCGACGACACCATCGACATCACCTTCACCGGTTCGGCGGGCAACAGCTTCGGTGCCTTCGTGCCGAAGGGCATGACGCTGCGGCTGCACGGAGACGCCAACGACTTCGTCGGCAAGGGTCTCTCCGGTGGTCGGCTGCTGCTGCGGCCGCCGCTGCGAGCGGCGGAAGGCTTTGTCGCAGAAGACAACATCATCGGCGGCAATGTCATCCTGTTCGGCGCCACCAGTGGCGAGGCCTTCATCCGCGGTGTGGTCGGCGAGCGTTTCGCCGTGCGCAACTCGGGTGCCACCGCGGTGGTCGAGGGTGTCGGCGACCACGGGTGCGAGTACATGACCGGCGGCAAGGTCGTCATCCTGGGCTCCACAGGGCGCAACTTCGGCGCCGGTATGTCCGGCGGCGTGGCGTACGTCTACAACCCGGACCGTGACTTCGAGGCGAACCTCAACACCGAGCTCGTCGACCTCGAGGATCTCGCTCCGGAGGACGCCGCGTGGCTCAAGGCAATCGTCGAGCGTCATCGTGCGGAGACGGGATCGGCTGTCGCCGAACGCATTCTGGGCAACTGGTCCCAGCAGGTCAATCATTTCGCGAAGGTGATGCCGCGCGATTACAAGAAGGTACTCATGGCAATCAAGGATGCCGAGATTCGGGGCGCAAACGTGGACCAGGCGATCATGGAGGCAGCTCGTGGGTGATCCAAGCGGCTTCCTGAATCACGGTTCGCGCGAGCTGCCGGTCCGTCGTCCCGTCGCCCTGCGGCTGATGGACTGGAAGGAGGTCTACGAGGATTTCCCGAAGGAGACCCTCCAGACCCAGGCCAGCCGCTGCATGGATTGCGGTATCCCGTTCTGCCACAACGGTTGCCCGCTGGGGAATCTGATTCCCGAGTGGAACGACCTGGTCTTCAATGACCGGTGGCACGACGGCATCGAGCGGCTGCACGCGACGAACAACTTCCCGGAGTTCACCGGTCGGCTGTGCCCCGCGCCGTGCGAGGCGTCCTGCGTGCTGGGGATCAACCAGGACCCGGTCACCATCAAGCAGGTCGAGGTCGAGATCGTCGACCGCGCCTTCGACGAGGGCTGGGTCGAGCCGGTGCACGCAACCCGGTTGACGGGCAAGAAGATTGCGGTCGTCGGCTCCGGGCCGGCCGGCCTGGCAGCCGCGCAGCAGCTCACCCGCGCCGGACACACGGTGACGGTGTTCGAGCGGGAGGACCGCATCGGCGGGCTGCTGCGCTACGGCATCCCCGAGTTCAAGATGGAGAAGCGGCACATCGACCGCCGGCTGGCGCAGATGGAGGCCGAGGGCACCGTCTTCAAGACCGGCGTGAACGTGGGTGTCGACATCACGGCGGACGCGCTGCGCGAGCAGTTCGACGCCGTGGTGCTGGCCGGCGGTGCCACCGAGGCGCGGGACCTGCCGGTCCCGGGGCGCGAGCTGGACGGCATCCACCAGGCGATGGAGTTCCTGCCGATCGCGAACCGCGTGCAGCAGGGCGACCTCGACGCCCCGACCATCACGGCCGCCGGCAAGAAGGTCGTCATCATCGGCGGCGGCGACACCGGTGCGGACTGCCTCGGCACGTCGCTGCGTCAGGGCGCCGAGATCGTGCACCAGTTCGAGATCATGCCTCGGCCGCCGGAGACCCGCGCGGATTCCACCCCGTGGCCGACGTACCCGCTGATGTTCCGGGTGTCCTCGGCGCACGAGGAGGGTGGCGAGCGGGTGTTCTCGGTCAACACCGAGGAATTCGTGGGCAAGGACGGCGTGGTCACCGCGCTCAAGGCGCACGAGGTCGCGATGGTGAACGGCCGCTTCGAGAGGCAGGAGGGCAGCGACTTCGAGATCGAGGCCGACCTGGTGCTGCTCGCGATGGGCTTCGTCGGTCCGGAGAAGCCGGGTCTGCTCACCGACCTGGGCGTCGATCTCAACGAACGCGGCAACGTCGCCCGTTCCAACGAGTGGGCGACCAACGTCGACGGCGTGTTCGTGGCCGGAGACATGGGTCGTGGACAGTCGTTGATCGTGTGGGCGATCGCCGAGGGTCGCGCGTGCGCGGCCGCGGTCGACACCTTCCTCGAGGGTTCGACCTCGTTGCCTGCGCCGATCGTCCCGACGGCGGCCCCGCAGCGTTAGCCAGAAGGTGCCCTGCCCGGTTTGCCGGGTTCTGAGCGCCGACGGTCCGGTGTCTCGATTGTTCGGATTTCCGAGCAGTTGAGACGCCGGGCCGTTGTCATTTCCCGCGTCTCAACTGGGTATTTCATTTACTTTGCCTTTCTTCACTGATTGATCGAACTAATTCTGGACCATCGTTCAGAAAGCGCCCTCGTTTCTGTTGCCGAGCCGTTACTCTCACCGTGACATCAATGTGATCTGAATCACCATCGAGGTCACAGCCGCGTCACGCCGCCGCTCGGCGGCTTTGGATTCGGAGGAGCAACAGTGCGCCTGTCCATCTCCCATCGCATCGCGACACCATTGACTGCGGCGGCTGCTGCCGCCGGACTGATCCTGCTGGGCCTGAGCCCGGCCTCGGCGGATCCGGGTCAGACCAGCAACCAGGGCTCGAGCAGCAACCTCATCTACAAGAAGAGTGTGGTCGGCGGGACTGCCGGTGCCACGCTGAAGCCCGGCGACACCGTGACCTACAAGAACGAGGTCATCCACAACAGCGGGGTCGAGCGCTACGTCACCAGGATCCGGGACATCCCGCCGGCGGGCTTCGTGTACGAGAGCGGCTCGGCCACTGGCACCGGCAGCGGCGCCAACATCGTGCAGGAAGCCGACGGCAGCGTGTTGGCCACCTGCTCGAGTGGGTGCAGCTTCCTGGGCGGCGGATTCGTGGTCAAGAGTGGTCAGAACCTGACCTACACCGTGACCTACAAGGTGCCGGCCAATGCGCCGGTGGGCATCTTCAACAGCGGCATGTTCTACGACGTCTGGAGCTTCGGCAGCACGCAGGGCTTCAACCCGGCCAACGTCAACGTCCAGGTCCTTCCCGCGGACGTCATCACCAACACCACGGTGAGCGCTCCCGCCACCGCCAACACGGGCGAGCAGGTAAACCTCACCGCGACCGTCGACCCGACCGCGCCCGGTTCGGTGCAGTTCAAGGACGGCACCGTCAACATCGGCGGGCCGGTCACGGTGGCGAACGGCACGGCCACCCTGCCCCACACCTTCGACACGATTGGCGCGCATGCCATCACGGCGGTCTTCACCGCCGGCAACGGGTTCGTCGGTTCGACGTCGCCCGCGCAGACGGTCAACGTCGTCACCGCCACCACCACCACGCTGACCGTCCCGGCCACCGCCGTCGTCGGCGCCGACGTCACCATCGAGGCCACGATCGCCCCGGCCACCGCGCCCGGCCAGGTGCAGTTCAAGGACGGCAACGTCAACATCGGCGACCCCGTCACCGTGGCGAACGGCACGGCCTCGATCACCCGCAAGTTCCCGGAGGCCAAGTCCCACAGCATCACCGCGCACTTCGTCGGCACCGGCGGCTACAACAACTCCGACTCGGCCGCGGCCACACTGAACGTCACCGACGCCGACTTCAACACCACCACCACCGTGCTCGAACCGGTCACCGCC
>NZ_BCXG01000039.1 GCF_001894985.1 Rhodococcus tukisamuensis NBRC 100609 | reverse complement strand
CCGCCTGCCCCGGCACCCGCTGCCCCGGCGCCCGCACCGGCCGCTGCCCCGGCTCCGGCCCCCGCCCCGGCGCCCGCACCCGCGGCCCCGGTTGCTGCCCCGGCTCCGGCCCCGGTTGCTGCCCCGGCTCCGGCCCCGGCCGCCGCTCCGGCCGCACCCGCACCGAGCGGCGACGCCACCCCGTACGTCACCCCGCTGGTCCGCAAGCTCGCGACCGAGAACAACGTCGACCTGTCCACCGTGACCGGCACCGGCGTCGGCGGCCGCATCCGCAAGCAGGACGTGCTCGCCGCGGCCGAGGCCAAGAAGGCCCCGGCTGCCGCCGCCCCCGCCGCCGCTGCTGCTCCGGCCGCACCGGCCGCCGGCGTCCGCCCGGAGCTCGCGAACCTGCGCGGCACCACCCAGAAGGTCAACCGGATCCGCCAGATCACGGCGGTCAAGACCCGGGAGTCGCTGCAGACCACCGCGCAGCTGACCCAGACCTTCGAGGTCGACGTCACCAAGATCGCCGCCCTGCGCGCCCAGGCCAAGGCCGGGTTCGCCGAGCGCGAGGGCGTGAACCTGACCTTCCTGCCGTTCTTCGCCAAGGCCGTGGTCGAGGCGCTCGGGGCCCACCCGAACGTCAACGCCAGCTACAACGAGGATGCCAAGGAGATCACCTACCACGCGGCCGAGCACCTGGGCATCGCCGTGGACACCGAGCAGGGCCTGCTCTCCCCGGTGATCCACAACGCCGGCGACCTGTCGCTGGCCGGCCTGGCCCGCGCCATCGCGGACATCGCCAAGCGTGCCCGCTCCGGTGGGCTCAAGCCGGACGAGCTGTCCGGTGGCACCTTCACGATCACCAACATCGGCAGCCAGGGCGCGCTCTTCGACACCCCGATCCTGGTCCCGCCGCAGGCCGCGATGCTGGGCACGGGCGCGATCGTCAAGCGTCCGGTGGTGGTCACCGACGAGACCGGCAACGAGTCCATCGGCGTCCGGTCGATGTGCTACCTGCCGCTGACCTACGACCACCGCCTGGTCGACGGCGCCGACGCAGGCCGGTTCCTCACCACGATCAAGCAGCGGCTGGAGGAGGCCTCCTTCGAGGCAGACCTGGGTCTCTAGGTCGCTTCGCTCAGCGGTCTCCAGGTCGCACCGCTCCGCGGTCTGCAGGTAGGCCGCACACGCTGTCCGTCGGGGGCACCATCGATACTGATGGTGCCCCCGACGACGTGAAGGAGGCAGTACCCATGCGCGTGATCATCGCCGGCTCGTCCGGACTCGTCGGCACCGCCCTGGTGGCCGCACTGCGCGCCGACGGGCACGACATCCGACGCCTGGTCCGGCGCCCCACCGCGGGCCCGGACGAGTACCGCTGGTCCCCGCTGGACGGCGCGATCGCACCCGGCGCCTTCAACGGCGTCGACGCGGTGGTGAACCTGTGTGGAGCCGGCATCGGCGACCACCGCTGGACGAGCGCGTACAAACAGCAACTGCGCGACAGTCGCCTCACCGCCACCGACGTGCTCGCCTCCGCGGCCGCCGAGGCCGGCGTGCCGACCCTGCTCAACGCCAGCGCCGTCGGCTACTACGGCGACACCGGCGACCGCGCCGTCGACGAGACGGCACCGCCCGGGTCCGGCTTCCTCGCCGACCTGTGCCGCGACTGGGAACGGGCGACCGGACCGGCCCGCGCGGGTGGGGTCCGCACGGTCCTGCTGCGCAGCGGCACGGTGGTCGCGCGGCACGGCGGACTGCTCGGCAAGCTCCGCCCCCTCTTCGCCTACGGGCTCGGCGGTCGACTCGGCAACGGCCGTCAGTACCTGTCGTGGATCTCGCTCGAGGACGAGGTCGAGGCGGTGAAGTTCGTGCTGCGCACCGACTCTGTCGACGGCCCGGTGAACCTGACCGGCCCCTCCCCGGTCACCAATGCCTCCTTCACCGCCGCACTCGGCCGCGCGCTGCACCGGCCGACCCCGTGGGTGGTGCCCGGGTTCGCCGTCTCGGCCCTCGTCGGGGAGTTCGCCGACGAGGCCGTCCTGACCGGCCAACGCGTGCTGCCGACGGTCCTCGAGAACGCCGGTTACGCCTTCCGCCACACCACCATCGGCGAGGCGCTCGCCGCCGCCGTGGGACCGGAGCGCCCCTGAGGATCTCCGCCGCAGGGACCTCGACCGGGTACGCGGCGGGCCCGCCCGCGGGCGTAACGTGTGGTCGATGAGCAGTCGCACGATCTCCGCCCGATTCAGCGCAGAACCCCTCGAGGTCCGGAACCTCGGCAGCGTGGACTACCTGGCCGCGTGGGAGATGCAGCGGGAGCTGGCCGACGAGCGCGCCCAGGACCGCGGGCGCGACACCATGGTCCTGCTCGAGCACCCGTCCGTGTACACCGCGGGACGCCGGACCGCGCCGGAGGACCGGCCCACCGACGGCACCCCGGTGATCGACGTCGACCGCGGCGGAAAGCTCACCTGGCACGGCCCCGGCCAGCTGGTCGGCTACCCGATCGTCAAGCTGGCCGAGCCGGTGGACGTGGTGAACTACGTGCGCCGCCTCGAACAGGCGCTGATCTCGGTGTGCGGCGACCTCGGCGTCGACTGCGGCCGCGTCGAGGGCCGCTCCGGGGTGTGGCTGCCCGCCGCCCTCGCCGACGGCGCCTGGCTGCCCGAGCGCAAGATCGCCGCGATCGGGGTCCGGGTGCAGCGCGGCGTCGCCCTGCACGGCTTCGCGCTCAACTGCAACGCCGTGCTCGACGCCTTCGACGAGATCATCCCGTGCGGGATCACCGACGCCGGCGTCACCTCGCTGACCCGGGAACTGGGCCGCGAGGTCACCGTGGAGTCGGTCACCCCGGCCGTCACCGCCGCCGTCGCCGCCGCCCTGAACGGCACCCTCCCCGTCGCCGAGCACGACATCGAGCGGGTCACCTTCGACGCCGCGGCGGCGGCCGCGCGGCCCGCGCAGGCCGGCACCGCGCGGCCCGTCACGACGCCGGAGTTCACGACCCACCGCTTCGGCTGAACGGGGCTCTCCCGGTCGGCTG
Source organism: Rhodococcus tukisamuensis NBRC 100609 (assembly GCF_001894985.1). Taxonomy (GTDB): domain Bacteria; phylum Actinomycetota; class Actinomycetes; order Mycobacteriales; family Mycobacteriaceae; genus Rhodococcus_G; species Rhodococcus_G tukisamuensis. Next base: position 24,921 of record NZ_BCXG01000039.1, on the reverse strand, counting down.
CGACGGAACCGGCGGGCGTACCATCGGTCCCGTGACTGTGGCCCCAGAAGGACGCAAACTGCTCCGTATCGAGATCCGAAACGCGGAGACCCCCATCGAGCGCAAGCCCAACTGGATCAAGACCCGCGCGAAGATGGGCCCGGAGTACACCGAGCTCAAGTCGCTGGTCAAGAGCGAGGGCCTGCACACCGTCTGCGAAGAGGCGGGCTGCCCCAACATCTACGAATGCTGGGAAGACCGCGAGGCCACCTTCCTCATCGGCGGCGAGCAGTGCACCCGTCGCTGCGACTTCTGCCAGATCGACACCGGCAAGCCCGCCGACCTCGACCGGGACGAGCCGCGCCGGGTGGCCGAGTCGGTGCAGTCGATGGGTCTGCGGTACTCGACCATCACCGGCGTCGCCCGCGACGACCTGCCCGACGGCGGCGCGTGGCTGTACGCGGAGACCGTCCGCCAGATCCACGAGCTCAACCCGGGCACCGGCGTGGAGAACCTGGTCCCCGACTTCAACGGCAAGCCGGACCTGCTCGCCGAGGTCTTCGACTCGCGCCCCGAGGTGCTCGCGCACAACCTCGAGACGGTGCCGCGGATCTTCAAGCGGATCCGGCCGGCGTTCCGGTACGAGCGTTCGCTCGGCGTGCTCACCGCCGCCCGCGACTTCGGCCTGGTCACCAAGTCCAACCTGATCCTCGGCATGGGCGAGACCCCCGAAGAGGTCCAGCAGGCGATGGTGGACCTGCACGAGGCCGGCTGCGACATCATCACCATCACCCAGTACCTGCGCCCGTCGCCGCGGCACCATCCCGTCGAGCGCTGGGTCAAGCCGGAGGAGTTCGTCGAGCACTCCGAGTTCGCCACCGAGCTCGGCTTCGCCGGCGTGATGGCGGGGCCGTTGGTCCGTTCCTCGTACCGGGCCGGCCGCCTCTACGCGCAGGCGATGGCGCACCACGGGCGCGCGCTGCCCGAGGGCCAGGCCCACCTCGCGGAGGGCGGCAGCGCCTCGCAGGAGGCCAGTTCGCTGATGGAGCGCCTCGCGGCGCGCGCCTGACCGCACCACCGCGGGCAGGCCACGGGGGCTCGACCACCGGACGGGTGCGCTCGACGCCTCGCCAGGGACGTATCCTGTGAGCTATGGCGAACGGCAAGGGCAAACCCACCAAAGAGGCGAAGGCGGCCGCGAAAGCGGTCCGTAAGCAGGCATCGAAGGAGCGCAGGAGCCAGCTCTGGCAGGCGTTCCAGATGCAGCGCAAGGAGGACAAGCTCCTCCTGCCGCTGATGATCGGCTCGGTGATCGGCCTGGCCGTGGCATTCTTCCTGGTCGGACTGATCTTCAACGTCCAGTGGTTCCTGCTGCCGATCGGCATCATGCTCGGCGCGCTGCTCGCGTTCGTGATCTTCGGCCGGCGGGTGCAGAAGAGCGTCTACCGCAAGGCGGACGGCCAGGCGGGCGCGGCGGCGTGGGCACTGGACAACCTGCAGGGTTCCTGGCGGGTCAGCAATGCGATCGCCGGCACCACCCAGCTCGACGCGGTGCACCGGGTCCTCGGGCGTCCCGGCGTCATCCTGGTCGGCGAGGGTGCGCCCCAGCGGGTGAAGACCCTGCTCGCGCAGGAGAAGAAGAAGACCGCGCGACTCGTGGGCGACACCCCGATCTACGAGATCGTCATCGGCAACGACGAGGGCCAGGTCCCCCTCTCGCAGCTGCAGAAGTACCTGTCCAAGCTGCCCAAGAACATCGACACCAAGCGGATGGACACCATCGAGTCGCGCCTCTCGGCACTGGGCAAGCGCAGCGGTCCCGCGATGCCGAAGGGTCCGATGCCCGCCGGCGCCAAGATGAAGAGCGTCCAGCGCACCATGCGTCGACGCTGAGCCGCCGGCGAGCCGAGCCCGTTCCCGGCTCGCCACACAGACGAAGGGCACCTGCCCGGACAGATTCGCTCCGTCCGCGCAGGTGCCCTTCGTTCGTTCCGGGTCTGACGCCGTGCGACTACCGGGAGCGCACCAGCGCGGTACCGGTGGCGCGGTCGTGCATGCCGCGGCCGTCCGTGTCGGTGATCAGCGCGGGCACCACGAACACCAGCAGCACCTGCCGGGCCAGGGCCCGCACGATGCCGACGGGCACCGCCGCGTCCACCCGGGCCACCTGCAGGCCGACCACGAACTGGCCGGGGGTGAAGGAGAACAGCGTCACCGTCACGACGCCGACGACGAACCACACCCCCAGGATGACGGTGCCCAGCATGCCGGAGTACAGGTCGCCGCCGAGGATCAGCAGCGCGACGCCGCCGCCCATGAGCCAGTCCACCATGAACGCCCCGAGCCGTCGGGACGTGCTCACCAGCGACCCCGGACCGGACTCGGGCAGGCCGAGCCGTTCGCCGCGGTAGCGGTCCTCGGTGCCGTCCGCACCCTTGGGGAGGGCCGCCGAGGGGCCAGAGAGCCAGGATCCGGTCATGCGTGACATGACCTCAAGGATAGGCGGGATCCGCCGAGCTCACCGACACGCCCTCGCGGATGTGACCTGCGTCGTAATACGCGACGTGTAACACTGGCGAAACATAACCTTGATTGTTGGGCAACACCGGTTCCCTACCGTCACCCTCGACGCAAACCCGCCGCAATCAACACTGGCTGGGACCCAACTGAAGGAGCACAAGCGTGGCGTTCAGCACGGCCGAAGAGGTCATCAAGTTCATTGCCGACGAGAACGTCGAGTACGTCGACATTCGCTTCACCGATCTGCCGGGCGTTCAGCAGCACTTCTCCATCCCGGCCAGCGCGTTCAACAAGGACGTCTTCGAGGACGGCCTGGCGTTCGACGGCTCCTCGGTCCGTGGATTCCAGTCGATCCACGAGTCGGACATGATGCTGCTGCCCGACGTCAGCACCGCCCGCGTCGACCAGTTCCGCGCCGCGAAGACGCTGAACATCGATTTCTTCGTGCACGACCCGTTCACCCGGGAGGCCTACAGCCGCGACCCGCGTAACGTCGCCCGCAAGGCCGAGGAGTACCTGGCCAGCACCGGCATCGCCGACACCGCGTACTTCGGCGCCGAGGCCGAGTTCTACATCTTCGACTCGGTCCGCTACGACTCGGGCATGAACCACGCGTTCTACGAGCTGGACTCCGTCTCCGGCGCCTGGAACACCGGCGCCGACCGCAACCCCGACGGCAGCCCGAACCTCGGCTACAAGGTCCGCGCCAAGGGCGGCTACTTCCCCGTCGCCCCGTACGACCACTACGTCGACCTGCGCGACGCGATCTCGACCAACCTGCAGAACGCGGGCTTCGAGCTCGAGCGCGGCCACCACGAGGTCGGCACCGGCGGCCAGCAGGAGATCAACTACAAGTTCGGCACGCTGCTCGCCGCGGCCGACGACCTGCAGCTGTTCAAGTACATCGTCAAGAACACCGCATGGCAGCACGGCAAGTCCGCGACCTTCATGCCGAAGCCGCTCTTCGGTGACAACGGCTCGGGCATGCACGTGCACCAGTCGCTGTGGAAGGACGGCAAGCCGCTCTTCCACGACGAGTCCGGCTACGCGGGCCTGTCCGACATGGCTCGCCACTACATCGGCGGCATCCTGCACCACGCGCCGTCGCTGCTGGCGTTCACCAACCCGACGATCAACTCGTACCACCGTCTGGTGCCGGGCTACGAGGCCCCCATCAACCTGGTGTACAGCCAGCGCAACCGCTCCGCGGCCGTGCGCATCCCGATCACCGGCAACAACCCGAAGGCCAAGCGCATCGAGTTCCGCGCACCGGACTCCTCGGGCAACCCGTACCTGAACTTCGCCGCGCAGATGATGGCCGGCCTGGACGGCATCAAGAACAAGATCGAGCCGATGGCGCCGGTCGACAAGGACCTCTACGAGCTCCCGCCGGAGGAGGCCCGCAACATCCCGCAGGCCCCCACCAACCTGTCGACGGTCATCGACCGCCTCGAGCAGGACCACGAGTACCTCACCGAGGGTGGCGTGTTCACCACCGACCTGATCGAGACCTGGATCTCGATCAAGCGCGAGCAGGAGATCGCCCCGGTCAACCTGCGGCCGCACCCGTACGAGTTCGAGCTCTACTACGACGTGTGAGCCAGCTAGTCCGCTGACCAGCATCGGAGCGACTCGGAACCCGCCCCGGTACGCAGTCAGTACGCAGTAGCCCCAGACGAGTCCATTCGTTCAGCGATCACAGCACCGATCGCCGAGCGGGTGGACTCGTCTGCGTCGGGCCACAGGTGCCCGTACGTGTCGAGCGCGGTCTTCGCGCTGGCGTGCGGCATCCGAGCCTGCACGGTGGCTGGCCGCGACCTCAACCCGTCCTTCGTCGGCAAGTTCGTCGGACGCCACAACGGCCGCTACGACCAGCTGGGCAAGATCGTCGACCTCGTTCCGTTGATCACCGATCCACGAGGACTGTGGCAAGCAACCATCATGTGGGGCGAAACGCCAACCGAACGGTCCTCTGTCCAAAAGCTGATGGTCCCATTCGGTACGACGATCGAATTCCTCGAAATCGCTGTCGATGCGAAGGCTGGCACCGCGAGCTGATTTGCGCCTTGTTCGAGCTGTACTACGACGTCACTATCGAACCCGGGCACTGACAACGGCCCAGCTGCCCTACCTGTTGAGGCGCCGTTGCCACTGCTGCGCGACACGCCACGATCTGCGAATTGTTTGCGCCGCCAACCGTCCGAAGCGCAAGGTGGGGACGGAACGCAGACCGGCCGACGGCCCGGAAATTGACATTCCGGGACGCGCGGCCGGTGCCGAGACGACGCAGTCGGTGTGCGAACGGGGGTGTCCGGTTGGACTTCCAGGCCTGGTGGGACTTCATGTCCGCGCGCCGTAGCCAGCTGCTCACCGACTCGTACCTGCACGTCAGCGCGGTGGTGCAGTCGGTCCTGATCGCGACGATCATCGCCGTCGGCATCGGCATCCTGGTGTACCGCAGCCCAATCGGTTCCGCCGTCGCCACCGGCCTGGCCAGCACCATCCTCACGGTGCCCTCGTTCGCCCTGCTGGGCCTGCTCATCCCGATCCTCGGCCTCGGCGTGCGTCCGACCGTCACGGCGCTGGTGCTCTACGGGCTGCTGCCGATCATCCGGAACACGATTATCGGCCTGGCCTCCGTCGACCCCGCCGTCACCGACGCCGCCCGGGGCGTCGGCATGAACCGGCTCCGCGTGCTCGGCCGGATCGAGTTGCCGCTCGCGTGGCCCGCCATCCTCGCGGGCATGCGGGTCAGTACCCAGATGCTGATGGGCATCCTCGCCATCGCCGCCTACGCCAAGGGCCCCGGCCTGGGAAACCTGATCTTCTCCGGCCTCTCCCGGGTCGGCAGCCCGACCGCGGTGCCCCAGGCCCTGACCGGGACCGTGCTCATCGTCATCCTGGCCCTGATCCTGGACGCGCTCTACGTCCTGCTCGGCCGACTCACCACCTCGAGGGGGATCCGTTGACCGACACCGCATCGCGCGACGTTGCGCAGCACAGCAGCACGCACGGGGTCGAGATCGTCCTCGACGACGTGGTCAAGCGCTACCCCGGCCAGGCGGACGCCGCGGTCGACCACGTCTCGATGACCATCCCCGCCGGCGAGACGGTGGTGTTCGTCGGTCCCTCCGGATGTGGGAAGACCACCACCATGCGGATGATCAACCGGCTGATCGAGCCGTCGTCGGGACGGATCACCATCGGCGGCCAGGACGCGCTGTCGATCGACCCCGACCAACTGCGCCGCGGCATCGGCTACTCCATCCAGCAGGCGGGCCTGTTCCCGCACCTGACGGTCGCCAAGAACGTCGCGACCGTGCCCGGACTGATGGGGTGGGACCGCAAACACATCGCCGAACGCACCGACGAGATGCTCGACCTCGTCGGCCTCGACCCCGACACCTACCGGGATCGCTTCCCGCGCCAACTCTCCGGCGGCCAGCAGCAGCGCGTCGGGGTTGCCCGCGCGCTGGCGGCGGACCCGCCGGTGCTGCTGATGGACGAGCCGTTCGGCGCCGTGGACCCGATCACCCGGGGCCTGTTGCAGGACGAGTTGATGCGGCTGCAGTCCGAGCTCGGCAAGACCATCGTCTTCGTCACCCACGACTTCAACGAGGCCGTCAAGCTCGGCGACCGGATTGCGGTGCTGGGCAGCCAGTCTCACATCATGCAGTACGACACCCCGGAGGCGATCCTGGCGAACCCCGCCAACGAGATGGTCGCCGGGTTCGTCGGGGCCGACGCCTCCCTCAAGCAGCTGACGCTCAGCCGGGTCCGGGACGTGCGGCTGATCCACTGCCCGACCGCCCACGAGGACGGTTCCGTCGACGAGATGCGCCGGGCCCTGCTCGCCCGCAAGCGGCAGTGGGGCCTGATCCTCGACGCCCGCGACCGCCCCGTCCGCTGGGTCTCCCCCGCGCACCTGGCGACCGTGAATTCGCTTCGTGACGTGGGCGATCCGGTCGGCGAGATCGTCTCGGTGCAGTCCACGCTGCAGGACGCCCTCGAAGCCCTGCTCGCCGAGTCCAGCGCGTCCACGGTGGTGACAGGCATGCACGGCGAGTACGCCGGCCTCATCACCATCGACACACTGGTCGACACCCTGCGACAGCTGCGGGACGAGCACGCGGACGACCACGACGACGCGTCCGGCCCGGACCCGACAGACGTCGACGAGCCTGGTGGGGCGCACCGGGCTCCCGAGGAGCCGGCCCCGTGAGCACCGATACCTTCCCACTGGGCCCCGCGTCGGAGGCGGCCGACGGTGCGGGCATCGCCGCCACCGATGCGGCCGTCGTCGACCATGCCGCCGAGCGCCGCGCCGAACGGATGCGCCTGCTCGCCCAGCCGGTACTGGTGTTCCTCCTGGCCGGTGGCGTCCTGGTGTGGGCGTTCAGTCGCGACCTGACCGCCACTCAGGAGGCCAGCATCAGCGTGGCCAATCTGGCGACCCTGACCTGGCAGCACGTGCTGATCACCGTGGCCGTGGTGGTGATCGTGCTGGTGCTGGCGGTGCCGCTGGGCACGCTGCTCACCCGGCCGGGCTGGACCCGGCTGGCGCCGGTGTTCGTCGGCATCGCGAACATCGGTGCCGCCGCCCCGGCCATCGGCCTGCTGGTGCTGTTCTACCTCGCGACCCGGACCACCGGATTCTGGATCGGGGTGCTGCCGATCGCCTTCTACTCCCTACTTCCGGTGCTGCGCAACACGATCCTCGGCTACCAGCAGGTCGATCCCGCGCTGATCGACGCCGGTCGCGGCCAGGGCATGTCCGCGCGCACGGTGCTCCGCCGCGTCGAGTTCCCGATGGCCGTGCCGTACATCCTGGCCGGCCTGCGCACCTCGCTGGTGCTGGCGGTCGGCACCGCGACGCTGTGCTTCCTGGTCAGCGCCGGCGGGCTCGGCATCCTCATCGACACGGGATACAAGCTGCGCGACAACGTGACCCTGGTCGTCGGCGCCGTCCTCGCCGTCTCGCTGGCGCTGCTGGTCGACTGGCTCGGCGCCCTGGCCGAGGTCTACCTCGGCCCGAAGGGGCTGCGTTGACATGGCCCGCCTGCGGAGCACCCTGTTACGCAAGACCGCGACGTATCTGACGGTCGCGGCAGCCGCCGCCGCGCTCGCCTCGTGCGGGCTCGAGTCCGGCAGTGCGCTGCCGCTGAAGGTGGGGCCCGGCTCCATCACCCCGGTCGAGGAGTTGGAGGGTGTGCCGATCACGGTGGGCTCCAAGGACTTCACCGAGCAGATCATCCTCGGGTACATGATCGAGTTCGCGCTGTCCGCGGCGGGCGCGGACATCCGCGACCTCACCAACATCCAGGGCTCCAACAGCACCCGCGACGCGCAGGTCCACGGCCAGATCGACGTCACCTACGAGTACACCGGCACCGGTTGGATCAACTACCTGGGCCACGAGCACCCGATCCCCGACCCCACCGCACAGTTCGAGGCGGTGCGCGACGAGGACCTCGCCCGCAACGGCCTGGTGTGGACCGACCCCGCACCGATGAACAACACCTACGCCCTGGCCACCAGCCGGGCCACCGCCGAGGCCACCGGGGTGCGGACGCTGTCCGAGTACGCCGATCTGGTCAAGCGCGACCCGGCCGCGGCGACCACCTGCGTCGAGACCGAGTTCAACGTCCGCCAGGACGGCTATCCCGGCATGGCCGCGGCGTACGACTTCGATCCGGCCAAGGCGCAGAAGCAGATCCTGCAGACGGGCATCATCTATCAGGCCACCGCGGACGGCACCCAGTGCAAGTTCGGCGAGGTGTTCACCACCGACGGGCGCATCATCGCGCTGGATCTGGTGCTGCTCGACGACGACCGCTCGTTCTTCCCGAAGTACAACCCGGCGCTGATCATGCGTGAGGGCTTCGCCCAGGAGCACCCGCAGGTCGCGGAGGTGATGGCGCCGATCTCCGCGGAGCTGACCGACGAGGAGATCACCGAGCTGAACCGGCGCGTCGACGTGGAGGGCCAGGAGCCGGCCGACGTGGCCCGGCAGTGGTTGGTGGACAAGGGTTTCGTCACCGCCGTCGACTGATTCCGCAGTCGCCGAGAACTGAGACAAGGACCTGCGAGAACCCTCCCGACGACACGCTCGGAGGGACTGGCCGCCGGATGGCCGGGACGGTTCCAGGAGAAGGGGCCCACCCGCCGACTGCGGGTGCGCCCCTTCTCCTGTCCAGCCGACCGTCAGGCTTGCGCGCCGCCGGCGCTGCCCGCGAGCGACGCCGACCCGCTCATGACGTCTCCCGCGCCGCTGAGCAGTGCGCCGAAGTCTCCCAGGGCGCTGAGCAGGCTGATGAACTGATCGAACTCCATTGTTGGCCTTTCCGCATGGTGGTGCTGATGGAGCGGTGCCGAAATGCTTCCGACCCGCACCGCAGACACTAAATGGGAATGACAACCAATAACAAGTAGCGGGAGATGCATGCGTCGACCGGGCGGCGCCGACGCCACCGTCGACCCCTGCCGTGGTGCGATCTTCTCGAACCCCTCGAACCCCTCGAGCCCGTACGACCCGGGGACAATCACCGAATTGACGCGTCGGCGCCAGTCCGCGGCGAGGCAGCTCCGCCAGGGCGACCCGTGTCGGGTGCACCCGACACGGAGATCCGGCACGGCGTCGCCGACGGAGAGGTAAGCCGTGATGCGAAGTCCGTCTCAACAATTCGGGAAATGACCGATACTCATCTCGACATCTCAACCTGTCCAATTTTTGTCTCGAGAATCGGTGCCCGCGGCAACTTGCTGCCCCGGTCCGCGGGCGGCGCCCGCAGAAGGAGAGTCGATTGAATACGTTCCAGAAGGTTTCTGCCGCAACGAACAAGGTGGTCGTCGCGGCCATGAAGATCCCGGCGCTCGCGAAGGTCCTCGGCCGGTCGATGGTCGTGATCACCTACACCGGCCGCCGGTCCGGCAAGACCTTCAGCCTGCCGGTGACACCCACCCAGAAGGGGAACGAACTCGTCGTCGGGGTCGCCCTGCCCGACAAGAAGAACTGGTGGCGCAATTTTCTCGGTGACGGCGCCCGGGTCACCGTCACCCGGGCGGGGGTCGATCGCCCGGGCCATGCCGTCAGTACCCGCAACGACGCAGGACAGGTGTCGGTGAAGGTGGCGTTGGACCCGACGAGCTGAGGGGCCCGCCCGTCCGCCAAGCGGCGGCCCCGGTTTCCCAGCGCGGGCCGGTCGCGGACCTCCGACACGTCGTGCCGAAGGGTCGCCGCGGCCGGCCCGCCAACTGACCGCTACCGTCAGCTCAGCAAACCGAACAGGTCGGTCAGCGAACCCAGCGAGTCCAGCGATCCCGTTCCCGGGTCCGTCGGCGCGTCCGGGCCGTGAATCGCGAGCGTGGTGCCGCTACCGGCCGCGACCGCGGTGTACTTGTGACCCTCCGGCGGGGCCGGGATGTCCAGCTGCCCCTTCGTGTTCTCACCCACAGCCACGACCTGCCCGGTCGTGGTCAGCGCTGCCGAATGGTAGCTGCCCGCGGAGATCGCCGTGTACGTCTGACCTGCCGGGAACATCCCCTGTCCGGCACCGTACGACCCCCAACTGACGACCTGCCCACCGGACGTCAGGGCGAGCGAGTGGAACGAGTCCGCGTCGATCGCCGTGTACGTCTGGCCGGCGGGCGCCGCCGGAACCGCCTCACCCTGGGGCAGCGAACCCCAGGCAACCACCTGACCGCCCGAGGTCAGCGCGAGCGAATGCCAGTTGCCCGCCGCGACCGCCGTGTACGTCTGCCCCGGCGGTGGCGGCGGCGCGTCGGACTGGCCGCTGTCGTTGTTGCCGAACGCGACGACCTGACCGGTCGAGGTCAGCGCCAGGGAATGGGTGAAGCCCGCGGAGATGGCCTTGTAGGTCTGCCCCTCCGGCAGCGTCGGGGCGACCCGCTGCCCCCGGTCGTTGGTACCCGTGCCGAGGATCTGGCCGGCCGAGGTGAGCAACAGGGTGTATGCACCGCCCGCCGAGATCGCGGTGTACTTCTGCCCCGCCGGCAGTGTCGGGAACTCGAACATCCCGAGCTGGGACAGGCCGAACCCCTGGACCTGTCCGTCCGAGGTCAGCGCGATCGAGAACCGTCCGTTCGTGTCCACCGCGGCGAAGGTCTTCCCAGCCGGGACCGCGGGCGGGGTCACCGCCCCGTAGGTGTTGTCCCCGACCCCCACGATCTCCCCACCGGGGAGCACCGGCACGCCCACCGGCGCGGCGCCCGACGTCCCCACCAGTCCTGCCATCGCCACCAGCGCAAAGAGTGGTGTGACCAGGGTTCGGCGTCGCCACCGGGACCTGTTGCCCGAGTGCATGTTTCGCCTTTTCGAATCAATCCTCACAGAGATCTCCTCTTCGGTAGGACTCGAGTTCCCGCGCGACAACACTCCAGCGATTCTGGGGAGCGGGAACGCGAACATGATCACCACAGCGAAGGTGGCCTTGTCAGCGGAATCGAAAAGTCCACTGCGACCGATACTTCGGGAAGCACTTCGCTCGCACTGCGACAAGGGGATGAATCATGCTGCACGACAACATTTTTGATCTCCCTACGCGACTTCCTCTCGTCGCGAGATCTGTTATGCGCCGGCGACGCCCAACACGAGCGTCCGGAAGCGCGAGCGGTGCGGCTCGCCCGAGGGTGATTCGTCGCCCGGATCCGGCACCGTCCGCGACGTCGCCGCCGCGGCGGCCCAGCCCCGCAACTGTCGCCGAGAGCCGAAGCCCAGCTTGTGCAGCACGTTGCGCAGGTGGAAGTCCACGGTCCGGATCGACAGGGTCAGCCTCTCGGCGACCTCCCGGTTGGTCAGACCCTCGCCCACCAGCAGCGCGATCTGGTGCTCGCGCACGGTCAGCGACGTCTCGGACGAGACGTTCTGCGAGGTCGACCGCGCCATCGGGGCAGCGTCTAGGGCCCGCAGATCCGCCTCGCATTCGGCGAGCCACCTCGCCGCACCCAGCCGGCCGTACAGGTCCCGGGCCCGACGGATCAGTGCCCGGCCGGCATCGGGTTCGCCGTCCACCGCCAGCAGCATTCCGACCCGGTGCCAGGTCACGCCCCTGACGATCACCGACGAGTCGTCGTCCAGCGCCGCCAACGCACCGCGCAACTGGCGTGCGGCCCGGTCACGCTCGCCCGCCATGAACGACACCGCACCGCGGACCAGCAGGTACTCCGCATCGGTACGCTCGAACCGCGCCAGTGCCGCGGCGGCCTCGCCGATGCGGCCCAACTCCAGGAGCGCCACGGCCTCGGCGGCATCCCAGTTGCCCACCCGGTCACCCAGATCCGCGTGGACGCGGTACGCCTGCATCGCAGTCAGCGCACGCTCGGGCCGACGGCGGGCGAGGGCGAGCATCATCTCGACCAGGGCGATCACGCGATAGGCCACCAGCGTCCCCGACTCGGACATCGCCGCGTGCGCGAGCCCGAGCCGCCGCTCGGCGACCGCGAGGTCTCCGCGACCGACCGGCACCAACGCGGCGACCGCGTACGCCGCCGCGGTCGACCACGGGTCGCCCCGGTCCAGTGCGAGGTCGAGTGCGTCCGCGGCGTTGGCCTGCGCGTCATCCCACGATCCGAGCCGGAACTGGACCATCGCGAGCTCGATGCGGCCCTGTTGGGCGACCCAGGACGCGTCGTCGGCGATCAGGCTCAGACCCGACGTCAGGTCCTCCGCCGCCCGGTGCAACTGACCGTCCTTGTGCAGCAACGTTCCCCGCGTGACCAGCGCGATCGCGTGCCGACCGTCGTACCGTCCCGGCGCGAGTGCGTCGAGCAGCTTCGCCACCGGCGACCGGTGGACCGCGATGCCCTCGGTGTAGTGCGCGACGGCGCTGCGCAGTGCCGACAGCTCGATCTCCCGACCGAGCAGGTCGACGGGGATGCCGTCGTCCGCGCGGTCCGCCGATCGCTCCGCGACGAGCACCGAGAGGTCCCGTTCGAGGACGTCGCACAGGGTCGCCACCTCGGCCAACTCCCCCACCACGGCCAGTGCGGAGGCCAGCCCGCAGGTGACGACGATCCGGAGCGCGGTCGAGGCCGGCTCGCCACACAGGTCCGCCGCCAACGCCGACGCGGCCCGCTCGCGCGCGGCGGCGTTGTCCCCGCGCCTGAGCTGTGAATACGCAAGCAGGAGGTCACGTTCGGGGGTCGGAGCCAACGACTCGAGACCGCCTACCAGCTCGTCGAACACCCGCAGGTGCCGTCCCGCGACCGAGCTCGCGGCGCAGTCGACCAGCCGACGCGGATACGCACCGGGATCCGTGGTCAGCCGGGTGGCCCACAGCCCGTACTCGACCGCGCGGTCGAGGTCGCCGTGCGCCCGCGCGCCGGACGCCTGTTCCTCCAGGTGAGCGGCAAGTTCTTCGCTGCCGTCGACGCAGGCGGCGGCCCGGTGCAACAGCGCCCGGGGGCCGACCGCGCCGTCGGCGATCGCCGTGTGCACCCTCCGGATCGCGTCGCGGTCCATCGCCGCCAGCACCGCGTCGCGCACCCGGGCGTGCAGGGGGCGGACCGTCAGCACGCCCCGCGAGTTCTCGATCTCCAGCAGGTGGACATCCATCGCGGCCGGCACGTCGACGAGGCCGCCGAGCCGCACCGCCACGGCATCGAGATCGGCGACCGACGTCGGCGCGTCGAGCACCGCCATCAGCTCGACTCCCAGGCGGCAGGAGTCCGTGACCTGCGACAAGACCGTTCTCAGCGATTCGACCAGGTCCGGTACGTATCGCGTCAGCTGATCATGCGCGCGGGCCGGATCGCCACCGCACGCCTCGACCGCGGCCTGGATGTCCAGCGGGCAGCCCTGGGCGTACGCCGCCAGCGTGGTCGCCGAGCGCAGCGAGTAGTCGGTGGCGAGCGAGACCTCCACCAGTTCCTGCACCTCGCGCGGCGACAGCGCGCCGACGTGGACGACGGCCCCGCGCCCAGGGCCGGACGCGAGGCGGCGCACGCGGTTGAGCAGCGGGGAGGCGTCGCGCCGTGCGGAAATCACCAGCAGCACGGCGCGGTGGCGAACGGCGTGTGCCAGCAGCATCAGCACGCCTGCCGAGTCCTCGTCCACCCACTGCGCGTCGTCGACGACGATGCACACCGGGCCGCCGACCGCGTCCAGAGCGGCGACGGCGGACGCCGCGACCTGGCGAATCCCGTTGTCCCGCATGTCGACGTCGGCGGCGGCCGCGGCGCCCGCGTGCGCGAGTTCGTCGGCGATCTGCTCGATCACCCCGTAGGTGACCGCGCACTCGCCGTCGTCTGCCACCGCGGCCGCAGTGATCCAGCCGGACTCGCCGGCGAGAAAGGCATGCACCAGTGCGGTTTTCCCGAAGCCGGACTCGCCCTCGATCACCACCACCTGGCCCTCGCCGGCCCGCGCTCGGCGAGCACACGCGGCGAGATCGGCGAGGTGGCGCGCCCTGCCGACGATCACAGCGTCGCGCCGAACCTCACCGCGAATTCGGGTGACACTGCCCATAGCGGAAGATGCTATCCGCCGACGCCCGGACAAAATCGACGAATCGGCAATAACCACCGGGTACCGACCCGCCGGATCCCGGTAGTTCTCACCGGGGACAACCGCGGCGGGGCGCGGTTGGATCACTCTGGTGCCCGAAACCGGACCCGTGTCGCCGGCGTCATGCCACTCCCCGGGCCACCCGACCAAGTCGGCAACGAAGACCCGCCGATCAGAACCCTTGTTCTCCAACAACTTTCATGAGCCGCCGAGCACCATCCGAACGAACACCCGAAATCAGAAGAGAGGCACGTGTTGAAATTCAGTAAGAGCATCGCCCGCACAGGAGCCGTCGTCGGCCTTGCCGCCCTGGCAGCGATCGCGACCCCCGCCATCGGTTCGGCCGTCGTCACCGGCACCGCCACCGTGACGACCAACGACAACGTGGTGACCGTCAAGGTCTACAGAGTGGGCTCGCCTACCCTGTCCGCCTGCGGAGTCGGCGTGAAGAACATCGGCCCGAACCTGGTCCCCGGAGTTGACCCGGGCGATACCGGCGGCCTCGTGTATCTCCCGGAGAACCCGGGAGATGGCGAATATTCCACGCCACGGCTGCCGAACGGCACCTACTTCGTCGGTGTCTGGTGTGAGGACGCCGACGGGCGGACTGACATCATCGCCCCGTTGGAAGAAATCGTCGAACTGGACGCGGACCCGAACTTCTCGAGCAGCAGGATCGGCAGCCTGGGCAGCCCCGGCAACGTCCTCGACCTCCTGTTGACGTTCGGCACGGGATCGGTGAGATCGGCGTCGGCCGACTTCGGCGGGGTTCTGGCTCCCCCCGAGGCGCCCTGATCCGCGGGGCGAGTCCCGCTCCCCGCGCGGCCGGTCGCGACTGCAGTTCGACCAGCGGGTCGGTGCCGTCGAGGTGGCCGCGCGGGCCGGCGGCCGCCGGCTCGATCATGCGGCCCTCGTCCGAGCGCGGTCTCAGAACCGCCGCGCCGAGTAGAACGGCATCGCGTCGACCGGCGTGCTCTTGACCGGCTGGCCCTCGGTGGGGGCGTGCACCACCCGGCCGTTGCCCTGGTAGATCCCGACGTGCTCCGCGCCGTTGAAGAGCACCACGTCACCGGGCTGCAGGGCATTCTTGGACACCGGGGACCCGGCGTTCGCCTGGTCGTAGGTGGTCCGCGGAACCGAGATGCCCGCCTGCTTGTACGCCCACTGGACCAACCCCGAGCAGTCGAACGAGTTCGGTCCGGTCGCGCCCCACACATACGGGGACCCGAGCTTGGACTCGGCCGCCCGCAACGCCTGGGTGCCGTGCGAGGACGCGAGCGGCGCGGGGGCCACGGACGGTGCCGAGGGCGACTGCGGCGCGGCGGGCAGCTGGCCCGGAATCTCGATGGCACCGACACCGGGGATGTTGATCGGCTGCGCCAGGGCGGGGGTGGCGGTCAGGACCACCGCTCCCGCGGCGACCGCTCCGGCGACCAGAACACCTCGGACCGATCCGGCCAACCGACTACCCCGCGCAGACTTGTGATTTGCCACGAAACCGTTCTCCATTCATCCGGTTCGGCCAACGCTTCTGCGGGGGCCGCTGTGATGAATGACAGATTGCCTGGTGGGTGCAGTTACCCGGCACGGTCGAACTACCCGGGGGCATACCTGTTTCTGGGGTTCGGCGAAACGCGCCGCGGCCCCGGAGGTCGTCGCCCCCGGAACCGCGGCAGCACCGTTTACGCAGGTCAGGCGCCGAAGGTGCGCTCCACTACGGCCTTCGCCCGACGCGTGACGCGCAGGTAGTTGTCGAGGAACTCCCCCGCGTCGTCGCCGTCCCAGCCGGCCACCTGCGCGACCGCGGACAGCAGCCGGCCGTGGCCCGGCAGCTGATCGGACGGCTTTCCGCGCACCAGCACGAGCGCGTTGCGCGCCTTGGTGGCGGTCAGCCAGGCCTCGCGGAGCAACTCCACGTCGGACTCGCTCATCAACTCGGCGGCGCCGATCGCGTCCAACGTCTCGAGGGTCGAGGTGTTGTGCAGCGACGGCACGTCGTGGGCGTGCCGGAGCTGGATCAGCTGGACGGTCCACTCGACGTCGGCCAGACCGCCGCGGCCGAGCTTGGTGTGGGTGGCCGGGTCGGCGCCGCGGGGCAGTCTCTCCGAGTCCACCCGGGCCTTGATCCGGCGGATCTCCCGGACCGCGGTCTCCGAGACGCCGCCCTCGGGGTACCGGGTCGCGTCGATCATCCGCAGGAACCGCAGCCCCAGGTCGGCGTCGCCGGCGACCGTGTGCGCGCGCAGCAGCGCCTGGATCTCCCAGGCCTGCGCCCACTGCCGGTAGTACGCCTCGTACGAGGCGAGGGTCCGCACCATCGGGCCGTTGCGGCCCTCCGGCCGGAGCCCGGTGTCCACCTCGAGCGGCGGGTCGGTGCTGGGTGCGCCGAGCAGCTTGCGCACCCGGTCGGCGATGCCGTTGGCCCACTTGACCGCGAGCATCTCGTCCTCGCCGGGGTTCGGATCGCAGACGAACAGCACGTCGGCGTCGGAGCCGTAGCCGAGTTCGCCGCCGCCGAGCCGGCCCATCCCGATCACCGCGAACGACGCCGGAGCCGGGGCGCCGCGCTCGGCCTCGCTGGCCCGGATCACCGCGGCCAGCGCCGCGCCGAACACCGCGGACCACACCGAGGACAGCGCCCGGCACACCTGCGGCACGTCGAGCATCCCCAGCACGTCGGCGGAGGCCACCCGTGCCAGCTCGTGCCGGCGCAGCGACCGGGCCGCGGCCACGGCCCGCCCCGGGTCGTCGTAACGGGCGGACGAGGACAGGATTCCCCGGGCCACCTCGTCCGGGTCGCTGTCGAGCAGACGCGGACCGTTCGGGCCGTCCGCGAACTGCCGCAACACGTCCGGGGCCTTGATCAGCAGGTCCGGGATGTAGGCCGAGGAGCCCAGCACGATCATCAGCCGCTGCGCCACCGCGCCCTCGTCGCGCAGCACCCGCAGGTACCAGTCCTGATCCGTCATCGCCTCGGACAGCCGCCGGTAGGCCAGCAGACCGCCGTCGGGATCCGGTGTGTCACTGAGCCATTCGAGCAGTGTCGGCAGCAGCAACGCCTGGATGCGACCCTTGCGGGAGGCCCCGACCGTCAACGCCTTGAGGTGTCCGAGCGCATTCTCCGGGGCGGTGTAGCCCAGCGCCGCCAGCTGCCGGATCGCCGCGTCCGGGCTCAGTCGGATCGCGTCCTTGTCCAGGCGCGCAACCGATTCCAGCAGCGGACGGTAGAACAGCTTGGCGTGCAGCCGGCGGATCCGGTGCGCATTGCGCTTGACCTCCGCGCCCAGCACCCCGAGCGCGTCGGTGCGACCGTCGGGACGCATGTGCGCCGCACGGGCCAGCCAGCGCAGCGCCTCCTCGTCGTCCGCCGGCGGCAGGGTGTGCGTGCGCTTGAGCCGCTGTAGCTGCAGCCGGTGCTCGATCAGCCGCAGGAACTCGTAGGAGGCGGTGAGGTTCGCGGCGTCGTCGCGGCCCACGTAGCCGCCGGCCGCGAGCGCCGTCAGCGCCTCCACCGTGCTCTTGACGTGCAGCGACTCGTCGGCGCGGCCGTGCACCAACTGCAGCAGCTGGACGGCGAACTCGACGTCGCGCAGGCTGCCACGACCGAGCTTGATCTCCCGCTCGCGCAGTTCCGGGGGCACCATCGACTCCACCCGGCGACGCATCGCCTGCAGGTCGGTGACGAAGTCGTCGCGCTCGGACGCGCCCCACACCATCGGGCTGAGCGCGTCGACGTACCGCTGCCCAAGCGCCAGGTCGCCGGTCGCCGGACGGGCCTTGAGCAGTGCCTGGAACTCCCAGGTCTTGGCCCAGCGCTGGTAGTAGGCGACGTGCGAGTCGAGGGTGCGCACCAGCTCGCCGCGCTTGCCCTCCGGCCGCAGCGCGGCGTCCACCTCGAAGAAGGCCGAGGACCCGACCCGCATCAGCTCGCCGGCGAGCCGGCTGGTGGACGCGTCGGACGGCTCCGCCACGAACACCACGTCCACGTCACTGACGTAGTTCAGTTCCCGCGCACCGCACTTGCCCATCGCGATCACCGCGAGCCGGGCGGTGCAGGGTCCGTCCGGGTAGATGGTGGCGACGGCGACCGCGAGCGCCGCGGTCAGCGCGGCGTCCGCCATGTCGGAGAGCTGCCGGCCCACCGTCTGGTACGGCAGCACCCGCTCGTTCTCCACGGTCGCCGCCAGGTCGACGGCGGCCAGCACCATCAACTGGTCTCGGTACGTCTTCCGCAGCGCCGCAACGGCATCCGTTCCGATGATCGTCGACCGGTAGACGTGGTTGAGTTCCGAGGCGCTCGCGTCCGGCGTCGCACCGACCGCCGCGAGCAGCTCGTCCGTCAGGTCCGCGTGCGAGGGCAGATCGAGGTCCCCGCGCAGCAGCTTCCAGCCGTCCGGGTTGGCCGCCAGGTGGTCACCGAAGGCGCTGGACGCACCGATCACCCCGAACAGGCGTCCGCGCAGGCCGGTGTCGGTGCGGAGCCCGGCGTCGAGTTCCGCCCAGCCGGCACCGAGACCCTCGTGCATCCGGACCAGCGACCGCAGCGCCAGGTCTGCGTTCGCGGCCCGCGAGAGCGCCCAGAGCAGCTCGACGCTGTCGAGGTTCACCCAGCCGAGGGTGGCGAGGTCCGTCGGCGCCGTCGGTTCGACCAGACCGAGCCGGCCCGGGCCGGGAATCGCGGACCGTGCGGTAGGAGGCTTGACCATCCGTCTACAGGCCCAGGTAGGTCTTGAGTTCGAACGGCGTCACCTGGGTCCGGTACTCCGCCCACTCCCGTCGCTTGTTCCGCAGGAAGAAGTCGAAGACGTGCTCACCGAGGGCCTCGGCGACCAGCTCGGAGCGCTCCATCTCCCGCAGCGCCTCGTCGAGGCTGCCCGGCAGCTCCTTGTAACCCATGGCCCGGCGTTCCGCGGACGTCAGCGACCAGACGTCGTCCTCTGCCTCGGGCGGCAGCTCGTAGCCCTTCTCGATGCCCCGCAGGCCGGCGGCCAGCAGCACCGCGAAAGTGAGGTACGGGTTGCAGGCCGAGTCTGGGCTGCGGATCTCGACGCGTCGCGACGACGCCTTGTTCGGGGTGTACATCGGCACCCGCACCAGCGCGGACCGGTTCGACGGACCCCAGGACGCCGCGGTCGGCGCCTCGCCGCCGTGGATCAGCCGCTTGTAGGAGTTCACCCACTGGTTGGTGACGGCGCTGATCTCGTTGGCGTGCTCGAGGATGCCGGCGATGAACGCCTTGCCGGTGTCCGAGAGCTGCATCGGGTCGTCGGGGTTGTGAAAGGCGTTGTTCTCGCCCTCGAACAGGCTCATGTGGGTGTGCATGGCGGAGCCGGCGTGCTCGGTGAACGGCTTCGGCATGAACGTCGCGCGCACGTTCTCCGCCCGCGCGACCTCCTTGACCACGTACCGGAAGGTCATCACGTTGTCCGCCATCGACAGCGCGTCGGCGTAGCGCAGGTCGATCTCCTGCTGGCCGGGCGCGGTCTCGTGGTGGCTGAACTCCACCGAGATGCCCATCGACTCGAGTGCGTCGATGGCATGGCGGCGGAAGTTCGGCGCCGAGTCGTGCACGGCCTGGTCGAAGTAGCCGCCGTTGTCCGCCGGGATCGGCGTGGTGCCGTCGATCGGCCCGTTCTCGAGCAGGAAGAACTCGATCTCGGGATGCACGTAGCAGCTGAAGCCGACGTCGCTGGCCTTGCTCAGCTGACGGCGCAGCACGTGCCGCGAGTCCGCCCAGTTCGGGGAGCCGTCGGGGTTCGCGATGTCGCAGAACATCCGCGCCGAGTGCTGGGCCCCGTCCTTGTGCGCCCACGGCAGCACCTGGAACGTCGACGGGTCCGGCATCGCGACGGTGTCCGCCTCCGACACCCGGGAGAAGCCCTCGATGGCGGAACCGTCGAAACCGATGCCCTCACTGAAGGCGCCCTCGAGTTCGGCGGGGGCGATCGCCACCGACTTGAGGTAGCCGAGCACGTCGGTGAACCACAGTCGAACGAAACGGATGTCGCGTTCTTCGAGGGTACGAAGCACGAATTCCTTCTGGCGATCCATGTCCGCGAGAGTAGGCAAGGCCCGTTAAATCTGTGTTACATCGTGAAATCGGTTACGAACACGTTAGGTCCGACGCGGGCGCATCGAGCCCGGTCAGGTACGCCACGACGGCGTCGTCGACGCAGGAAACACCGCTCATCGCAACGGTGTGTTGGGTGCCCCGGAAGGTGATCAGCGCGCCACCGACCTGCTTGGCCAGGTCCACCCCGGCCTGGTACGGCGTGGCGGGGTCCTCGGTGGTCGAGACCACCACGACCAGCGGCAGGTCCTTGGCGTCGACCGGGTGCGGGGTCCCGGTGTGCGGCACCGGCCAGAACGCGCAGATGTCGAGCGGGGCGCTGCCGGTGCCGCGGCCGTCGTCGAGGAACGGGGCCGCCCGACGGAACGCGGTGTCCGCGGCGCCGTTCTGCGCTCGGTCGGTCACCGGCGGGTCGTCGACGCAGCGGACCGCGTTGAACGCGTCGTTGATGTTGCTGTAGCTGCCGTCGTCCTGCCTGCCCTCGTAGAGGTCGGCGAGCAGCAGCAGGGTGTCGCCGCGGCCCTCGCCCAGCGCGGACAGGCCCGAACGCAGCGAGCCCCAGAGGTTCGGCGAGTACAGCGCCTGCTGTACGCCGGTGATCGCGTCGGGGTAGCTCAGCCCACGCGGGTCGGTGGTCTGCGCGGGCCGGTCGACGAGCGGGTCGACCAGTGCCCGGAACCGCGCGACCGCCTGGGCCGGATCGGCGCCGAGCGGGCAGTCCGGCGAGGTGGCGACGCAGTCCGCGGCGAACGCGTCGAACGCCTGCTGGAACCCGGCGGCCTGCAGCACCGTCGACTCGACCGGGTCCTGCGCCGGGTCGATCGCGCCGTCGAGGACCATGGCCCGGACGTTGCCCGGGAAGGTCTCCGCGTAGGTCGTCCCGATCCGGGTGCCGTACGAGAAGCCGAGGTAGCTGAGCTTCTCGTCGCCGAGCACGGACCGGATCACGTCCATGTCCCGGACCACCTCGCGGGTGCCGACGTGGGCGAGCAGGTTGGTGCCGGACCGCTGGGCGCACTTGTCCGCGTAGTCGCGGTTGGTGTGCTCGATCGCGGCGATGCCGGCGGGACTCATGTCCACCTGCGGCTCGGTGCGTTCGGCGTCCGCCTCGGCCGGGGTCAGGCACTGCACCTGCGGGGTGGACGCGCCGATGCCGCGGGGGTCGAAGCCGACCACGTCGAAGCCGGTCTCGAGCGCGGTGTCGAGCCCGACGCTGGCCTGCCCGAGCCCCGAGGCGCCCGGACCACCCGGGTTGACCAGCAGCGATCCGATCTTGTCCCCGGTGGCCCGGCTGCGCGAGACCGCGAGTTGCGCGGTCTCGCCGGCGGGGTCGTCGTAGTTCACCGGGACGGTGATCCGGGTGCACTCGACCCGGCTCGCCAGCGGCGCGCCGTCGGTGACGAAGTCGTCGCACGACCCCCACTGCGGGTCCTGCGTGTAGAACTTCTCCAGCCCGGCCGGCACCACCCCGGCGCCCGGCCGGAACGACCCGCCCTCGCTGGCGGCGGAGTCGCCCGACGCGGCGGTGGCCTCGCCGTCGACGGGCGTGCCGCAACCGGCGACCAGCGTGGTCACGACTGCGGCCGCGGCCAGGAGAACGGGGGTGGTTCGGCGGAGCGGCATGGTGTCGATGGTGCCACGACTGCCGGAACCCGCTGGTGGACGCGTTCTCGGCAGGATCCGCCCCGCAATCCGGGGCCGACACCGCCGCACCCGGCGGCCGCGGAGACCTGTACTAGCCCTTGTAGTAGCACCGTGTAGTCTCCGCGGGGTGAGCACACCGAAGGCGACGTTCGCGCGGATGCGCGGCGCCTTCGCCGGCTCGATCTCCGCAGCCGTCAGCGTCGCCGCCCACGCGGCCGGTGACGGGATGGCTCCCACCGAGAGTTCGGTGGTACTGCTGGTCCTGGCGTGCGCCGCCGTCGGGGCAGTCTCCGCAACGACACTGGCAGATCGACATGCGACGTGGTTCCTGGCTGCATCGCTGGCCTTGGGACAGGTGATCGGTCACACAGCGTTGACTGTCGGCGCGGTCAATCACCACGGATCTCAGCTCAGTCCGGCAATGGTGGCCGCTCACGCCGTCGCCGTGGGGGTCGCGACCGTACTGATCCTCGCCGGCGAGCGCGGATGCACCTTGGCCGTCGCGGCGCTCAGCCGGATCATCCCGCTGCTGCGTCCCCCACTGCCGGTCGTCGCGTGCGCCGCAGTCTGCGTCCCGACCTCTCCCCCGACACTTGCTCGCTGGCTGCTGGTCGGCTCGAGCATCGGCACTCGCGGTCCGCCGCACCCTGCATAGCCGACGCGACCACACACGCACCCGCAGACCGGATTCGTCCACTGCGGCCAGGTAGTCGCGCGCGCATCCTTCATCGTTGCCGCTGGCAGCACGGCCTTCGAATGCCACTTCCCAGCCAACGTCACTTTTCCCTGGCAGCCCGGCATATCGCCGAGGCGCCGGGTGACCCGCCGCCCGTCACGCCTTCGACGGCACTGCTTGCGCACCCACGGCCCCTGAGTCAGGTGCTGCTCGACGGTGCCCGTAGACGTCGACGGCCGAACTCGAATCGAGAATCGCCCATGGCTGCACCCGAGATCGAGCGAGGGCGCGACTCCTCGCTCAGTGACACCTCACCTCCGAAACAGCCCGACCCCGGACCGGCTCGGAGTGTTCGCCCGCTGCTGATGCGGCTGCACTTCTACGCAGGCATCCTCGTGGCGCCGTTCATCCTGGTTGCCGCGATCAGCGGCGGTCTCTACGCCGTCGCGCCCTCACTCGAACAGATCGTCTACCGCGACTACCTGCACGTCGACCCGACCGGCCCCGCCGTACCGATCGCTGACCAGATCCGGGCGGCACAACAGGAACGCCCCGATCTGACCGTGTCCGCGATCCGGCCGGCCCCCGAGCCGGGCGACACAACCCGGGTGCTGTTCACCGATCCCAGTCTCGGCGAGTCCGAGCGCTTTGCGGTCTTCGTCGACCCGGCTACCGCACGCCCGGTCGGTGAGTCGATCGTGTACGGCAGCAGCAGCGCCCTGCCGGTGCGGACCTGGATCTCACAGCTGCACCGGCACCTTCACCTCGGCGAGCCGGGACGCATCTACAGCGAGCTCGCGGCGTCGTGGATGTGGGTCATCGCGGCCGGCGGCGTCTGCCTGTGGTGGGACCGGAACCGAAAGGCCCGGAGGCGCACCGGCTCGTCCGCCCGCTTGCTGTCCGTCGACCGCTCGACCTCAGGTCGGGCCCGCACAGTCAGCTGGCACGGTGTGGTCGGAATCTGGATTGCGGTCGCATTGGTGTTCCTGTCCGCAACCGGATTGACCTGGTCCAAGTATGCGGGCGAGAACGTCAGCGCGCTGCGCACCTCGCTGAGCTGGACGACACCACAGATCGACAGCGAGCTCGGGCCCTCCCCCGACGCAACCGGCGGCCACGGCGGGCACGACGGCCACGGCGGCCACGGCGGCGGATCACCGTCGGTCGCCGACACCCCCGACCTTGTCGCCACGAACGTGAGCCGAATCGATTCGGTACTGGCCACGGCGCAGGAGAACGGGGTCGACGGCGCGGTCGAGGCATCGATCCCGGCGAAGTCCGGGACGGCGTTCACCGTCGCGCAGACCCGTCAGCCGTGGGTGTTCTCCACCGACTCGATCGCAATCGACGGTTCATCGGGAGAGGTGACCGACGTACTGCGGTTCGCCCAGTGGCCGCTCGCGGCGAAGCTCACCTCCTGGGGCATCCAGCTGCACATGGGTCTGCAGTTCGGGCTGCTCAATCAGCTCGCCCTCGCGGCACTCGCGGTCGCACTGGTCTCGGTGATCGTGCGCGGCTACGTCATGTGGTGGCGCCGGCGTCCGACCCGTGGATCCGACTGGGCCATGGGCAGGCCGCCGCGCCGAGGCGCCCTGCGGTCGGTGCATCCGGCCCTCGCGATCGGGGTCCTCGCCGTCGCGGCTGCAGTTGGCTACTTCGTTCCGCTCTTGGGTCTGAGCCTGCTCGCTTTCCTGCTCGTCGACGTCCTCGTCGCACTGCGCACCCGCACTCGTGCCTAGCCGAATTCGGGCCGACCGAGGCCTGTTCGGCGATCAACACGTTCTGTCCGCGGCCGATTCACGGCCCGATCTCGAGAAGGAATCCATGAACTCGAACAACTCGACAGCGCTCCGCGGCACTCGTGTCGCCGGCCTCGGCGCCGCAGCAGCCCTGACCATCGGCCTGCTGTCCACCAGCGTCGCCGCCGCCGACACCTTCGTGCCGCTGCCCGACGGATCCAAGAACGCCCCCGGCGCCGTCATCACCCGCACCGACGAGAGCGCCCTCATCTCGCCGTCGCTGGCCTCGAACGGCGCCGGCCGCACCGCCTGGGTCTCCGGCACCGTCACCGCCGACGTCACCGGAATCACCAAGGAGACCGAGGCCGGCCCGACCAACGGCGCCGCGGGCAGCCCCGGCACCAACAACTCCTCCACCCACGGCGTCTCCCGCATCAACACCGGCTACATCGTCGGCTGCCAGGTCGACATCACCGGCCTCGGCGGCTCCTTCGGCGGCGGCATCAGCCTCGACGGCCCCTCGATGTCCGGGTCGCTGACCGTCCCGATCTCCGCGGGCCAGGTCAAGTTCGTGAGCGTGGCCGGCAAGGACCTCAAGAAGAACGGCAAGTACTCGGTCCAGTACCAGGACACCCAGCTCGAGGTGCAGAACTGCGGCGGCTACGCCCAGGCCCGCGCGTACACGGTCGTCGAGATCGTCGGAGACAACTACTCCAAGACCACGCTGTACGGCCACCCCTTCAGCATCGGCTGACCCGCGCCCGTCGTT
>NZ_BCXG01000038.1 GCF_001894985.1 Rhodococcus tukisamuensis NBRC 100609 | reverse complement strand
CTTCCCCGCCGGTGCTCGAGAAGATCCCCGGCTGGCGGCAGGCCGCCTTCGCCGCGTCGGGCGCCGAGGCGGACCCGCGGTTGGACGTCGTCCGCGGCTACCTGCGGTTCTACGGTCCGACGGCCCCCGCGCAGGTCGCGGCCTTCCTCGACGCCCCGGTCCGGGACGTCACGGCGCACTGGCCCGAGGACGCCGTCGACGTGCTCGTCGACGGCCAACCCCGCTCGATGCTCGCCGCGGACCTGGACGCGCTGCTGGCACCGCCGGAGGACGACTCGGTCCGGTTGCTCGGCCCCTTCGACCCGTACCTGCAACTCAAGGACCGCGAGACGCTGGTGCCGGACCCCGACCACCGTAAGTCGCTGTGGCCCACGCTGGGCCGGCCGGGCGCGATCGCCCGCGGCGGCGAACTGGTCGGGCTGTGGCGGCCGCGGGCGTCGGGCCGCAAGCTCACCGTGGCGATCACCCCGTGGGGCCGGCTCTCCGCGGCGGTCCGCGCCGGCGTCCTCGAGCAGGCCGAGGCGCTCGCCGAGCATCGTGGCGTCGCGGCGGCCGGGGTGACCGAGGAGGCCTGACCGGGGCCGTCGAGCAGGGCCGATCGGCGCACCATTAGCCTGGACGAGCACTTCGTACCCCCTTGCTCAGGAGAGATGATGGCCGACTTCCTCTACGAGGACCTGCTCCCGATCGGTGAAGACACCACCGAGTACCGGCTGCTCACCACCGAGGGGGTGTCCACCGTCGAGGGACCCGACGGCCGTACCTTCCTGCAGGTCGAACCCGAGGCGCTGCAGCTGCTCACCGAGACCGCGCTGCACGACATCTCGCACTACCTGCGCACCGACCACCTGACGCAGCTGGCCAGCATCCTCGACGACCCCGAGGCGTCGAACAACGACAAGTTCGTCGCGTTGGACCTGCTCAAGAACGCAAACATCGCCGCGGCCGGCGTGCTGCCGATGTGCCAGGACACCGGCACCGCGATCGTGATGGGCAAGCGCGGCCAGCAAGTGCTCACCCCCGGTGACGACGAGGAGTCGATCGCCCGCGGCGTGTACGACGCCTTCACCCGGCTGAACCTGCGGTACTCGCAGAACGCCCCCATCACCATGTGGGACGAGAAGAACACCGGCAACAACCTGCCCGCGCAGATCGAGCTGTACGCGGACACGGCCAAGGGCCACGAGAACGCCTACAAGTTCCTGTTCATGGCCAAGGGCGGCGGCAGTGCCAACAAGTCCTACCTGTTCCAGGAGACGAAGGCGATCCTGAACCCGGACTCGATGATGCAGTTCCTCGAGGCCAAGATCCGCGCGCTCGGCACCGCGGCCTGCCCGCCGTACCACCTCGCGATCGTCGTCGGCGGCACGTCCGCCGAGTTCGCGCTCAAGACGGCCAAGTACGCGTCCGCGCACTACCTCGACGAGCTGCCCACCGAGGGCGCGATCACCGGCCGCGGCTTCCGCGACCACGAGCTGGAGAAGCAGGTCTTCGAGCTCACCCAGAAGATCGGCATCGGCGCGCAGTTCGGCGGCAAGTACTTCTGCCACGACGTCCGCGTCGTGCGTCTCCCCCGCCACGGTGCGTCGCTGCCCGTCGCGATCGCCGTGTCCTGCTCGGCGGACCGTCAGGCCAAGGCGAAGATCACCCCCGAAGGGGTCTTCCTCGAGCAGCTCGAGTTCAACCCGGGCCGGTTCCTGCCCGAGGTCACCGACAGCCAGCTCGATGCCGACACCGACGGCATCTCGGGCACCGGCAAGGGCGCCGCGGTCAAGATCGACCTCACCCGCCCGATGCCGGAGATCCTGGCCGAGCTGTCCAAGCACCCGGTCAAGACCCGCCTGTCGCTGACCGGCCCGCTGGTCGTCGCGCGCGACATCGCGCACGCGAAGATCAAGGAGCGTCTGGACGCCGGCGAGGAGATGCCGCAGTACCTCAAGGACCACCCGGTGTACTACGCCGGTCCGGCCAAGACCCCCGAGGGCCTGGCGTCCGGTTCCTTCGGACCCACCACAGCCGGCCGCATGGACTCGTACGTCGAGCAGTTCCAGGCCGCGGGTGGCTCGATGATCATGCTGGCCAAGGGAAATCGGTCCAAGCAGGTCACCGACGCGTGCAACACACACGGCGGCTTCTACCTCGGTTCCATCGGCGGCCCGGCCGCGCGCCTGGCCCTGGACTGCATCAAGAACGTCGAGATCGTCGAGTACGAAGAGCTCGGCATGGAGGCGGTCTGGAAGATCGACGTCGAGGACTTCCCCGCGTTCATCGTCGTCGACGACAAGGGCAACGACTTCTTCGCGCACACCGGCGAGGTCACCGTGACGATCGGCAAGCGTCCCGGCCTCTAGATCAACACGAAACCGGCCCGACGGGAATTCTTCCCGTCGGGCCGGTTTCGTTGTGGGGCATGAAAATTTGCCGGAGCCGAGTCCACCGAGCGGAGCATCCTTCCTGCGCCACCGGCGTTGGCCGTCAGAGTTCGATGCCGGGATGTTCCTGCGCCCATTGCACACGTAGTGAGGGATCGTCTTCGGCGACGTCGAACTGGATCCGGGGTATGTCCGGGAAGCGTTGCGCCACCAGGTCGATGACGGTTCGTTCATCAGCGGGGCGGATGAGGACGGTCAGGAGGGCTTCACGATTGCGCACCAAGTGACCGTATCCGTGGCCAATGCGCGGACGCATCGAGTTTTCCCGGACAGGAAAAGCAGAACCCGCATCTGCCGGGGAGGCAGAGTGCGGGTTCTGTGGTGGGTGATGCAGCGGAGATTAGCGAGATGCGACGCTAGATCAACTAGGCATGCGTCGCCGGCGTTGTGTGGCACCGCAGCGGGGCCGACGATCGCATTCGCGCTAGCTGCCGAACGGGCCGAAGGCCGAAACTTCCCGCGTGATCCCCGTCGCCATCCACCCCTTCGACGCCGGGACGTCGGTGCCAGTGAACGTGACCCCGGCGGTGCCGGCGAGATACGGCTTGACCACCTTGTAACGCAAATAGACGTATAGCTGCCCGGAACGAAAACCGTCCGTCGGGATGACCCAGCCACCCTCGGGTGCCGTGACCGTCACATCTCCCGTGACGGGATCCACCGTCGCGGTCGAGTCCAAGTTCACGTCCGTCCACCAGGGCGGCGTGCGGGAAGACACCTCGGCGCCGACGAACTCGAAACCTCGCGGAGCATGGTGCGTGACGCTCGTCACCGCCAAGCCGGGCATGCCGTCCGGGGCGCTGAAGCTCGGAAAATACCCGACCTCCCTACCCACTTCGGCCTCGCCGGGACCCTGGTAGCCCAGGTAGATATTGCTGTTGCCTACCCTCTCCGAGGGAGACCAGAAGCTTGTATCGCATGGCTGTTCCAGCCCCGCGCATCCCTGGTCCACCCCACCCACCGCACTACTCGACACGCCCCACGCGGCGCCCGCACCCATCGTTGCCACGCCCACGCCGATGGCCAGCGCAGCCAGCACCGACCCACTCCTGCGCGCCAGGTGTCCGACCATTGACAGTGTCTCCTCCACTGTTGAGGGAACCGGCCGACGCCCGCCCCGTGCACTCACCGAGAGTAGGGGACGAAACAGCGCACCGACGCGGAACCACCAGGTTGCATTCGCCCAGGCCAAAGGACTAAACGCTATTACAGACCTCTCGTCGGCACACCGACGCACCACGCAACAGAAAGTGCATGATTCGTCGGAGGGACCGACGGTCCGTGCGAGAAGCGTGGCTGCCCGACCTCCACGGAACACCCGTAGTTCCGGCCCGCCGCACGGCGGTGCATCGACTGCGCCTGAGGACGCGGCGTCAGTCCTCCGCGGGGCGACGATCAGACAATCGGGGTGGCGTCCCCTGAGGAGACGGCGCCCTCAGCGGTCCGCGACAGCCGAGATCCGCCGCAACAGCTTCGAAAGCGCTTCGCGCTCAACGGCGTCCAGACCGGCGAGCAACTGTCGGTCCAGTTCGAGGCGACGGGGGAAGTGCTCGGCGACGAACGCGCGGCCGGCCTCGGTCAGCTCGAGCAGCACCACCCGGCCGTCACGCTCGAACGGCCTGCGCCGCACCAAGCCCATCGTGACGAGTCGGTCGGCATGCTTGGTGGTCGCTGCGCCGCTGACCATCGTCACCGCGGTGACCTCGCTGGCCCGCAGTGGCCGTCCGCCGCGGGCCAGCGCGCCCAGCACGTCGAATTCGGCTCGCGTGACACCGCTCGGCGCCAGCATCTGATCGAGCCGGGCCAGGGCCTGCGTGCCGATACGGCCGATCCGGCCGATCACCTCGACCGGCGACAGGTCCTCGTCCGGGTAGACCCCGGCCCACTGGTCGCGGACGCGGTCCACGAAGTCCTCATCGGTCGCGTCCATGGGCACATCGTAGCGACGGAACCGGGAAATACTTCACTGTTAATTTACCCGTGAAATATATGTATCCTGGGTCGGTGTCCGCCTCCCCCACCCTCACCACCAGAACCGGCCACCTGCGCCGGACCGGCGACGCGCTGGCGCATGCGACGTCCGCCGACGCCTGGCGCGGCGCCCTCGAAGTCCGCGCCGCCGACGCCACCGTCGCGCCCGCCCTGCGGGTCGGGATCGCCGCCGCGCTGACCCTGGTCGCGGGGGGCCTGCTCGGTCAGCCGGCGCTGGCCGGGATCGCCGCCCTCGGCGCACTGACCGCGGCATTCGCCCGGCACGAGCCCTTCCCGAGGCTGGCCGTCAAGCTGACCGTCGTCGCCGTCAGCCTGGTCTCGTTCGTCGCACTCGGCGCCGTCGTCGGCGCCACCGGCGTCACCACCGGCTGGCAGATCGCGCTGCTGTCCGCGGCCGCCGGCATCGCCTCGCTGGTCCTCGGCGCGTTCCGGATCACCGGCCCGGGCGCGGTCATCTTCGTCTTCGCCGCGATGGCCGCCGTCGGCTACGCCAGTACGACCGCGGACCTCACTGCGGTCACCCTCGCCGTGCTCGCCGGCGCCCTGGCGGGCTGGACCATCGCCCTGGCGCCCGCCGCATTCCTGCCGATGGGCGCCGCCCGCCTGGCCACGGCCCGGGCACTGGCCGCCGTAGCCGGACTCGACGGACCCGGGCCGCGGGACCCGCGCGCGGTCCGCGGCGCCCTCGCCCACGCCCGCGAGGTGGTCGCGGTCAGCGCCCGCGGCGGCCATCGCACCGCCCACGCCCAGGCAGCGCTGTGCGTCCCGACCCGGTGACTCGTGTGAATGTCGGCCAGGATGTTCACACGCCGCTGCAAGTAGCGCACGTTTTCCCCTGAGGTTGTGAGAGGGCGCCCAGTGCGCACCGACAACTATGAGCAGATGGGTTGCGGGCCGACGTCCGAACGACCTGTCTGTCGGATGTTCTGATGAATCCGGTCAGACCTCTTCCAGCGCCTGCCCGCGACGTTCCGGCAGCACCGTCGTCGCGACCGCGGCGATCGTGAAGGACACCGCGAACACCCCGAACACCAACGGATTTCCGCCTCCCGTCAGCAGCCACGGCACCATCAGCGGCGCGATGATCGACGCGATCCGGCCGAATGCCGCCGCCGCCCCGGTCCCCGAGCCCCGCGCCGTCGTCGGGTAGAGCTCGGGACCGATCGCGTACAACGCGCCCCAGGCGCCAAGGTTGAAGAACGACAACGCCATTCCCGCCGCCACGATCTGCGTCGGCGTGTCCGCCAGCCCGAACGCGCCCGCCGACACCGCGGAGCCGACCAGGAACAGCGCCAGGGTGCCGCGGCGCCCCCACGCCTCGATCAGCCAGGCCGCGACCGCATAACCGGGCAGCTGGGCGAGGGTGATCACGAGCGTGTACTGGAACGACTTCACCAGGTCGAAACCCTGCTCGACCAGCAGGCTGGGCAGCCAGATGAACGCCCCGTAGTAGGACAGGTTGATGCAGAACCAGACGGTCCACAGCGCCCCCGTGCGCCTGCGCAGCCGGGGCGACCAGAGAGACTCGGCGGCGCCGTCGACGCGGGCCTCGGCCGGCGCCCGGGGCACCGGCTCGGGCTCGGGCTCGGGCTCGGGCTCGGGCGTCCGGACCGCCCGCCCGATCGGGGGCGACTCCTCGAAGGACCGGACCGCGGCCTCCGCCTCGGCGTGGCGGCCGCGCCGTTCGAGGAAGCGGACCGACTCGGGCAGGCCGAGCCGGACCACCACCGCGTACGCGGTGGGCACCACCCCCACCGCCAGCGCCCACCGCCAGCCGTCGTCGCCGAGCGGCACCACGTAGTAGCCGATCAGCGCGGCCAGGATCCAGCCGACCGCCCAGAACGCCTCCAGCGCCACCACCATCCGGCCACGCAGGCTGCGCGGGGCGTACTCGCTGACCAGGGTCGACGCCACGGGCAACTCGGCGCCGAGGCCGAGCCCGACCACGAAGCGCAGCACCATCAGCACCGCCACCGAACCCGCCAGCGCGGTGGCGCCGGTCGCGACGCCGTAGATCAGCAGGGTCGCGGCGAACACCTGCCGGCGGCCGACCCTGTCCGCGAGCAGCCCGCCGACGCTGGCCCCGACGGCCATCCCGACGAAGCCGATCGAGCCGATCCAGGACAGCTGGGTCCTGCTCAGCTCCCAGTGCACGGCCAGCGCGGCCATCACGAAAGAGATCAGCCCGACGTCCATCGCGTCGAGCGCCCAGCCGATGCCGGACCCGAGCAGCAGCCGGCCGTGCCTACGGGTGAACGGAAGCGCGTCGAGGCGCTCGGTGCGGGTCCGGGTTCCCGGACTCACCGGGTCCGCTAGGTCCAGAGCGCCGCGACCAGGACGGTCGCCACGGACAGCCCGCCGACCGCGTGCACGAGATTCGGGTTGGGCTGGCCCTTGTTCTGCCGGGCCCGGGTGATCTCCGCGAGGGCGACGATCACCAGCGAGAGCACCAGCTTGACGGCGATCTTGGCGTGGATGTAGTTCTTGTCCAACGCGCCCTCGCCGAGGCCGACGATGATCAGCCCGGTCACGAACTGGGCGCGGGCGCCCCACACCATCACCTCGGAGACCCGGGGCGCGTTCAGCACGGCAAAGTAGCCACCGACCAGCGCCGCCATACCGAGCAGGTGGCACACGACGAAGATGTTGTACACGACAGTCATGCCCGCACCCTATCGGGTGGACGAAATCCGCCCTCCCCGATCTGGTGCGATCGGGGAGGGCGGATGTTCGTGTCGGCGGGTGAGTTTCGGCCACCCGGTTCGACTACACGGTGCCGGCGAGCCGGTTCGCGAGCAGCGTGGTGAAGCGGGCCGGGTCGTCGAGCTCCCCGCCCTCAGCGAGCAGCGCCATGCCGTAGACGAGCTCGGCGGTGTCCGCCAGGCCCGGGTCCTCGGCACGGTCGGCGTGCGCCGCGCGCATCGCGGTCACCAGCGGGTGCGTCGGGTTCAGCTCGAGGATGCGCCGTGACGGCGGGACCGGCTGTCCGGACGCCCGGTACATCCGCTCGAGGGTCGGCGACATGCTGAAGGCGTCCCCGACCAGGCAGGCCGGGGAGGAGGTCAGCCGGCTGGACAGGCGCACCTTCGTGACCTGTTCACCGAGGGACTCCGTCATCCAGTCGAGCAGTCCGGCGAAGTCCTTCTCCTGCGCCTCACGCTCGGACTCGTTGGCCTTCTTGTCGTCCTCGCTGTCGAGATCGACCTCGCCCTTGGCGATCGACTGGAACGTCTTGCCCTCGAACTCCGGGACAGACCCGACCCACATCTCGTCGACGGGGTCGGTGAGCAGCAGCACCTCGAGCCCCTTCGCGCGGAACGCCTCCATGTGGGGGGAGCTCTCGAGCAGCTGCCGCGACTCGCCGGTCGCGTAGTAGATCTGCTCCTGGCCGTCCTTCATCCGCGTGACGTACTCGGCGAGGGAGGTCGACTCCTCCTCGCTGTGGGTCGAAGCGAACGACGAGATCTCCAGCAGCGCATCGCGATTGTCGGTGTCGGAGAGCAGTCCTTCCTTGACCGCGCGGCCGAACTCCGCCCAGAAGGTGCGGTACTCGTCGGGGCGCTGCGCCTTCATGTCCTTGACGGTGGCGAGCACCTTCTTGGTGAGCCGGCGACGGATCGCGCGGATCTGCCGGTCCTGCTGCAGGATCTCGCGGGACACGTTCAGGGACAGGTCCTGCGCGTCCACCACGCCCTTGACGAACCGCAGGTACTCCGGCATCAGCTGGTCGCAGTCGTCCATGATGAACACGCGCTTGACGTAGAGCTGCACGCCGGTCCGGCCGTCGCGGTTGAACAGGTCGAACGGCGCGTGCGACGGAATGAACAGCAGCGCCTGGTACTCGAAGGTGCCCTCCGCCTTCATCGGGATGATCTCCAGCGGCTCGTCCCAGGCGTGGGCGATGTGCCGGTAGAACTCCTTGTACTCGTCGTCGGAGACCTCGTCGCGCGAGCGCGCCCACAGCGCCTTCATCGAGTTGATCGTCTCGGCCTCGACCGTGACCTGCTCGGCCTCGCCGTCCTCGGTCGCCGGTGTGCGCCGCTCGACGTCCATCCGGATCGGCCAGGCAATGAAGTCGGAGTAGCGCTTGACGAGTTCCCGGATCTTCCGCTCCGACGTGTAGTCGTGCAGGTGGTCCTCGGTGTCCTCGGGCTTGAGGTGCAGCGTCACGGCGCTGCCCTGCGGCGCGTCCTCGACCGTCTCGATCGTGTAGGTGCCCTCGCCGGTGGACTCCCAGCGCGTCGCCTGGCTCTCGCCGGCCCGGCGCGTCAGCAGGGTGACCTTGTCGGCGACCATGAACGTCGAGTAGAAGCCGATGCCGAACTGACCGATCAACTCCTCCGAGGCCGCGGCGTCCTTCGCCTCGCGCAGCTTGCGGCGCAGCTCCCCGGTGCCGGAGCGGGCCAGCGTGCCGATCAGGTCCACCACCTCGTCCCGGGACATGCCGATGCCGTTGTCCCGGATGGTGAGGGTGCGCGCCTGCTGGTCCACCTCGATCTCGATGTGCAGGTCCGACGTGTCCACGTCGAGGTCCTTGTCACGGAAGGCCTCGAGCCGCAGCTTGTCCAACGCGTCCGAGGCGTTGGAGACCAACTCCCGCAGGAAGGAGTCCTTGTTCGAGTAGACCGAGTGGATCATCAGGTCCAGCAGCTGGCGGGTCTCCGCCTGGAACTCCAGCTGCTCGCGTTCTCCGGTGTGCACGTTCAATCCGATTCCCTTCGACAGCAGAACCTCTGCGCCAGATTTGTCGACGGAATGATACGCCGCACCTCACGGCCGTTCGGGTGGTCCCCGAACACGGGCGAGGCCCGGAGGAGCGATTGCTCCGCCGGGCCTCTTCCGTGGGATTCGGCGGCTTGCTACGGACCGACAGCCAACAGTGTTGCCAGGTGGGTGGCCGCGTCGGCCCCGAGGAAGGGAAGAAGTGCGTCGAAAATGATCGTGGACATCTGTTGACTCCGTTCGAAGACTCGTCGAGTCGTCACGTTCTGACCGGAAACCCGCGTACTGGTAGCAGGGTATCGGCGGTGGGGCCGCTCCGCCACCGATTCTCTCAACCCGCCATCGGCTCCTAGAAGACGAAGGGAATCAGCCGCTTGGTCCGTCGCATGTACTCCCGGTACGGATCGCCGAGGCCATCCGCGAGCACCCGCTCCTCGTACGGGATCCGGACGGCGTAACCGAGCACCAGGCCACCCACCGCCAGCGGGGACAGCCAGTTCGTGTACGCGATCGTGAACCCGAATGCGCAGATCAGCGCGCCGGTGTACGACGGGTGCCGGATCCGGCGGTAGAGCCCGGTGTCGACCACCCGCTGCCCCGCCTTGGTCTGCACCCCGAAGGTGAACGACGCGCCCAGCTCGTGCACGGCGCGCAGTCGCAGCCCCTGTCCGGCGACCGCGATCGTCAGGCCGGCGACGAACACCCAGCCGGCGCCCGTCGTGATCACCGTGGCGGGCACCAGCAGGCTGACCGCGAGGCCACCCAGGTACGCCACCAGCAACCCCAGACCGACCGCCAGCCCGCTGCCCCGGTCACGGCTCTCGGGCGCGCGATGGCGACGGCCGATCCAGATCTCCGAGGACACCAGGGCCACCCCGGCCAGGGCGAGCACCGCGCCCGCCGCCGGGTGCGAGGCGAAGTACGGCTCCGCCGACGTCATCGCCGGAACCGCACAACTGCGGGACGAGCGTCGCCACACTTCATGCCCCTAGACGATAGGTTCTCCGCGCCGGTTCGGCGCCGACACTGCGTCGCGCACCTCGTCGACCGCCTGGTGGAGCAGTCGCTCGTACTCGTCGACGTCGTCGAGGACGGCGGGGCTGGTGGCGACGCCGATGGTGACGGTGTCACCGATGCCGTGCACCCCGTGGGTCAGGCCCATGAACTGCGAGAGCGCCGGGAAGCCGGAGGTGAACCGGACGGCGCCGCCACCGAGGCGCAGGTCCGCGGGGCCGCGGTCGACGCTCGAGACCACGGTGTCGCCGGTGACGGCGTCGGGGACGGCCGTGAAGTCGAACTGCTCGACGCCCCACCGCACCAGCGGTCCGGGGACCCCGCGCAGCGCACGGTCGGCAGCCGCGGCGGCCGGGTGCTCGCCCCGCACCCGTGCTCGTGCCAGCGACGCGGCGATCGCGGCGGCGCGCTCCCGCAGGTCCGCAGTCTCCGGGTGCAGGTCCACCGCGACATTGCGGAAGTGGTTGCGGGCCAAGGCTGCGCCGGGCTTGGCCACGGTCACCTCGGCGACCAGCCCGTCCGCCCTCCCCCGCGCCTGCAGGTAGCGGGTGAGCGCCAGCGAGATCGCGGTCATCGCACCCACCGTCACGGTGACGCCGTCGCCCCGCAGGTCCGCGGCGTTGCGGACCACCGTCCGGATCTGCCGCCGTTCGTCGGGCCGGGCGTTCGTGAGGCCCTTGGGACGGCTCGGCGGCGACGGCGGGATGCTGCCGTCCGCGGTGCCGCGCTCCAGGTCCTGGTGGGTGCGGTGCGCCCGCGGCGCGGCCGCGGCCAGTTCGGCCAGTTGCATCGGCAGCCGGGCCACCGCCCGCACCAGCGCCGACGCCGGTCGCCACGGCGCGGGCCGGGCACCGGACCCGGTGGGGTGCGGGCCGAACAGTTCGCGGGCCAGCCCCGAGGCGCGTCGGCCGTCCGCCAGTGCGTGTGCCACCTGCAGCACCGCCACCGCGGCCGCCCCGTCGCCCCCTGGCGCGCCCTCGGCGACTCCGAAAAGGTGCAGCCGCCAGGGTGTCTCACGTGGGTCGAGCCGGCCGGTGAGCAACTCCTCGACCGCCGACCGGCATCCCGCCCAGTCCGTCGCGGTCTCGTGCAGCACCACCTGGCTGCCGTCGATCTCCCCCGGAACCCAGTACGGGTAGTCCGCGTGGAACGGCACCTCGCGGACGCGCAGTCGCAGGTCCGCGACGGCGCCTGCCCGTGCGAGCAGCTCGATCCGGACCGCGTCCAGGCCGCGCTCCGGGGCGTCGAAGCAGTACAGCAGGAACTGGTCGGTGGGAATCTTCCGCGAGATCCAATAGGTCTGGGCGTCAGGGGGACTCATCCGCGGCACCGCCGGAAGATATCACCGACCGCCGACGCCGGCGCGGCCGCCGTGGCAGGCTCTGGCGGGACCCGGCACCCGCCAGGCGAGGGAGGTTCGGTCGATGCGATTCCCGTGGCGCTTGCCGGCGGCAGGCGCGGTGACCGTGCTGCTCGCGACGGGCCTCGGTGTCGCCGCTCCCGGCACCGCCTGCGCATGCTCATGTGCGTCATTCACCACGCCGGAGGAGGCGGTGAGCCACGCCTCGGGGGTGTTCGTGGCCCGTGCCACCGACGTGGCATCCGGCGGGTTCACCGACACGTACCAGTTCGCGGTCTCGGAGGTGTTCAAGGGCGACGTCGGGCCGACGACCACGGTCGGCACCCTGTCGGACGGCAACGGCTGCGGAACCGGTTTCGAGGTCGGCCGGGAGTACCTGCTGTTCGTGTCCCGGCCGTACGACGTGAGCGCGGCCTGGGAGGCGTACTCCTGCGGGCCGTACACCGGGACCCCGTTCGACGTGCGGGCGGCGACCGAGCGGGTCTACGGCGCGGCCCGTGCGCCGTCAGCGGACGGGCCGGTCCACCGGATCACCCCGTGGACGCGGATGACCGCCGCCGTCCCGCTGCCGTTGCTGGCAGTGGGCGCGGCGGCGGCCGTTGGGCTGTCCTGGTGGGTCGTCTCGGCGATGCGCAGGCGGCGCCGGGCCACCGACTGACGGTTACTTGCCGGTCAGCGCGCCTCGGCCACCGCCGCGAGCTGCGCCAGCCCCTTCTCGAAGTCCTTGCCCACCATCTTGTCCATGCTGAAGGCGAACCCGAACAGCCTGAAGAACCAGTTCTTCCGGCCGGTCATCTGCCAGCGGACCGTGGTGCCCGTTTCCGTCGGCTCGAGCAGGAAGGTGGTGACGTTCTCGGCCTTGAACGGCTTGAGGAATGTCAGGTCCAGCTTCACCTTCCGCCCGGGCACAGATTCGGTGACGGTCATCGACCCCGACCCCGCCTTCTTGTTGCCCTGCCAGGCGTAGGACGCGCCGACCCCACTGTCAGGCCCGGTGTACGTGCGCGTCATGTCGGGGTCGAGGCCCTCCCACGGCGACCACGCGGTCCAGTGGTGGAAGTCGTCGATCAGCGCGTGCAGGGTCGCCGGATCCGCTGCGATGTCGGCGGATCGTTCGACGAGGAAGGTCTCGGCTGCCATGGGCGTCTCCTGTTTCTGCGTGCGGGGTCTCGGGCCCCTGGTTGGTCGCCGGATGCCTCGACGGTCAGCCGGCGGCATCCTCCTTCAGGGTGTGCGCGACGAGGGCGTTCGCGTGTCCGTGGCCCATCCCGTGTTCGGCCTTCAGCCACGCGACGAGTTCCATGTGCCCGCTCAGCTCCGAGGCACGGATCATCGACTTCCACTCACTGATCGGCCGGCCGTACTTCTTCTCGATCGACGGGAAGTAGGAGGCCGGACCCTGCACTGGCTCAGTCATGTTCGCCGACGCTACCGCCCGGGTCCGACATGCGCCCACTCTCGGCCGGCGCCCGGAGCCCCCCGTGTGCCACGCCGAATTGCCAGGGTCCTCTCAGTCACTCCTGTCCGGATTCTTACCCGCGACGAGCAGCATGGCCGCATGAAGCAGGTAACCGTCCTCGCCGTCGGCGGCACCGGGGAGTCCCACCCGGACGACCGCCGCACCGAGGTGACGGGCCTGCTGCGCGAGGTCACCGCCGCGCTGGACGCTCGCTTCGAGTCGCGGTGGGTCGGCTACCCGGCGTCGTACGGCCCGGTCGCGGCGGGCGGGCTGAGTTTCCGGCGCAGCACCGAGGTCGGCGTCCGGCGGGTGCTCGACGCACTCGAGGGCGCCGACGGGCCGGTCATGCTGATCGGGTACTCGCAGGGCTGCAGCGTCATCCGCGAGGTGCTGGGACACATTGCGGACGGTCGCGTCCGCTGCGATGTCGTCGCCGCGGGCCTGATCTCCGATCCGCAACAGCCCGAGGGCGCGGTGCCGGGGTGCCACGGCCGCGGTGTCGCCGGGGCTGGACCCGCCGTACCGGAATCGGTTCCGGTCCTGTGGATCGGACACCCGGAGGACATGATCTGCAACGCCAGCGACGACAGCCTCGTCCGCGACATCGCCGACCTCACCCGCTGGATGTCGTTGCGGGACCTGCGCACCTGGCTCGCGAAGACATGGGAACTGATCCGTCGCAACAGCTTCCAGAACGCCACCAAGACCCGCGTGAGCGTCCGGCAGTGGCGCACCGACCTGCGGCGCCTGCGCACCGCGATGCTCGAGGTGCTGGGCTACCTACCCCCGCACCTGACCTGGCGCGGCATCCGGGTGGCCAACCCACGGGGCGGTAGGCACGTCGCGTACGCCACCGAGCCGCTGGACGCGAGAGGACTGTCCGGATGCGAGGTGCTGGCGCAGTGGATCCAGGTCCAGGCCACGTTCGGACGGCGCCCGACCGGCCGGGCATCGCTCCGCGCTGCTTGAGCGCGGCGGGCCGGGGCAACAAAAAAACGCCCCCGTCGCTCGACCCGAGTGCGTGAACACCGGGAGCGACGGAGGCGTCGCTGCATTCCCCTACCAAAGAGCCTGCAAACTCACTGTAGCCGAACGGGTTCGGCATGCCTGCGGCAGGCCGGCGCCACGCCCCGACGCACGAAGACTACCCGGGCATTACCTTTCGTTTGCCTAAAGAATTCCTTCCGGCCATTCCACCCCCCTACCTTTCGCGGCATGGAACTCCGCCGAATCCTGTCCGCCCTCGCCATCGCCGCCACCGTCCCACTGGCCGCCGTCGCGGCCCCCGCCACGGCCACCGCCGCCGCCGGCAGCCTCGACTGGCTCGGATCACTCGGAAGCAGTGCTCCCCAGCACGGCCCGGAATTCGACGTCCAGGCGCACCGCGGCGGGCTCGGGCTCTACACCGAGAGCAGCATCCCCGCCTTCTCCAACGCACTCGAAATGGGTGTGAGCACGCTGGAACTGGACACCCAGATCACCGAGGACGGAATCGCCGTCGTCACCCACGACCGCAAGATCTCCAACAAGAAGTGCCAGGACACCGCCCCTGCCACACCGGACGACCCGGAGTTTCCGTACGTCGGCAAGTTCGTGAAGAACCTGACGCTGGCACAGGTCAAGACCATGGACTGCGGGTCGTTGAAGCTCGCCGAGCACCCCGCCCAGCAGACGGTCCCGGGCGCGAAGATGCAGACCCTCACCGAGGTCCTCGATCTCGTGAAGTCCTACGACGCACCGGGCGTCAAGCTCAACGTCGAGACCAAGGTGGAGGCCGGCGCGCCCTCCGAGACCGCGCCGCGTGAGCAGTTCGTCCGCGTCGTCCTCGACACGATTCGCGCGGCCGGTCTGCTCGACAGCATCACGATCCAGAGCTTCGACTGGGGCGCACTCATGCTCACCCGTGAACTGGCGCCGTCCGTGCCGCTGGTTGCGCTGACCAACGGCGACTTCCTGCAGGTCGGCAAGGACGGGGCGTCGCCGTGGCTCGGCGGCCTCGACATCGACGACTTCGGCGGTGACGCGATCGCAGCCATCGACACCTTCGGCGCGTCCGCCTACTCGCCCGTGCAGGGCACCCCGCAGTCCGGCACCGTCGCGGACCCCGGCTTCGCCCTGTACCCGACGAAGACGATGGTCGACGCCGCCCACGCCCGCGACATCAAGGTGATCCCCTGGACCGTCGACGACCCGGCAACCATGAACGCCCTGATCGACCTGGGCGTCGACGGCATCATCACCGACTACCCGGACCGCCTGCGGACCGTGCTCACCGAGCGCCACATCGCGGTGCCCGCACCGGCAACCAAGAAGTAGCCACCGACTCCCGAGTGCCCCCGCCGACGCGATCGGCGGGGGCACTCGCCGTCCGCGCACCACGAACGGATGAATCAGTCCCGGTTACCGCCCGATCGGTCCGAAATGCCTGATACGGATAGGAACACACCCTGATTCCCGCCATCCCCAGCCCGAAACGAAAGGCCCTACTCGTGGCGCCCTCCCGGCGCCGTCACACACCCAAGGCGTCGGTCACCTGTCCCCGGCGCCTGCCCTGATGAAGGAACGCCGCCGTGTACCGCCCACCTGTATCGCCGCCGGACTCCGCCCCGAGCGCCAAGCCCACCCGGAACATCCTCCCCTGGATCGCAGGCGCGGTCGGTGTGGCGGCGGTGGTCGGGTTCTTCCTGCCCGACGCACCATCCCCGTCGTCGACGACGGCCGCCACGACCGCGACCATGACCGCGGCGCCCACCACGACGCGGACCACCGCGACGACTCCCACACCGACGGAGA
Organism: Rhodococcus tukisamuensis NBRC 100609; assembly: GCF_001894985.1. Lineage (GTDB taxonomy): Bacteria > Actinomycetota > Actinomycetes > Mycobacteriales > Mycobacteriaceae > Rhodococcus_G > Rhodococcus_G tukisamuensis. The sequence continues at coordinate 14,450 of NZ_BCXG01000038.1, read as the reverse complement.
AGCCCCTCGCCGCCCCGGCCGTGGCCCTGAGCGCGGAGACCTCCGACGCCGCGACCGGCGCGCTGGCCACGCTCGGCACCCTGCCGGTCAAGGGTCGCGCCCCGAAGACGGGCTACGACCGTGCCCTGTTCGGGCAGGCCTGGTCCGACGACGTGACCGTCGACGGTGGCCACAACGGCTGCGACACCCGCAACGACATCCTGCGACGCGACCTGACCGCCGTCGCGCTCAAACCCGGCTCCAACGGCTGCACCGTACTGACCGGCACCCTTGCCGACGTCTACACCGGGACTACCGTCGACTTCACCCGCGGCCAGGACACGTCGCGGGCAGTGGAGATCGATCATGTGGTGGCACTGTCGGATTCGTGGCAGAAGGGTGCCCAGCAACTCGACGAACCGACTCGCCGCAACTTCGCGAACGACCCGCGGAACCTGCAGGCGGTCGACGGCCCGACCAACCAGCGCAAGAGCGACGGCGACGCCGCCACCTGGCTGCCACCGAACAAGGCGTACCGCTGCACGTACGTCGCCCGACAGGTCGAGGTGAAGGCCGCGTACGGCCTGTGGGTCACCGAGGCCGAGCGAGACGCGATCGCGCGGGTGCTCGGGGACTGCGGCGCGGCGCCGGCGCGAGTGGTCCCGGCAGCCGCCGACGAGCGGTCCGACGAAAAGGACCGCACGGCGGCACCGGCGCCGCGGACGGCACCCGAGCCGGTGCGCGAGCGAGTTCCCGCACCCCCGGCACCCGCCCCTCGCCAACAGGTGCCGGCACCCGCCCCGCCCGCCGTCGCGCCCGCGCCCGTCCCGCTGGTCGCCCCGCCGGAGTCGGCGCCCCGCGCGTCGGTGTCGTACGCCAACTGCAGCGCGGTCCGCGCCGCGGGCGCGGCCCCGATCCACGCCGGCGATCCCGGCTACAGCAGCAAGCTCGACCGGGACGGCGACGGGGTTGCCTGCGAGTAGACCCGAACTCGCCGCAGCGGACCCGCCACTCGTGATAGAACACGTTCTAATTGTGTGCGGCGGTCATCGTGCGGCGCACGACGACGACACGCCACCGAAGGACCTCGATGCACTGGTACACCGGGAACACCGCCTACGACACCGTCCTGACGATCGCATTCGCGTTCGCGGCATTCGTCATCGTCGGCGGTCTCTTCGCGCAGAGTTCGTACGGCCGATTCTCTTCGACCACACTGGGATTCAATCTCAACCCGAAGCTGGGCTGGTGGTTGATGGAGATCCCCGCGACGGTGGTCTTCGCGGTCTTCTACCTCTCGGGACCGAACCGTTTCGAACCCACGTCGCTGGTGCTTGCCGCGATCTGGCTGCTGCACTACGCCAACCGCGGTTGGTTCTTCCCGCTGTCCATCCGGCAGGTTCCGGGCAAACGCAGCACGTTCAACGTGTCGGTCATCGTCATGGGCATGCTGGTGACCTGCATGCACGGCTACCTCAACGGCGCCTTCTTCAGCCACGACTACCTCGGCCAGTACGGGACCGAGTGGCTCACGGACCCGCGCTTCCTGATCGGCGTCGTGATCTACCTCGGCGGGTTCGCCCTGCTGGTGAACTCTGAGTCCATCGTGCGCAACCTGCGCGACAAGGCGAACCCGGGTGCCACCGAGTACAAGGTTCCCTACGGCGGCGGGTTCCGGTTCGTCACCAGCCCCGCCTATCTCGGCGAGCTGATCGCGTGGGCCGGCTTCGCACTGCTGACCTGGTCGCTGGCGGGAGTCGTCATCTTCCTGATCACCGCGGGCAACCTGATCCCCCGAGCCGTCGCCACCCACAAGTGGTACCGGGAGAAGTTCGCCGACTACCCGGACGACCGGAAGGCGCTCGTGCCGTACCTGGTCTGAGATGACAGGTGAGGTCCACCGCACTTCGCCGGAGACGAGCAGTGGGTCGGATTCGCGCACCCGGCGGACACCCTCATCGCGAATCCGACCCACCACGATCGTGACAGCCCGTCGCCGACGGGCTGAATGAACAAACGGCCTAGGCCAGGAAGCGGGCCAACGTCTCTGCAATGCAGACCGGCTTGGCCGCGCCCTCGCATTCGACAGTCACCTTCAGCAGGACCTGGACTCCCCCGGGCACCTCGTCGACGGCAGTCAGCTTCCCGTGAGCCCGGACCCGCGCGCCGGCGGGGACGGGCGCGGGGAAGCGCACCCGGTCGAGTCCGTAGTTCACGGCCGCCGTCACGTTCTCGACGCGGATGATGTCCTCCAGGAACCGGGACAGCAGCGAAAGCGTCAGGTACCCGTGGCCGATCGTTCCGCCGAACGGGCCCTCGGCCGCCCGCACCGGATCGGTGTGGATCCACTGCCGGTCCTCGGTGCATTCGGCGAAGGTGTCGATCCGATCCTGCGTCACGCTGACCCAGTCACTGGTTCCGAGATCGGTGCCGGCTGCCGTTCGCAGTTCGTCGAGGGAGCCGAAGGTGGTCCCCCCCGTGATGGTCCGCCCCCTCTTGGTCAGCTCCGTCACGGTCCCCTCTGTCATATGGAGACTCCACCGTCCACGGGAAGCACGACGCCGGTGATGTACCCGGCCTCGATCGAGGCGAGGAACGCCACGGCGGCGGCCATCTCGCGCGGGTCGGCGAACCGGCCCATCGGGACCTGCGAGTTCAACTCGGCCCTCTTGTCGTCCGGGATGGAGGCGATCATGCGGGTCTCGGCGTTCGGGGAGATCGCGTTGACGGTGACGCCGAATCGGGCGAGTTCCTTGGCCGCGGTCTTGGTGAAACCGATGATCCCGGCCTTGGCCATCGCGTAGTTGGACTGACCGGGGTTGCCGCGCAGACCTGTGTACGAGGTGACGTTGACGATGCGGCCGTACCCGCGGTCACGGAAGTGCGGCACGCACGCCCGGGTGAACCGGAAGGTTCCGCCGGCGTGGACGGCCATCACCTGCTCGTAGTCGTCGTCGCTGAGCTTCCACAGCACCCGGTCGCGGAGAATGCCGGCGTTGTTGACGAGCACGTCGATCCGGCCGGTCTCGCCGACCACCTTGTCGACAACCGCCTGAACCGACGCGCTGTCGCTGACGTCGGCCACCGCCGAGCGGCACCCCACGTCCGCCACGGCCTCCACCAGGGCGTCACCGTCGAAGTCGACGAGGTACACCACGGCACCGGCCTCGTGGAAGAAGCGACCCAGCTCCAAGCCGATGCCGCGCGCGCCACCGGTGACGATCACGGACTGCCCCGCGAAGTCGAAGGACAGGCTCGATGCGCTCTGCCGCTGTTCCACAATGGTTTCCGTCATGATCAGTTCAGCCTTTCGAAGATGATTGCCATGCCCTGGCCGCCGCCGATGCACATGGTCTCGAGACCGAACTGCCGGTCCCGTTCCTGGAGCGAGTGCAACAGGGTGGTTGTGATCCGGGCGCCGGTGGCCCCGAAGGGGTGCCCGAGCGCGATCCCGCCGCCGTTGACGTTGAGCTTGTCGATGTCGATGCCGAGCTCGCGGTAGGAGGGGATCACCTGCGCGGCGAACGCCTCGTTGATCTCGACGAGGTCGATGTCGGAGATCGACAGACCGGCCTTCGCCAGCGCCCGCCGCGACGCCTCGACCGGTCCGAGACCCATGATCTCCGGCGACAGCCCGCTGACCGCGGTGGAGACGACCCGCGCCAGCGGGGTCAGTCCCAGCTCGGCGGCGCGGCGGTCGCTCATGATGACCAGTGCGGCGGCGCCGTCGTTGAGGGGGCACGCGTTGCCGGCCGTGACGGTGCCGGACTCGCGGAACACGGTCCGCAGCGTCGACAGCTTCTCGACGGTGGTCCCGGCGCGGGGTCCGTCGTCGGCCCGCACGACGGTCCCGTCCGGCAACACGACCGGCGTGATCTCCCGGTCGAAGAACCCGTCCGCGATCGCCTTCTCGGCCAACTGCTGTGAGCGCGCGGCGAACTCGTCCTGCTCGGCCCGGCTGATCCCGCGCAGCGTCGCAACGTTCTCCGCCGTCTGCCCCATCGAGACGTAGATGTCGGGAAGTGCACCCTCGGCCCGCGGATCGGACCAGGCCCGGTTGGTCGCGGCGAGCTCCGCCGTCCGTACCTGAGCCTGCGCGAAGAACGGATTCTGGAACTGCTCCTCGCCGACGCCCACGCCGTACCGCGAGACGCACTCGACACCGGCCGAGACGAACACGTCACCGTCACCGGCCTTGATCGCGTTCACCGCCATCCGCGTGGTCTGCACGCTCGACGCACATGCGCGGTTCACCGTGGCGCCGGGGACAGCGTCCATGCCCAGCTGAACCGCGACACGCCTGGCGATGTTCTCGCCGTGCTCGCCGCTGTGCTCCCAACCACCCAGGTACAGGTCCTCGACAGAGTTCGGGTCGAGCGCCGGCACCAGGTCCAACGCCGCCCGAACCATCTGCGCTGCAAGATCGTCCGGCCGCATCCCGGTCAACGACCCCTTGCCCGCTCGGCCGATCGGCGAGCGCGCGGTCGCGACGATGACTGCTTCGGTCATGATTCGTAACTCCCGTTCCGCCGGCAGCAGCCGGCACAGGTCACAGCGCCATCGCGCGTGATGACTTCCTTCGGTCCTTCGTGGACCAGGTCGAACCGGTCCCCGCCCGCCGCCTCGGCGTTCATCCGAGCGAGCGGGCGGTGACTCCAGTTCCTTCTACTTCAAACCTTGTTCGCCGACGAGACCGTCGATCCACTGGGAGAGCGCGGCGCGGGTGGATTCGACATCTCGGTGGTGCACCGCGCGGAGGCCGAACTGCGAGGCCGCCACGGTGTTGACGTCCGCATCGTCGACGAATGCAACCTTCTCGCTCGGCAACTCGAGCAGGTTCAGCACATGCTCGAAGGCGTCCCGGTCGGGCTTACGCATCCCGATCTCCCCCGAGATGACCACCGGGGAGAACAGGGCGTCGATCTGTGCGCGGGGGTAGGTGTTTCCCCAACTGTTGGACAGCAGGGCCACGCGGACACCGAGTGCTCTCAGGTCGGCCACGAGTGCGAACATCTCGGAGTCGAGTCGCATCTCGGCGAACATCCCGGCGAGCAACCCGGCGGACTCGACGGGTCCGTCGTCACGGGAGCGGAGTTCCGCCGCCAGCAACGAGTCGAACTCGGGGATGCTGATGTGGCCCTTCTCCAACCGGTGAATCGGGGTGCCGTCGGGGGCATCGCGGGACATCCACGACTTCAGCACCCGCGAGAACGAGTCGGGATCGATCCGATCCCGGTCCATCCATGCGCGAAGGGAATCGCCCACCGGCGTGGTCAGGACTCCGCCGTAGTCGAACACGACGGCTTCGACGGACCCCGTGTCCGGCCGGGTCAGCGAGCCGGCGGCCTGCGAGTCCATACCTACTCGGCCCCGCCGACGAGCGTGAGTCCGCCGTCGACCACCATCGTCTGCCCGGTGATCCACGACGCGTCGTGGGACAGCAGGAAGGCGACGGCACCGGCGATGTCGCTCGGGTCGCCGAGTCGCTTGAGCGGGTACACCGCGCTCACCGCGTCCTCCCGCCCCTCGTACAGGGCGGAGGCGAACTTCGTCTTGACCACGGCCGGAGCGACCGCGTTGACCCGGATGCCGGGCCCGTTCTCCACCGCGAGTTGCGAAGTGAGGTGCGTGAGCAAAGCTTTCGTGGCTCCGTAGAAGCCGATCCCCGGCGACGTCTGCAGGCCGGCCACCGAGGTGACGTTGACGACGGATCCGCCGTGTTCACCCATCCAGGCGCTGTGCGCCTTCTGGATCCACGACAGCGTCGCCAGGCAGTTCACTTCCACGATCTTGCGGGCGGCAGCCAGGTCGAGGTCCATCAATGTCCCGTACACGGGGTTGATGCCGGTGTTGTTCACCAGGAAGTCGAGGCTCCCGAAGTTGTCGACGGCGCGCTGCACCGCCTCGCTCTGGTGATCGGCGTCGTCGCTGCTCCCGGCAACCGCGATGGCGTTCCGCGGACCGCCCAGCGCCGTGACGGCGTCCCCGAGAGATTCCGCATTACGGGCGGTGACAACAACTTTCGCGCCCTCGTCGACCAGGCGTTGGGCAATTCCCAAACCGATGCCCCGGCTCGCGCCGGTGACGATCGCAACCCGGCCCTCCAGTCGCTTACTCAATGCCTACTCCTTGATGGTCTGAAGGTGGCCCTACTGGACTGACTGCGGCACCGGCCGCTTCCCTCCCCACGAGCGGAGGAGGCTCGCCGCCCTCCTGGTCGACAGGTCCGACGACCAGGAGGGCGCGGCGTCGAACTCAGGGTTCGACGAGCTGCTTTCCGAAGTTCCCGCCGCTCAGCATGCTGATGAATGCCTTGGGCGCGTTCTCGATTCCCACAGCGACGTCTTCCTTGTACTTGATCTTGCCCTCGGCGAGCCAGCCACCCAGCTCGGAGACTGCCGCCGGCCAGTACTCGCGGTGGTCAGCGATCACGAAGGAGTACACGTTGACGCGGTGCATCAGCAGGTGCCGCAGCCCCTTGACCCCGTAGGGCTCGGTGGCGTTGTACTGACTGATGTTGCCGCACAGTGCGATACGTCCGTGATCCGCCATCCGGCCGAGAACCGCATCGAAGACCGGGCCGCCGACGTTCTCGAACAGGACGCCGACGTAGTCGGGCGTCGCTTCCGCGAGGTCCTTCTCGAAGGTCTCCGACTTGTAGTCGACGCACACGTCGAAGCCGAGTTCCTCGACCACGTACCTGCACTTCTCCGGTCCGCCGGCGATACCGACGACACGGCACCCCTTCAGCTTGGCGATCTGGCCGACCACGCCGCCGACCGCGCCGGAGGCGGCGGTCACGACGACGGTCTCGCCGGCCTGCGGCTTGGCCAGCTCCAGCAGACCGTAGTGCGCGGTGGCACCGGTCATCCCGAGGACGCTGAGCGAGGCCGAGAGCGGGCCGTTGGCCGGGTCGATGACCCGGACCACGTCCTTGGTGACCAGACCGTGGGTCCGCCAGCCCAGCGAGCACACCACGACGGAGCCAACCGGCAACTCGGGATCCTTGCTCTCGATCACCTCGGCGACCGTCGTTCCGGGCATCACGTCGCCCGGGTGCAGGTGCGGCACGTACGAGCGGATCGGATCCATCATGGGGCGCATGTAGGGATCCAGCGACAGGTACAGCACCTTGACCAGCGCCTGGCCGTCGGCCGGGACGGGCAGGTCCGAGGACTCGACGAGGAAGTCGTCGACGGTGAGGTCGCCGGCGGGGTGCCGCCGCATCTTGACCTGAATGTTCTGGGTCATCGCGCACCCGCTCCGTTCAGCAGCGCCTCGGCGTTGCGGTACATGTAGGCGTCCAGAGCGTTCTCGTCGACGTCGAGCGCGAGGGTCGCGTGCACCGACTCCTCGATCCCGGCGAACGAGTAGGCCGAGGCATAGAGGAAGCGGCTGGGCAGCCAGTTAAGGCCCTGACGGAACGCGTCGCCGCCGGCGGCGAACATGTAGACGTCCGGGGAGATGAAGACGTTGTGCACGCCGGTCGCCTCGCTCTTGAAAGCGAGGGCGATGGCCTCGTTGGCGTACGGGAAACAACCGTGGCCGAGGATGACGGGCATGCTCGGGTGGCGGCGCGCGACGCGGTCGAAGCGAACCGGGTCGGTGTGGCTGATGTCGGGGCCGGCCAGCGGGCCGGACATGAACATCAGCGGCACGCCCAGGTCGGCGACCTTCTCGTAGATCGGGAACAGGCGCTCGTCGTCGGCGTACATCGCCTCACGGGCCAGGCCCGGCTCCATGCACACGCCGGCCAGGCCGTGCTCCTTCACCGCGACGTCGAGGCCGGCGACGATCTCGTCGACCGACTTGTCGAAGTCGATGCCCGCCAGACCGATGACCCGGTTCTCGGTGCGCGTGGTCAGCTCGGCCAGGTCCGCGTCCTCGATGTGCACGGGCACGGGGCGGTTGACCGAGTGCCGGCCGTTCATCACGCCCAGGCGCACGCCCGCGGAGTCCATCTCGGCGAGCATGGCGCGCAGCGCGCGATCCTCGGCGTTGGGGAACGGGTCCGTGCTGATCGTGTAGGAGCGCGGGGTCGGCATGCCCAGGATCCGGTTCACCGCGCCCACGACCGTGGGGGTGAAGAACCCGCGGTACGGGCCCGTGGGGGGACGCAGACGGAAATCGATGATCTTGCCGTCGAGGCGGGCGAGACGCGCTGCAATCTGATCGCTCATGCCAAAGCTCCTGACTCAATGTGTGCGGGGGGGATCGACCGAAGTGGCCGTTCCTCTAGCACGATACCCGTCTTTTGTTTATTGTCGACATGAATCGCTGAATTTCTTTTCGATCGAGGAGTGCATATGAGAGCGGCCCGCATCGTCCCCAGCCCCGCCGGCGGCCGGGTCGAGGTCATCGACGTCCCCACATTGGTGCCGGGACCAGGCGATGTCCTTGTCCGCGTGAGGGCTTCGGCCCTCAACCGCGGCGAGATCCTCCAGGCGAGCAGAGTCAAGACCGGGAACCACCTGCCCATCGGAGTCGAATTCGCGGGCGAGGTCGAGGCCGTGGGGTCGGACGTCACCGCGTGGCAGGTCGGCGACCGGGTGATGGGGCACGGCAACGGCGGACAGGCCGAGTACGTGCTGGCGGCGCCGCTGAGCCTCATGGCGGTCCCGGAAGCCGCCACCTGGATCGACGCCGGCGCCTTCCCCAATGTGTTCACCACCGCGCACGACGCATTGATCACCAACGGTGAGATGCAGAGGGGGGAGGTCGTTCTCGTCAACGCCGCGTCGAGTGGCATTGGTATCGCGTCCATTCGGATCGCGCAGGCCATGGGCGCCGGCGCCGTGATTGCGACCACCCGGTCGGCAGCCAAGGCACAGCAGCTCGCGGAGCTCGGAGTCGACTGCGTGATCGACGTTTCCGCCGACGACCAGGCCGAACAGGTCATGGTGTTCACCGACGGCCGCGGCGCCGACATCGTCATCGACTCCGTCGGCGGCACTGTCTTCGAGGACAACATCCGGTCGCTGGCGGTGAAGGGGCGCCTGGTCAACATCGGCCGACTCGGATCCGACACCGCCACAATCGATCTCTCCGCCCTGTGGCTCAAGAGGCTGAAGCTGATCGGCGTGACCTTCAAGACCCGCACCGAGGAGGAGCGCCTCGCCTGCATCCAGGCATGCGCCCGAGACCTCCTGTCCCACTTTGCCGCCGGTCGGCTGCAGATTCCGATCGACCGGGTCTTCCCGATCGACGCCATCGCGGAGGCCCACGACTACATGAAGTCCGACCAGCACGTCGGCAAGATCGTGATGGCGGTCGACACCGAACTGGCGCCGGCCCGATGAGGACCGCTTCGCACCTGTCGAAGTTCGATCGGCTGTGTGCGCTGCGGGACCGGTTCGACCCGCTCGACGACTTCGAACTCTGGTACTGGACCACGCTGACCGCCGGCACGAACGCCTACAACGCCTGCCTGCATCTCGCGGGGGTCACCAGCGACGATCCCGTGTTCTCGACGATCCCCGGCGTCCACCTCGCTCAGCAGGCGGACGGCAGCTACGCGCGCATTCTCCGCGGACCGGGCGACGTCAGCCACGTCGGCTGGCCCCCGATCGAAGGGGAGATCCCCGCCGACATCCGCGAGCTCGAGGAGGTCATCGAGGCCATCGAGGAGCACCGCGATCCGTGTCTGCGCGGCGACCGCACACCGACGCAGGAGATCGTCGACAGCTGCGAGAACCACTTCGCACAGGTCCGGAAGATCCTGTTCGCCCGATCGGAGGAGCTCGGATGAAGGCCGAACGGCATCGCCAGATCGCGGAACGCATCGAACGCTCGGTCGCGCTCTGTCACGACGACGACTGGGAGATCCAGATCGAGGCCGCGATGCTGGCCGGTACCCACTGGGCGAACTATGCGCTGCACCAGCACGGGGTCGCGATGGAGGACGAGGACATCGTGCACACCTCGATGCTGGTGGTGAACACGGTGCGGAAGTACAAGATCGTCGAGGCGGACCTGATCACCGCCCTCGAGGAGATCGAGGAACTGCGTCCGCTCTACGTGCGCGGCGACGTCGACGGCGGCCCCGAGGCGGGCCGCCGCGCGCTCGACCTCCTCGGAACGATCGCCGCACAGGCCCGCAAGTCCGATGAATTCGCTCGAAGGAGGCTCTCGTGAACAGTCTGATGATGAAGCAGCCCTTGCTGGTCTCTTCGATACTCGAGCATGCGCAACGCCATCACGGCGAACAGGAGGTCGTCTCCTGCCGGACCGAGGGCGACATCCACCGCTACAGCTTCCGCGAACTCGCGGTGCGCGCACGCAAGATGGCTCAGGCGCTCGCGCGGCTCGGCGCCGATCCGGGGACGCGGGTCGGCACGCTGGCGTGGAACGGCTACCGGCACCTCGAGCTGTACTACGCGGCGTCGGGATCAGGGGCGGTGCTCCACACGCTGAACCCGCGACTGCACCCCGATCAGCTCGAGTGGATCGTGTCCGACGCGGAGGACCAGGTCATCTTCTTCGACCTGACGTTCCTGCCGCTGATCCAGGAACTGGCACCGCGGTTGCCCCAGGTGCGCCACTTCGTACTCATGTCGGACAGCAGCCACCTCCCGGACGCGCCGGGCGGGATCCTCGCCTACGAAGACCTGATCGACAACGAGTCCGGCGACTACCAGTGGCCGCTCTTCGACGAGGACACCCCCTCCTCGCTGTGCTACACCAGCGGCACCACCGGAAACCCCAAGGGCGTGCTGTACAGCCACCGTTCCACCGTGCTGCATTCCATGGCCGTCGGACTGCCCGATTCCATGGGTGTCTCCGCGAGGGACTCCGTCATGCCGGTCGTGCCGATGTTCCACGTCAACGCCTGGGGACTGCCGTACACAGCATGCATGGTCGGCGCCAAGATCGTCTTCCCCGGCGCCGCGCTCGACGGACAGTCGCTCTACGACCTGGTCGAGGCGGAGCAGGTCACCATCTCGGCGAGCGTGCCCACGGTCTGGCAGGGCCAGCTCCAGTACACCGAGTCGAGGGGCCTGCGGTTCACCAGCCTCGAACGCGCGGTCATCGGCGGAGCCGCCTGCCCGCCGGCGATGCTCCGGCAGTTGGAGGAGACGTACGGCGTCACCGTCATTCACGGCTGGGGCATGACGGAGACCAGTCCCTTCGGCACCGCGTCGGTCCTCAAGGGCAGGCACCTCGGTGCCGACGACGAGGAGCGCTACGCGAAGCAGGACAAGCAGGGGCGGTGCGTCTTCGGCATCGACCTGAAGATCGTCGACGACGGCGGAAACGAAATTGCCTGGGACGGGGCGTCTTCCGGACACCTGATGGTCCGGGGCCACTGGGTGCTCTCGCACTACTTCCACAAGGAGGACCAGGACCCGCTGGTCGACGGATGGTTCCCCACCGGTGACATCGCCACGATCGACTCGGACGGCTTCATGCAGATCACCGACCGCAGCAAGGACGTGATCAAGTCGGGCGGCGAGTGGATCAGCTCGATCGACCTCGAGAACATAGCGATGTCGCATCCCGACGTCGCCCTCGCTGCCTGCGTCGGGGTCTTCCACCCCAAGTGGGACGAACGGCCCCTGCTTGTCGCCGTGCGCGAGCCGGGGGCAACCGTTTCCGCCGCCGAGGTGCTGGCGTCCTTCGACGGCCAGGTCGCCAAGTGGTGGGTCCCCGACGACGTCGTCTTCGTCGACTCGATTCCCCTGGGGAGCACCGGAAAGATCGTGAAGGCCCCGCTGCGGGAGCAGTTCCGCGACCATCTGATCGCCGCTCCGGCACCGAGCCAGACCCTGATCTGAACCACCACCGATCCGAACCACCGAAGTTGGCGGTCGAGCAACCTGCTCGACCGCCAACTTTGTGTCGGAGGACGGTTGCTGTGTGTGCTGTCAAGCGCCGGATGATTCGAACACCCGGCCACTAGGACTTGGTGCGGGCCGACGAGGGAAGCGTCGACCCGCATCATTTGCTCGCGTGGCTTCATGGTGCTTCCGGACCGGTCGGGCGCCCTCCCGCCGAGCCTCGTTGAATCCAGGCCAAATATCGGTTGACAGCCCGCTTTCAACCGTCTGTTGTTTGTACCCATGAGCACATCTGAGGGACTCGTTCTCCGCCCGTGCGAGGGCGAGACGGAGTGGCCGGCACTCGTGCGCATCTGGCGGAGCGCCGTTGAGGCAACCCACGACTTTCTCACCCCGGAGGATGTCGACTTCTACGAGTCACGGATGCTCAGCGACTATCTCCCGGCCGTCGAACTGACGGTCGCAGAGGTCGAGGAGACGCCGGTGGCATTCTCGGGGCTGGCGGGTAACTCACTCGAGATGCTGTTCGTCGACAGTACCTGCCGCGGGCATGGTGTCGGTTCCGCGCTACTGTCGCGCGCGATCGAGCACCACCCCGATCTGCGCCTGGACGTCAACGAGCAGAACCCGCAGGCTGTCGGCTTCTACCAGCACTACGGTTTCGTCGTTGTGAGTCGATCGGCGACTGATGGAGACGGGCGCCCGTTCCCGATCCTTCACATGGGGCAGTCGGCCGTCGGGGCTGCCGGCACCCCGATCGGACTCAGCTAGAGCGTGTCTCCTGCCCCTCGAACTGTTTGAGCCAGGTACACGCCAGTAGTCCGCCCTTGTCTGTGCGCATGGGCGGACTACGCGGACAACGGCATCGCGAGGCGTTGCCCGAAGTGCGGTCACCGGATCTGGACAGCCGGCGGCGTTGTTTGTCGGCGCTGGCATCCTCGGTGCCGAAGTTTCGTTCCATCCCACCTGGGAACAGCTCATGCAGCAGGGCATGGAACTGGTTTCCGAGCCGACCGTTCTGTCTGACCAGGTCGGTCCACCGTTCGTCGAGGATCCGCAGGACATCCGGGTTCCTGTGTTGAGCCAGGCAGCGAACGGAGACCGTGGGGAGGCATAACCCTCTTGGAGTCAACCCCGGTCGGAGCCGCCCGCGCGAACAGACAAATGCCTGCCGCACATTGAGTGCGGCAGGCATTGGGCAGGTCTGGATCAGTCTTTCTTCTCAGAGGAGGAACACCCCGGCCATTGCGGTGAGCGCCACCAGGAGGGTGGACAGTGCTGCCAGGATGAATGGCTTGGAGCCGACCTTCTTGATCGTGGCCACCCGGACGCCGGCGCCCAGTCCGAACATCGCGGCGGTCAGCAGCGCGGTCTGGAGAGATCCGGCGAAGGAGAGGACACCGGCGGGAACGACTCCCGTCGACCGGAACGCCACGAACACCAGGAACACCACGACGAACAGCGGCATCAGCGGAGGCCGCTTGACCTGCGTCTGCTGACCGCCCGACCGCTTGCGGGCCATCACGCTCAGGACCACCATGACGGGCGCCAGCATGATCACGCGGGCCAACTTGACCAGCGTTGCCACGGTCAGCGCCAAGCCGCCGATGATGCCGCCGGCGGCGACCACCTGCGCAACCTCGTGGATCGATCCACCGGCCAGGAGTCCCGCGTGGAAGCCGTCGAGCCCCAGCGCGCCGGCGAGCAGCGGGACCGTGGGGATCATCAGGGTGCCGAAGATGACGACGAGGGCAACCGCGGTGAGCACCTCCTCCTCGTCCGCTTCGACAACACCGTCAGCGGCGGCGACCGCCGCCGCACCACAGATCGAGAAGCCACAGGCGATCAGGACCCGCTGGGTCCACGAGATGCCGAGCAGGTGCCCCATGAACATGGTGCCGGAGATGCCGACGACGACGATCGCCACGACCATCGCGATGACGCCCCAGCCCAGGTTCAGAATGTCGCCGAGGACGAGCTGCAGGCCCAGGAGCGAGATTCCGACACGGAGAAGCTTCTTGGAGGTGAAGGTGAGGCCGGGCGCAAGTCTCGACGGCAACGCCACCGCATTCGCGAGCACTGCGCCCGCCAGGATCGCGATCAGCAGCGGACTCAGCGTGGGGATGAAGTGCTTGATGCCCATGGCCACGGCGGCGCCGGCGGCGCACAGTGCGACACCCGGGACGAACTTTCTGATCCCGTCCAGCCGAGACCTCTCGGCAGGCGGAGTGGAAGTCACAGTTTCAGGCGATGACACATGTTGTCCCAGTTCACTTTTCATAGTTTCGACGCTACGCCGGTGATCGGGCTCACGGTAGACGTGAATTGGCATCACTACATATGCAATTGATATATGCAGTGCGAGCGAATGAGGGTCCTCACCCGAACGGAGATCGCTCCCGAAAACGCGAAAGCGCCAGCGCTGCAATGAATTTTGCAGAGCGCTGACGCATTTCGCAAGGAGCTACGGAGGGAGGGGACTTGTCGTCTCGATATGGGAATAGCCAGATGCGCCGGTACCGGCTCGGCCGCATTCTTCCGGTGAGCCGTGAGACGCGTTGACGGGTCCGAAGTTCCGGCAACGCACCCCAAGCGGCGCAACCCTTTTGGAGGGATTGCCTCCCTGACGGCGTGAGGGAACTACAGCGCCTTGAGCTCCTCGGTGACCTCCGCGACCATCTTCTTCGCATCACC
>NZ_BCXG01000037.1 GCF_001894985.1 Rhodococcus tukisamuensis NBRC 100609 | reverse complement strand
CGGGGCCTCGCCCCTCACGAGCTCGGCCGGACCCGCCGAGCCCGCCGCGGCGCGGCCCGCGGCTCACCCCCCGGGCCCGCGGACGCGCCGGCCGGGCTCGGACACAGATGCGCCCTCCCCGCTGCCTCGGGCAGCGGGGAGGGCGCATCGTTTCGTACGGGGCTCAGCCCAGCGTCAGGCCGTCACCGTCCGCCGTGACGTTCACCGGCACGACGTCGCCGTCCTTGATCTCGCCGGCCAGCAGCAGCTTCGCCAACTGGTCGCCGATCGACTGCTGCACCAGCCGGCGCAGCGGTCGCGCACCGTACTGCGGGTCGTAGCCGCGCTTGGCCAGCCACGCCTTCGCCGGCTGCGAGACCTCCAGCGTGAGCCGCCGGGTGGCGAGCCGCCTGGCCAGCTGGCCGAGCTGGATGTCGACGATGGACTCGAGCTGCTCCTCCGAGAGCGGGTCGAAGATCACCACGTCGTCGAGCCGGTTGATGAACTCCGGCTTGAACGCGTGCCGCACCGCATCCATCACCTGCTCCTTGGTGCCACCGGCACCGAGGTTGGACGTCAGGATCAGGATGGTGTTGCGGAAGTCCACCGTCCGGCCCTGGCCGTCCGTCAGGCGTCCCTCGTCGAGGACCGCCAGCAGGATGTCGAACACGTCGGGGTGCGCCTTCTCCACCTCGTCGAAGAGCACCACCGTGTACGGACGCCTCCGCACCGCCTCGGTGAGCTGACCACCGGCCTCGTAGCCGACGTAGCCGGGCGGGGCACCGACGAGCCGTGCCACCGAGTGCTTCTCGCCGTACTCGGACATGTCGATCCGGACCATCGCGCGTTCGTCGTCGAACAGGAAGTCCGCCAACGCCTTTGCGAGCTCGGTCTTGCCCACGCCGGTCGGTCCGAGGAACAGGAACGAGCCGGTCGGCCGGTTCGGGTCCGCGACTCCGGCCCGGGCCCGGCGCACCGCGTCGGAGACTGCCTGCACCGCGTCGGCCTGCCCGACGACCCGCTTGCCGAGCTCGGACTCCATCCGCAGCAGTTTGGCGGTCTCGCCCTCCATCATCCGGCCGGCCGGGATGCCGGTCCACGCCGCCACCACGTCCGCGACGTCGTCGGGTCCGACCTCCTCCTTGAGCATGACGTCGCCGTCGCTGGCGCCTCCCGACGCCTCGACCGCCGCCTCGAGCCGCTTCTCCAGCTCGGGGATCCGGCCGTAGCGCAGCTCCGCGGCCTTGCCCAGGTCGCCGTCGCGCTCGGCCCGGTCCGACTCACGGCGCAGCGTCTCGAGCTGCTCCTTGACCTCGCGGACCGAGTCGATGGCCTGCTTCTCGTTCTGCCACCGGGTGCTCAGCTGCCCCAGCTTCTCGCGGGCGTCCGCGAGCTCCTGCCGCAGCTTGGCGAGCCGCGCCTTCGACGCCTCGTCGGTCTCCTTGGCCAGCGCCATCTCCTCGATCTCCAGCCGGCGCACGATCCGCTCGATCTCGTCGATCTCGACGGGCCGCGAGTCGATCTCCATCCGCAGCCGCGACGCGGCCTCGTCGACCAGGTCGATGGCCTTGTCCGGCAGGAACCGGGAGGTGATGTAGCGGTCCGAAAGGGTCGCCGCCGCAACGAGAGCGGAGTCGGTGATGCGCACGCCGTGGTGCACCTCGTAGCGCTCCTTGAGACCGCGCAGGATGCCGACGGTGTCCTCCACCGACGGCTCCCCGACCAGCACCTGCTGGAACCGGCGTTCGAGCGCCGCGTCCTTCTCGATGTACTTGCGGTACTCCTCGAGGGTGGTCGCACCGACCAGGCGCAGCTCGCCGCGGGCCAGCATCGGCTTGATCATGTTGCCGGCGTCCATCGCGGACTCACCGGTGGCACCGGCACCGACGATGGTGTGCAGCTCGTCGATGAACGTGATGACCTGTCCGGCCGAGTTCTTGATGTCGTCGAGGACGGCCTTGAGCCGCTCCTCGAACTCGCCGCGATACTTCGCACCCGCGACCATCGAGCCGAGGTCGAGGGAGATGACGGTCTTGCCGCGCAACGATTCCGGGACGTCGCCCGCCACGATCCGCTGGGCCAGGCCCTCCACGATCGCGGTCTTGCCGACGCCCGGCTCGCCGATCAGCACCGGGTTGTTCTTGGTGCGGCGGCTGAGTACCTGGACCACCCGCCGGATCTCGGTGTCGCGCCCGATCACCGGGTCGAGCTTGCCGGAGCGGGCGGCCTCGGTGAGGTCGGTGCTGTACTTCTCCAGCGCCTGGTACGAGCCCTCGGGATCCGGACTGGTGACCCGGGCACTGCCGCGCACCGCGGTGAACGCGTCACGCAGCGTCTGCGCCGTAGCGCCGTGTCCGACAAGCAGTTTCGCGACGTCGGAGTCGCCGTCGGCGAGCCCCACCATGAGGTGTTCGGTGGACACGTACTCGTCGTCGAGCTCGGTCGCCAGGCGCTGGGCGGCGGTCAGCGCAGCGAGCGCCTCACGGCCCAGCTGCGGGGTGGTGGTCGCACCGGTCGCCTTGGGCAGCCGGTCGACCATGGTCTGTGCCTCGCGGTGCACCACCGCGGGGTCGACGCCGACCGCCTTGAGCAGCGGTGCGGCGATGCCGTCGGTCTGGTCGAGCAGGGCCACCAACAGGTGCGCCGGGCGGATGTCCGGGTTCCCGGCGGCGGACGCGGACTGCAAGGCCGCAGTCAAGGCCGCCTGAGTCTTGGTGGTCGGAGAAAACGAGTCCATGGTCACCCCTAACGGAAGACGTATGTCGTCGCCGTCGAGCCTAGGTGTGGCCGGTCGGCGCTGTCACATGTCCCAACACACCAAGAGTTGAGTCTGTTCCGCTCAAGTCTGAAAACTTTCGACCGTCGGCAAATTCTAGGCAAACTACCCGGTCACAGGCCCGCGCCCACCCGGTACGCCTCGAGCCGCGCGGTCAGCTCCTCCGGGTGGGCCAGCGCGGGCAGGTGCCCGCCGTCCATCTCGTCGGGCACGATCCCGAGGCGCTCACGCACCACGCGGCGCTGAAAGTCGGCGGGAAAGAAGCGGTCCTGCCGGCACAGCAGGAACCGGGTCGGCACGTCCGGCCAGGCGGGCATCGGAAGTTGCTGCTCGAACGGGGTGTCGGACTGCCGGCGCGCGCCGTCCGCCAGCACCGTCTCCAGCAGCTCCGGCGGCAGGTCGTGCAGAAACGTTGCCACCGGATCGAATTCGGCGTCGGGGTCGCGTCCCTCGCATTCGTCGAGCGCGCGGCGCGCCGCCTCCTGCCCGGTGTTCGACCACCACTCGCCGGGCGACTCCCCCGTCGCCGGCACCATCGCCGCCACGAGGACGACCAGTGCCACCGACACCCGCTCGCAGACCAGCGGCACGGTGAACCCCGCCATCGACTGCGCCACCAGGATCGGCCCCGCGCGGTCGCCGATCGCGTCGACCACCACAGCGGTGTACTCGGCGAGCCCGGCGGAGTCGTCGTCGACCGGCAGGTCCGGCGTCAGCACCTCGTGACCGCGCTCGCGCAGCCGCGGCGCGACGAACTGCCAGTAGGTCGAGTCGGACCCGGCGCCGTGCAGCAGGACGTAGGTGGCCATGGTGGCCAATTCTGCGCCGGGCGACTGCTCTTCGACCAGCGAACGCCGACCTGACACGCCCATGGTTGATGCGTCGGGGTCCGCGACAGCCCGGATCAGAGGCGTTCCTCGGACGCCAACACGGAGACGGTCGCGCACGATCTCCGCCAACCTCCTCTACCCCCAAACCGCGCCGGCCGCACCGCCAGACTCCCCAAAAATCGGACATATTCATGATGATCAATGTCACACTTCCTCTGCGGAGGGTTTCAGGTTTGAATTACTCGCCACCCTGACCGGGGTGACGCCGATCTGCGCTGCGCGCAACAGAAAGGGATCTTCATGACCTCGTCGGACACCGTGCCCCTCGCCCTCATCGACCTCGCTGGCAAGGCCTTCGCGGCAATCGCGGGTCTGGCTGCCAGCTGACCGCTAGCTAGCGCGCGCTTTCAATCAGGGGCATCCAGGAGGAGTTGAAAGTGCGCGTCGGGGGTCAAGCGTCGGTGAGGTCCCCCGTCTCCGCGCCCGCCTGCACGCCCGCTTTCACCACAACGCACCGTGCGGACAGGGCTCGCCGAAGCCCCCTGTGACGCCCGCGCAGAGCGACGCTGACGGGCATCTCGAAACACCGGAACGGAACCAACTTTCGATACGCTCCGGTGCCTCAGCCTGGACCCCGCACCGGGGTCGGCGCCCCCGGAGCGGCTCTCGGAGCTGCGGCCGACCGCCCAAAGGCTGCTGTTCCCCGTCGGCGACCGGTTGACGTGTCCGACGCGCGGCTACCGAGGGTATCCATGACGCGGACCCATCCGGCCGCCCCGCGGCGCCGAACACCCGGTATGGACCGTCCCTCGAAGTCACACCCAGACCCCCTCGCACCGCCACGCACCGTCGCCGTCATCGGCAGCGGCGTCGCCGGACTCATCGCCGCGTACGTGCTGGCCCGACGTGACCGGGTGACGCTCTACGAGGCCGACGAGCGACTCGGCGGGCACGCGCACACCCACGACCTCGAACTCGACAGCGGGACGCGGGTGTCGGTGGACACCGGGTTCATCGTGCACAACGACCGCACGTACCCCACCCTGCTGCGACTGTTCGGCGAACTGGGCGTGGCCACCCAGGACACCGACATGTCGATGTCCGTGCGATCGGACGCGAACGGCCTCGAGTTCGCCGGCGCAAAGGGCCTGGCGGGGCTGTTCCCGACGCCGCGCGCGCTCACCCGACCGCGATACCTGCGCATGCTCGGCGAGGTGGTCCGGTTCCACCGCGCCGCCCGGGCCTTGTTGGACAGCCCGGCCGGTGATCCGGACGAGCCGCTCGCCACCTTCCTGTCCCGGCACCGGTTCTCGGACTACTTCGCCCGGCACTTCCTCACCCCGCTCGTCGCCGCCGTGTGGTCGTGCGCCCCGTCCGCCGCCGGCCGCTACCCGGCGCGGTATCTGCTGACCTTCCTCGACCACCACGGCATGCTCACCGTGTTCGGATCCCCTACCTGGCGCACCGTCTCCGGCGGTTCGGCCCGCTACGTCGAGAAGGTGGCCGCGACGCTGGACGAGGTGCTTGTCGGCACCCCGGTGCACAGCCTCCAACGGGTCGAGGACGGGGTGTGCGTCATCGCCCGCAACGGCGACCTCCGCTGGTTCGACGCCGCGGTGATCGCGGTGCACCCCGGCCAGGCCCTGCGGCTGCTGGCCGATCCCACCCCGCTCGAACGCGCTCTGCTCGGGGCGATGCCGTACTCCACCAACCGTGCCCTGCTGCACACCGACTCCTCCGTCCTGCCGCACGCCGAGCGCGCCCGCGCGTCCTGGAACTACCTGATACCGCGGCAAACCCGGAGTTCGGAGTCGGTGGTGGTCACCTACGACATGACCCGGCTGATGCGGATCTCCGACGGCACCGACCGTCGTTTCCTCGTCACCCTCGGCGGCGACGGCCTCGTCGACCCGGCATCGGTGCTGGCCGAGATGACCTACGAGCACCCGGTCTACACGCCGGAATCCGTTGCCGCGCAGTCCCGCCTGCCCGAACTCGACAGCGACACGGTGACCTTCGCGGGGGCGTACCACGGGTGGGGCTTCCACGAGGACGGTGCCCGTTCGGGGGTGCGCGCCGCGCGCCGCCTCGGGGTGGACTGGGATGCCGCACCCGCTCGCGGCACGGCGGTGAGGTGACGGTGTCCCCGCCCGCGATCTACCGCACCCGCATCCGACACGTCCGCGCCGCGCCGGTCCGGCACTCGTTCGAGTACCGGAGCTACAGCTGGTTCGTCGACCTCGACGAGCTGCCCAGGCTGCCCGGGTGGTTGCGGCCGTTCGCCCGGTTCGAGGCGAGCGACCACTTCACGGCGGACTCGCGTGCCGGCCACGACACGGCGACCCTCCGCGGACGACTCGACGGCTACCTCGCCGCAAACGGTGTCGACCTGCGCGGCGGCCGCGTCACGGCCCTGCTCAACGCCCGGGTACTCGGACACGTCTTCAACCCGTTGAGCCTGTTCTGGTGCCACGACCGGGCCGGCGTGCTGTGGTGCGTGGTCGCCGAGGTCCACAACACGTACGGCGGGCGGCACTGCTACCTGCTCATGCCGGACGGCTCCGGCCGCGCCGAGACCGACAAGGCGTTTTTCGTCTCGCCGTTCAACGAGGTCGACGGGCGCTACACGCTGCGGGTGCCGGAACCGGGCCGCGACCTCGCCGTCTCGGTCACCCTGCACCGCGACGGGCAACCGCCGTTCACCGCGACGATGCGCGGGAACGGACGCCGGGCCACCACGGCCGCGGTGGCGCGGATGCAGTTGTCGGCTCCGATGGCCCCGCTCGTGGTCGCGGCGCGGATCCGCCTGCAAGGCATCGCCCTGTGGCTGCGCGGGCTACCCCTCGTCCCACGACCGACCAGTTCCCCGCTACTTCACCAGGAGGCCGACCGATGACTACCTCTGGCACCGAGAACGCCGCCCGCGCACTCGAGATCGATGCCAACCGGTGGCCGGGCATCGCCCACGTCCGGACCGACACCTTCGCGCGGGCTGCGGGCGCGGTGGCCGACCGCCTGTTCCGGCGAGCCGCATCGAGACTGGCCGTGCGGGTGGAGTACCCGGACGGCACCGTCCTCGGAACCGACGGGACGGGACGGATCCTGCCCCGCATGATCATCCACCGGCCCGAGGAGTTCGCCCGGCGCCTCGGCACCGGCGGGCTCGTCGGCTTCGGCGAGTCCTACATGGCCGGCGACTGGGCCTCTCCCGAGCCGGCGGCCGTGCTCACCCCCTTCGCCGCGGAGGCCGCGACCCTGATACCTCGGCCACTGCAGTGGCTGCGCCCGCTGGTGACGGCGAAACAACCTGCCGCCGAGCGCAACACACCAGAGAACACCCGCTCGAACATCTCCCGTCACTACGACCTGTCCAACGAACTGTTCGAACTCTTCCTCGACCGCACCATGTCCTACTCGAGCGCCCTGTTCGACGACCTGCCGGCGCGGTGGGACATGCTGGCCGTCGCGCAGCACCGCAAGATCGACCGCCTGCTCGACGCGGCGCGGGTCGGACCGGGTACCCGCCTAGTCGAAATCGGCACCGGCTGGGGAGAATTGGGCCTCAGGGCCGCGGCGCGGGGCGCCCAGGTCCGCTCGGTCACCCTCTCCCGCGAGCAACAACTGCTGGCCCGCCGCCGGGTGGCCGACGCGGGGCTGTCCGACTCCGTAAAGATCGACCTGCTCGACTACCGCGCGGTGACCGGCGACTACGACGCGATCGTGTCGGTGGAGATGATCGAGGCCGTCGGGTTCGACTACTGGCCCACCTACTTCCGGACGCTCGACCGACTGCTGGTTCCGGGCGGCCGGGTGGCACTACAGGCGATCACCATGCCGCACGATCGAATGTCGGCCTCCCGCAACACCTACACGTGGGTGCACAAGTACATCTTCCCGGGCGGCCTGCTGCCGTCCACCCGCGCCATCGACGACGTCACCCGCCGGGAAACCTCACTGCGGGTTGTCGACCGGTTCGCGATGGGGGCGCACTACGCGGAGACCCTGCGGCTGTGGCGCGAGCGCTTCGCCGCCCAGGGCGCGGAAGTCACCGAACTCGGCTTCGACGACGTCTTCCGGCGCATGTGGGAGTTCTACCTCGCCTACTCCGAGGCCGGATTCCGCGCCGGGTACCTCGACGTCCAGCAGTTCGTCTTCGAGAAGGACTCGCCCCGGTGAGCACATGGACGGAGTTCCTGACGATCACCGGGGTGAGCGCGCTGTTGCTTACTGCCCTGCAGGCCGTGACGTTCGCGATCGGTCACCGACTCGGCCGGTACAACGTGGTGGACGTGTCGTGGGGGCTGGGCTTCGTGCTGGTCGCCGCGGTGTCCGCCGCCCTCGGCGACGGCGATCCCGGCCGCCGCGTCTTGGTGCTCGCGCTGGTCACGGTGTGGGGCCTGCGGTTGAGCTGGCACATGCACCGCAAGTCCGTGGGGCGCGGCGAGGACCCCCGGTACCGGGAACTGCTCGACCGCGCCGGCGGGGCGACCCTCGGCACGGTCGCCCGCAAGGTGTTCGTGACCCAGGGCGCGGCCCAGTGGTTCGTCTCCCTGCCCGTCCAACTGTCGGCGGTGCTCGGACCGGCACACGGCGCGGGTCGCATCGTCATGACGATGGGCGTCGCCCTCTGGGCGGTCGGCGCGGCCTTCGAGGCGGTGGGAGACCGGCAACTTCGAGCGTTCAAGGCGGACCCGGCCAATCGGGGCCGGATCATGGACTCGGGGTTGTGGGCGTGGACCCGCCACCCGAACTACTTCGGCGATGCCTGCGTGTGGTGGGGGCTCTGGCTGGTCTGCGCGGGCGTCTGGCCCGGCGCGGTGACGGTGGGGTCCCCGATTGCGATGACATACTTCCTGGTCTACGCGACCGGCGCGCGACTGCTCGAGCAGTCGATGTCGCGGCGGCCCGGCTACCGCGAGTACCAGGCGCGCACCGGATACTTTCTGCCGCGCCCGCCCCGGGGCTGATCGACGCGAATTCGCCTGCACTGCCGTTCGGCAGCGTCCACGTGACGCCGACCGGCGCGGCCGGAACCAGCGTTTCCGCTCACCGTGTCCGCGGACTCGACCTCCCGAACCACAGAGACCGAGTCCACTCCCTTCGACTCTGCGGGCCGGCTGTGGCCGGTCTCGCACCCCCGAGCCTGAGCAGAATGTCGCGGACAACACGCACGGCGTGGTAGGAGGTAGGTGCCACTACAACCACCCCGTGGCTCAGATGAGACGCGAACACAGAACGCGCCTAGCCGATATCGGAGCAATGATCAGAATATGAGCGTGGAACAACCAACCATCATCTACACGCTGACCGACGAGGCACCGATGCTCGCCACGCATGCCTTCCTGCCAGTGATCGAGACATTCGCCGAGGCAGCCGGGATCAACGTCGAGACCTGCGACATCTCCGTCGCCGCCCGCATCCTCGCCGAGTTCGGCGACCACCTGGCCGAGGCGCAACGAGTACCGGACAACCTGGCCGAACTGGGCCGACTCACGCAGCTGCCCGACACGAACATCATCAAGCTGCCGAACATCAGTGCCTCGGTCCCGCAGCTGCTCGCGGCCATCAAGGAACTCCAGGCGCACGGCTACGGCATCCCGGACTACCCCGAGAACCCGAAGTCGGACGAGGAAACCGCGATCAAGGACCGGTACACCAAGTGCCTGGGCAGCGCGGTGAACCCCGTCCTTCGCGAGGGCAACTCGGACCGCCGAGCACCCCGGGCCGTCAAGGAGTACGCCCGCAAGCATCCGCACAGCATGGGTGAATGGTCGCCGGCATCGCGCACGCACGTCGCCCACATGCGGCACGGCGACTTCTACAACGGCGAGAAGTCGATGACCGTCGACGGCGACCGCGAGGTCAAGATGGAGCTGCTGACCACCGGCGGCGAGACCATCGTCCTCAAGCCGAAGGTGTCCCTCACCGACGGCGACGTCATCGACAGCATGTTCATGAGCAAGAAGGCGCTCATCGACTTCTACGAAGACGAGATGGAGGACGCCCGCAAGACGGGCATGATGTTCTCCCTGCACGTCAAGGCCACGATGATGCGCGTCTCGCACCCGATCGTCTTCGGGCACGCCGTGAAGGTCTTCTACAAGGACGCCTTCGCCAAGCACGGCGAGCTGTTCGACGAGCTGGGCGTGAACGTCAACAACGGGCTCTCCGACCTCTACGCGAAGATCGAGTCCCTCCCCGCGTCCAAGCGCGAGGAGATCGTCGACGACCTGCACCGGTGCCACGAGAACCGGCCCGAGCTGGCGATGGTGGACTCGGCGCGCGGCATCTCGAACTTCCACTCCCCCAGCGACGTCATCGTCGACGCGTCCATGCCCGCGATGATCCGCGCCGGCGGCAAGATGTACGGCGCCGACGGTCGGCAGAAGGACACCAAGGCGGTGAGCCCCGAGTCGACGTTCTTCCGGATCTACCAGGAGATGATCAACTTCTGCAAGACCAACGGCGCGTTCGACCCCACCACCATGGGCACCGTGCCGAACGTCGGCCTGATGGCGCAGAAGGCGGAGGAGTACGGCTCGCACGACAAGACGTTCGAGGTCCCCGAGGCCGGCGTCGCCAACATCACCGATCTCGCCACCGGAGAGGTTCTGCTCACCCAGAACGTCGAGGAGGGCGACATCTGGCGTCTGTGCATCGTCAAGGACGAGCCCATCCGGGACTGGGTCAAGCTCGCCGTCGCCCGCGCCCGCAACTCCGGCATGCCGGTCGTGTTCTGGCTCGACCCGTACCGTCCGCACGAGAACGAGCTGATCACGAAGGTCAAGACGTACCTGCTCGATCACGACACCGAGGGCCTCGACATCCAGATCATGTCGCAGGTGCGCGCGATCCGGTACACGATGGAGCGGCTCATCCGTGGGCTCGACACCATCTCGGCAACCGGCAACATCCTGCGTGACTACCTCACCGACCTGTTCCCGATCCTGGAACTGGGCACGAGCGCGAAGATGCTCTCCATCGTGCCGTTGATGGCCGGCGGCGGACTGTACGAGACCGGAGCGGGCGGTTCCGCTCCCAAGCACGTCAAGCAGCTGCTGGAGGAGAACCACCTGCGCTGGGACTCGCTCGGTGAGTTCCTCGCACTGGCCGTCAGCCTCGAGGACCTCGGCATCAAGACCGGCAACAAGAAGGCCACCGTCCTGGCCAAGACCCTCGACGCCGCGACCGGCAAGTTGCTCGAGAACGACAAGGGCCCGTCCCGCACCACCGGCGAGCTGGACAACCGCGGCAGCCAGTTCTACCTGGCCATGTACTGGGCCGAGGAGCTCGCCGCGCAGACCGAGGACGAGGAGCTGCGTGCGCACTTCGTTCCGCTCGCGGCAGCGCTCGCGGAGAAGCGCGACACGATCGTCGGTGAGCTCAACGACGTGCAGGGCAACCCGGTCGACATCGGCGGCTACTACGCGCCCGACGCCGACCTGACCACCGCGGTCATGCGCCCGAGCACGACGTTCAACGACACCTTGGCAGCTGCACGCGGCTGATCCGTACGGTGCTCGACGAGCAAGGCCCGCACCCCGTCCAGGGTGCGGGCCTTGCTGCATACGGGCGCGGCGCCTACACCGAGCGGGCGGCTCCCGCCCAGTAGTGCGCCCGCAGCGCCTTCTTGTCCAGCTTGCCGATCGGGGTCAGCGGCAGGGCGTCGACGAAGTCCACGGTCTTCGGCGCGTGCACGGCGCCCTTGGCCTCCTTGACCATCGCGGACAGGTCCGCCGCCTCGACGGTCTGCCCGTCGCGCAGCACCACGCAGGCCTTGACCGCTTCGCCCCACTTCTCGTCCGGCACCCCGACGACCGCGACCGACGCGACCGCCGGATGCGCGGAGATGACGTCCTCGATCTCCCGCGGGAAGACGTTGAACCCACCGGTGACGATCATGTCCTTCTTACGGTCGACGATGAACAGGAAGCCGTCCTTGTCCGCCCGCGCGATGTCGCCGGTGTGCAGCCAGCCACCGCGCAGCGCCTCCGCCGTCTCCTCCGGCTTGTTCCAGTACTCCTTCATCACCAGCGGGCCGCGCACGCAGATCTCGCCGAGCTCGCCGCGGGGGACCTCGTTCAGGTCGTCGTCGAGGAGCTTGACGTTCAGCCACGGCACCGGACGCCCGCACGACGCGAGCCGCTCCAGGTCGTTCGCGTCGTGCTCCTCCTTGCGCAGCACCGAAATCGTCATGCCGCACTCGGACTGGCCGAAGTACTGGAAGAAGATCGGGCCGAGCTTGTCGATGCCCTCCGCCAGTCGCGTCGGCGACATCGCGGCGGCGCCGTAGAACAGCGTCTCGAGGCTCGACACGTCGCGGGTGGCGAGGTCGGGGTGGTCGAGCAGCATGTAGATCATCGTCGGCACCAGCATGGTGGAGGTGATCTTGTACTTCTCGATCGCCTCGAGCACCGCGGCCGGCTCGAACGCGGGGAGCACCACCAGGGAGCCGCCGCGCAGCAGGGTCGGCACGAAGAACGCCATGCCCGCGTGTGAGAGCGGGGTGCAGGCGAGGAAGCGCATCTCGTCGGGGAACTGCCACTCCGCCATCTGGATCTGCGGCAGGGTCACGCCGGAGGCGAAGGTGTTGACGACGCCCTTGGGCTTGCCGGTGGTGCCGCCGGTGTAGACCATGCTCGACGGGTCACCGCCGTCGACGTCCGCGGCGACCAGGCGGGTCGGCTCGAAAGTCGCCGCCAGGGCGAGGATGTCGATGCCGACCTCGGACGGGCCGAGGGAGAAGAAGTTCTTCAGCGTCGGGACGGCGGCCTTGAGTTCGGCGGCCCGGCCCTCGAACGAGGTCGGATCGAAGATCAGCGTCTCGATCTCGGCGTCCCCGAGAATGTAGGCGTGGTCGTCGATCGAGCCCATCGGCGCGAGGGCGGTGTTGCGACAGCCGAGGATCATCTGCGAGCCGACGCTGATGAGCACCTCGGGACGGTTCTTCGAGAGCATCGCGACGGTGGAACCCTTGCCGATGCCCTGTCCGGCGAGGGCCTGGCAGAAGCTGCTGATCTGGTCCCGCATCTGGCCGCCGGTGAGCACGACGTCGCCGAGGTAGAGCGCGGGTCGGTCGGTGTTCCGCTCGAGCGCGGTGATCAGCAGGTCCGCCAGGAACTGCGGGCGGTGCAGGTCGGCGTGCTCGTCGGTGGTCATGTACTTCTCCGCTCTGACTGTGGATACGGCCGCCAGGTGGTGGGCGGCGGCCCACGGGTGCATGGTGTTTTTTCACACCCTAGTTCCAGAACTGACACATGTTCTAGTGTTTCTCTTGTTTGCGCAGCGCGGCGCGGCGCACGACTACGCTGTGGACCCATGAGCGCGGACGTGGAACAGGACCAGGGTTGGCTTGCGACGGTGGTCCAGCACCATCGACTCCGGCAGGACCTGGCCGTGATCCGGCTCGAGGGCGAGTTCGTCCCGTTCACCGCGGGCCAGTCCGTCTCCGTCGTCGTCCCGCAGATGCCCGCCGTCAGTCGTCGGCTCTCCCCCGCACTGCCGCCGTCGCTCGACGGCAAGCTCGAGTTCCACGTCCGGACGGTGCCGGCGGGCTGGGTCAGCGGGTCGATCGTCGCCGACACCGCCCCCGGCGACCAGTGGCAGATCAGCGCGCCCACCGGCCGGCTCAACATCGACGACAGCACCGAAGAGGTCATCATGGTCGCGGGCGGGACGGGGCTCGCGCCGCTGCGCGCGATGCTGCTCGAGCTCACCCGCAAGCCCAACCCGCCGCTGGTCTTCCTGTTCGTCGGCGCCCGGCACCCCCGCGACCTCTACGCCTCCGACATGCTGTGGATCCTGGCCCAGCAACTCGACTGGCTGACCGTCATCCCCGTCGTCGAGCAGGTCGAGGACCCGGAGTGGCACGACGAGTGGCACGAACGCACCCGGGTGGACATCGGTTTCGACGAGGACGACCTAATCCAGGGCACGCTCGCCGAGGTGGTCAGCTCCTACGGCGGCTACACCTCGCACCAGGTGCTGATCTGCGGCTCGCCCGCCATGGTCCGCGCCACCGTGCGCGCGCTGGTCGACACCGGTACCCCGGCCGGGTCGATTCAGGTCGGCTGAGGCGGCGCCCGGTCTGGATGGCCCAGCCTCCAGACCACCCCGCCTCTAGAGCACCGAGCCCTCGAACTCGCAGAAGCTGTGGCACACCCGGTCTCGGACGATGATCTCAGGGCACTCCGGGTCGAACCAGCGGTCGACGTGGGCCCAGTGGACCGGGTGCAGGAGGTACGGCCCGGTCAGGGCGTCGAGGTCCGCGAACTCCTGCTCCCACACGTGAGTCCACGCCGAGGCTCCCTCGGCGCGCAGCACCCGAGACAGCTGCCACGACCGGATCGCCGGCACGTACCGGGGCATCCGCAGCAGGTCGGCCTCGAACCGTTCGACGGCGGCGTCCGACGCGTCCGGGTCCACCCGCAGCAGCAGCGTCCGGTACACCCCGCCGGAGGTCCGCGGCTCGGTCGTCCCCGCGGCCTCGCCGCGGTACTCGACGCCGTCGACGTGCGCGACGGCCGAGTTGCCCAGCACGGCAGCGACTTCCCCCTCGGCCGCGCGCCACCGGTCCTCGTCGTCGAACTGGAGGTGGACGAGCAGGTCACCGCCGTTGCGGACGCCGTCGAGCGTCGGGGCGACCAGCACCCGCCGGGCGCCCGCCGCGGCCGCGGCCTCGTGCAGCCCGTCCGCGCACCGAAGTCGCGCGTCTGCGTCGGCGGCGTCCCGGAAGTGGACCAGCTTGGTCGCCTTAAACATCGGAGAGCCCGTCGACGTCCGCCGCGGCGGAGGCCATCGAGCGGGACCGCTCCACGACCAGTTCGTCCATCCGCGTCCACCACCGCCCCAGAGCCGGGTCCGGGCGCCCCCGCAACGTCATCCGCCACCAGGCGTCGGCGCCGTCGAGCGCCCAGGTGACGGTGACCGTGTTGGACTCGTCGTCGAACCAGACCGGCGGGCTCACGAGCACCTGTTCGAGCGTCATGCCCCGCTCCCGGGCGCCGGGCGCGTACTCCGCCAGGTACGCGTCGACGAACTCGCGTGCCCGCCCGGGCCTGGTGACCACCCGGTCGACGACGTACACCTTCGCGCCGGCCATGTCGGTCAGCGGGCTGTGCTGCCGGCGTCCACCGGCAGCGCGACCGCGGTGATGTAACGCGCCTCGTCGGAGGC
The DNA here is from genome assembly GCF_001894985.1 of Rhodococcus tukisamuensis NBRC 100609. Taxonomy (GTDB): domain Bacteria; phylum Actinomycetota; class Actinomycetes; order Mycobacteriales; family Mycobacteriaceae; genus Rhodococcus_G; species Rhodococcus_G tukisamuensis. Next base: position 21,514 of record NZ_BCXG01000037.1, on the reverse strand, counting down.
CAGGAACAGCGCGGCGTTGGCGACGTCCGCCGGTTCGATCCAGGGCACCTCGAGCATGTTCATCGACACCGCGGACGCCGCGAACTCCTCGCGCGTCGGCGGCCGGTCGAGGTCGGGGCGGAACTTGGACCGCACCAGGTCGTTCTGGATCATCGTGGTGTCCACGTTGGTCGGGTGCACCGTGTTGACCCGAACGTTGTGCGGCGCCAACTCCTTTGCCATCGACCGCATCAGCCCGACCACGCCGTGCTTGGCCGCCGTGTAGTGCGCGACGCCGACCAGCCCGCGCAGGCCGGCGATCGAACTGGTCAGCACCATCGCCCCGCCGCCGCGCTCGATCAGGTGCGGCGCCGACACCGCGCAGGTGTGCCACACCCCGGTGAGGTTGACGTCCAGCATGGTGTTCCAGGTCTGCTCGTCCAGTTCGAGCGCGGCCGCCGAGGAGGTGATCCCCGCGGTGGCGCACACGATGTCGAGGCCGCCGAGCGCCGCGACGCCCGCGTCCACGGCCGCCGCCAGCTGCGCCCGGTCACGGACGTCCACCTCGAATGCCTCGATGCGCCTACCGGTTTCCCGCACCAGCGCCACGGTCTCCGCGAGATCCGCCGGGTTTGACGGCGGGATCACCACGGTCTCCACCGGACCGCACAGGTCGACGGCGATCACGTCCGCGCCCTCCTGTGCAAACCGCAGTGCCTGCGCCCGCCCGATGCCCCGGGCCGCGCCGGTGACCAGCGCGACCTTGCCTTCCACTCGACCAGTCATCGTCACACCTTCTGGGTAAGGCCGGCGTCGACCACCAGCTGGGTCCCGGTGACGTACCGGGCCTCGTCGGACACCAGGAACAGCAGGGCGTTGCTGACGTCCGCCGACTCCACCCACGGCACCGGCAGCAGGTGGTTACGGGAGAGCACCTCCATCACGTCCTCCGCGGTGGGGTTCTCCAGGTCCGGCCGCAGCCGGGAGAAGGTCGCCGGGTTCAGCGTCATCGCGGTGCCGACGGCCCCGGGCAGCAGCGCGTTTACCCGAATCAACCTCGGCCCCAACTCGTTTGCCAGGGTCCGCATGAGCCCGATCACGGCGTGCTTGCTCGCCGAGTAGTGCGCGGCGCCGGCTACCGCCTTCATCCCGGCGGTGGAACTGACGATGACGACCGAGCCACCGTCGGCGCCGATCGACGGAGCCGCGGCCTTGACGGTGTGCCAGACCCCGGTCAGGTTGACGTCGAGCGAACGCTGCCACACCGGTTCGTCGATGGTCCAGGCCGGTCCCGGGTTGTCGCAGATGCCGGCGTTCGCGACGACGACGTCGAGCCGGCCCAGTTCCGCCACCCCGAGGTCCACCCCTGACTGCACGGCGGCGAGGTCACGGACGTCGGCATGTGCGGTCACCGCACGGCGGCCGAGTTCGCCTACCAGCCTGGCTGTTTCGTCCAGCCCTTCCTCCGCCGAGGGCAGGTCGAGCGCGATGACGTCGGCGCCTTCCTCGGCCAGTCGGACGCAGTGGCTGCGCCCCATTCCGTTCCCGGCACCGGTCACCAGCGCCACCTTGCCCGCCATCCGAGGCATCCCGCTACCGGCCCGACTCGACCAGCTCGAAGCCCTTGTACCCGGCCTCGGCCACCTCGGCGATGATCTGGCCGTACACCCCGAGTCCGCCGACAAACGGCATGAACACTCGCGGCCGGCCCGGGACGTTCGCGCCCACGTACCAGGAGTTCGCGGTGGGCATCAGGGTGGCGTCGGCGCGGTCGCTGCACTCGCGGACCCAGTCGGTGACGGCCTGCCCGGTGGCCTCGATGCCGAGCGCCCCCTGCCGTGCCACGTACTCGATGCAGTCCGCGACCCAGTCCACGTGCAGTTCGGAGTGCAGCACCATGTTCGCCAGCACCGACACGCTGCCCGGGCCGGTCAGGTTGAAGAAGTTCGGGAACCCCGCCGAGCCGAGCCCGAGATAGGTCTGCGGCCCGGCCGCCCACGCCTGCTTGAGGGTCTGCCCGCCGCGGCCGACGATGTTCACCTTGTCGAGAGAGCCGGTCATCGCGTCGAATCCCGTTGCCAGGACCAGTGCGTCGAGGTCGTAGTGCTCGGCGGTGGTGTTCACACCGGTCGCGTCGACCGAGACGATCGGGGTGGCCCGCAGGTTCACCAGGTTCACGTTGTCGCGGTTGAAGGTCTGGTAGTAGTTCGAGTCGGTGCAGATCCGCTTGGTGCCGATCGCGTGGTCCTTGGGGATCAGCAACTCGGCGAGCTCGGGGTCCTCGATCACCCCGCGGACCTTCTCCTCCCAGAACTCCCGCGCGGTGTCGTTCGAGGCGAGGTTGGTCAGCTGGTCCGGGAAGGTCTTGCTGAACAGCACGCCGCCCAGCTCCCAACGCCGCTCGTAGGCGTCCCGCCGCTCCTGCTCGGAGACGTCCAGGGCGGAGGAGGGGTGCGCCTGGTGCGGCGAACCGCCGCCGCTGAGGAACGAGAGCCGGCGCCTCTCGGCGTAGTCGGCCTTCTGCGCGCGACGGGTCGCCTCGTCGAGCGGGACGTTCCCGGCCGGCACGCTGAAGTTGGCACTGCGCTGGAACACGTGCAGCACGCTCGCCTGCTCGGCGACGCACGGAATCGTCTGGATGCCAGAGGATCCCGTGCCGATGACGCCCACCCGCTTGCCGGTGAAGTCGACGCCCTCGTGCGGCCAGCTCGAGGTGTGGTAGGTCGGGCCGGCGAACTCGTCGAGCCCGTCGATGGAGGGGATGTTCGCGTTCGACAGCGGTCCGACCGCGGTGATGACGTACTGCGCGGACACCGTCTCCCCCGAGTCGGTGCGCACGGTCCACCGCGTCGCGGCCTCGTCCAGGACCATCTCGGTGACCCGGGTGCCGAAGGTGATGTCGCGGCGCAGGTCGAACCGGTCGGCGACGTGGTTGACGTACGCCAGGATCTCCGGCTGGGTGGCGTACTTCTCGGTCCAGTCCCACTCCTGCTGCAGTTCCTCGGAGAACGAGTACGAGTAGTCCACGCTCTCGACGTCGCAGCGGGCTCCCGGATAGCGGTTCCAGTACCAGACGCCGCCGACCCCGTCGCCGGCCTCGAAGACCCGGACGGTGAGCCCGGCCCCGCGCAGTCGGTGCAGTGCGTACAGTCCGGCGAACCCCGCGCCGACGACGACGACGTCGACCTCGGAGGTCGCGGCCCCGGCGGGCGCTGAAGAAACGGCGTTCACGATGGCTGCCTTTCGCTGATGACATCACTCGTGATCGACGCTATGGCCGTACCCCGTACGCGGCCTAGGACTCCTCCCGCTGACCGGGCGAAACAGACACAAGTCCCGCTCAGTGGGCCCGACCGTGCGCCCCGCCCGCGCCAGACAGAAGACCCGGTGCCGCCGCCGCTCCGGAGGAACGGCGGCGACACCGGGTCTTCGGGTGTTCGGCGCGGTCAGGTCACTGACAGCTGGAATCCACGCGATCCGCGTACGGCAGGCTGGTCGAGCCCTCGCCCAGGATCCACTCCACGTTCTTCCCCCACTGCTCGGCGGTGACGCTGGGCGACCAGGACTGGTTGGTCGAGTCCCAGATCTGTTCTGCCGCCTCCGGTGTCACATCCAGAAGTTTGCCCAACGAGGCGACACCCGTCGCCCGGTTGGCATCGTCGCGGATCCACGCGGCCGCCCTGTTCATGGCCTTGCAGAATCCGAGGACCGCCTCGGGATTCGCCTTCTTGAATGCTCCGGTGACACCCCAGAACGTCTGCAGCGCATAATCACCCAACTTGGTGTTGGTGCCGTCCATCGTGTTCACCATCGTCTTCACGTCCAGCCCGTGCGACCTCACCAGCACGACGGACGATCCGGTAGCGACAACGGCGTCGATCTTCCCGGCGCGCAACGCGGGCTCCATCGTCGCGCCGCTGCCGACAGCCACGTACGTGACACTTTCGGGATCCACCCCGTTCTCTGCGAGCACGGCTCGCGCGAACTTCTCCGCGAACGAGCCGCGCTGGACAACGCCGAGCTGCTTGCCCTCGAGCTGCTTGAAGTCCGTGATCCCGGACTGTGCGGGCACTACCAGCTGCATGTCGATCTTCCCGAACGGCGCGATGGCGACCAGGTCCTGCCCCTGATCCATCGCCGACATCACGTTCTCCGGAGTGCCCACCGCGATCTGCGTCGAACCGCCGATCAAGGTGGCCGTCAGTTCCGGGCCGGTCTTGGCGTCGACGGTCTCCGTCACGATGCCCTCGTCCGCGAAGAATCCCTGTTCTCTCGCGACGGTGTAGGGGAAGGCGAGCGAGTTGCTGGGCATACTGCCGACGATGAGCTGCTTCTGTCCATCCTCGTTGACGCCGGCCGATTGGGCACTTCCGCAGGCCACCAGGGACGCGGCAAGGGATACCGCGCCAACGGCCACCGCGAGGGAACGACTTCGATACTTCACAGGTACTCCTCGATAGGTTCTGTTGCTGGCTGCCGACATTGCTGGCAGGTCGACTCAGTGGAGCCGCTTGCGCATCCGTTCGTAGACCTCGATGTAGCGGGGGTCGGTGGTGATCGTGGACAGGTCACGAGGCCTGGGGATGCCCACTCGGACGTCGTCGAGAACCTGACCGTCGCCCATCAGCACGATCCGGTCGGCAAGCGCGACGGCCTCGCCGAGATCGTGTGTCACGAACAGGACGGTGCGGTGCGCCTCGCGCTGCCACAGCTCGAGAAACTCCTGCTGCACGGAAGTCCGGGTGTTGACATCCAGCGCCGCGAACGGCTCGTCCATCAGCAACACATCTGGGTCGAGCGCCCAGGTGCGGGCGAGGGCGACACGCTGACGCATGCCCTGCGAGAGCTGCCAGGGAAACAGGCCCTCACTGTCTCCCAGATGCACTGCCTTGAGCCAACGTCGAGCCGTGGCCTTGCGCTCGGCGCGGCCGATCCCGCGCAGTTCCAGCCCGTACTCGACATTGCGCACGGCGTTGCGCCACGGGAACAGCGCATCTCGCGCCAGCATGAAGCCGAGGTGCGAGCGCCCGTCTCGCGGCGGTTTGCCCATCACGGAGACCTTGCCGGCCGAGGGCTCGACCAGGCCGGCAGCCATGTTGAGGAGCGTCGTCTTGCCACAGCCGCTTCGCCCCACGATCGCGACGAACTCGCCCGCCGGGATGTTCAGGTTCACCTCGGAGAGCACGGTCTTCGTGCCCCCCTGCGGGTGTGGGAACGTCACGCGGACGTCCTCGAACACGATCGCATTCTTGGCCGGGGCCTTCGGCGTCGCCAAGGCGGTTCGCCCCTCAATACCGGTAGTAACGCTCATCGAACTTTCTCCAGACTCGAAGTGGGGCATTGGGATTCGACTACTTGTCGGCGGGGGGCTGCCAACGCAGCAGCCTGCGCTCCGCGACACCCATCGCCTGGTTGAGCACAACGGCGATGGCCGCCAGGAAGATCAAGATGGCGTACACCGCCTCCATGCGGTAGGTCGCCGAGTAGGTGGCGACCAACTGTCCGAGGCCGTTTCGCGCCGAGATCAGCTCGGAGCCCACCACACCCAGCAGGGAGTAGATGAGGCCCAGCCGCAGTCCCGCAAAGATGGCCGGCGTCGCGACCGGAAAGAGCACCTTGAAGAAGACCTGCGGCTTGCTCGCGCCGAGTACGGCCGACAACCGCAGCCATTCCGCGTCGGTGGACCGCACGCCGGCCCGGGCGCTGGACATGACGATGAAGAACACCAAGGTCGCGGCGAGCGCCACCTTGGCGGTGGTGTTGATGCCGAAGGCGACGATGAACAGTGGCGCCAGAGCGATGCGGGGCATCGCGTTGGCGGCGTCGAGGAACGGCGTCAGCACCCGCTCCACTCGGGGCAACAGACCCAGCGCCAACCCTGCGACGACGCCCACCGCCCCGGCCAACACCCAGGCGATGATCACGGCCATCATTGTGTAGCCCGTATTATCCATCAGCTCACCGGATTTGAGCGCGCCGACGAAGTAGTCCCAGGACTGAGCTGGGGTCTTGGCGAGCACGGGATCCATCAACTGGTTCGCCGCGGTTATCTGCCAGAGCCCCAGCCAAGCCGCCAGGACAACGAGTTGCCAGCCACGAACTGTCCACGTCTCCCGGTTCGTCCACCATCGACTGGGCTTCTCCGGTGACACTGTTGGTGCCGATGACACGGCAGAGTGTTGATCGGTTGTCGTCATTGCTACTCCACTCGGTCTGCCTGGAATCGATTCCAAACATTGACGTTCCTAAAATTCGCCCGCAGTCCAGACGCCGTGGGCAGCTCGAGTCCGATTGCGCCGTGTGCAACGGCCCCAAGCAGTTTCAAAACCGTGAGGGGCGGATTTGAAACAAGATGTCGGCGCTACGCCGGCACCTCTCCGTGCAGGGTGATTCGGTTCAGGACGCGTTCCTGGTCCCCGTAGTCGTGAATCGCGTAGTGCATGGTGCAGCGGTTGTCCCACATGACAACGTCCCCTTCCTGCCACATGTGCCGGTAGACGTTGTCGGGGGTGCCGGACTGCTCGTAGACGAAGCTCATCAGGGCCTCGCTCTCCTCCTGCGTCCAGCCGTCGATACAGACGTTGTCGCGGTGTCCGACGAAGAGGGCCTTGCGACCGGTCTCCGGATGCGTGCGGACCATGGGATGCACGGCGGTGGGCCACTCCTCCTCCGCGACGTTGAACATGCGCCCGAGCCGACGGCCCCTGAAGCGAACATTGAGCGTGTCCAACGTCTTTCGCAGTCCGGGGGACAACCTCTCGTAGGCCAGGTACTGGTTCGACCACATGGTGTCGCCACCGGCAGGGATGGTGATCGCGGAGAGGATCGAGATCTTCGGTGGAACCTTGTTGAAGGGCCCGTCGAAGTGCCAGGCCTCGGTGGCCGTCGTCGACTTCTTGACATTGGTCAGCTGGATCAGCTCGGGGTGCCCCTCCATGGGCGTCAACATTGCCGTGACTTCCGGCTCTCCCCAGAGTCGGCCGAACTGCACCTGTTCGGCCGGCTTGAGGAACTGGCCACGGAACACCAGGACACAGTGCGCCTTGAAGGCCTCACGCAACTCCGTGAGGACGCTCTCGCCAAGCTGATCATCGAGCTGCACACCGTCGACAGCTGCACCAATCGATCCGGTAAGGGGGGTCACGCGAAGGCTCACGGCTACTCCTCAGTCTGCGGTTTTTGGTCCTGCGGGTCTGCCAAGGCAAACGGTTTGAGATGCGCCACATCACACGATTTCTGTGGTGCCCGTCACAACGTAGCAGAGACTTTAATTAATGTCGACACCTAAAATGGACCTAACGATCCCGCGCGTTTTTGCCGCCACTACATGGTCCTACCAGCGTAAATAGATGGACCCGCCGCGCGACTCGGGCCGCCGCTCCGTTGCCGGAGAGGCGGCCCGAGCGGCGCTCGCCCGCGCCCACCCAGTGCGGCGCGGCCTCGATGAAGCGCCTACCGCTACGCCGGCACGAGCAGGATCTTGCCAATGTGCGCGGACGATTCCATCAGCGCGTGAGCATCCCCTGCGGAACCGAAAGTGAATCGCGAGTCCACCACCGGCACGACCGAGCCGTCACGGACCCAGGGCATGACATGGGTGGCAATCTCGCCCACGATCTGGGTCTTCTCGGCCACGGACCTGGGACGCAACAACGACCCCGTGACACAGACTTGTTTACGCACCACCTCGCGCAGGTCGAGGGCGCCGAGAGATCCGGATTGCAGGCCGATCATCACCAACCTGCCGCCGAATGCCAGCGCCTCGACATTGCGTTGCAAGTAGTCGGCTCCGACCACGTCGAGCACCACGTCGACGCCGGCCCCCGAGGTCTCGTCCTGGACCCGTTCGACGAAATCCTCACTGCGATAGTTGAACACCGCCCGCGCACCCAGGTCGCGGCATATGGCCGCTTTACGGTCGTCGCCCACCGTGGCGAACACCTCCACGCCGAGCATTTTCGCCAGCTGGATGGCCATCGTGCCGACCCCGCTCGCACCGCCGTGCACCAGCAGTCGGTCGCCCGCCGTGAGCCTGCCCAGTCCGACGAGGTTGGACCACGCCGTGGCCATCGCCTCAGGAAGCGCGGCCGCGTCGACCAGTGAGACCGACGGTGGCACGGCCATCACCTGACCGGCCGGTACCACCACCTTCTCCGCATACCCGCCACCGGTCATGATCGCGCAGACTCTGTCGCCGACCTTCCACTGGGCGACCGACGCGCCCACGGCGCTCACGGTGCCCGCGCACTCCAGGCCCGGGAGCGGCGACGCCCCGGGCGGGACGTTGCGGCCGCCCCGCCGCTGCGTGACGTCCGCACGGTTGACCCCCGCGCCCGCGACGTCGATCACGATCTCGCCGGCGGAAGGCTGGGGGTCTTCGGTGGTGATCACGGCCAAACGGCCGTCAGCCCCGTCATCGACGATCGATACTGCTCTCATCCCGCACCTGTTCTCTCACAGTTGGATTGCCCCGTTGAGACCGACTCGGTCGATGCGGCTTCCGCGTCATGCGGGTCGGCCGGGAGGGGCGGACAGCCGACGGAGATCTGTCTGATTCACAACGTCGCTCGCCACCAGACGCAAAGAGGGCCGACACTTCGACTCCGTGCGATTCCACGGCATGCCGGCCTGCGATTGCGGCGACTCGTATCAACGACGTGTCGGCAATCGCGAATCTACCACCCGCACAACCACAAACGGGAGAGCCAACCCAAGAGAGCCCCCCGATCAGCTCGATCTGCGCGATGCCGATCTGTTGGCGCGCAAGACATCCCGCGGACACGGCCGGGAATGCCACGTCGCACGGCCCGACCACCGTGAAGCAGTTCGACGCACTCGTCGCCAGTGCCACGGAGGTCGCCAGGTCCGCCGAGATCTGGCCGAGGACAGGAGTTTTCACATGGCGACTACCTCGGACACGGCGCGGTCAGCCCGCTCCTGCGTCGCCTTCCACGCCCCCTCCGGAATCGAGCGCGTCGAGTGCCGCCTCGCGGATCCTGTCGATTCTCCGCTCCGCTATCTCGACCGCACGATCCACCTCTTTGGCGTCGACCGCCGCCTGCAGCGTCGTCCAACTCTCCACGTACTTCGGCATCTCGCTCGGATGCGAGGCGAGCCCCACCCGGACGTATCGCATCGTCTGCAACGACACCGACTGCAGGAGCTCGGCGAGTATGCGGTTCTGCGAGATCTCGAACAGCGCGCAGTTCATCAGGAAGGTATCGGCAACGTACTGCTCGACAGAATCGTTCGCGTCTCTCAGGATCCTGGGGATGTGATCGTCGAGAACGTTCTTGACATCACCCCACTGCGTCGTCATTGCTTCGCGCAGGAACGTTCCGTAAAGCAGTCTGCGCACGGCGAAGACATCTTCGAGGTCACGCTTGCTGAGCGCGTTCACCATCGCACCCTTCCGGGAGCGGAACTCCACCAGACGGTCCCGCTCGAGGATTCTCAACGCCTCGCGAACCGGCGCGCGGCTGACCCCCAGCGTCGCGCTGACGTCCTGCTCCACGAGGCGTTGCCCGGTCCCCACCCGGCCCATGGTGATCAACCAGGCCAACTTCGCGGCTATCTGCTCGGCCAGCGACGCCGTCACACGCGCGCCCCCGTTGCGTAGCACTGCCTGCTCGACCGCGGTCATTATCTCGTTCTGCGGGAACGACAGCGCGGACAGGTCCGGCACATCCTCGGTTCTGTTCCTGCCCACTTGCATCCCTTCGATTGAGACACTCACCCGAGTGCGTTGCAGGCTGAGGGATCCGTGCACGCCGCCGTACGCCGCTAGACGGACTCGGGGCTCCGGTCCGCGGCGAGGTGGTGCTGGAACTGCTGTCGTAGCGGGGCCTTGACGATCTTGCCGGTGGTGCCCATGGGAAGTGCGTCCACGAACACCACCGCATCGGGGGTCCACCATTTGGCGATCTTGCCCGCGAAGAATTCGAGGAGATCGGTCTCACCGACGTCGGCCCCGGGCTTGCGGACCGCGACGAGGAGCGGCCGCTCGTCCCATTTCTGATGGGGCACACCGATGCACGCGGCCATCGCGACGCCCGGGTGGCCCATCGCGATGTTCTCCAGTTCTATCGAGCTGATCCACTCGCCGCCGGACTTGATGATGTCCTTGCTGCGGTCGGTGATCTGCATGAACCCGTCGGCATCGATCGTGGCGATGTCGCCCGTTGCGAACCACCCGTCGACGAGCGGGTCGGTGTCGGGCCGGTTGTAGTACCGCGACATCACCCAGAGTCCGCGGGCCATCAGGTGCCCGGCTGTGGCGCCGTCCCACGGGAGCTCCCGGCCCTCGTCGTCGATGATCTTCAGGTCGATGCCGAACACGCACCGACCCTGCTTGCCCTGCACCGCATACCGCTCCTCCCTGGTGCCCTGGAGGTTGCGTGCCTTGAGCACGGAGGCAGTGCCGAACGGACTGGTCTCCGTCATGCCCCAGCCGTGGATCACGGTGATCCCGTAGTCCTCCTCGAGCGTACGGAGCATGGCCGGCGGGCACGCGGCGCCGCCGATCACCGCCCGCTGCAGGGTGCTCAGACGCCGACCGCTCGCCTCCAGGTACTGCAACTGCCCTTGCCACACGGTGGGGACGCTCGCGGACAACGTCACACCCTCCGCCTCCTGCAGCTCGTAGAGGGACTCGCCGTCCATCTCCGCGCCGGGGAAGACGACCTTCGCTCCGACCATGCACGCCGTGTAGGGGATGCCCCATGCGTTCACGTGGAACATCGGCACCACCGGCAGCACGCTGTCGCGGGCGGAGATGCCGATCGAGTCGGGCATCGCCACCCCGTACGAGTGGAGCACCGTCGAGCGGTGGCTGTAGAGCACGCCCTTGGGGTTTCCCGTGGTGCCGCTGGTGTAGCACAGGGACGACGCGGTGTTCTCGTCGAAGACGGGCCACTCGTAGTCGCCGGACTCCGCCTCGACCAGGTCCTCGTAGGCGAGCATCGAGGCGGGGTCCGCCGGCAGGTGGTCGCGGTCCGACATCAGGACGAAGTGCTTGACGCTCGTCAGCTTCGGCGCCAGGTCCCGCACCAGTGGCAGGAAGGTCAGGTCGAAGAACAGCACCTTGTCTGCGGCGTCGTTGATGATCCACTCGAGCTGGTCCGGGTGCAGGCGCGGGTTCAGCGTGTGCAGGATCGAACCGGAGCCGGATGCCGCGTAGTAGAGCTCGAGATGGCGGTACCCGTTCCAGGCCAGGGTTCCGACCCGGTCTCCGGGCTCGACGCCCAGCCGCCCGAGGACCTGCGCGAGCTTCTTGGCCCGGACCGCCATCTCGCCGAAGGTGTAGCGGTGGATGTCGCCCTCGACGCGGCGCGAGACGATCTCTTGATCCTTGTGGTGCCGTGCCGCGTGTGTGATCAGCGAGGACACGAGGAGTGGTTGCTGCATCATCTGGCCTTGCACGGAAACCTCCGAGGGAGTGTCGAGTGTGTGTTCGTGTGGGGATGTGCGCAGTGTGTGTCCGCCGTCGTCGGCGCCGTCAGGATCCGACGGCGGCGCGGTCGTTCGGGATGGCCGGTGCGGCCCGGTTCGCGAGGGTCTTCGCGATCTCGGCGAACGCGCGCTCGCACTCGGCGATGATCTGCAGGGTCAGCTCACTGTCGCCCCGCAGGCAGGGGTCGCTGTACTCCTCGATCGCCTCGATCGAGTACTCCATGCAGCGGATGTCCTCCGGGATCGGACCCGGGATGCTGGGCCAGCCGACGTGGCTCACGTCGCCGGGGCCGCGGAGCTCCCGCGCGTAGCCACCGTCCGCCTGCCGAACGAGGTGCACGCCCGGGACCGTCGAGAAGACCGAGTCGTCGTCGGTCAGTCCCGCCAGGTGCAGGCTGGCGTTGTAGGCGTTGGTGCTGGCCGTCAGCGTCGTCCAGTACCAGAGCTCGAAGTCCTCGAGCGGGTCCAGCCGGTCCCGCAGGTCGGTGAGCCGGTCGAACTTCTCCAGGTGCGACGCGATCCTCACGCTTGCCCGTCCTCGCCGTCGTCGACGACCAGCACGATCTTCCCGAAGTGCCGGTCGGTCGCCATGTACGAGTGCGCGTCGGCGATCTGGTCGAGGGCGTAGGTGCGGTCGATCGGGGTCCGCAGCTTTCCGGCGGCGAGCGGCCCGAGGAGGTCGCGGGCGCAATCCTGGATGCAGGCGACGCGCTCGTCCTCGGTACGGGTCTTGAAGGTGACGCCGATCAGCTTCAGGCGCTTGAGCCACAGCACGTTCAGGTCGATGGTGGACGTGCTGGAGCCGAGCCTGCCGATGTTCACCAGCCGGCCCTGAACGGCCAGCGAGTTGAGGTTGTCCTCGAACACGGTGCCGCCGACGGAGTCGATGATGATGTCGACGCCGTGGTCGCCGGTGATGGCGTTGACGGCCTCGACCTGGTTCTCGACGCTCACGTCGATCACGTGGTCCACCCCGAAGTCACGAAGCTGCTGGGCCTTGTCCTCGGAGCGGGTGGTGGCGATGACCGCGCCGGCGCCCATCGCCTTGGCGATCTCGATCGTGGCCAGTGCGATCCCGCTGGACCCGGCGTTCACCAGCACCGTCTCGCCCTCGGCCAGTCGGCCGTTGGTGATCAGCGCGTCGTGCGCGGTGGTGAAGACGTTGGGGAAGGCCCCGGCCTGAACCCAGGACACCGTTTCGGGGACCCGCATCAACGCGAGCGGCGCGGCGAGAAAGTACTCGGCCTGGCCGCCGTTGCCGTGGCCCATCACCCTGTCGCCGGGCAGCCACTGCGTGACCTCCGCGCCGACGGCGGCGACCACGCCCGCGAACTCGACGCCGATGGGCTGCGGCTCCCCCGTGAGAACCCGGCCGGCCTGCAGAATCTCGCCGCGGTTGAGCGCGGATGCCTTGACCTGGACGAGGACCTCGCCGGGCCCGGGCGTCGGGGTGGGTACCTCGACGACCGCAACCTTGCCGCCGTCTTCGTGGGGGAGAATCCGTGCTGCACGCATCTACGACTCCATGTCCTCGTCGGTTATTAGTGTCGACAATAATTGACTGGAGCGCATTGCGCTAGTGGCGCAGCCCACCCGGGGCCCCACTTGGTGATTGTCGCCACGTTGCAGCCGGCAGCCTTCGACCGGGGACACGACGCCGACCCGCCCGACGTCATGCGCGGAACCGACAGGGACGGGGATCACGGCGGGGTGACCGACGACGAGGCGGGTACCGAGAGGACGGGTGAGTCGGACGCCCCGGCGGGCGCGCGAATCGACTTCATCCTCACCGGCAGCGGCGTGGCGGCGACGACCGTCCTCGCGTCGGGTGCATCGACCTGGCTGACCGACACCATGCCGCTCTCGCGCTGGGCCAAGGCGTTGACGACCAGCCAGGCGCTGGTGCCGCTGGTCGTGGCCGGTCTCGTCGCGGCCCGCGCGGTGAACATCCTGCCGGGCGACTGAGGGGACGGACGGCCGGCGACGTGCGGGTCAGTTCAGCGGGTCGTGCCGGATGTTCTCCGCCGGGGTGCCCCCGGCGAGCAGCCGGAACTTGGTGGTCTGGATCATCGCGTTGGAACCGACGATCTGCACGTCCCGGTCGGCCCATGTGCCGAAGTCGGCGACGACCTCGCCGAGCTTGCCGATCAGTCGCTGGTGCATGCCCGACGGCGGCTCGGGGATCGGGTCCAGGTGCCACCACGGGTTCGCGACCTCCTCGGACACCGGCACCACGGTGAGCCACGGGTTGGTCTGCGAGAGCTGCCAGAGCGTCTCGATGTCGTAGAGGTCGCACGGGTAGACGCCACCGACGAACAGATGGACCCGCGGGTTGGCGCCGCGCATGGCCATCTCCATCAGCTGCGCCCGCAGCGGCGCGATGCCGGTGCCGGAGCCGATCATCAGCATGTCGCGGTCCTGGGTCCGGTCCACACCGAGTGCGCCGAGCGGGCTGCCCATCACCCAGGTGTCGCCGAGGTGGGTCTGGCCGACCATCGCCGGGCTGACCCAGCCGCCGGAGACGCGACGGACGTGAAACTCGATCTGCCCCTCGCTGTTCGACGGGATCGCGGGCGAGAGGTAACGCCACATCCGGGGCCGGCCAGGCACGCTCACACTCATGTACTGGCCGGCGCCGTAGGCCATCGGCTGGTCCAGCTGGAGCCGGACCACCGCGACGTCGCGCAGCACCTGCTTGTGCTCGACGACGGTGCCGGTCCAGGTCCGCGGGCCCGCCTCGTTGTTCGCGGCGTCGATCATGGTCGAGGCGATCAGCGCGATGCCCTCGCGCCACGCGTTGTCGACCTCCTCGGTCCACATCTCGTTGCCCGCGAACTGCCTGAGCGCGGTGATCAGGGCGTTGCCGACCGCGATGTAGTGGGCTTCCTCGATGCCGTACTTACGGTGGTCGCGACCCAGCTGGGCGAGGAACGGCAGGATCCGTTCGGGTTCGTCGAGCTTGTCGACGACGTAGGCGATCGCCTGTACCAGGCGGTCTCGCTGGACGTCCATTGCGGCGGGGAAGAACTCACGCGCCGCAGGGCTCTGAGCGAAAAGGGTTGCGTAGAAGTCGCGGGTCAGCCTCGCCGGGCCGTCCTCGACCGCGGCGACGTCCTTGAACGTCGTCCGGACAAGCGAAATTGTCGTTGAATCCACCGCAGGAGTCCCCGTTCGCATACAAACGCGGCCTGCCGCAGTATCCGGTAGGTCGCGGGCCCCGGCGATCGCCGCGGGGTTGAAACGAAGTCTAGCGAGCCGACGTCACCAATGAAACAGATGTGGTTGTTCGGTCTGCAAACGAAACACCGGCAACCGCGTAGCAAATCTGCGCGACGCGGACCCGACAAGTCCCCCGCAGCGCATCCACCTGGCGCAACGCCCGTCCGGACCGGCTCGAACGACACTGCACCCGACGCCGTGGGCGACGCCGGCACCGGGCCGAGCGAATGTTCCGGCACCTACCGACCACCTCCCCCCCGGTCGCCATGCGTCCCGCCGATTCTGCAGAACCGCTGCGGGCGAACGGGTTCTGCCGGTTTCAGGCGTGACAAACTGGGTTCTCGAGGCCCGGCGTACTGACGCGTCGGCCCCGCAGTACGTCTCTACCGAGAATGGAGAATTCGCAGTCGTGAAAGTTGCCTTCGGGGAGGAGATGGCACGCGATCGAGAGGTCGCGCGCAGGCCCGCACCGTCCACCGCCGAGGTCGAACGTCGGCTGGCCGAGTGCACCGATTTCTATCGGCAGCCGGAACTGGCGCACCTGCCGGCGGCACGGGCGGCGGAGGTGCTCGACGAGTTGGCCCTCACCGGCCGCTACGAGCACACCGCCGAGGAGTTGCTGGTGGGGGCCAAGCTCGCGTGGCGGAACCATGCACGGTGCGTCGGCCGAAACCACTGGCGGACACTCAAGCTGATCGACGCCCGGGACGCGGTCACCGCGGAGGCGCTGGCGCAGGCCTGCTGGGAGCACCTGCGGACGGCGACCAACGGCGGCGCCCTGCAGTCGGTGATCACCATCGGCCCGCGACCGCTCCCGGACGGCAGGGAGTTCCGCATCGTCAGCCCCCAGCTCATCCGCTACGCGGGGTACCGCAACGAGGACGGCAGCATCACGGGCGACCCGTGGCACGTCGCCCTCACCGAGCAGGTGACGGAGATGGGATGGAAGGGCGCGGGCACCCGCTTCGACGTCCTGCCGCTGCTGATCTCGGTCCCCGACGAGCCGCTGCAGTGGTTCGAGGTGCCCGAGGACCTGATCCTCGAAGTCCCGCTCGTGCACCCGAACTACAAGTGGTTCGCGGGGCTGGGCCTCAAGTGGCACGCGGTACCCGCCGTCGCGAACATGGACCTGGAGATCGGCGGCCTCACGTACCCGTGCGCCCCGTTCAGCGGCTGGTACGTCAGCACCGAGGTGGGTGCCCGCAACTTCAGCGACACCGACCGGTACGACATGCTGCCCACGATCGCCCGGAAGCTGCGGCTCGACATGCGCTCGGACCGCACCCTGTGGAAGGACCGGGCGCTGGTCGAGCTGAACCGCGCCGTGATCCACAGCTACCGGGAGGCCGGGGTGATCATGGTCGACCACCACACCGTCGCCCGGCAGTTCCTGGACTTCGTCGGCCGCGAGGAGGAGGCCGGCCGCGCCTGCCCCACCGACTGGTCGTGGATCAACCCACCGATGTCGTCGTCGCTGACGCCGACATTCCACCGGCTCTACGACGAACCCGACCTCGACGTCCGGCCGAACTTCGTGGTCCGCGCGCAGGGCACCGGCTGCCCCTTCAACTGACCGCCACGACGACAAGAAGGCCCGGTGCCACCGCCGCTCCAGAGTTACTGGAACGACGGCGGCACCGGGCCTTCCGATGTTCGGGTGGTGCAGTCAGCGCAGGTGGCGAGGCTTCCAGACCACGAGCGCGTTGTTGCGCGGTGCCGGCACCAGGTCGCGTCGGTAGCTCGCATGCACCTGGGCGATCTCGTTGGCCATCTCGGTGACCCGGCGCTGCAGCGCCTCCACCTGGTTGGTCAACTCGATGATCCGCTTGATCCCGGCCAGGTTGACGCCCTCGTCCTGCGACAGGCGCTGCACCTCACGAAGCAGGGCGACATCCCGCGGCGAGTAGCGACGGCCGCCGCCGGTGGTCCGGTGCGGCGTGACCAGGCCCAGTCGGTCGTAGTTGCGCAGGGTCTGCGCATGCATCCCCGCCAACTCGGCGGCCATCGAGATGGCAAAGATCTGCGCGTCCGGGTCCGGCGGGTCAGCCTGGTACGGAAACTGGTCCTGCATCGTGGGTCACCTCCGATTGGTCGAGGGGGCAGACATCAGGCGCCGGCCCAGTCCGCCCTCGGATCGAAGCCGCTGGCCTTCTCGGCCTCGAGGTAGGTACGCAACGCCTCGGTGGCCGAGTCGTCGAGGTTCTGCGGCACCGCCACCTTCACTGTCACCAGCAGGTCTCCCGCGCCGCCGCCACGCTTGTGCACGCCTCGGCCGCGCACCCGCAGGGTCCGGCCGTCGACGGTGCCGGGCGGTACCTTGACGCCGACGCGGCCCTCCAGGGTCGGCACCGACAGCGTGGTGCCGAGCACCAGTTCGCCGTAGCTGACCGGGACGGTGACCGTCAGGTCGTCGCCGTTGCGGCCGAACACCTTGTCCGCCTTGACGTTCACGGTGACGTAGAGGTCACCGGACGGCGCACCGCGGAGCCCCGCCTCGCCCTGTCCGGCGAGCCGGATCTTCTGTCCGTCGCTCACGCCCGGGGGAATCCGGACGGTGATGCTGCGCGAGCGGTTCTGCACACCGGTGCCGTGGCAGTCGGTGCACGGGTCGTCGATGATCGAGCCGGTGCCGCGGCAGTCGTCGCAGGGCTCACTGAACCCGAACGCGCCCTGGTTGCGGCTGACGATGCCACTTCCGTTGCAGTTCGGGCACACCCGCGGGCTGGTGCCCGGCTTCGCGCCGCTGCCGTGGCAGGTGGTGCACGACGCCGGACTGGTCAGCCGGAGCGGGACCGTCACGCCCAGTGCCGCGTCGCGGAACGGGAGCGTGGTCTGTGCCTCGACGTCGCTGCCGCGCTGCGGCCGGCTGCTGGTGGCGGTCCCACGTCCCGCGCCCCCGCGGCCGAACAGCCCACCGAACAGGTCGCCGATGCCGCCGTCGCCGCCGGTGGTGGTGTAGCTGGCGCCACCACCGAAGAGGTCGCCGATGTTGAATTCGCCGCCGCCGAAACCGCCACCGCCGGTGGTGTACTCGGCGCCCGGCGGGTATGCGCCGCGACCGAAGCCACCGCTGGCGAACAGCCGGCGGGCCTCGTCGTACTCCTTGCGCTTGGCCGAATCCGAGAGCACGGCATTCGCCTCGCTCACGGCCTTGAACCGTTCCTCCGCACTCGCGTCACCGGGGTTGGCGTCGGGATGCAGGTCCCGCGCCAACTTCCGGTAGGCCTTCTTGATCTCGTCGGCCGTGGCGTCAGAGGAGACGCCCAGGTCCTTGTAGAAGTCCTTCTCGATCCACTCCCGCTGACTCACCGGGCGTCTCCTCCTCTCGTCGTTTCCTGTTCTACTACTGCTCGGACTCCGGCGGCGCAGGCTCGCCGTCGGTGACCGTCACCATTGCCGTGCGCAGCACCCGGTCGCCGAGGCGGTAGCCCTTGCGCAGGACCGCCGCGAGCACCGGGTTGCCGCCGTCGCCTTCCATCTGGACGGCCTCGTGCAGTTCCGCGTCGAAGGCATCGCCCTCGTCGCCGAACGCGACCAGACCCAGACCGCCGAAGACGCCGGAGAGCTTGTCCGACAACGCCTTCAACGGGCCCGACTCCAGGTCACCGTGGGCACGTGCCCGGTCGAGGTCGTCGACCACGTCCAGGAACTTGCCGACCACCGAGGCTCGCTCGGAGGCCACGGCCTGATCGATCCGGGCGAGGCTGTTACGCCGGATGTTCGCGATCTCGGCCTTGGCGTAGCCCAGCTCGGTGCCGACCTTCTCCAGTTCGCCGGTGAGCTTGGTCAGGTCGTCGACCGCGGGCTCGGGCTGGCCGGCCCCGGCCGCCTCCTCGGAGGCGGCCGGGGTGACCTCGACGTCCAAGGGCTGCCCCTCGGCTGTCAACGGATCGCGCGCGGCGTCGAACTCGCTCACTTCTTGTCCTGATCAGACGGCTCGTCCACGACCTCGGCGTCCACGACGTCGTCGCCCTGGCTCGGGCCCGCGCCGTCACCGGAGGCTGCGGCCTCGTCGGCCTGCGCCTTGTAGATCGCCTCACCCAGTGCCTGGGACTCGGTGGAGAGCTTCTCGACCGCGGACTTGACGGCGGCGATGTCGCTGCCGGCGAGGGCCTCGTTGGCCTCCTTGACGGCGGCCTCGACCTTCTCCTTCACGTCGGCCGGCACCTTGTCCTCGTTGTCCTTGATGAACTTCTCGGTCTGGTGCACCAGCGACTCGGCCTGGTTGCGGACCTCGGCCTCCTCGCGGCGGGCCTTGTCCTCCTCGGCGTGCGCCTCGGCGTCCTTGACCATCCGCTCGATCTCCTCCTTGGACAGACCGGAGCCGTCCTGGATCTTGATCGTGTTCTCCTTGCCGGTGCCCTTGTCCTTCGCGGTCACGTGCACGATGCCGTTGGCATCGATGTCGAAGGTGACCTCGATCTGCGGCACGCCGCGCGGGGCCGGCGGGATGCCCGCGAGCTCGAAGGAGCCCAGGAGCTTGTTGTGCGAGGCGATCTCGCGCTCACCCTGGAAGACCTGGATCTGCACGGACGGCTGGTTGTCGTCCGCCGTGGTGAAGGTCTCGCTGCGCTTGGTCGGGATGGTGGTGTTGCGCTCGATGAGCTTGGTCATCACGCCACCCTTGGTCTCGATACCGAGGGAGAGCGGGGTGACGTCGAGGAGCAGCACGTCCTTGACCTCGCCCTTGAGGACGCCGGCCTGCAGTGCGGCGCCGACGGCGACGACCTCGTCCGGGTTCACGCCCTTGTTGGGCTCGCGGCCACCGGTCATCTCGCGGACCAGGTCCGAGACGGCGGGCATACGGGTCGAGCCACCGACGAGAACGACGTTGTCGATGTCCTTGACCGCGATGCCGGCGTCCTTGATGACGGCCTGGAACGGCGCGCGGGTGCGGTCCAGCAGATCGGAG
Source organism: Rhodococcus tukisamuensis NBRC 100609 (assembly GCF_001894985.1). Lineage (GTDB taxonomy): Bacteria > Actinomycetota > Actinomycetes > Mycobacteriales > Mycobacteriaceae > Rhodococcus_G > Rhodococcus_G tukisamuensis. The sequence goes on along the minus strand of NZ_BCXG01000037.1, from coordinate 1,953 downwards.
GTGATCTTCTGGAACTCGGCGCGGGTCAGCTGCTCGTCGAGGAACAGCGGGTTCTTGTCCGCGTCGACCGTGATGTACGGCAGGTTGATCGAGGTGGACTGCGAGGAGGACAGTTCGATCTTCGCCTTCTCGGCGGCCTCGCGCAGACGCTGCAGGGCCATCTTGTCCTTGGTCAGGTCGATGCCGCTGCTGGCCTTGAACTTCTCGACCAGCCAGTCGACGATCCGCTGATCCCAGTCGTCGCCACCGAGGTGGTTGTCGCCGGAGGTCGCGCGGACCTCGACGACGCCGTCGCCGATCTCGAGCAGGGACACGTCGAAGGTGCCGCCGCCGAGGTCGAAGACCAGGATGGTCTGTTCCTTCTCGCCCTTGTCCAGGCCGTAGGCCAGGGCCGCCGCGGTGGGCTCGTTGACGATGCGCAGGACGTTGAGGCCGGCGATCTGACCGGCTTCCTTGGTGGCCTGACGCTGCGCGTCCTCGAAGTAGGCGGGAACGGTGATGACCGCGTCGGTGATCTCCTCGCCGAGGTAGGCCTCCGCGTCACGCTTGAGCTTCATCAGCGTGCGGGCACTGATTTCCTGCGCGGTGTACTTCTTGTCGTCGATCGCCACGTTCCAGTCGGTGCCGATGTGGCGCTTGACGGAGCGGATGGTCCGGTCGACGTTGGTGACCGCCTGGTTCTTGGCGGGCTGGCCGACCAGCACCTCGCCGTTCTTGGCAAAGGCGACGACCGACGGAGTGGTGCGCGCGCCCTCGGAGTTGGCCACCACCACCGGCTCGCCGCCCTCCAGGACGGCAACGACCGAGTTGGTGGTCCCGAGGTCGATACCGACCGCACGAGCCATAGTGATTCCTCCTACTGGTTGCAGCACCCCCGGCCTTGGCGCACCGGGGTGAGTAGTGCTGGAGTGGTTTAGTAATACTCAGTAAGACTGAGCGTCTCCGGCTCAAGTCTGCCCGGCTCGTTTCTGAGAGTCAAGCCAAACTTGAGCCAAACTCGCTCAATCCTGTCGAAGTGGTCAACGGGGCGTATGCCCGGTTTGTTCCCACTCCCGCAGATTTCCTCTGATGCGCCGACTTTTAGCTGGCAGACGCGCCGGCACCGGAGTCGCGGAACCGTCGGACGGCGCCAACGCGCGGATACGATGCCAGGTGTGGACACACCAGGCGGCCCCGACGCACCGCGCGCTCCGACGCCGCACCGACCCCCACCGCCCCGTCCCGAGTTCGCCGTCGCGCCGCTGCGCGGTGATGCCGGGGAGGTGTCGACCCCACGAGCGGTGACCTTCGCACGCTCTGCCTGGTACGGCGCGTTCGCCGTCCTGGGCGGCATCGCCGCCGCCACCCTGCTCGACCTCTCCGCCGTCCGCGAGGCGCTGGCGGCGACGCTCGCGGAGGAGCAGCCCGACGCCGCACGCCACGACATCGCCGACACGGTCTCGCTCACCCTGCTGGTCAGCGCCGGCGTCGCGGCGGTTCTGACGGTGGCGGCACTCGTCGGCCTGCACCTGCTCGCCGGCCGACGCCGTGTTGCCAGGATGGCGCTGGCGGCGATCGGGGCGGCATCCGTCGCGTCCGCGGTCGGGTTCTGGTCCCTGATGGCCGACGCCGGCGATACCACCGGCGGGGTGCTGCGGTGGGCACCGTTCGGCTACGCCGGGCTGGTGCTCGTCGGCGTCGCCGCGCTCTTCCTCCCGCCCGTCGGCCGCTGGCTCGGCCGCTAGCACCGTCCCCCGACGTTCGGCTGGATCGGCGAGGGAGCCCTGCAGTTGGCGTGGGACAACGTGACCGGGGTGAAAGACCAGCGTCCCAGACGCCGCCGCGGTGAACGCCGATCGCGCCGGCCGGACGCGGTCCCGGGCGCGGTCGGCAGTGTGGTCCGCCGAGTGTGCACCCACCGGTGACCCCACGCGGCGTTTGCCCCCACAACTGCACACCCGACACCCGACACCC
>NZ_BCXG01000036.1 GCF_001894985.1 Rhodococcus tukisamuensis NBRC 100609 | reverse complement strand
CTCCCCGAACCGCCGCCCTGGCGAGTTCGGATTCCCCCAGCGCGCCTGACCCAATCCCACTACCACACAACGAAAACGGCGGGGCGGAGTGTACACACCAGACACCACGCCCCGCCCCGTGCTGCACCCCCCCAACCACACCGACTGCACCGCAGAGGATCCGTCGAGATGAACATTACCGATACGCCGACCGTGGTCTTCGTCCCCGGCCTACGGGACCACAACCCCGACCATTGGCAGAGTCTGCTCGCCGATACCTTGACTAACACCCGCACCGTGCCTCCCCTCACCCATGGCACCCGCAACCTGGATTCTCGCGTCGCCGCTTTGGATGAAGTCCTCTCTGAGGTTGAGGGTCCGGTGATACTCGTCGCGCACAGTGCCGGCGTCATGATCACGGTGCACTGGGCCAAGCAGCACATCCGGCAGGTGGTGGGCGCACTTCTGGTCACGCCACCAGATTTCGAAAGCCCTATGCCGGAGGGTCATTCGAATATCCAGGAGCTCGAAGATGCCGGCTGGTTCCCCATCCCGCGTGAGCGCTTGCCGTTCCCCTGCGTCGTGGTGGGGAGCGAGAATGATCCACTGGCGACCCTTGATCGCGCCACTGAGCTCTCCGAGTCCTGGGGGGCCCGCTTGGTAAACGCCGGCAAGGTCGGTCACCTCAATCCCGCCTCTGGCTACGGCCACTGGGAACAAGGCCACCAACTCCTCGACGAGCTTCTCAAGTAGCCAGTCGTCGACACCGGCACCGCATCACCTTCATCCCGAGAAAGGGGTTCCATGTCATCGCCAGCATTACCCAGCCACCCTGTGTGGACTCCGAGCCATGAGCAGATCGCCGATGCGACGCTCACTCGTTTCCAGGAACGTGTGCGAGCCACACAGGGCCTGGAGTTTGCGGACTACGAGGACTTGTGGAACTGGTCCGTAACGGATCTCGAAGGATTCTGGTCCTCCGTGTGGGATTTTTTCGGATTGGATGAGGAATCAGGTTACGACCAGGTCCTCGCCGATGATGCGATGCCGGGTGCTCGATGGTTCCCCGGCGCCGAGCTGAACTTTGCCCGGTTTTTGTTGGGGCGTGGAGATCCTGACGCGACGGCGATCATCTACATCGCCGAAAGCGGCGACCGGACCGAGGTAACCTGGGCTGAGCTGCGGGAGCAGGTACTTGCGCTTGCGGCCGAGCTCGGCGCCGCGGGGGTTGGCGTTGGCGATGTCGTGGCCGGGTATCTGCCGAACATCGCCGAGGCGGTCGTGGCGTTCCTCGGGACCGTGGCGATCGGGGCGGTCTGGTCGTCGGTGGGACAGGATTACGCCGCGCAGGCGGTGGTCGACCGGTTTGGCCAGCTCGAGCCGAGGGTTCTCATCGCTGCGGACGGCTATCGGTTCAATGGCCAGCTCCATTCTCGTGTCGCCGCCGTGGATGAGATTGTGGCTCAGTTGCCGTCCGTCACCGAAGTGATCGTCATCGACAATGTGGGGGACCAGGGCAATGTGGCGGAGGTCCGGGACAGTCGGCCTTCCGTGAAATGGCGCCGCTGGAATGAGGCGATGGCGGCGGAGGGCCTCGGGTTCTTCGTCAGCGTCCCGTTCGACCATCCGCTGTGGGTGTTGTTCTCCTCCGGCACGACCGGGCGCCCCAAGGGATTGGTGCACGGGCACGGCGGAGTTCTCATTGAGAAGGTGAAACAGACTGGGCTGCACTGGGATCTGCGTGCCGATGACCGTCTCTTCTGGTACACCTCTCCGAGCTGGATGATGTGGAACACCCAAGTGTCCTCGCTGCTCTGCGGCGGCAGCATCGTCTGCTACGACGGCTCGCCGACCTACCTCGGCAGCAGCTGCCTGTGGCAGATCGCAGCTGATCTCGACGTCACCTTCCTCGGCGTCAGCCCGGGCTATCTGCAATCCTGCGCCAACGACGGCGTCCGCCCTGCGGAACAGTTCGATCTCCACCGGCTGCGTGCGATGGGCAGCACCGGCTCACCGCTGGCGGCCCACCTTCAGGTATGGGCCCGGGATCACGTCGGCGATCTGCCTCTGTGGTCGATGAGCGGCGGCACAGATTTGGCCAGTGCGTTGGTCGGCGGAGTACCGACGCTTCCGGTGTGGGCCGGCAAGATCTCCGCCCGCTGCCTGGGTGCGGCCGTCGATGCGTGGGATGAGCAGGGCAACGCGGTCGAAGGCGGAGTCGGCGAGCTTGTCATCCGCAGGCCCCTGCCCAGCATGCCGATCAAGCTGTGGAATGACCACGAGGGGGCGAAATACCGAGACGCGTATTTCGATGGCTATCCGGGAGTGTGGCGGCAAGGTGACTGGGTCACCATCGACGACAACGGCGCGGTCGTCATCCATGGACGATCCGATTCCACGCTGAACCGCAACGGAATCCGGATGGGCAGCTCCGACATCTACGCCGTCGTCGAGTCCATGCCGGAGGTCGTCGAGGCGCTCGTGATTGGCGCCGAGCAGTCCGATGGCACCTACTGGATGCCGCTGTTCGTCGTCCTCGAGCCCGACTGGCACCTCGATGCCTCGGTGCGCAACCACATCAAGTCAGAGATTCGCGAGAAGCTCTCACCCCGGCACGTCCCCGACGAGATCTTCGCTGTCCCCGCCCTGCCGCACACTCGGACGGGGAAGAAGATCGAGGTGCCCATCAAGCGGATCCTGCAGGGCGCCGAGGTTGACGAAGTGATCAGCAGTGACGCCGTCGACGACGCGTCGTTGCTGGACTTTTTCCACGGGCTCGCCGCCAGCCGGCGCGCCGTATCAGCCATCTCCTGATCCCCGCCCATCACGCAAACGCTCTCGAAAGAAGTCCGATGCTCAATTTGTCCATGATCCTGGAAGATTCCGCCTGGCAGTACCCGGACCGTGATGCGCTGGTGCTCGATCCACATCGCTACAGCTACGCGGAGACCAACGCGTTGGCAAATCGCGTGGCGAACCTTCTAGTGGACCGCGGCGTCGAGCCTGGAGACAGGGTTGCCCTTTCGTGCCCAAACCTGCCGTGGTTCCCGATCGTCTACTACGGCATCCTCAAGGCCGGAGCCGTCGTCGTTCCGATGAACATCCTCCTCAAGGGCCAGGAGGTCGAGTATCACCTCCGCGATTCAGATGCCAAGGCGTACTTCTGCTTCCAGGGGTCGGATGATCTACCGATCGGGGAGTACGCACGGGAGGGGTTCGAACGGACGCCCGGCTGCTCGCACCTGTTTGTCATGGACCAGGACGCCCCCGTGTTGACCGACGACAGCAGCGTGTTCGCGGCCTTGCTCGCATCCAAGTCCCCGGAGTTCGAGGCCGTGGCTCGTGAGACCGACGACGCCGCAGTCATCCTCTACACGAGCGGGACCACAGGCAAGTCCAAGGGCGCCGAGCTGACCCACTCGAACATGGTGATGAACGCTGTGGCGGCCAGTCGCCAGTTCGACTTCCGCCCGGATCGGGGTGATACCCATCTGTCAGTGCTGCCGCTTTTCCACTCCTTCGGCCAAACGGCGAACATGAACGGCGGCCTGTCCACCGGCGCGACGATCGTCTTGCAGCCACGGTTCGATGCCCCCGCAGCGCTGGCCTTGATGGCGAGGGAGCGGGTCACCGTCTTTGCCGGGGTGCCCACCATGTACTGGAGCCTGCTCTCGGCTCTGGACGAGAACGTGGACGTCAAACGCCTCGAGGATAACCTCCGCGTCGCGATTTCCGGCGGTGCCGCGCTACCGGTTGAGATACTCACTCAGTTCCGGAAGCGGTTCGGCGTCAAGATCCTCGAAGCCTACGGGCTGTCGGAGACCTCTCCGCTTGCACTGTGCAACAGCCTCGAGCCCGACGGCAGCCGCCCCGGTTCGATCGGAAAGCCGATGTGGGGCGTGCAGGTGCGCCTGGTCGACGAGCAGTGGAACACTGTAGACGCTGCGAATGTGGTGGCCGAGATCGCAATTCGTGGCCACAACATCATGAAGGGTTACCGCAACCGGCGCGAGGCCACCGCAGAGGTGCTGCAGGACGGCTGGTTCCGCACCGGCGATCTTGCGAGGCGAGACGATGACGGCTTCTACTACATCGTCGATCGCGCAAAGGACTTGATCATTCGCGGTGGCTTCAACGTCTACCCCCGCGAGGTAGAGGAAGCACTCATGACGCATCACGCCGTCTCGCTCGCAACTGTGGTGGGAGTGCCTCATGCCAGTCACGGCGAGGAAATCAAGGCATTCGTCATCCCCGAGCCGGGTGTCAACGTCACCGAGGAACAACTCGTCGCCTGGGCGAAAGATCAGATGGCAGCGTACAAGTACCCTCGCAAGATCGAGTTTGTCGACTCCCTGCCGATGACTGCGACAGGGAAGATTCTCAAACGAGAGTTGCGCTGATTCTGGGGCATCGAAAGAGACAGTCTTTCAGTAGCCGGCGGCTCCGGCGAGTGAGAACCCGGGGCCGCTGACACCACTTGAGGGCCCGGTTCGCACGAACCGGGCCCTCACGTAGAGAGATCTGATCATCGGGTTTGCTCCGTCCCGGAGGCGATCACGGCATTTCCTGACCAACTGCGTCGCTCCGTCACCTGGGATCGCGGCAAGGAGGTCTCCGAGCACGCCCGTTCACCGCCGACGCGGGGGTCACGATCTACTTCGCCGACTCGATAAGCCCGTGGGGCGCGGCACCAACGAAGACATCAATGCCCTTATGCATCAGCCCTTCCCGAAACGCCCGAACTGTCTCGGTTCGATTGCGTGCCCTCCGGGCGGTGTCCGATGTCCTCAAGATCCGGCACCACACAGTCCGCGGATGGAGAAATCCGGCAGGAGTCTTTGCGCCACAGAACTCGCGTGTTGCGATGTTCTGTCTCTTGACGACTGGTTGAATCCGCCTGAGGACGCCCCACGTCGCAACGTTCATCACGTGCCCGCTCCTCCTCTCGAGCATCGACGGCAGCAGCGCCAGCGTCAGCCGTAGCGGACCGAAGTAGTTGAGCACCATGGTGCGTTCGTGGTCGTGGAAACGGTCGGCGCGGCGGCGCCCGGTTCGACTGCCACCTGACGCCCAACCTCGTTACAGCGTTCCCCTCACACTGGCGACTCCCGTACTCCGCCGGCACCTCGACTACGACGATGCGAAATCCTCACCCACCTGCGCCGATGCCCGCCAGACCCGCGCACTGACCCCGAAGTGCCCACGGAACCAGCGGGAGAAGCTGTTGGGGGTCGAGAAGGCGAGCATCTCAGAGATCTCGGTCAGCGAGTAGCGGTTGTCTGCCACAAGGCGTTCGGCGAGTTCAACTCTGATCGAATCGAGCACGGACGTGAATGTCTCGCCCGATTGCGCGAGATGGCGGTGCACGGTCTTTCTGTGAACGCCGAGGCTGCGCGAAACTTGATCGAGCGAGCATCTCCCCGTGGGCAACAAGAGTTCGATCAGTTCACGGACTCGTGTCAAGACAGTTGGCGGGTTGGCGGTCTCGACGGATTCGAGCAGGGTGCGCGTATACGACCTCAGCATGGGATCCGACATACGGTTTGGCTTCCTGAGATCGGCTGTGGTGGAGATGATTCCAGTGAAATGTTGGTCGAATCGGACGTCTGAGTCGAAAACCTTTCGGTGAGTGCCGGTATCGCTGGGCGGTCCATGCTGAAAGCACACCGCGACGGGGCGCCACGCGTCTCCGAGGATGGTTCGCAGCAGTTGGTAGCCCACCGTCGTCGCCAGCTCAAGGGCCTGCCGGGTTCCCACGTCCGCCTTCGTGTCGTAGTTCACGATGAGGGTGGTCAGGTCTCGTCGTTCCGACAGGTGAAGATGCAGCGCCTCGTTGTACATGTGCTGGTACCGAATCAGCGTTTCGAGGGCACTGCGCGCGTCCGGCGCCTCTCTGATGCTGACGCTCAGGGGGCCGAGATTGGAGAACCGGCGGTGCTGGGCAAGCAGAAGCGCGAAGTCCTCCCGCCGCGCAGCGACCGCTGACGTCTCCAACACGCGAGAGATGGCCGCGGCCGGCACCCACCGGTCCTGGACATCCATCCCCGCTGGGTCCAGGCCTGCCGCGCGCAGGACCTTGATCGGGTCGATCCCCAACGGCTCCGCGAGTTCGATGTACCCGTGCAGCGCCGCGTAACGCGCGAGTGGACGGACGCTCAAGGGTGCCTCCAAATGGTAAGTCAGATGCCACATCAAGGTAAGTGTGTCCCCGATCTTACCGATAACTTCTCTGTAGTCCGCATCACAGCCGGGAGCACGTCACCAGATTGTTTCTCGACGAAGTTGCGCGGACCTGCAGGTAGAGGCGCGTTCGTACGCGGCGCGTCCGATGAGTGAGGAGTCACGACAATGGCGAAAGCGATTCGCTTCTACGAGACCGGTGGACCTGAGGTCTTGAAGTGGGAGTCCGTGGAGGTCGGCGAACCGGGCCCCGGAGAGGTGCGAATCCGTCACGAGGCGGTCGGGTTGAACTTCGCGGACACCTACTTCCGTACCGGTTTGTACCCCGCGCCCCTGCCTGCTGGCATGGGTGTCGAGGCGGCGGGTGTCATCGAAGCGGTCGGCACCGGGGTCACTCGATTCCGGGAAGGAGACCGCGTCACCTACACCGGCAGCCCGCTCGGCGCCTACAGCACCGAACGGGTCATGCCCGCTGAGCATCTCATTTCCCTGCCGGACGGCATCGAGTTCGAGACCGCCGCCGCGATGACGATGCGTGGACTGACCACGTCCTACCTGCTACGTCGGATCTACCCGTTGCGCTCAGGGGACACGGTCCTGCTGCACGCCGCCGCAGGCGGTGTCGGCCTCATCTTCTCCCAGTGGGCGAAGCTGTTGGGCCTCAACGTCATCGGCACGGTATCCAACGATCAGAAGGCGGAGGTGGCCCGTGCTCACGGATGCGACCACGTGATCATCTACACCCGTGAGAATGTGGCGGAGCGGGTCCGCGATCTGACCGACGGAGCTGGGGTTCCTGTGGTCTTCGACAGCATCGGGGCGTCGACGTTCGAGACCTCGCTGGATTCACTTGCGCGCCGTGGGCTCCTGGTGGCATTCGGGACGGCATCCGGCCCGCTTCCGCCCATCGAGCCGATGAAGTTGGCGCTGAAGGGATCGCTCTTCTTCACGCGTCCCGCGCTCGCGGACTACATCGCCGAGCCGGCCGAGCGGGCGGATCTTGCCGGGGAGCTGTTCGGGCACGTCGCGGCGGGGCGGATCAAGATCGAGATCAACCAGCACTATGCGCTCGAAGAAGCAGCGCAGGCGCACCGCGACCTCGAATCGGGCAAGACCATCGGCTCGTCGGTGTTCTCCTTCTGATCCCGAACACCCTGTATCTCAACGTAGTCGGCGCGCATCTCGAACGCGGCGACGGTGCTGCCATCCATTGCTTCCCCCTCGACCCACTACTTCCAGCTTGCACAGGAGAGCGTCATGACCACCGTTGAATTCGCACCCAGCCGGCCAGCGGCCGTGACACCGATGGATGCACGGCCGTTGACCTGCAGCATCGGCGCCGAACTCCACGGAGTGGACCTCTCCGAGGTGTCCCGCGACGCCGCCCTGTTCGCCGAACTGAAGTCGCTGCTCCTCGAGCACAAGGTGCTCTTCTTCCGCGACCAGGACATGAGCCGCGCCGAACACGTCGCCCTGGCCGAGCGGTTCGGCCCGCTCGAAGACCATCCCGTGGTCGGCAGCGATCCCGAGCACCCAGGCCTGGTCCGGATCTACAAGGACCTCGACAGCCCGCCCGAGCACTACGAGAACGCCTTCCACTGCGACGCCACCTGGCGCGAGAACCCGCCGATGGGATCCGTGCTCCGCTGCGTCGAGGGCCCTGCGGTCGGCGGCGACACCATCTGGGTGAACATGGCACTGGCTTATGAGCGGCTCCCTGACCGCGTCAAGGAGCAGATCGCGGACCTGCGGGCACGCCACAGCATCGAGGCAACCTTCGGTGCCGGTATGCCGATCGAGAAGCGGCTCGAACTCAAGGAACGGTTCCCTGACGCCGAGCACCCGGTGGTTCGCACTCACCCGGAGACAGGCGAGAAGGTCCTGTTCGTCAACGTCTTCACCACCCACCTCACCAACTTCCACACCCCCGAGAACGTGCGCTGCGGAATCGACTACGCCCCCGGCGCCGGCGACCTGCTGCGCTACCTCGTCAGTCAGGCCTCGATCCCGGAGTACCAGGTGCGCTGGCGATGGACGCCCAACAGCGTCGCCATCTGGGACAACCGGTCTACCCAGCACTACGCCGTCCAGGACTACTGGCCGGCAGTCCGAAAGATGGAGCGCGCCGGGATCACGGGCGACCGACCCTTCTGAGCCCACTACCGATCACATCACGTCCCACAACCAGAAACGGAGTTACGCAATGCATTTCCACGACGATTCACTGTTCCCGGAGACCCAGGAGAAACTGGTCATCACGGTGGCCCCCTACGGCCCCGAGTGGGAGCCGGACGACTTCCGCGAGGACCTGCCGCTGACGATGGATGAGCACGTCCAGGCCGCCGTCGACTGCTACGAGGCCGGTGCCACGGTGCTGCACATCCACGTGCGTGAGCTCGACGGCAAGGGCAGCAAGCGACTCTCCAAGTTCAACGAGCTGCTCAGCCGCCTCCGCGAGGCGGTGCCGGACATGATCCTGCAGGTCGGCGGCTCGATCTCGTTCTCCCCGGAGGGCGACAGCTCCGACGCGAAGTGGCTGTCGGACGACACCCGGCACATGCTGGCCGAACTCGACCCGAAGCCGGACCAGGTGACGATCGCGATCAACACCAGCCAGATGAATCTCATGGAACTGATGACCGCGGACGACCTCGCCGGCACGTCCATGGAGCGTCCCGAGCTCGCTGCGGCATACCGCGAGATGACCGTGCCCGCCGGCCCGGAATGGGTCGAGGAGCACCTTCGCCGGCTGCAGGCCGCAGGGATTCAGCCACAGTTCCAGCTCGGTTCGCTCGCTCAGCTGGAGACGGTGGAGCGGCTGATCCGCCGCGGCGTCTACACCGGCCCGCTGAACCTGACCTGGGTGGCCATCGGCGGCGGACAGGAGGGGCCGAACCCGTACAACATCATGAACTTCGTCCAGCGGGTGCCGGACGGCGCCTGCCTGACCCTCGAGACCCTCATGCGCAGCGTGCTCCCGGTCAACGCGATGGGGATCGCGATGGGACTGCACACCCGCTGCGGCAACGAGGACACCCTGTGGGGCCGCAAGGGCGAGAAGATGACCTCGGTCGAGCAGGTCAAGCAGCTCGTGCGGATCGCGAACGAACTCGGCCGTGAGGTCGCCACCGGCAAGGAGGCCCGGGACATCTTCCGGATCGGCGAGAGCTACGCCGACGCCGACGAGACCCTGGCCAAGCTCGGCTACGCACCGAACCGCAAGCCCGGCCAGGTCGGATTCACCCACCACGCCTGACGATCACCACTGGCACTCCTGGGCGGCGCGAGCACGCAAACTCGCGCCGCCCAGGATCCACCCACGCCCGGGACCGAATCTCGCGGGCCCATCGTGCTGCCACCAGACGAGCGCACCGAACCGCCGTACCGATACCCGAATGAGTGCCGACATCCAGACGGCCCAAACATCGAGGAGAACCCAGCATGGGCCTTGCAGTCGCCGATCACGACAAGGCAGAGGAGTTGGCTCCGCCGACCAGATTGTCAGGCATCTATCCGTGGGTCGTGTTCGTACTCACCTTCTCCTTGATGCTGTCCGACTACATGTCGCGGCAGGTTGTCAGCGCCGTGTTCCCGATCCTCAAGTCGGAGTGGGATCTGTCCGATGCACATCTCGGATCTCTGACCGGCGTCGTAGCGTTGATGGTCGGCATGCTGACCTTTCCCCTGTCGGTTGCGGCCGACCGATGGGGTCGTGTGCGAATGCTGGTCGCATCCGCCTCACTGTGGAGCGTGGCCACGTTGTTCTGCGCTTTCGCAGACAGCTACGGCCAACTGCTCGTCGGACGCTTCTTCGTCGGTGTCGGTGAGGCCGCCTACGGCAGCATCGGTGCGGCTGTCGTCGTGGGACTGTTCGCCCCCCGCCTGCGTGCTTCCCTGACCGGTGCGTTCATGTCCGGTGGAATGTTCGGATCTGTCGCGGGCGTGGCACTCGGCGGCGTCATCGCGGTCAACTTCGGCTGGCGTTGGGCCTTCGGCGCAATGGCAATCATCGGACTCGTCCTCGTCGTCGCCTTCCGGTCCTGTGTCAACGAGCGACGCCTCGCCCTGCATCAGCATCCGGACGACGGGCTTCAGACACCAAGTGATGCGGGTGATGTCCGGGTTCCCCTGTCGAGTCTGTTCAAGGGCACATCGGTCATCAGCGCGTACGTCGGTAGCGGCCTGCAAATGTTCGTCGGCGGAGCGTTGATGACCTGGTTGCCGAGCTACGTCAACCGGTACTACGCGCTTGCTCCGGACAAGGCAGCCCTGATGGCCTCGGCCTTCGTCCTGATAATCGGCATCGGAATGATCGGCTGCGGGATGATCTCCGACAGGGTGAGCCGCGTCGACCACAGCAAGAGGTGGACGGCGTCGATCGTCTTCTGCCTGGCCTCCGCGGTCCTCCTCTTCGCTGCATTCAGTCTCGAACCCGGTGCACTGCAGATGATTCTCCTGGGCTGCGGAGCGTTCTTCGCCGCGGGGATCGCCGGGCCCGCCGGCGCGATGGTCGCCAACCTCACCCATGCATCGGTCAGGGCCTCCGCATTCGGAACCGTGACTCTGGCCAACAGCCTGATCGGGCTGGCGCCGGGCCCAGTTGTCGCCGGCGCCCTCGCCGACCGTGTCGGGCTCAACGGAGCGCTGCAGATCGTTCCCGTTGCATCCGTTTTCGCCGCCATCGCGCTGATCATCGGAAAGCGCTACTACGCAGCGGGGTTGAAGAGACTCAGTGCTCTCACCCAGAACTCGATCGACGATCAGAAAGTGAGTACACGATGACACATTCGGGCGAATTCACCATCGTGATCGTCCCTGGGCTTCGCGGACACGTCGAAGACCACTGGCAGACGATCCTTGCCGCCGGCATTCCCGGAACGCGAACTGTCGCGCCGAGCAACGACGGCAGTCTCCGCTTGGACGAGCGGCTGGCAGCGCTCGACGAGACCCTGGCCACCGTCCCCGGCCGCGCAATCCTCGTCGCGCACAGTGCAGGTGTCCTCACCTCGGTCCACTGGGCGCAAGGTCACCCGAACACCGAACGTATTGCGGGAGCACTGCTCGCCACGCCTCCGAACTTCGACACTCCACTTCCGGCCGGCTACCCGTCCCCGGACACTCTCGCAGAGTTGGGCTGGACCCCGACGCCTCGTGGGCCACTCCCCTTCCCGAGCATCGTCGCCGGCAGCCTTGACGACCCGCTCGCGGACTACGCAGATGTCACCCGCCTCGCGGACTCGTGGGGTAGTCGGCTGGTGAACCTCGGCGAGGTCGGACACCTCAACCCCGCGTCGGGATACGGCGAATGGCCCGCTGCCGTCGAACTGATCAACGAACTGATATCTGCTGCGGCGCCCGTCGGCCCGTAGCACCCACTGGCACAACGATGAACGACCTCATCCGGAAAGGACACCCATGCAGTCCACTGATTCACCAGGTGGAATTCTGTGGAGCCCCGACTCAACTGAGCGCGCCGACACCACACTGACGCGGTTCGCCGAATACGTCAACGACGTTCGGGGCATCGAGGTCGACGACTACGAAGACCTCTGGCAATGGTCCGTCACCGACCTCGAGTCGTTCTGGTCCTCGGTGTGGGACTTCTTCGGCCTCGACAGCGAAAGCAGTTACGACGCAGTACTCCTCGACGACCAGATGCCCGGCGCACGCTGGTTCCCGGGCGCAAGGATCAACTTTGCGCGAGCCCTGCTCGACAGAGGAGACCCGGATTCCGCTGCAGTCGTGGCAGCGGACGAGTCGGGCGTCGTACGAACACTGACCCGGTCGGAACTGCGTGAGCAGGTGCTCGTACTGGCGGCCGAGCTCGAGGCACGCGCGGTCGGACGCAACGACGTGGTCGTGGGGTACCTGCCCAACATCGCCGAAACCGTGATCGCCTTCCTTGCAACGGCAACACTCGGCGCCACCTGGGCATCGGTCGGACAAGACTACGCACCGGATGCCGTCATCGACCGATTCTCGCAACTCGCACCGAAGGTCCTCATCGCTGCCGACGGATACACCTACGCCGGCAGACAGCATTCGCGCATCGAGGCAGTCACGCAGATCGCGGCGGGGCTGCAGTCCTTGACCGATGTCGTTGTGGTGCAACATATATCTCCGGACAACACGCTCGCCGGCACCCGATCCGACGGCTCGTCGCCGGCATGGCACGACTGGGCTGCCGCGATCTCCGGGCGAGTAGCCCGCTCCAGTTTCACGGAAGTCGATTTCGACCACCCGCTGTGGGTACTGTTCTCCTCCGGAACGACAGGTCGACCGAAGGGCCTCGTGCACGGTCACGGGGGCATCCTGGTCGAAACCGTCAAACAGATGGGTCTGCACTGGGACATCGGATCCGGCGACCGGGTGCTCTGGTACACCTCGCCGAGCTGGATGATGTGGAACATGCAGGTCACTGTCCTGCTCTCGGGAGCGTCGATCGTGTGCTACGACGGCTCCCCAACCTACCCACACACAGACTCACTGTGGAAGCTCGCCGCGGACACCGGCGCCACCTTTGTCGGCACCAGCCCCGGTTATCTCCAAGCATGTGCCGATGCCGGCGCACATCCGAAAGTCGACCACCCGCTGTCGAAGCTGCGCGCGGTCGGCAGCACCGGCGCTCCATTGAGTGAGCACCTGTACCGGTGGGCGTACGACGCAGTCGGTGACGTCCCGTTGTGGTCGATGAGCGGCGGCACCGACGTCGCCGGGGCCCTCGCCGGCGCCGTTCCGACTCGCCCGGTCCGCATCGGACGGATCTCCGGACGCTGCCTCGGCGTCGCTCTCGAGACATGGGACATGAACGGCAACCCTGTTCGAGGGGCCGTGGGCGATCTCGTTGTCACCAGGCCGCTTCCGAACATGCCCATCGCACTGTGGAACGATCCCGACGGAACGAAGTACCACGACGCATACTTCGACACCTATCCCGGCGTCTGGCGACAAGGCGACTGGGCCACCATCTACGACGACGGAACCGTCGCAGTACACGGGCGGTCAGATTCAACCCTCAACCGCAACGGTGTCCGGATGGGTAGCTCCGATATCTACTCTGCTGTCGAAGCTCTCCCAGAGATTGCCGAGGCCCTGGTCCTCGGTATCGAACAAGCCGATGGCTCGTACTGGATGCCCCTCTTCGTCGTGCTCCACGACAACCACGTCCTCGACGCCGGCCTGACCAGCAAGATCAGCTCGGCCATCCGCGACCAGGTGTCCCCCCGCCACGTGCCCGACGACGTCCTCGAAGTCGTCGGGATTCCACACACCCGGACCGGGAAGAAGATCGAGGTCCCACTCAAACGGGTACTCCAGGGCGGCCGGGTCGAAGACGTCGTCAACCTCGACGGAATCGACGACCCGTCACTGCTCGGGTTCTTCGAACGCCTCGCAGAACAACGCCAGGCCAATGCCTCGACGAAATCCTGATCAGCCCGAATCCATCTGCACCTCAACAGTACTGAGAGAACCCGATGCTCAATCTATCCATGTTTCTGGAAGACTCGGCCCGTAAGTACCCCAGCCGTGACGCGCTGGTGCTGGGAGAAGAACGGCTCACCTACGCCGAGACCGACGCCCTGTCGAACCAGATCGCGAACCTCCTCGTCGAATCCGGGATCGAGCCCGGTGACCGGATCGCGATCTCCTGCCCCAACCTGCCCTGGTTCCCGATCGTCTACTACGGGATCCTCAAGGCGGGCGCAGTGGTCGTTCCACTCAACATCCTGTTGAAGGGCAGCGAGATTGCCTACCACCTGACGGATGCTGGAGCCACTGCCTACTTCTGCTTCGAGGGCGGTCCGGACCTGCCGATCGGAAAGTATGGGCGGGCGGCCTTCCACGAAGTGCCCGGGTGCCGAACGATGTTCGTGATAGGCGCGGACGACACCGCCGGTGACGAGCGGATCGCTGCCCTGTCGGCAGTGCTTCCCAGCCAGCCCACAGAGTTCGAGTCGGCGGTGCGTGAGGCCACTGACACCGCCGTTATCCTCTACACGAGCGGAACGACCGGCCGGCCGAAGGGCGCCGAGCTGACCCATGCAAATATGGCGATGAACGCCATTGCTTCCAATCGACTGTTCGACAGCACTCCGGGCCGGCCGGATACCCATCTGGTAACCCTCCCCCTGTTCCATTCGTTCGGGCAGACGGTCAACATGAACGCCGGGTTCGCGGTGGGCTCCACGTTGGTCATGTTGCCACGTTTCGATGCTGGCGCAGCGCTGACGATCATGGAGCGTGAGTCGATCACGATGTTCGCAGGTGTTCCGACGATGTACTGGGGCCTGCTTGGGGCAGTTGATGATTCGGTCAACGTCACGCGAATCGCCGACAACCTCCGCCGCGCCATCTCCGGTGGCGCCGCACTGCCGGTGGAGATCCTCGACCGTTTCGCGGACCGATTCGGTGTCCAGATTCTCGAAGCCTACGGGCTGTCGGAGACCTCGCCTATCGCCCTTTTCAGCGACCCCGAACGTGACCCACGGCCCGGCTCGATCGGCATCCCGATCTGGGGCGTAGAGGTGAAGTTGGTCGACCCCGATTGGAACACCATCGAGGGCGTGGACACGGTCGGTGAGATTGCGATCCGCGGCCACAACATCATGAAGGGCTACTACGGTCGCCCCGACGCAACCGCCGAGTCGATCCAGAGCGGATGGTTCCGCACGGGCGATCTCGCCCGCCGCGATGCCGACGGCTTCTATTACATCGTCGACCGCGCCAAGGACATGATCGTCCGCGGCGGATTCAACGTCTACCCCCGCGAGATCGAAGAAGTGCTGATCACTCACCCCTCGGTGTCGCTCGCCGCCGTCATCGGCGTTTCCGACGAGAGGTACGGCGAGGAGATCAAGGCGTACGTCATCCCCGAACCCGGTGCGCAGATCACCGAGCCGGAACTGATCGGCTGGTGCAAGGAGCGGATGGCCAGCTACAAGTATCCCCGCTCTGTCGAGTTCGCCACCGCACTGCCGATGACCGCCACCGGCAAGCTCCTCAAGCGCGAACTCTCCTCCGCTTCCGCTACAGCGGTTGGCTCCGGGCTGGGCCAGTGAATCCGGGGCAACGCGACAGCTCTCCGGGGATCGTTGCGCGGATGAAGGAAGCCGGGACGTGGAACCCATTGTGGAACGGGCTCGAGGAACTCGATCCGGAGTGGGCGGAGCAATACATGACTGCAACCATGCAGCCCTACGAAAGCGGGGTCCTCTCGCCGCAAGTGGTCCAGATGTTGTGCATCGCCATCGACGCGGCCTGCACCCACCTGTACGAACCAGGCGTTCGCCGGCACATTCGCACAGCCCTCGACATTGGCGTCACGACTCAGGAAATCCTCGAGGTGCTGAAAATTGCTACCACAGTGGGGATCCACGCATTCAACGTTGGACTCCCCATCCTTCGGGAAGAGTCCGGCGCGGCCAGTTCCGTCGATCCGTCGTAGCGAGAGGACGATGCGGGTCCCGACGCCTACGCGTCGGGACCTGGATCGGCCCCTGGGGTGCTCGCACACGACTAGCCGGAGCTGTGACGTACCGACGACATTCTGCGGGTCGTACCGAATGCCTTCGTCACCATCTGGAACTGATCCAGATTTGTGTGATCTGAAGCAGTCCTTAAGTGTGATTACCGATTGGTCAACCTATCCAGTCCGCATGCAGCCCAGCGCGCTCCGACATTGGTGAACACCCCTCCATCCACAGGGTGTTCACCCATCAGCGCCCGTTGCGTTCACCTATTGGAACCGCAGACGGCTTTCGGAAGCCGATTCCCTCTCTGCTGTGCCGCGCTGGCCGGATTCGGCGCATCTTCGACCTGACTGCGGCGCGATCCGCATCCAGACTGAGCCGAGGTATCCGCCGACCCGCACCAACGCGACGAATCAGTGAAGGCCACCGGTACCCACCCACCGAATCCCGGTAACTCTCACCGGGGACAACCACAGCGGGATGCGGTGTGATCACAGGGGCGTCGCTCGGCGTCGAAACAGCACCAGCGCAGAGGATCATCTTGAAGCGTTCAATCATCGTTGCATTGGCCGGCGCAACCATCGCCCTCGGCACCGTGGCTTCGGCATCGGCCGCGCCCGTCGACCCCGAAAACCCGTTCCTCCCTGCCCCCTGGGCCGGCAGCAGCTCCGGCAGCATCGACTTCCTATATCCGCACGACGGCCAAAACCCCGGCTCCGTCGACTTCGCACAAGACTCCGGATCCAACGACCTCGCCAGCGATGTGGCCTGGGCCCCGTTCGAGGTGCTGTGCGTGCTCCTCGGCGGCAAGACGATAATGGACTGCGTTCCGCAAGCCCTGCCCGCATAAAACCTGACTCCGCGGTGAGCCACCACAATGGCGTTGGTGAACATCCCCGTCCATGCAGCCCGTCACTCGCCCTCCCCCGTTCGGACACAGTAGGCGTGCATGCCTTTTGGTAGGGAAATGCTCCGGCACCCCGTCGCTCCAGGTGTTCACACATCCGGACTCAGCGGCGGGGTGCCTTCATTGGTGGCGTGCACGCGGTAAGGCGGCGCAGAGCGGCGCCCGACCAGTCGGATGCCCGTCCGAGGTGGCCTCCGCCCCTGCCCCACCGCCCTGGGGGCAGGGACGTGACGGAGATGCTCCCCGGACCGGTCGGGCGCCCTCGACATTGTTTTGGGCCATCCGATCCGAACCGAGTCGCCTGCGCGAAGTACCGTCGGGACTACCGCATGAGCGGTGCCAGACGAGCGGCCAGCACTCTGGAACTCATCCAGATTTGTGTGATCTGGGGCCCTCGTTAAGTGTGATAGCCGATCGGTCAATCTATCCAATCCGCCTGCAGCCCACGATGAACCGCCATGGGTGAACACCTCTCCACCCACCATCCATCTACTCCACCACCCCACTCCACCACCATCCATTTCCATCCATGTGTAGCCGAGATGTCGGTACAGCGTGCTCCGCGCGACCTTGAGCACCTCGGCGATCTCCGACATAGGTACGCCCTCTGCGCGCACCTTGTTCGCCTGGCGCTTCTTCGCCGGGGTGAGAGCGGCCGGGCGGCCCCCGACACGGCCCCGCTCGCGGGCCGCCGCGAGGCCGGCGACTGTCCTTTCCCTGATGAGGCTGCGCTCGAAGTCTGCGAGTGCACCGAAGACGTGGAAGATGAGCCGCCCGCCGGCGGTCGAGGTGTCGATGGATTCGGTCAGGGATCGGAAGGCGACGCCGCGCTGCTCGAGCTCGGCGATGGTCTCGATGAGGTGCGGCAGGGAACGGCCTAGGCGATCGAGCCGCCACACGACGAGGGTGTCGCCGGACCGCAGTACATCCATGAGGGCGGCGAGTTCCGGCCGATCGGTCTTGGCGCCGGACGCGATGTCGGTCCACACCTTGAAGCAGCCCGCGGCACTCAGTGCGTCGCTCTGGAGATCGGGGTTCTGGTCGGCGGTCGAGACTCGGGCGTAGCCCAACAGTGTGACTCGCGGCGATAGATGGCGGTGTTCTCGCGTGGTTCCTTGGCGTGCCCGAGGGGGGCCTGCCAGTCCCGGACCCGTGAACCAAGTGGTGGGATCGTCGGCGCGGTCGGCGTCGTGCAGGTGCTCGCGCTCGGCGGCCTCGGCGTATCCGGCGGCGTGGCCGCGTCGTAGGGGGGCATGGTCAGTGACTTTCGGATGGTTGCAATCTTCCCTAGTGCGTTGTGCAGGTCGTTTTCGACCTCATCCAGGGCGGCCCGCAGTGGTGCCCGTCCCGATCGGAGCGGTAGTCCTAGGATTGTGCGATGACGAAGTGGTTCGACCTGTCTGCAGGCGACGAGATGCATCTGGAGACGGCTTCGTTCGTCCGGCGCTTCTCGGTTGCACTGTCGGTCTCCGCGGAATCGGCATGGGCCGAACTGACCCGTGACAACGCGCTCGCATGGTGCTCAGCCGTCACCGGTTCCCGATACCTCACACCACGCCCGTTCGGTGTGGGCACGCGTCGTGAACTGTCGATGCGCCCATCCACAGTGAAGGCCACAGAGGAGTACTTCCGGTGGGAGGAAACACCGCGAGTCCGGTATCGGAACACCTTCTACGTCAGTAGGTTCACCGTCCCCGGTCTGCGACATTTCGTCGAGGACACGCTCGTCGAGCGGCTTGCATCGGGTTCGCGACTGACCTGGACGTTTGCGATCGAACCGGGTCCTACATTGCGCGTGCCGCTGAAACTTGCTGCACCGGCCGTCACTGCGGCGCTGCGGCGCGTCGTGACGGAGACCGCGGACTACCTCGGGCGCGCAAGCGAAACCGCGACCACCGAAAACGGCCAGTAGGGAAGCGGCGGCACACCTTGAATGGGAACCCTCACTCACCGCTTGAGGGTTTGTGGGAGAACCGGACCATGGCCAGGCCCCCCGTGTGCGCGGGAAGGTTCTCGCGGAACCAGAGCTGGAACGTGCGGCTTCAGGGTGTCCTGTAAGACGAACCCAAGGCGGACGGCCATCTCGACTTCCGGTAGCAATCCAACCTCGACCAGAGGCCGCCGCAGGCGTCCCGGAAACCCGTCCTGCATCTCAATCCGGGAGAGCTGGCCTATGCCGGACTCGAGCGCACTCGGACTGACAAGACTCGGAACTCTTCCAGATTTGTGTGATCTGGAGCCATCCCTTAAGTGTGACTACCGAACGGTAGGGCTATCCAATCCGCATGCAGCCCAACACGCTCCGTCATTGGTGAACACCCCTACATCCACCACAGGGTGTTCACCCATCAGCGCCTGTTGCGTTCACCTGTTGAAACCGCACACGGTTCTCGGAGGCCGATTCCCTCTCGGTCGAGCCGCGCTAGCCGGATTCTGCGCATCGTCGATCTGATTGCGCCGCGATTCGCATCCCGACTGAGCCGAAACATCCGCCAGCGCCCGCACCGCCGCGACGCGACGCGCAAAGACCACCGGGAACCAACCCGCCAGATCCCGGTAACTCTCACCGGGGACAACCGCAGCGGGGTGCGATGTGATCACTGGGACGTCGCTCGGCGTCGAAACAGCACTAGCGCAGAGGATCATCTTGAAGCGTTCAATCATCGTTGCACTGGCCGGCGCAACCATCGCCCTCGGCACCGTAGCTTCGGCATCGGCCGCGCCCGTAAACATCGAGGATCCGGCCCTCCCTACCCCCTGGGCCGGCAGCAGTTCCGGCAGCAGCGACTTCTTCTACCCGCACGACGGCCAAGACTCCGGGTCCAGCCAGCTCCAACAAAACTCCGGATCCACCGCCCTCGCCAACACAGTGGCCTGGGCCCCGTTTGAACTCCTGTGCTCGGTCCTCGGCGGCAAGACGATAATGGACTGCATTCCACAAGACTTGTGATCCCGGGATGGGTTGTGAAGCCGATGACATGCCGCGAGTTCTCTCCCTGCCCGCACACAACCCGGCTCCGCGCCGAGTCACCACAATGGTGTTGGCGAACACCGATCCCCCCATCCATGCGGCCCGCCACTCGCCCTACCCGTTCGGACACAATAGGCGTGCATGCCTCTTGGTAGGAGAATGCTCTGACACCTCGCCGCTCCCGGTGTTCACACATCCGGACTCAGCGGCGGGGTGCCTCCATTGGTGGCGTGTATGCGGCCAGGCAGCGCGAAGCATCGCCCGACCGGTCGGGTGCCCGCCCGAAGGTGACCGCCGCCCCTACCCCACCGCCTGCGGCAGGGGGTGACGGAGATACTCGGACAGGACCGGTTCAACGCACTCGACATTGTTTTGGGCCATCCGATCCGAGCCGAATCGCCTACGCGAAGTACCGTCGGGACTGCCGCATTAGCGATGACAGACGAGCGGCCCACACTCTGGACCTCATCCAGATTTGTGCGATCTTGGGGCCTCGTTAGGTGTGACTACCGACTGGTCAACCTATCCAATCCGCATGCAGCCGAGACGAATCGCCATTGGTGAACACCTCTCCACCATCCATCATAGGGTGTTCACCCATCAGCGCCCGTTGCGTTCACCTGTTGAAACCGCGCACCGTTCTCGGAGGCCGATTCCCTCTCGGTCGAGCCGCGCTAGCCTGATTCTGCGCAGCCTCGACCTGATCGCGGCGCGATTCGCATCCCTACTGAGCCGAAACATCCGCCAGCGCCCGCACCGACACGACGCGACGCGACGAATGAGCAAAGACCACCGGGGACCAACCCGCCGGATCCCGGTAGTTCTCACCGGGGACAACCGCAGCGGAATGCGGTGTGATCACTGGGACGTACTCGGCGTCGAATCAGCACTGTGCAGGGGATCAACTTGAAGCGCTCACTCGTCGTTGCATTGGCCGGCGCAACCATCGCCTTCGGCACCGCGGCTTCGGCATCGGCCGCGCCGGTCGATCTCGGAAGTCCGTCCGATGTCGCCGATTCCGGCAGCAGCAACTTCTTCCGCGCGGCCCCCGGCGAGAACTCCGGATCCACCGACCTCGCCAACAGCGTGGCGGGCGGCCTCTTGTTCCCGGTGCTGTGTGTCTTCGTCGCAATCGTCTGTGGTCCCAACTGACCAGGTGCAGTTGTCGTACCGGTGGTCCTGGCGGCCGGCAATCGTCAGGCGCGTCGGGGGACCTCCGATCGCGGTGACGTCCCGGTTCCGGGTCCCGGCAATTCGAAATGGAGAAACATCTTGTCCAAGAACATGATGCGCCGCTGCGCATCGATCCTTGCCGCCGTGACGATCGGCGTCGGCGGGCTGATGATCGGTACGGGTGCGGCGGGCGCGGAGGGGAGTTCCGGGTCCGGGTCGGGAGACCTGTTGCCCGACAAGATCGGGCAACAACTGCTCCGGGAGTGCGACACCAGGGACTACATGTTTCCACTCTTCCCGTGCTGGGAACCGTGGGTGAGCGCGAGGACCGAAATCGGAGACTTCACGATGCGGTACCAAAGCCCAAAGTCGGTGGCACCTCAGAGTCGTGCCGCATACATCGTCACAATCGCCCGGAACAGCGAATCCGGTGGCGATGAGGCGCTCGTCACGAGCATCACCCATCAGCCCCCGAAGGGATTCAAGTTTTCCAAAACGGAGATCTACGGCCTCGGCTTCGAGATACAGCTCTCGGGCTGGCCTGCGACGACGGATCCCGCAACAGGGGCCGTCACGCTGACTGCACCACCGGAGGGTTGGCCGATGGTCGACGACATCAGGATCGAATTCCTCTACACGGCGGGTGACGCGCAAGACGGCGCCGACGGCGATCACGGTGCCAAATTCACCGGTACCGGTGTTCCGCCGGCAGACGGCTGGCAGCTGACGGGGCACACGCGAGTTGAGACCGTCAGCTCGCTCAACGGCGGATCATCCTGATCCGTTCGTCTCCGCGGCTTGTCACCGCCGGGATGGCCGCGACCGAGCCTGCATGGTCGGCGCGGTCATCCCACAGCCAGTGAATGGACCGAATGCCGAGCCCCGGCCAAGACAGCCAATCGTCCGTTCCACGACCTGCTGAACTCCCACGAATCGCAGCCGGTTGGCGGGCCAGCTCCCATCTCCAGCCTGTGTCCTTCTCAGCAGGAACCACTGGCGGACTGGCCTTCCATGTTCACGCGGCCGCCGTCGAGAGACGACCGCGCACCCTTCGGGCCCCGTTTAGTCATTGGGATTGCCGGGCGGGACTGTCCCCGGTCTGGTTGACACGGCACGATCGCTCAAACCGACACCTCGACCGAGCCTCGGCAGTCGACAATCCAGAGCTCATCCAGGTGTGATCTGGAGCCCTCCTCATAGGTGACTACCGACCGGTAGGCCTATCCAATCCGCATACAGCCCACCACGCTCCGTCATTGGTGAACACCCTTCCATCCACTCTTTTCATCCATCCATCCATCCATCTTTTCTCCATCCGTCTCTGCCGTCTCTGGGCCCACCGACCGAGCGCGACGGCCGCGACTGGCTGACCGTGTCCGCCGGGCTCGCGTGTGCCAGTGGATCGGCGGCGTGCGCACCGTGATGCCGCGGTTGGTGGGGTCGGTTCCGACCGACCCAGATAGCCGAGGGCGAGAACCGCAGTAACGCCTGGGAGCACGAACGCCCACGAGGGTGCCAACCTCTGCCACGATCAGGGCGCCCGCGACGCCCAGCACCCAGGCTGCGGGCAGGTTGGTCAGGATTTCAGCGCGAGAGGGCACGAGAAGCCGACCGCCTGCATGTGTACACCACGGCGGGCGGCGCATTGCGCCACACCACCGGACCGCGCACCACCTCATCGAACATCCCACCAAGCGCGCCGCGGAAACCCCGTGCCCCCGGCAACCATTGTGCGTGCGGGTAGGCCAGGGCGCTGACAGCACCGCCGGGCACGATCACCCCCGCAATCTGGTCGAGAATCTCGCGCTGCTTGGTGGCGCCGATCAGCGACCACGGCAGGGCACACACGACGGCGTCGACGCGGTCCACCCCAACGGAGTCCAACAGGACTACCAGATTCGAGGCGTCACCGTAGAGCGTCTCGACCCGAGGCCGGGTTCGACGCAGGTGCGTCACCAAGTCGATGTCCACCTCCACGGCCAGGTGTCGACCGCCGGCGGGCAGGCGCGCCGCGATGGCATCGGTGACCGAACCGGTCCCCGGACCCAACTCGACAACAACGGGCGACCCCGTGCTCGGCACCACCATCGACAGCTCCGCGGCCACCGCCGGCGAGCTCGGTGCGATCGCACCGACGGTCCGAGGTTGCCGGAGAACGGCTTTCGCGAACTGCCAGCGAATGTGTCGATTGGGTGTCATGGCGTGAACAATCCTCAGTTCCACGCCGGTACACATCCGGGTCGGGTACCCATTCTTCGCCCGATCTTCTCAGGGGCAACCCCTAGAAGACCGCGCCGCGCGTTCGGGCCCCTACCAAGGGTTGGTAGGGAGTTCATGGCTCGACCTCACCAAACCTCCTCGACACCGTCGAAGCCTGCGCGGATGAGCTTCTCGAACAGACACTTGTCATCTGCATGCCCCCGCGACGGACCGAGTGCAGCCCACTACTGACATTCCGTGCAGTCGACTCCGGACACTGACACCGATCTCGACCAGAGGCCGACGTAGGCATCCCGGCGACCGTGCTGCGTCTCGGTCGAGGAGACCTGGCCCATCCCCGACCCGAATTCCAACATGAGCTGATCGTGTGTCGCGTTGCCAGAGATGATCGGGTGCAACCAGACCCACAGCTCGTCGAGCAGGACGTTGGCGATCAGCAGTCGCATCAGGAGGCCGTCGTTGGGCCACAGACGGATCCGCCACACATCATCAGGTGTGGTGATCCCAGGCCATCCGTAGTTGACGAACCCACGCCCACGGCTCTCGGTCAGGTAGTCGTCGGATCGGGTCGACTACGTGGGCGGGCGAGCACTCCCCGCACAAGCGGCCGCGCGAAGTGTGGTTAGTCGACGCCCTTCCTCGGGACGCGATGGGAGAAGCACAGAAGGCGGCGCTCGCCCGGTAGTGGGTCAGACGTCGAGGTTCAGGCCGCCTCCATGACCGTCGCGTAGTTCGCTGTACTTACCGAGGAGCCGCTCCCTCTCCGCTCCGAAAGGGTAGCCGGCGCCCGTCGAAGAACCCACTGTCAGGCCGGCATCACGCAACGCCACATAGACGTCCTCGTCGATCTCGCCGAGGTCGCCCTCCCCGCGTATTCCCACCGACACGACCACATCACAACGCTGTCGCTGCGGCTCTGCGGGATGCTCAACTGAATCATCCGAATCGAGTTGGACCGGGTCGAGGATCTGCCACTTCGCCCACCCACCAACCCGCTCCACGAGCGTGAACGCGATGACTTCGATCATTGCCGCGGCGTCAGCGTTGGTCGTTTCGAATTCGAACTCGACGATCTCCTTCGCTGTGATCGGCCAGGAACTCGGTGGTGTGTCCCAGAGGCTCCCAGTTTGGACCGGTCGTCCATTGACGGGACCGAGATCGTGGGCGGTCGATTCGATGATGCACAACATCGGGTGCGAGAAGAGCGCCGCCAGGCGCGCATGCATCGCGAAAATGGTCAGCAGCACATCTGCCGTGTGACGGTCCAAGTTCACCAGGGTGTCGTAGCCGGCAAGGGCGAGGACTGTGCCGGTGGTATCCGGGTCACTGCCGTAACGAAACTCGCCGACGTCGTACATCAGATCGTTGAAGGCATCGAGGTTCTTGCCGTAGAAAGCGGGGAAGGACAGTGCACCGGCCAACACCGTGTGCACGTCGGTGACGGTGATGCTGTGCTGCAGATCGATCCGATGGACCAGGTAGCCGAGTTCATCGAGTCGCCGAGAGGCACAGTCGAGCCCGAATCGAGTGTCGTACCTGTACACGGATCCGTTCTGCAACAGGCTCCAGTCGAAGCGCTGCCGTTGCGTGTCGAAGAGCTCTCGATCAATCGGGTCGAAGACAGGACCGCGAGGCATGCCCGAATCGTAGATCAGCGGTCGCTCCGACGAAGGCGCGTCTTCAAGACGCGGAACTGGAGAAGGCACTCCCGGGCGTACAGCCGGCACCGGTCCACCACATCCCTGGCCGCGTCGAGCGATCCCCAGACGTACGCCATGAACGCGTCGTCGAATCACACGCGATCTTCAGATTCTGTGAGTGCGGAAGTACCTTCCCAACGGGTCAGCGTCGCCACCGTAAGGGACCGAATCCACCGCGCGCGAGAGCAACTCACCGAAACACTCTCGCCGCTGCGCACCTCACCGTCATAGCCCGACACCGCATCACCCACCCGCGAGGACACCCGACGCCTTCGCGCCGGCCGGATCACATCACACAGTGTCCCGGAAATTCACGGCAGGTCGCCGGGAACCTTTCACCGGTCACGCCGCATCCAACATTCAGTGACCAGGCGAGAACAGCTCGCCTGGCAACGCTGAAAGGACCTGCAGCTGATGAACGCTCCCCTCGACCCGCTGAACATCGACCTGAGCGGCCTTCTCGAGCAGCCGGGCACCACGACCGCGTCGTCACAGTCGATCGACGCCGGCGTCTCCACCCACAGCAGCATCCACGCCGGCTCGGGCGTCGAGATCTCCCTCGATCCCACCGGCGCCATCACCGCGGTGATCGAAGGCGGTGTCGCCGCGGAGACCGGCTCCCATGCCTACGGGAGCTACGACGCCGTCGACGCGGCCACTGACACCGCGACCGGGACCACCGACGTGTCAATCACCTCCGCCGACGGAAGCGCCTACGCAGACGCCGGGTTCGAGGCCGGGGGCGAGCTAGGCATCACCCTCTCCCCTGGAGACGGCGGATTCCCCGAACTCGACATCGCATCCGAATCCGGCATCGACACGTACGGCGACTACGGCATGCACGGCAGCTACGACACCACCGAGGTCCACCAGGACGTCAGCCTCGACATCGGCTGACCACGCCCCCACGACCGTGCCACAGTCATGGTGCGACGGTCCGTCACAGCACTGGGCGGCCTGTCGTACGCCGATGCCGCTCACGGCGCGCGCCCCCTCATCTGGCGACATGCATGCCCGTCCGGCCTAACTGGCAGACGCGCCGGATTCAAAATCCGGTATCCGCGAGGGTGTGGGGGTTCGATTCCCCCGGCGAGCACCATCCACCACCACCATCTGCCGGATCGGCCGACGCCGAGGACTCCTCGTGCCGCACCGGGACGAGGTGACGCCGCCGACGACGTGGTGCGCGCTCTGGTTCCAGCTCACCGAGAAACCGGCCCCACGGATCTTGGTACTCACGCTCGGAGTACCAGTCGTGCAGGTTGACAAGGGTTGAGCGCGGCGAGGCTGAATCCTTGAACAGCTTCTACGTTCGTTTCGCGTGGACCAACTGGACCAGGCTCATGGGACGCAGTGCGTCGTTGCGGTCCCAGAAACCGATCGGGGCGGCATCTGCCTCGGCGAGTGACGATTCGACGTCCCACCCAGAGCCAGTGAGCCATCGCGTCACCGTCGCCGAATCGGGCGTGCACAACCAAGGCTCCCCGCCCTTTCCGAGTGCCTCACCGACGGCAAGGGTGTATTCCCTGGCTGCACCGTCGCGGCAACCCGGAGGTAGGAAGTGATCAAGGACGAGACCCGATCCGGACGGCACTGCGGACAGCTCACCGAGCACTCCTCGGATGGCAGATTCCTCCAGATACATCGTCACTCCGAGCCAGGAGAAGAACACCGGCTTCGAAGTGTCGAGACCGGCACGTTCGAGCGCGGAGACGATGCCGACCTCGCCGAGATCGAAAGGGACGTATCTGCCCACATCGGATACGCCGGCTGCGGCGAACAATGCCTGCCTCCATGCCAGCACACCGGGCTGGTCAACCAGCCATGTCGCGCAGTCCGGCGTGACGTAGTGAGCAGACGTGTCCAGACCCGAGCCGAGCACGACATATTGCCCGGCGCCGGCTTCGCGAAGACTTCGGGCCGTGAAATCGCTACGTATCGTCGCGGAAAGCCTCGCGGACGCGAGAATCGGAGCCTTCGGCTGAGCGAGTTGATACCCGAGCGGCGACGACCCTACCGCCTCACACAATGTCCGCGCCACAGGATCCGCGAAGGCATGAGGCACATCATCTACGACGGTGTGTGCTGCCCGAGCGGCGGCGGACATGAGCGCTGACGGGCTGGGAGCTTCTTCTGCATTCACCTCAACCAACTATCACGACGCCCAGCTTGACCCTGGTGGGCGCGCCGACAGAGGACGATCGCGATAGGCAGTGAACCGCCCCGGTGAGTCCGGAGACTGATCCGGCCGCGACGACGAACGTTGCGTTGCTCAGGCCACTGAGCTGCTGGTCTGGGCGATGAGGTGTTCGACGAGCGTTATCAGTACAGACTTGCACGAATCGCGATCACGAGCGTCGCAAAGCACGATGGGGGTTCTGGTGTCGAGGTCGAGTGCCTCGCGAACCTCGTCAATTGTGTAGGCCTCGGCGCTGTCAAAGCAGTTCACCGCGATCGTGAACGAGACTCCGCGCCGTTCGAAGAAGTCGATGGCGGCGAACGAGTTCTCCAACCGACGGGTGTCTGCGAGAACGACGGCGCCGAGGGCCCCGCGCACCAGTTCGTCCCAAAGGAACCAAAATCGGTCCTGTCCAGGCGTGCCGAACAGGTACAGAACTAGGCTTTCATCGAGGGTGATACGACCGAAGTCCAGGGCCACGGTGGTCGTGGTCTTGCCCTCCACGCCCGACAAATCGTCGATGCCGGTGGACAATTCGGTAATCGTTTCCTCGGTACGTAGTGGTGCGATCTCGCTGACCGAGGACACCATCGTGGTCTTACCGACCCCGAAGCCGCCGGCTACGAGGATTTTGACCGAAGCAGCCAGGTCGGCTGAGGACGCATTGTCATGCATAGTTGTCTACAGCTTTCGGATTCCATCGAGCACTGCTTGCAGAATGTTCAGGTCGCCGATCCCGGCAATGTCGTTGTAGGAGTCGCTGCTGGCGGGAGCCCGGAAGTTCAGCATTCCCTCGGCGATGAGATCACCGACCAGGATTTTGGTTACCGCCAGAGGCAGATTCAGGTGCGCCGAGACCTCGGCCACCGACTGCGCAGTACAGCACAACTGAACGATCTCCGCGTACTCCGTTTCGATGTGCTGCAGCCGCGGAGCGGGGGACACGGTCACTACGAGCGTGAGCATGTCGAGATCGTGTCCCGCGCCCATCGTGCGGCCCCGCGTGACGGCGTACGGGCGGACCAGAGGACCGGCCGCATCGTCGAACCACGGTTGACCTATACGTGTCACGGCAATCTACGCTCCGTGCTCGGCACACCGTTACGAGGATCGGCAGACAGATAGCTACCGACACGCTGCACAGTCAGGTTCATTTCATACGCGACCATGCCCAGATTCGCGGTGTCGTTGGCTTGCAATGCGATACATGCGTTGCTTCCGGCCGCTGTCACGAACATCACCGCATTCTCAAGTTCGATGACGGCTTGGCGAACGCTGCCGCCTTGAAAGCGATGTCCCGCGCTGCGTGCCAGCCCGTACAAAGTGGCCGACATGGCACCGAAGTGCTCGGCGTCCTCACGGCTCATGGACGTGGATCGGCCCAGCAGCAGCCCATCGGTGGAAAGCACGACTGCGTAGCGCACCCCGGCAAGACGATTGACTAGATCGTCGAGAAGCCAGTTCAGGTCACCTGAGTTAGAAGTCTTCACAGTCACCTTCCTTCACCTTCCATTTCGTCCCTGGTTGTATACCCGGGCGGGGGTTCCGAATGCCGAGCCTGCTGGGTACCGTACGCGATGGCGGACATCAGATCTCGCGCTTGCTCCGCCGACCGCGACGGCTGCTGCGCTTCCACCTCGAGCTGAGGATCGTGCGCCAGCTCCGGTGCCAGACTGGCCTGCCGGCGACGGCGAGGCAGGCTTGGGCGAACGCCACCGCCATTGTCGGGCAACGGTTGCGGGATGAGGGACTCCGGTTCGACAGCGGGGGTCGTCGGCTCGTGCCACGGGGTCGCCACAGAATGTTCTGTGTACTCGGCCTGTGACGTGCTATCGATGTACTCGACGTTCGCCCACGCCTGCGGCGGTGCCACCGGCTGTTCGGCGGGAGGCACTGGAGTCGGGGGCACCAGTGTCGCGACACCCACTGCAGCCGAGACAGATTCGGCAGAACTGGGTTCCGGGATCGCGCTGACCATCCGCCCTTCGGGCCGACGTCCGGCGAACCGATCTGGCACATGGCCAGTCATAGGTGTCGCCTCGGCGGCGACCACCGAGTTCGGCACCAGCACGATGGCACGGATGCCGCCGTACTCGGATTCGGTTAGCTGCACAGAGATTCCGTGCCGAACACCCAGCTGCGAAACGATGAACAATCCCAGACGTGAAGTCGCCGAGAGCGTGTCGACACCGAAATCCGGTGGATTGCGCAGCATCTCGTTGACGCGGTCGAGTTCTTCGGCGGACATTCCCATGCCCTGGTCGGTGATCTCGATCGCGACCCCCTTGCCGACCACGTTGCCGCTCACTTCGACGCGCGACTGCGGCGGGGAGAACGCCGTCGCATTGTCGACCAGTTCGGCGATCAGGTGGATGAGGTCGGCGACCACGTTGCCGACGATGAACACCTGAGGCATGCGGCGGGTGTGCACCCGCGTGTAGTCGAGGCTCTCGCCGATCGCGCTACGCACCAGATCGGACAGCGGCACCGGACTCCGCCACTGGCGGCCGGGCTCGCCGCCACCGAGGATGATGAGGTTCTCGGCGTTGCGGCGTTCGCGGGTCGCCAGGTGGTCGAGTCGGAAGAATGTCTCCAGCAGGGCGGGATCCTCTTGGCTTTGTTCGGCCTCGTCCAGGACCTCGAGTTGCCGGTGCACCACCATCTGGCTTCGGTGGGCGATGTTGAGGAACACCGCGCGCACGCCCTCGCGGGTGCGGGCCTCGGTGACCGCGGCGGAAACAGCCGCTGTGTGTGCACGGTTGAAGGCCTGTGCCACCGAGCCGATTTCGTCGTCACCGAAGTCCAGGTGCGCAGCTTTGGGATCGATTTGCTCGCCCGCGCCCAGCTTGCGCATGGTTTCAGGCAGTTCGACCTCTGCCAGGTCCAGTGTTTCCTTGCGTAGGCGCTTGAGCCGCCCGATCAGTCGGTTGGCCAGCCATAGCGACAGCAGGAACGCCACGAGCGCAAGCGCGAGCACGGCGGCACCCACCCACAGTGAGTTCGCCGCGGTGCGTTTGCCCTCGTCGGCAGCGATCTGGTTCGCATGGTCGTTCAGGCCCTTCCACGCGCCGATCACGTCTTCGGACAGCTGTTCCTGCGCGGTGCGCCACTCGGCGAAGGTCATTGGCGGTGCCGGGACGTCACCGTTCTTGTCCGGCTCCGGTGGGTTGATGAGGTAGTCCTCCATCGCGGCCACCTGCTGCCAGCCGGGAGAGGCCAGTGCTGCCCGGATCTTCTCAGCTGCTGGATCAGCGCCCAGGTCGGCGGCGAGCTGCGGAAGTACGGTCCGGTAGAACCCGACCAGATTTCGATAATCGTTACGCATTGGACCGCTACTGAGCTGTCCCTCTAGTTCGGCAGCGGTGAGCGCGGCGGAACGTGACATTCCCTCCATCGCGTGCAGGACGCGCACGCCATTGAGGAGCGTGACGCCTACCTCGGCGTCGGGCGCCTTGGAGGTGATGAGGTTGGTGCCGAGCGCAACTGCATCGAGAATGCCGTTGTAGAGGGCGTATGTGTCGTCGATCGACATTCTTCCAGCATCGATCAGACCGCGAATCTGGGGCAGGCGAGCTATCAAGGTGTCGAATCCGCCAGTGTCGGCACCCATGGTGCCCTCCGACACGCTCTGCAGCCTTGATTCGTAGGGGGCCAGCGCCTCGAACGCGGCGTCGAGCCTGTTCCGTGCTGCGCCGAGCGCGGCCGGATCGCTCTGTTCACCGGACAGATGCCACAGCGACAGCATCCGCTCCTGTTCTACCCCGGCAACCACGTCGCGAGCGTGGCTCACGGCACCTCCGTTCGCTGCCGCCCATTGTTCGGCCTGTCGGCCCTCACGTATCAGGTATCCCGCTGTGCCTACACCGATCCCGAGCAACGCCAGGCTTGGAACCAGTGCGATGGCCAGGATCCGAGCGCGGATACCGAGGCGCACTTTCAACATCCGGGGAATATAGCTGGTCGAATACCTCACGTGTACTTCGGCCTCACTACCCCGATCTTTCTTGATTCGGCTGGGCCGCTTGGTGTTTAACGCCATCCTCGGGCGGGTCGATGTAGATTGCAAGGCTAACGAATTTCTCTATTCGTAGTGCTCTAGAGACGATGGCGGACCTGGCCGACAGGGACTGCCCCGGCGGTGTCCCGTGCGGCCGGCCCGATCGAAGCGATGCGCGCGAGTGCGTTGAATGATCGGCCGGTGGAACGCGGAGGAAGGCGGGCCCCGCCTGACCCCCTTCGTCGCCCACCGGCGAGGCGACTGAGCCGACGGGTAGCCGACGGGTAGCCCAAATCCGCCCCGGCCCTAGGCGGGGCCTCAGAGCTCGGAGACGAAGACGCCTGGATCAGGCGCCAGAGGAACGACGTGCAGATCCTGAAGCCTTACGCGCGACCTTGCGCCGGCGACACCCCGACCGTCATTCGCGCAGCTGGGGTCGTTCCGGATCACGCGTGTTGCACTGCGGTTTTGCTGCCATCCCCCACCCCCGTCGTAGAGCACGCAGGCGCGGCACGGATGAGGCAGGGCGACTGGTCCGTGGGTCACGCGCCAGCCATTACTGGAACTGATCCAGATTTATGTGATTTGGAGCCTTCCCGAAGTGTGGTTACCAACCGGCCAACCTAGTCAATCCGCATGACGCCCACCGCCACCCACCATTGGTGAACACCCCTCCATCCCCCTTTCTCTCGGACTCTCGGACTCTCGGACTCCGTAGCGTGATGCCTCATGAGTTCCGAATCAGCTGCATGCGAGGTGATCGCCAACTTCGCGCAGTGGAGCGCGGATGGGCGTTTCTCCGCACTACGGTCGTTGATTCCCGAGGATGGCGACGGACCGCTGCTGGCCTCGTTTCTGCTCGCGGTTGCAGCCGATACGACAGAAGACGACTTGGTGAGGATCGAAGCGGTGAGGGTCTTCGCGATCCTTCGGATCGATGACGATTCCCTTGCCGGGAGATGCCGCAGAGCGCTGATCCACCTGGCCCGGACAGACGACGATTGGGATGTCCGCAACGCTGCCGGTTGCGCTGTGTTCGACCTGCCTGGCGCCGAGCGTGAACTCGAGACGATGCGCTCCATGATCGCAGCGGAGCAAGAGTGCTTCGTGCGCGAGAATGTCGGAGCCGCACTGGCCATGTTCCTCCGGCGCCGTGATTCCGCTTAGTTCCATCCGCCGGACACCTGAACGCACACCCACCGCCACACAGAATTGGAACTCATCCTGACTATGGAGTGAGAGGACATTCTTCGACGTGGAGACATCGAAGCCGAAAACAACGATCCTGACCTACTCCAGGACGCCGCAGGAGGTCATGACCGAGCCCGAGAAGGACACCAGTAAGGCAGGGTGGCCAAGTACGCCCGCTACGGTTGCTGGTGATAACCGGCCGTCGATGCTGCTCGCACCTCAGAGCACCGCCGGTTGAAGGAGGCAATACTGTGCTTCATCTGCGCGTCATCTCGCCGAGTGAGCGGACCGGAGAAGTGCTGCACATGCTGGCCGCCGAACCCGGTGCTACCCATGTGACGCTCGCACTCAGTGCCGCCATCGATCCGCCCGGCGATGTGATCGAGGCGGATGTGGCGCGTGCCTGCGCGAATGATGTGCTCGCCGCGTTGACCGCTCTGGATCTGGTGCGGACGGGCGGAATTTTGTTCGAGCCGACGGGGACCGTGCTTTCCCGTGCCGGGGAGCGGGCGGATGCTGCGGCCCCGACACGGCCGGACGGAACGGTGGTGTGGGAGCAGTTGCTCGGTCAGGCGCGCGAGGGGGCCCGACTCACTCCTACGTTCCTGGCGTTTCTGGCGATCGCGTTCCTGCTGTCGGCGGTAGGCGTGGCGACGGCCTCGCCGATGACCCTGGTCGGCGCGATGGTGGTTGGGCCCGAGTTCCGGCCGCTGGCAGCGCTTTCGGTGGGTCTGGTCCGCCGGGACATCGGGCTCGTGCGGACTTCGGCACGCACCCTGGCCATCTCGTTTCCGGCGGCGATGGTGGTCACCGCGCTGGCCACGCTGCTATGGATTCGCCTCGGCTGGATCGGGGTCGGTGATGTCGAGAACGCCCGCGCCTTCGATTTCATCTACGAGGTGGGGCCATTCTCGCTGGTGGTGGCGCTGCTGGCGGGGGCGGCAGGCATGTTGGCGCTGGTCACCTACTCCTCCACGGTCCTGGTGGGCGTGTTCATTTCGGTGACGACGGTGCCGGCCGCCGGTTTGGCCGTCGTCGCGGTCTTCGCGGGAAAGTGGAACGTGGTGCTGAGCTCGCTTGCTCAACTCGGCGTCAATCTGATCGGCATTGTGCTCGCCGGGGTGGCTGTGCTGCTGTTGTTGTTACTGCGGGACGGTCGCCAGGGCGGGTCGGTCATGCGCCGGGAGCCCCGTTCCGGACCGCCTCGGAGACACGGAGCTCCCGCGGCCACCGCGAGGCCTCGCCGCCCAACGTTGCGGCCAGATCGTCCCATCCCGGGCGAGCACGAGTGTCAGGACTAACCTCGCACTTGCACACTGACTGCGGAAGGGACTGCCCCCGGTTTGGTTGACATCTGATCTGTGAGGATCACTCCTCACAGCGGAAGGATGCTCCCCATGCCGAAGGCGTTTCCCGAGGAGTTTCGCCGCGACGTGATTGCGGTTGCCCGCAAGGGCGAGGCCCTGCTGCGTCAGATCGCGAAGGACTTCGGCATCTCCGAGGGTCGCCTGCACCCCTGGCTGAAGATCGCCAACCGCGACGACGGCATCGAGACCGGTAGCAAGCCATCGAACTCGGACGAGTCCGCAGAGCTGCGAGGAGCCCGCAAGAGGATCAAACTCCTCGAGCAAGAACCCGAATCGGCCAGCACGTCGGCGCACAACACGCACAGCGTGATCATGGCGCCAAACAGTGGCGACAAGCTCATTTGACATGCCCGAGCTTCGGCAAAGCGATCCGGCGTTCCGTTGCACCTTCCCACATCTCGACAACGGGAGGCCGGCACAGGCGCTCTAGCGACACGTCCTGCATCTCGGTCCAGGGAACCTGGGCACATCGGACTTCAACCGGCATGAACCCTGGAACCCATCCAAATTTGTGTGATCTGGAGCCGTCCTTAAGTGTGATTACCACTCAGTAGACCTCGGGGCTGCTCGCGGAAGCAACGTCGGCGTTTGTCTTCCCTTCCAGATTTGGTTCGTCCAATTCCGCTTGCGGCATCAGAGGATTCGGAAACACGAACTTGCGCATCGCCCACCAACGGAACACCGTCGCGAGGAGGGTGCCGACGACGGTGGCACTGACGAAATCGGCCAGGTTCTCCGCGATGAGCGACACATGTGGTGTCTGGAGAGCGAACACGTACCGTGACACCACCAATGGCAGCTGGTTGATCACCAGACCGACACCTGCGACCACGAAGAACAATGCTGCCTCGTGCCGACGCTCTCTACCTCCGCGAGCAGTGAACGCCCACTCCCGGTTGAGCACGTACGACAGCACAGTGGCCAGCAGCACCGCTACAACATTGGCGGTAACCGGCTTGCCATCTAGGACCGTCCACTTCAAACCGAAGAACAGCACTGACGTGACGACGAACGCGATCGATCCCACTGTCAAGAATTTCAACAGCTCCGCGTTGCGCACGAACACTGCCAACAACCGACTCGGCATCCGCGCGGTGACAAACCGGGTGAGGAACACCGAGACAGGCTACAGAAGGAACGGACCTGCACGATCACGCGACACGCTCGGTCGCGCAGCCTGCCTCACCGAGGCGGTCATGCTCCTGGCCAGGGCGAGCATCGGTCTGCCCGACCGTGCATAGCTCCGGACAGGGCGATTCTTCGCACGTTCACCTGCGCCGCGCGTGCCCTGATCGAGTTCAAACTTGTCCGCAACCCCCGGATCACGTCCTCCCTACACCGGTTTACTCCGCACCTACCCCCGTCGGACCGGGTTCAGGCGTTCGCCCCCGAAGGACGGGTCGGACTTGCGACTTTGCCGTGCCGGACGGGACGTTCTCCACCTCCGCCGAAGCAGTCCCCACGGCCACGGCCGCGCTTGAACAATGCTTCCCGAGTAACAACCGTCCAGTACGCCGCGACAGACAGGGCATGACGAAGATGAGAGCCGCGATCACCGTGGGACTGGTTGGTGCGCTCGTATTGCTCGGAGGCGGCGCGGCGAATGCGAGCCCACCGGGGTTCGACCCGCTGGGTGGTCTACCGTTGCCGGTCGCCGACCTCCTTCGCGCCGTCCTCGCACCAGTCGTGCAGTTGGCCGTGGACGCATGGAACTTCTTCGGCGCGCTTTCGTCCTAGCTCGCGCACGGCCTTCCCTGCGGAGCCGAGTACTGACTCAGACACCTTGCGGCCGTTGGAACATCACTAGATATCGATCAACTCAGGGGGGATGGAATGGTCACACCTGGCCGACGAGCACTTGCGTTGTCCGCGCTGGCGTTGGGCTTGGGGATCGCCGTAGCGCCGGCCGCCGGGGCGAATCCCCCGCCCGCGCCGCCGCCGCTGTCCTCGGGGTCTTCAGCGCCTACGCTGCCGACCTTGCCTGGGGGCCTCACGCAAGGGGTGCTCACCGCCGCATTCGATGCCGGGATGCCGGTCGTCGAGGCCACGGGAACCCAGAAGCCGCCGTGGTATTCGAATCCGACGGTCTTCTACCGCGTGGTCACCGACCGCAACGCGTTGTCGACGCCGTCCCCGAAGTTCGTCGTCACCGGTCAGCGGCCTCCAGAAACATTCGGGGTGCTCCCGACCGGGGTCGCTGGGCCGATCGCCACCTGGGATCCCCGCGGAACCGACCCGAACGTCCAATGGACGTTCGCGGCTACACCGACGTTGTGCGCAGCGAACTGCGCCGGGGTTGCGTACTTCACGTACTGAGACGAGCCGCCCGCCGCGGCATGGCGGTCCGGGACGGCGGGCCTGTCCCGGACCGCAGAACCGGACTCCACGTTCGCCAACTTCCAGTTGGGTGCCGGCGGGTTGCGCCCCGCGCCGCGCTCGGATTGCTCCACTCGGACGCATGACCGGTTCCTCTCTCTTCTCCTCTTTCTTCCTTCTCCTCTCCAAGGCCGTCTCGCAGGGACCCAACCAACCCGCCACAGCCGTTCCGCGGTCCAGCGGGACTGATCCCATACGAGGTCGTTCGAAGGCACGGGCGGCGTATCATTCGCCCGGTTGCCGAAGGGCGGCAACGGTCTCGACGGGTGAGGAAACACGAATGGTCGAACGTCCTGAGCAGCTCTGTGGCCGGCGGTCCGGAAGCTCGGCACCCAAGCTTCTCGCAGCCTGCGTGCTGGTCACCGGCATCGCGTTGGGGGGTACGGGAGTTGCCGGGGCCGAACCCGATTCGGGTTCCTCGTCCACACTGGACGCGGAATGGGAGGCCTCGTGGGCGGCCTACGAGTTCGAGGAGAGCCACGCCGGCCCGGCACTGGTAACCGTGAACATCGACCTGCCCCTCACCATCGACGCGCCCATCGATCGCGTGTTCCCGGCGTATTCGAACTTCTCCAACAGCTTCGGACGGCACCCGTTCCTGAAGGGCGTGCTCGATCGCCGCAAGTACACCGAGGGCGGCGCCGACGTCTGGGAGTTCATCGCCCTCGAGGACATCCCGGCAGGTCCGGTATCGATCCCGGGACGCACCGTCGGGCAGCAGCGGGTGTACGCCGCCGACCACTGGTACAGCACCGACACCTGGGACATGCCCGGCGTGATCACCCACCAGAAGGTCACCTTCGCCGAGAACGGCGACGCGACCACGGTTACCGAGCACCTGACGTTCTCGGCGCCGGCGGCGCTGATCGACTACACCGTGCAGAACGGCGTGTCCTCGCACATCGCGAACCAGCAGGCCATGCAACGCGACATCGAGAACGGCACGCTCTAGACGCTGATCGCGACAGTCGAAAGCCAACCGCGCGCATCTGCGATCACGAGGCATCGAGGCGGTGATCGCCGAACCGGGCGGCCAGAAGCGCAATTGCCTCCGATGAGACAGGCGCAGTGGCCGTCCGTTGGCTTAGATGCCGAGAAGCACAAGGGACGCAACGTCGTCGAGCGGCCTTTCTGCACCCTCATGCTGTGGCGAGCCCTGGCTGCCCGCTACGACAACTCGCTCTGACCTACCGAGCGGGAGTGATGCTCGCAGCAGTCTGCGGCGGAATGCTCAGCATCCCGCCGGTGCGTCCTCCCCCGCGAAGCCGCTCAACAGGCACCACGCTGCGAACATGCCGAGCCGAACTGGACATGTTCCTCCGACGCCGCGATTCCGCCTAGGCACAGCCGCCGGAGACCTGAACGCACACCCGACCGACAACTACATGGAACTCATCCAAATTTGTGATCAGGAGCCATCATCAAGTGCGTTTACCGGCTGGTCGACCTAGGGAATTCGCCTGCAGCCCGGAGCGAACCGGCAAAGTCGAGCACCACCTCTTCTCTCTTGTGCGGTGTCCGGGAAGCCCTACCCGAGGGCGTCCCTGATCCGCCGCACTGCCACCGTGAGGGCGGGGGTGAGAGAGTTCAGCCGCGCCGGGTCGACGTGACCGCGGAGCGAAACGCAGGCCATGGACACCGGCTCACCATCGTCGTCCCGAACAGCCACACTGACCGCGGACTCGCGGTGCTCCAGGTGTCCGAACATCAGCGACATGCCATTTCGGCGACGAATCGTGAAGAGCTCCTCGTGCAGAACCCCGAGATCGACCCCGTGGTCGTTCCGCCCGGCGTAGAGCGCATCGACCTTCTCGATTGGCAGTGTCGCGAGCACCGCCCTGCCCTCCGGGGTCTGATGTGCAGGGGCGCGCCCGCCGACACGGGTGCGGATCATCGGCGCACAACGTCCGCCCACCTTGTCCAGATACACGACATCCGTTCCCTCGAGCACGGCGAGGTGGGCGATGAGCTTGGTCGCCATGTTCAGATCATGGAGGTGGGGAGCGGCCGCCGCCCGCAGGTCGTCGCGCCCGCCCGAACCGCCCAATTCGAGCGCCCGGCAGCCAAGACGATAAAGCCGGCCCGTGCGGGTGAGCCAGTGCAGCTGGGCCAGTTGCTCCAGGATGCGATGGGTGGTCGATCGGGGCAGCCTCGTCCTGGCCACGACATCCTCTGCGCGCAGGTGCGACGAGGGCCCCTCGAACGCGCCGAGGATCAACGTCAGGCGCGCCGCGTACGACGGGTCGCCGGCGTGGATCCCCGCAGGGGGCCGAATACCGGCAAGGTCTTCGGTGTGCATGGGGCTCCTATCCGGGTGGCGGCCCCCATTCTGTCAAACGCCCGGACATCCGGCTGTCCGCCCCAAAAGTGTCACGCGCCAAGCAAAAAGGCTCCCGCTGAGTGGACCGGCACCTTGCCTTGATCCGTTCCTGGCGATTTCGAGGGCAACGGCGAGCGCCGCGCCGATCGCTGCCTCTCGGCCGGGCCCGACCAGGGTTTCTCACTCATCGGGAATTCTTCCCGATCGCGGAGCGACGCTCGGTGTGAGATGGGCGCATGTCACACCGAGCAGCCTTCACCCCCGGCGCGATGCTGACCGGGCGGCGCGCGGTCGTCACCGGCGGCGCAGCGGGCATCGGCGCGGCCATCGCGCGCAGCTTCGCCGCGCATGGCGCGGACGTCCTCGTGGCCGACGTCGACCCCGTCGGAGACCTCGACTACGACCCCGCCGCGGGCGGGCGACTTCACGCGATCGAGGCCGACGTCTGCACGCAGCAGGTTCAC
Source organism: Rhodococcus tukisamuensis NBRC 100609 (assembly GCF_001894985.1). Taxonomy (GTDB): domain Bacteria; phylum Actinomycetota; class Actinomycetes; order Mycobacteriales; family Mycobacteriaceae; genus Rhodococcus_G; species Rhodococcus_G tukisamuensis. Next base: position 730 of record NZ_BCXG01000036.1, on the reverse strand, counting down.
CCCGCGCTGATCGACCACCGGCCCGACATCCTTGTGAACAACGTCGGACACTTCTTGCGCGGACCGCAACCCTTCACCGCGGACACCGCCGAGCAGTGGTCCCGACTACACGAGATCAACCTCGGCCACGCCTTCCGCCTGACACATGCGCTGCTGCCGGGAATGACCGAACGCGGACGCTGCGGCGCGATCGTCAACCTCACCACCGTCGAGGCGCACCGGGCCATCCCCGGGCACACGGTCTACTCGGCGTACAAAGCTGCGCTGATGCAGTTCACCCGCTCGCTTGCGGCTGAAGTGGGCCCGGCGGGCATCCGGGTCAACGCGATCGCCCCGGACCTGATCGACTCGGCGCAGGTGCCCTACGACGACATCGTGCCCACCGAGGATCTGCCCCTGTGGCCCACCTGGTCCCCACTCGGCGGTCCGGGCCAGCCAGAGGACGTCGCGGGCGCCGCGCTTTTCCTCGCCTCCGACCTGTCCCGCTTCGTCACCGGCAGCACCATCCACGTCGACGGCGGAACCCACGGCTCGGGCGGCTGGGTGCCGCGGGCCGCGGGCGGCTGGACCAACCGCCCTCGCAACCCCTGACCCTGTTCTCATCGGCTAACACTCGAAAGGTCCACTGCTGTGAAGATTCTGGTTCTCGGAGGCACCGGCATGATCGGTGCCCACGCCGCCCTCCATCTGCGCGAACGGGGCAATGACGTAACCCTGGCTGCCCGCGGTC
>NZ_BCXG01000035.1 GCF_001894985.1 Rhodococcus tukisamuensis NBRC 100609 | reverse complement strand
GGCGGTGACCGGTTCGAGCACGGTGGTGGTGTTGAAGTCGGCGTCCTTGACGGTCAAAGTGGACGCGGCCGACACGGAGTCCTGGTAGAGGCCGGTGCCCGTGAAGTGCGCGGTGAAGCTGTGCGTGCTTGCCTCATCGAACTTTCGGGTGATCGAGGCCGTGCCGTTCGCCACGGTGACAGGAGCACCGACGTTGACGTTGCCGTCCTTGAACTGGACCTCACCGGTCGCGGTGGCCGGGGTGACGGTGGTGGTGAGGGTGACATCCTCACCGACCACTGCGGTGGCGGGAGCGGTCAGTGCGGTCTGGGTGTTGACATTGGCCGGGGTGACCGAGACGGTCTGCGCAGCCGAGACCGACTCGATGGCCGCCGTCGTCCCCAGGAACTTCGCGGTCACCGAGAACTGGCCCTCCGCGGGTGGGGTCCACGCGAACGTAGCCACACCTGCGGCGAGGTGGCCCTCACCGAGCTTGTTCGCACCCTCGTAGAACTCGACGGTGTTGCCGTCTGAGCCGCCGGTCACCGTCGCGCTCAGCGACACCGACTGACCCTGCTGCACGGAGGACGGAGCCGCCGCGAGCGTCGTCGTCGTGATGTTCTTGCCTACCGTGATGCTCGGCCCCTTGCCGGGGTAGGAGCCTGCGCCGAGGCTGCCGTTGTAATTCAAGCCTGTCGCCAGCGGGACACCCTGCGCACAGTCGGTGCCGACCTTGTACGAAATATGGAACGTGGGCCAGAACGCGGGGGGGATGAAGGGGTTTGTCACTGTCGTCAGGGGATCTCCCGCAAGCGTGACCGAGTCCGCGGCCACCGTCACGTTGGACAGAGGGCCGTCGTCATTGATGTGCGCCGAGTCCGGGACATAGGTCAGGCACGCCGGATGTTGGTCCCGGACCATCGTGATCTTCTCGTTGCTCGTGGCATAGTTCCGCTTGAACTGGGTCGAAACGGTGATGATCTCCCCGCCGGAGGGATTCACATTGCTGATCGTGCGGGTGTAGCTGCTGCTGCCGTCGGACCAGCTGACCGAACCTGGTGCCGCACTTGCGGTTCCGGCTCCCAAGGCGACCGCGAATCCTGCGGCCACAGCGAACGCGCTCAAGCCTCCGACCGCGCGAAGGGTACTGCTCTGCGTCATGTTTCCCTCTCCTCGAACGTCCAGGTGCCCCAAGGCAACCGCCCTAGACGAGCGTCCTAGACGGATGTCCAGTTGAGCTGATCCGGCCAAAGGTAGCGCAGTCGATCAGTAATTGCGGCCAAATTGCTGTAAATGGTCTCATGCATTAATTCCGAATAACTGGACGTTCGTGCCAGAAATAAGGAATGTTGCCCTGAGCTGGGGCGATTGGGATCGAGGCAGTTGGGGCGCGACGTTAGCACGCCGTCGGCGGCGGGAGGGCTTCCGCTGCAATTTGCGCTGAGGTGTCGCCAGGGAAATTAGATTGCATTGCGTACTGAATTGTCTTTAAGCGTTAAACGCTGCGGTGGCGATTAAGTGTTGAACCCTTGCCGGCGGTTCATGCCGACAGTGGGCCGAGTTGTGAAACTTGGTTTGTGAATATTCCTCGAGTAACTGCGGGATCCGCAGTCGCTACTCGGTGACCTGGTACTCGCGCACGTCGGCTCGGACAATCGCCCCCTGCTGCGCCGAGTCCGGGCCGGCCTCACGGAACCGCTGCAGTTGATCGTCGGACTCCCAGCACTCGAAGACGTTGATGCGCCCCGGGTCGAGCGGGTCGGGGGACAGTGCGAAGTCCCGGCACCCGTCGCTCGCGCGGGCCTGCGTCACCACCTCGATGCACCCGTCGAGGTAGGCGGCGCGCCCCCTCGGGTCGACGTGCAATGCCCCGGCCACGATGATCACGGTGGTCTCCCTTGTCCTGTGTGGTTCTCCACTGTCCTGTGTGGTTCTCCACGGGTAGACCTCCGAGCGTCGGCCGAGTCATCGCCGTCGCTATCGTCGGTCAGTGTGAGCACCCAGTCTCCTTCGCCGGACCGCACCCTGTCACCGGACCACGCGCTGTCTCCGGAACGCATCGCCACTCTCGATGCCGACCACCTGTGGCATCCCTACGGCGCGTTCCCCGCATCGACCAGCCCGCTGGTGGTCGAAAGCGCGGCCGGCACCCGGCTGACCCTCGCCGACGGCCGGGAGCTGGTCGACGGGATGAGCTCGTGGTGGGCGGCCGTGCACGGCTACCGGCACCCTGTGCTCGACGCCGCCGCCGCGGCGCAGCTCGCCAAGATGAGTCACGTGATGTTCGGTGGGCTCACCCACGAGCCCGCCGCCCGGCTCGCGGAACTGCTGGTCCGGATCACCCCGGCCGGGCTGGACAAGGTGTTCCTGGCCGACTCCGGGTCGGTGTCCGTCGAGGTCGCGGTGAAGATGTGCCTGCAGTACCAGCGGGCGCTCGGCCGGCCCGCGAAGAAGCGGCTGCTGACCTGGCGCGGTGGCTACCACGGCGACACCTTCGCACCGATGAGCGTGTGCGACCCCGACGGCGGCATGCACTCGCTGTGGACCGACGTGCTGGCCCGGCAGGTGTTCGCGCCGATTCCGCCGCGCGAGTTCGACCCGGCCTACGTCGCCGAGTTCGAGGCGATTCTCGTCGAGCACCGCGACGAGCTGGCCGCGATCATCGTCGAGCCGGTGGTGCAGGGCGCCGGCGGGATGCGCTTCCACGACCCGCGCTACCTGAGCGAGCTGCGGCGTCTCGCCGACGAGCACGACGTGCTGCTGGTGTTCGACGAGATCGCCACCGGGTTCGGCCGCACCGGCGCGCTCTTCGCCGCCGACCATGCGGGCGTCAGCCCCGACGTGATGTGCGTCGGCAAGGCGCTGACCGGCGGCTACCTGACGCTGGCCGCGACGCTGTGCACCGCGGAGGTGGCCGCGGCGATCAGCGGGGGCGAGGCCGGTGGACTGATGCACGGGCCGACGTTCATGGCGAACCCGCTGGCCTGCGCGATCGCCGTCGCGGCCGTGGAACTGCTGCTCTCGCGGGACTGGCGCGCCGAGGTCGCGGCGCTGGGTGAGGGGCTGGCCGCGGGGCTGGCATCGGCCAGGGAGCTCGACGCGGTGGCAGATGTGCGGGTGCTCGGCGGGATCGGGGTGATCGAGATGCGGCAGCCGGTGGACATGCGGTCCGCGACCGACGCCGCCGTCGACGCCGGGGTGTGGCTGCGACCGTTCGGGAAGCTGATCTACGCGATGCCGCCGTACGTGTGTACCCGGGAGGACGTGGACCGGATCGCGGCCGCGATGGTGGCAGCTGCCCGCGCACAGGTGGCCTGACCTACGCCGCCGCTCCGCCGACACCAATCCGCCGCGAGGGTGGCAACTGTTGCGTCAGCCTTTAGTCCACCCAGTCCAGTAGCCGCCCGCGCAGGTTGTCGTCGAGGGAGACCCGCACCAGGGCGGCGGCCATCGGCGCAAACGCTCGGGTATCCGTCAGCCCGGCGAGGGCCGTCGGATCGGACGGGAGGCCCAGTGCGCGCGCGGCCGTCCTCGCCCGGTCGTCGAGGTACGGCCGGGCCCAGGGCCAGACGTCCTGCACCTCACGCATGAAGATGGCGGCGCCGACTGGTCCGATGCCGTCGAACTCCTCGAGCAGCGCGGCCGCGACGCCGGTGTCGTTGTCGCACCGGGACTCGAGCCGTCGGAGGTCGCCGCCGTAGACCTCGAGGGTGCGTTCGGCAGCGGCGTGCAGGCGCGTGGCCGTGCTCTCGTCGTAGCGTCGGTAGTGGGCGCGACCCAGCGCCTCGATGACGGTGCCACGGTTCGCCGCGTGCACACTCGCGGCGGTGCGCAACCCGGTGTGGATGAGTTCGGTTGCGGCCCTGACCGCGATGGTGGCAGAGATGCGGGTGCTGAGCAGGAGCGCGAGCGTCACCAACTCGAACAGCGGCATCGGTTTGTTCGCCATCGAAATGCCCGCTTCGTCGGCGTACGTGGTACCCGCCTCGCGGAGCAGTCTCGCCGCGAGGGCCCTCGAATCGTGGGTTCCGGTGTGCCGGGGGGTGTGCGTCATGGAAGCCTCCGAAGGAGCCACGGAAGCAGAAGCCAGAAGAACCCGAACGCGCCGACGGTGACTGCGGCCGCGATCATGCCGACGGTCGGATCGACTACCAACCCGACGATCAGTGCCACGACGCCGGTCAGCGTCAACCCGAGAAATACCAGGCCCCAGAGCGCAAAGAGATGGGTCGCCGAGACCAGTGTGCGAATTCGTCTTCGGTGGAACAGGATTCGGTGCTGTCCTACCGGCGCGACCAGTAGCACCGTGGCCGCGATCGAGCAGAACACCGTCGCCAGGTAGATGCCCTGCTCGACCTCGGACAGTTCGTCGAACCGCTCCTGAAACGGCAGGATCAGCAGGAAGCCGGTCAACAGTTGGACGCCTGTCTGCGCCACGCGCAGTTCCTGCAGCAGGCTCGCCCAGTTCCGATCCAGTCGTTGAGTCTCGGTCTCGTTGCGGACGCGGCGGTTCCACTCGGCGTCATCCTCGGGCGGGTCGGCGGCGGGCCGGTCGACTCGTCCGGTCGGATCGCGCCCGAACCCACCGCGGGCTCGGTTCCGACGGTCGGGTTCGGTGGCGTTCATGTCGCATGCACGATGCGCGCGTGCGCGGCCTCGGTTCCGCGCGCACTGCTGTCACCGAACGCGATGTGACCGCCGAGCGCTCCGCTGGCGCCAGCGGCCGCGAGTCCGAACCAGCTCCATGCCTGCGCACGCAGGTCCGGGCCTGTCCTGCGACGGCGGAACGAGATGGCCATTGCCATCGCCGCTGCCCCGTTGCCCGCTGCGTGTATCAGTCCGGCACGGCGTTGTGCGTCGTCGCGGAGCGACCAGTCCGCCCATCCGGTAGCCAGCGCGGGCGGGATGCCCAGCAGGCCGAGGCCGATCAGTCGTCGCGCGGCGCGGTGATCGCGCCGCACCGTCTCGAGGAGCACCGCGGCCGTCCATGCGCCCATCGGGAGCGTGACCGCCAGGGGGTGCACCGGATGGCCGAGCCAGGAGCCGCGCAGCACGCTCGCCGCCGGACGATCATCGAGGATGCGCAGGATCCGGTCACGCAGGGGAATGCTGACCCGGTCTAGGGCGTCGACGGACTCGGACGCACTCAAGAGTTCCTTCACAGTCATATCCGTTGGCGTACCCGTTCGGTCCGCGGCGAAACCAAGACCCGCCGCGAAGGTTTGGGAACAGGCGTGGCCGGGTGAGACTCCTCATACGCGTCAGGCGTCGGGTCGGCGTTCGGCCGCGCCCACTTGAACGCCGTTCAAGTGGGCGCGTATGGTGCGTCATCGTGGGAAATCATCAAGCACTGAGCTGGCTCGACGAGGTGGCCGCACGCCGGCGTGACGCCGGTCTGCGTCGGGAACTGCACCCGCGCTCGGCCGGCCTCGAGCCTGTGGACCTCGCGTCCAACGACTACCTCGGGCTGGTCCGCCACCGCGAGGTGCTCGCCGGCGCGGCGGCGGCGCTGGGGCGCTGGGGTGCAGGCGCCACCGGATCGCGACTGGTGACCGGCACCACCACCGAGCACGAACTGCTCGAGCTCGAACTGGCCGAGTTCGTCGGAGCGGAGTCCGGGCTGGTCTTCTCGTCCGGTTACACCGCGAACCTCGGCGCCGTGACCGCGTTGTCCGGCAAGGGCTCGCTGATCGTCTCCGACGCGGGCAGTCACGCCTCGCTCGTCGACGCGTGCCGGCTGTCGAGGGCGCGGGTGCAGGTCAGCCCGCGCGGTGACGTGGACGCGGTCCGCGACGCGCTCGCGACCAGGACCGAGGAGCGCGCGCTGGTGCTCACCGACTCGGTGTTCAGCGCCGACGGCGACCTGGCGCCGGTGCGCGAGCTGCACCGGGTCTGCCGCGAGTACGGGGCGGTGCTGGTGGTGGACGAGGCCCACGCGATCGGGGTGCGTGGAGACGGCGGGCGCGGGCTCGTGCACGAGGTCGGGTTGGCGGGGGAGCCGGACCTGGTGATCACCGCGACGCTGTCGAAGTCCCTGGCGAGTCAGGGCGGCGTGGTGCTCGGTGACGCCAGGATCCGCGCGCACCTGGTCGACGCCGCCCGCACCTTCATCTTCGACACCGGCCTCGCACCCGCCGCGGTGGGCGCCGCGAGGGCCGCGCTCGCGGTGCTGCGCCGCGAACCGGAACGCGCGGGCGCCGTCCTCGGACGGGCCGCGGACCTGGCGCGAATCGCCGGCGTCCCGGAGCCCGAGTCCGCGGTGGTCTCCGTCGTGCTCGGCGATCCGCAGCGCGCCTTCGACGCCGCCCGCGCCTGCCGTGAGCGTGGGCTGCACGTCGGGTGCTTCCGGCCGCCGTCGGTCCCGGCCGGCACCTCGCGGCTGCGGCTGACCGCGCGGGCGAACCTCACCGATCAGGAGATGGCGCTCATCGGCGAGGTGCTGACGGACGTGCTGGCCGGGGCGCCGGCGTGAGCGTGCTGGTGGTGACCGGGACCTCGACCGACGTGGGCAAGACCGTGGTCACCGCCGCGCTCGCCGTCCTGGCCGGCTCGCTGGGCCGGACGGTCGCGGTGTGCAAACCCGCCCAGACCGGGGTTGGGCCGGGCGAACCGGGCGATCTTGCCGAGGTGCAACGACTCTCGGGCGTGACCGGGACCGTCGAGCTGGCCCGCTACCCGGAGCCGTTGGCCCCCGACACCGCCGCCCGGCGCGCGGACCTGCCGATGCTCGAACTCGGCGCGGTCGCCGACGCCGTCCGGTTCCTCGACGCCGGCCACGACCTCACGCTGGTCGAGGGCGCGGGTGGGCTGCTGGTTCGCCTTGGCGCGCAGGGGTTCACGCTCGTCGACGTGGCGAGGGAACTGGATGCGCCGGTGCTGGTGGTGGCCTCGGCCGGGCTGGGCACGCTCAACCACAGCGCCCTCACCGTCGCCACGCTGAACGCCGCCGGTCTGTCCTGCCCGGGGCTGGTCGTCGGGTCGTGGCCCGGCGAACCGGACCTGGCCGCGCGCTGCAATCTCGCGGACCTGCCCGAGGTCACGGGTGTGCCCCTGCTCGGCCGGGTGCCCGCCGGCGCCGGGGCGTCGAGCCGCGCGGACTTCGTCGCGGCGGCTCCGAACTGGTTCGACGTGGGCGTCCTCGAGCCGTTCTTCTGACCTCGCCCAACCCGCCCACCGGTGGCACCGGGATGACGTAGTGTGATAGCGATCACATCAGCTGTGTCGGAGGTTCGAATGTCCACCACCGAAATGATGGAACTCAACCGCACGATCGGTCACCTGCGCCAGTGCGTCGGGTCGCTGCGGACGGTCTACGGCGACGCCGCCGCGGTCCGTCGGCTCGCGAACGACGTCGAACGGCTCGGCATCGACGCAACCGAACTCGACGAATCGCCGCCGCGCCTGGCGCATCCCGTCGGCGAGTCCGAGCGGGTGCCGGTCCCCGAAGCCCCCTACGACCAGACGCTCTGGCTGGGCGCCGACGACGAGGGTGTCGGCGGTCATCCCCACGAGCACCAGTGAGCGCGCCCGCGCGCGATTCGGCGGGGGTCCGATCGCCGCGCCGGGCGAGCATCTCGGCGCGCACGCTACGCACCGACCGTTGGTGGCAGCCGCCGCTGCTCACGACGCTGGGTCTGGCCGTCTTCGTGGTGTACGCGACGATCCGGTCCTTCGTGCGGACCGCGTACTGGGTGGACGAGTACCACTACCTCACGCCGTTCTACTCGCCGTGCATCAGCGACTCCTGCGTGCCGGGGTCGAGCCACTTCGGCACCTTCGTCGGCGAACTGCCGATGTGGATTCCGCTCGGGTTCCTGGTACTGCCCTTCCTGCTCGGGTTCCGGCTCACCTGCTACTACTACCGCAAGGCCTACTACCGCTCGATCTGGTTTGCGCCGCCGGCCTGCGCGGTCGCCGAGCCGCACACCAGCTACACCGGTGAGACCCGGCTGCCGCTGATCGTGCAGAACGCCCACCGGTACTTCTTCTACGTCGCCCTGATCGTGTCGCTGATCAACACCTATGACGCGGTGAAGGCCTTCCATGGCGGTTCCGGTGGTTTCGGTGTCGGGCTCGGCACGGTGATCATCACGGTGAACGTGCTGCTGCTGTGGGCGTACACGCTCTCCTGCCATTCCTGTCGTCACATCACCGGCGGCCGGCTCAAGCACTTCTCGGCCCATCCGGTCCGGTACTGGATCTGGACCAAGGTGAGCGTCCTCAACACCCGGCACATGCAACTGGCCTGGACCACCCTCGGCACTCTGATGCTCACCGACTTCTACATCATGCTCGTGGCCAGCGGCACCATCTCGGATCTGCGATTCGTCAACTAGGGCGGCGTCAACCAGCGAGAACATCACAGCGTCAGCGGAGGGGAGACCGGGGTGGCCGAGGTTGAACGGCACAGCTACGACGTCGTGGTGATCGGGGCGGGGGGCGCCGGCCTGCGGGCGGTGATCGAGGCCCGCCAACGGGGCCTGTCCGTCGCCGTGGTCTGCAAGTCGCTGTTCGGCAAGGCGCACACCGTGATGGCGGAAGGTGGCTGCGCGGCGGCGATGGGCAACGCCAACTCCAAGGACTCCTGGCAGGTGCACTTCCAGGACACCATGCGCGGCGGCAAGTTCCTCAACAACTGGCGGATGGCCGAACTGCACGCGCGCGAGGCCCCGGACCGGGTGTGGGAACTCGAGACCTACGGCGCCCTGTTCGACCGCACCCCGGACGGTCGGATCAGCCAGCGCAACTTCGGCGGCCACACCTACGCGCGACTGGCGCATGTCGGCGACCGCACCGGCCTGGAACTGATCCGCACCATGCAGCAGAAGATCGTCTCGCTGCAGCAGGAGGACTTCGCGGAGACCGGTGACTACGAGTCCCGGGTGAAGGTCTTCGCGGAGTGCACGATCACCGAACTGCTGCTCGGCGGCGGCGATCCCGAGGGCCAGGATGGTGGCGGTGCGATCGCCGGCGCGTTCGGCTACTGGCGGGAGTCCGGCCGGTTCGTGCTGTTCGAGGCGCCGGCGGTGGTGCTGGCGACGGGCGGGATCGGCAAGTCATGGAAGGTCACCTCCAACTCGTGGGAGTACACCGGCGACGGGCACGCGCTGGCGCTGCGGGCCGGGGCCAACCTGATCAACATGGAGTTCGTCCAGTTCCACCCCACCGGGATGGTGTGGCCGCCCAGCGTCAAGGGCATCCTCGTCACGGAGGGGGTGCGCGGCGACGGCGGCGTGCTCAAGAACTCCGACGGCAACCGGTTCATGTTCGACTACATCCCGGCGGTGTTCAAGGGTCAGTACGCCGAGACCGAGGAGGAGGCCGACAAGTGGTTGCGGGACAACGAAAGTGCCCGACGCACCCCTGACCTGCTGCCACGAGACGAGGTGGCACGGGCAATCAACTCCGAGGTCAAGGGCGGGCGCGGCACCGAACACGGCGGCGTGTACCTGGACATCGCGTCGCGGATGCCCGCGGAGGAGATCGTGCGCCGGCTGCCGTCGATGCACCACCAGTTCAAGGAGCTCGCCGACGTCGACATCACCAAGGAGCAGATGGAGGTGGGGCCGACCTGTCACTACGTGATGGGCGGTATCGAGGTGGACCCGGACACCGGTTCCTCCAGTGTCCCCGGACTTTTCGCGGCGGGGGAGTGCTCCGGCGGGATGCACGGCTCCAATCGGCTGGGCGGCAACTCGCTCTCGGACCTGCTGGTGTTCGGCCGCCGGGCGGGTCTCGGTGCGGCCGGCTACGTCGAGTCGCTGGGGCGCCGGCCGCAGGTCGCGGACGCCGCCGTGGACTCGGCCGCGAAGATGGCACTCGCGCCGTTCGACCCGCCGCCCGGCGGCGTGGTTGCCGAGAACCCGTACACGCTGCACACCGAACTGCAGCAGTGCATGCACGACCTGGTGGGGATCATCCGCACGGACGCCGAGATCCGGTCCGCGCTCGAGCGCCTCGAGTCGATCCGGCAGCGGATCGACACCGTCACCGTGGAGGGGCACCGGCAGTTCAACCCGGGCTGGCACCTGGCGGTGGACCTGCGGAACATGGTGCTGGTCAGCGAGTGCGTCGCCAAGGCCGCGCTGATGCGGACCGAGAGCCGCGGCGGCCACACCCGCGACGACCATCCGGACATGGAGGCGCAGTGGCGCAACACACTGCTGGTCTGCAGCGTGATCGGCCGGACCGCCGGCGACGCGCAGGTCACGGTGCCGGACGTCTCCGTCGTGCCCGAACCGCAGACGCCGATGCGCCCGGACCTGTTGGCGCTCTTCGACTTCGGTGAGCTGTCCAAGTACTACACGGGTGCCGAGCTCATCGGTCATCCCGGGAAGGGAGACCCGACATGAGCTACCAGGCGTCCTTCCGGGTGTGGCGCGGCGACTCCGACGGCGGTGACCTCGAGGACTACGCGGTGGAGGTGAACGAGGGCGAGGTGGTCCTCGACATCATCCACCGGCTGCAGGCGACGCAGGCCCCGGATCTCGCGGTGCGGTGGAACTGCAAGGCCGGCAAGTGCGGGTCGTGCTCGGCCGAGGTGAACGGGCGGCCCCGGTTGATGTGCATGACCCGGATGTCCACCTTCGCGGAGGACGAGGTGGTCACCGTCACCCCGATGCGGGCCTTCCCGGTGATCCGGGACCTGGTCACCGACGTGTCCTTCAACTATGTCAAGGCTCGCGAGGTCCAGTCGTTCACCCCACCCGCCGGCCTGGCGCCGGGGGACTACCGGATGCAGCAGGTGGACGTCGAACGTTCGCAGGAGTTCCGCAAGTGCATCGAGTGCTTCCTGTGCCAGAACACCTGCCACGTGGTGCGCGACCACGAGGAGAACAAGCCGGCCTTCTCCGGACCGCGGTTCCTGATGCGGATCGCGGAACTCGAGATGCACCCCCTCGATGTCGCCGACCGCCGGGACACCGCGCAGGAGCAGCACGGGCTGGGCCTGTGCAACATCACCAAGTGCTGCACCGAGGTGTGCCCGGAGAACATCCGCATCACCGACAACGCGCTGATCCCGATGAAGGAACGGGTCGCGGACAAGCGGTACGACCCGATCGTCTGGCTGGGCAACAGGCTCTTCCGTCGCCCGGGCAGATGACCCAGGGGAGATGACCCGGCGGCGTCAGCGCCGCGTCGGGCCCGCCGCGTGCAGATTCCGTGCGGTGGGGGAGGTCTCGACGGTCTCGGGGTCTGGGTAGGTGCCCAGCAGTCGATCCGCGGTGCCGGCGGTGGTGACGGTGAACCAGTAGTGCTCGTTCTTGAAGTGGTGGTGCCGGTGGTTGCGCCACACCGCGCGGTAGATCCGATGCCTGGGCTTGTAGTCGGTGTGGATCAGGTAGTGCGTCCATTCGTAGACCAGGCCCATGGCGCCGAGGGTCAGCAGGAAGGTCAGCCCGAGCCCGGTCCGGGGGAATGCGAGCAGCGCGATCGCGATCAGCGTCGGAATCAGCAGTATCAGGGTGCGCCACGGGATGAAGATCAGCGGCACGTCCCGCGGGTTCCCGTGGTGTTCACGGTGTTTGCGCGCGAGCAGCGAGTCCACGGTGACGCCGAGGAGCCGCCGCGGCCGCCAGTGCAGGATGCAGACGTGGATGACCCACTCCGCGAACGGGAACACCGCCAGCATCGCTGCCGGCACCAGCGCGTCGGTGGGCTGCCAGTTGCCGACGGCGACCCGCGCCGCGGCGGCCGCGACCAGCATGCCGCCGATCATCCACGGTGACGGGTGACGCCAGAACTCCGCGGCGGCCTCGCGCAGGCCGAGGGAGCGGCGGAGCTGGCGCTTGGTCGTCGAGGGCTCGGTGGTCATCGCTCCGGCTCCGAATCGTGTGACTGCAGTTCGTCGATGACGGCGGTCAGCGCCGCGGTCCCGAGGTCCAGCAGGGTGGTGGCGACGCGCTCCGCGCCGTCCTCGTCGTTGGCCTTGATCGCGGTGGTGAGGTCCCGGTAGAGATCGGTGCGGCCCACCTCGGCGACCATCACCACGGCCATCGCCGTCATGGTCGGCTCGTAGGCGTTGCGCAGGCTGTTGAAGATCAGCCGGAAGGCGATGGAGTCGGTGCCGTCGACGACGTGCTCCCAGAACGCGAGGGCGTGCTGCTGCTGCGCAATCGGATCCGGGTCCGAGGCGAGGGTGGCCACCGCGGCGCGGAGGTTCTCGGCGAGGGAACCGTCGGCCCGGCCGGCGGCCAACCGTGCCACCTGCACGCCGATCAGTCGCCGGGCCTCGAGCACACTGCGCGCGACCGACCAGTCGGGGCGGCCGCCCTGCACCAGGAGGGCACCGAGCAGTTCGGGGCCCGCGTGGCGGCGGAAGTCGCGGACGGAGGTGGCGTCGCCCTGGCGGACCTCCACCAGTCCGGCCTGTGCGAGTTTCCCGATGGCCTCGCGGACCGCGGGACGCGAGACGCCGAACGCCTCGGCGAGGTTGCGTTCACTCGGCAGTGCGTCGCCAGGCCCGAGGTCGCCGCCGAGGACCCGCGTGGTGATCTGGTCGTACACCGCGCCGGACGCCGACTGTCGTGCGATTGGCTCGAACATGGGGCCAAGGCTAGGCCCAGAATTGGCAAGAGGTCAAGTGGTAAGACCAGTGGCGGGTTCGGTGATGCATGTCTCGGCCGTCCAGTCGGGGAAGCTAAGGAAACGGCTGGTGGCCGGGTCGAAACCGGCAAATCGGCCACGGCGACCAAGCTGGATCTGGAACCGCACCGCGGCGAGCCGTCTAGCATCGAGCGTCGTGACCGACAGCGCCGTGGACGAGCGACCACAAACAGATCAATCCGATATGACATCGGTGCCCCGTGCCGGGGCCGCTCGAAGTCGACTCGTGGCGATCGTCGCATCGGTCCTCGGCATCCTGGCCGCGCTGTCGGTGCCGTTCCTGCCCGTGCAGCAGGAGACCGCGAGTCTGTCCTGGCCGCAGGCGGATTCGCTCACCAGCATCGAGGCCCCGCTGGTTTCCTACGCTCCGGTCGAGTTCGACGTGTCGATTCCCGCCGCCGCGGCGGCGCAGCTCGCATCGTCGGGCGGTGTGGTGGTCTCGACCGCTCCGGTGGGCGCCCCGGACGCGGCGCGCTACGGCCTCGTCGCCCGGGTGACCCCCGGCGCGGACGGCGTCCCCGCACAGTTCGACGTCGTGCAACGGGACCAGACCCTGCTCTCGATCCCCGTCGACGACCTGGCCGGCCGTTCGGTGACCGTGACGTCGACTCCGGAGCGGACCGTCACCACGCTGACGGGCGGCGATCCCACCACCCTCGACGGGGACTTCCGCCCGCAGCTGGTGGGCGTGTTCAGCGACCTGCAGGGTGACCCTCCGGGCGGTCTCGCGTTGAACGCCGACCTCGACACCCGGTTCACGTCCACGCCGTCCGCGATCAAGCTCGTCGCCATGCTCGTCGCGGTGCTGGCGACCGCCGTCGCACTGGTCGCGCTGCACCGTATCGACGGACTCGACGGCCGCCGGTCCCGCCGGTTCCTGCCCGCGCGCTGGTGGAAGTTCACCCCGATCGACGCGGTGGTGGTCGGAACCCTGCTGCTGTGGCACTTCATCGGCGCCACCACCTCGGACGACGGCTACCAGTTCACCATGGCCAGGGCGTCGCTCGAATCGGGCTACATGGCCAACTACTTCCGCTGGTTCGGGGTCCCGGAGGCGCCGTTCGGCACCCCTTACTACGACCTGCTCGCGCTGATGACGACGGTGACCACCGCCAGCCCGTGGGTCCGGCTCCCCGCGCTGATCGCCGGCATCGTCTGCTGGCTCGTGATCAGCCGCGAGGTGGCGCCGCGACTCGGCGTCGCGGTCGGCAGGAACCGCGTCGCGCTGTGGACCGGCGCACTGGTGTTCCTCGCGTTCTGGTTGCCGTACAACAACGGCCTGCGCCCCGAGCCGATCGTCGCCGCGGGGGTGCTGCTCACGTGGTGCTCCGTCGAACGCGCCATCGCGACCCGGCGCCTGCTCCCGGCCGCCGTCGCCGTGCTCGTCGCCGCACTCACGGTGACCGTCGGGCCCTCCGGCATCATCTGCTTCGGTGCCCTGATCGCGGGCGCCCGGCCGGTGCTGCAGATCGTCTGGGCGCGGGCCAAGGCCGTCGGCTACCTCGCGCTGCTCGGCCCGATCGTCGCGGCGGGTCTGGTCATCATCGTCGCCGCCTTCGCGGACCAGTCCCTCGCCGCGGTCCTCGAGATGCAGCGGGTCCATGCGATCCCGCCGACCAACGCCTGGTTCGAGGAGTACAAGCGCTACGAGTGGCTGTTCAACATCAACGCCGACGGGTCCCTGGCCCGACGGTTCGGGGTGTTCGTGATGGTGCTCTCGATCGTCGCGAGCCTGGTGGTGATGCTGCGGCGTGGTGGGCGGATCCCCGGCACCGCGTCCGGTCCGTCCCGCCGGATCATCGGCATCACCGCCGCCGCGATGGTGCTCATGATGTTCACGCCGACCAAGTGGACCCACCATTTCGGGGTGTTCGCCAGCCTGGCAGGTTCGCTCGCAGTGCTGACCGCCGTCGCGGTGGGCCCGCTGGTGCTGAGGTCGAGGCGCAACCGGGCACTCTTCGCGGCCGCCGTGCTGTTCGTCCTCGCGCTCGCCTTCACCAGCAGCAACAGCTGGTGGTACGTGTCGGCCTGGGGTGTCCCGTTCTGGGACAAGCCGGTGATGATCGCCGGGTTCGGCGCGGGCACCATCCTGCTCGCCGCCACGGTGGTGATGCTGCTGGTGGCCGCCTGGTGCTTCGTCCGGGAACCGCACGAAGACCGGTCGGTGTCGCCCGGCCGAGTGTGGTCGATCCCCCCGCTGACGGTCGCGGCCGGGCTCATGGTCGCGTTCTTCGTGCTCTCGATGACGAAGGGGGCCATCGCCCAGTACCCGTCGTTCTCGCTGGCGAAGTCGAACTTCGGCGCCCTCGCCGGGCACTCCTGCGGCCTGGCCGAGGACGTGCTGGTCGAGACGGACACCAATGCGTCTGTGCTGCAACCGCTCACCGCCGGGGCCGGGGCCGCGCTCGGTGTGCAGAACGTCGGGTTCACCCCGAACGGGGTGGCCGGCGACCTCACGTCCGACGAGAAGGCCGCCTCCGAGGGCATGGCCACGTCCCTCGACAACGAGGATGCCAAGTCCAGCAACGCGGCCGGCACCGCCGGCGGCCAGGGTGCCTCCGGCATCAACGGCAGTTCCGTCGCGCTGCCCTTCGGTCTGGACCCGGCCCGTACGCCGGTGCTCGGTACCTACGGGGCGAACGGGCCGGCGTCGCTGACCTCGGACTGGTACGCCCTCCCCGCCGGTGGCGACCTCGTCTCGATGTCCGTTGCGGGCCGGGTGTACTCGGTGGATTCGGACGGGATCGCGACTCCGGGTGCCCGCGTCGACATCGACTACGGCGTCCGCAGCGCGGACGGGACCGTCCAGAAGCTGGGCACCGCGCTGCCCATCGACATCGGCCCGGCCCCCTCGTGGCGCAACCTCCGGGTGCCGCTCGACCAGCTCCCGGCCGAGGCGAATGCCGTCCGGATCGTGGCCGACGACAGCGACACCCGGCCGGACCAGTGGCTCGCCGTCACGCCGCCGCGGGTCCCGCAGACCCAGACCCTCGACGCGCTGCTCGGGCCCGACACGCCCGCGATGATCGACTGGTCGGTGGCGCTGCAGTTCCCGTGCCAGCAGCCGTTCAACCATCGTCTCGGCGTGGCCGAGACCCCGGAGTACCGCATCCTCCCGGACCGTCCGGCGGCGGTGATGACGAGCCTGTGGCAGGACCACTTCGGCGGCGGCCCCCTCGGCTGGATCGACCTGACCTCCACCGGCCGCACCCTGCCGACCTACCTCGACGACGCCTGGGACCAGGACTGGGGCAGCCTGGAGAAGTACACCCGCCGCGACGCGAATGCCGTACCGGCACAACTCGACACCGCGACGGTGCCGCGCTCGGGCACGTGGACCCCGGGGCCGATCAACATCGCGTGGTGAGTCGAGCGCGGCTCACCGCGGGAGTAGGCCGGCGACCAGGTCGTCGATGATCTCGTCGGTCGACCGGTCTGGCATCAGTGGCGTGGTGAGGCGATCGAAGACGAGCCCGTCGACGGCGTAGTGCAGCAGCGCGATCTCGCGGGCACCGCCGGGCAGGCCGGCCGCGGTGTTGAAGGCCACGTCCGCCTCGAAGCCCGATCGTCCCCAGTGCGAGAGCATTTCGGCGACCTCGGGGCGTCGTCTGCTCTCGAGCCGGAGCTCGAAGAGCGCCAACGTCACCTCGCGATTCTCGGTCAGCCGCCGGACGATGTAGCGCACGTAGTCGGCGAACAACTCACGGCTCGGCTCCCGGTCGGCCAGCGACGCGAGCACGTCCTCGCTCGGCGTCAACCGTTCGCCGATGCGCTCCACCAGCCCGGCGACGAGGGCGTCGCGGCTGCGAAAGTAGTTCGAGGTGGTCCCCAGGGGGACGTCGGCGGCGCGATCGACCGCGCGGTGTGTGAGCCCCCGCGCACCCTCGTCGGCCAGGACTCTCAGGCCGGCGTCGGCCAGCAGGTTCCGGCGCTCGTCGTTGCGTGCCATGGAGAAATCCTAGCCGAATCACTACACCTGTTGTACTTTAACCACTACAGCTGAAGTGATTGGAGTGGAAATGCGTGAACTTGTGTACTACGTCGCCGTCAGCCTGGACGGGTACATCGCCGGTCCGGACGGTCAGTTCGATGCGTTCCTCATGGAGGGGGACCACATGGGCGATCTCGTGCGGTACGCAGACGCGCTCCCCACGGCGGCGGCCGAGCACCTCGGCGTCGCCCAGCCCGGGACCCGGTTCGACACCGTCCTCATGGGTTGGAACACCTACGCCGTCGGCCTGGACGGGCCGGGCGGGACCAGCCCGTACCGCCACCTGCGTCAGATCGTGTTCTCCGGCAGCCGCCGCGCCCAGGCCGAGAATCTGGTCGTGACCGATGCCGACCCCGTCGATGTGGTGCGTGAGCTCAAACAGGAACCCGGCGCGGACATCTGGTTGTGCGGCGGCGGTCGGCTGGCAGGCCAACTCGTCGACGAGGTCGACCGCCTCGTGATCAAACGTCATCCGGTGCTGTTCGGCGCCGGCATCCCATTGTTCGCGGCCGGCGCGTACCAGCCCGGCACGTTCGACGTGGTGGACATCCGCACCTTCGACTCCGGGGTTGCCGTCGTCGAGTACGCGCGGCGGCGCTGAGCGGCCGGGTCGCCGGTCTCCTGGTTCGGCCGCGACCGCGTGACAGACTCGACGGAACGGGGAGGGTGGTAGCGATGCGACGTCGACGACCGTGGCGCGCGCGCCACGGTCAGCCGCCGAACAGTCCGCGCACGAAGTTCATCGCCTCCGGTTGCGCCGCCAGCATGGTCTCGATGTGGCCCGCCGGATACGTCCGGAACACCATGTCCTGACGGTTGACGGCCATCTCCGCGGCGAGGGTCAGCGCGAACGGTGCGGGCACCATCGTGTCGAGCAGGCCCTGCCCCAGGAACACCGGCCGGTCGTAGCCGGACGCGGGCACGTGCAGCGACTGGCGCACCGCGTCGAGCACCACGGGATCGTCCAACTGGCGGGCCATCAGGTCGCCGATCGAGATGCCCGCGAGCAGGGGAGCGGCGTCCGCGTAGCACAGCGACTGCACCTGATCGAGGACCCGGAGGCCGACCGGACTCAGGTAGCTGTCGAGCCCCAGGTTCGGTTGCGCCGCACGCAGACCGGCGAGGACATACGCGATGAACACCGTGGTTCCCTCTAGCGGAAGTTCCGGAAATCCCGGTCCGACCAGTGGCGCGAGCCGGTCCAGGTTTGCCGGGACGCCGGTCGCGACGACGCCGCGGTAGTCCAGCTCCGGGGCGTAGGTGGTCGCGATCGACGCCGTGACCATGGCGGCCTGCCCGCCCTGCGACTGGCCGAGCGCCACCCACCGATCCGACAGCGACGGCGTCACGGCGCGGGCCGCCCGTACCATGTCGATCACGCTGTGCGCCTCCGACGGGCCGTCCAGGTAGGGATGCACGCCCGGAGTGCCGAGTCCCACGTAATCCGTTGCCACCAGGGCATACCCCTGGGCCAGCCACCGTTGCAGGTACGGGCCGACCATCTTCCCGGACACGGTCGGGGCGCAGGCGTCGGCGATCCCGACCGTCCCGTGCGCCCACGAGATCACCGGCCACCCGCCGGGCGGCGGGTTTCCGGGCGGCACGAACACAGCGCCGGTGCTCAGCGCCGGCGCGTTCTGCGGGCCGGTGGTCCGGTACTTCAGCACCGACGCGTGAGCGACGCCGCCCGGCACCGCGTCCCCGGACAGTGGGGTGGTGGTGACCACGCTGCCGGGTCCGTCCTGGACCGCGGCGGGCGGTGGGGCGGGCCGCGCCTGAGCGGGGACGGCGAGCAGGCCCGCGGTGAGCGCGACGGCGATCGCGATCGCGACGCGACTCCTCGGGCGAAGCCTCGGGCGATGTCGGCGACCCTGAGTTGGCGTCATCCTGCCCCTTCGGCTGATGTCGTTACCTCAGTGTGGACGCACTGGACTCCATGCGGGGAAGAACGAGAGGTCACGACGTGAATCAGTGTGGCGGTCCGGCGGGATTTCCGTGTTCACGGGCGCCCGCTCAGGCGGTGCCGCGGTCGGGATCGGGCGACTGCCGAGCGGCATCGCGTGGTTCAGGCGCCGTCCGTGTGCCGGGGGATGCCGGGGTCGGTCAGTGGAGTTGTTCGGTCCAGTCGGGAGGCACCCGCCCAGCTGGTCCGGGTGTGGGCTGGTCCAGCGGGTGGTGTCGCGGCGGCGCCAGCGCGGGACCCTCGTACATCTGCTGGTCCCGGTAGTCGTAGTACCAGTCCTCGTCGGGTTCGAAGCTGGTGATCAACGGATGCCCGGTGGCCTCGGCGTGCCGGGTGGCGTGCCGGCCGGGGGAGCTGTCACAGCAGCCTATGTGGCCGCACTGGGCGCAGCGGCGAAGGTGGAACCACCAGCCGTCAAGATCGAGGCACTCGGCGCAGCCGGTGCCGCTGGGTGCGGCGGTGGGGTCGATCCCGGTGGATTCGCTCACCCCTGACATGAAACGCCCTGTTGGCTTTGGGCACAACCGCTGGCGGGCGTGGCGGCAGTGTGGTCGGCCGACAGGTGGTCGGCCGGTGGGGCATGCCGTGGAGCTGACCGGATCCACCCTTGATGCGGCGCGGACCGGTTGCGGACGAGTGTGTCTCGGCCGCAACCGGTCCGGTTGTGGTGGTGCAGGTCATCGCTTGGTGACGTACCGGGTCTGTGCCTGCGGGTCAGGCTCCGTGGATTGCGCGCCGGTTGTGGGCCGGCCTCGGTCTTCGTAAGGGGTCTACCCAGGCGGGTGGGGTGAACCACGGGTGGCCGTCTGATTCGATCTGCACGGCCCAGTGGTTCCTGTGGATGATCGTGTGGTGCTTCTTGCAGAGGAGTACCAGGTTGGACAGTGCGGTCGGGCCGCCCTTGGACCAATGCCAAATATGGTGGGCGTCGGTCCAGGCGGCGGGTCGGCCGCAGCCGGGGAAGGCGCAGCCGCAGTCCCTCGCGACCAGCGCTTTCCGTAGTTTCGGGGAGATGATGCGGGTGGTGCGGCCGACGTCGAGTGGGTTTCCTTCTCGGTCGACGAAGATCGGGGTGACCTGGGCGTCGCAGGAGATGCGGGCGGCGACGGCCGCGGAGACTGGGCCGGCCCAGGGCATGGTGGCGTGGCGGCGTCGGCGGTAGTGCCGAGGGGGCCGGACGTCTGAACAGCCGTCGCGGCGTTCGCCGCCGACTGGGCCGGTTGCGTTGTCGGAGTGGTAGTCCCAGTCGTTCCCGGACCAGGCCCCGGTCGCGGGTGTCGGCGCCGTTGCGGCGACCGCGTCCTTCAGTGCGTCGACGTCGATGGTCACGGTGACGTGGGGTCGTTCGCCGCCTTCCATCGGTCCGCGTGCGTTGTCGAGGTGGCCGCGGATGATCTGCTCCAACGCGTCGGCGCGGCGCTTGGCGGCGGTGCGGGGGTCGCGGATCGGGTGGCCATCCTCGTCGGTGCTCGGGTGCGGCTTGGACAGTCCCGAGAGGGCGGTCTGAAGGGCTTCGCCGGTCTCGGCGTCAAAACTGCCCTTCACGAGCACCCGACCGCCCAGGGTGGCGCTGGCGTGGAACTCGTTGAGTTCGGGGTTCTCTGCGTCGGACGGCAGGTCGCTGTCGCGTTCGAAGATGATCTCCAGTTCGCGGGCCCTGTTGCGGAGTTGTGTGGGGTCGTCGACCTGGGCGGCGATGAGCAGGTAGGCCTCGCAGTCGTCGGCCCGGCCGCTGTTGGGGTCGGGGTGTTCCCAGTCCGTTTCCGCGGGTTCGACCTGAAAGTCCTTGGTGAGCTTCGCGAGGCGATCGAGGAAGTTGACGATCACCTGCACGTGCCCGAGTTCGATCCGTCCCTCGTCCAGCACGTCGGCCACATGCGGGTGCAGGGGGAGCTCGCGGGCGAGGCGGACGATCTGGGCGGCGCGGGCACGGTGCATCCGGGTGGCGCCGGCGAGCCAGGCGGTGGTGTCGGCGGCGCCGGCGTGTTCGGGCAGGCACCTTTGGTCGGCCTCGTGGACGAGTCGGACGAGGAGGGCGTCGCGTCTGCGCATGTCCTGAACCAGCTCGGGCACCGCCGCCAGAATCTCGGTTTCGTCGAGTCGCCATGCCTCGACCCGGGCGGGGTCGGTGAGCCTGGCGTCGAGTTTCATACACCAAATTCTACTCGCACGCACATTCGATGACAATGATGTTTCGCCTGCTGAACGGCCTGCGGCTCGTGAGTGCTTTTGGTTGCCCTGGGGGCAAAAAGTGCGCACGAGCCGCAGGCTCGACCGCTCAGTTGGACGTGTCGACCGCCCGGTCGTGGTGGTGGTACTCGGCATTGGGCGTGTGGCCCATCGCCAGGGACATCCGGTTGGTGAACGCGTACATCGACGCGAGTTCGACGACGTCCCAGATGTCCTGATCGGTCAGCCCGGCGGCCGAGAGGGCCTCGAGGTCGCAGCGCTCGACGGTCGCCGGGTCCTTGGTGAGCTTCTCGACGTACCCGCAGATGGCGCGCTGGCGATCGTCCAGTCCGGCGTGGCGCCAGTTGAACGTGATTTGATCGGCCTTCACGACGTCGCCGAGCTCGACGCGCAGCGCGTGGGTGTGGGAGACCAGGCAGTACGTGCAGCCGTTGATGTTGGACACGACCACCGCGATCATCTCCCGGTCCGCCAGGCTCAGCGTCTCGGTCGGCTCGTTTAGTTGTCGGTAGTGCGAGAACCAACTGGAGAAGCGTTCGGGCCGGTGCGCGTATGCACGAAAGACGTTGGGCACGAAACCGAGTTCGGCCTCCGCCTTCGCGAAGAGCGACTGCATGCCGCCCGGCAGGTCCGCGATCTCGGGGACGGGGAAGAACTGGCGATCGGTGGATTCCATGGGGCCGTGGGACCTTTCGGGGGTGCCGGGTTCAGTTGGCGAGCTGGGCGCGCAGCGCGTGCTTGCGGGTCTTGCCGGTCGCGGTCTTGGGCAACGAGTCCACGACCACGACGCGTTTGGGTACCTGGAACCCGGCGAGGTTCGACTTGGCGTGCGCGATCACCCGTGCGGCGAACTCGTCGTCGACGGCCGCGGGGTCGTTCGCCACGACCACGGCGCACACCGCCTCGCCCCAGCGTTGGTCGGGCACACCGACGATCGAGCACTCGGCCACGCCGGGTGCGGAGGTGACCACCCGCTCGACGTCGACGGAGGAGACGTTCTCACCGCCCGACTTGATGATGTCCTTGAGCCGGTCGGTGAACCAGACCACCTGCTCGTCGTCGAGGTGCCCGATGTCGCCGCTGTGGAACCAGCCGTGGGCGAAGGCCGCCCGGTTGGCGTCGGGGTTGTTCCAGTAGCCGCTCGCCACGTGCGGTCCGCGGTAGACGATCTCGCCGGTGTCGCCGTCGGGGACGAGCGATCCCTCCGAGTCCATGATGCCGATCCGGACCGTCGGGGTCGCCGGACCCCAGGAGTTGGCCTTGGTGTGACGATGCTCTTCCCACTGCAGGACGGTCGCGGGCACCACCTCCGTCTGCCCGGAGCCCAGGATCACCGAGGCATTCGGGAACAGTTCGTCCACCTGGTCGAGGAGTTCGGCCGGCATCGGCGCCATCGCGTAGACGGCGCGCCGCACCGACGGCAGACCGGCGCCGATCTCGCCGCGGGCGGCGATGAGCGCTCGGTACATGATCGGCAGCAGCATCAGATGCGTCGCCGAGTGATGCTCGATGTCCGCGAGGATCGCGGCGGGGTCGAACTGTGCGTGCAAAACCACCGCGCCGCCGGTGAAGAGCACCGGCAGGACGAGGGTGTTCAGGGCGGTGGTGTGGAAGAGCGGCAGGACGTTGACCAGCGTGGAGGGGTCGGCGCCCCAGCTGTGCCCGATCTGCAGGGCGTTGGTCATGCCGCCGACCAGTACCGAGACATGGCTGACGAGAACGCCTTTGGGGCGGGAGGTGGTGCCCGAGGTGTAGAGGCACTGGACGGTGTCGCGGTCCTCGACGATCACCTCGACGGCGGTCCGGGAGCCGCGCGCGGCGAACTCGTCCCAGTCGATCACGTCCAGGTCGCCGACGGTGCCGGGGGCGCTCTCGCCCACGGCGACGACGGTCAGCTCGGGGTGCTCGCCCGCCAGGAACGTCTCGAGCAGGGGCAGCGCGGCGGCGTCGGCAACGATTGTCGTGACGCCTGCGTCCCGCAGGATCCAGGCGATGTCGTCGGGCGACAGGGCGATGTTCACCGGCATCGCGACCAGCGCCGACTTGGCGCAGGCGAAGTAGGTGGCGACGAACTGCCAGGTGTTGCGCATCAACATCGCGACCGGCTGCTGGCGCGTGAGGCCGGTGTCGAGCAGTGCGTGCGCCAGAGCGTTGGACGTCTCGTCGAGCTCTCGGTACGTCACCTCGCGTCCGCCGTCGACGACGGCCGTGCGTGCCCCGAACATCTGCGCGGTGCGGGTGAGGGCGTCGCCGACCACCGCCCGGGTGGCGAGATTGACGTGCACGGGCGGGATTCCGGCGAGATCGGGCTGCATGGCACTCCTCTGTGGTGGCCGTCACACTGACGTTCCGGGCGACGCTAGCAGTGCCCAAACACGCAAGCAAGCATGCCTGCTTGTTTGAGTCCGTCGGCTAACATCTGGCTTCGTGACGAATTCCGACGACGGCCTCCCCGGCGACGACAGCATCACCGGGCAGGAGCGGCGGAGCCGGTCGACTCGGCGGAAAATCCTCGAGTCCGCGGTGCAGTGCCTGGCCACGAAGGGCTGGAACGCGTCCACTGTCGGCGTGATCGCCGACGCCGCCGGCACCAGTCGCGGCGCGCTGCAGCACCACTTCCCGACGCGCGAGGACCTGATCATCGCGGCGCTGGACTACATGTTCGACCAGCGGGTGCGTCAGGTCGACGAGGAGCTGGGACGGTTCGTCGAGGACGAGGGGCGCGAGGAGCACGTGGTCGGGCTGCTGCTCGACTACTACTCCGGCACCCTGTTCAAGGCTGCGCTGCAGGTGTGGACCGTCGCCGGCGCCGACGAGGAACTCCGGAAGCACGTCCTCCCGCTCGAGCGGAAGTTTGCCCGCGCCGTGCACGACCTCGCGGTCCGGCTGCTTCGCGCGGACGACTCGGACCCGGACACGCACCGGATGATCCAGGCGACGCTCGACCTCGCGCGCGGCCTCGGCCTGGCCGACGTGCTCGCCGACGACTCGGCACGCCGGGCGAGGATCGCGGCGGTGTGGGCGGTGCAGTTGCGGGGCATCAAGTCGCTGCCGGCGTGAGGCAGCCGCGTACGAGCGCGAAGCGCCTGGCCGAGGTCGATCCGGGGTCGGGCCTGCCGGGGGTGTGGCCGGAATCCAAAACAAGCAATCATGCTTGCTTGCCCCGTGGGGTTGGCCTACAGTGGCGGCACGTCCGCCACCTGTGACGCCCATCACCACACTGATCGGAAGCCTTGATGGACAATGGAATTGGCAACTGGCCGTCGATCCACCACTTGCGCAGGCCGGATCGAACGGCGCTCGTCGACGCCGACACCGGCGCGGCCCTCACCTTCGGCGAGCTCGACCGGCGCACCAACGCGCTGGCCGACGCCATGCGGCAGCGCGGTGTGCGCAAGGGCGACCGCGTCGCGCTGATCACCTTCAACAGCCCGCACATGCTCGAGGTGCTCTTCGCCGCCGCGAAGCTCGGCGCCGTCACGGTCCCGGTGAACTACCGGCTCAGCGCGCCGGAGATGCGCTACATCCTGCAGGACTCGGGCGCCTGCATCGTCTTCCACTCCGCGCAGCTCACCGCGACCGTGCACGACGCCGCCGACGGCACCTACGTGCGGGAGACCGTCGAGATCGGCTCTGCCGCGCAGCGCGTCGCGGGGGAGCGCTCCGCGTACGACGCGCTGCTGGCCTCCGGCGACCCCGCCCGCGTCGAGTACGACATCGGCCACGACGACCTGTGCGTGGTGATGTACACGTCCGGCACCACGGGCCGGCCCAAGGGGGCGATGCTCACCCACGGCAACTTCCTGTGGAACGCCGTCCACAACTTCTCGATCGCCGAGGGCCTCACCCCCCGCGACGTGAACGTCACTTCGGCCCCGATGTTCCACATCGGTGCGCTCGGCATCTTCACCCTGCCCATGCTCTACCTCGGTGCCACGTCGGTGATCCTCGAGTCCTTCGCGCCCGAGGCCTGGCTGGACGCCGTCGAGCAGCACCGGGGCACGGTCGCCTTCTGTGTCCCCGCGATGTGGGCGGCGATCGACAACGCCGCGAGCATCGGCGACCGGGACCTCGGTTCGCTGAAGTTCACCATCTCCGGCGGCGCGCCCTGCCCGGTGGTGCTCATCGAGGCGCTGCGCGGTCGCGGCATCACCTTCACCGAGGGGTTCGGGCTCACCGAGACCTCCCCGATCGCCGCGGTGCTCGACGCCGACGACGTGGTCACCCACGCCGGTTCCATCGGCCGGCCGGTGCTGCACGTCGACTTCCGCATCGTCGACGACGGCCGCGACGTCCCGGTCGGGGAGGTCGGGGAGCTGGTGATGCGGGGGCCCAACATCTTCGCCGGCTACTGGCAGAAGCCCGACGCGACCCGGGAGGCGTTGCGGGACGGCTGGTTCCACTCGGGCGACCTGGCGCGATGTGACGAGGACGGCTACTACACGATCGTGGACCGCAAGAAGGACATGGTGATCAGCGGCGGCGAGAACGTCTACCCGGCGGAGGTCGAGCAGCAGCTCTACCGGCACCGGGCGGTGGCGGAGGTCGCGGTGATCGGCGTCCCCGACGAGACCTGGGGCGAGGCGGTGGCCGCCGTCGTCGTCTGCAAGCCCGGTCAGCAGGTCGGCGGGGACGAGCTGATCTCCTGGCTGCGGGAACGGTTGGCGCACTTCAAGTGTCCTCGCGCCGTCGTGTTCGTCGACGAGTTGCCCAGGACCGCCACCGGCAAGATCCTCAAACGCGAACTGCGTGCGAACTGGTCCGACGGCGCGATGGTGGCAGCGCGATGACCGCGCCGGCCTCCACGATTCCGGCGTTGCTCGCCGACCGGGTCACGACCGCCCCGGACTCCGCCTTCGTGCACTTCGGCGGTGAGGCGTTGAGCTACGCCGAGATCGACGCACGGTCCGACCGCGTCGCCACCGGCTGGCTGCGGTTGGGCCTGGGCCACGGGGACCGGATCGCGATCGCGGCGGCGAACTCGCCGGACTGGATCGTCGCGTACCTCGCCGCGGCGAAGATCGGGGCGGTGCTGGTCACCCTCAACGTCGTCTACCGGGAGCGCGAGTTCACCCACATGCTCACGCAGTCGGGGGCCCGGGCCCTGGTCTGCGACGCGGAGTCGAACGGATTCGAGTTCGGCCCCTTCCTCGACGGGCTCAGGCCCGACATCCCGACGGTCGAGCACATCGTGTTCCTCGGCGGGGACGAGGTCCCGGGCGGACGGCGGTGGGCGGACCTCGCGGCCGCCGAACCCGATCCGGAACTGCTGGCGCGTGCCGCGGCGATGATCCGGCCCGCGGACCCGGTGGTGATCCTCTACACCTCCGGGACCACCGGGACCCCGAAGGGCGCCACCCTCACCCATCGCAGCCTGATCGCCTCGGCCGCCGCGCAGGTGGAGCGGTTCGGGCAGACGGCCGCGGACGTGATTCTCGGCGTCATGCCGTTCAACCACGTCGGTGGACTGACCTGCACGCTGGGCTCGACTCTCGCCACCGGGGGCGCCGTCGCCCTGCTGCCGAGATTCCACCCGGACCTGGTGGTCGACGCGATGGCCGGCACCCGGGTGACGATGTTCGTCGGCGTCCCCACCATGTACAAGATGGTGCTGGCAGCGGAATCGCTTGCCATCGCGGACATGTCGAGCGTGCGGCTGTGCGTGGTGGGTGGGTCGAACCTCGAGCCGGCGCTGGCGGCACAGGTGGCGGCGACGTTCGAGGGGGTCCGGATCGCGAACCTCTACGGCATGTCCGAGACGTCCGGCGCCTGCGTCATCTCGCCGCCGGGGGACTCCTTGGAGACTGTCGGCCGCAGCATCGGCACCATGACCGGCGACTTCGAGGGCCGCGTCGTCGACGATCGGAACGTGCCCCTGCCCCCGGGCGAGGCCGGTGAGCTGCAGGTCCGGGGCGCGTGCGTCGCCGCCGGCTACTGGCAGCTGCCGGACGAGTCCGCGGTGCGTTCCGCCCCGACGGTTGGCTCGCCACCGGCGACGTCGCGTCGATCTCCGAGGACGGGCACGTCGTCCTGCTCGGCCGCCAGAAGGAGATGTACGTGCGGGGCGGCTTCAACGTCTACCCGGCCGAGGTGGAGAACGTGCTGGTGAGCGATCCGACGGTGGCGATGTGCGCGGTGATCGGCGTGCCCGACGAGACCTTCGGGGAGACCGGGTATGCCTTCGTGGTGCCGGCGCCGGGGGCCGAGGTCGACCCCGAGCGGCTGGTCGAGATGTGCCGGGCCACGCTGGCCAAGTACAAGGTGCCCGACCGGATCGAGGTGGTCGAGTCCCTGCCGATGACGCCGGCCGGCAAGATCCGCAAGGTCGCGCTGAAACCGCGCTAGGCGGTTGCGCCACTCGTGCGTGGTTGACGGGTCCGAAGGACCCGTCAACCACGCACGAGCACGAAGTGCCTAGTCGGCGACGGGCGTGCGCAGCCGGCTGCGCACGCCGTCCACGAACAGGCTCAGTCCGTAGTCGAATCGTGCTGTGCCGTGCGGGCTCTCGTACATCGGCGACGCCTCCTCGGTCAGCGCGCCGTGCGAGTCCATCTGCATCCGGGACTGCTCGTCCATGGTCTGGCCGAGGACGTAGTAGAGCAGGGTGTCGGCGGCGAGCGGGGCCTCGTCGGCGGGCAGCCCGGCCGCCACGCAGGACGCCGTCACGGTGGCGTGCGCGTCGTTGGTGGCCAGGCGCGCCGCGTACGACGCCGCCGCCAGTTCGGCGCCGTCGCGGTGGGCGAGCAGGCCGTCACGCATCCGGTGCGCGAGGGTCCGCAGCCGGACATCCCACTCCGGGGAATCCAGCGCGGCGGACACCCCGGCCAGCATCTGGTCGGTGATGGCGGCCAGCAGGGTCTGTTTGTTGGGGAAGTGCCAGTACAGCGCCCCGGGCTGGACGCCGAGCGAGGTGGCCAGCCGGCGCATCGTGAGGTCGCCGAGGCCGTACTCGTCGAGGATCGCGATCGCGCCGTCCAGCACGTCCTTCCTGCGTAGCTGCACCGTGCACATCTCCCTGGGTCTGTCGGCCGGTAACCGGCGCCGTGGTTGACACCATTCCACCACGAACCTAACCTGAACGCCGTTCAACTTGTACGGTGTTCAAGTTCCCGCGCCGAACCTGCCCAGTCCCAGTTCCGAGGAGTTCCCAGTGACCCAGGCCGCCGTCCGTACCGACATCCTCGAGATCGCCCGTGACCAGGTCCTCGAGCGCGGCGAAGGGCTGACGCAGGAGCAGACGCTCGCCGTGCTCGAGCTGGCCGACGACCGGCTCGAGGAGCTGCTCGCGCTCGCCCACGACGTCCGGATGAAGTGGTGCGGCCCCGAGGTCGAGGTCGAGGGCATCATCTCCCTCAAGACCGGCGGCTGTCCCGAGGACTGCCACTTCTGCTCGCAGTCGGGCCTGTTCGCCTCGCCGGTCCGCGCCGCCTGGCTCGACATCCCCAGCCTGGTCGAGGCCGCCAAGCAGACCGCGAAGTCGGGCGCCACCGAGTTCTGCATCGTCGCCGCCGTCCGCGGACCCGACGAGAAGCTGCTCGCCCAGGTGGCCGCCGGCATCGAGGCCATCCGCAACGAGGTGGACATCCAGATCGCCTGCTCGCTCGGCATGCTCACCCAGGAGCAGGTGGACCAGCTCGCCGCGATGGGCGTGCACCGCTACAACCACAACCTCGAGACCTCGAAGTCGCACTTCCCGAACGTGGTCACCACCCACACCTGGGAGGAGCGCTGGGGCACCCTGAGGATGGTCCGCGAGGCCGGCATGGAGGTCTGCTGCGGCGGCATCCTCGGCATGGGGGAGACCCTCGAACAGCGCGCCGAGTTCGCCGCGAACCTCGCGGAACTCGAGCCCGACGAGGTGCCGCTGAACTTCCTGAACCCGCGCCCCGGCACCCCGTTCGGTGACCTCGAGGTGCTGCCGGCTTCGGACGCGCTGCGTGCGATCGCCGCCTTCCGGCTCGCGCTGCCGCGTACCATTCTCCGGTTCGCCGGCGGCCGGGAGATCACCCTCGGCGACCTCGGCGCGAAGCAGGGCATCCTCGGCGGCATCAACGCCGTCATCGTCGGCAACTACCTGACCACGCTCGGCCGTCCGGCCGAGGCGGACCTGGACCTGCTCGGCGAGCTGTCGATGCCGATCAAGGCGTTCAATGACACCCTCTGAGCCGGCACCCGCCGGGCCCGTCGCCGCGGCGATCGAGGCGGACCAGGAGTTCCCCGAGCGGTACAACCCGTTCACGGGGCTGCGGCTGGTGCCGGGGGTCGAGGACACGACGCCCGCCGCCGCGCAGCTCGGTCTCGAGCCGCCGCGGTTCTGCGAGGACTGCGGCCGGCGGATGATCGTGCAGATCAGCCCCGACGGCTGGTGGGCGAAGTGCTCGCGGCACGGGGTGCTCGACTCGGCGCTACTGGGCCTGCGCTGACGGCAGCTGGTCTCGGTCCACCGGGGCCCCCGGTGGCCGGGTCCCCGCCGGGAGTCCGAGCCGGCCCCGGCTGCCGACGATCACCGCGATCGCGAACAACCAGAAGCCGGCGGCCGGGCCGATGTACAGCCGCAGGCCGCCGAACGAGGTCAGTTCGCTGACGGTGGGGAAGATCTTGAACGCCGCCAGCAGGCAGCCGACGGGTCGCGGTGATCGGGAAGCTGAGCATCGCGAACGCCCACCAGCGGAAGCCGACCCGCCACAACACGATTCGCCGGAGGAACGCGAGCAGTCCGGCGTCGCCCTCGCGGACGCAGATCACCACGACGGCGGCCGGCGCCGGTCCGAAGGTCCCGAGTCCGACCGACACCAGGTACGGGTAGGTGGCGTGGAACGGGAGCCATCCGCTGCCGTCCCGTGACGGCACGAACTGAGACCGCGCGAGCCACGCGGGGAGGTAGGCGATGACGAAGTACGACGCCAGCGGGTGGCGGACGATCAGTCCGGCCAGGGCGCCGCGTTCTCGCGGCGGTGTGTCAACCGATGCCATGACGCAGGCTCCTCCACGCGTCGACGGGGGTGCAACCTCGGCAGAGAGGACTGCGGTGCCTGGTTCACCGACCCGCGGCCGGCACGACAGGATCTTCCCGACGATACGTCGCCGCGGTCCGCGACAGAGCGGCCTCGCCGACTCGGCTGTGGTGGGGCGTCACCAACTAGGGTGTGCGACGTGACAACAGCAGTAGACAGCGGTACCCGCAGGCCGGAGGTCCGCGCCGCCGCCCGCACCGTGGTGGCGCTCGTGGGCGTCAGTGCGCTCGGTGGCGCGGTGTGGGGGCTGCTCGCCCCGGCCGAGCACTTCCTGGTGACGACCAACGGTGCGGCGTCGCTGACCTCCGAGAGCCTGCACCGGTTCGACGCCGTCGCGCTGCTGCTGTGCATCGGGCTGATCGTGGGCGTGCTGTCCGCGGTGGCGGTCTGGCTGTGGCGGCCGGTGCGTGGTCCGATTGTGCTGGCCGGCCTGCTGATCGGGTCCGCGGTCGGGGCCGCGACCATGGCCCTGGTCGGCCTGGCGGTGACGAACCTGCGCTACCCGCCGCTCGACAACGTCGAGGTCGGGCAGATCGTGTCCGCGACGCCCGCGCTGGGTACGCCGATGGCCCTGATCCTGCAGCCGTTCGCGGCGGCCATGGTCTACCTGATGCTGGTCTCGCTCAGTCCCCGCGACGACCTCGGGGTCTCGGGGAGCGGCGCCACCGGCGCCGAGGGTGCACCCGCCGACGCCTCCTCCTTGCCGACGCTCCCGTAACCGCACCGCGACGAACAACCGCCCCGGGCCGAAGTTCACGGCTCGCGGTGCCCACTCGTGCCTACCCCCTCAGACCCGGTGACGCTGGTCATTCGACCGGTCGAACCTGCAACTGAATCGCCTCGCAATGCGCAAGCGGAAGACATCATGTGTCGCAGGGGGGTAGTTCTGCTGCCCGAAACTGCTCGGCACAGGGGGGCGTCATGCCGCAACGAGGGTCAGGTTTGGAGTTGTCCGCGGTTCGATCCGCGGACGTGTCGGAGATTGCGCGCTGGGACGAGTTCGTCGTCGCGGCCCGCGACGGCGGCGACGTGTGGCGTGGCCTCGACAACGCCAAGGCGAAGGAAACTCTCGGGTACTCGATCCGGTACCTCTTCGTCGGTGACGACGCGGTGACGGTGCATGTGAAGGACGTACCGCTACTCGGGCCGATCTGGATCGTGCCGAGTGGTCCGTCCGGGGCGACCCTGGACGAGGTGCTGCCGAAGGCGAAGGTGCTTGCTACTTACGCCGCCGAGCAGGGTGCATTCGCACTGCGTATCGATCCTCGGCTGAAGGTCGACGACGCAGTGAAGTCACGATTTCAGGCCGAGGGATACGTTCCCGCGGGCATGTTCACCCCCAACCAGTACACGGTGGTCCTCGACCTGTCCGGCACCGAGGAGGAGGTGCTCGCCGGCTTCAGTAAGAACGCACGCCGCGCGATCAAGCGGGCACAGCGCGACGGCGTCGTGGTCGAGCGGGTGCCGAGCACCGACGCGAACTGCGACACGATGTACGACATGCTGGCGGCGACCGGGAACGGTCGGTTCGGCGTCCGAAGCCGCGAGTACTGCCGATTCGTCTACCGCCGGTACGCCGAGAGTGGGAACGGTCAGATGTTCTTCGCCAAGATCGGCGACGAGGTCCTCGCCTGTTCCTTCGAAGTCAAGATCGGCACCAAATCTCTTGGACTGCAAGGTGGATCGATCCGGAAGACGTCCGGCGACGCGAGCGTCAACGGGCTGGGCTCGCACGGAACCGGCCACGCGCTGCAGTGGGAGGTCATTCGCTGGGCCATGGAGGCCGGGGCGACCGAGTACGACATGTGCGGCACCCCGCCTTCGGCCGAGGCGGACAATCCCGACAACTACTTCTACGGCATCGGCAAGTTCAAGCGGACCTTCAACAAGGAGGTCACCGACTACACCGGCGCCTACGACATCCCGCTGAACGGTTGGAAGACCCGGCTCTG
This sequence comes from Rhodococcus tukisamuensis NBRC 100609, assembly GCF_001894985.1. Lineage (GTDB taxonomy): Bacteria > Actinomycetota > Actinomycetes > Mycobacteriales > Mycobacteriaceae > Rhodococcus_G > Rhodococcus_G tukisamuensis. The sequence goes on along the minus strand of NZ_BCXG01000035.1, from coordinate 10,568 downwards.
GCACGGCGGTATGGAACGCGAGTGCAAGCGGCTCTCGATGCTCGTGCGGCGGAGACACTTCCTCTGAGGCCCGCACCCGGCAGGCGTCGTCGGCGCCTCAGGCCGGCGGTCGCAGCGCGGCGAACTCGTCGGTGATCCGCAGACCCGAGTCGGTGAACCGGTACAGCGCGGGTGGACGGCCGCCCGCCCGCCCCGACGGCGCGGTGTGGCCGGTCGCGGTGAGCACGTTGCGGCGCTTGAGGACGCGCTGCAGATTGGTCGCGTCCACCTGGTAGCCCAGTGCGGCGCAGTAGATGTCGCGCAGCTCCGACATCGAGAACTCCGCGGGGGCAAGGGCGAAGGCGATGTTGGTGTAGGACAGCTTGGCCGCGAGCCGGGCCCGGGCATGCTCGACGACGACGCCGTGGTCGAACGACATCTCCGGGAGCGCCGAGACCGGGTGCCAGGCGGTGTCGGGCGGCAGGTCCGGGTCCGCGGGCAGGGGGACCAGTCCCAGGAAGGTGGACGCGATCAGGCGGCAGCCGGGCACCCGCTGCGGGTCGCTGAACACCGACAGCTGTTCGAGATGCGCGACGTCGCGGACGTCGACCTTCTCGGCGAGCTGACGGCGCGCGGAGGTGGTCATGTCCTCGTCGTCGCGCAGCACTCCGCCGGGCAGCGACCAGGTGCCCTTCTGGGGGTCGAGGGCGCGCTGCCACAGCAGCACGGAGAGTTCCTCGCCGCCGCCGTTGTGCTGGCCGTCACCTCGGCCGGTGTGTGGCCCGTCACCTGCGGAGACGGCGTCGGGGACGGGGCGAACCTGGAACACCGCGGTGAGCACTTCGTGGATGGTGTTACTATTGGGCACGTTTTCGATTCTAAGACGAAAACCTCGACAGTGGAAATCCGGGCCAGCCCGTCCGGGTTCACGGTGAAGGAGAACGCCATGACGAGCACGACGTTGTGGGAGGGACTGACCTCGCAGATCCAGGACGGCCCCGGTGGGTACACCGGAGTCGAGGCGACCCCGGAGTGGGCCGCCGAGGTCAAGCGTCTGGCTCGCGAACGCGGCGCGACACTGCTGGCGCACAACTACCAGCTGCCCGCCATCCAGGACGTCGCCGACCACGTCGGGGACTCGCTCGCCCTCTCGCGCATCGCGGCAGAGGCCCCGGAGGACACCATCGTGTTCTGCGGCGTGCACTTCATGGCCGAGACCGCCAAGATCCTCAGCCCCACCAAGACCGTGCTGATCCCGGACGAGCGGGCCGGCTGCTCGCTGGCCGACTCGATCAACGCCGAGCAGCTGCGCGAGTGGAAGGCCGACAACCCGGACGCGCTGGTGGTGTCCTACGTCAACACCACCGCCGAGGTGAAGGGCCTGACCGACATCTGCTGCACCTCCTCGAACGCGGTCGACGTGGTCAACTCGATCGACCCGGACCGGGACGTGCTCTTCCTCCCGGACCAGTTCCTCGGCGCACACGTCAAGCGGGTCACCGGCCGCACCAACATGCAGATCTGGGCGGGTGAGTGCCACGTGCACGCCGGGATCAACGGCGACGAGCTCACTGCCCAGTCGAAGGCGCACCCGGACGCCGAGCTGTACGTGCACCCCGAGTGCGGCTGCGCCACCTCGGCGCTCTACCTCGCCGGCGAGGGCTTCGTGCCCGAGGACAAGGTCAAGATCCTCTCCACCGGCGGCATGCTCGACGCCGCCCGGGCCAGCCACGCCAAGCAGGTGCTGGTCGCGACCGAGGTCGGCATGCTGCACCAGCTGCGCAAGGCCGCGCCCGAGATCGACTTCCAGGCCGTCAACGACCGCGCGTCCTGCCCGTACATGAAGATGATCACCCCGGCCGCGCTGCTGCGCTGCCTGGTGGAGGGCAAGGACGAGGTGCACGTCGACCTGGAGATGGCCGAGCGCGCCCGCAAGTCCGTGCAGCGGATGATCGAGATCGGCAACCCGGGCGGCGGCGAGTAGTGACCCCGCGGCGCGGGGCGAGCGAGGCGACGGGGGATGTGCGCGGGGCGACGGCCGTGCCGGGCGCGAGCTGGGAGGCTCACGCCGACCTGGTCGTCGTCGGCGGCGGAGTCGCGGGACTGACCGCGGCCCGCACCGCGTCGTTGCGTGGGCTGCGGGTGCTCACCGTCAGCAAGGGCGGCCCCACCGACACCGCGACCCAGTACGCGCAGGGCGGGATCGCGGTGGTCGCGCCCGAGAACGACTCGGTCGCCGGGCACGTCGCGGACACCGTCGAGGCCGGCGCCGGTCTGTGTGACGAGGCCGCGGTCCGCTCGATCGTCGAGGGCGGTCCCGCCGCCGTCGCGGCGCTGACCGACCTCGGGGCGGTGTTCGACCTCGGCCGGGACGGCGCGGTCTCCCGCACCCGTGAGGGCGGGCACAGTGTCCGGCGCATCATCCACGCCGGCGGCGACGCCACCGGTGCCGAGGTGCAGCGCGCCCTCAACGCGGCGGGCCTGCCGGTGCTCTTCGGTGCCGCGGCCGCGCGGGTGGTCACCGACGAGCGCGGGGTCACCGGGCTGATCGTCCTGTCCGACAACGGTGTCGACGGCACCGCCGTCGGCGTCGTCCATGCGCCCGCCGTGCTGCTCGCCACCGGCGGGCTCGGTCAGCTCTACTCGTGCAGCACCAACCCGCCCGGCGCCACCGCCGACGGGGTCGCGCTCGCGCTGGCCGCCGGCGCCGCCGTCGCCGACCTCGAGTTCGTCCAGTTCCACCCGACCGTGCTGTTCACCCCCGGCGGGGTCGGGCGTCGGCCACTGGTCAGCGAGGCCGTCCGCGGCGAGGGCGCGAGACTCGTCGACGCCGAGGGGAACTCGGTGACCGCCGGGGTCCACCCGCTCGGCGACCTGGCACCACGCGACGTGGTGTCGCGGGCGGTCGCGGATCGGATGCGCGGGCTCGGCACCGACCACGTCTACCTCGACGCCCGCCACCTGCGCGGATTCGCCGAGCGCTTCCCGACCGTCACGGCGTCCTGCCTGGCCGTCGGAATCGACCCGGCGCACCAGCTGATCCCGGTCGCCCCGGCCGCGCACTACTCCTGCGGCGGCGTCGTCACCGACGTGCACGGGCGCACCGCGGTACCGGGCCTGTACGCGGCGGGCGAGGCGGCCCGCACCGGGTTGCACGGCGCCAACCGGCTGGCGTCCAACAGCCTGCTCGAGGGCCTCGTGGTCGGCGAGCGGGCCGGCGCGGCGGCGACCGAACGGGCCGGGGTCCGGGTCGAGGTCACCGACGCGGCGCTGCCGCGCGAGGCCGCGGCGGACCGCTCGGCACTGCAGTCCGCCATGACCACCCACGCCTCGGTGGTCCGCGACGGCGACGGCCTGGCCATCGCCGCGGCCACGCTCGCCGAGGCACCCGACCGGGTGCCGGCGACCACCGCCGACCTCGAGGACGCCGCGCTGACCGAGACGGCGTCCGCGCTGGTGCTCGCCGCGCGGGCCCGGACCGAGACTCGCGGTGCCCACACCCGCCGCGACCACCCGGAGCCGGCCGAGAGCTGGCGCCGCAGCATCGAGGTGCGCCGCGGCGCGTCCGGTGCCCTGGAAACCCCCGACCTGACCCTGACAGGAGCACGATGACCACACTGCCCGACGGACTGGACCTCGAGGAGATCCGCACCCTGGTGCGGGTCGCGCTGGACGAGGACCTGCGGTACGGACCCGACGTAACCTCGACGGCGACCGTGCCCGCCGACGCCGTCGCGAAGGCCGCCATGGTCTCCCGCTCGGCCGGGACCGTCGCCGGACTCGACGTGGGCCTGCTGGTGCTCGACGAGGTGCTCGGAGTGGGCAACTACGAGGTGCTCGGCAGGGTCGCCGACGGTGCCCGGATCGAGGCGGGGGAGTCCGCGCTCACCGTGCTGGCGCCGACCCGCGGGCTGCTCACCGCCGAACGCACCATGCTCAACCTGGTCTGCCACCTGTCCGGGATCGCCACGGCGACCGCCGCCTGGGTGGACGAGGTCGCCGGCACCGACTGCCAGATCCGTGACAGCCGCAAGACGCTGCCCGGCCTGCGGTCGCTGCAGAAGTACGCGGTCCGGATGGGCGGCGGGGTCAACCACCGGATGGGTCTCGGCGACGCCGCCCTGATCAAGGACAACCACGTCGCGGCCGCCGGCTCGGTGGTCGCCGCGCTGCGGGCCGTCCGGGCCGCCGCACCGGACATCGAGTGCGAGGTCGAGGTGGACAGCCTCGCTCAGCTCGACGAGGTGCTGGCCGAGGGCGTCGACCTGGTGCTCCTGGACAACTTTGCGCTGTGGGAGACGCAGGCCGCGGTGCAGCGACGGGACACGAAGTCCCCGCGCACGAGGCTCGAGTCGTCGGGTGGGCTGACGATCGACGTCGCCGCGGACTTCGCCCGGACCGGGGTGGACTACCTCGCGGTCGGCGGGCTCACCCACTCGGTGTCTGTTCTGGACCTCGGCCTGGACATGTAGGCCGCGTTAGGGTGAGAGCCGTACCTTGCTGCAGAGCTGAAGTGCCCATGAGCTAAGGAGATCGTGATGGCCTCTCGTCTCAACCCGTACATCAGTTTCACCGACAACGCCCGCGAGGCGATGGAGTACTACAAGGGCGTCTTCGGCGGCACCCTCACCCTGACCACCATCGGGGAGTACGGCGACAAGGACGGTCCGGACGCCGACCTGATCATGCACGGCAAGCTCGAGACCCCCAGCGGATTCACCCTGATGGGCGCGGACACCCCGGAGGGCATGGCGTACAACCCGGGCACCAACATCACCGTGAGTCTCAGCGGCGACGACGGCGACGAGTTGCGCGGCTACTGGGACAAGCTCACCGACGGCGGGGAGATTCTGGTCCCGCTGGAGAAGCAGATGTGGGGCGACGAGTTCGGCATGTGCAACGACCGGTTCGGGATCGGCTGGATGGTCAACATCGGGGGTCCCGCCGTCTGAGCGGCGCGCACCCGCGTCACACCGTCGTGCCTCGGCGCACCAGCGAGAGGAATGCGGCGGCCGCGAAGAACAGGCCGGCGAACACCCGGCCGGTGACGCGCTGCTGCCGCGGTGACCGCATGACGGCCAGCACCCGCGCCGCCAGCCCCGTGTACCCGGTCATCACCATCACGTCCACCGCGACCATGGTGGCGGCGATGGCCGCGTACTGCGGGGCCAGGGGCGCAGCCGGGTCGAGGAACTGCGGCAGCACCGCGAGCATGAACACGACGGCCTTCGGGTTGCTCGCGTTGACGAGGAACCCGCGCGCGATCAGCGCGGCCGCGGACCGGCCGCGTCCCTCGGTGTCGGCGGACACCTCGGTGGGCGCAGCCCGCCACTGCCGGACGCCGAGGTAGACCAGGTAGGCGACGCCGAACCACTTGATCACCGTGAAGGCCAGCGCCGAACTCGCGAGCAGCGCACCGATGCCGGCGGCGACGATCAGGATCTGCAGCAGCAGGCCCAGTTGCAGCCCGACGATGTTCCAGTAGCCGTGCCGCAGACCGTGGTTCAGTCCGGACGACATCGAGGCGATGGCGCCGGCGCCGGGCGAGAGGCTGATCACCCACGCCGCGCCGAAGAACGCCAACCACACCTGCCATGCCATGAGCCGAGACGATATGTCACCGCCCCGGCGCGTCTCGAACCAGGCGTATCTTGAACCGCATGGCCACAGATGACGTCGTCACCGTCGACCGCGGTCCACGCCAGGTTGCCCGCAGCGCCGTCGTGGATGCCGATGCCGCCGAACTGTTCGACCAGCTCGCCGACCCGCGGAGGCACGGTGACCTGGACGGCTCGGGAACCGTGCTGGGGGCGGTGTCGAGCCCGGACCGGCTCGGACTCGGCGACAAGTTCACGGTGTCGATGCGGATGTACGGCTTCCCGTACCGGATCACCTCCAGGGTCACGGCCTTCGAGGAGGGCCGGCTGATCGAGTGGCGGCACCCGTTCGGGCACCGGTGGCGTTGGGAGTTCGAGCCGGAGGCCGCGACCGGTGGCACAGCCGCGCCGGAGGCCGGGGCGGGGACAGCCTCGCCGCGGACCCGGGTCACCGAGGTGTTCGACTACTCGTCGGCTGGGCTCGCAAAGATGCTCGAGCTCACCGGGTTTCCGGCGAAGAACGGCGAGGGCATCACCTCGACCCTGTCGATGCTGCAGAGCCGGTATCGCTGACACCCGGGACAGCGGGCGGGTTCAGGCAGCTCTTCGGCGGGTCGACCAGTGAGCAGACCGACTGCCGTGCCATCGGGCGGTAGTCGTCCGGCAGCCCGTTCGCGGCGATGATGTCGCGGTAGGCGGCGACCGCGTCTGTGGGTCGGCGGGTCAGCGTCGGGTCGGTCAACACGTCCACCGTGTACAGGCCGAACCGGGGCCGGTACGTGCCCCACTCGAAGTTGTCGGTGATCGACCAGTAGTTGTAGCCGATCACGCGGGCGCCGTCGTCCTGGGCGCGGCCGAGCCAGTACACGTGATCGCGCAGGTGGTCCGACCGGGTGTAGCCGTCCGGCCGGTCCTTGCCGTCGTCGCCGGGCATGCCGTTCTCCACGATGTAGATCGGCAGCTCGGGGTACTTGCGGGCGTAGTACATCGCGGCGTGGTAGATGCCGTCCGGCTGCGGGCGGATGTCGAAGAACGCGTCGGTGACCGCGTTCGCGGCGGTGATGTTGTCGAGCGAGACGCCGTAGTAGTAGTCGATCCCGACGAAGTCCAGCTTGTCGCGGACCCGGTCGGCGAACATCCCGTCCATCGCGCCCATCGCCGCGGGGATGTACGCGACATTGCTCGACACCTGTGCCGCCGGGTCCACCCGGTGGATCAGGTCGTAGACGGCGCGGTGTGCTCGGACCATGCGGTCGAGCATCTGCGGCGCCGCGGCCAGGGAGATCCCGCCGAACGTCAGCTCCTTCTGCAGGAACACGGTCGCCTCGTTGAACGTGATCCAGTTGGTCCCGTCGCCGGCGTAGCGCCGGACCACCCGCTCGGCGTTGGCCAGCCAGGAGTCGACGGTGCCCTCGTCAGACCAGCCGCCGCGGTCCGCGACCCAGCCCGGGTAGACGAAATGGTCGAGGGTGATCATCGGCCGCATGCCGTGGGCGCGGACCTGCCGGACCACGTCGTCGTAGTAGGCGAACTCGGCCTCGTCCCAGACCCCGGGCGCGGGTTGGACCCGTGCCCACTCGACGGAGAACCGGAACACCTGCACGCCCATCGCGGCCGCATTGGCGATGTCCTCGACGTAGCGGTGCCGGAAGTCCGGTCCGGAGCCGTACTCGTCGTGCGTCTTGCCGGCCGCGACGTACCGCGACCAGTTGCTGTCCGGCGGGGGACCCTCGGCCTGGAACCCGGAGGTCGCGACGCCCCACTCGAAGCCCGAGCCGAGGTCGGTCGGGGAGGCCTGCGCGGGCGCCGCGGCGATCAGCGGCGCCGCTGCCAGGGCGAGGACGAGGGCGACGGTTCGGACCGCTGCGGGGCTTCGGAGAAACCGGAGTCGGGGCACGAACAGCAGGCTAGGTCCGGGTCGGCGGACTGTCCCCGGAATGGTCAGAGTTCAGCCGCGCGGGCGACGCCGTCGACGCAGCCGCCGTCGTCGTGGTCGGCGCGCTCGCGTCGAGGAAGGGCCGGATCAGGTCGATGGGCAACGGGAAGATCACCGTCGAGTTGTGCTCGCCGCCGACCTCGCGCAGCGTCTGCAGGTAGCGCAGGTGCAGTGTCGTCGGGTTCCGGCTGATCACCTCGGCGGCCTCGGCAAGCTTCGCGGACGCCTGGAACTCGCCCTCGGCGTTGATGATCTTGGCGCGCCGCTCTCGTTCGGCCTCGGCCTGCCGCGCGATGGCGCGTTGCATGCTCTCGGGGATCTCGACGTCCTTGATCTCGACGGTGGTGACCTTGACGCCCCACGGCTCGGTCTGCTGGTCGATGATCTTCTGCAGGTCCTCGTTGAGGCGTTCGCGGTCGGAGAGCAGGGTGTCCAGTTCCGCCTTGCCGAGGACCGACCGCAGCGTGGTCTGGGCGATCTGCATCGTCGCGGCGAGGAAGTCCTCCACCTCGATGACAGCGCGGTCGGCGTCGAGCACCCGGAAATAGGCCACCGCGGTGACCCGGGCGGGCACGTTGTCGCGGGTGATCACCTCCTGCGCCGGGACCTTCAGCGTCACCGTGCGCAGGCCCACCCGGACCATCCGGTCCACCACCGGGATCAGCAGCACCACGCCGGGTCCCTTCACCTCGAGTGCCCGGCCGAGGCGGAAGACGACGGCCCGCTCGTACTCACGCAGCACCCGCACCGCGGTTCCGGGCACGACCAGGGCCGCGATGACCAGAATCACCACGATGACCAGGAGTGCAGTCACTTACCTCACCTCCCATGGCTGCGCGCGGCGGACAGCCAGGGTGAGCCCGTGCACACCCGTCACCACCACCGGATCGCCCGCAGTGGGGGCCGGGTCGGCGTCGTAGCCGAACTCGATCCGGGCCCGCCACAGGCCGCCGTCGGCTTGCACCTGGCCCTGCGACCCGGACCAACTGGTCACCGTCGCCTCGCGGTCGACCAGGGACTGTGCCCCGCCCCGCACCGGTTCGCGGCGGGCGGCGATCACCTTGCGGCCCGCGACCGCAGTGACGCCGAGGCCGACGACCGCGGTGCCCGCGGCGATCGGCACCGCCAGGGTCTCGGCGGCGCCGCCGGCGACGAACAGCATCCACACGCCCGCGGCAATGGCGAGCACCGAGATGCCGCTGAGCACACCGGCAGTCGGGGCGTGTGCCTCCACCAGGATCAGCAGCACGCCGAGCAACAAGGCAAGTACGCCCAGGGCGGCCATCGCCCCTCCCGTGCACTCGGCCGCCCCACTCACGGCGCGGCCTCCACCAACCACCGTAAGCGTGTGCCGACGGGTGCGCCACCGCCGTCCTCCACCGCGTTTATCGGGCTGTGACCTGCGTGTTCATCCCGCGCCACTCTGGTCAATGTGATCTACGCGAAGTACGATCGTCGGTGCTGCCCTTCGCGTCTCGGCAGTGCCTGGTTCGTGCCACTCGTGGTCGGCATCAGGTGTTCGTTCCAGACATGCCGGGAGCCGAAGATGTCCGTGAATTCGACGTCGACAGCAGGGTCCGCCCAAGGTGCTCGCGCGCGGGCGCGCCCGCGCCGCAAGCCCGCCGCGACCCGGGCGATCGCGGCCGCCGCCGAGCCGACGTTCGTGGCGGGCGCGAGCCTTCGGTCGCAGGTCCTCGCCGCGACGGTGCGATGCACGGTGAAGCCGTTCATCGCGCTCTGGGCGCGCTGTCCGGGGCCGCTGTGGCCCGCGGGTCTGGTCGACCTCGCCGCCCGTTTCCTGCCGCCCGTCCGCGACGTTCGGCGGCGCCGGGTGTGCCTGCCGCACTGCGACGCCGAGTGGCTCGAGGCCGGCGCGGTCGACGACGCGTCCGCGGTGCTCTACCTGCACGGCGGCGGGTTCCTGGTCTGCGGGTTGAACACCCATCGCCGGCTGGAGTCGTGGGTCTCCGCGGCCGCGAAGGCTGCCGTGCTCAGCGTCGACTACCGGATGCTGCCGAGGCACACGATCGCCGACTCCGTCGCCGACGCGGTCTCCGGGTACCGATGGCTGCTGGCACAGGGTTTCGCGCCCGAGCGCATCGCCATCGCCGGGGACTCGGCGGGCGGTTACCTCACGTTCGCGACCGCGCTCGAGCTCGACGCGCGCGGCCTGCAGCAGCCGGCCGCGCTGGTGGCGCTGTCGCCGCTCACGGACATGGACCCGACGGCCAAGCTGGCCGACCCGAAAGCCGCTGCCTGCCCGGTGTTCCCACGCTCGGTGCTGCCCGTCCTGACCGCTCTGGCGGACCGGGCCGAGCGTCACGCCGACCCGTCGTCCCCGCCCCGGGTCTCGCCGGTGGACGCCGCCCTCGGCGCGTTGCCGCCGGTGCTGATCCAGGTTGGCTCGACCGAGATCCTGTACCCGGACGCGGAACTGATGGCGCAGCGCCTCAGCGCCGCGGGCGTGCCGGTCACCCTCGAGGTGTGGGACCGGCAGATCCACGTCTTCCATGCCGCGGCGGACTGGGTTCCGGAGGCCGGCCGCGCAATTGGGCGGGTCGGCGAGTTCGTTCGCGCGCACCTGGCCGTGGGGGAGGCGGGGACCCGCGAGATTTCGTGAGTCGCGGTGGGCGTCGCGTCTGGCCGCGGTGGCCGCGGGGGCCTTGCCGGCGCTGGCCTTCCCTGCACCGGACCTGTCCGTCCTGGCATGGGTGGCGCTTGTCCCGCTGTTGCTCCTGATCGCGGCCGCGCCGTCCCCCGGTGAGGCCGCGCTGCTCGGATGGTTGGTCGGCGTCGGTTTCCTCGGCGCGGGCCTCTACTGGTTGGCGCCGAACCTGGTGTTCTTCTTCCCCTTTGCCATCGGTGCGCTCGCGTTGCTGTGGACCGGGTGGGCGGTGCTCGTCCGCGCGCTGCTGCGGGCGCCCGTCACCGGACCCCGCGCGGCCTGCGCCGTGGTGGGGGTGCCCGCCGGGTGGGTGCTGGTCGAGACGATCCGGTCCTGGCAGTGGCTCGGCGGGCCGTGGTCGCTGCTCGGCGCCACCCAGTGGCGCCACCCC
>NZ_BCXG01000034.1 GCF_001894985.1 Rhodococcus tukisamuensis NBRC 100609 | reverse complement strand
GCGACCCCGCAGAAGTCGACCACCACGGTGGCGATGGACTTCGGCCGGATCAGCCTCGCGGACGACCTGGTGCTGTACCTGTTCGGGACGCCGGGCCAGCACCGGTTCTGGTTCATGTGGGACGACCTGATCCGCGGCGCCATCGGGGCGATCGTGCTGATCGACACCCGGCGCCTCGACGAGTCCTTCGCCGCCGTCGACTTCTTCGAGGCCCGCAATCTTCCGTTCCTGATTGCGGTGAACGAGTTCGACGACGCGCCGCGTTACGCGACGGAGGACATCCGGCAGGCGCTGGCGGTGTCCCCGGACGTGCCGATCGTCTCCCTCGACGCCCGGGACCGGGAGTCGGCGAAGTCGGGGCTGGTCGCGGTCACCGAGTACGCGCTGAGCCGGGTCGACGCGCTGCTCCGCTGACACTCACCTGAGCCGCCCCGGGTTCGATGTCGCCTCCACTCTTGCGAAGGATGCAGAACCAAGCAGCGTGAGCGAGCTGTGACGATGGTCCTCGACGACCTCGACGGTGCTCGCCGAGCTGAGGTCGACAGTCGTCGTCAGGCGGTGGTCGGGACGAGTTCGGCGATGAGTGCCTGGACCCGGGCGCGGATCTCGTCGCGGATCGGCCGAACGGCGTCGACGCCCCTGCCCGCCGGGTCCTCGAGCGCCCAGTCCCGGTAACTGACGCCCGGGAACACGGGGCACGCGTCGCCGCAGCCCATCGTGACCACCACGGTGGACGATTCGACGGCGTCCGGGGTGAGGATCTTCGGAGACTGTGCCGAGATGTCGATGCCGACCTCGGCCATCGCCTCGACCGCGGCCGGGTTGACCTGGTCGGCGGGGGCGGAGCCGGCCGATCGAACCTCGACTGCCTCGCCGGCCAGGTGTGCGAGGAACCCGGCGGCCATCTGGGATCGGCCGGCGTTGTGGACGCAGACGAACAGCACGCTCGGTGTGGCCATCGGTCAGGACTCCTTCGGTGCCACCGAGATCGGCGGCGGCGAGATCAGGGGCGGGGGTTGGTGGAAGCGCTTGCGCAGGGCGAGCGAGACGTAGACGAGGCCGACCAGGACCGGGACCTCGATGAGCGGGCCGACGACCCCGGCGAGCGCCTGGCCGGACGAGGCGCCGTAGGTGGCGATGGCGACGGCGATCGCGAGCTCGAAGTTGTTGCCCGCCGCGGTGAACGCGAGGGTGGTGGTGCGCTCGTATCCGAGCCCCATCGCGGCGCCGAGCAGGTAGCCGCCACCCCACATGATCGCGAAGTACGCCAGCAGCGGGATGGCGATCCGCACCACGTCCACCGGGTTCGAGGTGATCTGGTCGCCCTGCAGGGCGAAGAGGATCACGATGGTGAACAGCAGTCCGTACAGCGCCCACGGCCCGATGCGGGGCAGGAACCGCTCCTCGTACCAGCTGCGCCCCTTGGCCTTCTCCCCGTATCGGCGGGTTAGATAGCCGGCGAGCAGTGGAATGCCGAGGAAGATCAGCACCGACTTCGCGATCTGCCACACCGAGGTGTCGATGGTGGTCTGCTCGAGGCCCAGCCAGCCCGGCAGGACCGAGAGGTAGAACCAGCCGAGGGCCGCGAACATGACGACCTGGAAGACGGAGTTGACGGCCACCAGTACGGCGGCGGCCTCCCGGTCGCCGCACGCGAGGTCGTTCCAGATGATCACCATTGCGATGCAGCGGGCCAGGCCGACGATGATCAGTCCGGTCCGGTACTCGGGCAGATCCGGCAGGAAGGTCCAGGCGAGGGCGAACATCAGCGCCGGGCCGAGGACCCAGTTCAGCGCAAGGGAGCCGACCAGCAGCCTGCGGTCGCCGGTGACGGTGTCGAGGCGGTCGTAGCGGACCTTCGCCAGCACCGGGTACATCATGATCAGCAGGCCCAGTGCGATCGGCAGTGAAATCCCGTCGAGCTCAACGGCACTGAGGGCGTCCCCGAGTCCCGGGATCATCCGCCCCAGGAGCAGGCCGGCGACCATGGCGACGCCGATCCACACCGGCAGGAACCGGTCGAGGGTCGAGAGCTTGCCGATGACGGCGGGGTGCGGGGCGGTGGTGGCCTCGCTCATGCCGTGACCTCCGCGCACCGCGGTGACGGTGCCGCGGGTTCACCCTCGGTGAGCAGCACCGCGGAAAGTTGTTGCAACGCTGACGGGATCACCCAGTAGTACACCCAGGTTCCCCGCCGCTCGCAGTCGAGAAGGCCCGCTTCACGGAGCACCTTGAGGTGGTGGGAGATGGTCGGCTGCGACAGGTCGAACGAGGCGGAGATGTCGCACACGCACGCCTCGCCGCCGGCATGGGAGGCCACCAGCGACAGCAGGCGCAGGCGTACCGGATCGGCGAGGGCCTTGAACATCCGGGCCAGGTCGCCGGCCCGGACCTCGGCCAGCGGCTCCCGCATCAGCGGTGAGCAGCATGGGCCGTCGTCGGGCCGTTCTTGATTCGACATCTGTCGATATTGACACTCGTCGAATCAGGGTGCAAGTTCAGCGACCGCGGACCTAGGGGACCCGGAGGACCACGACGCCCGGGCTGACGGGGAGGTGATCCCCGGTCTGCCAAGCGTCGGCGGTTGCGGCGACGACGCCGCTGCCGGTGTCCACCGTCGAAGGGGTGTACGCGCACAGTCCTGCGGAGTTGTGCGGCTGTAGTCGATCGGGACGCGTCGGACCTGGGTGGTGCCGGTCGCGCGGGTCGTCAGGTTTCGCCAGTTCACGGTCACGCCGATGCAGTCGTACGGGGCGATCAGGTACGTCGTCGGTCGGGCCGGCTGAAAGGTCACTTCGCCCGGCGCTCCCGTCGTGAACATGCCCGCCCACCCCTGCCCGGGGTGGGCGGCCGCTCACGTCGACAGCGGCCTGTCGTCCGGACCCGCCGCCTCGACCTCGTCGAGCCGTCGCCGCAGGTGCGCACGCTCCGGCGCGGTGCCGACCAGGTCGAGTGCCTGCCGGTAGGCCGCCGCGGCCTCCGGGAACCGGCCGAGCCGGCGCAGCAGGTCGGCGCGGGCGGCCGGGTACGGGTGATGCCCGCGCAGCCGCGGTTCGCCGGCCAGGTCGTCGAGCAGGGCCAGCCCGGCCTGCGGGCCGTCGCGCATCGCCACCGCCACGGCCCGGTTCAGCGCGACCACCGGGGACGGCGTCAGCGCGAGCAGCACGTCGTAGAGCGCCACCACCTGCGGCCAGTCGGTGCCCGCGAGACCGGTGGCCTCGTCGTGCAGCGCGGCGATCGCGGCCTGCACCCCGTACGGGCCCGGCGGGCCGCCGGTCAGCGCGACCAGCACCAGGGCGGAGCCCTCGTCGATCATCGCGCGGTCCCAGCGGCCCCGGTCCTGGTCGTCGAGCAGCACCAGCTCGCCCGCGGGGTCCGTCCGGGCGTCGCGCCGGGCGTGAACCAGCAGCATCAACGCGAGCAGGCCGGCGACCTCCCGCTCGGTGGGCAGCAGCCGGTGCAGGATCCGCGCCAGCCGAATGGCCTCCTCTGCCAGGTCGAGCCGCTGCAGGTCCGGCCCCGAACTGGCCGCGTAGCCCTCGGTGAAGACGGGGTAGACGACCTGGAGCACCCCCGGCAGGCGTCCGGGTAGCTCGTCCGCACCGGGCACCCGGAACGGGATGCGGGCCTCGCGGATCTTCTTCTTGGCCCGGACGATCCGCTGCGCCATCGTCGCGGTCGGCACCAGGAACGCCCGCGCGACCTCCGGCGTGGTCAGGCCTGCCAGGCAGCGCAGCGTCAGGGCGACGCGGTCGTCGGGGGCGAGGGCGGGATGCGCACACGTGAAGAACAGCTGCAGTCGCTCGTCGGGGAGGTCGCTGTCCGCGCCCGCCGGCGGGGCGGGTTCGGAACGTTCGAGTTCCACCTGCAGCACGGCGAGCCGCGCCGCGTAGGTCTGGTCGCGCCGCAACCGGTCGACGGCCTTGCGGCGCGCCGTGGTCAGCAGCCAGGCCCCGGGCCGGGTCGGCACGCCGTGGACGGGCCAGTGCACCAGCGCCGCCTCGACGGCCTCGGAGGTGACCTCCTCGGCCAGGTCGAGGTCGCCGTACCGGTGGACGAGGGCCGCGAGGAGCCGCCCGCGTTCCTCTCGGAAGACCGACTCCACCGCCGCGTCCACCGGTACGGCGGCGCCCTGGCCGTCCATCGAGGTCACACCCCGAAGTCGGCGATCGGTCGCACCACCACGGATCCGCCGCCGCGCGCACCGGGGCAGCGGGCCGCCCAGTCCAGCGCGACGTCGAGGTTCGGCACGTCGATGACGTAGAAGCCGCCGAGCACCTCACGGGTCTCGGCGAACGGGCCGTCGGTGACAGTCCGGGTGCCGTCCGCGTCGACCCGGACCGCGGTCGCGGTGGTGAGGTCCGCCAGCGACTCGCCGCTCACGAAGATGCCGGCGTCCTGGACCGACTTGTCGTAGACCATCCAGTCCTCGACGGTGCACTGGTCGCCGGCGTCGGCGGACTCGGCGTTGATCAGCATCATGTACTTCATTTCGGACTCCTGGTGTGTGGGTGTCTCGCGCGGCCGGGTTGCCGTACAGCATGACGACGAACGGGGCGCGGCCGAATCGACACGCCCCGGGCAGAATCTTTTGACCTCTGGCGTTCACCGCTGCGCCGGCGCGACCTCAGAGGTCGAATCCGGCTTCGAGGTGGGCCAGCGACGTGTCGACGAGGGCGAGCAGGTCGGCGGAGGGGTCGTCGGTGAGGGCGAAGGCGGCCGCCATCATGGCGCCCACCACGGCCCCGGCGAGGGTGCGCACGGCCAGGTCGCCGGGATCGTGCCCGGTACGAGCGGCGATCGCCTCGGTCAGCCGGTGCATGGCGTCCGCGAACTGGTCCAGCATGGCCGCGCGCAGGTCGGGCACGGAGAAGACCAGGTGCATGCGCTCGCGCATCGCGAACACCTCCGGTTCCGACAGCCGCGCGAAGGCGGTCCGGAACGAGACCCGCAGGGCCTGAATCGAATTGAGTTCCGGCGGCTGCGCGAGGAAGGCCTCGACGATCAAGGGGTCGAAGTCGTCCGAGAGCACCACGTCGGCCTTGGTGGGGAAGTACCGGAAGAAGGTGCTCTCGGAGACCTCGGCCTCGTCGATGATCTGCTGCACCGTGGTGGCATCGTAGCCCTGCTCCTGGAAAAGTCGGAAGGCGTGCGCCGCGATGGTCGCCCTGGTGCGCGCCTTCTTCCGCTCCCGCAGCCCGAGAGTGTGGTGAAGCGAAGGTTTCTCCTGCAGGTCAACGGGTTTCGACATGCTGACTTTCCTGTTCCTGGCCGCTCGGCAAGGCCACCCGGGGGAGGAAGATGACGGTGAGCACCAGACCGACCACCGCGATGCCCGCCGACACCACCATGGAGCTGTCCATGCCGTGCACGAACGCCGCCCGCACGGAGTCGAGCAGGGCCGCGGACCCGGTCTCGTGCGCCACCGCCACGCCACCGAAGATGCTCTGGCGCACGGCCGTCGCCGCCGGTTCCGGCAGTCCGGTCAGGTCGAGGCGGGACAGGTAGCCGGCCGTGAGCACGCTCCCGAGGACCGCCGTGCCGAACGGCCCGCCCACCTTGTTCACCGCCTGCAGCACGGCGGAGCCGACTCCGCTGCGATCCGGTGTCAGCTCGGCGAGCGCGGCGGCGGACGCGGTGGCCATGGCCAGGCCCAACCCCATCCCGACCACCGCCATCCAGGCCGCCACGAAGGTGCCGCTCGACGTCACGTCCGTCCTCGAGCCGAGTAGGAATCCGGTTGCGAGCAGCGCGAATCCGGCTGCGACGGTGACCTTCGCGCCCAGCAGGGCGGCGACCCGATCCGCGGGCAGGGCGCCGACCACCAGGCCGCCGATCAGCGGCAGCAGGCGAACACCCGAGCCCATCGCGTCGGTGCCGAGCACGCCCTGGAAGTACTGCGGCATGGTGAACAGTCCGCCGATCATCGCCATCACCGCGACCGCGGCCAGCACCACACCCCAGGTGAACGACGCGGACCGGAACAGCGTCAGGTCGAGCAGTGGCTGACCCTCCGGGCGCCGGGTCAGGCGGCGTTCCCAGCCGACGAACCCGACCAGGATCGCGACGCCGACGATCTGCGCGAGCAGTGCGTGGGTGTCGGTCCACCCCGCCTGGCCGGCCGTGATCAGGCCGTACGTCACGGCCACCAGCCCGGCGGACGACGCGGCGACCCCGACCGGGTCCAGGCCCGGAGCCTGGGCCGCCCGGGACTCCGGCACCAGGGCGGCGACGGCGACGCAGCCGACCGCGACCACCGGCAGGTTGAGCAGGAACACCCAGCCCCACCAGTAGTGGGTGAGCAGCCAGCCGCCGAGGATCGGCCCGAGTGGGAGCGCGAGGAAGTTGGCGGCCGCCCACACCCCCACCGCCTTCGGGCGCTCGGCCGGGTCGAAGAGCACGGTGAGCGCGGAGATCGCCATCACGATCACCCCGGCGCCGGCCAGGCCCAACAGCACGCGGGAAGCGAGGAACTGCGGCACCGTCGTCGAGTACGCGGAGGCGACAGAGCCCGCCCCGAACAGCGCCAGGGAGGTGAGCAGCACCCTCTTGTGGCCGTAGCGGTCGCCGAGCAGGCCGGCGGGCAGCATCGAGGCGGCGAGGACCAGGAAGTAGGCCGACGAGAACCACTGTAGGTCCGACTCCGAGGCGTGCAGGGCCCCGGCGAGGGTCGGGATCGCCACCGAGAGCACCGTGCCGTCGAGGCCGACCGCCAGTACCGCGAGGCTGACTGCGCCGAGGGCCCACCACCGCCGCGTCCCGAGATCCGTCATGACCGGGTCATTCATGACTGTCTCCTTCAACTGAAGGCAACTGTCTTATCAGCGTAACTCTCGGAATCGGTGGCGGGAAGGGGGCGGAACCCGCGGGGATTCGGCCGCGTCAAACCTCGGTGAGAGCACGATTCGCCCACGGAGGGGAGTCCCACGATGACCGGGTGCACGGCGGCGCAGGGGTGGCGTCAGGGGATCGGCCGCAGCGATCGGCGGCGACAGTCGGGGCCTCGGGGTGCCGGGTGCCGCGATGCGGGAGGTGTTCGCGGAAATCCGTGCGCCAACGGACATCCGGCGACCCGGTCGACAGTGGCGGACGACGAACAGACCGACGGCCCGACGCGGGAGTGAGTCACACGTCGGGCCGTCGGCCGGGTTTCGCGGTTCGCCGCGTCGGTTGCTACCTGTCCGCGGGCAGGTCGGCCGCCGCGGCCCGGTCCAGCATCCACACCGTGGACTCGGAACCCAGCGCGCCCGCGGCGGGGATGTCGGCGGGCTTCGCCCCGCCGATCGCGGCGGCCACCGCCTCGGCCTTGTCCGCGCCCGCGACCAGCAACCACACCCGGCGGGCCCGGCGGATCGCGGGCAGCGTCAGGGTGACCCGCTCGGCAGGCGGCTTGGGGGAGTCGGTGACGGCCACCACGTGGCGGGTCTTCTCCCGGACGGCGTCGGTGTCGGGGAACAGCGAGTTGACGTGTCCCTCGCCGCCCATGCCCAGCAGGTGCACGTCGAACTCGGGGATCGGTCCGCCGTTCGCGTGCGCGGCGAGCACGTGCTCGTACGCCACCGCCGCGGCGTCCGGGTCGCCCGCGTACTGGCCGTCGCCGTAGGGCATCGGATGCAGCCGGGCCGGCGGCACCGGCACGTGGTCGAGCAGGGCGTCGTGCGCCTGGACCTCGTTGCGGTCGGGGTCGCCCGCGGGCAGGAACCGCTCGTCACCCCAGAACACGTCGACGGCGGACCAGTCGATCTTGCCCGGGTTCGCGCGGACCTTGCGCAACAGTCCGATTCCGTTGCCGCCGCCGGTGAGGACGATGGAGGCGGACCCGCGTTCGGCCTGCGCCGCCTCGATCACCGCGACCAGTTGGGCCGCGGCTGCTGTGGTCAATTCCTCGGCATCGTCGTACGTCTGAACTGCGATGTCAGTCATGAGCACCCATCACTCGTAGATGACCTTGGCCAGTCCGGCCAGGGCTGCGTGGTAGATCTCGTCGGGGTCGAGTCGGCGCAGGTCCTCGGCCAGGCAGTCCCGCGTCTCCCGGCGGGCCAGCGAGACCAGGGAGTCCGGCGCACCGGTGCGGCTGAGGGTTGCGGTCTTGCCGGTCTGCGGCCGGCTGAGCGACAGTGTGCTGGTCTCCCGGTGCAGGTCCGCCCGCAGCAGGCCGGTGCGCCGGTGGACCGGGCCGTCGATCCGGCTGGCCAGCCACCCGGCGATGAGGTCGACGGCGGGCTCCTCCGCGAGGCCGGAGACCGTCGCCGAGAGGATCTGCTCGTGGGGCGGCTGGTCGAGCGCCGAGGTGAGCAGGGCGCGCCACGGCGTGATCCGCGCCCACGCCAGGTCGGTGTCGCCGTCGGTGTACGACGCCAGCCGCGAGATGATCGTGGACCGCGGGTCGGGCGCGCCGGTGGCATCGGTGATCCGGCGGACTGCCAAGCGGCCCAAGGGGTCCTGGGCCGGGACCGGGGGTGACTTGTCGGGCCACCAGGCGACCACCGGGGTGTCCGGCAGCAGGAACGGGGTGACCACCGACGACTCGTGGCCGGCCAGCTCTCCGTACAGCCGCAGCACCACCACCTCGGACGCGCCCGCGTCGCCGCCCACCCGGATCTGGGCGTCGAGCCGGGACTCGACGGACCGGTTGCCGCGGGTGACCACGATGACCCGGCAGGGGTGCTCGCGGCTGGCCTCGTTGGCCGCGTCGATGACGGCCTCGGAGTGTTCGCTGTCGTCGGTGCTGACCACCAGCGTCAGCACCCGGCCCAGGGTCACGGCGCCGCCGGTCTCCCGGAGTTCGACGAGCTTCTTGTTGACGGTCCCGGTGGTGGTCGCGGGTAGGTCGATGATCACCGGCGGGCCCCCTCGGGCGTCGGTCCTGCGTGGAATGCGCTCACGGCCTTCTCCATTCGCGTCCGGTGCGGCGCAGCATGTCCTGTGCGGACTGCGGGCCCCAGGTGCCGGACTCGTAGGGCTCGGGGGTGCCCTCGGCGGCCCAGCGCTCGAGCACCGGATCGAGGATCTTCCACGACAACTCCACCTCGGCGTTGACCGGGAACAGCGACGGCTCGCCCAGCAGCATGTCGAGGATCAGCCGCTCGTAGGCCTCGGGGGAGGACTCGGTGAACGCCTGGCCGTAGCTGAAGTCCATGTTGACGTCGCGGACCTCCATGGAGGACCCGGGCACCTTGGAGCCGAACCGCATGGTGACGCCCTCGTCCGGCTGGACGCGGATCACCAGGGCGTTCTGCCCCAGTTCCTCGGTCATGGTGGCGTCGAAGGGCAGGTGCGGGGCACGCTTGAACACCACCGCGATCTCGGTGACCCGGCGGCCCAGGCGCTTTCCGGTGCGGAGGTAGAACGGCACGCCCGCCCAGCGCCGGGTGTCCACCTCGAGGGTGATGGCCGCGTAGGTCTCGGTGACCGAGTCCTTGGAGAAGCCCTCCTCGTCGAGCAGGCCGACCACCTGCTGGCCGCCCTGCCACCCGGCCGCGTACTGGCCGCGGGCCGTCGTCTCGTCCAGCGGTTCGGCGAGCCGGGTCGCGGAGAGCACCTTGATCTTCTCCGCCTGCAGTTCCGACGGCTCGAAGCTGACCGGCTCCTCCATCGCGGTGAACGCCAGCAGCTGCAGCAGGTGGTTCTGGATGACGTCACGGGCGGCGCCGATCCCGTCGTAGTAGCCGGCGCGACCCCCGAGACCGATGTCCTCGGCCATGGTGATCTGCACGTGGTCCACGTAGTGCGCGTTCCAGATCGGGTCGAACAGCTGGTTCGCGAAGCGCAGCGCCAGGATGTTCTGCACCGTCTCCTTGCCGAGGTAGTGGTCGATGCGGAACACCGAGTCCTCGGGGAAGACGGTGTTGACCACCGCGTTGAGTTCCTTGGCGCTGTCGAGGTCGTGACCGAACGGCTTCTCGATCACCACTCGGCGCCACTGTTCCTCGGTCTGCTTCGCCAGCCCGGAGCGGGAGAGCTGCTCGCACACGGTGGGGAAGGCCGCCGGTGGGATGGCCAAGTAGAAGGCGTGGTTGCCGCCGGTGCCGCGTTCCTGGTCGAGCGACTCGAGCGTGCTGCTCAGCTCGGCGAAGGCCGCGGCGTCGTCGAAACTGCCCTGCACGAACCGGATTCCCTCGGCGAGACGTTCCCACACCTCCTCACGGAAGGGGGTGCGGGAATGCTGCTTGACCGCGTCGTGGACGACCTGGCCGAAGTCCTCGTCCGCCCAGTCCCGCCGCGCGAAGCCCACCAGGGCGAAGCCCGGCGGCAGCAGCCCGCGGTTGGCCAGGTCGTACACCGCCGGCATCAGCTTCTTGCGCGCCAGGTCGCCGGTGACCCCGAAGATCACCAGCGAGCACGGGCCCGCGATACGGGGCAGCCTCTTGTCCCGCTCGTCCCGCAGCGGATTGACCCACTGCGGCGCGGCGCCCGTGCTCGGCATCGATCAGCCCTTGTCGGCCGCGGCGGCGAGCTGGCCGGAGATGGCCTCGAGCAGCTCGTTCCAGGACGCCTCGAACTTCTCCACACCCTCGGACTCGAGCGTGTCGAAGACCTCGGGCAGCGACACACCGACGCCGGTCAGCTGGTCGAATACCTGCTGGGAGGCGGCCGCGGTGCCGGAGATGGTGTCCCCGGAGACGGTGCCGTGGTCGGCGACCGCGTCCATCGTCTTCTCCGGCATGGTGTTGACGGTGTCGGGCGCGACCAGTTCCGTCACGTAGAGCGTGTCCGGGTAGGCCGGGTTCTTCACACCCGTCGACGCCCACAGCGGACGCTGCAGCCGGGCGCCGGACCTGGCGAGTGCGGCGAACCGCTCACCCTGCTCGAACACCTCCTGGTAGGCGGCGTAGGCCAGGCGCGCGTTGGCGAGGCCGGCCTTGCCGCGCAGGGCGAGGGCGTCGTCCGTGCCCAGCGCGTCCAGGCGGGCGTCGATCTCCGAGTCCACGCGGGAGACGAAGAAGGAGGCGACCGAGTGGATCTTCGACAGGTCGTGCCCGGCGGCCTGAGCGGCCTCGAGGCCGGCCAGGTAGGCGTCGATGACGGCCTTGTGCCGCTCGACCGAGAAGATCAGCGTGACGTTGACGCTGATGCCCTCGGCGATGACCCGGGTGATCGCGGGCAGGCCCGCGAGGGTGGCCGGGATCTTGATCAGCAGGTTGGGCCGGTCGACGATCTTCCACAGCTCGACGGCCTGCGCGACCGTGGCGTCGGTCTCGTGCGCGAGACGCGGGTCGACCTCGATCGAGACCCGGCCGTCGACGCCGGCGGTGGCCTCGTACTGCGGGGCCAGCAGGTCGCAGGCGGCCCGGACGTCGTCGGTGGTCAGCGCGCGGACCGTGTCGTCGACGTTCGCGCCGTGGCCGGCGAGCTCGTGCAGCTGCGTCCGGTACTCGGGGCCCTTGAGCGCCGCCTGGAAGATCGACGGGTTCGTGGTGACACCGACGACGGACTTCTCCGCGACGAGCTGGGCGAGGTTGCCCGACTCGAGTCGTGCGCGGGAGAGGTCGTCGAGCCACACCGACACACCGGCGGCCGACAGGTCGGCGAGATTCTGGTTCTGTGGCATGGCGATCAGCCCTTCACTCGGTCCAGGGTGCGGCGAGCCGCGGCGGTCACGTTCTCGGCCGTGAAGCCGAACTCGCGGAACAACGTCTTGTGGTCGGCGGAGGCGCCGAAGTGCTCGATGGAGACGGCCTCACCGGCGTCGCCGAGGATGCGCCACCACGGCATCGCGATGCCGGCCTCGACCGAGACGCGGGCACGCACCGCGGGCGGCAGCACCTCGTCGCGGTAGGCCTGGTCCTGCTCCTCGAACCAGTCGAGGCAGGGGACCGAGACCACCCGGGTGCCGATGCCCTCGGCCTCGAGGGCCTCGCGGGCCTCGACGGCCAGGTACAGCTCGGAGCCGGAGGCCAGCAGGATCACCTGCGGGGTCCCGGTGGACGCCTCGGCCAGCACGTACGCGCCGCGGGCGACGCCGTCGACGGCCTTGTCCTTGGTGCCCTCGAGCACCGGGATGTCCTGACGGGTCAGGGCCAGGGCGGACGGGCCGGTCTTGTTCTCCAGGGCCGTCTTCCACGCGTGCGCGGTCTCGTTGGCGTCACCGGGACGGATCACGGCGACGTTCGGGATGGCGCGCAGCGCGGCGAGGTGCTCGATCGGCTGGTGGGTCGGGCCGTCCTCGCCGAGGCCGATGGAGTCGTGCGTCCACACGTAGATCGCCGGCGTCTTCATCAGCGCGGCGAGCCGCACGGCCGGGCGCATGTAGTCGCTGAACACCAGGAAGGTGCCGCCGTAGGGGCGGGTCGGCCCGTGCAGCGCGATGCCGTTGAGGATCGAGCCCATGGCGTGCTCGCGGATGCCGAAGTGCAGGGTGCGGCCGTACGGCTGCGCGGTCCAGTCCTTCGTGGAGATCGACGCGGGACCGAACGAGTCGGAGCCGTCGATCGTGGTGTTGTTGCTGCCGGCCAGGTCGGCGGAGCCGCCCCACAGCTCGGGCAGGATCGGGCCGAGCGCGTTGAGCACCTTCGCCGAGGCCTTGCGGGTGGCGGCGCCCTTGGCGTCGGCCTCCCACGTCGGCAGGGTGTCGGTCCAGCCGGCCGGGAACTCGCCGGACTCCAGGCGGTCGAAGAGCGCCTTGCGCTCCGGCTCGCGGGCGGCCCAGGCGTCGAACTCGCCCTGCCACTGCTGGTGCGCCGCCGCGCCGCGGGCGACGACCTCGCGGGCGTGCGCCAGGGCGGCCGCGTCGACGTCGAAGCTCTTGTCGGGGTCGAAGCCGAGCGCCTTCTTCACGCCGGCGACCTCGTCCGCGCCGAGCGCCGCGCCGTGCACGTCGCCGGTGTTCATCTTGGTCGGCGCCGGGTACCCGATGATGGTGCGCAGCACGATGATCGACGGCTTGTCGGTGACGGCCTTCGCGGCGGCGACGGCGTCGAGCATCGCGGAGACGTTCTCGCCGCCCTCGACGCGCTGCACGTGCCAGCCGTACGCCTCGTAGCGCTTGCCGACGTCCTCACCGAACGCGATCGCGGTGTCGTGCTCGATGGAGATCTCGTTGTCGTCGTAGAAGACGATCAGGTTGCCCAGCTGCTGCACACCCGCCAGCGACGACGCCTCGGAGGTGACGCCCTCCTGCAGGTCGCCGTCGGAGGCGATCACGTAGATGTGGTGGTCGAACGGGCTGGTGCCCTCGGGGGCGTCCGGGTCGAACAGGCCACGCTCGCGGCGGGCGGCCATCGCCATGCCGACCGCGGAGGACAGGCCCTGCCCGAGCGGGCCGGTGGTCATCTCGACGCCGACGGTGTGGCCGAACTCGGGGTGGCCCGGGGTCAGCGAACCCCAGGTGCGCAGCGCCTCCAGGTCGGCGAGCTCGAGGCCGTAGCCCGACAGGTACAGCTGCGTGTACAGGGTGAGGCTGCTGTGGCCGCAGGACAGCACGAAGCGGTCGCGGCCGACCCACCCGGCGTCGGCCGGATCGTGGCGCAGGACACGCTGGAACAGCGTGTAGGCCAGCGGGGCGAGGCTCATCGCGGTGCCGGGATGGCCGTTGCCGACCTTCTGCACGGCGTCGGCGGCCAGCACCCGGGCGGTGTCGACGGCCTTGGTGTCCAGCTCCGTCCAATCGGCGGGGTGGACCGGCTGGGTGAGGACACGGATCTCGTCAGTGATCGACACGAGCAGAAGTCTCCTGAGATAGATGTGAGCGCAACGCGGGTAGGACCCAGCGTAGTTCTCCACTTCTGGTACGCAGGGTTCGGACACAACAGTAGTGGTCGGGCGCGTCGAGGTCGATTTGGAAACGCCAACCGGTGACCTGCGGTTCGGTCCTGAAGCGGTGGCCGTCTACCATCGGTTGTAGTAGTGGCTGGGTCCGCGCCGAGTGGTGTGTCCGGGATCCGCCGTCGAATGTGTGTCGCAAGGAGAAATGGTGCGGATAGTGGAGCGTGGCGGACATGGTCTCGCTGGTGGCTCCGCCGCCACCCCGGCAGGGGGATCCGACACCCTCTGGGGCGCGGTCAGCGGCAAGGTGCTCGCCTACGTGGCGTTGACGAAGCCGCGGGTGATCGAGCTGCTCCTGGTGGCGACCATCCCCGCGATGCTGCTGGCGTCGCGCGGCACCGTCGACTTCCCGCTGATCCTGAGCACCCTGTTCGGCGGCTGGCTCGGCGCGGCGAGCGCGAACACCCTCAACTGCGTGGTCGACGCGGACATCGACAAGGTGATGAAGCGCACCGCCCGGCGCCCGCTGGCGCGGATGGCGGTGCCCACGTCGCACGCGCTGGTCTTCGGCCTGGCCCTGGGCATCGCGTCGTTCGTGTGGCTGTGGTGGGCGACGTACCCGCTGGCCGCCATCCTGATCGCGTTGACCATCGCGTTCTACGTGCTGGTCTACACCATGGTGCTCAAGCGGCGGACCTGGCAGAACGTCATCTGGGGCGGCGCCGCCGGCTGCATGCCGGTGATGGTCGGCTGGGCCGCGGTCACGGGCAGCCTCAGCTGGGAACCGGTGGTGCTGTTCCTGGTCATCTTCTTCTGGACGCCGCCGCACACCTGGGCGATGGCCATGCGGTACAAGGAGGACTACAAGGCCGCGGGCGTGCCGATGTTGCCGGTGATCGCCAGCGAGGAGCGCGTCACCAAGCAGATCCTCGTCTACACCTGGCTGACCGTCCTGACCACACTGGTCCTGGTGCCCGCCGCGGGCGTCGTCTACGCCGCGGTCGCGCTGGTCGCCGGCGCCTGGTTCCTGCTGATGGCGCACCAGCTCTACGCCGGCGTGCGCCGCGGTGAGCCGGTCAAGCCGCTGCGGTTGTTCCTGCAGTCGAACAACTACCTCGCCATCGTCTGCCTGGGCCTGGCGATCGACTCGGTGTTCGTCACCAACACCATCGGGTCCTACTTCGGCTGACCCGTCACACGTAGAGAGGCTCGCCCCGGTCGCACAATGCGACCGCGGCGAGCCTTTTGTGGTTTCCGGGCCGGTGCGCGACTCCTCCCAATCTTTGAGAGGGTTCGTTGACAATGGGATTCGCGTGGCCGACTGTTTGCGCGGGAGTTGTTGCGCAGAACACACTCGGGAGGAAATGTGACGAACGCCAAGCCGCCGGACGGCATGAGGATTCAGCGAACGAGCCGGGACATGACCGTCGTGCCGGCCGCCTTGGCCGGATGGCTCGGCGCGTTGCTCCCCGCGGGCGCGGAGCCCACCGTCACCCTTCACTCCGGGATCGACGCCAACGGGATGTCCTCCGAGACCCTGGTGTTCGACGTGTCCTGGCGCGAAGGCGGCGAGGAGCGGACCGCCGAATACATCGCTCGAGTTGTTCCCGCGGCCGAGGACTTCCCGGTTCTCGAGCGCTACGCCTTGCAGGACCAGTACGACACGATGCGGATCATCGGCGAGTTGAGCGACGTCCCCGTGCCCAGCGTGGGTTTCATGGAGCCGTCGGGTGACGTGCTGGGGATGCCGTTCTTCCTCATGGACCGTCTCGCCGGAGTCGTCCCGCCCGACATGATGCCGTACAACTTCGGCGGCAACTGGCTCTTCGACGCCTCGCCGGAGGACCAGCGGCGCCTGCAGGACAGCACGGTGAAGGCCCTCGCGGACCTGCATTCGATCCCGGCGGCGGACGAGGTGTTCGCCTTCCTCGACCCCAGACAGCCCGGCGCCACCGCGTTGCAGCGCAACCTCGCCCGCACGCGCGCCTGGTACGAGTTCGCCGTCCGTGACCTCGAGCGCTCACCGCTGATCGACCGCGCGCTGAGGTGGCTCGAGTCCAATCTGCCGGACACCACCGAGTCGGTGCTGGTCTGGGGGGACGCCCGCCTCGGCAACGTGATGTACGTCGACTTCGAGCCGGTGGGAGTCCTCGACTGGGAGATGGCGAGTGTCGGTCCGCGCGAGCTGGACCTGTCCTGGCTGATCTTCGCCCACCGGGTGTTCGAGTCGATGACGACCGGCTTCGATCTTCCCGGCATGCCGGACTTCATGCGGGAGGAGGATGTCGTGGCGAGGTACGCCGAGCTCACCGGCGTGGAGATCGGCGACCTGACCTGGTACCACGTCCACAGCGCGGTCAACTGGGCCGTCCTGTTCATGCGCACCGGAGCGCGATCCATCCACTTCGGGGAGGTCGAACGCCCCGACGACATCGAGACGCTGATGTTCCACCGACCGCTGTTCGAGAGCCTGCTCGACGGTCTGGACGCGGTGGCCCCGTGAGCGAGCAACTGAACGAGCTCGGCTACTACGCCGTGACCCGGCACCCGGCAGACGCGCGGGTGATCTTCTCGGAGGCCCGCGCGGCGGAGGAGCTCGGGCTGGGCTCCTGCCACGTCGGAGAGCGATTCACGGTGAAGGACGCGGCGGTCCTGTCCGGCGCGCTGGCGGGCTGCACGTCGACGCTGGGTATCGGCCCGTCGACCAACCCCCACACCCGGCACCCGACCGTCACGGCGACCGTGGGATCGACGATGCACGCGCTGACCGAGGGGCGCTACTCCATGGCGTTCGGCCGGGGCATGGCTGCCTACTGGCGGGCCGTCGGGCTTCCCGTGGTGACCGAGGCCCGGCTGCGCGACTACTTCGGCATCCTGCGGCGCCTGTGGGACGGCGAGACGATCCTGAACCACGACGGCCCGGCAGGGAAATGGCCGATGTTGCGCCACGCGAACGGGCTGGACGACGCGCCACCCATCGGCCTGGTGGCAGTCGGCCCCAAGACGATGGAGCTGGCCGGCGAGATCGGCGACTTCGTGGTGCTCCACACCTTCTTCTCCGACGAGGCGACGGTCGCGTCCGTCGAGGCCGTGCGTCGCGGTGCCGAGCGGGCGGGCAAGGACCCCGACAGCGTCCGGATCTGGGCCTGCCTGGCGACGGTCGGCGACAACCTGCCGGAGGAGGACCGCCTGCGCCGCCGGGCAGGGCGGCTCGTGACCTACCTGCAGGCCTACGCGGACGTGCTGATCGGAGCCAACGGCTGGGACCCTGCCGTGTGGGATCGGATGCGCCGGACCGAGCTCTACACGCACGCGGCCGCAGCCGGCCCCATCGACGCCAGTGCATCGGTCGAGACGCTGGAGCAGCTCGCCGCGATGCTCCCCGACGAATGGCTGGACTCGGCCGCCTCGGGGTCGCCGGAGGACTGCGCGAAGACCATCGCCCGGCAGTACGACCTGGGCGTGCACTCGGTCATCATGCACGGGGCGACCCCGCAGGAACTCGCGCCCGTCGTGGCTGCGTACCGCGCCGATCGACCGACGCTACGCAGGGCGGTCGCGGCGAATCCGGGAAGGTTCGCCTGATCGTGTCCGGTAGGTTGTGCCCCATATGACGAGCCACTTCCCTCAGGCCGCCCGTGCCCTGGAGCAGTGGCGGGTGGCGGTCCCGTCGCCGGTCACGCAGTCTGCCGCCGGGACCCGGCTGAACAAGCGTGGCCTCGAGACCCGGGCTCGGCTGCTCGATGTGGCCATCGCCTGCCTGGCCGACAGCGGCAGCGAGCCGGTCTCCGCGAACCGCGTCGCCAAGGAGGCCGGCGTCACCTGGGGCACGGTCCAGCACCAGTTCGGTGACCTGGACGGCCTGTGGGTTGCCGTCGTCACCGAGATCCACGCCCGCAGCTGGGTCGAGATGCCGGGCCCGTGGCCTGCCCGGAGCGGTTCGCTGCGCGAGCGGGTCGAGGGGGCCATCGACTCCGTGTGGACCTACCTCGACACGACCGAGGGACGGGCACTCACCGCGCTGCGTACCTGGCTGCCCCCGCGCCCCTCGGACCTGGCGGCCGAGTATCCGAGGACGGCCGCCGCCCTCGCCGCCCGCGAGCACGACTGGATTCATGGCTTCGACTACCTCATGGACGGCCTCGACCTCGACTCGGCCAAGCTGTACCAGGTGCGGTGCCTGCTCCCGGCCGCTGTGCGAGGCCTGAGCAACGAGCGCCAGCTCGGCTTCACTTCAGAGCTCGATGTCGCCCGTCGGACCCTTGCCGAAGCCCTCGTGGCCTTCTTGACCTGATCGGCGTTGTCGTCTTGCCCAGGCGATGTTGCCTCAGGGGATGAGCACCACCGACCCCGTGGTCTGACGGCCCTGCAGGTCGCGGTGCGCGTCGGCCGCCCGGTCCAACGGGTACTGCGCGCCGACCCGGATCCGCAGGCGGCCGTCGGCGATGGCGGCGAACACGTCACCGGAACGCCACAGCAGTTCCGCGCGGTCGCGGGTGTAGTGCGCGAGCGTCGGACGCGTCAGGAACAACGAGCCCAGCGCGTTGAGCCGCTGCGGGTCGAACGGCGGCACCGGGCCGCTGGCCGCGCCGAACAGCGCCACCGTGCCGCGGATCCGCGTCGAGGTCAGGCTCGCCTCGAACGTGCTCGCGCCGACCCCGTCGTAGACGGCGGCGACGCCCTCGCCGCCGGTGAGGCCGCGGACCTGCTCGGCCAGGTCGTCGCCGTACCGCAGCACCTCGGCGGCCCCCGCCGCGCGCGACAACTCGGCCTTGGCGTCGGTGGAGACCGTGGTGATCACCCGGACCCCGCGGGCCGCGGCGAGCTGCGTGAGGATCAGCCCGACGCCGCCCGCTCCGGCGTGCACCAGCACCGTGTCGCCGGGCTGCGCCGGGTACACCGAGTGCAACAGGTAGTGGGCCGTCATGCCCTGCAGCAGCGCGGACGCCGCCTGCGGGGCGGGCACGCCGTCCGGCACCGGCACCGCGGCGGACGCGGGCACCACGACCAGTTCCGCGTAGCTCCCGGGCGCCGACGACCACGCCACCCGGTCGCCGACACGGACGTCGCGCACCTCGGCGCCCACCTGGGTCACCACGCCGGACCCCTCGGCACCGGCCACGTAGGGCAGGTCGACGGCGTAGGCGCCGGTCCGGAAGTAGGTGTCGATGAAGTTGACGCCGATCGCCTCGGTGCGGACGAGCAGGTCATTCGGACCCGGTGTGGGGTCGGGTACGTCCGCGACCTCGAGGACGTCGGGACCGCCGAACCGGCTCACTGTGATTGCGCGCATGCCGCCATCCTTGCACTCCCGTATCCTCACTCCCATGAGTGTCGACACCCACGATTCGGGCGCGCCCGCCGCCACTGTCACCGTGCCGCAGCGCACCGTCGCCGCGGTCCAGAAGTTCGTCGCAGAGCACGGTGGTTCGGCGACCGCCGTCATCCAGCCGGTCGGCTACGCCGGCGTGCGGATCACCCTCGTCGGTGCCGACGGCATCCTCGGTGACCAGGTGGTCGAGGACGTCGCGACCGCCAACGCGGTGGTCGCCGCGGTGGCCGGGGTGACGGTCTCCGAGTGGGAGCGTGAACTCGTCAGCGTTGTGACCCCGCGCGTGGGCCACTGGCGCAAGATGGCCGGCTGGGTCGCGAACCAGACCCGGTTCCCGAAGGCGCGCAACGGGCTCTGACGGCCAGCACAGACAGCGAAGCCGGGTGGTCCCTGAGAGGGGGCCACCCGGCTTCTGTGTATGCGCGGGCCTGTGTGCCGGGTGTCGGTCAGGCCGCGCTGGTGGCGGGCGCGTCGACGCCGGTCGGTTGGAGCTCGCGGACCCGGCCGGCGGCGTACAGGGCGGCGGTGGCGGCCACGCAGGCTCCGGCCAGCGCGACGTGCACGGTGACCAGGACGGCGGGCACGTGGGTCCAGAACTGGACCAGGCCGACGCCCGCCTGCGCCACCACCAGAGCCACGACCACCTTCAACCGCAGCGTGATCGCGGGGCGGGCCGCGATCGCGTACAGCGCGAATCCGAGGCCGACGAGCAGGGCCAGGTACGCGACCAGCAGTTCGGCGTGCAGGTGCACCAGGTTGGTGATGTCCAGGTTGAGCCGCTCCACCGTGCGCTCAGGGTTCTTGTCACCGGCATGTGGCCCGGCGCCCGTCACCATGGTGCCCGCGACCAGCGTCCCGGCCAGTGCGACGCCGGACAGCGCGGTCAGCCAGCGCAGCTGCTTCGGCAGCGGGTACACCTCGACGCCGTCGTCGGGCTGGTCGATCTTGTGGAACAGGATCACCGACAGCCACACCATTACCATCGACACCAGCAGGTGCACGGCCACGGTCCACCAGAGCAGGCCCGTGAGGACCGTGATCCCGCCGATCACCGCCTGCGCGACGGTGGACAGCGGCATCAGCCACGCGTAGAACAGCACCTCCCGGCGACGGGCCGCGCGGGTCACCGCCAGCACGATCGCGGCCGCCGTCGCCACCACCAGGAAGGTGAGCATCCGGTTGCCGAACTCGATGGCCTGGTGGAACCACGGTGCGGTCGACGCCGCGGTCGGCACGAAGCTGCCGGGGTGGCACTGCGGCCAGGTGGTGCAGCCCAGGCCCGACGCCGTCACGCGAACGACGGCGCCGGTGACGGCGATGCCGCCCTGGGTGAGGATCACGGCGACCGCGATCCACTTCTGCACCGCCAGCGAGGGCAGCGGGAGACGATTGACCAGGCTCACAAACCCGCGATACAGCACGTCCCCGATGGTAGTGGCCGATCAACTACAGCCTGTCGTTGGGGCTGTCAGCTGGCGGAACTCCCGAGGCCGCCCAGGCTGCCGAGGCTGCCGCTGCCCCCGCCTTCGCCGGCGCTCACGCGGACCATCCCGGTGACGGTGCCCTGGAGGTAGTCGCCCTTCGCGGTGATCAGCGCCGACATCTGCAGGGTGTCGTTCGCGGTGGTGCCGGGCATGCCGGTGGTGGAGAGCACCTGGCCGGTGGCCGGGTCGATCACCGTGAACTCGTACCCGTCCAGTGGCCCCCCGGTGCCCTTGCGCTGCACCGTGTACAGGTGGCCGTCGGCGGTCGAGAGGTGCGGTACCGCGGAGCTGCGCACCGTGTTGTCCCACACCTCGTGGCAGCCGGTGCCGTCCGCGTCCACGTCGACGCGGGTCATGCCGCCGGTGAAGGGGGCGGTGGCCGGGACCGCGGGCCCGGCGCCCTCGGGCACCGCCGGGTAGGGGTAGCCGTAGGTGCTCGCGACGAACACGGAGTTCCCGACGCCGATCGGCGAGTTCTCGCTGCCCGGTCCGCCGGATCCGAGCACCGGCACCTTGCAGACCTCCTGCCCGTTGTCGGTGCGGTGCACGAGCAGATTCACCCGGGTGTCGGCGCTGTCGACCATGGTCACGTACTCGTAGCCGGTGTTCGGGCCGAAGAACGTGGGTGTCGATCCGGTGCCCCAGCTGAGCTGGCCGGGCTTGCGGGCGGACCCGCGGTCGTAGCCCTGGCGCCAGTCCACCTTCGGGGTGCCGTCGGCGGCCAGGCTCAGCTGGTAGAGCGCGTGGGTGGTCGCGACCGAGACACCGGCGGGGGAGCTGGAGATGCTGTTCTGCACCTGCTCGCCCTCCGGCACCCGCACGGTCCGGGCGACGCCCGCCGCGTCCACCGAACCGATCACTCCGGCGCCGGTGGCGAACCAGACATTGCCCTGCCAGTCCGGCACCAGGCCGGTGACCGCGTCCCCGTCGGGAACCGCACCGGTCAGGTCCACCGTCGAGTCGACGGACAGGCTGTTGCCGGTGTGACCGATCCGCAGCAGTTTGCGGGACCCGTCCACCACCACCAGGCGGTTCTCGTCGTCGAGGAAGGCGTAGACGCCGCCGAGCAGGCTGCCCTTGGCGAGTTCGAGCTTGGCGAGGGGGCTGGCCGGCGCGTCGGGGTTGATCAGGTGGACGGTCGGGATCCGGCTGACGATCGGGGTGCACAACGCGACGACCAGGCCATCCGAGCCCTGCAGCAGCGTCGGGCAGGCGGCGAGTAGGGACTGTGCGGTGGCGGAGACCTCCGTGCCGGGGCCGGCCAGGGTCGTGACGTCCGACGAACCGGCGTCGCCGTGCATTGTCGAGGTGCCGTCAGGACCCAGGAACGGGTTCGGCGGTGCGAGCGGACCCCACGGTTGGGCCAAGGCGGTGCCCGACCCGAGAACGAGGGAAAGCGAGAGGGCGGCGAAGGCGGATGCGGTCCGCAGCGAAGTTTTCGGCACGCTGTGCATGATGCCGGTTCGGGGCGAAAATGTGATTCGTTTCACCCTGTGACGTCAGGTGAACTTGAACAGCCTGGTCGCGAGCCACGCGGCAATCGAACCCCACAGCGCCAGCACCACGACGGCGAAGACGTCGACCGAGCCGGCGAGCGCGTGGTCGAGTGCCTCCGCGAGCGCGCCGGACGGGACGATCCGGGCCGCGGTGTGCAGTGCGCCGGGGATCGAGTCGCCCGCGAACACCACGCTGCCGATGCCGGCCATGACGAACCACAGCACGTTGGCCAGCGCCAGCACGATCTCCGCTCGCAGCGTTCCGCCGAGCAGCAGTCCGAGTGCGGCGAAGGTCGCGGTGCCGAGCGCGATGACAACCGCGCCGAGCATCAGTCCGGCCGCGTCCGGCCGCCAGCCGAGAGCAAACCCGATGGCGCCCAACAAGATCGACTGCAACGCGACCACGATCACCACTGCGGCGCTCTTGCCGGCGATGATGCCCCAGCGTGGGAGCGGGGTGGCGCCGAGCCGTTTCAGGGCGCCGTAGCGTCGGTCGAAGCCGACTGCGATGGCCTGCCCGGTGAAGGCGGTCGACATGATCGCGACCATCATCACGGCCGGGACGACGGTGTTCACCCGCGGGTCGCCGAGGTCGCCGACGGGCAGCAGGCAGAGGCCGATCAGCAACGTGACCGGGATGAACATGGTGAGCAGGAGCTGCTCGCCGTTGCGCAGCAGCAGCGTCAGTTCGAGGCGGGTCTGCGCGGCGAGCATCGACAGCGGTGCGCTGGGCCGCGGGTCCGGGGTGAAGGTGCCGACCTCGAAGCGGTTGTCCGCGAGGCGTTCCGATCGGGTCATGCTCGTCCCCTCGTGCTTGTCGTCGTCATCCGCGCACTTCCCGACCGGTGAGGTCGAGGAAGACGTCCTCGAGACGGCGCTGGTCAACCTGCAGTTCGGTGGCGAGGACGTCCATCTCCGCGCACCAGGTGGTGACGGCGACCAGGGTGGCCGGCTCGATGGTGCCCTCGACGACGTAGGAGCCGGGGGAGACCTCGCGGGGGGTGTAGCCGGCGGGCAGCGCGGCGTGCAGTCCGCCGAGGTCCAGCCGTTCGGGCGCGGTGAAGCGCAGGTGCCCGTCGGCGCCGTGCCGGGTCAGTTCGCTGGGGGTGCCCTCCGCGACGATCCGGCCGTGGTCGACGATCACCAGCCGGTCTGCCAGCGCCTCGGCCTCGTCCATCAGGTGCGTCGTGAGCAGGACCGCGACGCCGTCGCGGCGCAGCGCGTCGATCAGTTCCCACACCATCAGCCGCGCCTGCGCGTCGAGGCCCGCGGTCGGCTCGTCCAGGAACACCAGTTCGGGGCGACTGACAAGCGCGCACGCCAGCGCGAGCCGCTGCTGCTGGCCGCCGGAGAGCCGCCGGTAGGGGGTGCGCGCGGCGTCGGTCAGCCCGAGGGTGCGCAGCAGCCAGTCCGGGTCGAGCGGATCGGCGGAGTAGGAGGCGACCAGTCGGAGCATCTCGCCCGCCTTCGACCCCGGGTACGCGCCGCCGCCCTGCAGCATGACGCCGATCCGGGCCCGGACCTGGCCGGAGTCGGCGACCGGGTCGAGGCCGAAGACGCGGACGGTGCCGCGGTCGGGGGCGGTGAAGCCCTCGCACATCTCGACGGTGGTGGTCTTGCCCGCCCCGTTCGGGCCGAGCAGGGCCAGCACTTGGCCGCGGTCCAGGGACAGCGACAGGCCGTCGACGGCGGTCACGTCGCCGAAGGACTTCACCACGCCGTCGAGGCGGAGAACAGGTTGCGCCGTGCCGGACGCGGGAGAGCTCACGGGGTCCCAGCGTAGGCGGCAGCCGAACCGTCCTCGGCCGGTGCCCCGTCCCGGACCCGCCAGGGCAGGCGATGACGCGTGAGGAAGATGAGCAGCCCGACCACGAGAATGGTGGACACGGCGGCCTGCACGATGATGAACGGCTGGTACTCGCCGCCGTTGGGCATCACCATCAGGCTGACCACCGACGAGAACGCGACGGCCGGGATGCGGAACCCGGGACGGGTCGCCCACGCGGCCAGCGGGATCACCGCCCACAGCAGGTACCAGGGCTGCACGACAGGGAACAGCAGCACCAGCACACCGAGGGACACGCCGAGCGCGCCGACCGGGTGCAGTCGGCCGACGAGTACCGCGACCAGCATCCGCAGCGCGACGAACGCCGCCGCCAGGGAGGCGATCGGGCGGGTCAGGCTCAGCACGGCGGTGGTGTGGTCGCCGAGGCCGAGCAGCACCCCGGCCAGGCCGGTCCCGAGGCCGAGCAGCGTGGGCAGCGACATCCAGCTCCGCACCTCGTTGGCGGTGCCGAGGGTGTCCGGGGAGAGCCAGCCGAAGCCGAGTCCGCTGGCCAGGCTCACGGCGAGGATGACCGCCACGGTGACCGCGAGGAGCAGCGCGGCCGCCGCCAGGACCGAGCGCGCCGTGGCCCCCCAGCGGCGCGCCAGGGCCATGCCGACGAAGCCGAGGGCCAGCAGCGACGGGATCTTCACCGTCGCGGACACCCCGATGAGTGCGGTCCCCGCCAGCAGATACGTCAGGTTGCGGCCGCGGATCGGGTCGGCGGACTCGACCGCCCGCAGCGCGATCTCCATGCCCGCGAGCATCAGCCCGAGCATCAGGGCCTCGTTGTGGATGCCCGCGACCAGGTGGAACAGCAGCAGCGGGTTGGCGGCGCCGAGCCAGAGGGCGGTCACGCTGGCGACCCCGCAGCGGCGGGCCAGCCGGGGCAGCGCCCACACGATCAGCGCCACGCCCGCCAGTGCCAGGAGCCGGTGCAGGAAGATGCCGGCGACGATGTTCTCGCCGGTCAGCCAGGTGATGCCCTTGCCGAGCCACAGGAACAGCGGGCCGTACGGGGCGGGGGTGTCTCGCCAGATGTTGGGCACCGTGCGGGTCAGGACGTGGTCGACGCCCAGGGCCTGTGCCGGTCCGATCGCGTACGGGTCGAGGCCGCGGGCGGCGATCTCGCTCTGCGCGAGGTAGGAGTAGACGTCCTTGCTGAACATCGGCGGCGCGACTGTGAGGGGAATCACCCACATCAGCAGCGTCCGGTCGAGTTGGGAGCGGGTCAGCCGCCGCGGGACGGCGCCGCCGCGGAAGCGGCCGACGGCGAACCGGCCGAGCAGCAGCCAGGCCAGCACCACCATGACGCTGCCGGTGATGGTGATGGTGAGCGCGACGCTGGGCATCCGGGCGGGCAGGCCGAGGATGCGCAGGCCCTGGACGGGGTTCTGTAGGACCGGTTGGGCGCCCGCGCCGAGCGCGCCGAGCGCCATGAGCAGGGCGCCCGTCGCGCCGAAGCGCCGGACGCCCGTCAGCTGGGCGGTCTCGCGGGCGTCGAGCCCCGGGGCCTCGGACTCGTCGCCGTGCAGGTGAGAGACGACAAATCGGTCACTCGGGCCGTCCAGGCCCACCGCCCGTCGTGCCAGTGCCACGGCGCGGTGGGCCCGGCTCGGGCCGTCCGGGCGCGCGACGAGGCCGCCGTTGCTGGTGGCACCGGAGTCCGGTGCGTCGTCGGTCTGTGGCACGGGGGCAGCCTAGCGGTGCGTTTGGCGTGCGGAATCAGGCGCGGCGGTGTAATGCAGGGCACCCTTGGTGGACCCTGCCCGGCAATTCCGTCACACTGGTGTTGTGAAATCGGCAGCGGCTCAGGTCTCTCGTGGCGAAGGCGCAGGTCATGTACCTGTTCCCGCATCGCCCGGTGCCGTCACGTCCGCTGCCGCGCCGCGCGCGGCGACGCTGAACCCCACGGCCGGCGCCCACGAGGGTCACACTCGCGCCGCGGTGGTGCAACTGCTGCTGCAGCGGGGCCCGATCACCGCGACGGAGATCGGCGCGGAACTGGGTCTGAGTGCGGCCGGGGTGCGTCGGCACCTCGAGGCACTGATCGAGACCGGTGAGGCGCGTTCGGCCCGGGCGGCGAGCTGGCAGCACAAGGGCCGCGGGCGCCCGGCGAAGCAGTTCCAGCTCACGGCCGCGGGCCGGTCCCGGCTGGGGCACTCGTACGACGACCTGGCCGGCGCCGCGATGCGTCAGCTCCGGGAGGTCGGCGGCGAGGCCGCGATCGTGGAGTTCGCCCGTCGCCGCGTGCAGACCATCGTCGCCGACATCGACCCGGCAGCGCACGACAGCGCCGAGGAGGTCGAGCAGACCGCGGACGCCATCGCGGACGCGTTCACCTCAGCCGGGTTCGCGGCCACCACCAGGCCGGTGGGCAACGGCGTGCAGATCTGCCAGCACCACTGCCCGGTCTCGCACGTCGCGTCCGAGTTCCCCGAACTGTGCGAGGCGGAGACGCAGGCGTTCGCCGAGCTGCTCGGCACCCACGTGCAACGGCTCGCGACCATCGCGAACGGGGACTGCGCCTGCACCACACACGTGCCGCTGGTGCCTCCGGCCGCGCTGCACCAGGAAGCGACATGACCCCACCGACGTTGATCTCGACCAGTTCGACCCCCGAAACCTCACCTCCGCCGGTACCCAGCCCGTACCGGTACGTACCAAGACTCCGGAAGGAGCTCGCATGACCGTCACACCAGACCAGGTGACAACCGAGGCGCCGCTCACGCAGGACGAGACGATTGCCTCGCTGGGCCATTACGGCTACGGCTGGTCGGACTCCGACGTCGCCGGTGCCAGCGCGCAGCGCGGGTTGTCCGAGGCCGTCGTGCGGGACATCTCCGCGAAGAAGAGCGAGCCCGAGTGGATGCTCGACATCCGGCTCAAGGCGCTCAAGACGTTCGACAAGAAGCCGATGCCGCACTGGGGTTCCAACCTCGAGGGCATCCACTTCGACAACATCAAGTACTTCGTGCGGTCCAGCGAGAAGCAGGCGGAGTCCTGGGAGGACCTGCCCGAGGACATCAAGAACACGTACGACCGGCTCGGCATCCCCGAGGCGGAGAAGCAGCGCCTGGTCGCCGGTGTCGCCGCGCAGTACGAGTCCGAGGTCGTCTACCACTCGATCCGTGAGGATCTCGAGCAGCAGGGCGTGATCTTCCTCGACACGGACACCGGGCTCAAGCAGCACCCGGAGCTGTTCAAGGAGTACTTCGGCTCCGTGATCCCCGCGGGCGACAACAAGTTCTCCGCGCTCAACACCGCGGTGTGGTCGGGCGGCTCCTTCATCTACGTGCCGCCGGGCGTGCACGTCGACATCCCGCTGCAGGCCTACTTCCGGATCAACACCGAGAACATGGGCCAGTTCGAGCGCACCCTGATCATCGTCGACGAGGGCGCCTCGGTGCACTACGTCGAGGGCTGCACCGCGCCGATCTACAAGTCCGACTCGCTGCACTCCGCGGTCGTCGAGATCATCGTCAAGAAGGGCGGCCACTGCCGCTACACGACCATCCAGAACTGGTCGAACAACGTCTACAACCTGGTGACCAAGCGCACCAAGGTGGACGCCGGCGGCTCGATGGAGTGGGTCGACGGCAACATCGGGTCCAAGGTCACCATGAAGTACCCGGCCGTGTGGATGATGGGCGAGCACGCCCGCGGCGAGGTCCTCTCGGTCGCCTTCGCGGGCGAGGGCCAGCACCAGGACACCGGCGCGAAGATGCTGCACCTGGCGCCGTACACCTCCTCGACCATCGTCAGCAAGTCGGTGGCCCGCGGCGGCGGACGCGCGTCCTACCGCGGACTGGTCCAGGTCAACAAGGGTGCGCACGGGTCGAAGTCGACCGTCAAGTGCGACGCCCTGTTGGTCGACCAGATCAGCCGCTCCGACACCTACCCCTACGTCGACATCCGCGAGGACGACGTGTCGATGGGTCACGAGGCGACCGTCTCGAAGGTCAGCGAAGACCAGTTGTTCTACCTGATGAGCCGCGGCCTCACCGAGGACGAGGCCATGGCCATGGTGGTGCGCGGGTTCGTCGAGCCCATCGCCAAGGAGCTGCCGATGGAATACGCCCTCGAGCTCAACCGCCTGATCGAACTGCAGATGGAAGGGGCCGTGGGTTAGTGGCCAACGCAAACGAGGCGACGACCGGGGTCAAGGCCGCCGTCGCCGGTGAGAACATCGTGCCCGCCACCAACGCGCAGGCGGTGCCTGCCACGAACAAGGGCGAGGTGTTCACGTCGTACGACGTCAACGCTTTCGAGGTCCCTGCGGGACGCGACGAGGCGTGGCGCTTCACGCCGCTGCGCCGGCTGCGCGGCCTGCACGACGGCACCGCGGTCCGCTCCGGCGCCGCGACCGTCGAGGTCCAGGCGGTCGAGGGCGTCAGCGTCGAGACCGTCGGCCGTGACGATGCTCGTCTCGGTCAGGCCGGTGTACCCGCCGACCGCGTCGCCGCGCAGGCGTACTCCGGCTTCGAGTCGGCCACGGTGATCACCGTGGCCAAGGAGCATGAGGTCGCCGACGCCGTCAACATCGTGGTGACCGGGCCCGGCGTGGACAAGGTGGCCTACGGCCACATCCAGGTTCGGCTCGAGGCGTTCGCGAAGGCCACCGTCGTGCTGGACCAGCGCGGCAGCGGCACCTACGCCGAGAACGTGGAGTTCATCGTCGGCGACAGCGCCAAGCTGACCGTGGTCGCGGTGCAGGACTGGGCCGACGACGCCGTGCACGTCGCGGCGCACCACTCGCGGCTCGGCCGGGACTCGGTGCTGCGGTACACCTCGGTGTCCCTCGGCGGCGACCTGGTCCGGCTCACCCCGACCGTCAAGTACGACGGTCCCGGCGGCGACGCCGAACTGCTCGGCCTGTACTTCGCCGACGCCGGCCAGTTCTTCGAGCAGCGGCTGCTGGTGGACCACTCGGCGCCGCACTGCAAGTCGAACGTCGTCTACAAGGGCGCGCTGCAGGGCGACCCGCACTCCGGCAAGCCTGACGCGCACACCGTGTGGGTCGGCGACGTGCTGATCCGCGCGTCGGCCGAGGGCACCGACACCTTCGAGCTGAACCGGAACCTGGTGCTCACCGACGGCGCCCGCGCCGACTCGGTGCCGAACCTGGAGATCGAGACCGGCGAGATCGTCGGCGCCGGACACGCCAGTGCCACCGGACGTTTCGACGACGAGCAGCTGTTCTACCTGCGGTCGCGGGGTATCCCGGAGGACCAGGCCCGGCGCCTGGTGGTCCGTGGCTTCTTCCACGAGATCATCGACCGCATCGCCGTCCCCGAGGTGCGCGAGCGCCTCGAAGCCGCCATCGAGGTCGAGCTCGCCGCGGTCGGCGTCTGAGACCGCCGCCACCACACTTCTCAAAGGACTTTATTCAATGACTGAAACGACCAACGTCGAAGCGGCCACCACCGGAACCTCGGTTCTGGAAATCAAGGACCTGCACGTCAACGTCGCCACCACCGACGAGAACGCCGAGCCGATCAACATCCTCAAGGGCGTGAACCTCACGATCCGCTCGGGTGAGACGCACGCCATCATGGGCCCCAACGGCTCCGGCAAGTCCACCCTCTCGTACGCGATCGCCGGCCACCCCAAGTACGTGGTGACCTCGGGTTCGATCACGCTCGACGGCGAGGACGTCCTCTCGATGAGCGTCGACGAGCGGGCCCGCGCCGGCCTGTTCCTGGCCATGCAGTACCCCGTCGAGGTGCCCGGCGTCTCGATGTCGAACTTCCTGCGCAGCGCCGCCACCGCGGTCCGCGGCGAGGCCCCGAAGCTGCGGCACTGGGTCAAGGAGGTCAAGGGCGCGCTGACCGAGCTCGAGATCGACCCGTCGTTCAGCGAGCGCAGCGTCAACGAGGGCTTCTCCGGCGGCGAGAAGAAGCGTCACGAGATCCTGCAGCTGGGCCTGCTCAAGCCGAAGATCGCGATCCTCGACGAGACCGACTCGGGCCTCGACGTCG
Source organism: Rhodococcus tukisamuensis NBRC 100609 (assembly GCF_001894985.1). Lineage (GTDB taxonomy): Bacteria > Actinomycetota > Actinomycetes > Mycobacteriales > Mycobacteriaceae > Rhodococcus_G > Rhodococcus_G tukisamuensis. Next base: position 13,169 of record NZ_BCXG01000034.1, on the reverse strand, counting down.
ACGCGCTGCGCGTCGTCTCCGAGGGTGTCAACCGCTACAAGGAGCGCGAGCACGGCGGCGTGCTGCTGATCACGCACTACACCCGCATCCTGCGCTACATCACCCCCGAGTTCGTGCACGTCTTCGTGGGTGGCCAGATCGTCGAGTCCGGCGGCGCCGAGCTCGCCGACGAACTCGAGGAGAACGGCTACGTGCGGTTCACCCAGGCAGCAGCGGGAGCGTAACGACCATGACCGCGACGGTGGGGCAACTCGACATCACCAGGATCCGGGCCGACTTCCCGATCCTGGCCCGCACGGTGCGGGACGGGAAACCGTTGGTGTACCTGGATTCCGGCGCGACCTCGCAGCGGCCGGTCCAGGTGCTCGACGCCGAGCGTGAGTTCCTCACCACCTGCAACGCGGCGGTCCACCGGGGCGCGCACCAGCTGGCCGAGGAGGCGACCGACGCCTACGAGGACGCCCGGACCGCCATCGCGGCGTTCGTGGGCGCGGACGCCGACGAGCTCGCGTTCACCAAGAACGCGACCGAGGCCCTGAACCTGGTCACCTACGTCTTCGGCGACGAGCGCTTCGATCGGCACGTCGGGCCGGGCGACGAGATCGTGATCACCGAGCTCGAGCACCACGCGAACCTGGTGCCGTGGCAGGAGCTGGCCCGGCGTACCGGTGCCACCCTGCGCTGGTACGGGGTGACCGACGACGGCCGCATCGACCTGGACTCGCTCGAGCTGACCGACAAGGTGAAGGTCGTCGCGTTCACCCACCAGTCGAACGTGACCGGGGCGGTGGCACCGGTGGCGGAGCTGGTGCGGCGGGCACGGGCGGTCGGCGCACTGGTGGTGCTCGACGCGTGCCAGTCGGTGCCGCACATGCCGGTCGACTTCCACGCGCTCGACGTCGACTTCGCGGCGTTCTCCGGGCACAAGATGCTCGGGCCGTCCGGCGTGGGCGTGCTCTACGGCAAGCGGGCGGTGCTCGCTGACATGCCGCCGTTCATCACCGGCGGGTCGATGATCGAGACGGTGACCATGGAGGCGACCACGTACGCGGCGCCGCCGCAGCGGTTCGAGGCCGGCGTGCCGATGACCTCGCAGGTGGTGGCGCTCGGCGCGGCCGTGCACTACCTGAACGAGCTGGGCATGGACGCGGTCGCGGCGCACGAGCACGAGCTCACGGTGCTGGCGCTCGAGCAGCTGTCGGCGATCGACGGCGTCCGGATCGTCGGGCCGGCGACGGGCGAGGACCGGGGCGGCGCGGTGTCGTTCCTGGTCGACGGGATCCATGCCCACGACCTCGGACAGATCCTCGACGACGAGGGCATCGCGATCCGCGTCGGCCACCACTGCGCGTGGCCGCTGCACCGCCGGCTCGGGATCGCCGCCACCGCCCGCGCGTCGTTCGCGGTCTACAACACCGCCGACGAGGTGTACGCGCTGGCCGCGGGCATCCGGCGTGCGCAGGAGTTCTTCGGTGTCAGTGTGGCGGCGCAGCCCGTCGTCGACGAGCCGGAGACCACACCGATCGACGGGGCGTCCTAGTCATGCGGATGGAACAGATGTACCAGGAAGTGATCCTGGACCACTACAAGCACCCGCACGGGCGCGGACTGCGTGAGCCGTTCGGCGCCGAGGTGCACCACGTCAACCCGACCTGTGGTGACGAGATCACCCTGCGGGTGGCACTGACCGACGACGGCCGGGTGGCCGACGTGTCGTACGACGGTCAGGGCTGCTCGATCAGCCAGGCCGCGACCTCGGTGCTCACCGACCAGGTGGTGGGCATGGCGGTCGGCGACGCGCTGGCCACCGTCGACGCGTTCGGCGAGATGATCACCAGCCGCGGTGCGATCGAGGGCGACGAGGACGTGCTCGGCGACGGCATCGCGTTCGCGGGCGTCTCGAAGTACCCGGCCCGGGTGAAGTGCGCGTTGCTCGGTTGGATGGCGTTCAAGGACGCCGTGGTTCAGATTGTCGACAGCAGCGAAAATTTTGCCGGTACCGCGGTGCCGGCTCAGACCGGAGGACACGCATCATGACCGAAACCCAGGCTTCCGAGGCGCAGGCCTCCGAGACGCCGGCCGCGGAGGAGCCGACCCCGCCGACCCCCGAGCAGCAGCTGTTCCTCGACGACCTCGAGGAGGCCATGCGCGACGTCGTCGACCCCGAGCTGGGCATCAACGTCGTGGACCTCGGCCTGGTCTACGGCATCTCGGTCGACGACGACAACGTGGCGACGGTCGACATGACGCTGACCTCGGCCGCGTGCCCCCTGACCGACGTCATCGAGGAGCAGGCCCGCGGCGCGCTGGTCAAGAGCGGCCTCGTCGAGGACCTCAAGCTCAACTGGGTGTGGCTGCCGCCGTGGGGCCCGGACAAGATCACCGAGGACGGCCGCGAGCAGCTGCGCGCGCTGGGGTTCACGGTCTAGCGACGCGTTCTTGCCGAACGGGAATTCGCGGCTCGTATTCGCAAGAAGACGAGCACCGAGTTCCCGTTCTGCGTATCGGAGGTCAGCAGCAGGTCGGATCCCACATCAGACCGGTGAGACCGAACTGCTTCAGCGCGCCGTTGATGAAGTCGCCGATCGGGTCTGCCGCTTTGACCTGAATGTTGTTGACGGTCGTCGCATAGTGAGCTCCGCAGGTGATGTCGACGGAGTGGGTTCCTGGTGCCAGATTTCTGAAGGTCGTCGACCCGACGCCGTTACCAGGGACGTTGAGTCCGAAATCGTCGCCCTCGGGGGTGACCTTTGCCCTGCATGACGCGTTGGTACCCGTCGTGCTCGTCAGCGTGACCAGAATCCTTTCAGGTCCACCTACGGCTGTGGGGTTGGTCAGGTGGGCTCCCTGTGCAACTCCAGACCCGGTAACGATCAGTGCGGGTACCGCCATGGCCACTGACGCCACGCGGATTGCTCTGTTCATGGTGTGCTCCTGCGCTGGTATCGAGCTCGAAATGTCAGCAGCAGGTCGGATCGGTCACGAACATCGTGAGGCCGACCTGCTTGAGGAATCCGTTGACGAGGTCGCCGAACGGGTCGGCCGCCTTGACCTCCACGGTCGCGGGCGAGCGTCCCATGCCGCCGCCGCAGTCAAATGTCACGGCGTGAGTGCCTGCGGTTACGTTCCGGAAGGTGACGGATCCCGGCGCATCCACGGTCGCGTCATAGTGCTGATTCGGGCCGCTGTCGACTCTCGCCATGCAATGAGAGGTACCTCCCGGCGTCGACCGATCGGTGGTGACGAGGACCCGGGTCGGCCCACCCGTCACGGTGGTCGTGAGATGACTACTCGCCTGGGCCGGCCCGACGCCGACGACCAACGCGATCGGGACGATCGCAACGGTGGACATCGTGGTGCCCAGAATTGATTTGAACATGAGGAGTACCCCGCGTTCGATTCGATCAGCCCGGATTGGCTGAGGGGCATTTCGATCGTCCCACCGCCCCGAACGGATCAAAAGGGGAACGAAGGTTCGACAACCAGGGCGAACGCTGTGCTCGCCACCCGCTGGGCCGGCGGCCGGCAGGTGAGCGTCACGGCTGAGTCGGGAGGATCCGGCCGACTCAGCCGGTCTTGCGGACCCGGGCGCGTTTGGTCTTGGGCTCCTCGCGCTCTTCGCCGGCCTGCTTGCCCGACTTCGCCGCGTCCACGCTGCGCTGCAGGGCCGCGACCAGGTCCACCACCTCGGCGTCCGCCTCGTGCGCGGCCGCCGCCGGGTGCGTGACCTTCTGGCCGCCGTTCGCGATCGCCTCGTCGAGCATCTTTTGCAGCTGGATCTGGTACTCGTCGGTGTAGGTCTCCGGGGCGAAGTCCTCCGACATCGACTCCACCAGCGACTTCGCCATCGTCAGCTCCTTGCCGGACGGCTCCGACGCGTCCTCGAGCGACCCGAACTCCGTCTCCCGCACCTCGTCGGGCCACAGCAGCGTCTGGATCAGCAGCACCCCGTCGCGCACCCGCAGCGCGGCCAGCCGGGTGCGCTGGCGCAGGGTGAAGTGCACCAGGGCGGTGCGGTCGCTCTCCTCGAGCGTCGACGCCAGCAGCACGTAGGCCTTCGGCGAGGCCGAGTCCGGTTCGAGGAAGTAGCTCTTCTCGAACAGGATCGGGTCGATCTGCTCGGACGGCACGAACTGCAGCACCGGGATCTCGTGCTTCTCCGCGGCGGGCAGCTTGTCGAAGTCGTCGTCGGTGAGGATCACCTGGGCGCCGTCCTCGGAGGTGTACGCCTTGTCGATGTCGGCGAACTGGATCACCTGGCCGCACTCGGAGCAGACGCGGTTGTACTTGATCCGGCCGCCGTCCTTGCCGTGGACCTGGTGAAACCTGATGTCGTGGTCTTCGGTCGCGGTGTAGACCTTCACCGGGACGTTCACCAGACCGAACGCGATGGAGCCTTTCCAAATTGACCGCATGGAACCATGATGGTCCACACTGTGGGATCAGGCCAGGCGAACGGACCAGGGCGGCGGTAGATGGAGCACGACGTCGAGGTGGTGGTCGAGGGCCGACGCGTGTCCCTGACCAACCTGGACAAGGTGCTCTACCCGGAGGCCGGGACCACCAAGGCGGAAGTGCTGCAGTACTTCACCACGGTCGGACCGCTCATGCTGCCGCTGCTCGCCGGCCGGCCGGTGACCCGCAAACGCTGGCCCGACGGCACCTCGGCGACCCCGTTCTTCCAGAAGAACGTCGACAGCGCGACGCCGTCGTGGGTGCCGCGGACGGTGATGCGGCACTCGTCGAAGACGATCACCTACCCGGTGGTCGACTCACTGGCGGCGCTGGTCTACTTCGCCCAGTCCGGCTCGCTCGAGTTCCACGTCCCGCAGTGGCGCTTCGACGCGGCCGGGCAGCCGCGGGACCCCGACCGGTTGGTCATCGACCTGGACCCGGGCCCCGGGGTGAGCCTCGACGAGTGCGCCGAGGTGGCACTGCGGGTGCGCGACCGCCTCGGCTCGCGGGGGCTGGACGCCCTGCCGGTGACCAGCGGCAGCAAGGGAATTCACCTGTACGCCGGGCTGGGGCGCGGCTGGCCGGCGACGCGCTGCGTGGAGGTCGCCAAGCAGATCGCCGTCGAGTTGGAGCGGGAGACGCCGAAATCGGTGACCGCCACGATGACCCGGTCCGAACGGGCGGGCAAGGTGTTCGTCGACTGGAGCCAGAACTCGGCATCCAAGACCACGGTGTCGCCGTACTCGCTGCGTGGGACGGCGTTGCCGACGGTGGCCGCGCCCCGGACCTGGGACGAGCTGGCCCGGACCGGGCTGCGGCAGCTGGACTTCCGGGAGCTGCTCGAGCGCGTCGAGGCGGGCGAGGCCGACGCGACGGTGCCGCAGCCGAGCGCGCCCGACGCGCCCGTGCGACGCCGGGGTTCCGCGGCGGACGCGGCGCCGATGCTGGCGTCGGCCACCACACCGGAGGAGTTCGGGCCCCGCGCGGACCCGGACCAGTGGGCGTTCGAGTTCAAGCTCGACGGCATCCGGGCGCTGGTCGAATTCGACCACGACACCCGGTCGGGCGGGTCAACCGTGCGACTGGTCAGCCGCAACGGGGTGGACCTGACGCCCGGCTACCCCGAACTGCTCGCCGTACCCGAAGGGCTGCACGGGCATTCGGGGATGCTGGACGGGGAGATCGTGGCGTTCGGCGACGACGGCGCGCCGAGTTTCGGGCACCTGCAGCGGCGGATGGGTCTGACGAAGCCGGGGGAGGCGCGCGCCGCCGCGCAACGGGACCCGGTGGTGCTGCTGGTCTTCGACGTGCTGCAACTGGACGGCACCTCGTTGCGGGCCAAGACCTACCGGGACCGGCGCACCGTCCTCGACGCGATCCGGCTCGGCGCCGGCGACCGGTGGCGGGTGCCGCCGCTGGCGCCGCCGGACCTCGGCGAGGCGCTGGCGAGCAGCCGGGAGCAGCGGATGGAGGGCGTGGTGGCCAAGCGCTGGGACTCCACCTACCGCTCCGGGCGGTCGCCGTCGTGGCTCAAGCTCAAGCACGTTCACGAGCGCGAGGTGGTGATCGGCGGCTGGCAGCCGGGGGAGGGCGGCCGGTCCGGCGGCATCGGCTCGCTGCTGCTGGGCGTGCCCGACGGCGCCGGCGCGCTGCGCTACCTCGGAAGGGTGGGCAGCGGGCTCACCGGCGCGGCGTTGGCCCGGCTGACGGAGGCCTTCGGGGAGCTGGCCTCGCCGGCGTCGCCGTTCGGGTCGTCCGTGCCCGCGGCCGACGCGCGGACCGCGCACTGGGTTCGGCCGGAACTCGTTGCGGAGGTGCGGTACTCGGAGCTGACCGAGGACGGCCGGTTGCGGCACCCGGTGTGGCGTGGGCTGCGGCCGGACAAGAGCCCCGACGAGGTCGCGGAGCAGTGGTGACGCTGCATTCGGCCCTCCTTGAACCGTGCGGTCGGTGGCAGGTGAGCGTGTCGACAGCCGGTCGGGTCGGTGGGCAGTAAACGGGTTGGACGGGATTCGGGAGCTTGATAGCGTGTGCGAGACCGTGACATCACGCGAGGAGGTGGGACCCATGAACGCAACAACCATGTGGGTGCTCCCACTCGTGTCCACGGTTCGGCGATTGACGTAGGTGTCGCCGGGAGCGCCTCGCTAACAAGGCAATCCCGAAAGGCAACACCATGCATTTCACCTCTGAGACATCGTCGAACGGTGTCATCGAACGTAATTTCACCCTGGATGAGATCACCGGCGTGCTCTGGTCGCCCACATCCGGAACCGTCGAAGCACCGCTGCTGCTGTCGGGGCATTCCGGCGGCATGCACAAGAAGGCGCCGGGGCTGGTAGCCAGTGCACTCCACGGCGTGGCCACCTGTGGGTTCACCGTCGCCGCCATCGACGCGCCCGGTCATGGTGACCGGCCGCGAAACCCTCAGGATCAACGGTGGGCCGAGGCGATCCGTCGGGCCCGGGCGGCGCGCGAGCCGATCGCCCCGATCGTCATCGACTACAACATGTCGCTGGCGGAGCGTGCGGTGCCGGAATGGCAGGCGACCCTGGACGCCCTGCAGGCGCTGCCCGAGATCGGCGCCGAAGCGCCGATCGGCTACGGCGGCGTGTCGTTGGGTGTCGTGACCGGGCTGATGTTGGCGGCGGTCGAATCCCGGATCGCTGCCGTGAGCTTCGGTGGGGTTTTCGTGAACGACGCTCTGATCGAGGCGGCAGGAAAGCTCACCCTCCCGGTCGAGTACCGGATTCCGTGGGACGACGAGGAAATCGACCGCGCATCCGGGGTCGCGTTGTTCGAGGCCTTCGCTTCGAAGGAGAAGACATTGCACGCCTACTCGGGCAGGCACTACCCGGTGCCCGAGTACCAGCGCGACAGCTCGGCTCGGTTCTTCGCCCGCCACCTCGGTCGGGCCGCCGACACGGCTTCGGACTGACGTGAACAGGTATCAGTGTCCGGCCCCGTGCCGGACGCCGATACCGCCACTTCCACCTGCCGGTCCGTCCGCTGTCAGTCGACCGTGATCGGCCGGGCTCCGGTGGCGAGGAAGACGATCCGTTCGGCGACGTCGACGGTGTGCTGCGCGAACCGCTGGTAGAGGCCGGCGAGCAGTGCGAGGTCCACCGTGCCGGTGGCGCCCTGCCAGGACTCGCCGGCAACCGCCCCGGTCGACTGAGCGCGCAGTTCGTCCATCCTGTCGTTGTCGCCGCGGGTCCGGGTGAGCAGCGACAGGTCCGGTTCGGTCAGGGCGTGGCGAACCCGGTCGGCCATGGCGCTCGAGAGCGCCCCCATCTCGGCGAAGTGGCTGCCCGTTTCGGGAGGGACGACGCGGTCGGGGAAGCGTCGGCGGCCGGCGTCGGCCACCTGTCCGGCCAGCCCGCCCATTCCGGCCAGGTCGCCGCTGATCCGGATGGCGGAGACGAGCATTCGACGGTTGGCCGCCGCGGGCGCGTGCAGCGCGAGCATGGAATGCGCCCGGTCCTCGCAACCGCGGCGGAGCACCCGGACCTGTGCGCCGAGGGCGATGGTCTGCTCGGCTGCGATCGGTGCCACCTCGAGCAGTGCCGTGGTGGCGTCGGCCATCGACCGGCCCGCGAGTCCGGCGAGCTCGCCGAGCATGACCGTCAGATCGGCGAGTTGACCGTGAAAACCGCTCCTCACGCGCGCTGCCCGGTCCCGGCCGTGGCGCTCACTGCGCCGGCCGGGTCCCGCTCCGTGCCTCGGGTCCGGTGTCCTCGCGGTCGAACATGGCCGCGATACGAAACTTGATCTCCGCGGTGCTGATCGCCGTGCCGGACGTTGTCGTTCGGACGGAGGCCGGCGCTGTCACGGATGTAGGCATTGTGACCTTCCTGTTCGGGCGAGAGATTGTCGGTCCTGAGTGTGTCATGCCGTCACAGTCTGTTGTGAGCGGGATCACAAACTGTGTCGGCCGTACCGTTGTACACCATCTTGCATCGCTGCTGCCAGTTTGGTCCGCAGTGTGGGATGAGCACGCGGCGGCGCTCTCGACCGATCCTGCGGGAGCGGCCATTTCGGTGCGGGCGAGTGTGTGTCCGGGGTGGGCTGCGATGTGCATTTCGGCCGTCGGCGGCCCGCCCGGGGATCTTGACAGGTTCCTGTCGAAATGACAGCATGTTGTCATGACAACTCGTGAGGTTCTTGTAGCTGTGTACGACGGTCTCGCCGACTGGGAGATCGGATATGTCACCGCGGGCCTGAACAACCCGGCCTTCCAGCGCGCGCCGGGCACCTTCCGCGTCCGCACCGTCGCCGAGACGGCGGGCGAGGTGACCACCATGGGCGGCCTGCGGGTCGCGCCCGAACTCACCCTTGACCAGGCCGACGTCCAGGGGGCCGCGCTGCTGGTGCTCCCCGGCGCCGACTCCTGGCTCGAGGGCGGCCATCCGGGATTCGCGGACGCCGCGACCGCGAGGCTCGCGGCCGGCGGCGCCGTCGCCGCGATCTGCGGTGCGACAGTGGGCCTGGCCGGTGCCGGCCTGCTCGACGACCGCGACCACACCGGAAACGCGCCCGAGCAGCTCGCGATGGCCGCCGGCTACGCCGGGCAGGGCCGCTTCCGGCCCGACCGCGCGGTCCTCGACCGCGGCCTGGTCACGGCCGGTGGGGCAAGCCCGCTCGAGTTCGCGCGCGAGGTGTTCAGGGTGCTCGACGCCTACGAGCCCGACGTCCTCGAGGCCTGGTACCAGCTCTACGCCACCGGCGACCCGCAGTGGTTCGGCGCGCTCATGGCGGCGGTGGGGGAGTGAACACTGCGCCGGCACGCACGCCCGCCGGCGATGCGCTCACCGACATCATCATGCGGACGTTCGCGCTCAACGGGGCATTCCTGCGGGCGTCGGAGCACATCGCGCGGCCCGCGGGCCTGACGCCCACCCGGTGGCAGGTGCTCGGGGCGGTGCTCCACGACCCACTCACGGTGTCCGGGATCGCCCGGGCGATGGGGATCACGCGGCAGAGCGTCCAGCGCACCGCCGATGTGCTCGTCGAGGAGGGGCTGGCGGAGTACCTGCCCAACCCCGCGCACCAGCGCGCCAAGCTCGTCCGGCCCAGCGAGACGGGCTGGGCGGCGATCCGGGAGATGACCGCGGCGCAGCACGTATTCACCAACCGCGTCTCGGCGCATTTCACGGAGGAGGAGCTGCGGCAGACACTCGAGGTGATGAACAGGCTTGTTGCGGTGCTGGACTCGGACGAACGGGCCTGACGCCGCGAACGTGCTTGGCGCAAACCGTCGTTCGACCGCATCCGAACGCATGTGCGTGCGGTGGTGTCGGTACGGGTTGCTAGGTTGGGGTCCTCTCCGCGCGGCCCGCCCCGGGCGTGGTCCGCTGGTCGACTTCCCCGAAAGGCCTTCGCTTCTATGGTGATGGGTGCTACCCATGCAGTCTCCGGTGCCGTCCTCGGCCTTGCCGTCGCGCAGGTGCTGCCGCCCGACTGGGGTGGCCCGACGTCCACGGCCGAGGCGTTCACGTTCGCGGGGGTGTGCGCGGGGGCCGCCCTGTTGCCGGACCTCGACACCAACCAGTCGACGGTCGCCCGGTCGTTCGGCCCCGCCAGCAAGGCGCTCGCCGGCGGCATCGACGAGGCCTCGCTGTGGTTCTACCGGCTCACCCGCGGTCGCAAGGACCCCAAGCGCCGGGGCGGGCACCGAACCCTCACGCACACAGCACTGTTCGCGATCAGCCTGGCCTTCGGCGTCTCCGCCCTGGTCGTCAAGTTCGGCCAGCCGGCGATCGTCGGGACCCTGTTCGTCACCCTCGGGTTGGCGCTGCGCGGGCTCGCCGGCGGCTGGGCGGCGAAGTACGGCTGGCTGGCGGTCACCGCGGTCGCGGCCGGACTGTCGATGCTGGTCTGGAACTGGTATCCCGACGAGGTCGGGTCCCGGGCGCTCGGCGTCGCGGTGGGCCTCGGCTGCGCGGTGCACTGCCTCGGCGACGCCATCACGAAGGAGGGCGTGCCGTTCCTGGCGCCGTTCGTGCCGTGGCGCGGCCGGCGCTGGTGGGAACTGCGGCTGCCGTCGATGCTCTCCATCCGGGCGGGTGGCACCTTCGAGCGTGCGGTGCTCGGCCCGGTGCTCACGCTGGCCGCGGTGGGCCTGGTGCTGTGGGCACTTCAGGGCGTCCCGGAGGCCCTCACCGATGCGCTGGGGGAGATCCGCGGCAAGAGCTGAACCGCACTCCGGTGTCGATGACGGCGGTGGCGGCTCGGGCTCAGAGTTTGTCGGCGAGGACGTCGAGGTAGCTGATCTCCGGTGGCGTGGAGAAGAGTTCGTCCGCGCGAGCGCCGAGCGCCTGCGCGACCGGCCCTTCCAGATGCGCCTCGCGGTTGGCCTCGTCCGGGAATGCGTCGATGATGCCGAACGACGACGGCCCGAACCGGACGGCGAACCAGGGTTTCGTGCCGGGCTCCTGCTCGACGAGCGGCAGGGCCGACAGCAGGAACTCCTCGACCGAGCCTTCCTTGCCGGGCCTGGCCTCTAGTCGAACCAGCAATGCCTTGGTGGCCATGGGGTGATCCCCTCTTCGGTGGAGTGGGCAGGCTCCAGCATCACACCTTCGGAAGGTCGAGGGAAGAAGTCGGAGTCCGCGCGGTGTGGTGTGGGCCGGCAGCCGAGGGTCCCGCGACGCTCAGGCCCGTCGCACCTCAGTCCTTCCGCACCGACCGGACCAGGGTCCGCCGGACCGGCCCCGGCGCCCGCCGGAACAGCGCCCACATGGCGCCGGCCACCGCCAGCGGGTCGTCGCGCCCGGACAGGTAGGCGTGCTGGCGGCCGGGGTCCAGGGCGAAGAACGCCTCGAAGAACCCGGCGGTCGCCTCCGGCTCGAGCCGCAGCAGCGACCGCAGTCCCACCTCGCGCAGCGCCCGGACGGCGCGCGCGCGGGCCGGCCACAGCGCCGCGTCGGGGTCCCGGCCCTCGGCGACGGCCCGCGCGACCACGTCGGCGGCGCCCAACGACGCCGCCACGCTGTACCCCGTGCCGGGATGGACCAGCCCGCCGCGGGCGCCGAAACCGGGCGCTCCTTGTCCCGGCCGCCCGGGCCGCGGCGCCTGCACCGGGAACCGCACCCGCTCCTGCACAGCATCGACGGGCGGCTCGACCCCCCGCGACCGCAGCCTCGTCTCGAGGCGGCCGCGCAACACCCCCAACGAGAGGCCGGGCCGGCCCACCAGGCACGTCTCCTCGAGCAGCACCCGGTCGGTGCCCAGCGGCACCGCGTAGAGGAACGACGGCGGGGCGTCCGCCGCGGCGCCGTTGTCCGGTCGCCAGTCCATGAACCAGGCGGGTCCGCCGCCGAGGGCGGGCGCCGCCGCGGCGGCGTCCACGACCACCCCGTACGCGGTCTGCTCGGCGAGCGCGGGACCCGGGTGCAGGCCGCGGGCGTCGAGCACCCGGGTGGCCCGGACCTCGGTGCCGTCACGCAGCGTCACCGCGTGCGCGGTCACGGTCGCCGCCGTGCCCGCGAGTACCCGCGTCCCGCCGAGGTCCAGGGCGGCGCGCAGGGCCTCGTTGTCGAGCACGCAGTAGGGCCGGTCGAGGGTGTGTTCCCGTCTCGCCCACACCCGTGGCCGGTCCACCCGGGCCCGGACCACGCTCGGCCCCAGCCATGCGGGCAGTTCGTCGAGCCACGCGGCGTAGGTGGGCGTCCAGGGCCGGGCCGGACGGGGGTCGACCGCGACCACGTCCAGCCCGGCGGCGGCGGCCCGGTGCGCGAGGGCGCGCCCGGCCGGCCCGAGTCCGACCACCGCGAGGTCGGCCCGCATCAGCGGCCGCCCGCGGCGTCGTCCGGTCGGCCGTCGAGGCCGCGGACCGGGAATTGGCGCATGGCCGTGTCCTACAGCGAGCCCGTCGCCAGCAGTCCGCCGTCCACCCGGATCGTGTCGCCGGTGATCCAGGCCGCCGCGTCGGAGACCAGGAACGCGACCAGGCCGGCCACGTCCTCGGGCGTGCCGAGCCGCTTCATCGGGTACATCGCCGCCGTCTGCTCCTCGCCGCCGGCGACGAGCGCCTCCGCGAACTTGGTCTTGACGACACCGGGGGCGACGGCGTTGACCCGGATCGACGGACCCAGCTGCCAGGCCAGTTCCTCGGTGAGCCGGATGAGGGCCGCCTTCGAGGCGCCGTACGCGGCGATGGCACCGGTCGAACGCAGGCCCGCGACGCTGGCGAGGTTCACCACCGCGCCGCCGTGCTCGCCCATCCACGCCTTGTGCGCCTGCTGGATGAAGCCCAGGGCGGCCACCACGTTGACGTCGAAGATCTTGCGGACCGCGTCGAGGTCCGCCTCCATCAGCGACCCGAAGACCGGGTTGATGCCGGTGTTGTTGACCAGGATGTCCAGGGAACCGAGTTCGGCGACCGTGCGGGTGACGGCCTCGGCGCGGGCGTCGGCGTCACCGGCGTTCCCGGCGATGGGCAGCACCACGGCGCCCTCGCGGCCGGCCCGCAGCGCGCGGGCGGCCTCCTCGAGCGGTTCGGGCTTGCGCGCGGTGATCGCCACCTTCGCGCCGCGGGCGAGAAACTCGGCCGCGATGGCCATGCCGATGCCGCGGCTCGCGCCCGTCACCAGCGCGGTACGTCCTGCCAGATCCTGGATTTCGCTCATGTCACCGCACGTTAGCGGACTCACTTCGGTGGTGGCGGGAGGCGGTCGTAAACTCCGGTAAACTCGGCAGGCGTGATTACCGCC
>NZ_BCXG01000033.1 GCF_001894985.1 Rhodococcus tukisamuensis NBRC 100609 | reverse complement strand
TGCCTACGGCGCCGAGAGCCACTCCGGCTCGCACTCGTTCAAGGGCACGAGCGGATCGGTCACCTACGCCGACTCGACCATGGCGGTCAACGGCTGCGCCGGCTACGCGCAGGCCCGCTCCTTCGCGACCGTCACGGTGAACACCGACACCGTCACCAGCACCACCACCCTGTGGGGCCAGCCCTTCAGCATCGGCTGAGACAGCCACACCCGTTCCGGCCCCGCCTCGTTCACCGAGGCGGGGCCGGACGCGTTCAGGCGCTGAGGTACCCGCGCAGGACGGCGGTGACGTCGGTGATCTGCTGCACCGGGACGCGCTCGTCGCGCTTGTGCGCCAGGTTCGGGTCGCCGGGGCCGTAGTTCACCGCGGGGATGCCCAGCGCGGAGAAGCGGGACACGTCGGTCCAGCCGTACTTGGCCCGGAACTGCCCGCCCGCGGCCTCGATCAGCGCGGCCGCCGCCGGGGCGCCCAGACCGGGCAGCGCGCCGGGCGAGGAGTCGGTCACCTCGAGGTCGAGGTCCAGGCCACCGAGCACCTCGCGGACGTGCGCGATCGCCTGCTCGACGCTGCGGTCCGGCGCGAACCGGAAGTTGACGTCCACGTCGGCCGCGTCGGGCACCACGTTGCCCGCCACGCCCCCGGAGATCCGCACCGCCGACAGCCCCTCCCGGTACACGCAGCCGTCGATGTCCACCGACCTCGGCTGGTAATCCGCGAGCCGCGCGAGGAGCGGGGCCAGCTTGTGGATCGCGTTGTCCCCCAGCCAGGACCGCGCCGAGTGTGCGCGGGTACCGGACGCGGTGAGCCGCACCCGCAGGGTGCCCTGGCAGCCCGCCTCGATGAAGCCGCCGGACGGCTCGCCCAGGACCGCGACGTCGGCCTGCAGCCACTCGGGCAGCTCGCGCTCGATGCGGCCGAGCCCGTTGTACTGCGCGGCGATCTCCTCGCAGTCGTAGAAGACCAGCGTCAGGTCGTGCGCGAGGTCGGAGATCGTGGCGGCCAGGTGCAGGAACACCGCGTCACCGGACTTCATGTCGACGGTGCCGCAGCCGTGCAGCACGTCGCCCTCCACCGCGTCCACGGTGCGCCGGCTCGGCACGTTGTCCGCGATCGGCACGGTGTCCAGGTGCCCGGCCAGCATCACCCGACTGGGCAGGCCGCGGTTGGTGCGGGCCAGCACCGAGTTGCCGCTGCGGATCACCTCGAAGCCGGTCGTCTGCTCGCGCAACGCGGCCTCGACGACGTCGGCGATCAGCGATTCGTCCTGGGAGACGCTGGGGATGTCCACCAGCGCGGCGGTCAGGTCGATGGGGTCGGCATGCAGGTCCAGGCGCGGCAGAGTGGTCACCCGACCAGGTTAGGCGGCTCCGCCGCCCGTGCGTCCTTCTGGCCCGTGGTGGGGCCGAAGAGACGCACGGGAGCGGGGTGCATCAGTTGTTGGTGATCTGGAAGCCAGCACCCGGACACGGAACCGTCGCGCCACTGTCCGTGCAGGTACGGCCGTTCAGGTTGGCGAGGATGATTTTGGCCGACTGGACAACTGCACCATAGGCGATGCCGAGGGAGGGGATGCCGAGGGCATTCCCTATGACGATCCCGGCCCACTCGTTGCCCCGGCCGATCTTGCGGCTGGATCCTTCTTCGGTAGCGAACCCGTCCACGACGGTGTCAACAACGAGTCCCAGCGCAGTGGCGTCACTACGCCTTCGCAAGCGACGAGCTCGATCCCGGCCACGACGTCGACTTCCTTGACTAGCCTGCCTCCCTCGACGACGACTGAGGCGCCCACTTCCCCGCAACTCCCTGAAATCCAGGGTGTTGCGGGGACCGCTAGAACGCGCCAGGTGAAGGGGCCGAACGGACAGGAACATCCGCGATGGGCGGGACTGACGGCAAGGACCGGTCCGACGCATACGGGCCGGTCCCCTTCACGCCACACGGTGGTCGGTGTCCTGGCAACCGCCGTCGCCCAGGGATGGACGGCCTGAAGACGACCCCGCTGCACCGGAGGCAGTGCGGCTGATCCGCTGCGGTCCGCAACGGATCCGCCGCCACCCCGGAGATCACATCAGCCCGAAGGGCCCCACCGTTTCGGTGGGGCCCTTCTTCGGTTCCCGGCCCGGCGGCCGTGGACCAGCTCGGTGCTGGCGCCCGGCACCAGTGATGGCGGGCTATCCCTCGCCGGGACCGTTCTGCGGTCGCGTTGGGTGGGTCGTCATGTGGCGCCGGTCAGTCGGTGGTGCCGGTCGGCTTGTAGGCGCGGGCGCACGCGGTGACGTAGCTGAGGAGCCCGACGAGGGCGGTAACCGCGAATTCGGTGCCGAGGAAATAGGCGAACACCAGGGTCGAGAGAACCACCACGATCACGGTGGTCAGGGGATGGGTATACCAGCAGAAGAGGCCGTTGCCTCGGGGGCGGTTGCCATCGGTCGAGTTCACGGTGTCTCCGTTGGGGTAGGGGCGGCTGAGGGGCCGGAAGTGGATGGATACAGGTATCGGGCGGGCGCTCACTCTCTGAGTGCCTTCTCCTGCGTCGGGTTCGGCTGGGAATCGGGTGCCGGCTTGCTCCGCTTCAGGGACTTCTTCCGGCTCGTGCTCAGACGGGAGGGCTTGTTGTCGGCGCTGGCGGCCAACTGTCGTGCCTCGAGCTCAGCCTTGGCCTGCTTCTGAAGGGCACGTCGTTCGTCGTAGCTGAACGGGCTGAGAAGGCTGTACCAGTGGCGGTCCGTTGCTCCGATCGCGGACAGCGAAGCCTTGACCCACTCGACCCGTATGTCGAGGAGGCCATGGTTCTTGAGATCCGCGATGCCGGCCTGGACAGACCGCTCGGACATGCCGTACCACCCCGCGGCGCCCTGGTTGGTCAGCCAGACCTCAGCCTTGTTGCTGGTCTCGGAGGCGATGATCAGTAGCATCGCCAATCCCGGGAGCGACAGACGCTCGAACCACTCCTCCGTCCAAAACTCGGGTGGGATCACGAAGTACGTCTCCCAGCGGTCGCCCTTCTTCTGCCCGGGCTTGCTGTAATCGGCCTTGCCGTCCTCGCGCCGCGGTTTGACCACCACGCCATGCGGGAGGCGTCTGCGCTCGACCAGTCCGCGGTCCTCGAGATCGTTCCACGCGGCTGAGACATGTGTGGGTGTCCACTTCCGGCCCTTCTCGGTGCATAGCGCCCGGGCCAAGACACCAGCACGCAGTGGAGGCTCCCCCTTGTCGTCTCGGGCCTGCACCAGGGACTGGACCGTGAGCAGCAGGAGGTATAGCTGAAGCGATCGACGCTTCCGGTCGGTGACGATCGGTCCGAGGACGCTTGGCCGATGAATCTCGGAATTGGGCTGCTGCACCAGGACGTGACGAGCCACCGTGTACCTGCGGCCGGTCAACTTGAGAAGGTCCTCCCTCGTTTCCGCTGGTGAAGATATGGATTCAGCAGGTGGTGTGCTGCTCGGCATCTCCGCGACTCGCCCGGATCTCTTGTTTGCTTGCATGCCACCAGAGTAGGCGTACTGATCGGACCATCTCCGCACTTACAGCCGTAAGTCAATGTTGGTTTGGTGCTGAACCATGGGAAGATACTTATGCGACACGCAAACGGGAAGCCGACGATGAGAAGCCCTGGGAAACCGTAAGAATGTAGGGCGGATACGCGCGGGTCCCCGTTGGTGGATCACCTGCGTCAGGGTCGGCGTGGAGCAACTGAGGTTTTTCGGCTCGTCGGCGGCATCAGGGCCTGGGCCGCGGCGTCCACCCCTCCGGCGGGCTTATAGCGTGCAAGTTGGCTCGCGGGCCGGGCGCCACCGCGGGCTGCTCCCGGCCAGCACGGCGTCGATCGCGTGGCCAGCCAGGCAGGTCCGCCGGGTGGTGCCGGTGGACGCGGAGCCTACGTCGGCTCCGCGGCGGGTTGGGTCATCCAGTCGTCGACGATCTGCTGGAGCACGGCGGGCCGCTTCTTCTTGACGGGCTCGATCGCCCCGACGTGGGCCTTGACCTTCTCGATCCACTCGAGGTCGAACTGGTAGGGCAGTCGCTCGGTGGTGCGCGGGGCTCTGGTCGGCGTGCGCCGCAGCTCGTCGTAGGGGAACAGATCGAGCATCCCGAGCATCTGCTGCGGCGTCGGTGCGATCGCCTTGCCGGGCTCGACCCAGCCGATCAGCGTGTTGCCGGCGCTCTCGACGCACACGCCTTGCTTGTGCGAGATGTCGTGGCGGATCTGGCGGACCTCGTTGAAGAACTCGGACCGGATGTCGTTCTTCGTCCACGGCTGCCCAGCATCGTCGGCGCCGTGTGCGGCAGCGAGGCGTGGACGGTACGTGTCCTCCCACGCGGCGTGGACGTTGGTGACCCACTGCTGATAGGACATCCGGTAGATCGGGGGAGGCGTACCTCCGGTCCTCAGGGTCTGCATGGACGCCGCGAAGTTCCCGTAGGTGGCGACGAGCGGCTCGACGGTGCTCGCAGCCGTCAGGCTGGACATGGGGATCGTGCGCTCGCCAGCGTCTGCGACGAACGTCATGGTGGCCACGTCCAGGTGGTCACCGGTGGCTCGATCGGCGGCCTTGGACTCCTGCCAGTGGACTACGTTCCGTGAGAGCGCGTGGTTTGCCGTGAGCGCGAGTATCAGCGAAATCCGGTACTCGTCGGCGAAGTCAGCGATGACCTCGTCGACGGTCTGGGTCGCCAGCCGGTCGTCGGTGGTGAGCGCGAGGTGCGCTACCTGGGCGGCATCACGAACACCGGACAGCAGGGCTCGGAGTTCGGCGGTCGTGCCGGGCGCGGTCGTCATGTCCTGATACCCGCGCAGAGTGGCGGCGAACGGGCCGACCACCGCGGCCAGATCACTGCCTTCGGGCGGAGCGTCTGCATCGCCAGCGTGAAGATAGTCCCCGAGCGCCCACTGGACTCCGCGGAACACGTTGTCGACCAGCACCCTCTGTCCATCGGACATCATGCCCAGGATCGGGTCGAGGGTGTCGCGAACGTGGCCCGTGAGTTGAATCCATCGGCCGAGCTGATCATCGAGATGCATCCGATGAGGCTACGAGGTGGCGCCTCAGGCGTGACGGCATGTCCCGTCAGTCGTCGGTGGGCGGGGTGCGGCGGCGGCGCTGGTGGCGGACCACCAGCGCGGTGCCAGCCGTGGTGCAGATGAGGATCGCGGCGGCGAGTGCGACCGCGAGGATCTGAGCGGCGGCCGGGTCGGCCTGGGCGACGCCGGTGATGGCGTTGGCTGCGGCGTTGGCGATGCCGGTGATGGCTTCTGCTGCTTCGGGCGTGGAGATCGTGCGGGTCATGGTGGCCCCCTTGGCTCGTGGGCCCGTGCTGGTCGCTGAGGGCCCTTACGTGCTTTGGTTCGAGTCGTGGGGGCGGTTCACAGGGTGGGTGCCGGTGCGGCCTGGGCCGGGGTCGCTGGCGTCTCGGGCCGGCACTTCGCCGGCACCGCGGTGTCGGCGTGGTCGGCCCGGTGTCGTGCTCGGGAGCCCGGGCGTGCGAGCCGCGGTCCGGATGTTGCGTTTGGGTGTCGTGACCTGTACCGATGACACGTCCTGCTGCCTGCGGTACGCCGTGCATCGGTGAAGGTCTCAAACTGATGGCATGACGTTGAAGTTGACCGATCATTTCGGCGCGGACCGCCGGTGGTGCCCGCCGTTCGACCGCGCGGTTGCGTACGAGAGGGAGGACTGGTGGGTCGGGCCGAGTCACTGCGGTGACGACCCCTGGTACGTGCAGGTGCTGGAGGGCGCTGCGGAGGTGGCCCGTGTCGAGCTGGATGATCTTGGTGAAATCAACCCGGAGCACGTGGGGGTGCCGGAGCTGGACCGGGATCGGTTGGAGATCCAGCGCGTCGAGGTGGCTATTGCGGCTCGGGGCCGCGGTGTTGGCACCGGGGTGGTGCGCGCTCTTGAGGAGCGGCATGCGGATCGGCGGCTCTTCGCGTACAGCGATGCAGACAGTTTCTGGGGTTCGTTGGGGTGGGATCGGTTCGATCCCCCACGGGGTGAGCGCGTCGCGACATTGTTTATTCAGCCGGTCCGCGAGTGAGTCCCAGCAGCCCGCCACCGCGGCGGTCGGGCCGTTTTGGCGACTGGTCGAGTCCGGCCCGGGAGTCACCCCGTATTGCCGAGGCCTCGACGACCACAGAGCACAGCGCCCGACGACCTCTCGAACGGCACCCGTGGGCGCGAGAGGTCGCCGGGCGGGCGGGCAGTTACGTCAGGGAACGACAACTTCCGTCGACACCGGGAAACTCGGGCGGTCGGTCCGCATGGTCAGCTGAACCCGACCCGGACCCGTGCCGACCTGCACGATCATCGGCCGGGAACTCGTATTGGACGCGGGTACGTACCGAGTCACGGTGCCGCTCTGACCTGTGTCGAGGTTCCGCCAGTCGACGATCGCATTGACGTCGCAGGCCAGGATGGTCGGTGCCCACTCCCCCAGCGGCGAGAAGCCCTGCGTGATTCGCAGCTCGACGGAATGGACGGCCCCCGGCACCTCCGAGTACTGCCCCAGCGGTCCGTCGAACGCATTTCCGGCGGCGGTCAGCATGCCGGCACAGATGCCGTTCCCCAGCGTCCATACCGGTGCCATCTTGACGGGCGCCTGTTCACAGGTTCGCGGCCCCACATTCGACCAGCCGAGCTGGCAGGTGTCCGCCGCGTCAGTGGCGCCGGCCACCCCCGGCGCCGCAACGGCCATCGCGGTGCCGATGAGTGCGGTCACCGTGGCCGAGGCAGTTCTCTTTGTAATTGTCATGCGCCAATCATTGTGTAGCGCTGCGTACCTTGCCCGGTATCTACCGAATGTTCCGAATCGCCGCCGGTCAGCCGAGCCGTGCCGGTCGCGGGGCCCTCGCGCGCGGCGACGGTCCGCCCACTCGCACCGTCGACGCAGGCCGGTCGGGGTCCACCGGCCCGGCCGGTATTCTGACTACCCGTGAGCATTCAGGGAGCATCCGCAGTCGGCATCGCAAACATCACCACGGGCGGCGTCGTCCTCGACACCTGGTACCCCGAGCCCGTCCTCGGCGAGTTCGCCCAGGCCGGGACCGTCGTACTCGACGCCGGCGACGTGCCCGCCGAGCTGTCCGCGCTGACCGGCGAGGACGAGGCCCGCGGGGTCCGCCAGGTCGCGGTCCGCGTGACCATCGCCGACCTGGCCGCCGCCCCCCTCGACGCGCACGACGCCTACCTGCGCCTGCACCTGCTCTCGCACCGCCTGGTCCAGCCGCACCGTCTGAACCTCGACGGCGTCTTCGGCCTGCTCGCGAACGTGGTGTGGACGAACTTCGGCCCCTGCGCGGTCGAGGGCTTCGAGCTGGTCCGCGCCAAGCTGCGCGCCCGCGGCCCGGTCACCGTGTTCAGCGTGGACAAGTTCCCGCGGCTGGTGGACTACGTGGTCCCGTCCGGCGTGCGGATCGCCGACGCGGACCGGGTCCGTCTCGGCGCGCACCTGGCGTCGGGCACCACCGTCATGCATGAGGGCTTCGTGAACTTCAACGCCGGCACCCTCGGCAACTCGATGGTCGAGGGCCGCATCTCGGCGGGCGTGGTCGTCGACGACGGCTCCGACGTCGGCGGCGGCGCGTCGATCATGGGCACCCTCTCCGGTGGCGGCAAGGAGGTCATCTCGGTGGGCAAGCGCTGCCTGCTGGGCGCGAACTCCGGCCTCGGCATCTCGCTCGGCGACGACTGCGTCGTCGAGGCGGGCCTCTACATCACCGCGGGCACCAAGGTGCAGGGCCCGGACGGCACCGTCGTCAAGGCCAAGGACCTCAACGGCACCTCCAACATCCTGCTGCGGCGCAACTCCGTCAGCGGCGCAGTCGAGGTCGTCGCGCACAAGGGCACCGGCGTCGAGCTGAACGCCGCCCTGCACGCGAACGACTGATGACCGCGAACTCGACCTCCCCGGCGCCGCTCGAGGAGCAGGGCGACGCCAGCCACCTCGGCCACGGGCTCAAGGTCCGTCATCTGACGATGATGGGTCTCGGGTCCGCCATCGGGGCCGGCCTGTTCCTGGGCACCGGCGTGGGCATCGCGAAGGCCGGCCCCGCCGTGCTGATCTCGTACGTGATCGCCGGCATCGTGGTGATCGCGGTGATGCGGATGCTCGGCGAGATGGGTGCCGCGATCCCCGCGAGCGGGTCGTTCAGCCACTACGCCCGGATCGGCATCGGCGAGTGGGCCGGGTTCACCATGGGCTGGCTGTACTGGTTCATGCTGATCATGGTGCTGGGCGCCGAGATCACCGGCGCCTCCGCGATCGTGCACGGCTGGCTGCCCGGGGTACCTCAGTGGGTGGTCGCGCTGGTGTTCGTCACCTTCTTCGCGGTGGTGAACCTGGCGAAGGTCAGCAACTTCGGGGAGTTCGAGTTCTGGTTCGCGGCCATCAAGGTCACCGTCATCGTCGCGTTCCTCGTCATCGGCGTGCTGCTGGTGTTCGGCCTGCTGCCGGACACCGACCCGGTCGGGATGACCAACCTCGTCGGGCAGGGCGGCTTCATGCCCAACGGCTTCGCCGGCATCGCCGCGGGACTGCTCGTCGTCGCGTTCGCGTTCGGCGGCATCGAGATCGTGACCATCGCCGCGGCGGAGTCGAAGGACCCCGAGCGGTCAATCGCGACCGCGGTGCGCAGCGTGGTGTGGCGGATCAGCCTGTTCTACATCGGCTCGATCTCCATCATGGTGCTGGTGCTGCCGTGGAACTCGCCGCAGCTGCAGAGCGGGCCGTTCGTCGCGGTGCTGAGCGAGGCGAACCTGCCGTACGTCGCGGGGCTGATGGAGCTGATCGTGGTGGTCGCGCTGCTGTCGGCGTTCAACGCGAACGTGTACGGCACCTCGCGGATGGCGTACTCGCTGGCCCGACGCGGCGACGGCCCGAAGGCCCTCGGCGTGCTCTCCAAGACCGGGGTGCCCACCAACGCGGTGGTGCTGTCCGTGTTCTTCGGCTTCGTCAGCGTGCTGCTCAACTGGCTGCTGCCGGACTCGCTGCTATCGATCCTGCTCAACGCGGTCGGGGCCGCGCTGCTGGTGATCTGGATCTTCATCGTGGTCTCGCAGCTGCGGCTGCGCCGGCGGCTCGAGGCCGAGGGCAAGCTGACCCTGCGGATGTGGGGCTTCCCCTACCTGAGCTGGGCCACCCTGGCCGCCCTCATCGGGCTGATCCTGTTGATGCTCACCGACGCCGACGCCCGCAACCAGCTGATCTCCACGACAGTGCTGTTTCTCGTGATCGCCGCGCTGTCGGTGCTCAACGCGAGGCTGCGCAAGGCCGCACTCTGACCGCCTCGGTCCCGCTCAACGCGCGGTGAAGCCGCCGTCGATCGACAGAGCCGCACCGGTGACGAACGACGCCTCGTCGCTCAGCAGGAACGCGACGAACGGTGCGATCTCGTCCGGCTGTGCAACGCGGTTGACCGGGTGCAGGGCGGCTATCTGCGCCATCGCCTCGTCGGTGGGTGCCATGGACCCGCGGGAGAGCGGCGTGTCGACCCCTCCGGTGGTGATGGCGTTGACCCGGACGCCCCGCTCGGCAACCTCCAGCGCGACGGACCTGGTCAGGCCCACGACGGCGTGCTTGGCGGCAACGTAGGGCGCGACCTCGGGGAGCGCGACGACCCCCAGGTTCGACGCGTTGTTGACGATCGCCCCGCGGGTCTCGAGGACCGCGGGAATCTGGTGCTTGAGGCAGTTGAAGACGCTGGTGACGTTCTGCGCGAACTCCGCGTCCCAGTCGGCGCCGTCGATACCGGATACCGGACCGGACGCATTGACACCGCCCGCGTTGTTGAACGCCCCGTCCAGCCGCCCGAACTCGGCGACCGCGGCGGCGACCAGCGCCGCGGCATCCGCCTCCACCGACACATCCGCCGGCACGAAGATCGCGGTGCCACCCGCGGCGCGGATGCTCACGGCAGCGTCCTCACCGACGTCCCTGCGGCGGGCACCGAGCACTACCGCGGCGCCCTCCGCCGTGAGCCGCCGAGCAACCGCGAGACCGATGCCGGAGGTGCCGCCGGTGACGATGAAGACCTTTGAGTCCAGGCGCGAAGACATGATGAGTCCTTTCGGGAGATCTACTGAAGGTGGCGACGTGGTCGCCTGAATCAGACTGCGAGATCCCGGGACTCGGCGCTGGCGGGAATCGGACGACGCGTTTGGCGAGCGCGTCTCGTCGGGTTGGCGCCGGATACGCCGTAGTGTCGGCGCGATCTACGTCCGTCGTTGAACAGGAGACCGGCAGTGAGCTTTGTCCTGGTCGAGCGGCCCCGCGAGAATGTGGCCCTGGTGACCCTCAACCGCCCGGAGCGGATGAACGCCATGGCCTTCGACGTGATGGTCCCGCTCAAGGAGTCCCTCGAGTCGATCAGCAACGACAACTCGGTGCGTGCGGTGGTGCTCACCGGCGCGGGCCGCGGGTTCTGCTCCGGAGCCGACCAGTCCTCCGCCGGCAGCCCGCCGCACATCGACGGCCTGACCAGGCCGTCGATCGCGCTGCGCGCCATGGAGATCCTCGATGACGTGGTGCTGGCGATCCGCCGCATGCACCAGCCGGTGATCGCCGCCGTCAACGGCGCCGCCATCGGCGGCGGGTTCTGCCTGTCGCTGGCCGCGGACATCCGGCTGGCCTCGCGCGACGCCTACTTCCGGGCGGCGGGCATCAACAACCGGCTGACCGCCAGCGAACTCGGTCTGAGCTATCTGCTGCCGCGCGCGATCGGCTCGTCGAGGGCGTTCGAGATCATGCTCTCCGGCCGCGACATCGACGCCGCCGAGGCCGAACGGATCGGCCTGGTCTCCCGCCTGGTCGACCGCCCCAACCTGCTCGACGAGTCGTTCACATTGGCGGAACGGGTCGCGGCCTTCTCCCGGCCCGGTGTGGAGCTGACCAAGCGGACGCTGTGGTCGAGCCTGGACGCGTCGTCGATGGCCCAGCACATGAACCAGGAGGGCCTGGGCCAGCTGATGGTCCGGCTGATGACCGACAACTTCGAGGAGGCCACCCTCGCGCGGCGGGAGAAGCGGGAGCCGGTGTTCCGGGACAGCAAGTAGGTCGGCCGGGCCTGGTGCGATCCGCATCGTTGCCATCCCCCAGGCACGAACACCCAGTAGCGACGGATACGCCTCGCAGTGAAATTGGGAGGCGACAGTTGGCCGGACGTAAGCGTTGGTCATGGCGAGCGGTGGTGGTTGCGCTGACCGCAGCCGCTGCGGTCACCTGGCTGACAGCCGTCGTGACCGCCGACATCCGCCGTGCGCCTGATGCGAATTGCATCGCTGTCGACTCCAGCTTGATGGACATGATCGCAGGTAGGCCGGCCTCCGACCCCCTCGAGCCGCTCGAGGCAGTCGCTGTCCGCGACCCCTGGACCCGCAGCAAGGCATCCGTGTCGCCATTCGACAACTACTACGCGATCGCCATGCAGTTCCGGAGGAGCGACGGTTCGACATCCCACGGCGTGTGGGGATTGGGCGGGGGCTCACTTCCCCCAGAGGGGCAAGCGCTGAAGGTGATCGCCGACAGCGCACCGCTCGTCAGTGTGGACCAATCAGCCCGACAGAGCACCGTCTGGCCAGACACCGAGATGTTCTTTCCCGAGGACGCCAACGCGGTGAAGGAAGCCCAACAATGTCTGGCCTCCAGGTCATGACCGAGCCCGCCCAGGACAAAGACCGAGCCCCTCGCGAACAGGAATTATTCCGATTCGCACCCCTTTTGACCAGCATAAATAAACTAGAAATCGAATGCACGTGCGAGTAGAATTTGGTGTATGAAACTCGACGCCATGCTCACCGACCCCGCCCGGGTCGAGGCACGGCGACTCGACGAAACCGAGATTTTGGCGGCGGTGCCGGAGCTGGTTCAGGACATGCGCATGAGGGAGGCGCTACTGGTCCGGTTGGTCCGCGATGCCGATCAGCGTTGCCTCCCCGAACACGTCGGCGCCGCCGACACCACCGCCTGGCTCGCCGGTGCCACCCGGATGCACCGTGCCCGCGCCGCCCAGATCGTCCGCCTCGCCCGCGAGCTGCCCCTGCACCCGCAGGTGGCCGAGGTACTGGACGACGGACGGATCGAACTCGCCCACGTCCAGGTGATCGTCAACTTCCTCGCTCGCCTCGCGAAACTCACCCGCGACTTCGACATCGAACCCGCCGAAACCGACTGGGAGCACCCCGACCCCGAGACCGGACGCCCAGACGACTGCGAGGCCTACCTGCTCATCGCCGCCCAGGTCGAAGACCCCACACAGCTCCGCAACAGGGCCCGTGAACTGGAGATCCTGTTCGAGCGCGACAACGACCTGCCGTCCGACGCAGAGAACCCCGAACTCAACGAGTTCCACGCCAGCGCCACCCTGGGCGGTCGGGTGCTCGTGAAGGGCAGTTTCGACGCCGAGACCGGCGAAGCCTTGCAGACCGCCCTGTCCGGCCTGTCGAAGCCGCACCCGAGCACCGACGAGCATGGCCACTCGATCCGCGACCCCCGATCCGCCGCCAAGCGCCGCGCCGACGCCCTCGGACAGATCATCCGCGGACACCTCGACGCGGCACGCGGACCGATGGAAGGTGGGGAACGACCCCACGTCACCGTGACCATCGACGTCGATGCCTTGAGAGACGCGGTCTCAGCGACCGCACCCACACCCGCGACCGGAGCGTGGCGAGACAACGACTGGGACTACCACCGCGACAACGCAACCGGACCAGTCGGCGCCGGACGCTACGACGGCTGTTCAGACGTCCGGCCGCCTCGGCACTACCGCCGACGCCGCCACGCCACCATGCCCTGGGCCGGCCCGATCTCCGCGGCCATCGCCGCACGCATCTCCTGCGACGCCCAGGTCACCCCGATCTTCGTCGACCGGGGCGGCAACCCACTCGACGTCGGCCGCACCACCCGAATCATCTCCCCGAAACTCCGCAAAGCACTGGTGGCCAGGGACTGCGGATGCGCCTTCCCTGGCTGCGGCCGACCCGCCGGCTGGACCGACGCCCACCATATTTGGCATTGGTCCAAGGGCGGCCCGACCGCGCTGTCGAACCTCGTGCTGCTCTGCAAGAAGCACCACACGATCATCCACAGGAACCACTGGGCCGTGCAGATCGAACCGGACGGGTTCCCGTGGTTCACCCCACCCGCCTGGGTGGACCCGCTGCGAAGACCGAGGCCGGCTCACAACCGGCGCGCGATCCACGGAACCTGACCAGGCACAGGCCTGAACACTCACCCACAACCGGACCGGTTGTGGCCGAGACACACTCGGCCGCAACCGGTCTGCGCGGTCCGACGGGCCGACTGTCAGCCGCCCTGAACCGACTCCAGCCCAAACGCGATGACCCGCTCCGGGTGGATGCGAATCAGCTCCGGCGACATGCCCGGAGCCCACGGCGCCACCCCGGTCAACGCCTCCGCCCGACCGCGGATCTCCACGCACCGCACCACCCACGGCTGGACCGAGGCCAGGTCGTCCACCACGAACGCGACCCGGTCGTTGGTCGCGAGGTTCCGGAACTTCTTGCTGGCGCCCAGATTCCGGCCACCGATGTCGATGGTGCCGAGTTCTGCGTTGTAGCGGAACCCGACCGGACTGTTCTGCGGCGCGACTCGCGGGTTGACCGTCGCCAGCCTGCCGAGTCGCTGCGTATCGAGGTAGGCGACCTGGTCCGCGCTGAGTGTCACCGAGGCTTCTGTCATGACAATCTCCCGTCGCTGGTCCGTGCAGCCGTCACGCTAGGACCTCGACCTCGGTTCAGGTCAAGAGCGCCGCGCCCGCATCTCTCGTCGGCACAGTTCCCCGAAGACCCCCGCCGCCACCACGAAGAACACCAGCCCCACGACTGGTCCCAGGAACACCCCGGCGACGACGGCCGTCGCCGCGAACAACGCGACCTGCACGTACAGCCTGGCCGGATTCGGCAGTCGGCGGCCTGACGTCGGCGCCATCCACACCGCCCAGACAGCCGCCGCAACCGCCGGCAGCGCCACCGCAAATATCACCTTCCCGAGCAGCGAATCCGTCGACGCGGCGCCGGCCAGCGCCAGCAACACCAGCATCGACAACTCGCACAGGAAGGAGACGACCTCGAGCGGGCCGACCCGCGGCACCGCGGTGGCATCGCGCACCTCGTGCGCCCCGCTCACTGCTCGGCCATTCCGACGTTGACGACGACCTTTCCGAAGTTGCGGCCCGCGAGCATCCCGATGAACGCCTCGGGCGCATTCTCCAGGCCGTCCACGATGTCCTCGCGGTACTGCACCCGCCCCTGGTGGATCCACTCGGACATCTCGCCGATGAAGTCGGCGTACATCGCGCCTACGAATTCGCTCTGGATGAACCCCCGCAGGGTGAGGCTCTTGGTGAGGATGTGACTCATCAGCGCGGGCGCCCGGTCCGGCCCCTCCGGCCGCGTGGTCAGGTTGTACTGCGACACCAGCCCACATACCGGCACCCGGGCGTAGGTGTTGAGCCGCGGCAGCACCGCGTCCCAGACCGCCCCGCCGACGTTCTCGAAGTACACGTCGATGCCGTCCGGGACGGCGGCGGCCAACTGGTCGACGAAGTCCGGCGCACGGTGGTCGACGGCCGCGTCGAAGCCCAGTTCCGCCAGGTACGCACACTTCTCCGGCCCACCCGCGATCCCGACGGCCCGGGCGCCCTTGATCTTCGCGATCTGGCCGACCGCGGAACCCACCGGCCCGGTCGCAGCGGCCACCACCACCGTCTCGCCCGGCTGCGGCTTGCCGATCGCCAGCAGGCCGGCATAGGCGGTGAAACCCGGCATCCCCAGCACCCCGAGCGCCATCCGCGGCGGCCCCAGTCGCGGGTCCAGCTTGCGGACGTGGTGGGCGTCCGCGGCCGCGTACTCCTGCCATCCCGAGAACGCCAGCACGACGTCGCCCTTGGCGAATCCCGGTTCCCTGGACTCGATCACGTCGCACACTGTGCCGCCGACCATCACGTCACCCACCGCCATCGGCGCGGCGTAGGACTTCGCGTCGCTCATCCGGCCGCGCATGTACGGGTCCAACGAGAGATACCTGGTCTTGAGCAGCAACTGCCCGTCGCTGATCGACGGGATCGGCGCCGACTCGATCCGGAAGTCGGACCTCTGCGGCTCCCCTACGGGACGTGACGCGAGCACGATACGGGTGTTCTCGGCAGGCAGGGTCATGCTTCCTGAGGCTAGTCCCGTCGGACGCGAAATGCGCTGCACACGCACCGGCGCTGCACGCTTCAGCCCAGCAGCTTCTTCTGCACCTTGCCCATCGCGTTGCGCGGCAGCGAGTCCACCACGCGCACCTCGCGGGGCCGCTTGTGCGCCGACAGTTCACCGGCCACGTGCGCGATCAGCGCGTCCGGGTCAACGCCCTCGCCCACCACGTACGCCACCAGTCGCTGCCCGAGGTCGGCGTCGGGCAACCCGACCACCGCCACCTCGCGCACCGTCGGGTGCCCGAGCAGCGAGGTCTCCACCTCGCCCGCCCCGATCCGGTAGCCCCCGGACTTGATCAGGTCGGTCGACTCCCGGCCGACGATCCGGTGGAACCCGCCCTCGTCGATCGCCGCCACGTCGCCGGTCTTGAACCAGCCGTCCTCGGTCCAGCACTCGGCGGTGGCGTCGGGCCGGTTCAGGTACCCGTCGAAGAGCATCGGCCCGCGCACCTGTAGACCGCCGATCGACTCGCCGTCGTGCGGCACCGGCGCCCCGTCCTCGTCGACGAGCCGGGTCGTCACCCCCGTCACCGGCAGCCCGACCCAGCCGGGCCTGCGTTCGCCGTCCGCGCGGGTGCTCAGTGTGATCATCGTCTCGCTCATCCCGTAGCGCTCGATCGGCGTCAGACCGGTCAACGCGACCAGTCGCTCGAACACCGGGACCGGCAGCGGGGCACTGCCGGAGACCAGCAACCGCGCGCCGGCGAGGGCCCGGGCCGACTCCTCGTCGCGGGCCACCCGCGACCACACCGTCGGCACCCCGAAGTACATCGACCCGCCAGCCCGCGCGTAGGCCTCGGGTGTGGGGCTGACGGTGTGCACGAGGCGGCTGCCCACCCGCAGCGGACCGAGCAGACCCAGGATCAGTCCGTGCACGTGGAAGAGCGGAAGTCCGTGCACCAGTGTGTCGTTCGAGGTCCACTGCCACGCCTGGGCCAACGCGTCCAGCCCGGCGGCGATCGCCTGGCGGCTCAGCAGCACGCCCTTGGGCGGCCCGGTGGTGCCGGAGGTGTAGAGGACGAAGGCGATCGACGAGGGGCGCGGTTCCGGGTGCCCGTGCCAGTCGCGGGCGTTCACCCGCACCGGGACGACCGGCAACTCGGTCCCCTCCGGCGCCTGTCCGAGCCAGGCCTGGGCACCCGAGTCGGACAGGATGTGTGCGATCTCCGCAGGACCGGAGTCCGGCGGCACTGGCACCACGGTGACGCCCGCGAACAGGCAGCCGACCACCGCGATCACCGTCGCGGCGCTCGGCGTCGCTAGGACGGCGACCCGCTTGGCTCCGGCGATGCGCCGGGCCAGGGCCCCGGCGCCCCCGACGATGTCGCTGCGCGAGAGCACGTCGTCGCCGATCCGGACGGCATCGGGCAGGTCGTCGCCCCGGGCGACAGCGAGGGGGTTCAGTGAACTCAGGAGCACGCCGCCCAGCGTCTCACACCGCGGCGGACGGCCCGTGGACCAGTTCAGCCGTGCGTCACCAGCGAACGCAGGAAGAAGGTGAGGTTGGCGGGCCGTTCGGCGAGACGCCGCATGAAGTAGCCGTACCACTGCGCCCCGTACGGCACGTACACCCGCACCTGGTCACCCTCGGCCGCCAGCCGCGCCTGCTCGACGTCCCGGATGCCGTAGAGCATCTGGTGCTCGAACTCCGCCGGACCGCGGCCCACCTGCCCCACCAGGTCCTGCGTCTGTTCGATCACCACCGGGTCGTGCGAGGCGACCATCGGGTAGCCCCGGCCCCGCATCAGAATCTCCAGGCACCGCAGGTACGACGCGTCGACCTCCGAGCGGCGTTGGTATGCAACCGATTCCGGCTCGTTGTACGCCCCCTTGCACAGGCGGATCCGCGAGCCCGCCACGGCAAGGTCCCGGCAGTCCCCCTCGGTCCGGCGCAGGTAGGCCTGCAGCACCGCCCCAAGCCAGTGGAAGTCGGCCCGCAGCTCGGTCACCACGGCGAGTGTCTCGTCGGTGGTGGTGTGGTCCTCCGCGTCGACGGTCACCCACACGCCCGCGGCCTGCGCTGCCGTGCACAGCGCGTGGGCGTGCTCGCGTGCCACCCGGAGACCGTCCCGCGGCAGCGCCAGGCCGAGCGCGGACAGCTTCACCGACACCTCCAGGCGGCGGACGCCGCCGACCGTGGCCTCGGGTTGGTCGGCGAGTTCGCTCAGCAGCGCGCGGTACTCGGCGAGCGCCGCGCGGGCCTGCTCCGGCTCGGCGGTGTCCTCCCCCAGGTGGTCGATGCTGATCGACCGGCCCGAGTCGAGGATCGTGCGGGCGGCCGCCAGTGCGGCCGGCCGGTCCTGCCCCGCGACGAACCGGGTGACGATGGACCGGGTGACCGGGGCCCGGGTGATCGCCGACTTCATCCGCGGCGAACGGGCCGCGGCGAGGATCGCCGGCCGCAGCGGGTTGCCCAACGCCCCGGACACGGCGATCAGTCCCGCGGTCCCATGTGCGGGTACCGATAGTCGGTCGGCGGGACGAAGGTCTCCTTGACCGTGCGGGCCGACGTCCAGCGCAGCAGGTTGATCGGCGAGCCGGCCTTGTCGTTGGTGCCCGATGCCCGCGCCCCGCCGAACGGCTGCTGCCCCACCACCGCGCCGGTCGGTTTGTCGTTGACATAGAAGTTGCCCGCCGCGAATCGTAGTGCGGCACCGGCTCTCTCGATCGCCGCCCGGTCGTCGGCGATCACCGCGCCGGTGAGCGCGTACGGGGCGGTGGTGTCGACGATGTCGAGGACCGACTCGAACGCATCGGGCGCCGAGTCGTCGTAGACGTACAACGAGAGCAGCGGTCCGAAGTACTCGGTGGCGAAGCATTCGTCGCCGGGGTCGTCCGCGAGCAGCACCGTGGGCCTGACGAAGAAGCCCTCGGTGTCGTCGTACTTCCCGCCGACGGCGACGCTCACCCCCTCGGCCCCGCGGGCCCGTTCGATGGCGGCGACGTTCTTCTCGTACGCGGCCCGGTCGATCAGGGCGCCGCCGAAGTTCGACAGGTCGGTGACGTCGCCGTAGCTGAGTTGGTCCACCTCGGCGAGGAAGTCCTCGCCCATCTCCGCCCACACCGACGCGGGCACGTAGGCCCGCGAGGCGGCGGAACACTTCTGGCCCTGGTACTCGAAGGCGCCGCGCACCAGCGCCGTCCGCAGCACGTCCGGGTTGGCGGACGCGTGCGCCACCACGAAGTCCTTGCCGCCGGTCTCCCCGACCAGACGCGGGTAGCCGTGGTAGCGGTCGATGTTGGAGGCGACCTCGCGCCACAGGTGTTGGAAGGTCCTCGTCGAGCCGGTGAAGTGAATGCCGGCCAACCGCGGATCACCCAGTGCCACATCCGATACCGCGGCGCCGGGGCCGGTCACCAGGTTGATGACACCCGGCGGCAGGCCGGCCTCCTCGAGCAGCCGCATCGTCCAGTAGGCCGCCAGCGTCTGGGTGGTCGACGGCTTCCACACCACGGTGTTGCCCATCAGCGCCGGCGCCGTCGGCAGGTTGCCCGCGATCGCCGAGAAGTTGAACGGGGTGACGGCGTACACGAACCCCTCGAGCGGCCGGTACTCCATCCGGTTCCACACCCCCGGACCCGACATCGGCTGGTCCGCCAGGATCTGCCGGGCGAAGTGCACGTTGAACCGCCAGAAGTCGACGAGCTCGCACGGCGCGTCGATCTCCGCCTGCTGCACCGACTTCGACTGTCCGAGCATCGTTGCCGCGGCGATGGTCTCGCGCCACGGCCCGGCCAACAGGTCGGCCGCGCGCAGCAGCACCGCGGCCCGCTCGTCGAAGGGCAGGTCCCGCCAGGCCGGACCCGCCGCGACCGCGGCCTCCACCGCGGCGTCGGCGTCCTCGTGGGTGGCGGATGTCAGGGTGCCGAGCACGGCGGAGTGCCGGTGCGGCTGCACCACGTCGATCCAGTCGCCCGAACCCTGCCGGTGGACGCCGCCGATGACGTGCGAGAGCGGTGTCGGTTCGGCGGCCAGGTCCGCGAGCTTCGAGGCCAACCGCGCCCGCTCGGGACTGCCCGGTGCGTAGGAGTGCACCGGCTCGTTGCCCGGACGAGGAACCTGTGTGACGGCATCCATGCTGCCTCCTGCCCACGGTGACGCTCCCGGGACGGTGCCCCGGCAACGAGGTACTCCGACCCCAGGCTAGCGCAGCGACAGCGCGCAACAGGAAGGACGCGCGCGATCGATGATCATCGATCGCGCGCGTCCTTTCGGTCGTTCCCGCTGACAGCCAGACGCGTCAGCGCTGGAGGCGTCCCGCCGCAGCCGCGATCCGCTCGTCCGTACCGGTCAGCGCGATCCGCACGTGCTGTCCGCTGCCCGGACCGTAGAAGTCCCCGGGCGCGACCAGGATGCCGCGGTCGGCGAACCAGTCCACGGTGTCGCGGCAGGGCTCGCCGCGGGTCGCCCACAGGTACAGCCCGGCTTCGGAGTTGTCCACAGTGAACCCGGCGTCCCGCACGGCACCGAGCAGCACCTCACGGCGCATCCGGTACCGCTCACGCTGCTCGTCCTCGTGGTCGTCGTCGCTCAGCGCCGCGGTCATCGCGGCCTGCACGGGCAGCGGCATGATCATGCCGGCGTGCTTGCGTACCTCGAGCAGCTCCGCGACCAGTGCCGGATCGCCGGTGACGAAGCCGGCCCGGTAGCTGGCCAGGTTGGACGTCTTCGACAGCGAGTGCACGGCCAGCAGGCCAGTGTGGTCGCCGTCGCATACCCGAGGGTCGAGGACGGAGTAGCCCTCCGCCTCCCAGGTCAGCCCGAGGTAGCACTCGTCGGAGACCACAATCGCTCCGCGCTCGCGGGCGAACTCGACCGTCTTGCGCAGGTGGTCGATGCCGAGCACCTTGCCGGTCGGGTTCGACGGCGAGTTCACGAAGATCAGCGCCGGGCTCTCCGGTCCCAGCCGGGTCATCCCGTCGGCACGCAGCACCCGGCAACCGGCCAGCAGACCGCCGACCTCGTAGGTCGGGTACGCGACCTCGGGAATGACGACCAGGTCGTCCGGCCCGAGCCCGAGCAGCCGCGGCAGCCAGGCGATCATCTCCTTGGTGCCGAGCGCGGGCAGCACCGCGTCGGGATGCAGTCCGGTGACCCCGTACCGGCGCGCCAGCGCGCCGACCGCGGCAGCCCGCAGCTCGGGGGTGCCGTGCGTCGTCGGGTACCCGGGCACCTCCGACACCGAGGCCAGGGCCTCACGGATCAGCGGCGCGACCGGGTCGACCGGGGTACCGACGGACAGGTTGACGATCCCGTCAGGGTGCGACTCCGCCTTCGCCTTGGCGGCGGCGAGGGAGTCCCAGGGAAAGTCGGGCAGGGCATGCGAGACGGCCGAGCGAGGCAATTTAGTCCTCGCCCATGGGCGGAAGTGCCTTGATGAACGGCGGGTCGTAGTCGACCTTGCCCAGCTTGGCGGCGCCGCCCGGCGACCCCAACTCCACGAAGAAGTCGACGTTCGCGCTGACGTAGTCGTTCCACTGGTCCGGGACGTCGTCCTCGTAGAAGATCGCCTCGACAGGGCAGACCGGCTCACAGGCGCCGCAGTCCACGCACTCGTCGGGGTGGATGTAGAGCATCCGGCCGCCCTCGTAAATACAGTCGACAGGGCATTCCTCGATGCAGGCCTTGTCAAGCACATCTACGCACGGTTCAGCAATCGTGTAGGGCACTGCCGCTCCCCTTGCCTTTCTCCACGGACCGGATGTTCTGGGCGTGTTCAAGCTACGAAACGCCCAGGGCCTCCTAGTATCACCCTTCCTCGCGACCAACGCCCGCGCAGGGTGCCCTCAGCACACGGGTCCCCGACCTCAGACGGTGCTGCCCCTGCGCTCGATGGCGTCCACCGCACCGCGGACCGTGTGCCCGTCGACCCACCGCATGGCCATCACCGCCGCCTCCACCAGTGCGCCCCGTTCGCCCAGGTAGTCGGCGACCGCACCGACGAACGGCACGCGGCCGAGCACCTGGTACGGCCGGGCCGGCAGCGGCCGCTTGTGCAGTTCGTCGGGGATCGCCCGCAGCGTCCGCGCCGTGTTCCACATGCCACCGAGCATCGCGAACGGCTTCCAACCGTCGCGCGCCGGAGCATCCTCGTGCGGGTTCGTCAGCTCGGTTCGGGCGTCGGTCTCGCGCTGGCACAGCACGGAGGCCAGCAGGTCGACCTGCGCGCTGCGCTCGGTCACCCCCAGCTCCCGCGCGACGGCGATCAGCACCAGCGCCTGGTTGGCGAACCCCAACAGGTCCTGCAGCGGCAGCCGCTTCGCGATCGGACCGAGCACGCCGGGGAAGGCGACCACGATGGTGTTGACCAGGCCGAGCCGGGTCAGCCACCAGCGGGCCCGGCGCTCGTCGCTGGCCCGCTCCCAGGCCGCGGTGCCCGGCACCTGCGCCACGTCGAGCAGCCACGCCGCCGCGTCCAGCGCCTTCTCGGCTGCGTTCCGCTGCTCCGCGTTCGGCCGGAACGTGCGGGCCTTGATGCCGAACGGGTCGGACGCGACCAGGTCGAGCACCGGATTGATCCCCCAGGCGGCACGGTCGAGGACCGCCACCACCCGCTCGTTGCCGATCCGGTCCTTGGCGGTCACCGGACACTCACCCGGTCCGCGTACTTGGTGGTGCGTTCGCGGGCCGGACGGCCGATGCCCTCGGCGATCGCGCGCAGTTCGGCCACGGTCTTCTCCGACCCGTGCTGCGAGCCGGCCATCCGCGAAATGGTCTCCTCCATCAACGTCCCTCCCAAGTCGTTGGCGCCACCCTGCAACATCGCCTGCGTACCTTCCGTACCCAGCTTGACCCAACTGGTCTGGATATTGTGGATCCGGCCGTGCAACATCACCCGCGCCAACGCGTGCGCGGCCCGGTTGTCGCGCCGCGTCGGGCCCGGCCGGGAGGCGCCCGCCAGGTACAGCGGCGAACTCTGGTGCACGAACGGCAGCAGCACGAACTCGGTGAACCCGCCGGTCCGGTCCTGGATACCGCGGAGCACGTTCAGGTGGCCCACCCAGTGCCGCGGCTGGTCGACGTGGCCGTACATCATCGTCGAACTCGATCGCAGCCCCACCTCGTGCGCCGTGGTGACCACGTCCACCCAGGTGCTCGTCGGCAGCTTGCCCTTCGTGAGCACCCACCGGACCTCGTCGTCGAGGATCTCGGCCGCGGTGCCGGGGATGGAGTCGAGTCCGGCCTCGCGCAGGTCGGTCAGCCAGTCCCGGACGCTCTGGCCGCCCCGCGAGGCGCCGTTGACGATCTCCATCGGACTGAAGGCGTGCACGTGCATCGACGGCACCCGGGCCTTGATCGCGCGCACCAGGTCCGCGTAACCGGTGACCGGCAGTTCCGGGTCGATGCCGCCCTGCATGCAGATCTCGGTGGCCCCGGCGACGTGCGCCTCCCACGCCCGGTCCGCAACCTCGTCGGTCGACAGGGTGAAGGCGTCGGCGTCGCCCTTGCGCTGCGCGAACGCGCAGAACCGGCAGCCGGTGTAGCAGATGTTGGTGAAGTTGATGTTCCGGTTCACCACGTAGGTGACGTCGTCCCCGACCGCGTCCTTGCGCAGGTCGTCGGCCAGTGCCACCAGCGCCTCGAGCCCTACGCCGTCCGCATTGGCCAGCGCCACGTAGTCGTCGTCGGAGCAACCCGCCGGGTCGCGCTCGGCGTTGCGCAGCGCGGCCAGCACGTCGGTGTCCACCCGGGCCGGCGCGCTGAGTTCGAGGACCTGCTCCCGCACCGTCTCCCAGTCGCCGAAGGCACTGCCCAGGTCGCTGCGGGTCTCGGTGTTGCGGCCGTCGGTGTCGATCTCGGTGTTCAGGTCGACGCGCCCACTCGACTCCCAGGCCTCGTCGGGCTCCTGCCACGGCAGGCCCACCGGGACCGTGTCGGGCCGGGCCAGGCCGGTCTCCGGGTCCGCCAGCGCGTGCACGTGCGCGGCGATCCTCGGGTCGATCCACGGCGAACCGGCGAGCACGTACTGCGGCTGCGCGGCGGTGCGTTCGGTCAGCGTGAAACCGGCCTCGGCGGTGATCGCGGCCAGGTTGTCGAGGTTGGGCCACGGACGTTCCGGGTTGACGTGGTCCGGGGTGAGCGGGGAGACCCCGCCCCAGTCGTCCACGCCCGACGCGATCAGCGCCAGGCACTCCGCGGGTGAGACCAGGTTCGGCGGCGACTGGATGCGCATCCCCGGGCCGAGCACGAGCCGGGCCACGGCGATCGCCGCACGGAACTCCTCGATTCCGGCGTCGGGCGCCGACCGCATCGCGGTGTCGTCCTTGGCCAGGAAGTTCTGCACGATCACTTCCTGGATGTGACCGAAGGCCTTGTGCGACTTCCGGATCGCCATGATCGAGTCGGCCCGCTCGGCCATCGTCTCGCCGATGCCGACGAGGATCCCGGTTGTGAACGGCACCGAGAGCCGGCCCGCGTCCGTGAGCGTGCGCAGCCGGACCACGGGGTCCTTGTCCGGGCTGCCGTAGTGGCACTCGCCCTTGTCGGTGAACAGCCGGGTGGCGGTGGTCTCGAGCATCATGCCCATCGACGGCGCCACCGGCTTGAGCCGGTTGATCTCCTCCCAGCTGAGCACCCCCGGATTGAGGTGCGGCAGCAGGCCGGTCTCCTCCAGCACCCGGATCGACACGGCGCGCAGGTAGTCCAGTGTGGAGTCGTAGCCGCGGGCGTCGAGCCACTCCTGCGCCTCCGGCCAGCGCGCCTCCGGGCGGTCGCCGAGGGTGAACAGGGCCTCCTTGCAGCCCAGTTCGGCGCCCCGACGGGCGATGTCGAGGACCTCGTCGACCTCCAGGTACATGCCGTGCCCCTCGGCCCGGAGCTTGCCCGGCACCGTCACGAAGGTGCAGTAGTGGCACTTGTCGCGGCACAGCCGGGTCAGCGGGATGAAGACCTTGCGCGAGTAGGTGACGGTGCGGGGCCGGCCCGCGGCCTCGAGTCCGGCGTCTCGCACCCGTGCCGCGGAGGCGCACAGGTCGTCGAGGTCGGCGCCGCGCGCGTGCAGCAGCACCGTCGCCTCGTCGACGTTGAGGGTGGCACCGTCACGTGCTCGGCGTAGGGCCCTGCGCAGCGCGGACGCCGACGGCCGCTCCAGTCCGGCCGCCGGTCCGGGGCCGGAAGGCATCGCCGGGTCGGGGAGCATCGCGGAGGCGGGCAGTATCGCCGAGGCGATCGGGGCGTCGTCGTGGGATGTCACGCGTTCGATCATGCGCCATGACCCGAGACGACGGCCACTGTAGGTCTCGGCTCGATCAGCCGTGGGGGTACTCGTCCTCGTCGGGGACACTGCGCCGCTGCTCGGCGGCGTCGGCCTCGTTGACCTCGAGCGAGTCGGTGGAGTCACTCGTCTCGGGGTCCTCCGGCTCGTCCGGGGCGCCGGCCGGCGTCACCTGCTCGACACGGTCCGCCTCGGGGACGTCGGGCTCGAATCGGTCCATGTGGGTTCCCTTCCTCGCCTGCACCCAGGCTAGCCCTCCGCCCGGCGAGGGGACGGTTCCCGGAACAATCGTCGGGCGGGCACCGGCGACTGCGACACCGTCACCGGTTTTTGGCAGGCTGAGGGCGTGAGCACCCCACCGACCACCACCGTGACCATGGCCGACCCGCAGTGGCGGCCCAGCACCAGGGCACCGCTGCTGTGGGCGGTCAACGCCGCGCTGTTGTGGATCCCGATGTTCGTGGCGCAGCTGGTCTGGGCCGTGGTCGACGGCACCGCCACCAGCTGGCCGCACGTCGGCGTGTTCGCTGCGAGCGTGGTCGCCGCGGTTGCGCACGTCGCGGGCATGCCGCAGTGGCGCTACCGGGTGCACCGCTGGGAGATCAGCGACGACGCGGTCTACACCAAGACCGGCTGGTTCACCCAGGAACGCCGGATCGCCCCGATCTCGCGGATCCAGACGGTGGACACCGAACGCGGGCCGATCGACCGGATGCTGGGGTTGGCCACCGTGACCGTCACCACCGCCTCGTCCGCGGGCGCCGTGAAGATCACCGCGCTCGACGAGCGGGTCGCCGACGCCACCGTCGCGCGGCTCACCGAGATCGCCGGACGCAACGTCGGGGACGCGACATGAGCACCCCCGAGCCGGCGACCGCGCCGACCCGCACCCCGGCACCCGGTACCGCGCCCCCGGAGTCCTCGGGCGCGGCGGCGCTCGCGGCCGAGGAGGACCAGCCCTGGCTGCGCCTCGACAAGCGGATGCTGCTCGTCCACCCCGTCGACGAGGTCGTCAAACTTCTTCCCGTGCTGCTGATCTCGGTGGTGGTCGGCAGTCAGAGCGGAAACCACGCGTGGGGCCTGATCGCGGTCACGGTGCTCGTGCTGTTCGCGATCGCGCGGTGGTTCACCACCAGCTACCGGATCGGCCCGGTGCACGTACAGCTGCGCAGCGGCGTGTTCCAGAAAAAGCTGCTCTCGGTCCCCCGCAACAGGATCCGCTCGGTGGACGTGGAGGCCGGTCTGCTGCACCGGATCCTCGGCCTGGCGGTGGTGCGGATCGGCACCGGCCAACGGGCGGAGAAGACGGGCGACTCGGCAAAGTTCGAACTCAACGCGCTCGACGCCCGACTGGTCCCGGCGCTGCGTGAGGCCCTGCTGGCCCGCCGCACCGACGACGCCTCCGAGCCGGCGCCGACGGGCGAGCGGCCCGTGGTGCCGGCGACCGAGATCGCGCACTGGTCGCCGGCCTGGGTTCGGTACGCGCCGTTCTCGACGACCGGCGTGCTCACGATTGCCGCGATCGTGGGCGTCGCCTTCCAGTACGGTGTCGGCGCGCAGATCGCGGAGTCGTCGACGGTCTCGCACGGCATCGACTGGGCGCGCGGATTCGGCACGGCGGCCGTGGTGGTCGTTGGCCTGATCGTGCTGCTGACCGCGGCCAGTGCGCTGGCTTGCGTGCGCTACCTCGTCGCGTTCGGCAACCTCACGGTGACCGACGACCGGCACGTCCTGCATGTCAGCCACGGCCTGCTCCGGAGCCGGCAGACGACGCTGGACCGGGCGCGGTTGCGCGGCACCACGGTGCACCTGCCGCTGCTGCTGCGCCTGGCGCGCGGCGCCCGCCTCGATGCGATCATGACCGGCGTGTCCACCGAACGACAGCACTCGTCGATGCTGTTGCCGCAGGCGCCGCGCGCGGAGGCCGAGCGGGTGAACGCCGTGGTGCTGCGCGAGCACGGCTTCCCCGTCGACGTCGCGACGCCGCTGACGGCACACGGCCCGGCCGCCCGCCGTCGCCGCTACAGCCGGGCGTTGCTGCCGGTGGCGGCGGTCGCGGCCGGTGTCGCGGCCGCGGCCGGGCTGGGTGTTCGGGTGCACTGGTCGGTGTGGGCGGTCCTCGCCACGGCCGCCGTTGCCGCCGCCGCGCTGGCCTGGGACCGCTACCGGGGCCTCGGACACGCCGCCCCCACCGGCTGGCTCGTCACCAGTAGCGGCTCACTCGACCGCGGCCGGCACAGCCTGGAGGCGGACGGCATCATCGGCTGGACGGTGCGGCAGAGCTTCTTCCAGCGCCGCGCCGGCGTGGCCACCGTGGTCGCGGCGACGCCCGCAGGCACCCGCCACTACGAGGTCCTCGACCTGCCGGCCGAGCGTGCCTGGGACCTCGTCGAGGCCGTCACGCCCGGCGCCGGCGACATCTGGATCCGCAGGACCTGACCGCGCGCGAATCGGCACGGACCGCGACATTCCCCTGCGCTTACCACGCCATCGGTGCTAGAGAGGACAGTTGCACCATATCGACTGTCCCACAATGATTATCAGGAGTTTCCACTTGACTACCCGACTCCGCGCGGCCACCACGAGTCTCGCGACCATCGCACTGCTGACCCTCGGCGCCACGCTCATGCCGACGGCGACCGCCTCCGCGCAGCTCGGCTCGTCCGGCTCCGCCGGTGGGGCCACCGACCCCAACGACTACAAATGCAAGTCGACGCAGCATGAGCGACCGGTCGTGCTGGTGCACGGCACCAACATGGACTGGCAGGGGACCTGGCCCGTACTGAAGACGGCACTCGAGGGCGACAATTACTGCACCTTCGTGTTCAACTACGGCGGAAGGACTGTCATCGACAAGGACGGCAAGCTCGCGACAGAGTGGGGAACCGGCCCGATCGAAGATTCGGCGAAGGAACTGAACACGTTCATCGAGAAGGTGCGCTCCGAAACCAAGTCCGCGCAGGTCGACGTCGTCGGCCATTCCCAGGGCGGCACGATGACGCGCCAGTACCTGCGGTTCCTGGGCGGTGCAGAGCGCCACACTGTCCACACGCTCGCCATGCTCGCACCGTCGACCCACGGGTCCGATCTCGATGGCAAGTTCCCCAACGAGGCCGCGACCAAGGCTGCCGGTTTGCCCGTGGCCTTTCAACAGCAAACCGTCGGGTCGAGCTTCCTGACCGCCCTCAATGCGGACAACAAGGAGACCTTCCCGGGGATCGAGTACACGGTCATCGCGTCGAACACCGACAAGATCATCACCCCGACCCCGCCCAAGGTCCCCACGAACCCCGCGTTCCTCATTCCCGCCCCCGGAACCGAGGGCTCGGTCCACAACATCACCGTGCAGGACGCGTGCAACGACCCGGGCCTCGAGATCAGTCACGCCGGCGAGTCGACCGCGGGAGATCCGACTGGCATGCTCAACCATCCGGCCCCGCTGTTCCTGGTTCGCAAGGCCCTCGACCCGACGCTCGCGGGCCCCGTCCCCTGCTAGAGCCGATCGCCGCGGTGGGCCCGGCAACCCGGGCCCACCGCGGGTAGCGTCGGAACGGTCGCCGCCGCCGAGGGAGGCCACGATGCACGACGACCGGCAGATCGTGGAGGACCGGCTGCGCCGGTTCGTGGACCAGAGACTCGGGCCCGCGCTGTACCGAGATTCCGTGCCCGCGACGCTCACGGCCTGGACGGTGCCCGGCGAGCCGGTGCCGTTCGCCGAGGCGGTGACGCAGGAGTTCACGCCCGTCGAGGTCGGGGCATGGTGGGGCCGTCCGTGGGGCACGGTGTGGCTGCACGTCACCGGGGCCGTCCCGCCGCACTGGCTCGACCGCCCGGGCCTTGCAGTGGAACTCGTGGTCGACCCCGGCTTCACCGGCGGTCCGGGGTTCAACGCCGAGGCCCTCGCCTACCGCCCCGACGGCACTGTGGTCAAGGCGATCTCTCCGATGAACGCCTACCTCCCGCTGGACCCGCGCGCCCCGCTCGACGTCTACCTCGAACTCGCAGCGAACCCGGACGTGGCCAACAGTTCCGGGTTCCAGCCCACCGCGCAGGGCGACCCCGACACTGCCGGGCGGGACCCGGTGTACCGGCTGCGTCGGGTAGACCTGGCGTTGCGCGACATCACCGTGTGGGAGCTGACGCAGGACATCGCGGTACTCGAAGGCCTGATGCACGCACTGCCGTTCGACCTGCCGCGCCGGCACGAGATCCTGCGTGCACTCGAGCGGATGCTCGACGGCGTCGACCCCGACGACCTCGCCGGCACCGCGGCCGCCGGCCGGGACCTGTTGCGGGAGGTCCTGTCCCGGCCCGCGTACGCCAGCGCACACAACCTGGTCGCGGTGGGACACGCGCACATCGACTCGGCCTGGCTGTGGCCGGTTCGCGAAACCGTCCGCAAGTGCGCGCGCACCTTCGCCAACGTGGTGGCGCTGATGGACGACCACCCGGGCTTCCGGTTCGCATGTTCGTCCGCGCAGCAGCTGGCCTGGGTCAAGGAGGGATACCCCGAACTGTTCGAGCGGATCCGCGAAAAGGTGGCTGCCGGCCAGTTCGTGCCCGTCGGCGGCATGTGGGTCGAGGCCGACACCAACATGCCGGGAG
The DNA here is from genome assembly GCF_001894985.1 of Rhodococcus tukisamuensis NBRC 100609. Classification (GTDB taxonomy): domain Bacteria; phylum Actinomycetota; class Actinomycetes; order Mycobacteriales; family Mycobacteriaceae; genus Rhodococcus_G; species Rhodococcus_G tukisamuensis. Next base: position 20,074 of record NZ_BCXG01000033.1, on the reverse strand, counting down.
GGGAGGCGATGGCGCGGCAGTTCGTGGCGGGCAAGCGCTTCTTCCTCGACGAGTTCGGCGTCGACACCCCGGAGGTGTGGCTGCCGGACTCGTTCGGCTACTCGGCGGCGCTGCCGCAGTTGGTGGCCGCATCCGGGTCGCGGTACTTCCTCACCCAGAAGATCTCCTGGAACCAGAGCAACAGGATGCCGCACCACACCTTTCGCTGGGAGGGCATCGACGGCACCCGGGTGTTCACCCACTTCCCACCCGTGGACAAGTACAACTCGGACCTCTCCGGTCACGATCTCGGTCACGCGCAACGCAACTACCGCGAACAGGGCGTGGGCACCGTGTCACTGGTGCCGTTCGGCTGGGGCGACGGTGGCGGCGGGCCGACCCGCGAGATGCTTGCCGCTGCGGCGCGCACCCGCTCGTTGGAGGGCTCACCCACGGTGACGATCGACTCCCCCGTCAACTTCTTCCGCCGTGCCGAGGCCGAGTACCCGGCGCCGCCGGTGTGGTCCGGGGAGCTGTACTTGGAACTGCACCGGGGCACCTACACCTCGCAGGCAAAGACCAAGCGCGGCAACAGGAGAAGCGAGCACCTGCTGCGCGAGGCGGAACTTTGGGCGGCGACCGCCACCGTCCGGTCCGGCGCTCGATACCCGTACGGCGAGCTCGAGCAGATCTGGCGGCTGGTGCTGCTCCAGCAGTTCCACGACATCCTGCCGGGCAGCTCCATCGCCTGGGTTCACCGCGACGCCGAACGCAACTACGCGGCCGTGGCCGCCCGGCTCGAAGCCGTGATCGGCGCCGCGACGGCCTCCCTCACCGGCCCAGGCGAGAAATCCCTGACGCTGAACGCGACGCCGGACACCCGGTCCGGTGTGCCGGCTCTCGGCATCGGCGAACCCGACCACTCCGCCGAGCCGACCCGAGTCACCCGGCTCGGCGACAGTTTCGTCCTCGACAACGGGCTGCTTCGCGCGGTGATCTCGGCCGCCGGGCTGCTCACCTCCCTGGTCGACGCCGGCACCGGCCGCGAGGCACTGGCGCCTGACGGTGTCGGCAACCTGCTGCAACTGCACCGGGACACCCCGAACCAGTGGGACGCCTGGGACATCGACGAGTTCTACCGTCGAACGGTCACCGACCTGACGGACACCGACGAGGTGACCATCGACGGCGACGCCGTGGTGGTCCGACGCCATTTCGGCGGTTCCAGCGTGGTGCAGCGGCTCACGGTCCCGCCGGGCGGCCGGTCCCTCGAGATTGCCCACGAGATCGACTGGCACGAGAGGCAGAAGCTGCTCAAACTGGCCTTCCCATTCGATGTGCACGCCGACCGGAGCGCCGCCGAGACCCAGTTCGGGCACGTATTCCGGCCCACCCACTCGAATACCCCGTGGGATCGCGCGAAGTTCGAGATCTGCGCGCACCGGTGGGTGCACGTCGGAGAACCCGGATACGGCGTGGCGGTGGCGAACGACGCCACCTACGGACACGACGTCGGCCGCAACACCCGCGACGGCGGCGGCACCACCACCACGGTGCGCCTGTCCCTGCTGCGCGCACCGCTGTACCCGGACCCGCAGGCGGACCAAGGCCGGCATGCCATGACGGTCTCCGTGCTACCGGGCGCATCGATCGGCGACGCCGTCACGGAGGGCTACCGTGTCAACCTGCCGCCCCGAACCGTCAAGGGCGCCAATGCAGTCGCACCGCTCGTTCGGGTGTCGAACCCGGCCGTGGTGGTCGAGTCGGTCAAGCTCGCCGAGGACCGCAGCGGCGACGTGGTCGTGCGACTCTACGAGTCGACCGGCGCACGGTCCGTCGCACGGGTGACGCTGGACTTCCCGCACACCGGCACCCGGTTCGTCGACCTGCTCGAACGGCCACTGGACCCGCCACCCGACTGCACGGCCGACCACGGTTCACCGGTGTTGACGCTGCGCCCGTTCCAATTGGTGACCGTGCGGGTGCAGCGGTGACGTTCCCGACGCTCGACGAGATGGACGCCGCGCTGATCGACTGCCGGCTCTGCCCCCGCCTGGTGGCCTGGCGCGAGCGGGTGGCGCACGAGAAGCGGGCCGCGTTCCGCGACGAGACCTACTGGGGACGACCGGTTCCCGGCTTCGGACCGACGGATGCCGCACTGCTGGTCGTCGGGCTGGCACCGGCCGCGCACGGCGCCAACCGCACCGGACGGATGTTCACCGGCGACCGCAGCGGCGAGGTGCTGTACGCGGCGATGCATGCCGTGGGCCTGGCCAGCCAGCCGACCGCCACCCACATCGGGGACGGCCTGACGCTGCGCGGCACCCGGATCACCGCACCGGTGCACTGCGCGCCGCCCGCGAATAAGCCGACCACCCTCGAACGGGACACCTGCCGCCGCTGGCTCGACGAGGAACTGCGACTGCTGACGCCGACGCTGCGAGCGGTGCTGGTGTTGGGCGGTTTCGGTTGGCAGACACTGCTTCCCACGCTGCGGGCGGCCGGCTGGGCGGTGCCCGTCCCGAGACCGAAGTTCGGGCACGGGGCGCACGTGAGGCTTGAACCGGAGACACCCGGGCGAGAACCGCTGCACGTGTTCGGCTGCTACCACGTCAGCCAGCAGAACACCTTCACCGGACGGCTCACCCCCGCCATGCTCGAGGCGGTGCTCACCGACGCCGGACGCACCGCCGGACTGCTCTAGGACCCGGCACTCCCGGTATCAAGGCTCCCGGTATCAAGGCTCCCGGCCCCGAGGCTCCCGGTGCCCCCGACGTCGGGGGTACCGGCCCAACCGGCGGGGACGTGCCCGATGCGTACCCGCTGCGGGTGATCGCCCACGGCCACGGTCGCCACCTTCTGCCCGGTCGCGAAGTCGATCGCGCTGACCGAATCGCTGGCGCTCTCGGAGATGACGCAGTGCGTTCCGTCTCCGTTGACCGTGGCCCAGTAGGGCTTTGCCGCCGGAACAGTCGGGGACTCCTGCAGGGTGACCGTGTCGACAATGGTCACGTAGTCGTCCATCGTCCCGGCGATGCACAGCTTGCCGCCGTCGGGACTGATGGACATGCCGTGGTGGCGTGAGTCGTTGACCCAGGTGGTCCGGTCCGGATTGGTGTCCGGGTTCTTCGGAAGTTCCTTGACCCGGGTGATCTTGTCAGTCGCAACGTCGTACTCGACGAAGCCGTTGAAGAAGGACACCTGGAAGTACAGCTTGCTCTCGTCCGGACTGAATGCCACGGGCCGCACCGAGTCCGAGAGATCTTGGCGGCCAAAGGCGTCCAGTCGATCGCGCATGTCGATCACCCTGACCGTCTGGAAGGTCTGGGCATCGACCACGGTGATCCTGCGGTCGCCCTTCGTCGAGTCCTGCGACGGGTCGTCCGTCCCGGTGTTCACCTCGCCGATGGACATGTTCCACAGGTAGCGGCCGCCGTCGGTGAAGACATTCTCGTGCGGCTTGTCCCCGGTCTTGAACGACCCGACCTGTGCACCGGTGCGAATGTCGAGCACATGCACCGTGTTGCTGGTGGACGCGGAGACGGCGACCCGGCTGCCGTCCGGCGAGACCGCCATGTGGTCCGCGCGGAATCCGGACACCGGGAAGCGCCAGTTGATCTTTCCGCTGGCCAGGTCGATCGAGACCACGTCGGCGAAACTTGGCCGGGACGCCACCACCGCGGACCCGTCCGGGGTGGTGTACATGTCGTCGACGAACTGGTCGTGGCCCTCGCCGGCGGTCAGTCGCACCCCGAGGAAGAAGGCCAGCTTGACCGGGTCGAGGTAGATCTCCCCGAGTCGCTCCTGCTTGTCCGGAATGATGTTCACCCGCCCGACCTTGGCGTAGTTTCCGGTCGACTCGATGACATCCGCGGTGCCGTCCCAGTTGTTGCCGACGAAGAGCACCTCGGCGAGTCCGGCCGCGGGCTGCGCGACGGCGGGTCCCGCGCCGGTGCCGACCACGAAGGTGGCGGCGACGGCGGTGACCGTTGCGGCCGTGGCCCAGCCCTTCCGGCGGCCGCGGGTCATCCTGCTCGATGCCTCGATCACGTGTCTGCTCCAGTCGTCGCGCTGCCTCGGTCGACCGGACGCTAGCAGCCGTCCGTCCGCAACCAGCGGCAATCGGCGAATCGAACCCCGGAGGTACGAACTAGCTCGGGCGGGCCGATGTACCGCGCGCGACCGCCGCGTCCGAGGCGAACTTCAGCAGCAGCAACCCTGCGGGCACCAGCCCGCAGACCAGCAGCAGCAGGGTGCGCCAGTCCGCGAGCAGCAGTCCGTCCCCGCCGGGCCCGGACATGCACAGCACGATCCCCACGAACCAGCCGATCACCGGCAGCGCCATCCGCGACGTCCGGTCGGTGACGGTCCGCGCACCCAGCACCAGCAGCACATTGACCACCCCGGCGACCAACACGCTGACCGGGAACGGCACGGTACCGAGCCGGACGGGCAGGAACAGGACGGCAAGCACGGCGGTGAGGACGCCGTCGAACACCAGCAGCGCGAGGATCGCGGAGTCGAGGATTCCGGGCGCGGTGTGGGCTGGTCGAACGCTGGCCGTCATACGACGATCGTAGGCGGCGTGGTCAGTCGACCGGCGGGTAGCCGAGCATGGTGAGCAGGTGGCTCTGCATGTCGACGAACGAGTACAGCCCGTTCATGTACATGTCGTGGTAGAGCTGCGCATTCGGCCGGAGGGAGTCGACGAACGCCACGATCGAGTTCTGCAGGTCCCAGTTCACTGTCGGGTTCCTCCCTGGCTGCCACACCGCCACCCATGTGACGTACCGCACACCCTATGCCGTCGGGGGCGCGCTGTCGCCACCCCGACGGCCGTGCGGGGTCAGCCGACCGGGACGCCGGCGAACAGGTCGTGTTCGCGGCCGTCCGCGCCGACCGGGCCGAGCTCACCCCGGGCCAGGGTGAAGTGTTCCTCGCCGAGGATCGGCAGCGCGATGTTGTTCGACAGCGCATATTCGGGGCCGAGGTCGGAGACGGAGACCTGGGTGGCGTGGGCGGCCAGCGCCGCCCGCTTGGCGGCCAGTACCCCCGTCACGTCCACCGCGGTGGTCACCGTCTCGTCGGCGACACAGGCCCGCTCCCCGGGCTCCGGCAGGCGCCAGGTCTGCGGCAGCTCCCCGATGGCGCAGATCCCGTTCTCGAGCGCGGCGTGCTCGGTGACGGTCCAGTACAGCTTCGCCACCTCCCAGGGTGCGCCCGCGTCCGGGTGGGCGCCGGTGCCCGCGGCCTCGACGGCGGCGGTGACCAGCCGGTGTGCCTGGACATGGTCGGGGTGCCCGTACCCGCCGTTCGGGTCGTAGCAGACCACCACCTGGGGCCGTAGCTCCCGGATCACCGACACCAGTGCGGCGACCACCTCGTCGCGGTCGGCGTTGACGAACCCCCGGGGGTTCTCCGCGGACGGCGTGCCCGCCATGCCGGAGTCACGCCAGCGCCCGGCTCCCCCGAGGAAGCGCGGACCCGCGGCCCCGAGCTCGGCCAGCGCGGCGGTGAGTTCGTGGATCCGGTAGCCGCCGAGCTGGTCGGCGCGGTGGGCCACCAGCTCCGCCCACTCGTCGCCGATCACCTCGCCCTCTTCGCCGAGGGTGCAGGTCAGCACGGTCACCTCGGCACCCTCGGCGGCGTAGCGCGCGATGGTGCCGCCGGTGGTGATGGTCTCGTCGTCCGGGTGCGCGTGCACCAGCAGCAGCCGTCGGGCATTTTCGTTGCGCGCCATCACTTCTGCTTCCTCGACCAGTGGGCGGAGTCGGCGAAGATGCCGACCTGGATCGGACCGACCAGGGAGACGCCCTCCACGTCCGGGCCGGCGGCGACCACGGTGGTGTCCTGCAGCACCGGCAGCACCGCGGCGAGGTCCCACAGCCGGGGCTCGGCCTGGGCGATCACGTGGGCGACGTCCGCGGTGCCGCGCAGCGCGTCGTCGATGCCGACCTGCAGCGCCGGGTCACACAGCCCGGACAGGTTGCTCGGCCCCGTCCCCGGCGTGGACTCGTCTGTGCCGGTGGGCGTTTCGTCGCCGTCGGGCGACACCGTGGTCGGCACCCCGGGCGGCGGGCAGCTGAACCGCGAGGCCAGCGACGTCGCCGGGTCCGATCCAGCGCGAACCCAGCCGACGATCGCGTCGACCTGTCCGCTCAGCACCGCGCGGCCGTACAGCTCGTCGGCCCGTAGCGTATTCACCGTCACCTCGACACCCGCGCCACGGAGCTGGTCGGCGGCGGTGTTCGCGACCGCGATGGCGCTGTCGTCGTTCTCCGGCGCACCGATGACGATCCCGAACTGCTTGCCGTCCTTCATCATCCGACCCAGGGTGCGCTGCGCCGGGTCGTCGACGGCCGGGACAGCGGGCTCGTACAGGTAGCCGGCCTCGGCGAGCAGAGCCAGCGACTGCTCGGGCGTCCTGCGCGGCGGCGCGGTCGGCGCGTAGCCCGGGTCGGACGGCGCCAGCACCTGGGCACGGACCACCGTGGCGTCCGCCCCGTCGGGAGTGCCGACGCGGGCCAGCAGCTCGGGGTCGAGCAGGCCGAGCAGGCCGCTGCGGACACGCGGGTCCGCCAGCGCCGGTACCCGGCCGTTGAGAGTCAGTTCGAGGACCCGCGGCTGGAAGGTGGTGGCGGCACGGACCTTCGGGATCGCGGCCAGCTGGGACTGCAGGGGTGCCGCGCCCCGAACCTCGGCCACCTGGGCGTCGCCGGACCGCATCGAGTCGGCCAGTTGCGAATTCGAACCGCCGCGGCGCATCAGGATCCGGTCGGCGACTGCCGGCTGCCCCCAGAACCTGTCGTTGCGCTCGAGCAGGATCTCGTCGCGGCCGCGATCGATGGACTTGATGTGGAAGGACCCGCCGGAGACGGGGATGTTCTCCGCCAGGCCGCGGGCGAACCCACCCGGGGTGTCCTTCACCAGGTGCGACGGCAGCAGGTCGGTGAACAGTTCGCGCCACGCCGGGTAGGGCGAACGCATGGTGACGGTGACGGTCTTGCCGCCCTCCGACGAACCGATGTCGTCGATCAGGGCGTATCCGGCCGGGTCGACAACCCCGGGCTGGCTGGTCATCTGCTGCCACAGGTAACGGAAGTCCTCGGCCGCGATGGGCGCGCTGTCGGACCACTGGGCCTCGTTGCGGAGCCGGTAGGTGACGGTGAACGGCTGCTGCGCGGTGACGTCCGCGGAGATCAGCAGGGACTGGTCGGGAACCCAGTCGGTGCCGCCGGGATGTCCGGGGGTGGGCACCGGGCGGAACGGGCTCGGCAGCACCATCGAGGTCACCGCGGAGGTCACCGGCGACTGGTCGGAGAGCAGGTGCGGGTTGAAGCCGAGTCCCACGTCGTCGATCGCCACCACGACGGTGTTCTTGGTGGTGACGGTGGTGGTCGGCTTGGGGCTGCCGGTGCTCTCCACCGGTGGCGGCGGATTCGCGGTGCAGCCGGCCAGGGTCAGACCGGCGACCAGGGCACCGGCGATCGGCAGGATCCGCCGGTCACGGCGGAGCGACCAGGTTGCGCCGGGGCGGAGCCCGCGGAGCGACCACATTGCGCCGGAGCGGAGCCTGCGGAGCGACCACATTGCGCCGCGTCGTCCTGCTCGGTGCACTCGACCGTCCCTTCGTTTGCGGCTGAACCGACCGTGCGCGGTTGACGGGTCCGCAGACCCGTCAACCGCGCACGGTGCGCGAAGCGCAGACTTTACAGCGCGGCCTTGTCACGGGACTTCGCACGCGAACGCTCGCGGGCGCGGTCCGTCTGCGACAGGTGCACCTTGCGGACGCGGACCGCCTCGGGGGTGACCTCGACGCACTCGTCGGCGGCACAGAACTCCATGGCGCCCTCGAGGCTCAGCTCGATCGGCTTGGCCAGGGTCTCCATCACGTCGGCCGAGGACTGACGCATGTTGGTCAGCTTCTTCTCACGGGTGACGTTGATGTCGAGATCCTCGGCGCGCGGGTTGATGCCCACGACCATGCCCTCGTAGGTGTCCGCACCCGGCTCGACGAAGAACGTGCCGCGGTCGGCCAGCTGGATCATCGCGAACGGGGTCACCGTGCCGGTGCGGTCGGAGACGAGCGAGCCGGTGTGGCGGGCACGGATCTCGCCGGCCCACGGCGAGTAGCCGTGGAAGACGGCGTTGGCGATGCCGGTGCCGCGGGTCTCGGTGAGGAAGTCGGTGCGGAAACCGATCAGGCCGCGCGACGGGACGATGAACTCCATACGGACCCAGCCGGCACCGTGGTTGGCCATCTGGACCATCTTGCCCTTGCGGTTTGCCAGCAGCTGCGTGATGGCGCCGAGGTACTCCTCGGGGGTGTCGATGGTGAGCTCCTCGAAGGGCTCGTGCACCTTGCCGTCGACGAGCTGGGTGACCACCTGCGGCTTGCCGACGGTGAGCTCGAAGCCCTCGCGACGCATCTGCTCGACCAGGATGGCGAGCGCCAGCTCACCACGGCCCTGGACCTCCCAGGCGTCCGGGCGACCGATGTCGAGCACCTTGAGCGAGACGTTGCCGACCAGCTCCTGGTCGAGCCGCGACTTGACCATGCGGGCGGTGAGCTTGTGCCCCTTCACGCGGCCGACGAGCGGCGAGGTGTTGGTGCCGATGGTGACGGAGATGGCGGGCTGGTCGACCGTGATGCGCGGCAGCGCGACGGGGTTCTCCAGGTCGGCGAGGGTGTCGCCGATCATGATGTCCGCGAACCCCGCGACGGCCACGATGTCGCCGGCGACGGCGAGCTCGGCCGGCTGACGCTCGACGCCGACGGTGGCCAGCAGCTCGGTGATCTTGGCCTTGGTGACAACCGGCTCGCCGTCGACCTCACGCATCCACGACACGGTCTGGCCCTTGCGGAGCTCGCCGTTGTGGATACGGACCAGCGCGAGCCGGCCCAGGAACGCCGAGGCGTCGAGGTTGGTGACGTGGGCCTGCAGCGGCGCCGCGGCGTCGCCCTTCGGCGCCGGCACGTGCTCCATCAGGACCTTGAACAGGGCGTCGAGGTTCTCGGCGGCGGGCGCCTCACCGTTCGCGGGCTGCTCGATGGACGCCTTGCCCTCACGGCCGGACGCGTAGAGCACCGGCAGGCCCAGGGCCAGCTCGGCGGCCTCGGCGGCCTCGTCGGACAGGTCCGACGCCAGGTCGAGAAGCAGGTCCTGCGCCTCGGTGACGACCTCTTCGATGCGGGCGTCGGGGCGGTCGGTCTTGTTGACCACCAGGATCACCGGCAGCGACGCGGCGAGCGCCTTGCGCAGCACGAAGCGGGTCTGCGGCAGCGGACCCTCGGAGGCGTCGACGAGCAGGACAACACCGTCGACCATGGACAGGCCGCGCTCGACCTCGCCACCGAAGTCGGCGTGGCCGGGGGTGTCGATCACGTTGATGACGGTGACGGACCCGTCCTCGTTGTGCTTATGCACCGCCGTGTTCTTGGCGAGAATGGTGATGCCCTTCTCGCGTTCGAGATCACCGGAGTCCATCACGCGGTCGACCAGTTCGGCACGTTCGGCGAACGCTCCCGACTGGCGGAGCATGGCGTCGACGAGGGTGGTCTTGCCATGGTCGACGTGTGCGACGATGGCAACATTGCGGAAGGTGGTGCTAGGCACGCTGCGGTCTCCTGGCTGGCTGATTCCGCCACGCGAAACTTAGGCTCGCACGGCTCGGGCGGCCGCGTCGCGAATGCGAATTCAACAGGCACAGAAACGTCCTGTGCAGGCATTGCGGCCAGCTAGATACTACCTGCCAGAACCAATTCCTCCGAAAAGTGCAGCGTAGATCACCCGAATCTGCTAATCCGCGGCCGCTTCCGAGAACCGGCCGGACGGCCCCACGGCACCCCCAGCCGGGGTGCGGAGTGGTCCATGGACACCCCCGACACCAACTCCCGCCGGCTCGAGACGCCGGCCTTGACGACGACCGTCTCGAAGTGGTCCTGGACGGTGTACGGCGACAGGTGCAGCGTCCTGCCGATCCCGGCCGTTGACCCGCCCTGGAACACCTGCCCACCACGTCCCGCTCCCCGGGCGGCGCACGGCCGGCGCCGCCGGTCAGTCCGAACTCCTGTGTGCCGAGCTCACTACTGAGGGTCCGCTAACGTGGAGGGTGTCCCGGACGACCGGGTCTCACGTTCGAGCGGGAGGACCGGGCCGCACATGGGCAAGGTCAAGGCAAAGAAGGTCTCACGACTCAAGCCCAAGAAGAAGTGCTGCCGCAGCAAGAAGCGGTGCCTCAAGTGTCCCGTCGTCATCATGCGGATGAAGAAGCTCGAGGACGAGGGCGTCAAGGGCAAGGACCTCAAGAAGGGGCTCAAGAAGGCGCGCGCCGCGTGAGCGCACGCCTCCCCGGACCCCTACCGGGTCAGCAGTTGCGTGTAGTCGGGTGCCCGACGACCCGATCGTCGAGCCACTTGTAGGCCGGCCGGATTCCTACCCAGGCCGTAGCGCACTGGTCGACCCCGGGACCCGAGGCGTACTGGACGTCGAATCGCGGCCCTGACGAAACCGGCTGGGGCCGCCGGTTTCCCGACGGCCCCAGCCGGTTTCGGTTGTCACGTGCAGGTGTTCGGCGCGGGCTTGTGCGCCCACAATTACGTTTCGCCAAGCGGGAGAATTCGGGCGCCACCGATGACCTAGGTCGCCGAGCTCGAATTCTCCGAGAACGGTCCGCTACTGCCGGGCGCTTTCCACCCGCAACAGCGTCAACAGGTCCGGCAACCAGACCCGGTCGTTCGGGACCAGTTCCGCGGCCGAGAGTTCCGCCGGTCCGACCCAGCGCACCGCCGAGTGCTCGAGTGCCGCCGGCTCACCGTCGAGCAGCGTCACCCGGTAGGCGCGCAGCACCATCCCGTTCGGCAGCGGGACGTCCGCCCCGACCCGTCCGCCGACCGCGGTCAGCACGCCGAGTTCCTCGACCAACTCCCGGCGCAGCCCCTCGGCAGGTGTCTCCCCGGGCTCGATCTTGCCGCCCGGCAGCTCCCAGAGCCCGGCCAGCTCGGGCGGGCCGACACGCTGCGCGAGCAACAGCCGACCGCCCGCGACGATCGCCGCCGCCCCGACTTCTCGCGCTTCGTCGCTCTGCATGGGACCATCATTGTCATGGCTGACTTGCTGCCGGACACCGAGGTCGACGCCGCGCTCGCCGCACTACCGCACTGGCACCGCGCCGGTGACACGCTGGTCCGCACGATCAAATCGCCGACCTTCCCGGACGCCGTCGCACTGGTCGACCGGGTCGCGGTGGCCGCCGAGACGCGCAATCACCACCCGGACATCGACATCCGGTGGCGAACCGTCACCTTCACCTGCGCCACCCACTCTGCGGGCGGAATCACGGCACTGGACGTGGAACTCGCTCGGGAGATCGACCGGCTGGCTGCGGGCTGACCCGCCGCGCCCAGATCAGCCACAGGTAGAAGGCCACGGCGCCGATCACGTTCACCGCACCCAGCCAGGCCAGCACACCGGGCCGGGAGATGAGCCAGATCGAGTCCTGGAAGAAGCTGAGCACCCACGGCACCCCGACCAGGATCGCGGTCAGCCAGCAGGCCGCCAGGACCCGCGACCCGCGCCGATCCGAGAGCGGGCCGTGCACCAGCCAGATCAGCATCGGGATCAGCCACACCCAGTGGTGCGACCACGAGATCGGCGAGATCAGCAGACCGAACACCTGGACGACCACGAGGGTGCCCAGCAGGTCCTCCGCGCCCAGCGACCGCCACGCGAGCAGCGCCAGTACCGCGGCAACGGCGACGGCGGTGAGCCACAGCCACCCGCTCTCCACGTCGTGGCCGAGCAGCCTGCTCAGCGCGCCGCGCATCGACTGGTTCCACACCGACCCCACGGGACCGATCCGGGAGGCGTCGCCGAGCAGGTGCTCGAAGTACCGCCGCGCTTCCGACCCGACGACCAGGTAGCTCAGCCCCACGGTCCCGGCGAACGCGACCGCCGAGAAGGCGGCAGCCCGCCAGCGCCGCCGCAGCACGAAGTACAGCCCGGTGATCGCCGGGGTGAGCTTGATGCCCGCGATCACGCCCACCAGCCCGCCGGCCACCCACCACCGACTGCTGCGGACCGCGACCATCGCACCGAGCGCGAGGAACACGTTGACCTGCCCGTAGTCGAGCGTCGAGCGCACCGGCTCGGTCCACATCCCGATCGCGGTCCACACCATCGCGATCGACGTCCAACGTGGGTCGAGCGCACGCGAGCCCAGCAGCAACTCCAGGCTCATCTTGACCAGCAGGTAGAGCGCACCGATGGTGAGCAGTTGCCAGAGCACCCCGACCAGTCCGAACGGTAGGTAGTGCAGTGGGAGGAACACCAGCGCCGCGAACGGCGGGTAGGTGAACGGCAACGGGAAGTCGGGCGTCAGCTCCGAGTAGGTGTAGTCGTACAGGTTGCCGTCGAGTAGCGCGGCCGAACCGTCGACGTACACGTGCAGGTCGACGAGGTTCATCCCGTTCTGGCTGAGGAATCCCCACGCCATCCGGACCAGCACGGCGACCGCCAGCAGGACCGGCGCGAACCGCAGCAGGCGCTCCGCGCGGGGTCCGGTGCGGGGGCTGCGCGCCTCCGTGAGAAGCGCAGGTGCGTGAGGTGTCTCGGACACAGTGTCGGGCTCTCCCGTGTGGTGTGGGGCGACGGGTCGAACCCGAAGTAAGTTCGCGGGCGAGCCTACGTCAGTCACGCAGCGGGCCGCGAAGGCCCAAACCTCCTCCATAACAGTTGCATCAACAACCTCTGGCTTCACTCTGTTCACAGGCTATGGTCACCAGACAGCCGCCAACCGCAGTATGTGTGAATAGAATGCCTGGCAACAGCCGAATCGCCATGGACATGGGCCGCAGATCGGCACCGCCGCGAGGCTGGTTTTTCTAACGCTGTACAACCGCCAGGCTGCCTGCATAGAGTGGCCGCTCGACACGAGTGGCCGGCCAGGCCGGCCGACGCTTGAGAACAAGGATGGGGAGACCGTGCTTCGTACGCGAGGAACGCGCAGAACGATCACCGGGTTGGCGATTGTCGCTGCCGCCGCAATGGCGGTACCGGCAGGCGTATCCGCCCAGCCCGCACCGGCTCCGATCCCCGAGGGCATCGAGTCGCTGGCGGCCATCGCTCCGGCCATCATCGGCGCCGCTGCCGGACCGATGGACATCGCCGGCGGCCCGCAGGCCGACCTCCTGGCCCAGGCCAAGGCCATGCTGGAGGCCGCGAACCTGCCGCCGCAGACCAAGGCGACCCTCGAGAAGGTCATCACCTTCCTGGACGGCAGCGGCGGCGGCGGCCCCGAGCTCCCCCCGGCTGACGGTCCGGCCATCGCCCAGTTCCTCTACCCGTCCATCGGCAAGGGCTGCATCGACGGCACCGGTGACTCGATCGCCACCGCGCTCGCCGTGCCCGGCCCCGCGCACCTGCCGCCTCCGGGACCGACCGCCGAGCAGGCCGGGTTCGTCTTCACCGCCCTGGGCACCAGCAAGGCAACCGCCGAGCAGCCCAACCCGCTGACGGTCTCGTGGGTCAACATCGACAACCAGCGGACCGGAACGGACACGCTGACCACCGCGTCGCGGATCAACCCGGACGGCCCCGCCACCCTCTCGGCGATCGCCAACACCGGCCGCGGCCGCGTGCTCGCGGTGATCTCCGGCGGTCTCACCACCGAGTCCACCCCCGCACCGGTCACCTGCAGCTTCCTGCCGACCCTCGGGATGGTCACCGTCGGCTGACACCGCCACCCGATCCACGCAGAAGGGCCCCTCGCCTCGGCGAGGGGCCCTTCTGCGTGCGCCGGCCAGGTGGTCGAGCCGGGAGTCCTGTGGTAGACCGAGGAATGACCTCCTCCTCCAGACGCTCCGGGTCCGGTCGTTCGTGGAAGTCCAACCACTCCCGACGCTCGATCCTCTCGATCCGCTCGGAGGGCTCGATCCTCTCGATCGGCTCGTCCTACTCGATTCTCTCGATCGGCAGTGTCGGCTCGATCCTGTCGATAGGCTCGATCGGATCGGCCGGCTCGGCGCTGTCCACCGGTTCGTTCGGCAGCATCGGCTCGGCGCTGTCGGGGCTGTCCCAGTGGTCGGTGCTGTCGTGGCGCGCCACCCGCGAGAGCCCCGGCGAACGTCCGCTGCGCGTGCTGCCCGAGGAACCGGAACTGGCGGCGTCACCGCTGGCACACACCCAGACCTGAGCGAGGGAGAAGATCCACGTGACCGAGCCGACCAGGCCCGAGACCGACCGGCAGACGACGAGTCCGCGCTGGAGCAGGGCCGAACTGGAGAGCGCCTTCGAGGACTACCAGCGCACCGTCGTCGAGGCCACGGAAACCGGGAACTGGAACCTCTTCGCGGACATGTTCACCGAGGACGCGACCTACATCGAGCACGCGTACGGGAACTTCGCCGGGCGCGAGGAGATCCGCGAGTGGGTGGTTCGCACCATGACGTCCTTCCCCGGCAACCACATGCCCGAGTTCCCCGCAGCGTGGTACACGGTGGACGAGGACCGTGGCGTGGTCATCTGCGAGATCCGCAATCCCATGCGCGATCTCGGCGACGGCAGGACCCACGAGGCCTCGAACCTGACCATCCTGCACTACGCGGGCGACGGTCTGTGGTCGTGCGAGGAAGACGTCTACAACCCCATGAAGTTCCTCCAGATGGTCAAGCGGTGGTGCCGCAGCGCCGATGCCGCGGGAACCCTGCCGGACGAGGCCCGGAAGTGGCTCGCCGCGGTCGGCGTGTAGCGGACTACTCCGGCGTCGCCTGGGTGGTCGGCGGCGTGGCGGGGGCGGTCGATCCCGCGGAGATCCCCGCGTAGAGGTCTGCGGCGACCGTGTACAGCAGGTTCACGATGACGTCCATGTCTTCTCCGATTCCGTTGTGGGCATGCGTGTCTGACGACGGTACCGGGCTGACGGGCTGCTTCGGCACGAACCGCCCGACCGTCGACATCCGGCGCGGAGCGCTCTGACGGGGCTACGCTCCGAACATGAGAATCGCAGCAGCTGTAATCACCGCCTCTGCCATTGTCTTCGCCGTCGCGGGCTGTAGCTCGAACGACAATGGCAGCACCGAAACCACCCCGAACAGCGCCAAGGACAACGTGTCCGCCGCGCTCAGTTCAGCGGCCAACGCGGCTGAGGGGGCGGTGTCCTCGGCCAGCGCGGCGGCCGGGTCGGCCATCTCCTCCGCCGGCGCCGCGGCCAGCACGCTGGCCAGTCAGGCCCGAGGCGCCGTAGACACGGCCAAGGTCTCGACCTTCACTGTCGCGTTCAAGACCAGGTACCCGAGCCTCGCGGAGGGCCGTGACGACGCGGTGATCGGCGACATCCTCAACCAGACCTGCGCCGACATCAACGCGAACAAGCCCGAGTCCGAGGTCGTCACCTCGCTCGAGGCCAGGGCCGGGAACGAGGGCACGGCCGCGACCCCGGAGCAGGCGCAGGAAATCTACAACATGGCCAAGCCGCTCTGCTGACACAGCGACCCGGCTGAACCCGGGTGGTGGTCGTTGACCGGTCAGGCCAGCGACCACTGCCCGTAGTCGGCGCGCAGGATCGCATTGAGGTCGACGCCGACGCCGTCGACGGCGCGCTTGTCGATCTCGTACTGGTGCAGGTGGGCGTCCGGGTGCACGTAGCCCTTCGGCGTGCCCCAGTTGTGCTGCCAGTAGAACGAACCCAGTCCCGCCGCCCGCAGCGCGTCCAGCGTCCCTGAGTTCGCGTACACGCCGGCGTTCTCGTGTCCCACCACCGACTCCCAGCCCTCGATGTACGGCAGGACCTGGGTCGCGATCTCCGTCGCCGTCGGCTTGTCGTCGATGGACGCGTAGATCGGCCGGTTCTCCGGTCCGCCCGCCGCCAGGTGCAGTTCGAGTCCGCGCTCGGCGTGCCGTCGGCCCGCCTCGAACCCGCCGTGCCAGTCCGCGGTCGCGGCCTTGCCGAACTGGTAGCAGGACACCACCTCGAGGCCGGCATCGGTGAGTGCGGTCGCCTCCGCTGCGCGCATCGGCTTGCCGGTCATCCACGTCGCGTCGGGCCTGGGGTCGGAGACGTAGCGGATCGCGCCGGTGTGCCCGGCGGCCAGGATCGCCGCCGCGTCGGGCACGCCGCCGGAGTAGTCGACGAGTGTCCCCAGGCTGGGCGCGGCGACGGCGGGGGTCCCACCGAGCGCGGCCACCCCGATCGCGGCGGAACCGACCGCCGCATACCTGAACAGATTCCGACGTGACACGTCCACGTTTGCCTCGCAATTGCTGAAGGGGTCGGCCCACCGAAGATCCTGTGCATTCCATCACACCACCGCCAGCCTCGCCAGTTCACTTCTGTTTCACCAGTCACATCGTTCGGTCGCGTGCGTGGCAGTTGGCAATGCCCCCCCCAAGCCGAGGGTCAGTCGCTCGGGTCGTTTCCCGCCACCGTCCGGCTGGCGATCTCGAGCAGGTCCGGACGGCCGAGCACCGTCACCACGTCGCCGACTCGCAGGACCGTCGAGGCGGCGCCCGGCAGCACGGCGTCACCGCGCTGCACCGCAAGCACGAGGCAGCCGCTGGGCAGCACCCCCTGCCCCAGCGGGCGTCCCAGCACCGTGGCGCCCATGCCGACCCGCGCCTCGAGGACCTCCACGTGCGAGCCCACGTTGGTGACGCGCCGCTCCTCGGCCTCCACCTCGGCCCGGTAGCCGCGGACCAGATCGCGGACGGCGACGATGCCCCGGACCCGGCGGCGGCCGTCGACCACCGTCGTCCACCGGACTCGATCCGACATCGCGTCCAGCGCCTGGTCCAGGTTTCCCTCGACGTCGACGGTCGCGGCGCTCACGTCGACCCGGCGGGCGAGCGGTCCCGCCGCCTGGTCGTCGGGCAGACCGTCGAGGTCCGTGCGCGTCACCGTCCCGGCGAAACGCCCCTCCCCGTCGACCACCGGGGCCCCGGGCACGCCGGCCGCGTGCATCCGCTCGGCCGCCGTGGCGCAGGAGGTGTCGGCGCCGAGGACCAGCCGCGGCTCGGACATCGACCCCGCCACCGCGACCCGGCCGAGCAGGGGCATCCCGAGCCGCAGGCGCGCCGCGCGGGACTCTTCGCGGGTGCCCAGTTGTGAGCGGTAGATCGTCTTCCCGGTGCGCTGGACGATGAGGTACGACAGCCCGACGGCGAGCATCCCGGGCGCGAGAACGGTCAGGCTGCCGGTCATCTCCCCGACCATCACCATCACGGCCAGCGGCGCGCGGGCGATGCTG
The DNA here is from genome assembly GCF_001894985.1 of Rhodococcus tukisamuensis NBRC 100609. Lineage (GTDB taxonomy): Bacteria > Actinomycetota > Actinomycetes > Mycobacteriales > Mycobacteriaceae > Rhodococcus_G > Rhodococcus_G tukisamuensis. The sequence goes on along the minus strand of NZ_BCXG01000033.1, from coordinate 2,853 downwards.
CCGAAGCAGGCCATCATCCCCACGATGACGAACGGCGCCGGGCTGTCCGGGATGCCGGGCGCGAAGGGTTCGAGCAGCCGCCACACCGCGGCCCCGATGAACGCGCCGATCACCATGCCCGGTCCGAAGATTCCGCCCGAGCCGCCGGTGGCGATGGACAACGAGGTGGCGAGGATCTTCGCGACCGGCAGCACCAGCACCACCCACAGCGGCATCGCCATCAGGGACTCGCGCGCCAACGACTGCTGCACCCAGCCGTACCCGCTGCCGAGCACCTCGGGCAGCGCGAGCGCAAGCAGGCCGACCAGCAGCCCGCCGATCGCCGGCTTGAGTACTCGACTGCACGGGACCCGGGCGGACAGGCCCGCGACGCCGTAGAACATGCCCGCGTACAGCAGCCCGATCAGCCCGCCGAGAACCCCGATGACGGCGAACCACACCAGGTGCAGCGGATCGGTGAACCGGTAGTCCGCCGCCGCGTAGCCGAACAGCGGCTCGAAACCCAGCAGCGAGCCGAACACCGAGTAGCTGACGATCGACGTGATCAGGCCCGGGATCACCGCGTCGAAGTCGAAGTCGTCGCGGTAGGCGATCGAACCGGCCAGCAACGCGCCGCCGAGCGGTGCCCCGAAGATCGCGCCGATGCCGGACCCGATGCCGACCGCGACCGCGATCCTGCCGTCGCGCGGCGAGAGGTCGAGGACCCGGGCCAACAGTGAACCGAAGCCCGCCGAGATCTGGGCGGTGGGCCCCTCCCTGCCGCCGGAACCGCCGGACCCGATCGTGATCGCCGAGGCGACGAGCTTCACCACCACGGTGCGGACCCGGATCTTCCGGGGGTTGTGGTGGATCGCGTCGATCGCGTCGTCGGTGCCGTGGCCGGCGGCCTCCGGCGCGAAGGTGAACACGATGAAGCCGGACGCCAGCCCGCCCAGGCACACGATCAGCGGAATGGCCCACGGCCGGGTGAAGTCGCCACTGCCTGCGCCGCCGCCCTCGCCCGCCGCCTCGGGCGGCGTGTAGCCGCCGAGGACCCCCAGCAGCAGATGGGTGGCCTGGGTGAGTGCGAGGTAGAAGACGACGGCGCCGAGGCCGGCGATGACACCGATCGCGGCGCCGAGGACGAGCCACTTGCGCAGGTAGCTCGACCGGCCGATCCATCCGCCCAGCGAGGTCCCGGCCGACCGCACGGTCTCGTGCCATCGGTCCGTCGCCGCGCGGGCCGCGGACACCTCAGCCCGGTCCGGCCGCCATGGCACTGGCGAGTCGACAGTCGCTGGCCGTCACGGCTTCTGAGCCTACGGCAGCTTTTGCCTGTTCGGCGGGGTTCCCGGGTCAGATCACCGACATGTGCCAGACGACCGCCGCCGCCAGCGCACCGATGCCGTTGAGCGACCAGTGCAGTGCGATCGGGGCGAGCAGGCTGCCGCTGCGCCGACGCAGCCAGGTGAACACGAACCCGGCCGCCGCCGTCGCGAGCACGGCGCCGACGATCCCGGCGACCTGCCCGAACACTCCCCCGCCCAGGAACCCGGTGAGTCCCTTGTTCCCACTGGTCAAACCCATCGACGACGCGATGTGCCAGAGCCCGAACAGCAGCGACCCGGCGGCGAAGACCCCGCGGGCACCGGTGATCCGGTCGAGGGTGCCGTGCAGGACGCCGCGGAATGCCAGCTCCTCGGGGATCACCGTCTGCAGGGGGATGACGATCATCGACGCGATCAACGCGCCCGAGATGGTGGCGTAGCGGTCGGCCATGAAGAACGGCCGGGTCAGCGGAAGCAGCACGCCGATCCCCACCACCGCGAGCACCAACCCGACGGCGCCGAGCGCGTACAGCGAGCCCCTTCGCCAGTGCCGCGGCGAGAGCCCCAGCTCCGCCCAGCCGAGCCCGCGTCGCCTGGTCAACGCGACCAGGACGACCGCCGCGATCGGCACGCTGGCGATGCTGGCCCACGCGTTGGTGAAGTGCGCGATCAGGTTCGTGCCGACCAGGACCAGGACCACCACGGCCACGTCGAGGTAGGCGTGAAACGCGTGCCGCTCGGCCGACGGAGCCGGCGCGTCCGCGACTGCCATACCGGCGGCGGGGAGGGCTGCGACTCCCGAAGCGGGCAGGGCAGCGACTCCCGAGGCGGGGAGAGCTGGGCCGAGTTCCCGAAACTGCATTGGACCCAGTGTACGGATACGCCGTCCGGGGCCACCCGATCCGCGACCTCGGTGTCTGTGTCCTCCCCTACACTCGCGCCATGCCGACCGGGGTGGACCGCAGACAGGTGCTGGCGTACCGCTGGCACGCCCAGCAACTCGACCGCGCTCCCGGGACCGCGGGTCCGACGGACTGCGACATCCTCGACCTCGGCGTCCAGAACACCGGCCCCGACGGCGCCGCCTGGGCGCTGCGACTGCGCGGCGCGGCCGAGCCGGGGCCCGACGAGCGCGGCAGGCTCGCCCTCGCGTGGACGCTGCGCGGAGCGCCGCACCTCTACCGTCGCGGCGACCTGCCCGCGGTCGCCGTCGCCACCGCACCGCTGTCCGAGACCGACGCCGGCAAACGCATCTTCGACGCCAACAAGCCGCTAAAGGCGGCCGGCATCCCCGCGCTCGACGCCCTGCGCACCGTGGCCGGCCTGATGGACGAGATCGTCACCGAACCCACCGTCAAGGGCGCCATGTCCAGCGCCCTCACCGCCCGCGTCGAGGCCCCTTACCTACGGTTCTGCCGGCCCTGCGACGCCACCCACCTGTACGAGATGCCGTTCCGGCTGGCCGCCCTGCAGGCCGGGCTCGAGCTGCGGCCCGGCACTTCCCCGCCGGTGCTCGAGAAGATCCCCGGCTGGCGGCAGGCCGCCT
>NZ_BCXG01000032.1 GCF_001894985.1 Rhodococcus tukisamuensis NBRC 100609 | reverse complement strand
ACGACGTCGGTGACGGGTCCGGCGACTGCGGTCGAGGGCGCGGATGTGGTTCTGAACGTGCAGGTTTCGCCGGCTCCGTCGGGTGGCACGGTGCAGTTCAAGAACGGCGCCAACAACATCGGTGGCCCGGTGACCCTCGATTCCGAGGGCAAGGGTTCGATCACGCAGCAGTTCGCGACCGCGGGTGCGCAGAGCATCACCGCGGTGTACTCGGGTGCTGCCGGCTTCATCACCTCGACCTCGGATGCGCACACCGTCACGGTGTCGGCTCCTGCCGAGACCGACGTGGCCACCACCACGGTGCTCACCGTGCCCGCCACGGCGACGAAGGGTGCAGCGGTGAACCTGGTCGCGACTGTCTCCCCGGATCCGGCCGGCGGCACCGTCCAGTTCATGGACGGCACCACGCCGATCGGTGCTCCGGTCGCGTTGATGAACGGTAAGGCGACTCGCTCGCATCCCTTCGCGACCACCGGCGCGCATGAGATCACCGCGATCTACAGCGGTGCTCCCGGCTACCTGACCTCGACGGCCGAGGTCGCCACCGTCACCGTCGACGAGCCCGTCGACGGCGGGACCAGCAGTGCCGGCGGCTCGCTGGGGAGCCTGTTCGGTTCTTCCTGAGTTGTCGGCGCTCCTGACGGAGTGACGTGAGTGTGGCCCCTGCCGGAAGTCCGGCAGGGGCCGCACCCGTATTCATGGCAAGGGATTGGCCGTGACGGAAATGTCCGGCTGTGGTGCCAGATTAGCGAGGTGAACCAGTCAATTACCGGCTGGCAACAGATGTAACCGCGCGTAGCGGTCACTGCGGTCAGGGTGTGCGTGCATGCATAGCGCCAGTTCAGGACCTGTCTTGCCGGTGCAAGAAATGGAAGCCGGCGGCGTTGGGTTAAACAAATGGCCACGGCCCAGTTTTCATCCCGTGATCTTCCTGTGACGAGCGGCCGGTTGCGTTACCCTGGGCCCGAATCCAAAAAGTTGGACGGTCGTCTTGGACTGTCGTCGAGAGGAATGTATGACTCACGAAAACACGCGCCGGGTGATCGGTGGCCTCAGCGCAGTGGCCATCGCCGCCGGGTTCGCGGTCACCGCCGGTGTCGGCATGGCTGGTGCGGCGCCGAGTTCGGTGTCCTGGGCCGACGGCAACAGCAACTTCACCCGGACCGTCAGCAACACGACGCCGGTCGAGGGCGAGATCGTCACGACCTCGATGAAGTTCATGCGGAAGGCTCTCACCGTCGTTGAGTACGTCCAGGCGGTCAAGGACTTCCATCCCGCGTGCATGACGTACGTGGACGGCTCGGCGAAGGTCGACGGCTCTCCGCGTGGGCTCGAGAGCCAGGGCGCGGACTTCGTGAGGGTCACGGGCGATTGGTCGGTGTACCCGAACATCGAGCCGAAGTCGCGGACGTTCGAGTTCTCGTACAAGGTCGGCGCGAACTGTGATCGTGACGTCGCGATGAACACGTGGACGGACTACTCCGGGTCGCTGGGTTCGGGTAGCTACCCGAACAAGGGCACGACCGTGACGGTGAGCAAGAACGTCACCACGACGGTGTTGGCCGCGGTGCCGGCGGGTGTGAGGGTGGGGCAGTCGGTTCCGTTGAGTGCGACGGTCACCGGCGGCGTCGACGGCAACGTCGTCGAGTTCTTCGACGGCACGACGAAGCTCGGCCAGGGCCCGCTGGCGGCGGGCAAGGCGGCGTTCGCGTGGACGCCTGCCGCCGCCGGTGGTCACAGCCTGACGGCGAAGTTCCTGGGTACGGCGAAGGCCAACGAGTCGGTCTCGGCGGCGCAGAACGTGCCGGTCACCCCGGCGGACGTCGTCACGACGACTGCGGTGACCGGTCCGGCGACGGCGGTTGCGGGCGCGGATGTGACGTTGAACGTGCAGGTGTCGCCGGCTCCCAGCGGTGGCACGGTGCAGTTCAAGGACGGCGCCACGAACCTCGGTGGCCCGGTCACGCTCGGTGCGGACGGCAAGGGTTCGATCACGCAGCAGTTCGCGTCGGGTGCACGCAGCGTCACGGCGGTGTACTCGGGTGCGGGTGAGTTCCTGACTTCCACCTCGGCTGCCCACACTGTTGCTGTCTCTCCGGCTGACGTCGCGACCACCACGGTCGTGTCCGGTCCGGCGACGGCGGTCGAGGGCACGGACGTCACCTTCGACGTGCAGGTGTCGCCGGCTCCGGTCGGTGGCACGGTGCAGTTCAAGGACGGCGCCGCCGATCTCGGTGCTCCGGTCTCTCTCGATGCCGCGGGCAAGGGCAGCATCACGCAGCAGTTCGCCGCGGGTGCGCGCAGCGTCACGGCGGTGTACTCGGGTGCGGGTGAGTTCCTGACCTCCACCTCCGGTGCCCACTCCGTGACGGTCTCCCCGGCGGCTCCGGCCGACCTCGCTACCACCACGACCGTCTCCGGTGCCGCAACCGCCCAGACCGGGACCCCGGTTGCCCTGTCTGCCAAGGTTTCCCCGACGCCGACCGGCGGCACGGTGCAGTTCAAGGACGGTACGACCAACATCGGCAACCCGGTGACCGTCGGCGCCGACGGCAAGGCGGCCACCAGCGCGTCGTTCGCGACCTCCGGTGCGCACGAGATCACCGCGGTGTTCTCCGGTGCGACCGGATTCATCGCGTCCACCTCGGCGGCACACATCGTGACGGTGTCCGCCCCGGCACCGACGGACGTCCAGACCGCGACCACCCTGACCGGTCCGGTCACGGCGTCGACGGGCGTCGCAGTGACGTACGAGGCGAAGGTCGCGCCGGCTCCGACCGGCGGCACCGTGCAGTTCTTCGACGGTGACACCGCCGTCGGCGACGCCGTGACCGTCGGTGCCGACGGCAAGGTCTCGCTCACGCACACCTTCGCGGTGGCGGGCACCAGCACCCTCAAGGCCGTGTACGGCGGCACGAACGGTTACGTCGGCTCCAGCTCCGCCGTCGTGACCGTCACCGTGACCGGCGAAACCCCGGTGGACCCGGGCACCGGCGGCGGCACCGGCTCGCTCGGCGCCCTGTTCGGTTCCTCCTAGGAGACCGCCGGCTCGGCACGATTTCCGCAGCGCCCCGTCTCGGTCTCGCGACCGGGGCAGGGCGCTGCGGTGTGTCGATCCCTGGCCTCGAGCTGGGAAGTCGGGCACACTGTGTGATATGGAGCACAGGATGAGTGACACCGAATTGCGCACGGCGATTCGCAAGTTGCGCGCACGTGCCGACGATGCCCGCAGCCGCGACGATGCCGAGGCGGCCAAGACCATCGAGAAGACGATCCACGAGTACCAGGACGAGATGTCGACCCGGCTGTAAGCCGGTGTGCCCAAGCCGATCCGGGTTGATTCGGTGGACCGGCCCTCCTCTCGAGGTGCCGCGAACCCCGGTCGTGTGAATCGAGGACCACCCCGGCCCGCGTGCGTAGACTCCGCTTGACCGATCAGCGCGACGGGCAGGGGATTCAAGGGTGAAGGACATGCAGGGCAAGAAGTGCCTGATCACCGGTGCGGGCAGCGGGATCGGCCGCGCCACCGCTCTGGCCTCGGCGCGCGAGGGCGCCGACCTGTACCTCACCGACATCAACGCCGAGGGACTCGCGGAGACCGTCGCGCTGGTCACCCGAGCGGGTGGGCGGGTTGTCGAGTCGCGGGATCTCGACGTGTCCGACTACGAGGTCGTCGCCGCCTGGGGCGAGGACATCCACGCCGCCCACGGCAGCATGGACGTGGTGATGAACGTGGCCGGCATCTCGGCCTGGGGCACCGTGGAGAACCTCGAACATCGGCACTGGAAGTCGATGGTCGATGTCAACCTGATGGGGCCGATCCACGTCATCGAGACCTTCGTGCCGCCGATGGTCCGGGCCGGCAGGGGCGGTCACCTGGTGAACGTCTCGTCCGCTGCGGGTCTGCTCGCCCTGCCCTGGCACGCCGCCTACAGTGCCAGCAAGTTCGGGCTGCGCGGGGTCTCGGAGGTGCTGCGCTTCGACCTCAAGCGGCACCACATCGGCGTCAGCCTGGTCGTCCCGGGCGGGGTGAAGACACCGTTGGTCGGCACCGTGCAGATCGCCGGCGTGGACCGCGAGGACCCGCGCGCGCAGAAGCTGTTGCACCGGTTCGAGAAGCGCGCCGTCTCGCCGGAGAAGGTGGCGGACTGCATTGTGCGGGGTATCAAGAAGCGTCGCTATCTTGTCTACACGTCCAACGACGTCCGCTTCGGCTACTGGTGGGCCCGCAAATTCGCCCCGCCCTACGAGTTCGTGATGCAGAAGGCCAACGACCAGTTCAGCAAATTCCTCGACTAGATCATTGACTCGGACGGGGCCACGGGGCATCCGGCCCTTCTTTTGTGCTGTAACACAAGCGTCCATCTAGTTCGTCGAAACCCCGGTCGTGTCGGGGATCACCGTGGTCTACTACTGCTCGATTCGATGCACTTCCAGGCAGTTGCGGGTCGCCTCAGTTGCGGATCCTTCGGCTGCGGAGTGCGCTCGGCCGCGCCGTGCGAGCGTGCGTCGGGATTCGACGACAACGTTGGGCCTCCCGTCTGTTGTGGGGTGCCCTCCATTACGGGGAGGAAGTTCATGTCGGGCAAGAATGTGCGTCGCGGGATGGCGACGGTAGGCGCGTTCGCCGTCGCCGCGGGGTTCGTGGTGACAGGGGGGACGGGCCTGGCGGGTGCGGCGCCGGAAACGATCAACCTTTCGGACGGCGGCTTCGGGTTCGCCCGGACGGTGAGCAACACCACGCCGCTCGAGGGCGAGACGGTGACCGTGACGACCACGGTCACCGGCACCGGCATCGTCGACTGGCTCGAGGACTACCGCCCGACCTGCATGACCTACAAGACCGACTCCGTGAGGGTCGCCGGGTTGCCGGTTCCGGTCGCAAGCATCGGCCCCGGGCTGACCCGGGTGGCCGGCAGCTGGGACGCGGCCACGTCGCCGACCTTCTCCTTCCAGTACCTGGTCGGTGCGAACTGCCCGCGTGAGGCGGTACAGACCACCGGGATCAAGTACGGATCCGGTACCGCCACCGGTTCCTTGGACAAGGCGGGCCCGTCGATCAACGTGCCCAAGAACGTCACCACCACCGTGCTCAGCCCCGTTGCCCCGGGTAGGGCCGGTATCGCGACCAAGATGAACGTCCAGGTGCTCGGCGGCCGCGAAGGCGACCTCGTCAAGTTCTACTCGGCCACCACCGAGATCGGCTCTGTCGCGCTCGACGCGGCGGGCAAGGCCTCCTACAACTGGACCCCGGCCGCCACGCAGGCGGGCGAGCATCAGATCACCGCGACCTTCCCCGCGACCCCGTTCGCGGCCGAGTCGTCCTCGGCCGCGCAGACCGTCACAATCGAGCCGGGCAACCAGAGCACGGTCACGACGGTGAGTGTGCCGGCAGCTGCGCAGACCGGCTCCGAGGTGATCTTCGACGCGCAGGTCTCGCCGTTCCCGGGCGCCGGAACCGTCACGTTCAAGGTCGGTACCACTGAGCTGGCCACCGTCCCGGTCGGTGCCGACGGCAAGGCCAGCCTGATCCAGACCTTCACGGTGCCCGGTGACAAGTCGGTGACCGCGGTGTTCTCCGGTGCCCCCGGATACCTTGCGTCGACCTCGGCACCCCAGGTGATGCGGATGACCGAGCCGGGCGCCACGGACGTCGCCACCACGCTGACGCTGGCGGTGCCGGCGATCGCGCAGAAGGGGCGGGTGGTCTTCCTGTCCGCTGACGTGTCCCCGAAGCCGGTCGGCGGCACGGTGCGGTTCTTCAGTGGCGTCGAGCCGCTCGGCAACGCGATCGGCCTCGCCGACGGCCGCGCCACCCAGACCTACACCTTCCTCGAGGAGGGCAACCGGGAGATTCACGCGGTGTACACCGGTGCGCCGGGCTACCTCGGTTCGGATGTGACCGGGACGGTCAGCGTCACCGCCGACCCGGTCCCCGGTGGCGGCGGAGGCTCGCTCGGCGGGCTGTTCGGCTCCTCGTAACAGTTCACCAGACAAACGGCGCCCCGTCCCGGTCCAAGTACCGGGGCGGGGCGCCGTCGTCGTGCTGTCAGGCGGTGACTTGTGCCCGGGTCAGCCTCCCGCTGTGCATCTCGTAGACGTCATCGACGAGATCCAGCTGGCCGAGGTCGTGGGTGACCATCACCACCGCGACGTCGCGTTCGCGGCTCAGGTTCGCCAGCAGGGCGACGATCTCGCGGCTGCGATCCTCGTCGAGCGCGGATGTCGGTTCGTCCACCAACAGCACTGACGGGTCGTTCATCAGGCTCCGGGCGATCGCGACTCGCTGGCGCTGGCCGCCGGAGAGCTGGTGCGGCCGACGGTCGAGCTCCTTCTCCAGCCCGAGCGAGGCCAGCAGGTCCCGGGCCCGGCTTCGCACGCTGCGAACCCGGCCCCCGCCGAGATGGGTGATCAGCTGCAGCTGTTCGGTCGCGGTCAGCGACGCGAGCAGGTTGGACTGCTGGAAGACGAAACCGAGCTGTTCGCGCCGCACCGTCGTCCGCTCGGACCGGCTCAGTCCGGTGACGTCGACGCCGCCGATGTGGACGGTGCCGGACTCGGGAGTGATCAGCAGGCCGGCGACTGCGAGCAGGCTGGACTTGCCGGATCCCGACGGCCCGGTGACCGCGACGAGCTTGCTGCGGTCCACGGCGAAGTTCACGTGGTCGAGCGCGCACAGCCGGGTGTCGCCGTCGGGATAGGTGAGGAGGGCGTCGGTGAGGGTGATGCTCATCGTTGTTCCTTCAATTCTCGTAGTGGGCGGCGATTACCGGGCGGAGTTCAGCGCGGTCAGCGGGTCGACGGAGACGATCCGGGTCAGCGCGGCGGCGGCGCCGAGCATGCCGAGGCCGATCAGCGCGAAGAACGGCAGCAGGGTGCCGGACACGGTGAGCGTGAACGGGACTGCCTGCGACGCGATCGAGCCGAGGCCCACCGCGGCCAGCGAACCGAGCCCGGCGCCGAGCGTGAGAACGATCAGCGACTGGCCGAGGGCGTCTCGGAGCAGGTAGCCGGTGGACGCGCCGACGGCCTTGAGGACCGCCAGGTCCTGGCCGCGTTGGATCGTCCAGATGGTGAAGAAGGCGCCGACCACGAGGGCGCTGACGATCAGCAGCATGACCTGCATCAACAGCAGCGAACTGCGCTCGGAGGTGTAGGAGCCGATCGCGTTGAGGGCGCCCGACTGATCGGTGATCGACGTGTCGGTCGCGGTCGCTGCGGAGGCGGCGTCGAATCCGCTGCTCGTGCGCATCGCGACGACGGTGCCCTCGCTGCCGCCGGCGGTGGGCAACGCCAGCCAGTCGGACCGCTCCACCCACACCACCGGCTGGTGGCTGTAGAGCGAGTCGTCGACGAGGGCCGTGACGGTGAACTGGCGACCGCCCATCTCGACCGTGCGCCCCTCGCTCCAGTCGTTCTCCTCGGCGAGGGTGCGGTCGACGGCGATGTGGCCGGCCGACAGCGGGACGGGCGCGGCGAACGAGCTGCCGTCCACGCCGAACGCGCTGGCGCTGACGTCGCGGCCGTCGACGGTGATCCGGGTGGGCGCGATTCCGATCAGGGCGGCGGAGTCCACGCCCGGCGTGGCGGCGAGTGCCTGCTGCTGCCGCTCGGTGACCTGGGAGTCGCTGAAGGAGAGCGACTGCCCCTCCGCGGGCGCGCCGAAGGCGAACTGGTTCGCGCCGAGGTTCTTGATCGCCGCGATCGACTGGTTGCCCAGGCCCGCGGTGAGTCCGGAGAGCATCACCACCATCAGTGAAATCAGGAACAGCACCACGCTCATCAGCGCGAACCGGCCCTTGGCGAACACGAGGTCACGAATACTCAGGAACATGCTTCCAGCGTGCCGCGGCACCCCCTTCGGGGGCATCGCGCAAAGGGTGGGGTGAGCGAGTCAATCGAAAGTTGGAGATCGGCCGTCAGGGCCGGTCAGGGCCGGTCGGGGTGCTGGGGCGGTGTTAGCGTGGATGCAATGCAGCATTCGGACCTCCAGCCCGACAGTGGCCCCGCACCCGTCCTGCGTGTCATGTCGCTCGGGGCACACACGCTGTTCGTGGTGCTGCTCGGGGTCGGCGCAGTGCGGTGCCTCATCGACGACACCCGACCGGTGCCGACGGTGCTGCTCTCCGCCGTCGTGCTCGGCTGGTACCTGCTGGGAGTCTGGTTCGCCCGGCGGTCCGCGTCCGCCACCGGCGTCGACTGGTACGGCCCGTTCTGGTTCGGCGTGCTGGTGCTGGGTTGGCTCGGTCTCGCGGCGCTGAGCGTCAACTTCGTGTGGGTGGCGTTCCCGCTGTACTTCCTGTGCTTCCACGTCCTCTCGACGCGGGTCGCGGTGGCCGCGACGGTGGCGATCACCGCGGTCGCGATCGGCGGGTCGCTCTGGCACGGCGGCACCAACGTCGTCGCGACGTTCCTGGGGCCGATCTTCGGCGCGACCGCGGCCGCCGGGATGGCGGTCATCTACCAGCAGTTGCTCCGCGACGTCCGGCAGCGTCGCAGACTCTTCGACGAGCTCGCCCGCTCGCACACCGAGCTGCTCGACGCCCAGGACGAACTCGCCGCGCTGCAACGGGAGGCCGGTGCCGTCGACGAGCGGGCCCGGCTGGCCCGCGACATCCACGACACACTCGCACAGGGATTCTCGTCCATCGTGTTGTTGGCCAGGGCCGGTGCACGCAGCGCCGAGCCGGCGCCGATCCTCGCGCAGATCGCGGAGACGGCGCAGGAGAACCTCGGCGAGGCGCGCCGCGTGGTCGCGGCGCTCACCCCGTCGGTGCTCGAGGAGGCCTCGCTCGAGTCGGCGCTGCGGCGCCTGCTCGCCCAGTTGTGCGAGCACACCGGGATCGTGGGCGAGCTGGTGGTGGACGGTGAGGCGGTCCCGCTGCCGATGGACTACGACGTCGCACTGCTCCGGGTCGCGCAGAGCGCGCTGGCCAACGTGCGATTGCACTCGCGGGCCCGGCAGGTGCGGCTCACGCTGAGCTTCACACCGGACGAGGTGCGCCTGGACGTGGTCGACGACGGCATCGGTTTCGACTCCGACGGCGAGTTCGCAGCGGCGTCGTTCGGCCTGCGGTCGATGCGCGAGCGGCTCGCCTCGTTCGGGGGCTCGCTCGTGGTCGAGGCGGCGCCCGGCGACGGAACGGCCTTGGCCGCAACGCTTCCGATGGCAGGTGCCGAGTAGTGACGGACAGTTTGCGGATCCTGCTGGTCGACGACCATCCGGTGGTCCGGGCGGGACTGCGGGCGCTGCTCGCCTCGCACGACGGGCTGGACGTGGTCGCCGAGGCGTCGTCGGGGGAGGAGGCGCTCGAACTGGTCGCCACCGAGCGTCCCGATGTGGTGCTGATGGACCTGAGGCTCGGCGCAGGCATGGACGGTGCACAGGCCACCGAGGCGATCGCAGCCCGCCCGTCCCCGCCGCGGGTGGTGGTGCTGACCACCTACGACACCGACAGTGACATTCTGCGGGCGGTGGAGGCCGGGGCCGCCGGCTACCTGCTCAAGGACAGCGACCCGCAGGTGCTGGTGGACGCGGTGTGGGCGGCGTCCCGAGGTGAGACGGTGCTCAATCCCGATGTGGCGCAACGGCTGTACCGGCAGATTCGGTCACCGCGAGTGGACCTGAGTGCTCGGGAGAGTCAGATCGTGCAGCTGGTGGCGCAGGGCCTGTCGAACCGGGCCATCGCCAAGGAACTCTTCGTCACGGAGGCCACCGTGAAATCACACCTCGTGCACGCGTTCTCGAAGCTCGGGGTGGACAGCCGGACCGCAGCCGTGGCGGCCGCCCGGGAGCGCGGGCTGATCGTCTAGCGGGCGACGGATCCGGCCGACGTAACCCTCGCGGCGGCGGCCGAGGCGCACTACCGTCGAGCCATGACCAGCGAGCGCGGCACGGTGTTGGGGGCCAACTCCGAGGTGGGCACCCTGCGGACGGTGCTGCTGCACCGTCCCGGCGACGAGCTCAAGCGGTTGACCCCGCGCAACAACGACCAACTGCTCTTCGACGGACTGCCGTGGGTGGACCGGGCCCAGGACGAGCACGATGCCTTCGCCGCGTTGCTGCGTTCGCGGGGCGTCGAGGTGCTGCTGCTCTCGGACCTGCTGACCGAGGCGTTGACCGCGAGCGGTGCGGCCCGCATGCAGGGCATCTCGGCCGCGGTCGACCCCCGTCGGCTCGGGCACTCGCTGGCTCAGGAACTGGCGTCGTACCTGCGCACCGTCGCGCCCGCCGCTCTGGCCAACCTCCTGACCGCGGGGATGACATTCGACGAACTGCCGATCGGGCCGGCCGGGTCGTCCCTGGTGCGGCGGATGCACCACGGTGGCGACTTCGTGATCGAACCGCTGCCGAACCTGCTCTTCACCCGGGACTCGTCGTTCTGGATCGGCGACCGGGTGGCGATCACGGCTCTCGCCCTGCCGGCACGCGCCCGGGAGGCCTCGCTCACCGACCTGATCTACGCGCACCATCCACGCTTCCTCGGGGTGCGGCGGGCCTACGAGTCGCACACCGCGCCGGTCGAGGGCGGCGACGTGCTGCTGCTCTCGCCGGGGGTGATCGCCGTCGGGGTGGGCGAGAGAACCACCCCGGCGGGAGCGGAGGCGTTGGCGCGCAGCGTGTTCGAGGACGGACTCGCGCACACGGTGCTGGTGGTGCCGATCGAGCAACGCAGGGCGTCGATGCACCTGGACACCGTGTGCACGATGGTCGACGTCGATGCGGTGGTGATGTACCCCGCGATCCAGCACACCCTGACCGCCTTCACCATCCGACGCGAGGACGGCGGCGTGAGCATCCGCGGCGCCGAACCCTTCCTGGAAGCGGCGGCCGAGGCGATGGACATCGGCAAGTTGCGGGTGATTGACACCGGGCTCGACCACGTGACCGCCGAACGCGAGCAGTGGGACGACGGGAACAACACCCTCGCGCTCTCGCCCGGAGTGGTGGTCGCCTACGAGCGCAACGTCGAGACCAACGCCCGGCTCGAGGCGTCGGGCATCGAGGTGCTGCGGATCTCGGGGTCCGAACTCGGCTCCGGTCGCGGCGGACCCCGCTGCATGTCGTGCCCGGTCTCACGCGATCTGCTCTGAGCGTCAGGCACCTTCGGCGGCAGGCGAGCCCGCCGCTACGGCCACGATGCTGTGACTCCGGTCGCCAATCGGGATCGCTCGACCTGGGCTCCGCTTCGGGGGAGTCCGGTTCGGGTGGTTCCGGTTCGGCGGGATCGTCCGAGTCCTGATCTGAACGAGGCACGGCCCCGACGACTGGCGTCGACGGGGCCGTGCCGTGACGATCGAGGTGACTACAGGATGGTGGACACCTTGTCGGCCGGCCGGGCGAGCACCGTGCCCTTGTCGGTGACCACGATCGGGCGCTCGATCAGGATCGGGTTCTCGACCATGGCATCGAGCAGCTCGTCCTCGCTCGCCTGCGCCAACCCGAGTTCGGTGTAGACGGACTCCTTGCGTCGGATCGCCTCGCTGGGCTTGAGCCCGGCGTCGTCGAGCAGCTTGCGCAGGCCGTCGCGCGAGGGTGGCGTGTCGAGATACTTCACGATGGTCGGTTCGATGCCCGCGTCCTCGATCAGCTTGAGCACCGTGCGCGAGGTGCTGCAGCGCTGGTTGTGGTAGATCGTCGCGTGCGTGTTCGTGTCGGATGTCGCCATGTCAGCCATTGTGCCCCCGGCCCGCTCGACCGGCTGCCGGCGACCTCAGCGGCCCTCCAGCGTCCGGCGCATGCGGGTCGCGTCCGCTGCGACCGTCCGGGTGGCCAGGAAGATGAAGACGGCGGTGAGCGCCAACATGATCGGCACCAGGTACATGGCCGAGTTCAGTCCCTCACCCGCGTACTGGGCCAGCGTTCCGGTACCCGCCGAGTCGAGCGCGCGCTCGGCGAACCAGTCGGAGATGGCGCCCACCACGACCGGTCCCGAGAAGCCGCCGAGCAGGTACATCGCCGCAAAGAACAAGGCGGTCGCGGTGGCGCGCAGCGGCGGGACCACCACGTCGTGGATCGTGGGATAGACGCTGATGTAGAAGGCGTACGCCAACAACCAGCCGGCGGCGAAGAAGGCGGTGAAGGCGACGACGCTCCCCCCGTTCTGCATCAGGGCGAGGGCGGTCAACGGAGCGGCCGCGGCGCAACTGAAGACCCCGATCCTGAGACGGGCATTCGGCGACCTGGTCGACGCGCGGTCCGCCAGTCGGGCGCCCGCCACCAGTCCGACGAGGCCGGTCAACCCGACGATGATTCCGGTGACCGCGGCGGCGGGCGTCAACTTCAACTCGTACTGGCGCATGAGCAGCGGCACCACGAACGAGTTCACGGCGTACGCGGCGAAGTTGAAGGTCAGCCCCGCGAGGATCAGCCAGCGGAGCGTCGGGATCGACAGCAGCCGGCGGATCGGTCGCGAGACCGGGGCGGCGCCGGTGGGAGCCGCGCCGGTGGCGGAGGTGTGTTCGGCGGCCCCGCGCTCGGGGTCCCGCATCCGGTACAGGACGACGGCGAGCGCCACGCCGGGCACGGCCGCGACGAAGAACGGCGCCCGCCAGGAGCCGAAGGCCTCGGTGATCTTGCCGACGGTGAAGAACGCCAGCATGAGGCCGAGCGGCAGCCCGAGCATGAAGATGCCGAGTGCGCGAGATCGCCGCTCCGCCGGGTACATGTCGCCGATCATCGAGTTCGCGGCCGGGGTGAAGCTCGCCTCGCCGATGCCCACGCCGAGCCGGGCCAGGATGAAGAGCAGGTAACTGCCCGCCGCGCCGGTCGCCGCGGTCAACCCGCTCCACATCAGTAGGCCCACGCCGATGATCTTCGGCCTGTTGCCGGTGTCCGCGAGCCTGCCGAGCGGTAGGCCCGCGATCGCGTAGACCAGGGTGAAGGCCGACATGACGAGGCCGAGTTGCAGATCGCTGAGGGAGAACTCGGCCTTGATGGGTTCGGCGACCACGGAGGGGATCGAGCGGTCGAAGAAGTTCACCAGGTTGGCCAGGAAGAGCGCGACCAGCGCTCCGCTGACGACATTGGTCGTGGTTGTCGACGGTGGTGACGCGGGCAGCGCCGACGGGGGCGCGGCGGATTCGTGCACGGACATGGGGCCTCGCAGATTCGGTGGGAGCGGGTCGGAAACCTGTTCTGTCGCAGGCAGTGCCGTGCGAGAACAAGCTCTGGTTCAGGAGCGGCGCGTCAGCGCAGTTGCTCGGCTACCTGTGCACCGATCGCCTGCATTCCGAACACCGTCGGGTGCAGCGGCACGGCAGGTTCGGTCGGGACGAGGCCGGTGTAGGCCGCCTGCCCGGGGGCTGCGCAGATGTCGTGGCCCGAGGTGGCCTGGGTGATGTCGACGAAGCGGATGCCACGTCGGGTGGCCTCCGCTTCCATCGCGGCGTTGGCGTCGGTCATCACGCTCTGCAGGTAGTCGGCGTCCTGCGACCAGATCGGTTGCTGTGCGGGGCATCCGCCCGGTCGCAGGTAGGTGCCGTAACCCACCACCGCGATCTCCGCGTACGGCGCCCGCTCGCGGACCTGGTCGAGCATCGCCCCCCAGGTCGGTGCCCAACCCGCGATCTGGTCCCGCTGCTGGTTGCGTCCGCCGGCGTTGAACTTGTCGCGGCAGGACGACCCGGTCGGTTGTGGCAGCGGGTTGGCGCAGCTGAGGGCGGTGGTGAAGAGGTTGAAGTCGTTGGCGCCGATGGTGACGGTGACGAGGTCGGTGTCCCGGTTCAATGCGTCGAGTTGCGGTGTCGCGGTGCCGGAGAAGGTGCGCTGCGGGGTGTTCGTGATGTTGGCGGTCCTCGCCGACGAGCAACTGACGTCGGTGAGCGTGGCGCCCAGCTCCGCGGCCACCACGGCGGGGTAGTTCAGGTGCGACCGCAGGCATCCGGGCGCGCTCATGTCCTGGTCGGGAAGCAGCGGGCCGGCCGCGGCGGAATCGCCGATCGCCACGTAGTCGATCCGGCCGGCATCGAGGGGGGCGGCGCCGGCGTTGCCCGCGGCCGCCAGCAGGCACAGGGTGGCGGCGGCAGTTGCCCCCGACCTGGTGGCACGGCTGATCATCTGAGTCACCGAGGCTCCTTCTCTCGTGAGCCGCTCCGTTTCGGGTGCACCGTTTGTGCAGCAGAGAGTGGCGTGGATTACATATTGATCGGGAAACTGCAGGTGGTAGTTGTAGATTGCGACCAACATTCGGGGGGTTTTTGTGTCTGTGAGCAAAGCGGACCGAGAGGGTCCCATTTCGATCGGCGGTCGGTCGCTGGCGGACCAGTTGGCGCAGCGGACTCACTCGCTGGTTGCCGAGACCGTCAGAGTGGTCCGGACTGACGTCCCCTTCTACCGGTCACTGCCGGAGGAGGCGATCCGCAACGACGTCACCGCGATCGTCCGGCGGAACCTCGAGCTGTTCATCGCCATGCTCAGGACGGCGCGGGAGCCGACGCCCTCGGAAGTGGCGGACCTGCGGGTCTCGGCCGGGCACCGGGCAGAGGAGCTGGTGCCCCTGGCCGAGATCCTGCACGCGTACCACCTCGGCGTTCAGCAGTGGTGGGCGTCGATCGCGGGGCTGGCCGGTGGCGGCGACGGTCCGGCACTCGCGCGAGCGGGGCAGTTGCTGCACACCTACCTGCTCGCCGCGACGTCCGCGGTGGTGGCGGGGTACGGGTCGGACCATGCACCGCCGAGT
The DNA here is from genome assembly GCF_001894985.1 of Rhodococcus tukisamuensis NBRC 100609. Lineage (GTDB taxonomy): Bacteria > Actinomycetota > Actinomycetes > Mycobacteriales > Mycobacteriaceae > Rhodococcus_G > Rhodococcus_G tukisamuensis. Next base: position 36,592 of record NZ_BCXG01000032.1, on the reverse strand, counting down.
GAGGACGACGGCGCCCGCCGGGCCCTCCTGATGGCGTTGTCCTCGGGCGCCGACCCGGCGGGGGCCGCCGACCGGGTCGGTCTCACACTCGCTCGGCTCTACTGGGTGGTCGCGCTGCACGTCGACCCGCACCCGGACGAGGCGGCCGCGGGGGTGGACACCGCGGTCGCCGAGCGGCGCAAGGTCCGACGGCTCCAGCGCGAACTCGACAACGTCGGCCGCGACAAAGCGCTGTGTGCGGTGACCAGCAGCGGCGGAACGGTGCTCATCCCGATCGTCGATTCCGAACCGACCGAGGGCAATTGGTCCGACAGCCCGCAGTACGTCGCGTTGCGCCGGAACCTGCTGGACCTGGAACGTGTGATCGGTGCCGCCGTCGTCACCGCGGTCTCCGCGGCCGCACCCACGAGGATCCCCGGTGCGCTGGTCGAGGCCAGGGAGGTGCTCGAGGTGGCGCGCCGTCACGGGCACCGGACGGGCCTGTTCCGTCTCCAGGACGTGCCGGTCGAGTACCAGCTGAGCAGGCCGAGTGCGGCGCACGCAGTGCTGGCGGATCTGTTGTCCCCGCTGGGTTCCCACGAGTCGGTACTCCGCACGCTCGAGGCCTACGTCGACGCCGGCTACGACCGTGCCGCCGCAGCGACTGCGTTGCACGTGCACCCGAACACAGTCGCCTACCGGCTGCGCAAGCTGGCGACGCTGACCGGGCTGGATGTGAGCTCGCCCCGGGACCTGGTCCGGGTCACCGCGGCGCTCGCGGCCCGGCGGTGCGCCGGCTCCGAAACGCTGCAGGCCTAGTTGCTTGCCGATCGCCGCGTCTGGGCCATGATCGCCGTCCCCATCCAGCGCCGCAGGTAGCCTCGCAGCTCGTCGTCACTTCGCGGCGGGTTGCCCGGGGAGACAAAGAACGACTGCATCGTCCGCAGGACGTACTCGACGAGTTCGCCAAGCGCGTCGTCGTCGTACCCGTGGCGTTCCCAGTCGACGTCGAAGCGTCTGATCATCGTCATTCCGAAGGCACGTGCCTCTGGGGACGTGATGCCGTCGGGGTGGACGTTCGGGTACGTGCCCGTGAGCAGGATGCCCAGATGGGGGGTTCGACGGACCTCGGCCAGTGTGTAGACCACGCCCTCGGTCATTGCTTCGGCGGGATCCTCGATGCCACGTACCTGCCGCGCCAGCCGATCGAGAAAGTCGTCGACCGATGCGATCGCCGCCGCCTTCATCAGGACATCCGCGCTGGGGAAGTACCGATACACCGTCTGGCGGATGACACCGAGTGACTCCGCGACGTCGGCAATGCTGATTGCCGAACCCGTTCTGCCGATCAGATCGACTGCAGTGGAGACGATTCGGCGCGACGCCTCGTCGTCATCGACCGGCGGTTGCCCACCCCATCCACGTCTGCGTGCCACGGGCGGACGGTACCAGGGCTGCGACGGCGGGCGGCGTGAGGCGCGGTGGATTCAGCGAAAGTCATCATACGCAGTCGCGCATATTTGTATGATCGCGTCGAAGGTGGCCTCCACCTGCCCTGGCAGGGCTCGCACGCATCGACGAATCGAGGAATCGCGCATGACGGAACTGAAACCCCGGAAGATGGACTTCGGGTTCGAGGGCGAAGACGTCCCCTTCCTCTGGAACCCGGAGAACCCGGCCTGGTCGAGCATGTCCAACGCGGTCTCGTTCCTCGCGATCGGCTTCGAGAAGATGATCGTCAAGCTGATCCTGCAGGCGAAGCCGCTGATCACCGATCCGGAGGTCGCGGCGGAGGCAGTCGCGTTCATGCGCCAGGAGGGCCACCACTCCACCGCACACCGCCAGCACGTGAACGCGCTGATCCGGCGGTACCCCGGCCTGCAGAACACCCTCGACGCCGTGACCGGCGAGTTCGACCTCCTCACCGAGCGGACCTCGATCAACTACCGGCTGGCGTACACCGCCGACCTGGAGGCCACGTTCACTCCGGTGTTCAAGCTGATGCTCGACAACGAGGCCACCCTGTTCCGGCCCGGCGACGACCGGGTCGCGTCCCTGTTCCTCTGGCACTTCGTCGAGGAGGTCGAGCACCGCAGTTCGGCGTTGATCATCTACAACTCCGTCGTCGGCAACGAGCTCTACCGGATGCGGATGGCCGCGTCGATCTTCGCGCACGTGATGAAGTCGATCCGGATTGCGTGTGCCGGCTTCAACCAGCACGTTCCGCTGTCCGAGCGGAAGGTCGACTCGATGTCGATGTTCGCCCGGCACCGGGCCAAGCAGAAGGTGCTCACCGCCTTCGCGCCGTACCTGACCAAGGGGCCGATGCCGCGAGCGTTCGACGGCCTGCCGATCGGTCAGCAGTTGACCGCCCTCGGGGGCGCCATCCGCAGCCAGATGCCCGGGCACAAGCCCGAACACGAGAAACTGCCCGTCCTCGCCGGCGAGTGGTTCACCCGTTACGACGCGGGCTACGACTGCACCCGCTGGTACACCGCGGACTCGCAGAAGCCTGAGGCCGAGCCGGTCCCCGCGGGGGCGAACTGATGTCGGACCACTGTTCGCCCACCTTCTCGGATCTCGCGACCCGGCTGGGCTTCTCGTGCGAGGAGGCCGGTGGGCTCTTCGAGGTGCGCAATCCGGCCGCGCTGGAGAACTGGACGCTGCCGGTGCTCGAGTGGATGATCGTGCTCGGGTCGGTGCTCGCGCTCGTGTACGCGATCCTGCGGCTTCGCCGGCACGGTGATCCCACGAACCTGGTGCTGTGGTTCGGTGCCACCGCGTTCCTGTTCGTAATCGAGCCGCCGATCTACTTCCCGGCCACATTCGGCACCGAGGAATACCTGGGCACGATGTTCGCGCACAACGTGTTCACCGTGGACTTCCTGTGGGGCCGACTCCCGCTCTACATCATCGCCATCTATCCGCTGATGGCGACGCTGGCGTTCGAGATCGTCCGCATGCTCGGTGTGTTCCGGCGCTACGGGGTGTTCCTCGGCGCGGTGTGCGTCGGCTTCGTCCACCACGCGTTCTACGAGATCTTCGACCAGCTCGGGCCGCAGCTGCGCTGGTGGGAGTGGACGCTCGACAACAAGGTCAACCTGCCCTTCTTCGATTCGGTTCCGCTGCCGAGCGTCGTGGTGTTCGCGGCGCTGTGGCCGATGTCGTTGGCTCTGTGCGTCCAGTTCTTCGTCGGCCGGCACGTCGATGCGGGCCGGCGCTTCTCCGGGCTCGCACTGGTGTGGCGCACCGTGGTGATCGGTCTCACCGCCTCGATCGGGGTGTTCGTGCTCCCGCTCCCGGCGACCGTCTTCGGAATGGGCAGCGACACCGTCCGCGGGTTCCTGTACGCGGCCGAACTGGTCGCCATCACGGTCGTCGCGATCCCGCTCCTGGCCCGCCAGTGGTCGCGGTTGCGGCGCACCGCCGCTGACGTCCCGCCGTACTCGAACAACTTCGTCCGGGTGTACGCCGTCGTGTACCTCGCGGTGATGGGCCTGCTGTGGGCGACCGCGCTGCCGGACTTCTTCGGGGCGGTCGACGGTGTCACCGACAACGGCGATCCGATCGGCAACCTCTGGTACACGCTGGCGTGTTTCGCCGTCGCAATACTCTGCGTGATCGCGACATTCACCGTGCCGCGCAGCGCATCCGAGGACGGTGGCATCCCGTCGGTCGGCGAACGTCCGGTGACCAGCACGGCGTAGTTCCTCACGGTTTTCCGGCGGTCGGGGAGGGTGGTGCGCTTTCATTGCCTGCATGGACTTGCAGACCCTCTCCGACCGGATCGAGATCGCGGACCTGCTCACCCGCTACGCGCACGCCGTCGACACCAAGGACTGGGCGCTCTACCGGACGGTGTTCACCCCGGACGCGGCCATCGACTACTCCGAGACCGGCGGTCCGAGCGGCGGCGTGGAGGAGGTGGTGGCGCAGTTGACGACCATGCTCGACCTGTTCACCCGGACCCAGCACTTCGTCTCGAACATCGACGTCGAGTTCACCGCCGACGGCGCCCGGGTGCGGGCGATGTTCTTCAACCCGATGGTCGTCAAGCCGGGCAGGCAGTTCTTCTGCGGCGGTTGGTACAACCACGAGTTGGTGCGCACGCCGGACGGTTGGAGAAGCCGGGCCCTGGTCGAGGACGCCGCCTGGTTCGACGGGCTCGAGCAGGCCTTCGCCGAGTGAATCTCGGCGTTCGGCGAGCTGGATCGGGGCTTGCCCGGCTAGCCTCGCCGCATGCGCATCGTCATCGACCCGGACTCCGCGACGCCGCCCTACGAGCAGGTGAAGCTGAGGGTGCTCGCTCTGATCCGCCGAGGTGAACTGATCGCCGGCACCAAGCTGCCGACGGTGCGTGCGTTGGCAGAGGAGTTGGGGCTGGCGCCGAACACCGTCGCCAAGTCCTACAAGGAACTCGAGGCGGTCGGCGCGATCGAGACCCGCGGTCGAGCCGGTTCCTTCGTTGCGTCCTCGGGCGACCCGACGCTGACTGCGGCCCAGCGGGCGGCCACCGCGTACGTCGCCGCCATCCGCGACCTGGGCCTGGGCGACGACGTCGCCGGGGAACTGGTGGCCGCCGCGATCCGCGGCGCGTAAGCGCCGCCGGACTACGCTCGACCGTGGGGGCTGGGACACTGTGTGGGCTGGGGCGAAGGGGTGGCGATGGTCTACCGGGTGGTCGAGGCGGCGACCGTCGCGGCCCACCTCGCCTTCATCGGATACCTGGTGGTCGGCGGGTTCCTGGCCTGGCGCTGGCGTCGGACGATCGCCCTCCATGTCGCGGTGGTGGCGTGGGGCGTGGGGTCGGTGCTGGTGGGTTACGAATGCCCGCTGACCGACCTGGAGAACTGGGCCCGGCGGATGTCGGGCCAGCCGGAGTTGCCGTCGACGGGGTTCATCTCGCACTACCTCACCGGGGTGCTCTACCCGGTGGACGCCGTGACCCTGGTCCGGCTCCTGGTGGTGGCGGTGGTGCTGGCGTCCTGGATCGGGTACTTCCGGCGGCGTCCGGCGCGCGTTCTCGCTCGGTGAGGGCGGCTTCCGACACGCCCGCGGGAAGGTTGACGCTTCAACCATCCTGTGTCAGGGTGGTCTCGTTCCCGACCTTCCGTGCGCACAGCAAAGGACCTGTAGATGAAATCCAGCGCTTTCAAGGACCTCGCCCTGCTCGTCGCCCGCGTCGGCATCGGCGTCATCTTCGTCGCCCACGGCTGGCAGAAGTTCTTCACCAACGGAATTGCGAAGACCCAGGCCGCATTCGACGCCATGGGTGCGCCGCTGCCGGACGTGTCCGCGATCGTCGCGGCGACCGTAGAACTGGTCGGCGGTTTCGCGTTGATCGCCGGGATCGCCACTCCGATCGCCGGGATCCTGCTGTTCCTCGACATGGTCGGGGCCTTCTTCATCGTGCACATCGACAAGGGCATCTTCGTCTCCGAGGGCGGGTACGAACTCGTCCTGGCGCTCGGCGTCTCCTCGTTGCTGATCGCCGCGATCGGTGCGGGCCGGCTCAGCATCGATGCGCTCTTGGGCGGTCGATTCGGCTCCAAATCCGCAGTGTAACGCCGTAAACCGGCGCGGCCGGCCGGCAATTCCCCGGCCGCGTCGGCTTGCAATTGCCTGTGCGGACAAGCAACGTGAGTCTGCATGGCGGCGAATACCGATTTGTCCGATCAAGATTCCGACCCCACCGAACGCGCGGAAGCCGCCGGTACCGGTGGAGCGGGGTCTGCCGGTGGCGCCGTCCGCACGGATTTCGTGGTGTTCGGGGTCACCGCGGTCATCGTCGCGGCCATCCTGATCTGGGGCATCGTCGGTCCCGACAGCCTGGACCGGGTCACCAGTTCGACGCTCGACTGGCTCGTCACCAACCTCGGCTGGCTGTTCATCCTCGCCGCGACCGGCTTCGTCCTGTTCGCGCTCTGGTTGGCGGTCAGCCCGTTCGGCCGGATTCCGCTCGGCAAGGACGGCGAGAAGCCGGAGTTCAAGACCGTCAGCTGGATCGCGATGATGTTCAGCGCCGGCATGGGCATCGGCCTCATGTTCTTCGGCGTGGCAGAACCGCTGGCGCACTTCGTTACCCCGCCGCCGGGCACCGACGGTGGGGTCGGCACCGCGATGGCGACCACCATGTTCCACTGGAGCCTGCACCCGTGGTCGACGTACGCGGTGGTCGGCCTCGCGTTGGCCTACGGCACCTACCGTCGCGGGCGCAAGCAGTTGTTCAGCTCGGCGTTCATCGCCCTGCTCGGCCGCCGCGCGGAGGGGCCGATCGGCAAGGTCATCGACATCCTCGCCATCTTCGCGACGATGTTCGGCACCGCGGCCTCCCTCGGACTGGGCGCCCTGCAGATCGGGTCCGGCTTCGAGGTCACCGGCTGGCTCGAGGAGGCGGGCACGCTGCTGCTCGTCTCGATCGTCGCCGTGCTCACGCTCGCCTTCGTCGCCTCGGCCGTCTCCGGGGTGTCGAAGGGCATCCAGTGGCTCTCCAACATCAACATGGTGCTGGCGCTGGTGCTGGCGGTGTTCGTGTTCGTGCTGGGGCCGACCGTCCTGATCCTCAACCTGATCCCGAACACCCTCGGCGCCTACGCCGGCCAGATCGCCGAGATGTCCGCGCGGACCGCGGCGTCCAGCAACCCGGAGACCGCCGAGTGGCTGTCCTCGTGGACGATCTTCTACTGGGCCTGGTGGATCTCCTGGACCCCGTTCGTCGGGATGTTCCTGGCCCGCATCAGCCGCGGCCGCACCATCCGTGAGTTCGTGGTCGGCGTGATCCTGGTGCCCAGCGTGGTCAGCCTGCTGTGGTTCTCGGTGTTCGGCGGCGCCGCCATCGGCGAGCAACGCGACGGCATCCCGCTCGCGGAGCGGGGCAGTTCCGAGTCCCAACTGTTCGGGATGCTGGACAACCTGCCGTTGGCGGGGGTCTCGACGGTCCTGGTGATGATCCTGGTCGCCATCTTCTTCGTCTCCGGCGCGGATGCCGCGTCGATGGTGATGGGCTCGCTCTCGCAGCGCGGCACCCTGCAGCCGAGTCGCTGGGTTGTGGTGTTCTGGGGTCTGCTGACCGGTGGCGTCGCGGCGCTGCTGCTGTGGACCGGCGGCGAGGACGCGTTGAACGGGCTGCAGACGATGACCATCATCGCGGCCGCACCGTTCGTGCTGGTGATGATCGGGCTGTGCGTCTCGCTCTACCGCGACCTGTGCCACGACCCGATGATCCTCGAGGCGAAGCGGGAGCGGCGACGACTGCCGCGGCCCCGCACACGGGCCAAGCGAGTCGGTCACTAGCAGGTTCTCGAGGCGATCAGCAGCCTCAGTCCTGGGAGGCATCGTGAAACGAGGGACCGATGGCGAGCAGGACGCGGACGAGTTCGGCCTGACGGTGTGTGTCGGTCTTGTCGAAGACGTGCTGGAGGTGAGTCCGAATCGTCGTCATCGACACGGAGAGTTCGTCGGCAACCGGTTTCAGTCCTTCGCCCCGAGCCACCCGCATGGCGACCTCCGCCTCGGTGTCGGTGAGGGAGTACAGGCGGCGCAGGACGGCGGTGTCCGGTTCAGGTTCACGCTCTGGGTCGACGATCAGGACGAGGGCGGTCACTGTCGAATGGCTCAGTCCGTCGGTGTCGGGGCTGAGCGGAACCACGTGAACCGCGTATCCGCGTCGCCCGGACGGGCGGGGGCAGGCAAATGAGCCGCCTTCGGGGACACGGTCCTCTTGGGTGTCCAGCGCGAGGCACACGAGGCGGCGGAGTTCTCGATCTGCCCGAGAGAGGGTCGCCGCGATGGATCCATGGGGGCGGAGTTGGAGGCCGTCGCAGGAAACGAGGATCGTCTCGGCCGCTGTGTTGAGGTGCAGAATTCGGTAGTCCGGTCCGATGACCACGATGCCGTGCTGGAACTGGTCGATTGCTCTGGCCAGTTCATGTTCGCGCTGCGCGAGGGTCGCGAGTTCCATCCGCGTGTGGATTGCCTGTTTCAGGTGCGGGACCAGCTGCCTCATCAGCGTCAGCCGGTCGGTGGTTCCGAAGGGTTCCGGGCCACGAGGCGCGGCGACCCCCAGCCATGCGCTCGGGGTGCCACCGGCCAGTCGGACGAACAGTCCGTCCTGGAAGTGGTTGGGGCGGCACCAGTCCGCGTAGAACTCGGTGTGCACGTTGGGGAGGATCAGTTCGGTCCCGGTGTGAATTCGGCCGACCGGAGCGTTTTCCACGGCTGTCGCCACATAGTCGAGCCGACCGTAGTACTCGTTGTAGGTCGTTCTTGCGGACGGGTCGGCGCCGACCTGACGCACCATGACGTCGGATTGTCGGGTCGCCGGTGCCGAAGTCAGCAAGCCGGCGCCGGCGCCGTCAAAGGCGCGGACAAGCTCGACAAGGGTCGGATCCCATTGCTCCGGCGTGACGGCCGATGCGTAGATCGCGGACACGAGGCGGGAAAAATCGTCGACTGAGATCATCGACCACCCCGGCATCGGTTGGCATACGGCGTCCAGCGGTTCCATCCGAGTATGGCCGATCTCATCTGTTTGCACGAGGCCGCGCGCGCCGGCGAGTGATGTGCTGGATGTGGCTTCCGGATCAGGAAACGAATTCAGGTGCGGCAGGGCCCGGTGAGGGTCGACGAGGGGTGACTGTCACCGCCAGCTCGGCAGCCACAGCTGCTGCTGCCACATCTCCGGGGTGATCGGGACGGCCGTCAGGATCGGCCACAGCCAGGCGAAGTTCGCGATGACCAGGCCCAGGTACAACGCGACCGCGAGCAGGCCGGTGCGGCGGCGCTCGTAGCTCGCTCGGGCGCGGCCGATCACCTCCCCGCACACCAGGGCCAGGCCCATGGCCAGGAACGGTGCCAGCGCGACGGCGTAGAAGAAGTACATCTGCCGGTCCATCGTGACGAACCAGGGCAGCAGCCCGGCGGCGTACCCGGTGAGCACCGCGGCGTAGCGCCAGTCGCGGCCCACGACGGTGCGCCACAACGCCCAGCCGAGCATCGGCAGCGCCAGCCACCACATCGCCGGCGTGCCGATCAGCATCACGGCCTTGACGCAGCTCGCGGCGCCGCAGCCGGACACCTCGTCGCCCTCGGCGAAGTAGTAGAGCATCGGCCGCAGACCCATCGGCCACGTCCACGGCTTGGACTCCCACGGATGGTGGTTGCCCGCCGAGTTGGTCAGACCGCCGTGGAACTCGAGCACGTTGCCGCTGTAGTACCAGAGCGAGCGCAGCGCGGCGGGGACGAACGAGAAGCTGCCGTCGAAGCCGAGCTGGTTTCCGACGGCGTGCCGGTCGACGCCGGTCTCCGAGGCGAACCACGCCCAGTAGGTGGCCAGGTAGACCAGGACGGGGACGACCACCAGCGCGTACAGCGCGGGTCCGACGTCGCGCAGGCCCGCGCCGAGCCACGGCCGGCGCACCCCGTAGCGGCGGCGGGCGGCGACGTCGAAGGCCACGCTCATCAGGCCGAAGAACGCGATGAAGTACAGGCCCGACCACTTGGTCCCGCAGGCGAGGCCCAGCATCACGCCGGCGCCGAACCGCCACCAGCGCACCCCCAGCCGGGGGCCGTAGTCGGTGACCCCGATCCGGCCCTCCGCGTAGACGCGAGCCATCCGGGCCCGCACCTCGTCGCGGTCGACGATCAGGCAGCCGAACGCGGCGACCACGAACAGGGCCATGAAGATGTCGAGCATCCCGATCCGGGACGAGACGAAGGTGACCCCGTCCGCGATCAGAAGCAGCCCCGCGATCGCCCCGACCAGTGTCGACCGCGCCATCCGTCGCACGATCCGGATCACCAGCAGCACCAGCAGGGTGCCCGCGACCGCGGCGGAGAAGCGCCAACCCCAGCCGTTGTACCCGAACAGCGCCTCGCCGACGGCGATCAGTTGCTTGCCGACCGGCGGGTGCACCACGAGTCCGTAACCCGGGTTGTTCTCGATCCAGCCGTTGGTGAGCACCTGCCAGCCCTGCGGCGCGTAGTGCTTCTCGTCGAACACCGGGGTGCCCGCGTCGGTGGGGTAGCCGAGCATGGTGAACCGGGTGATCGCGGCCACGAGGGTGAGGAACACGGTGACAACCCAGCCGCGGAAGCGGTCGGTCGGGCCGGTCTTGGGTTCGGGCGCCAGGGGCGCCGGGGAGAGGTGACCGCGGGGGTCGACGTGGGGCGTCGGGCGCTCGTCGGTCAACAGGGTCACCCGACGATCGTAGGCTGTCGTGCATGAATGGTTCCCTGGTCCTTGCCGCGACGCCGATGGGGGACGTCCGCGACGCCTCGGAACGACTGAAAGTCGCGCTCGCGACCGCGGACGTGGTCGCGGCGGAGGACACCCGGCGCACCAAGCACCTCGCGTCCGCGCTCGGCGTCACCATCACCGGCAAGGTGGTCAGCTTCTACGACCAGGTCGAGACCACGCGACTGCCCGCGCTGGTCGCCGACGTCGCGGAGGGCCGGACGGTGCTGCTGGTGACCGACGCCGGGATGCCGTCGGTGAGCGACCCCGGGTACCGGCTGGTCGCGGCGTGTGTCGCGCGGGACCTGCCCGTCACCTGCCTGCCGGGCCCGTCCGCGGTCACCACGGCGCTGGCGTTGTCTGGGCTGCCGGTCGAGCGGTTCTGCTTCGACGGCTTCCCGCCGCGCAAGCAGGGGCAGCGCCGGACGTGGTTCGAGGCGCTGCGGACCGAGCCGCGTGCGTGCGTGTTCTTCGAGGCGCCGCACCGAATCGCGGACTGCCTGGCCGACGCGGCCGCGGTGTTGGGCGGGGAGCGCCGCGCGGCGGTGTGCCGGGAGCTGACGAAGACCTACGAGGAGGTGCGACGCGGCACCCTGGCCGAGCTCGCCGAGTGGGCGGCCGACGGGGTTCGCGGAGAGATCACCGTGGTGCTCGAGGGAGCGACGGCGGTGGCCGCCGAGCCGGCGGACCTCGTCGACGAGGTGGAGCGGCTGGTGGCCGCGGGCGAGCGGCTCAAGGACGCGTGCGCGATGGTCGCCACCGCGGGGGTGTCCAAGCGGGAGCTCTACGAGACGGTGCTAGCCGCGCGCAAGGACTGAGGCCGCCGCGCCGGGTGCAGGTCCGTGGGATCAGAACCCGGGGGACATCAGGAGGATCAGTCCGACGGCTGCCGCGATCACCAGGAAGGCGGACAGCGTAGGCGGAACTCGAGAGGCGATCTGGGTCGCGATTCTGGTCAAGGTTCTCGGTGTCCCATTTCTCGTCGCGGGTCGCGGATCCGGCGGGAACTACCCCTCGAAATTGTCAGTCCCCGCCGGTGCCACGTGGTTGGCGCCGGGCCCCCCGTGCGCCGAGGACAACACTGGACGGGCGAGGGGAGCCGAGCAATGTTGACTCTGAGATTCCAGGTATCGTCCCAGTTCGCAACGGGTGAGGAACTTTTCCGCAGCGGAATTTCGCCCTGTGGTGGAGAGGGATGAACGATGGTTGACGACGACGGCGCGACTGATGAGCGGAATCCGCACGTCCAGGACGACCAGGGTGAGCAGGACCAGTCGGAGCAGGCCCGTCGATTCTTTGCCGACCAGCTGCGGCTGCTGTTCGCGACGGCGGGTGGGCCAGCCCTCAAGAAGGTGGTGTCCGAGGCCTCGGCGGTCGGCCGTGCGATCGGCGTCGACAAGCAGATCTCGGTACAGCGGATCAGCGACTGGCGGTCGGGCAAGCGGGTGCCCGCCACCTTCGAATCGGTGCGACCCGTTCTCGTCGTCCTGATCCGGGCCGCCTCCGCGGTGCACGGACAGCCGCCTGCGCCCGGCCTCTACTCCACCCAGCAGTGGCAGGCCTGGTGGAAGAACGCCCGCGACGTGAGCGCCCCCCGGGCGCGCAGCGAGGCGACGGCACCGGTCGTTGCCGTACCGGTCACCGGGGTGCGGCCGTACCGCGGTCTCGAGCCGTACCGGGCAGAGGACGCCCGACTGTTCTTCGGCCGGGTGGAGAGCCTGCGGGGGCTGGTCGACGCGGTGGTCTCCGCGCAGGGGCACGGCATCGTGATCGTCACCGGCGCGTCCGGCGTCGGGAAGTCGTCGCTGGTGCAGGCGGGACTCGTCCCGGAACTGGCCCGGGTGGCGCCGGGCGCGGGCGACAGTGCCTGCGTGCCGGTCGTGGTCACCCCGGGACAGGCGCCGCTGCAGGCGCTGTGCGACGCGATCCCGGAGCTGACGGACGTCGTCGACAGCCCCGACCCGGAGTCGGTGCGACGTGCCCTGCGCGGCGCGGCCGGCCGGCTCGGTGCCGCGACGTTGCTCGTCGTCGTCGACCAGACCGAGGAGCTGTTCACCCAGTGCGGCGACCCCGACGAGCGGGCACGATTCCTCCTGGTCCTCGACTACGCGGCCTCGACGCTGTCCGACGACGAGACCCCCGATTCGGCGCCCTCGGTCGTGGCGACCATGCGCTCGGACTTCTACGAGCCGGCGCTCGCCTACCCGGTGCTGGCCCACGCCCTCGAACGGCACAGCAAGACGGTCGCGCCGCTGACCCGTTCGGACATGGTGGACGTGATCACCCGTCCCGCCCGGCTGATCGGGCTCAAGCTCGAGGCCGGGCTGGTGGAGTTGATCCTGCACGATCTCGGTGCGCTGACCTCCGAGGAAGGCAGCAACACCGTCCTGCCGTTGCTCTCGCACCTGCTCGACACCATGTGGGAGCGCAGGCGTGGCGGCACGCTCACGATGTCGAGCTACCGGGCGACCGGTGGCGTGCGCGGATCCGTCGCGGCGACCGCCGAACGCACCTGGGAGGCGCTGGACCCGCGGGGGCAGGTGCTGGCGCGGTCGATGATGGTGCACCTGGTGTACGTCACCGACGCCGGCACCGACGTGAAGATCCGGCGGACCCTGCCACAGTTGCTGGCGTTCGGCGGGGAGGACACCGAGGCCGCGCAGCGGGTGGTCGACCAGTTCATCGCAGCCCGGGTACTGGTCGCCGACACCGAGAGTGTCGAACTCATCCACGACGCGGTGATCGATGCCTGGCCGCGGCTGAAGAACTGGATCCAGGAGGACCGGTCCTACTCGGCGCTGCGCCAGCAGATCGAGGCGGACGCCGCGCGCTGGGCCGACGCGGACCGCAACCACAGCCTGCTCTACCAGCGTGGCCGGCTGGACATGGTCGCCGAGCAGAACCCGTCGGGTCCGGTGGCCGCTCCGCTGGACCCGACGGCAGCGGAGTTCCTGGCGGCGTCGACTCAGCAGGTGCAGCGCAACACCTGGATTCAACGCGGCGTCATGGCGGCCCTGGCACTGTCAGCTGTCCTCGCACTGGTGGCGGGTGTGACGGCATGGACGGCGAAGAGTCGCGCGGAATCGGAGCGCAGCGCCGCGCAGTTCCGCCAGGTCGTCGCGCTGTCGGATTCGCTGCGTGAGTCCGACCCCACGACCGCCGCCCAGTTGTCACTGGCCGCGTGGCAGATGGACCCGAGCAGCGACGCGGCGTACTCGAGCCTGATCGCATCCGAGTCGACCCCGATCGGCCGGCCGCTGAGCGGGCACCGGGGCCCGGTCTACGGAGTGGCCCTCTCACCCGACGGCAAGACGATGGCGTCGGCCAGCGACGACCGCACGGTCCGGCTGTGGGACCTGGGCGATCGGTCCGATCCGAGGCCGGTCGGCGAGCCACTGACCGGCTCTGACCAGTACATGGCATCGGTGTCGTTCAGTCCGGACGGCCGGATCCTGGCGGCCGGCAGCGGCGACGGCACCGTGTTCATCTGGGACGTCACCGACCGGGGCGCGCCCAGGCCGCTGCTCGAGGCGGCCCCGACAGGTGCCCGAACGGTGCACAACGTCCGGTTCAGCCCGGACGGGCGGACGTTGGCCGCGCCGAACGACAACGGCACCGTGACGCTGTTCGACACCTCGGATCCGTGGTCGGGCCAGTTCGCGGCCACGGTGCTCGCGGCACACGGCGGCGCGGTCCGGACGGTCTCGTTCCGGCCCGACTCGGCGGTGCTGGCGACGGCCAGCGACGACCGCAGCGTCCGGTTGTGGGACATCGCGGTCCCGACCCGGCCCGTGCCGCTGCCGTCGGTGCTCACCGGGTTCGGCGACGTGGTGCACTCGGTGGCCTTCGCGCCCGACGGACGGACCCTCGCAGCAAGCAGCGACGACGGATTCCTCCGGGTCTTCGACGCCACGGAGGTGGCCGCGGTCCGAGAGGTCGGGGCGCCGGTGCAGGCACACACCGGCGGGATCTGGACGATCGCCTTCGCGGCGGACGGTGCGACTCTCACCAGCGCCTCCTGGGACGGCACGGTGAAGCGGTGGTCCGTGGACCCGGAACGCCGGACCCTGCGGCCGCTGCGGCCGGCGTTGACCGGGAACGGGGGCGGGGTGCCCGCGATGGCCCTCTCGCCGGACGGCGAGACGGTGGTCACCGGTGGGCAGGACTCGATGGTGCGGGTGTGGGCCCTGCCGCGGACGAACCTGCCCGTCTCCGAGTCCGCGCTGTCGCTGCCGTCGACGAGCCGGGACGGTTCGCTCATGGCCACGGGCGGGTACGACTCGGTGATCCGGCTGTGGCGGGTCGGCAACGACGGGCGGTTGGCCGCGGCGAGCGCGACCCCGATGCCGCGGCCCCTCGGCGGCGCGCACGTGGCGGCACTCTCGCCCGACGGAAAGATGATGGCGACGACGCCCACCACCGGCGGACATGTCCAGTTGTGGGACGTGCGCGATCCGGCGCACCCGACCGCGCTGGGCGCGCCGATCGTGACGCAGACACGATTCACCTGGGAGATGGCGTTCAGCCCGGACGGCACCACACTGGCGCTGGGTGACGACGACTTCAGCGTGCGGCTGTGGAACCTGGCCGACCCCGGGCACCCGGTGCCGTGGGGGGAGCCCTTGGACGGCCCGAGCAATCTCGTCCGGGCCGCGGCCTTCAGCCCGGACGGCAACACCCTGGTGGCTACCGACGCCGACGGCGGGGTGCACTCGTGGGACGTGCGGGACCCCGCTCGTCCCGAGTCGCACGTCGTGTCCCATGCCGGGGAGGGCGGGATCAATGCGATCTCGTTCAGCCCGGACGGCACCAGGATGGCGACCGGTGACGACGATCAGGCGGTGGTGGTGTGGGACCGGGCGGCGGACGGATCGCTCTCGGCCCGCCAGCCGGCGCTGCTCGGGCACAGCGGCACCGTCTACTCGGTGTCGTTCAGTCCCGACGGGCGGCGACTGGTGAGCGGCAGCGACGACGGCACGGTGCGACTGTGGGACGTCTCCGACGCCGGACGGGCCCGGGAGGTCGGCGGCCCGATCGCCACCACCGGCACCGGCCGATGGCAGGTCGGCTTCCTGCCGGGGGCCCACACCGTCGTCGCCGCGGGCGGGGACGGTGTGCTGCGTGCCTGGGGGTTGGACGCGGCGGCGATCATCGCCCGGATCTGCGCGGCGACCGAGGAACTGTCGCCGGACCGGGCGGCGAGTTTCGAGCTTTCCGTGCCGACGCGGGGAACCTGTGAGGCCGAGGGCGGGGAGAGTTAACCGAGGGCGAGGATGCTCGACGCCTTGTCCAGGCACTCCTGCCACTCGGCGTCGGGGTCGGAGTCGACGGTGATGCCGCCGCCGACGCCGAGGACGGCGCCGCCGTCCGGATCGAACTCGACGGTGCGGATGGCCACGTTCAGCTCGACGCCGGCCAGTGGCGACGCGAACCCGACAGTGCCGCAGTAGATTCCGCGCGCATCCGGCTCCCACTGCGAGAGCAGTTGCCGGGCGCGGTGTTTGGGACAACCGGTGACGGAGGCCGGCGGGAAGGTGGCGTCGAGGAGCTCGCCCGTGCCGGTGTCGGGAGGCACCGTCGCCTCGACCGTGGACACCAGATGCCACACGCCCGGTGCGGGATACACACCGAGCAGGTCGGTCACTGTCACCGAACCGGGGACAGCGAGGTGGCCGAGGTCGTTGCGGACCAGGTCGACGATCATCACGTTCTCGGCGACGTCCTTGACGGAGGCGCGGAGTCGGTCGGGGTCCGCCGCGATGGGCAACGTCCCCTTGATCGGGCTGGAGGTGACCCGGTCGCCGTGACGGGCCAGGTACAACTCGGGGGAGAGGGACGCGATCGCGCCCCAACCGCCCTGCACGAAGACGGCGCGGGCGGGCCGCGTGGACTCGACGGCGTCGGCGAAGAAGTCCAGCGGTTCGCCGTGCGCGCGCCCGCGGAACTGGGTGCACACGCAGGCCTGGTAGACCTCGCCGGCGCGGATGGCCTCGAGGCACTCCTCGACGCCGTACCGGTGGGCGTCGCGGTCGGGCGCGGTCCAGTCGAGCCGCCACGGCCGGCGGGTCGCCCACGGCGCGGTCGCCGCCGCCGCCCACTCCGCGGGGCACGGACTGTCGGTGAGGGACTCGTACCACCAGCAGCCGTCGGTGTCCTGGCACAGGACGCTGTCCGTCCAGCCGCCCGCCGACTCGGGCAGTGCCGGTACGGCTCCCGAGGTCGGCAGGTCCGGGTAGGCGCGGTAGCCGATCCAGCCGCCGCCGATGGGCGTCCGACCGGCAGCGTCCGCCGCCTCCGCCCGGTACCCGGGGGCATCGAAGGCCCGGCTCGGGTCCACCCGCACCGTGTCCACGGTCGGCGCCAGCACGGCCCGGCGGCCGAACCAGTCGCCGATCAGGGCGGCGGGCGGCGGTGTGCCGCGGTCGGCGGCCAGGGCGGCGAGGGTGCGTAGCACCTCGGCCGGGTTGCCGCCCTCGCCCAGCCTGTCGATCCGCATCCGTCCAGCCTGTCACGGGGGCGCCCGCCCGCCCGAATCGCGCAGGCAGGGCGCCGTCCACGGTCGGCGTGACCCGGGCCTGGCGGTGGGTCGTCAACCGGCGATCGCCCGTCCGCCGTCGCCGAGGTTCGCCGCGTCCGCGGCAGACCGTCCCGCACGCAGCCCTCGCGGGTCGACCGCCGAGTTCCGCATGGTCTTCACAGGTCCGAAGAGGCGCGTCACCTCGGCGTGCACCGCATCGGCCCGATCGGCGAGGATCGGGAGCAGGTCGGCGAACCGCACCTGCGACTCGGACACGGCCTGTGCGGTGGCGGCCTTGCCTGCCTCCGTCAGTCGTTGGCCGATCCGCACGGCGAAGCCGAAGAGGAACGCCTTGCGGAAAGACACGGACCGAGAGCCCTTCTCGCCCGCGGTGTGCATCGCGCGGGTGGCCTGGACGAGCAGCGAGGTGAACAGCATCTCCACCTGTGCCAGGTCCACCGGCGACCCGATCGTGGTGGCGATGGCCAGCCGCAGGTTGAACACGGTCTGCACCTGGTTCGCCTCACCGATCGCCGTCAGCAGCAGCGCCTTCTGCTTGACGTACGGGTTGTCGAGGTGAATTCGCTTGCTGTGCACCGTGATCGATGATCCGGGTGTGGCCGCCTCGAGCAGTGCCGAGTCGATCGCGTACCGCGTCATCAGTTCCTGGGCCTTGGCGGTGAGGGTCTCGGCCTCCTCGGTGAACTCCGTGCTCTCCGCCTTCGCGAGAAGCCCGCGAATCTTGTTCAGTACCTTCGTGTCCGCGACCGCCGGGTCGGTGTCCCGTTCCGGGGCGGGGTCCGTGCGCTGCCGGGGCCAGGCCGAGGGCGGCGGGCACAGGGCGGTCCAGGGGCCCAGCGTCTGCCAGAACCGGGCCAGCGGCCATCCGTGTGACGGGTCGATCCCGGGGTCCCGGTCGGCGGTGGGATCGGTGTCCGCGCCGGGGTGCGCATCCGCGATCGCACGCAGCTGGTCGAGCCACTGCCGTGGTGCGCGAGACCACGCGTCGCTGCAGTGCGACTCGCGCAGGATCAGTGCGGCGGCCGGGTCGGCGAAGGCGGGCTCGAGCGACCGCTTCGTGACGTGCAGGACGTCCGCGGGCTGCCAGCCACGCTCGTATGCCGCGACCAGCGCGGCCGGGGCGTCGAGAGCGGTCGGCGGGCCCTCGCGACGGGTGGCGTGGCCGTCCCGGGCCGGCCGGTCGTCGTCGTTCCAGTCGTCCGGACCCCAGTCGTCCTCGACGTCGGCCGGGTACGCGCTACCCCAAGGGTCTCGAATGTCCGTTCGATGATTCGTCATGTCGGCAGTGTGCACCAGAGCACCGACAAGTCCGGTCGTCGCAGGTCGGCAGGGCTACTTCCGATTGATCCGGCCGGCGCCCGGCGTCAGGGACGCGTCGTCCGCGGCGGCCCGGCCGGCGTGCCATCCGCCCGCGTCCACCGAACGGGCCCGGGACCGCCGGGTGCCGGGGAACAGCCGGTTGAACTCCGCCTCCACCGCCGCCGACGTGGTCGCGAGGATCGGCAGCAGGTCGCTCACCGGCATGGACTCGTCGGCGGCCGCGGCCTCGGTGGCCCGGGCATCGGCCTCACGCAGTCGTTGCCCGACCCGACTGGCGAACCCGGCCAGGAACGCCTTGCGGAACGCCGTGGTGCGCGCGCCGCTGCGACCCTGCGCGGCGGTCGACTGCAGGGTGCGGTTGGCCTGCACCAGCAGGGAGGTGAACAGCAGGTTCACCTGCTGCAGGTCGGCCGGGGTGCCGACGGCGACGGCGATGGAGAGGTCGCCGAACCACACGGTGCGGACCCGGTTGGCCTCGCCGATCGCGGTCAGCAGGTGCACCTTCTCCGTGACGTACGGATTGTCGAGGTGCACGCGGCGACTGCGGACGTTCGCCGGGCCGGTGTGGGCGCGAGTGCGCAGTAGGGCGGCGTCGATCGCGTACCGCGTCATCAGCTCCTGCGCCTTGGCCGTGAAGGTCTCGGCCTCCTGCGTGAACTCGGTGCGCTCGGCCTTGGTGAGCAGACCCCGGATCCGGTTCAGCATCTTGGGGTCGGCCGCGGCGGCCGGCGCGTCCGCGTCTTCGCCCGGTGACTGTGCAGTCGGGGTCGTGCCTTCGGCCGGCCACTGCGACGGCGGGTCGGTGAGGAACGTCCACGGCGGCAGCCGGTTCCACTCGGCGGCGAGTTCGGCGAACTGGTAGCCGAAGAAGCCGGACCGGCCTGCGGTGAGGGCTGCGGCGAGGTGCCGGCCGGTCGGGTCGCCGGCGGGCACTTGCCCGACGAGCCGGGCCTGCGCCGGGTACTGCTCGGCGACGGCGTCGAGCTGACCGGTCCAGTCCGACGGGGCCCGCTCCGCGGCGCGGGAGCGCCGCGCCTCGGACAGCATGGCGGCCGCCGCGAGTTCCGGCGGCGACTCGTCGCCGCGGCGGGTCACGTGCAGCAGGTCGGCGGGCTGCCAACCGCGTTCGTAGGCCGCCGCCACCGCCGCGACGAGGGCCAGTGCCTCGGCGCCCGGTGCGTCGTCGTCGTTCACAGCGTCGTCACCCGCAACGTCACGCCGAGCGTCAGCCGGCGTCGGGCTCCACGTACCGCGGGAACACCGGCGACGGCGCGGGCAGCGGGTGCCCGGCCACGATCCGGGTGCCGATGGCCGCGAAGTCGCGGGCCTCGGACGCCTGTCCCAGCAGGTCCAGGATCTTCGCGGCGGAACCCGGCATCACCGGCTGCACCAGGATGCCGACGATGCGCACCACCTCGAGGGTCGTGTACAGGACGGTGGCCATCCGCGCCGGGTCCGTCTTGCGCAGCACCCACGGCTCCTGCTGCGAGAAGTACCGGTTGGTCTCGCCCAGCACGTGCCAGATCGCCTCGAGCGCCTGGTGCAGCGCCTGCTTGTCGAAGTCGGCGCGCACCGTCTCGAGCAACGCGTCGGCCTTCGCGAGCAGCGCCCGGTCGTCCTCGGACAGCTCGCCGGGGGTGGGCACCTGGGCGTCGCAGTTCTTGGCGACCATGGTCAGCGAGCGCTGCGCCAGGTTGCCGAGCTCGTTGGACAGGTCGGCGTTCATCCGGGTGACGATCGCCTCGTGGCTGTAGCTGCCGTCCTGGCCGTAGGAGATCTCCCGCAGCAGGAAGAACCGCAGTGCGTCGAGGCCGTACTGCTCGACCATCTCGAGCGGGTCGACGACGTTGCCGACCGACTTCGACATCTTCTCGCCCTTGTTGTAGAGGAACCCGTGCACGAAG
This sequence comes from Rhodococcus tukisamuensis NBRC 100609, assembly GCF_001894985.1. GTDB lineage: Bacteria > Actinomycetota > Actinomycetes > Mycobacteriales > Mycobacteriaceae > Rhodococcus_G > Rhodococcus_G tukisamuensis. The sequence continues at coordinate 16,617 of NZ_BCXG01000032.1, read as the reverse complement.
ACGCGCTTGGGCAGCTCCAGCCCGGCCGACATCAGGAAGGCCGGCCAGTAGACGGTGTGGAAGCGGGAGATGTCCTTGCCGATGATGTGCAGGTCGGCGGGCCAGAACTTGCGGAAGGACTCCGAGTCGACGTCCGGGTAGCCGGCGCCGGTCAGGTAGTTCGCCAGCGCGTCCACCCAGACGTACATGACGTGGCCCGGGTCGCCGGGGACCGGGATGCCCCAGTCGAAGGTGGTCCGCGAGATCGACAGGTCCTTGAGGCCGCCCTTGACGAAGCTGACGATCTCGTTGCGCCGGGTGGACGGCGCGATGAAGTCCGGGTTCTCCTCGTAGAGCGCCACGAGCCGGTCCTGGTACTTCGAGAGCCGGAACGTGTAGTTCGACTCCTCGGTCCACTCGACCGGCGTTCCGGTCTCGGTGGCGATGCGGCTGCCGTCGTCGAGCAGCGTGGTCTCCTCCTCGGAGTGGAACGCCTCGTCGCGCACCGAGTACCAGCCCGAGTAGGTGTCGAGGTAGATGTCGCCGGACTCGACCATCTTCTGCCAGAGCACCTGGCAGGCAGCCTCGTGATCGGCGTCGGTGGTCCGGATGAAGCGGTCGAACGAGACCTCGAGGACCTTGTCCAGCGCCTCGAACTGGTCGGAGTTCCGGGCGGCAAGGTCGCGGACGTCGATGCCTTCCTTCGCCGCCGTCTGCTGCATCTTCAGGCCGTGCTCGTCGGTGCCGGTCATGAAGAACACGTCGAACCCGTCGAGTCGCTTGAACCGCGCGATCGCATCGGAGGAGATGTACTCGTAGGCGTGACCGACGTGCGGGACACCGTTCGGGTACGCGATGGCGGTCGTGACGTAGAACGGGGGCCGGGAAGCGGAGGCGGGCGAAGTCATGGTGGGCCTACTCTAACTGCGCCGCGCGCAAACGTGACGAGCAGACCTGTCCGCACTCAGCTGCGGGGCGTCGGGTCGGAGCCGAGGACGCGCCGTTCGTAGCCGGTCCGGGCGGACGAGCCCCGCACGGCCCTTACCTGGTCCGGCACCATCGAACGGGTGATCAGGTCGCGGACCGGTCGAGGCAGCACGTTCACCGCGCGGACCAGGGGGCCGAGGTAGCCGGGCACCGTCACCTCGAAGCGCGGGCGTTCGATCACCTTGACCACCGCCCGGGCCACGTCGGCGGGCTCGAGCATCGCGGCGGCGCCGGTGGCCGTGCCGACGGCGAGTTCGGTGTTCACCACGGTGGGCATCACCACCGAGAGTTCGACCCGGCTGCCGGACAGTTCCGCGCGTACGCCGCTCAGGTACCCGAACACCGCGTGCTTGGTCGCCGCGTAGCTGGACTCGCCGGGCGGCGCCAGCTTCGAGGCCGCCGACGCGACGGTGACGATGTGGCCGGCGCCGCGGGCGCGCATACCGGGCGCGGCGAGCGTGACGCCGTTGACGACGCCGTGCACGTTGACGTCGAACTGGCGGCGCCGGGCCGTCTCGGGCTCCTCGTCGAACGGGCCGACCCACATCACCCCGGCGTTGTTGACGAGTACGTCGAGCGGACCCCACTGTTCCTCGACCTCGGTGAGGAAGGCGGCGAACGAGCCCCGGTCCGCGACATCGAGGTCGAGGCCGAGTGTGGTGCCGGTCAGCTCGCCGGCGGTGGCGCGGGCGGCGTCGCCGTCCTTGTCGCCGATGGCCACCTTCGCGCCGGACTCGGCGAGTTGGGCGGCGATCTCGCGCCCGATGCCGCGGGCGCCGCCGGTCACTGCGATGACTCTTCCGACGAGTGTTCTCTTCTTCACGTGGGTCTCGCTCTCGGGTCCCGTCGCGGTGCGGCTGTCCGTCGTCACGAAGTGACCTCTGCATCGTGACAGATCACGGTCCCGGTCAGGGAGGTCTTCGCGGCCACCGGGCGCAGCGATCTGCCTGGGTGTCGTGGCAACCGCACCGCCGTACGACAATGGCCGCATGAGCAAAGACCGTCCGGCGCCGGATCTGCCCACCCCGCTCGCGCCGTTGATCGACTCGCATACCCACCTCGACGCCTGCGGCGCCGTCGACGCGGCCTCCGTCGCGGCGATCGTGGACCGGGCCGAGAAGGTCGGCGTCGGCCAGGTCGTCACCGTCGCCGACGACCTGGCGGCGGCCCGGTTCGCGGTGGACGCCGCGCACTGGGACCCGCGCGTGTACGCCGCGGTCTCGATCCATCCCACCCGGGCCAACGTGCTCGACGACGCGACGAAGGCGGAGATCGAACGGCTCGCGGCGGACCCGCGGACCGTCGCGGTGGGGGAGACCGGTCTGGACTACTACTGGCCCGGCAAGCTCGACGGCTGCGCCACGGTGGAGGAACAGGTCGAGGGGTTCCGCTGGCACATCGACCTGGCCAAGCGGCTGCGCAAGCCGCTGATGATCCACAACCGGGAGGCCGACCACGACCTGCTGGCCGTCCTGCTCGACGAGGGCGCGCCGGACACCGTGATCTTCCACTGTTTCTCGTCCGACGCGACGATGGCGTTGGCCTGCGTGGAGGCCGGGTACGTGCTGAGCTTCTCCGGCACGGTCAGCTTCCGCAACGCCCGCGAGCTGCACGAGGCCGCGAAGCTGGTGCCGGACGACCAGTTGCTGGTCGAGACCGACGCGCCGTACCTCACCCCGCACCCGTTCCGCGGCGCGCCGAACGAGCCGTACTGCCTGCCGTACACGGTCCGTTCGCTCGCGGAGACCCGCGGCCAGGACCCGTTCGACCTGGCGGCCGCGTCGACCGCGACGGCCCGGCGGGTCTACCGCATCTAGCCCGGCGCCGAGCGTGCAGTTGCGGTCGCATCGCCCGAGAGCGAGCGACGGCAACTGCACGCTTGGCGAGTAAATTGGGCCGCAAAGGTAAGCGACGAATGCACGGGTTCACGAATTCGACTCCCGTCGACCGCGGCGTCGACGCCATCGACGTGTACATCGCGGCGTGGGAGATCGAGTGCTGTGCCCCACCGCCCGAGGTGGGCCGCGAGGCGACGTGGGTGCTCGCCTTCACCGCCGACGACACCGAGCCGGAGGTCTTCCACCGACCCGTTCGCTGGGATCGGATCAGCCGCAAGCTCAGCGCCGGTGGCGCAAGCGCCTACTGGCGAGACGCGCCTGACGACCTGTCCGACGACCCCACCGGGCTACGCGGGCGGCTGTGGGGGACGGTGCACGGCGCGGATGTCCCGGATGGATTCGACAGCACCACCGGCTCGGTCCTGGGCGTGTACCTGCTGGACGAGCTCTATCGCGAGAACGAGATCGGCGCTTGGTGCCCTCTCCCGGGGACCGCGGTGCGGTCCTCGGTATCGAAGAGCCCCAGCTGGTTCGGCGGCAGTGGGACCTTCGTGTCCGGCATGGACTGCCGCAAGCAGACCGGCGTGGTGGTGGAGCTGGCGGTCCGGGGCTGACGCGGCGCGCGCTCGGCCTACAGCACCTTCGCGAGGAAGTCCTGGGTGCGCGGGTGCTGGGGGCTGCCGAACAGGTCGGCCGGCGGGCCCTGCTCGACGATGACGCCGTCGGCCATGAAGATCACCCGGTCGGCGACCTCGCGGGCGAAGCCCATCTCGTGGGTCACCACCACCATGGTCATGCCCTGCGCGGCGAGGTCGCGCAGCACCTGCAGCACCTCGCCGACCATCTCCGGGTCCAGAGCGCTGGTGGCCTCGTCGAAGAGCATGATGTCCGGGCTCATGGCCAGCGCCCGGGCGATCGCGACCCGCTGCTTCTGGCCGCCGGACAGGCTGGCCGGCTTGGCGTCCGCCTTCTCCGCCAGCCCCACCTGCGCCAGCAGCCGCTGCCCGGTCTCGCGGGCCTCCGCCTTGGTGGCCCGCTTGGTCTGCACCGGCGCCAGCATCACGTTCTCCAGCGCGGTCATGTGCGGGAACAGGTTGAAGTGCTGGAACACCATGCCGATGTGCTGGCGGACCTTGTCGATGTCGACCTTCTGGTCGGTCAGGTCGAACCCGTCCACCACCACCGTGCCGCCGGTGATGTCCTCGAGCTTGTTGAGGCAGCGCAGGAAGGTGCTCTTGCCGGAGCCGGACGGCCCGATCACACAGACCACCTCGCCGCTCTCGATGTCGACGTCGATGCCCTTGAGCACCTCGTTGTCGCCGAAGGACTTGCGCAGGCCGGTGACCCGGATCTTGATGTCGGTGGTGACGGAATCGCTCACGCGTTGATCCTCTTCTCGAGCCGGTCGGACAGCTTGGTCAGGGCCATGATGATGACGAAGTAGAAGATGCCCACGATCAGCCACATGTTGAAGGACTCGAAGTTCCTCGCGATGATGATCTTGCCGGTCTGGGTGAGCTCGGCGATGCCGATCACCGACAGGATCGAGGTGTCCTTGAGCGTGATCACCGCCTGGTTGACGAACGACGGCATCATCGTGCGCACCGCCTGCGGCAGCACCACCTTGCGCATCGCGGGCAGGTAGCCCATGCCGAGGCTGCGCGCGGCCTCCATCTGTCCCTTGTCGACGGACTGGATGCCGCCGCGGATGATCTCGGTGATGTAGGCGCCGGCGTTGAGGCTCAGCGTGATGATGCCTGCGGTCATCGCCGGCATCTGGAAGTCCAGCGCGGCGGGGATGCCGAAGTAGATGAAGAAGGCCTGCACCAGCAGCGGGGTACCGCGGAAGATGTCGACGTAGGTGACGCCGATGCCACGCAGGATCCGGCTGGTCGAGACCCGGAAGAAGCCGAAGACAAGGCCGAGCACCAGCGCGATCGCCAACGACACGACCGTGAGGACGATCGTCAGCCACAGGCCCTTCATCAGCAGCGGGAAGCTGTCCTTGAGCAGGGAGAAGAAGGTGTTGCCGCCCTGGGCCTGCTGCGCCCCCTCACCGAGGTAGGTGTCCAGGATCTCGTCGTACTGCCCGCTGGCCCGCGTGTTCGCCAGCCCGGCGTTGAACTTGGTCAGCAGCTCGGCGTTCTGGCCCTTCGAGACCGCGAACCCGTAGGAGTTGCCGGCCTCCTTCTCACCCACCGCCTTGAGCCCGTTGCCCTGTGCGATGCCGTACAGCAGCACCGGGTAGTCGTCGAAGACGGCGACGGAGTTACCGGTCTTGACGTCGTCGTACATGCTGGCGGAGTCGTCGAAGGTGACGGTGGTGAAGCCGTACTTGCCCTTGATGGAGTCGGCGAACATCGCGCCCTCGGTGCCGGTCTTGACCGCGACCCGTTTGCCGCGCAGGTCCTCGTAGGACTCGATGTCGTCGTTCGACTTCGCCACCGCCATCTGCACGCCGGAGTCGAAGTAGGGGTCGGAGAAGTCGAAGACGAGCTTGCGTTCGTCGGTGATCGACATGCCGGCGATGACACCGTCGACCTGGCGTGACTGCAGGGCCTGCACGGCGGCGTTGAACCCGAGCGGCTTGACCGTGTACTTGAAGCCCTGGTCCGCGGCGATGGCCTTCAGCAGGTCCATGTCGATGCCGACGAAGTCGCCCTGCTCGTTCTGGAACTCGAACGGTGCGAACGTGACGTCGGTGGCGATGACGTAGGTCTTGTCGGACTCGGTCTGTGCGGCCGCGGCGCCGGTGCCGAACATCAGGGCCAGGAGCGCGAGGACCCCCAGCAGGGCGGGCAGGCGCGTGAGGCTCCGGCGTGAACGTGTGTGCATCCGAACCAGCTTTCCGAGGTGCCGTTCGCGGGGGTGTGACAAGGGATTCGAGATTAACCCTGACGGCCGGTTTGTACAGGTCACGACGGCGCGTGTGTCCGTAATCGGGCGGCCCGAGGATGCCAACTGGTTGCCGGACCGTCGTTCTCTCGTTACCGTACTGTGACCGAATAAGGCTGGATGTTGTCATCCAGTTACCGAACAGCCTCAGGAATTCGTGTGTCGCGTCTCGATCGGATCAACAAGTCCAACTCGCCCGCCCTCCGGCTCGTCGTCGGCGCACTGCTGCTGACGCTGCTGGCGGGTGGTGGGCTCGCGGTGCTCTCGCACAAGACGGTCACCCTGGACGTGGACGGCGAGACGATCGCGCTGAGCACCATGTCCCGCGACGTGACCGGGGTGCTCGCGGACGCCGGGTACTCGGTCGGCGACAAGGACGTGGTGGCACCGTCCATCGGCGCCAAGGTGACCGACGGACAGACGGTGGTGCTGCGCCGGGCCCGGGAGCTGACCCTGAACGTCGACGGGCAGCCGCGGACGGTGTGGACCACGGCGTTGACCGTCGACGAGGCGCTCTCGCAGGAGCGGCTGGGCGGCGACGTCCACGTCTCGGCGTCGCGGTCGCAGCGCCTGCCGCTCGACGGCGCGAACCTCGACGTGGTCAGCCCGAAGCTGGTGCGCCTGGTCGACGGCGGCGCGGCCCCGGCCGAGGTGAGGCTGGCGGCCCCCACCGTCGGCGAGTTGCTCGACGCGCAGGGCGCGCCGCTCGGGGCGGCCGACACCGTCGAACCCGCCGCCGACGCCCCGGTCACCGAGGGCATGCAGGTGACGGTCACCCGTACCCGCACCGAGAACCGCACCGAGACGCTGCCGTTCGAGCCGGAGCCGCAGCGGATCGAGGACCCGACGATGAACATGAGCCGCACCGTGGTCGAGCACCCCGGGGCCCCGGGCGTGCACGACGTGACCTTCGCGGTGACCCTGGTCAACGGCGTCGAGACCTCCCGCACCGAGGTCGGCAAGGTTGTCACCACCCCCGGCCAGGCCAAGGTCGTCCGGGTCGGCGCCAAGCCGGGCACCGAGGTGCCCGAGGTCACCAACGGGTCCACCTGGGATGCGCTGGCGAAGTGCGAGGCGACGGGCAACTGGGCCATCAACACCGGCAACGGCTACTACGGCGGCGTGCAGTTCGACCAGAACACCTGGGAGCGTCAGGGCGGACTGAAGTACGCGCCCCGCGCCGACCTGGCCACCCGCGAGGAGCAGATCGCCATCGCCACCAAGACCCAGCGGACCCAGGGCTGGGGCGCCTGGCCGTCCTGCTCGTCCCGACTCGGTGTGCGCTGAACCGCCGGATTTCCCGCCAGCTCACGCGAGGCGATAGGTTCACTGCTGTGACAAACGCCGAGGTGAACCCCCTGTGACAACCCCCGACGTGAACGCGCCGCGTGGTCAGGCCGGCCTGCTGGGACCCGTCGAGGTGCGCGCGCTCGCCGCCGAACTCGGGGTACGCCCCACCAAACAGCTCGGCCAGAACTTCGTGCACGACGCCAACACCGTGCGCCGCATCGTGAACACGGCCGGGGTCGGCCGCGACGACGTGGTGCTCGAGGTGGGCCCCGGTCTGGGCTCGCTGACCCTCGCGCTGATGGACGTGGTCGACTCGGTGATCGCGGTGGAGATCGACCCGGTGCTCGCCGCCCGGCTCCCGAAGACGGCGGCCGAGCGGGCCCCGGAACTCGCGGACCGGCTCACCGTGGTGGGCGCGGACGCCATGAAGGTGATGCCCGCGGACCTGCCCGCCGCGCCGACGGCACTGGTCGCGAACCTGCCGTACAACGTGGCGGTGCCGGTGCTGCTGCACCTTTTCTGCGAGTTCCCGAGCCTGCGCACGGCGCTGGTGATGGTGCAGGCCGAGGTCGCGGACCGCCTCGCCGCCGCCCCGGGCAGCAAGATCTACGGCATCCCCAGCGTCAAGGCCTGCTTCTTCGGTGAGGTGCGCCGCACCGGATCCGTCGGACCGCATGTGTTCTGGCCGGTCCCGAAGGTGGACTCCGGACTGGTCCGGGTGGACCGCTACGCCACCGCACCGTGGCCGATCGACGAGGAGAACCGCCGCAAGGTATTCGCCGTCGTCGACGCGGCCTTCGCGCAGCGCCGCAAGACCCTCCGCGCCGCGCTCGCCGGCTGGGCCGGCTCGCCGGTGGAGGCCGAGCGCCGACTGGTCGCGGCGGGCATCGCACCGTCCGCCCGCGGCGAGACCCTCGACGCCGCGGCCTTCGTCCGCCTGGCCGCGGTCGAGCCGCTCGACCCGATCGGATGACGCGGCACCGGCATCGGAGAAGCAGGCTCCGTTCAGAATCTATTGAATATAACGAATTGCCAAGTGTGGCAACAGTATGCGGATTCCTGTGCCGGATCGGCCCTTCGTCTGTACGGTGACGCGCAGCGTGCTCACCGCCGGTCGATACGACGCCGCCGATGCGCGACCCAATTGTCGCCTCTGAATGGAGTTCGTACATGCCCCGTCCCACGATGCGTCGTCTCGCGGCCACGGTTCTCGTCTCGGCAGCGCTGACCGGCGGCCTGGCCGCCGGAGCGGGCACCGCCTCCGCCGCCCCCGTCGAATCCCTCCCGCCGACCGGGTCGGTCGCCACTCTTCCCTCCGACATTGGCGCTGCAATCTTCGGCGTCCTGGCGGAACTCCCGACCGGGAGCGCTCGAGGCTGCCCCAACGTCGTCTGCTACGGCATCGGATAGGACCCGGAGCGGGTCGTTGCGACCCGCTGCCGTGACCGGCGCAGCCGCTGTACTTGAACCGGCTCAGCCGCAGGCTGTTGCTCACCGCGAAGACGCTCGAGCATGCCATCGCGGCGCCGGCCAGCATCGGGTTGAGCAGGCCGGCCGCGGCCAGCGGGATCGCCGCCGCGTTGTAGGCGAAGGCCCAGAACAGGTTTCACTTGATGGTGCCGAGCGTCCGGGTGCCGAGCGTCCGGCGGGAGAGCCGGATGGCGGCGGCCGCCGCCATCCACCGAGCCGTTCCCCGAGCGGGTTCGGCCGGCGTGGACTCCGTATTCATCGACCCGGATCCGATCCATGCCGCCCGAGCGATCATCTACTTCGGGTTCAACATCCCTTGTGGATCATCCTGGGATCCACCGGGACAGCAGTCCCCGGGTGCCGGGGCGGGCCGAGGTCGCGGGCCGTCTCGCCGCAGCCCCGGGCACCAAGATCTGCGAGATTCCCAACGTCAAGGCCTGCAGCTTTGGCGAGGTACTGGTCGCGGCTGGCATCGGCCTGTCGGTCCGCGGCGAGACCACGACGCCGCGGCATTCGTCCGCCTGGCGAAAGTGTAGTCGCCCGTGATGGGTAGTTGTGTTCAACGAATCATCAAGGGCGGCAACAGTATGCGAGTTCCAGCACCGGCGGGAACCCCGGGATGTATGTTTGCGCGGCGCTGGACGAACACCATGGTGTCGGCGCGTCCGCAGGAGTATCGCTGCATGTGCGAGCTCTTCAGATGATTGGAGCCTCTGAATGCTTGGTCTCAACACGCGTCGTATCGCATCTCTTGTCGTCGCTTCCGGTGTGCTGGCCGGGGGCCTTGCCGCCGGTTCCGGCGCCGCTGCCGCATCCACCGAGGACTCGATGTCCTCCGTGGAGGTCATCTTCAGCGACCCGAATCCGATCCGTGTCGCCGAAAAGATCATCTTCTTCGGGATCAACATTCCTCTGTGGGTCATCCTGGGATCCACCGGGATATATGACGGCTGCCAGGGCACCTGCGAGGGGCAGGGGTGACGTCCGGTCTGGTGAGGGTGTCAGCCGTGCCCAGCCGCGGCGGACGTAGACCCGGTCAGGCGAGGATGCGCACCGTGGCGTGAGAGTCCAACGCGGACAAGGTTTCCGTTGGGAGGTTGTCCACGACGACCTCAGGTTCCCGGATCCTGGGGCCGAGACAGGTTGGGGTAGGAGAACGCCCAGAACGGGTTGCCCTTGATGGTGCCGAGCGCCCGCCGGGAGGCTCAGCGGCCGAGCGCAGGTCGCCGCGGACCAGGGTGATGTCGCCGGCCTCGACGGCATGGGGGAGATCAGGGCTGAGGAAAATTCGTTGTCTGCGCCGCTGACCTGCAGCAAAGCGGAGACGGCACGCCGTTGAGGTAAGAGAATGGGGTAGGTACGGCGGGACCGTTGATCATGAAGATTCTGACGCCAGACGACCTTTTGGGTCCCGCCGTGCCTGCCGCACCATCTTCACCCTGCGGTCCGCAGGCCATCCGGGTTGTCTGGTCGTCACGGCATTGAACTGTGTCAACCCGTCGCCACGGTGAGAACTGGCTGGTGCCGGGGTATCCCGACTTCAGCGTGGTCAAGCGCAATGCGTGGGCCGAGGGGCGTTCCCTGGGTGCGACTGTTCGCATGGCGTTGTGTTCAACGAATTATCCTGTATGGCAACAGTATACGTATTCCTGCGCTCGGCCAGGCCGCCGTTGGTACGGTGGCCTCGTCGAATGCGGGATCGGTGAGATCCAGCTGCCGACGAGTTCATGTCCACCACCAATTGATCGGAGATCGAGATATGCGTAGTCCCAGGGCAGGTCGTCTCGCTTCCATGGTTGTTGCCTCGGCCGTGCTGGTCGGTGGCCTCGCCGCCGGGTCGGGCGCCGCGTCCGCGGCACCCGCCGGATCCCTCCTGCCGGCCGAATCCGTCGCGGCCGTTCCGACCGGATCAATGGATCAGATCATGGCGAACCCCCTCCGATTCCTCGGTTACTTGATCGCCGTTCCGATCATTTTGCTGGGAACCGCAAGTCATGAGCCTTGGGATGGTGCCGGCCAGGCTTAGGTGGGCATCAGAATTCGGATGTGTGGGTGCTGGACAGCGCAGTCGCCTCTACTTGAACCGCTGCAACCGCAGGCTGTTGCTCACCGCGAAGAGGCTCGAGAACGCCATCGCGGCGCCGGCGAGGGCCGGTGCCCATCGCCGGGACCAGGTCGAGGCCGAGGGAAAGGTCGTCGCGATGGTCGGCGACGGTGTCAACCATGCTGCCGCACCGGCGAAGTCCTCGGTGCCGCGGCCTTCGAACGCTCGCCGGCACGGCCTAGAAGTCACGAGTCGGTCGACGCCACGGGAGCTGTCTCCGGCACTCGCTCGCAAAGAGTAGTGTGCAACCAATTATCGAGTGTGGCAATCATATTCGAAATCCCGCACTGGTCTCAATCCTGCGATGTATGTTTGCGCGGCGCCGGGTGAGCCGCATGGTGTCGGTGCGTCCATAGGGGTATCGCTGCATGTGCGAGCTCTTCAGATGATTGGAGCCTTTGAATGTTCGGTCCCAACAAGCGTCGTATCGCATCCCTCGTTGTCGCGTCCGGGATGCTGGCCGGTGGTCTCGCCGCTGGATCTGGCTCTGCCGCCGCCGCATCCACCGAGTCGTCCCCCGAAACGGGTTCGCTCGTCGTGGACGCCCCGGATCCGATCCATTTCGCCCAAGCGATCATCGCCGACGGGATCATAATCGCGATGTCTTCGTTGCGGATCATCGTGGAATCCTCCGGGATGATGCCCCCCGGGTGCCAGGGTCCCTGCCCGGGGCAGGGGTGAGGGTGGGTGCCGAGCCCAGTCTCGGCGAGACTCTCGACGTCGCTGTGATCCTGCTGGGGTTCCGCCCGGGGCCGGTAGCGTTCAACTAATTCTTAAGTGCGGCAACAGTATTCGAATATCTATCGCGTATGGCGCTGGTGCCAGTGATTGGCCCTTGCCGGTGGGGGTCAGCAGTATCAGTCGTTCGGCAAAGTGGGCATGCCCGTACGGACAGGCGCCAACTGTTTGGGGTGAGTCCATTCCTCTGAACCCGGCCTCGGTGGCTGACGGCAGTCGCACGACGACGGGTGTCCGGGGATCTCCCGGGCGCCCGTCCTGTCTGACGATCAGCTCTGCGAAGCAACAGTATTCGGATCGACTCGGCGTCGCCATGATCCAGCGCAGCGTCGGACGACGTTGCTGACGGGTACGTGAGAAGCGCCGCCGCGTTGTGCGTTTGGCGAACGTCTGGCCCACTCCTGCCGGTTCGTTCGTGTTCGACGAATAGTCGAATGCTGCAAGTAATTCGAATCAGGGCTCGGCTCGGCGCCGTCTGTGTAGGCTGCCGCGTAGCGCCGGGTCGGCGCGCCCGGCAGGTGCGTGGGAGGCGTCGTCGGGTACCACTGTTGAAGGGGGCTTCGTCATGGGTTCTGTTGAAGGCTTGATCGGGTACTACGTCATGGTGGCTTTGGGGCTTGGAGACCCCGATAGGGGCATGGGGGGGAATTGGGGGTAAATCCTCGGCTGCGCCGCTGACCTGCAGGAAAGCGGAGACGATACACCGTCGAGGTAAGGGAAACGGGGTAGGTACGGCAGGACCGTGATCATGAAGGTTCTGCCGCCAGATGACCTTTCGGATCCCGCCGTGCCTGCCGCACCATCTTCACCTTCGGTCCGCAGGCCATCCGGGTTGTCCGGTTGGCCTGTGTGCGGAACCTTGCGATCGGCCTGCTTCGACTCGTCGGTGTTCGGAACATTGCAAAGTTCTTACGCCGCAAGGGAAGAGATCCCGACCGGGCCACGAAACGAGACCACCTCGGTGTCTTGAACAGCCCGATCGTCGACTAGGTGAGGGTGTTGTCGTAGTCGTCTTCGAGGCTGCCGAGGGCAGTCGCCGCTACCGGAACCGGCGCAGCCGCAGGCTGTTGCTCACCACGAAGACGCTCGAGAACGCCATCGCGGCGCCGGCGAGCATCGGGTTGAGCAGGCCCGCCGCGGCCAGCGGGATCGCCGCCGCGTTGTAGGCGAAGGCCCAGAACAGGTTGCCCTTGATGGTTCCGAGCGTCCGGCGGGAGAGCCGGATCGCGTCGGCGGCCGAGCGCAGGTCGCCGCGGACCAGCGTGATGTCGCTGGCCTCGATGGCCACGTCGGTGCCGGTGCCCATCGCCAGGCCCAGGTCGGCCTTCGCCAGGGCGGCAGCGTCGTTGACGCCGTCGCCGACCATCGCGACGACCTTCCCCTCGGCCTGCAGGCGGGCGATCACGTCCACCTTGTCGGCGGGCATCACCTCGGCGACCACCTCGTCGATGCCCACCTGCGCGGCCACGGTCCGGGCCACCGCCTCGTTGTCGCCGGTCAGCAGGATCGGCGTCAGTCCCAGCGCCTTGAGTTCCGAGATCGCCTGGGCGCTGGTGGGTTTGACGGCGTCGGCGACCACTAGCACGGCCCGCGCGCTGCCGTCCCAGCCGACCGCGATCACGGTCTGCCCGGCGTTCTCGGCCTCGGACTTGGCCGCCCGCAGCTCGGCGGGCAGGTGCAGCGACCAGTCCTCGAGCAGCGACTCCCGGCCGGCGACGACGGCATGCCCGTCGACGACGCCCTGGACGCCGCGGCCCTCGACGTTCTCGAAGCTCTCGACGGCGGGCAGCTCCCCGGCCTCGGCCGCGGCGTGGGCGATGGCCCGGGCGATCGGGTGCTCGGAGGCGTGCTCGAGTGCGCCGGCCAGTCGCAGGGCCTCCGCACGGTCGGTGCCCGCGGCGGTGACCACGTCGACCAGCGCCATCGCGCCGGTGGTGACGGTGCCGGTCTTGTCCAGCACCACGGTGTCCACCCGGCGGGTCGACTCGAGCACCTCGGGTCCCTTGATCAGGATGCCCAGCTGCGCGCCGCGCCCGGTGCCGACCAGCAGCGCGGTCGGCGTCGCCAGCCCGAGGGCGCAGGGGCAGGCGATGATCAGCACGGCGACGGCCGCGGTGAACGCCATCTCCAGGGGGTTGCCGGTGCCGATCCAGTAGCCCAGCGCGGCCACGGCGATCGCGATGGCGATCGGCACGAACACGCCGGCGATCTTGTCCGCCAGGCGCTGCACGTCGGCCTTGCCGTTCTGCGCGTCCTCCACCAGCGCCGCCATCTGGGCGAGCTGGGTGTCGGCGCCGACCCGGGTCGCCCGGACCACCAGCCGGCCACCAGCGTTGACGGTGGCGCCGACGACGGCGTCGCCGGCCTCGACCTCGACCGGCACCGACTCGCCGGTGAGCATGCTCAGGTCCACCGCGGAGCGGCCCGAGGTGACGACGCCGTCGGTGGCGATCTTCTCGCCCGGGCGGACGACGAACTCCTCGCCGACCGCGAGTTCGCTTGCGGGGATGCGGGTCTCACGGCCGTCGCGCAGGACCGAGACCTCCTTGGCGCCCAGTTCCAGCAGCGCCCGCAGCGCGGCCCCGGCCTGCCGCTTGGATCGCTGCTCGAAGTAGCGTCCGGCCAGCACGAAGGTGATGACGCCGGCGGCGACCTCGAGGTAGATGTTGGCCGCGCCGTCGGAGCGGCCGATGGTCAGCTCGAAGGCGTGGGTCATGCCGGGGGTGCCGGCGGTGCCGAAGAACAGTGCGTACAGCGACCACAGGAACGCGGCGGACGTGCCGACCGTGATCAGGGTGTCCATGGTGGCGGCGCCGTGCTTGAGATTGGTCCAGGTGGCGCGGTGGAACGGCAGGCCCGCCCACACGATGACCGGCGCGGCCAGCGTCAGCGAGAGCCACTGCCAGTTGGTGAACTGCAGCGCCGGCACCATCGCCATCGCGATCACCGGGACCGAGAGCACGGTCGCGACGATCAGGCGGGTTCGCAGCGCGGCCAGCGCCCGGGACGACTCGTCCTCGGGTTCGCCTGCCGAGGTGTCCTGCTGCTGCGCGGGTGGGGTGGGCACGGTGGCCGAGTACCCGGCCTTCTCGACCTCGGCGACGAGGTCGGCGGGGGACAGTGCGCCGGCAGCGTCGTCGAGCACGACCTTGGCCTTCTCGGTGGCGTAGTTCACCGTGGCGGTGACGCCGTCGAGCTTGTTGAGCCGCTTCTCGATGCGGGCGGCGCAGGACGCGCAGGTCATGCCGCCGATGGCGAGTTCGATGCTGTCGGTGGACGCGGGTGCGGTGGGGGCGAGGTACTCGGCGCTCATGTCAGTGGCCTTCGTGGGTGGTGACCGTGAATTCCGCTGTGCGGACCACGTTCTCGTGCTGGAAGTCGAGGAACAGCCGGTAGGTGCCGGCGCTCGGCGCCTGGGCGTGGAAGGTGACGTCCGGGCCCGCGGGGGTGACGCCGTCGCCCGGCTCGCCGTGCGGGTGCACGTGCAGGTAGGCGAGGTCGCCGGTACGCAGCGCGACCAGGTGCCCGTAGGCGCCGAGGTAGGGCTGCAGGTCGGTCACCGGTGCGCCGGCGCGCGTGACGCTCAGCGTCAGCGGACCGCCGGCGGTGCTGACGTCGCCGTCGAGGGTGACCCGGTAGCCGTCGACCTCGGCTACCCGTGACTCGGCGGGCAGGGACTCGGGAGCGAACTCGCCCGCGACGTCGACGCCCCGGCCGAGGGTGAGGCCCGGTCCGTCGGTCGGCTGGAAATCGGCGAACACCCGGTAGCTGCCGGCGCGGTCCCAGGTCCAGTCGAGAGACCAGGTGCCGTCGGCGGCGAGCGCCGGGTGCACGTGCCGGAATCCGCTGGTGTCGGTGCGGACCACGATCAGGTGCAGCTTCTTCTCGTGCTGGTCGTCGAACGCGGTGACGGGATCCCCGGTCGGACCGAGGATCCGGAAGTCGAGGGTGCCGGGGCGGTTCGCCTCGGCCGGGGCGGTGATCTCCGAGAGGGTGTAGCCCTGCTCCGAGGCCTGCAGGCCGGCGGGGGTGGCCGGGCCGGCGGCGGGGTGGTCGGTGTGGCCCGTGTCGACGGTGGTGGTCGTGGTGTGGCCGGTGTGGTCGTTCGACATGTCGATCGGGCTCCCGGTGACGGCGCCCACCCCGAAGGCCGCCGCGAAGATCACGGCGAGGCCCCCGGTGTAGGCGACGAGTGTGGTGGAGGTTTTCATGACCGCTCCTAGGCGGGGCCGGCGGCGTATCCGGCCTCTTCGACCGCGCCGACTACGGCGGCTGGCGCGAGGGGCACGGAACTGGTGACGGTGAGGCGGCCTCTCGGGACGTCGACGGCGATGTCGGTGACCCCGTCGAGTTTGCCGACCTCCTGGCGCACGGATCCGGCGCAGTGTCCGCAGGTCATCCCGGTGACGGTGTAGTTGGTGATCTCCATGTCAATCTCCTCGAGTCAAGTATCCCATACCGATGGGGGGTAGGGCTTGTGAGGAATGAACATACCCCCAGGGGGTACCTAGTGCAACCCTGGGCCGATCGGCGCTTGTGCCCCCAGGGGGTGAAGGTCGAATGCGGCGATCGCGCCGCGGCAGTTGTTGGAACACGTGGAGGAGCGATCGAAATGAACCGGACGAAGATCCCGGGACCGACACAGAAATGGAAGTCGGAAGGTCTCTTTGTCGGGGAGAACTGGCTGGCGTCGAAGGGTCTCGATTTCAGCGTGGCCGATCGCAATCCGCGGGCCGGGGGTGCTCGCCGGACGCGGCCTTGTCATTGGGCGTTGCGTTCAACGAATTGTCTTGTGTGGCAACAGTCTGCGTTCCCGCACTCGGTCTGGTCTTCGTTGGTATGGTCACTCGCGGCGCATGGTGATCGGTGAGATCCGATGCTGCCGAAGCTTCCGTGTTCACCACCAACCGATCGGAGCATCAAGATATGCGCAGTCCCAGGGCGGGTCGTTTCGCTTCCATTGTTGTGGCCTCGGCCGTGCTGGCCGGTGGCGTCGCGGCCGGGTCCGGTGTCGCGGCCGCCGCCCCCGCCGGATCTCTCCTGCCGGCCGAATCCGTCGCAGCCCCCACCGGATCCAGCGACGGGGTTAAGGTGGCGCTTTTCGAGGCGATCGTCGTCGCGGCGCTCTTTCCCTACTACGTGGCAAACGGCAGTGAGATGCCGGTTGGCTGCCCCCACGTGATCTGCTACGGCCAGTAGGGGATCCGTCGTAAGGGGCGGTGCGACCCGCTCCGCCCCGTGCACCGTTGCGGTAGAGCTGCAGGCAAAGGCGCACGGGCGGCGAGGGCGCCAGACCAGATCGGCTCGGAAGACACA
>NZ_BCXG01000031.1 GCF_001894985.1 Rhodococcus tukisamuensis NBRC 100609 | reverse complement strand
AATTGCTGCGGCGTTATCGGCGTTGTTGTCGCCGTTGACGGTCAGCCAATCCTGCGCGAAGGCTGTAGCTCCTGATTGGATTCGACGTGCCATGGCCGCTGCTATGCGGTCGCCGTTCGGTTTGTCGCACGGTGCCCTTCCGCCGTAACCGAGCAGCGCGGTGAGGCCTCCCGCCCGGTTGGAGAGAAGTTGCGACCACGCCAGCCCGGGTCCGACCAGCGGTTTCTTCATGAACAGGTGCTCACCGAGATTGATCTTGAGCATGGAGCAGCCCGCGATGATCAGAACATCAGGGCTGGCGCCTTTCGTCCACAACGGCAGAATCTCGGCCGGCCCGAGCCAGTTTTCGAATGCCGAACCGCTTTGCCCACATTGCTTCCCCTGCGTATCTATGGCCAGCATTCCGCTCGACGACAATCCGTGTCCGGAGTAGTAGAAGAACCGCGCAGGGCTCCTGCCGAGACGCCGTTGCCTGACTGGAGCGCGCCAGTGCGTACGTGGGGCGGCGCGCACCTCGAGGACGTGCACACCGCCCGCGCGGAAGAGGTCGAACGCGTCCGGGGCTTCCTGGAATTCGTCGGCGGTGCGCGACCCGGCACTCAGTGGTTGGGTCGCAGCGCCCCGATGCAGCGCGTCCAGGTTTCCACGGAACTCACCGTCGCTCGTCGCGCCACGTCGCCCGACGGTCGCGACGCTGGACCCGCCGCCGAACAGGAGCGGCGCCAGTTCGCGCAACGGTCGTGAGGACCGGTACCGGATCCGACTGGGGTCGGCCGGATCCGCCCCTGTGTTGGACACGTCGACTCGAATCGGCGCTCCGCCGGGAGGCGTCACGAGATTCGGCGGGTGGGCGGCGATCTGAGCAACGATCACCGCTGGCATGGCCGCGACCGGCAGACCGGATACGGATATCTCGACATCGACGGCCGTTCCGTGCAGGCCGATGATGTGGCTCCAGTTGATCGCCCGTCCGCTCGCATCGGTGAACCGGCACGCCGCGACCGTGACTTCGGCGGCGCCGTCACTGCCGACCGCGATCGAATCAAGGTGCGGCCAAGTGTTTGTCCCGACCTTGCCGTCGTGCTCCTTCGGTTGGCCGGGCAGGGCGACAACCTGAAACGCCTTGACGGCGTCGCGGGTTCTGGTGCCATAGACACAGTCCGGAACCAGCGGAGCGTGGGGCAGGCCGGTCTCGCCGTTGTCGACGCGATAGCGGTGGAAGGCATTGAGCTTGCGCTGTACCTCCCGAACGCTCGGGTGCACGGCGCCCTGACGCAGCACCGGCGGACGATCCGCGGGCGCCACCGTGACATCGCGGCACGGCCCGGGGACCGCGCCGGACTCGCCCAGTACCTCGTCGGCGAACACGTCGGCTCGGACCGGCCACGCCACCGGTGCGAACGACTGCGCCTCGGCGAGGGGGACGAACACCGACGACTCGGTCATGACATGCCGGGCCTCGGGTCAGGACCGGGTTCCGACGGGCTTGCCGTTGGTGGACGACGGCCGTGGTGCGGTCGGTACGAATTCGCGTGGAAGAGTGACGGGCTGCGCCGAACGAGCCGGTGCCGCACCTCGCCGCATGGTCACGGCCAGGTCCTTGACTCGCTCCCCGGTCGCCGACTGCCACAGGTCGATAATGCGGTTCATCAACCGCGCAGCCAGCGAGACATTGACGTTGTAGAGCAGAGGTGCCGCCAGTGGGGGGTCGAATATCCGCAGTTCGAGCGCCCAGAGCAACGGCGAGACCAAGTCGGCCAGCTCGAAGAGTTCGCGCGCTTGGCGTGACGGCGCGATTCCGACGCGTTCCCCGATCGCCGCGAGCCGATCCGCCGCGTTGCCGCCCGCGCCGGCGGTGGCGTGCAGGTCGAGAACCACGGAGTTGTCGAACTCGACCGTGAGATGGAACCAGCTGAGCATGCAGACGTAGGAGAACTCTTCGCGGGAGAGCATCCCGCCGCGACGACGCAACCGGAGCATCTCGCCGATCGTCTGGGCCAAGTAGGCGATGTAGCTGTCGTCGGTGGGTTTCGGCCCGCTCGAGTTGGTGACGTTCTCGATTCCGAGCCACACCTGTCGCAGCAGCTCGTTCCACAGTTCGAGGAAACGGGTGTTGCTGGTCGTTCCGGCGTCGCGCTTCCACGGCTGCCCTTCGATCCGCGCGCCTGCCGCATGTGGTAGGTCGAGCCCGAACATCCGCCAGTACGCGTTGCGCCGGTTCACGCGCGCGTCGGGGCGCAACTGGCTGGTCAGGCCGCCCACCCGGAACAGCGGCGGGTCACGGAAGAACAGCTCCTCCGTTGCCCGCAGCCACACCACCGTGTCGAGCCTCGGCGTCGGCAGCGTTTCCCCGACGGCGTATCGGCGGGCGACCTCGGCAAGGATCTCGAAGACGCCGGTGCTCTCCACGAGGTAGGCGTACATCAGGTGCTGCCAGAGCAACGGGGGCCCGACGGTTCCGAGCGGTGGCAGGTTGTATCCCGGCGGAAGCGGAAGCGGGAGCGGGCCGCCCGGTGCGGCTACGTTGACACCCGACGCGGTCATGAGCGGGCCAGGCGGAAGCTGCGTTCGGGTGATCGCGGACGGATCGCCGAGCGGAACTGCCTGCGGCAGAAGCACGTTCGCCCAGGAGGCGATGCCGCCGGAGCGCCAGATCTCGTCGAGCCATCTACTCGACTGTTCGGGATGGAATGCGAAGACCGTGTCCGCGTGCGTCAGACCGGCCGGCTGCGGTAACGGGTTCAGCAACTGGGCGAGTGTGCGGAACATGGCGCCTGCCTCTTTCTCAGCTCGTCTTCGCGGAATGCGTTGCGTACGAGTACGGCCCGTAGGAGCAAGGGTCGGGTTCGTCGGCCACGTAGTTGTTCGTCACGAAACTGACCATGCGCACCTCTCCATTGCAATCTTTGAGCCGTACCGCGACGACGGTCTCAGGGTGGTACACGTCGATTGGCATGTTCTTGCCAGGAACGGGGAGGTCTTGGTCCGGGTTGACACCACCGCGGTGGACGACGACCACCGTCTCTGCGAACGCCGGTGGCTCCTTCGGAAACACGAGCTCGCCGTCGGCGTTGACTTCGACCGGCACTTTCTGGGCGGGAATCCCGACGATCGAACCGTGCGTGCGCAGCGAATACACAAGCTCCGAGAACACAGACAATGCGAGTGCGTTTTCGACGCTTCCGCCTTCGGGCTTCCCTTCCGGCTCGCACGGTTTCGGCTCGCACGGCTTTGTGCAGTCGGACTTGCTCATGCCCTCGCGAATGACGGCAATAAGGGCCTGGATGTCTGCCGACGTCACCGGTCCCGGCTCCGTCGTCGCCGGCTTCGGTTCCTTCTGAGATCCGGATCCCGCCGGTTTCCGCTCGGCAGGTTCTGGCGTCTTGGCAGTCATTGTCGTCTCCAATCTCTTCATTCACGCGGCCGCGGACCGGTCGCCGCCGAGGCGTCGAAGCCATGTCTCCAAGTGCGTCGGCGCCGCGGGAGCCTCCAGGCCACGCAGCACCGTGAGAGCGAGTATCCGCATCGGTTCGATGCGTTGCAGGTAGCTCGACGTGTACAGCGACGGTCCGGCGCGGTCGGTAAAGCGCTCGAGCTCCTGCGGAGAGACTCGTCTCGGATCGACCAGGGCAGACAGGGACACACCGTTGAAGGCCGCCATCGGTCGCCGCGTGCAGACATCGACGATGGCGCCGAGCTGGGCAAGGCTTGCCGACGTGATGGCCGCGACATCCGAAGGTGCTTGCGCGAGTGGATGCCTCGCGATCCATCGGGCGCCGAGCGCGTCCCACGGCCCGTCGCGAAACCACGATCGGCACAGCGCGACGTTGAACAGGACGCGTAGCAACGCGAAGGGGTGCGGATCGCCGAGGGGCATGCGGAACACCGCCCTGGTAGGCCCGTCGACCACTGTCGCCAGGGCCGGGACCGGGGCGTAGCCGAGCAGGCAGAAGGCATACGTGTCGGCCGCGACCTCGCTCGCCCAGCTCTGCCAGGCCTCGGCGGAGAGCTGGTCGTGTTGTGCCAGCGACGCCCGCAGCGCTGTACCGAGTTCGGCGGTCCAGCCGGTCAAATGCGCGACCTGATGACCGGTTTCGTGCACCAGTGACGTCGGCTGCCACAGATTGTGTCTGGTGATCTTGATGGCGGCGGCGGGCGATATTGACGAGTCCCACAGCCGCGCACCCGCGCGCAGGATCGAGGCTCCCATGCCCTTGTCGAGGTAGGTCAACACCGGGGGAGTGTCGATCCCGAGGGGGCGCAGCACCTGGTCCATGCTGTGCACGGCAAGGGCGTCGAGGCCGCGGAGGACGGCACCGGTTCGCGGGTTGGTCCTGGTGTTGACGGCGTCGCCGAAGAAATCGACCACGGCTTCGGCACGCCGGTACCGGCGCCGCAGATCGAGCAGCTCGGCCCGAACGGACTTCAGGTCGGTGGGGGTCTGCGCTACCCCCAACGTGAAAGCGATCCGGTCGGCCCGAGCGGCCAAACGTTTTGCGAGTGCCGCGAGATTGGAGCGGACCGACAAGCCCAGATAGGACTCCAACTCGTTCCACGCCTGCGTCGAGGCAGCCACCTCGAGCTCGCCCAGACCGGCGCACGCGCGCCGCCAGTGCCTCACCTCCGTGCCGAGTGCGGCTGTTTCCGTTGCGAATTCGTCAGGCATGCTGCAAACCTGGATGCGCGGCGACCTCAGGCGTCAGCTCCTGCTTCGGATCGGCGCCCAGCCCGCCGAAGGCTACCGTGATGGTGACCCCGTCCGCCGGGTCGCCGACCGCCGACGCGAACGCGCCGGCCTTCTGCGCCAGGAACGTGGCGATGGCGGTACTCGTCGCGGCGGCGATCGAGCCCGCGAGCTGGGTTGCCGTCAGCGGATCGGGGACGAGCGACGACTTCACCAGGCGACGGGCGACCCGGTACTGCAGCCTGGGGAGAAAGATCTGTCGCAGCGCCGTGAGAACCGCCGGCAGGTCGCGCTGCCCGGACGGGGCCGATCGCTGCATCCGCGCGAGAACCATCCGGGCGCGACGTTCGGACAGCCGGATCGCGATCCGAAGCTGTTTGCTGGTCGGATCGAGGCGAACCGTGAACAGCCTGCGGGGTCGGCGGCTGCGTTTGGCGGGCAATTTGCTGGTGCGCACCCGGAAGTATCGGCGACCGGGGACGGGCCGATGCCGTCTCCGGCCTACCGGGGCAGTTCGACGCCCGATCGCCGGTTCGCGCAGCAGCAGCCCCGCCGCTTCGGGCGTCAGCGGTTGGTATTCGTCGCCGAGCGGGTTCTCGTCGGCGGGAAGTGTCTCGTCTCGGGTGAAGTGGCCGGGCAGCGTGCCGGGAATTGTCTCGTAGAGGTCGATCTCGGCCTGGACAGGCCACCGGTCGACGCCGCGGTCGAGCAGGTACGTTTCGAGAGTGCCGCCATCGGACCACGGAACCGCGCGCGCGATCTGGCGCGGGATCGGTGTCGCGAAGACCCTGGTGTATTTGCGGAAGCGGTAGCGCGGTCGCATCGCGCGGGGCATGAGGACCCAGAATCCGCCTTCGCCCGCGGTCTCCCGTTCGGGCAGGTCGGCGCGCAGGATCCGATCCGGCAGATACGCCGCAGCAGCCTCCGCGAACGCTCGCTGCACCGCGGCGCTGACCTGCAGCGGGTCTTCGAGCGCTTCGTCGGACAGCTCGTCGAGGGTTTGCAAGACGGTTGCCTCGACAGCCGAGGCCAGCGCCTCGCCGGCGACCGTTTGCTCCTGTTCGGGTCCGGCCTCGAGCCCGAGGGCACTGAAGCCGACACCCACTGCGGCGCGGGCGATGATCCGCGCAGGCTCCGGCCCTACCCACTTCTTGATCAGGTTCGCCAGCGGCGAGGCGATGAGGTTGATCAGTTTGCCTCTCGCACCGGTGACGGTCAGCCCCAGTTTGAGCAGCGGGCGGATCGCGAGTATCGCAGGTAGGAACTGCTCGATCTCGGCGATCGGGGGTTCGTTGCCCTCATGGGTGGCCAGTTGGGTGGCCAATAGCGCGCGGGCCTGATCGAGCTGCGCCACCGGGTCGGCCTCGGTGTCGGATACCTCCGGTTCCTCGGTATCCGCCTCATCGGCCTCGCTGGCGAAGAAGAGCGAGGTGAGTTCGGCATCGAACGCCTCCGCGAGATCCGTCGCCGTTCCCGTCTCGCCGTCGGCAGTCTCCTCCCCGCCGGATTCGCGGTCGGCGGTCTGACCGATGCCGAGCTTCGTCATCAGGATCTGCACGGCCGGTCGAACCGACGCGGGAAGCGCGCGGCTCAACGGTCGTATGAGCTTGGCGATCACGCCCTTCAGGAGCTTGAGTCCGATGCGCTTGAGCTTGTCGAGTATCGGCCCGACCACGAACTTGCCGAGCGCCTTCACGCCCTTGCCGATCGTCTTCAGTCCGGACTTCGCGACCTCGATCACTCCCTTGACGGGGTTCTTGACGAACTTGATCGCCTGCTTGACCTTGGACTTGACGAACCGCTTCGCCTTGCGCCACAACTTCCCCAGGAAGTTGTCGAACCCCTCGACGCCGAGCATCTCCGGCGTGTCGAGCGAATCGATCAGTTCCTCGACCTCATGCTCGTTCATGCCGGTCAGGTCCACGTTCTCGAGCCCGGCCGCGAGGCTGTCGACGGCCCGCTTCCATTCGGAGATCAGCGGCGACATCCACTCATCGAGAACTTCCCGGGCATCCATTTCCGGCGGCGCTTCCGACCACTGCGCGGAGTCGGCGAGCAGATAGGCCGCGCCTTCGTCGAGCAACTGTTCGATCGCGTCCTCGAACTCCTCGTCGTGCAGCGACTCCAGGAAGTCCTGCGCGGCCGCTGCTTCGCCGTCGGCCTCGGAGTCGGCCTCGCCGAACGGCGATTCGGCGAAGTAGACCGCCTCGAACGGGGATTCGCCTGCGTCCGGCGGAGCCTCGACGTCGCCGGGACCGCCGGCCTCGGCGATCGGTGATAAGCCCGCGAACGGCGAGGTGTAGGTGTCGGTCTGCACGGTTCCCACCTCCGAGCGAGAGTCTGTCGTGTTCGATGATCGAGACCGTCGTCTACGACGGCGTCAACGCTCCGTAGTCCGACGTGGCGCCTCGTGGGGTGGGCCGTCATCGAGTTCGCGGATCACCTCTTCGATCTGCTTGCACGCCTCAGCAACGTCGGAGAATGCCCACTGCCGTGCGATCGTCGTGACGCCGGCGGCCGCGATGACCCGGATGATGGAGCGATCGATGTCACGCCACGCACGGACCACGATGACCCTGGCCTCGTCATCCGTCATGCGACACAAGATCGGGACCGCCCGTGGCAGGCGCCGTCAACGATGCGTTGCGTCTACGAATCATTGACGCTCGTGACACGGCGATACCCGACGATCTGAGCGCACGTCGCGGTGGATGAGGAGGAAGGTCAGATGCCTTCGTCGGACAAGCTCGCAGGGTCCGGCGGCGCCAGGCCCATACTGGCCCTGCTCGGTGGCTTTTCGTTGCGGATCGGCACCGCGACCGTCGCACTGCCGCTGCACGCCCGGCGGGTGTTGGCGTACCTCTCGCTGGACAAGATCTCCGAACCTGATTGCGACCGGGGAGTCCTGGCGGAGCGGCTGTGGGCGGACTCGTCACCGGACCGGTCGCGGGCCAGCCTGCGCACGGCATTGTGGCGGATCCGGCGAGCGAGCCCGGATCTGGTCTTGGTCGGGATCGACAGGGTACGGCTCGGAGACAGGGTAGACGTCGACGTGCACCGCTACCGGTGCCGTGCAGGACACATCCTGTCACATCAGATCGACGACTTCACTGATCCCACCGAGCTGTTGTCGCGAACAGCCGAGCTGCTGCCCGGCTGGGATGAAGTTTGGTTGCTGCTTGCGCGCGAACAGTTGCGGCAACTTCGGCTGCACGCGCTGGAAGCTGCGGCGGTTCAGATGTGCGAAGCGGGCGGATTCGCGGCGGCGATCGACGTACTGTTGGCAGTGGTTGCCGAGGAGCCCCTGCGCGAATCGGCTCAGGCGAAGTTGATCGAGGCACACATATCCGAAGGGAACCTCTCCGAGGCCCGGCGGCAATTCGATTCGTTCGCGACCATGCTGTGGAACGAACTCGGCTTGCTGCCGTCCGCCGAACTGGTGGGGCGGGTCGGGGCCGACGCCTTCCCGAGCGAACGCGGACCGCACTTCAGGTGAGGTTCTTCTGCACGAGGCTCACCTGGTTCCAGACATGTGACCACTCCGAAGGATGGCAGCGGCGCGAGTGAACGGCTGCCAGCAGCGACAGCTTCCCACCACCGGTCGGCACCGCGTCGGCAGGCCACCGTGCCGAAACCACCTGGGAACTACCGGGAGCCAGTTGGAAACCCACCGCAGTAGCAATGCAGGGAAAGAAGTCGTCCGGATAGCAAAAGGGATGACCGTTCGCACCGGCAACCGCGAACGTCACGACGAAATGCCGGCAATCACCGCCCGTCCGATGATTGCGCACACGCGCGTGAAGCCAGTTGTCTGCGCACGGACGCGGCGACTGGTGGCTCCTCCCGGCGTCATTGGTGTGCGTAATCCATAGGTCCGGCGAATCGCAATGCGCCCCGGTCCAGACGTCGAAGTAGTCGTGATCGACGGTGTTGCGAAACCACAGCCGTGGGCTCGGCGTTGGATCGTCGAAGCCGTAGACGAACCGGTGAAATGCGTCGACGAGAGTGACGTCGCCCGAACGGGTGATCAAATGTGACTCCAGATATGGAGTCGATACCGTTGTACGGAAACGCGACTCATGCAACTCTCGCATCAAGACGCGCAACCGATCGGCACCTAGAGTGGCCGCCACCCCAAGGAAGAAACGGCAGCCGTCCGTGTAACTGTTCGGTGCCGTCCGTCGCTGAAACGGTCGCCGCGAACACAGTTCGACGGCCCGCTCACGATAATCGAAATGCTGTACTCGATCGGACGTGTTGTCGTTGAGTCGAGTAAATGCCTCGTCCCACCACGCGTCGGCCTGCGAAGCAGGCGACAACCCCCGAGCGAACCACGAGTGCAAGACTTCGTGCCGTAGCGCTGAGACGGATGTTGTGGCTCCGAGCGCATACTCCATGCCGCCCGAAGCGCCATGAAGAAAGCAAACGAAGCGGTCACCCGGATACGCTCCGAAACTGGTCTCGTTGCCCGCCAACAACATCGCGATGAGCTCGAGCTGTTCCGCAAGCGATGTCGGATCGGTGACGAGCTTCCAGACTACGACCACGACCGACGAAGACCGCAGTTGCACGGTCACGCACGCCCGTTCAACCGCATCGGCGGCGCGGACTTCCAACATCGGAGACATCGACGTGAACCACGGCGGAAACTGCACCGACCAGGCGTTGTCATCGATCGCCACGACCGTGCCGTTGCTGATGACGGTGTGGGGGACCGCTGTTCCGGCGATCCGGATCGTCAGCTCGATCGGGAACTGGTCGAATTGCAGATTCGATGGCAACCAGGCCTCGAGATACCGCCCCGCGTACAGATCCGCCATGCCGAACGACCACCGTAGCCGCGGCCCCGCATACCATTCCAGTGCGGGCGGGTAGGTGCCGTCGAGCTGAGACCGTGGTGTAGCCATCCGGTATTGGAACCGAAGTGTGTGGCTTGATCCGGCAGCCTGGACTGCCTGCAGTACTCGGATCGAACCGAAGAGGCCCTCGCCGACATCGCGCGGACGTACCAGATCTGGCTCGATCAGGCGGTCGTCGAGCCAGCATCGATCGACCTCCTGACGGAGATCGAAGATCGGGCTCCCCGGGGTGGGTCCCACGACGTACATCATTGTGACGTCAACTCGGGCCGTGGAAGTGGATCCGTCAAGCCTCACGTGTGCGCGTAGACCTTCGACGTGGACGGGCACGGCGACCAGCCCGTCCACGACCGTCGGCGGCGGCGCCGTCGTGAAATCGACGACCATCATGGCTCCTGCAAAGCGTCGCGGTCATAGACTCAAACCATCGTCGCAGATCCGCTGGAGAATGTCCCGAGCAGTACATGCCGGCTGAGGGGTCACCCAAGGCTGAGGCAAAGTCGCGTCTCAGCTGGTAGCGGCATGGCCCGGTTGGGGTCTCGCCCGGTGCGGCATAAGGCCTTTGCGATGTTCTGAACGCCAGCCAGCCGAAGCAGGTTGATCGAGAGGTTCCGCAGGCCCGCCATCATCCCATCCGAGGCCACCACCGGTACTGACGGTGCTCAGGTCCTCGCCCATGCTCCTGGTCGAAGCATCGACCCACCGGCGAGCCACTGCATGCAGGACACGGCGGTAGTGCGCTCAACATGCCAGTGGAGCTGATTGGGCGGGTAGCCCCAGCACGTTGCCGCGCCGGGCCCGTCAGAACCGTGCGTGTCACTCGTCGCGGCACACGACTCAAGCAGCTGTCAGCGGTCAGGTAATTCCCCAGGTTGAGGGGTTCAACGGTCACGTCATTGGATCTGGCGCACTTTTCGTGAAGAGGTTGCGGTGCTTGGTCATTCGAGGTGGATGACGCGTTTGCGGAGCAGGTCGACGTTGGCGCGCTCATACATCTGCCGTTTGAGCATCTTGGTCCGGTTCACATGTCGTTCGACCGGGCCTGAACTGTGCTCGAGGGTCAGTCCGGCGGTGACGGCGTCGACGTCGCTCACCCAGTCGGTGAGATCGTGTCCGTGACGCTCGACCATGATCTCGGCGAAGCCACGGACATGTTCGCGCAGTCTGGTGATTGACGGCGCCGGTGTTGTCGTCGGTCCGCTTACCCAAGTCGGAAGCCGCCATGACTTTCGCTATGCAGGCCCTGCGTCGGCTGATCCGGACGTTCCGGCCGGAAATAGAGTAGGCGACTACGCATGACGCCCTTCGGAGCAGGCAGGATGATCAAGGGTACGCGGCGTACTGCGGTGACTCGCCCAAGACGCAACACCGCCGATGCGTCATCCCCATAGACGATATTGACTCGTTCCCTCCCGCGCTCGCGAGGAAGAAGATGAAGCGCTACCACCCCTTGGCCCGCGGAACCTACTCAGGCGAAAGCAGCGGCTACCGGACCCCAGACCGGCCGGACCATCGCGGCGTGGACATCGCGGCGGACACCGGCACTCCGATCTACGCACCCACCGACGGCACCATCGCGCACGTCGGGATCAACGACGACCCGCAGGGCTACGGGTCCTGGCTCGTCATCGATTCGCAGAACGAATGCGGGTTGGACTTCACGTTCGGACACACGCCGCCGTCATCCTTCGTCAACCCGGACACCGGGCGGCAGTGGAGGTTCGGGGACATAGTGCACGCGGGTCAGAAGATCGCCGTGGTCGGCAACGAAGGCGGCTCGAGCGGACCGCACCTGCACTTCGAGACCTTCGGCGCGCCCGGTCGATTCGGGGGGCCGGACCTCGATCCCAATGTGATGTGGCTGCGCGATGCGGTCGATCCGCGCGGGGTCACTACGGGCGACGGGCAGGGCTCGCTGGTCGGCAAGCTGCTGGTGGACTTCTCGGCCGGTGTCCCGACCGCGCAGCAGATCCAGTCGAGCGGATTCGTCGGCGCCATCCGCTACATCTCGGATCCGCGCGCCGGATGGATGATCGGCAAGCCTCTGCGGAGGCAGGAGGCCGACGACCTCCGCGCCCGGGGGATGGTGGTGGTCTCCAACTTCCAGTTCGGCAAGTCCGACTGGCTCGGTGGCGCGGAGCAGGGGCGTCGCGACGCCGAGCGAGGCATCGCGCTGCACCGCGAGGCCGGCGGTCCCGACACGGCCGCGATCTACGTGTCGGTGGACGCCTCTCCCAGCGAGGAGCAGTGGAACTCCCTGGTCCGCCCGTACCTGCAGGCGTGGCAGGACCGTCTCGGCAAGGACCGGCTGGGCCTCTACTGCAACTACCCGACCATCGACTGGGCGATCCGCGACGGCATCGGCACCTACTTCTGGATGCACAACTGGGGCAGCAACGGCCGCGTCCACCCCGCCGCTCACCTGCACCAGTTCGAGATCGACAAGCAGAAGGTGGCAGGCGTCGGTATCGACCGGAACCGCATCCTGAAGGAGCCGTTCGGTCAATGGGGCAGTACCCCCGCCCCCGTCACGGAACCGGCACGGCCCGGGCCGATCGCGGCTGACGCCGGATACCCGATCACGTGGTACGGCGGCCCGGGGTACGACGCCGGGCACGGTGCCTATCTGCGAATCTATCTGCACACCACGGAGAACCAGGAGTGGACCACCCGCGCCGAGAACGTCGCCGACTACCAGGCCCGCCAGCAGGACGGCAGCTACCACTACCTCGTCGACGACGAGCACATCATCAACACCGTCACGACCAAGAACACCGCGTGGGGCGTGCTGAGCGACAATCGCGTGAGCGTCCAGATCGCGATGGTGGGCACCTCGGGCACCGTCGAGACCTGGAGCGGCGCGAACCCGAACCGCGAGGAACGGCCGAAGACCCGCGAGCAGTGGCTCGCGCACGAGAAGAAGCTCGACATGGTGGCGTTCGTGATCGCCACCGTCGCCAGGGACTACGAGATCCCCATCGAGCGCGTCGACATCGGCGGGGTCGGGGCGAACCTCCGGGGTGTGAGCAGCCACAACAACTACACCTACGGGTCGGTGATCCTCAAGGGATTCAAGGACGGCACGCACTGGGACGTGCCCGACACTTTCCCGTACGACGTGGTGCTCGCGGCGGCGAAGCGCTACGCGGGAATCAAGGACGATCCGGACCGCTTCCCGCTCCCCGCCGGTCACTACTGGGGCCCGCTGGACGGCCCCACCGAGTCGTGGTCGAACACCTACGGCAACGAGCCGCAGTCCTCGAAGGACGGCCTCAGGCGCTGGCAGGAGACGATCGGCATCCCCGGATCGGGCATCTTCGACAACGCCACCAAGCAGGCCGCCACCCGGATGCAGCAGCTGTGGGGCTGGCCCGTCACCGGGAACGTCTACGAGGGCGAGTGGAACGAGGTCATTCACAACGGGTGGCGGCTACCGGCACCCGAGCCGCCAAAGCGGACGCTGCCGATCGACCCCGGGCCCAAGGTCCAGCGCTCGAAGAAGATCGAGGACGCCACGGGTCCGGGCCTGACCGACCGGTTCGGAATGGCGGCCACCGATCTCGGCGTCATGGCGCGTACGCCGTCGGGGCGGATTCTGGCGGTGTTCGGGGACACCTTCCGCGGACCACGGGTGGGCGACGGTGACTGGCGCGCACCAGTCGCGCTGTTCTCCGACACCAAGATGCTGGACCAGGGGATTGCCTGGAGCGAGGCCGCGGGCGGAGACCCCAACTATGCCCGTCAGCTCTGGGACTACCCGCACGACAATCCGGTGTTCTCCACGGTTCTGCCCTCGGACGTCATCACCGTGGGCGAGACGATGTACCTGCACGTCATGGTCAACAAGGGCCTCGGCAACGTGGTGTGGACCGAGATCTGGAAGTCGACCGACGACGGCCACACCTGGCAGCACACCGGGGCCAAGTTCGATCCGGGGCTGCACCGCGGACTCGCGCAGCTGTGGACCTGGGATGTCGCCGAGGACGGGTGGGTGTACGTGTTCTCCACCGGCTTCCAACGCGACAAGCCGCTGATTCTCAGGCGAGTGCGCAGTGACCGGATCGCGGACCCGGGCGGGTACGAGGGCTGGGGATGGAAGGACGGGGCGTGGGGTTGGGGCAACGAGCCCACGCCTGTGCTGGAGGGAGCGGGTTCGGCGGACAAGTTCGGAGAGATGTGCCTGCGGCGCATCCAGGGCAAGTGGGTGTTCGTGAACTTCGACTCCTCCAACGTCGGCGGATACGACATCGACGTGCGGGTCTTCGCCGAGATCACCGACAACCTCTACGAGGCGCACAAGAGCACGCCCATCCGCGGCGTCGGTTGGGGGCAGGAGGGGGACGACGCGGTGGCGCAGCTCTACGGACCGTCGATCGTCCCCGGTTCGACACTGGACCGGGGGTTCCACATCCTGCTGAGTCAATGGAAGACCGAGGGCCCGGACCGGGGGTGGCCGTACCGCGTTCTGCAGTTCAAGATCCCGGTGTCGAGTCACACCGAGCTCCGCGACGACGGGGCAGCCGGAAGCCACGGTGGTCGGTGAAGTGGAGTAGGTCAGGAGTACATGTCATGGCAATCAAGCGGGTCATCGCGTATCCGATGCACGAGCAGGAGTGGCTGGCGGCCGGCGCGATCGATCCGGTGCAACAGACGGACAGCTACCTGATCGGCACGATCGACGACAGCGGAATAGCGGCGCTGGAGGCACAGGGCCTGATCGTCGACGAGTTGCCTGCCGCGGGACCTCCCACGACGTCGGCGATCGCCCGAGGAGCGTTGACGGTGTCGACCGGTGTGGAGGCTTGGACTGCCGGCGACAACGACGACATGCCGGCACCGGAACCGCACGTGCCGATCCACTGGATGGTCAGTCTCGACGGCCCGCTGGATGCCGACCGGAGAACTGCTGTCGAGGCCGCAGGTGCCCGGCTCGAGGAGTACGTGCCTCGGTTCGCCTACGTGGCGACGGCGACTCCGGAACAGGCCGAGGACCTCGTCAATCTGCCATTTGTTCACGAGGTGGCCCGGTACGGTCCGGAGGTAACCGGACCGATCACCCTGACCGACGCCGCTCGAGGCGAGGATGACGGACAGGAATCGGCGACGCCGCGTCGGCGTGTCTGGGAGTTGTGGCTCTCCGAGGAGTCCGTGCGCGATTCGGTCCGGGGCTGGTTGTCAGACCGGCAGGTGGCCGTCATCGGCGCGGGAGGCCGGAAGGTCCGACTCGAAATGGACCCCGACCCCGCGCTCGAAAGTCGCATTGCGACGTTGCCCGGCGTCCTGAGCATGGTCGAGTACGTGCCGCCGAAGTTGTGCAATGACGTTGCGCGCGTGATCCTCGGGGTCACCTCGTCGAACCCGGGCCATGATCTGGCATACCGCGGTGCGGGACAGATCGTCGCGGTGGCTGACACCGGACTGGACGAAACCCACCCCGACTTTCAGGGACGGGTTGCTGCTGCGGTGGCCCTGGGTCGGCCGGGTAACGCATCGGATCCGAACGGGCACGGCACCCATGTGGCGGGTTCAGTTCTCGGAGACGGCGTCTCGTCGGCCGGTAAGTTCCGTGGGGTGGCACCGGAGGCGCGACTGTACTTCCAGTCTGTTCTGGATTCGGGTGGGGACCTTGGTGGACTGCCGGTCGCATTGGAGGACCTGTTCGAACCCGCATACCAGGCCGGCGCTCGGATCCACAACAACAGCTGGGGTGCCGCCACCGCATCGGCCTACACGGTGAACTCGAACGAGGTCGACGACTACGTCGCCAAACGGCGGGACATGCTGATTGTCATCGCAGCGGGAAACGAGGGGACGGCGGCCGCGCCGGTCAACTCCGCACCGGGGTTTGTGGACTGGCTGTCCTTGGGGTCTCCGGCATCCTGCAAGAATGCGCTCACAGTCGGGGCTGCCCGCAGCAGCCGCACCTCCGGTGGCATTTCCACCAAGACGTACGGCGGAGTGTGGAGTCGGGACTTTCCGAACCCGCCGATCGCCACGGACAAGGTGTCGGGGAACCCGGAGTGCATGGCCGCATTCAGCAGCAGGGGGCCTTGCGACGACCACCGGATCAAGCCGGACCTCGTCGCACCCGGCACCGACATTCTGTCCACCCGATCGTCTTCGGCGCCGGCGGCAAACTACTGGGGTCAGCACGCGAACTCCCGCTACGCCTACATGGGCGGCACCAGCATGGCCTGCCCCCTTGTCGCCGGCTGCGCCGCGTTGGTCCGCGAGTACTTCGTAGCGGAACGGGACACGACGCCCAGCGCCGCGCTGTTGAAGGCAACGCTCATCAACGGAACACGCTGGCTCAGCGGCGCAGACGCGACAGCAGATCACCGGTTACGGCCCAACTACCATCAGGGCTTCGGGGAAGTGGACCTGGGAGACACGTTGCCGAGCCCCGCTGAGCCGACCTTCCGACTCGAGTTCGTGGACACGTGGAAGAGCACAGTGCTGCGGTTCACCGAAACGGGGCGGGCCTTCCGTTTCACCGTGCAGGTGGGAGCGGGACTCCCGCTGCGGATTTGCATGGCGTACACCGATCTGCCTGGTAGAGCGCTGCAGAATGACGTCAGCATGATTGTCGAGGATCCGGGCAGGCGGAAGTTCGTGGGCAATGCCGATCTGCCAGGCAGCATTCGGCGGCCCTCCGACGCAGAGAACAACGTGGAGGTTGTCCGTGTTGAGGACCCCACGCCTGGCCGCTGGGTGATCCAGGTGTTCGCCCGCAATCTCCTGCGCGGCCCCCAGGACTTTGCGCTGGTTGCCACCGGGGAGCTTGCCTCGCCACTACGCCGGGCCACGCAGCCGTAGCAGTCGAAAGCCGCTGATCTCGCGCGTCCACCAACTTCGGCGGCCTACAATCCCTTAATGGTCCTGAGGTGGCCATCGATCGCGTGGGGGGACGAGATCATCGCCGCCTCACGGGGCTCGACGCGCGGGGTGGTGATTGTCGGTCCCGCCGGGGTGGGGAAGACGACCCTGGCGCGGGCCATTGCGTCACGAAACCGCCGCAACAGCCTGTGGGCCGTCGGCACGGAGTCATCTCGACGGATTCCGCTGGGGGCCTTTGCCCATCTGGTCGAGATCGACGCGACCACCGACGCGGCCGCGGCGTTCGCGACTGCCCGCTCCGTCCTCGAGAGCCGCGGCCGTCGGACGACGATCGTCGTGGACGACGCCGACCTGCTCGACCCGCTGTCTGCGGCCCTGGTCAGGCAGCTCGCCGAGGACGGAATCGTCCACCTGGTCGTGACGCTGGGCGGCGGCGAAACCACTTCGGACACCGCGATACTCACCGATGGGTTGCTCGAGCGCGTCAACCTCACAGCCTTCGGTCACGACGAGTCCGCGCGGGTGGTCGAGTCCGCCCTCGGCGGGCCGTTGGACCAGGTCAGCGCCGAGTGGATATGGGAGGTGTCGGAGGGTAACCCGCTGTACCTCCGGCATCTCGTGGAGGGGTCCTGGGGGGCGGGGCTGCTGTATGAGATCGGGCGCGTGTGGCAGCTACGCTCCCGGCCCGTCATGACCGCGGAGTTGGCGGCCCTGCTCGCGTCGCGCCTGCGCAACGTGGCACCCGGCGCGTTGGAAGTACTCCGGCTCCTGGCGTTCGGCGGCGTGCTCGAGGTGGACGTTCTTCACCATGCCGCGTCGCCTGACGCGGTCGTGGCGGCGCACCGCAGCGGCCACCTGCGGATCGGTTTCGACGGGGCAAGACGCGTCGCGCGGCTCAGCCACCCCATTCTGGGGCAGGCGATCCGGGAGCGATCCAGCGCACTGGCCGCGCGCAGCCGGCGGGGGAGAATTGCACGAGCCCTCGCCGACCGCGGGACGCCCGGCGATCAGCTCCGGCTGTCGACGCTCGCCCTGGACAGCGATGTCGAGCTCGACGGCGGTCTCCTGGCCGCCGCGGCCGAGCGTGCGCTGGCCCTGGGCGACCATCCCTTGGCCGAACGCCTCGCACAGTCGGCCCTGGCCCGCGGCGGCGGAGTGAGAGAAGCGGTGGTGGTGGCCCGGGCGATGATCTGGCAGCGTCGGGCCGACGAGGCCGACACGCTTCTCGCCGCGTTCGACCCCGACCAGATGTCCGAGCCCGAGATGTTGACCTGTGGTCTGTGGCGTTCGATCAGCCTCTTCTTCGGTGAGAAGCAGGCCGCGGCCCGTCAGGAGTTGGCCGGACTGCGGGCGCGGGCGACGACCAGCAACGGGAAGGACGTGGTGACCTCGGCGGAGGTCGTCTTCGACTCGCTCGCCAACAAGGTGCCGCGCTCGATCGAGCTGACGCGGAGGCTGTTCGGGGCCGAGCATTGCGCGGCTCTGGCAATGGTGTTGGCCGTGTCCGCGGGCGGGATCGCCATGGCGCGTGCGGGTCGCGCCGATGACGTGCCCGCAATCGCGGCGCGCGGCGTGTCGGCGGCGAGGGCCGATGGGTTCGTGTTCGGCCAGACCCAGATCGGTGCTGCCGAAGTGTTGGCGGCGACGCTGTCGGGGAACCTTGCCGACATCGGCGCGGTGCTCGACCGCTGCTCGTCGGTGCCGCTGCCCGGTCGGTCGAGGTGGGTGGTGGAGGGCTACATCCGCGGTCTCGCGCACCTCGCCACGGGCCGTGTGGCTGATGCGGAGGATCAGTTTCGGCGCGGCCGCGCCGCCGCCATGAACGGCGGCCCGCAGTTGTGGATCGTCCTGTGCTCCGTCGGCCTGTGCCAGGCGCTCGGCGCACTGGGGCAGGCAGAGCAGGCGACCGAAGCACTCGAAAGCGCCCGGGAGTCCTTCGGCGAACACCTCGCGTCGTTCGAACCCGATCTGGTGCATGCCCGGGCCTGGGCCGTCGCCGCGCGGGGCGAGTACCCCCGCGCGATCAGGGTGGCGCGAGAGGCGGCCGCCCTCGCGCGGGCCGGCTCGATGTTCGGACTCGAGGCGACGGCACTCCACACCGCCGTGCGGTTCGGGGACCGGTCGGCCACCGGTCGGCTCCGACGCCTTGCGCGCCGCGTCGACGGCCCACTCGTTCGCGTCGCTGCAGGGCACGCCCAGATGTTGGAATCCCATGACGGTCACGGATTGGACCGGGTCGCAGCACAATTCGAGGAGATGTCCGCCAACCTGCTGGCCGCCGACGCGGCGGCGCAGGCCGCGGCGGCGCACCGACGGAACGGTGACCGTCACGGTGAACAGCGGTCGGCGGCAACGGCCAGGCTGCTCGCGTCTCGGTGCCCCGGCGCGCGCACCCCCGCGCTCGATGCGCTCGAGAACCCGACACCGCTGACCGCCCGAGAGAACTTGGTTGCCTCGCTCATTGCCACCGGAATGACGAATCGGGAGATCTCCGAGCACTTGACCTTGTCGGTGAGGACGGTCGAAGGCCACGTGTACCGCATGTTCGCGAAGCTCGAGGTCGCGGATCGGGAAGCCTTGGTGGACAAGCTTCGTCGAGGAAATTAGGGCGCCTACTGGCCGTTCTCCATACGGATGGTCTCGGCCAGCTCCGCCCGGTCGGACACGTCGAGCTTCGTGAAGGTGCGGTAGAGGTGCCCCTCGACGGTGCGTGTCGACACGGCCAGCCGATCGGCAATCTCGTGGTTCGTCAGTTTGGTAGCGGCCAGCAGGGCGATCTCGTGCTCACGCGTCGTCAGCGGTAGCGGGCTGGCCGCAGCCAAGATTGCCGGCGTGCGTGCACCGCCGCACTGCTGTGCGAGGGAGTATGCGCGTGCGGACGTACCCAGCTGGTGGCGGCGATCACCCGCTCGCCGGTACGAGTGCGCAGCCTGGGCGTACGCGTCCGCCGCCAACAGCCGTGCACCCAGCTGATCGAACCGGGCTGCGGCAGAAAGCAGTCCGCTGCAGTCCGACGCGGCCATCGCAACGGCCTGTGCGGCCATGGGCGCAATCAGGAAGCCGTCGACGACGTTCGACAGCGCGGTCAGCCGGGAGGCAACAGAGCGGTCACCGAATCGGACCGCGGTGTGCATCGCCTCCGCGGCGACGGCCAGCAGTCCGTATTCACCGGCGGTGTCGGCAGCCCGACGCGCGAGCCCAATGGCAGCTCCGAGGTCGCCCGATCCGGCCGAGATCCATGCCCGAGCGATGGCGAGGTCAGGTTTGTAGAGCAGCGTGTTCTCCCCGAAAGAGGCCTCCGCGCGCCGAACTGCGGCGATCCCGTCGGTCTGTCGGCCCGACAGTGCCAGGGACTGGGCGAGGAGGAGATTGGCAAGCACTCGCCATACGGGGTTGGACCGACCGAGTATCGCGATGACCGATTCCAGCCGGTTTCTCGCCT
This sequence comes from Rhodococcus tukisamuensis NBRC 100609, assembly GCF_001894985.1. Taxonomy (GTDB): domain Bacteria; phylum Actinomycetota; class Actinomycetes; order Mycobacteriales; family Mycobacteriaceae; genus Rhodococcus_G; species Rhodococcus_G tukisamuensis. Next base: position 32,546 of record NZ_BCXG01000031.1, on the reverse strand, counting down.
CGTCGAGCCGTCCCATGGCCAGCTCGAGCTTTCCGAACGATGAACTCATGCCGAACCATGCGACGTCGTGATTTCGTGCCATCTCGAGGTACTGCTGTGCCGAGCACTCTGCCCGGTCGAACTGTCCGGTGTAGGTCAGCGCCAGTACCTCGCCGTGTCCAACTGCGAATCTCAGTGCGGACGTGTCGGAGTCGGCGGAACTGAGGGCTTGTCGTGCCCACGGGGGTACCTCGTATCCGCGTCCGATCAGGCTCAGCGCGAGACAGCCCGCGCTTCCGGCCCACATCAGGGCGCCCGGTGGGGCGGTGGACGAGTCGCGGATTCGGCAGGCAGTCTTCGCCGCGGCGGAGGCGTGACCGATGGAGACGTCGATGGTTGCGCGGGCGGCGTTCAGGCAGTCGAGGCCCGCAGGCGTGGTGACGTGCGTGCCCGCTGAATCGAGTACGTCCGATGCGCGCCTGCGTGCGTCCAGGTTCCAGAAGAGGTTTCCCGCACGAAGCACGGCCCATCGGACGAGGTCCGACTCCGCGCTGCCCGTCACATCCAATGCGGACAGGAGCCGCTCCGCTTCGTCGCCCCGGTCGGTCCAGGCGAGTGCCCCGGCGCGGATGAGTTGGGCTTGGAATCCGCCGCCACCCGCAGCAGCGGCTCGAGCCAGGGTTTCTGCGCTGTCGAAGGAACAGAGCGCCGTAGCGTCGGCAGCGGCTGCGGTGAGCGATGGGGCGCTCGCCTTGCGGTCGCTGCCGAGGAAGAGTTCCGCCGCGCGGATGCGCTCGATCGGACCCGTGGCGTCCTCGCCGAGTCGGGTTGCCAGCTCGCCCCGGATTCGGCGGGCCGCCGGAACGTCCACGCTCTTGCGGACCACTTCGCCGAGGAACGGGTGTGCCAGCCGCGCCACCAGTGTCGAGCCCTCGCTGCTGAAACGGACAAGGCCGAAACGCTCGGCCGCCAGCATCGACTCCTGGCTGGTCAACTCGCCGAGAACGGTCAGGTCGAGGGGCTCACCGAATGCGACCAGTGCGAGGACGCGACGGGCGGCGAGAGGTGCACAGGCGCACTGGCGATGAAGGCGCAGCCCGAGCTCCAGGGTGATGGCGGGCTCACCGCGTAGGTGCCAGATCCCGTCGCTGCAGCGCAGGCTACCCGCGGCCAGCGAACCCTCGACCAGGTGCCGAAGATACAGAGGATTGCCCTGCGTGGTCGTCCAGATGCGTTCGGACGTGGTGCACTCCACCGGACCGCCGAGGGCGGCAGTGAGTACCGTGTCGGTTTCGCCGCGATCGAAGCAGCCGAGGGTGATCCGGGCGAATCCTCGGTCCTTCCACAAGGCGGTGATCGCGTCGGGTGCGGGCTCGCCCGTCCGGATCGCCACGACCAGCGAGACGGCGCCGTCGGTCGCGAGCTGATTGAGCAGTGTGGCCGACAGCGGGTCGAGCAGGTGCGCGTCGTCCACGACGATGGTGCCGTTTCGTACTTCCTGAGCGAGGGCTTTGTGGGAATCCGACAGCATCGCCGCCAGCTTCCACGGGGACGTGTCGTCGACGCGTTGAGCCAAGGCGCCGAACGGCGTGTGTTGCGCCGCTGTGGTGCCGATCATCCATTTGACGGGGCGGTTCCGGGAAGCGGCGGAGTCCGCGATCAGCGTGCTCTTTCCGGTGCCGGCGAGGCCATCGAGAAGTACGCCGCGGGGACCGTCGGTCGATCCCAAGGCCTCGACGATCGCGGTGGATTCCGCTCGCCTTTCGATCACCGGCCACGGCTGGTGCACAGCGACGATTCTAGTCCGTGCTCGCACCGGGACGGGTGCCCGATCATTCTCCTCCACCCCGGCCCAGCAGTCGTGGGCGCTCGGCGCGATCCGCAAGCCGGTGGTCGACAACCAGCGGTTTGCGTCGGTGTGGGATCAGGTGGTCGCCTACGATGGCGCCTACGTGATGACGCCGTAGCGTCGGCTGGGGGGGGCAGGGACGATGAAAATTACCAGGGCAGTTGTGGTGTCGGTTGTGGTGGCGGCGTCGCTGACGGGCGGTACCGCCGCGGCGTCGACCGGGTCGTCGGCCGACCCGGTGGGGATCTCGCCCACGTACACGCTCGGCGGCGGGGCGATCGGGTGCGTCGGGACGGTGGACGCCCACTACGATCCGAACGCCCTCTTCTTCGGGCAGAATCCGACGATCTGGGTGCGACCGGAGTTCACCTTCGTTCCGGGTGTGTTCCAGACCCCGTACTGCGGCGTCGAGGCGACCCTGCGCTGGAAGAACCTGGACACCGGAGCGAGCGGAGTCTTCCCGGGGCGGCCGGTGCCGCTCGGCGACGACACGCCGCTGTCGCCGACGGACGGGCTGTGGGTGCCGATGACCGCGCCCACCGGGGTCGGGCGGATCGAAGTCCAGATCGACACGAACTTCCCGCACGTTCCGGGCCGCGGCACCATCGTCGTCGACTGAGACCGTCGACGACTTTCGTCGAAGTCACCCGGACGACCGCCGCGACCGCCTCGTCGGAGGCGATTGCGCTGGTCGTCCGGTTCGACGGTCGCCAGCCTGGTCAGCCCTGGTTGCGATCGACGATCCAGGCGGCGATCTGCGTTCGCGAGGTGAAGCCCAGCTTGGCGAGGATGCGCTCGACGTGTCCCTCCGCGGTCCGCTGCGAGATCACGAGCTTGGCGGCGATGGCGCTGTTGGTCAGCCCCTCGGCGACCAGGCCGGCGACCTGCAGCTCGCGCCGGGTCAGTGCAGTCTTGTCCGAGGCGGTCGCCCGTGGCCGAGACGGCTCGCGGGACTCGGCGAGGGCGTACGCGACGGCCTCTCCGAAGTTCGCGGACGCTCCCTTCCGGTATCCGGCGTCGTACGACTTCTGGCCGAGCGCCTCGCGGGTCCGTCGCTCGCACTCGTCGTGCTGTGCGCGCAGGCCCGGGATCGCGATGTCCGGCAGGCCGCCCGTCTGCCGCATGGCCTGTGCGCAGCCCAGCAACACCGCCGACCTCGTGTAGTTCCCGCCGGCCGCGGCGATCCAGGCCAGGCCCTCGAGGCTCGGCGCGGAGCCGAACGAATTGTCGACGGACCGGGACAGTCGCAACGCCTGTTCCAGCAGCGCGATCGCTCGCTCCGGATCGGTCGACCACACCGCCAACCCGAGCGTCCGCACGGCCCACGACCGGAACGCGAGCTCGCCGCGCGGCTCGGTGATGTCCAGCACCTGTGAGAGGAAGTCGGCCGCCCGCTCCGCTTGTCCGAGTAGCCCGGCGGACACCTCGGCGCCGGTCAAGGTGATGACCCGCAGGAGGTGGTTGTCGGGCGGACACGCCTCCAGGACAGCATCGAAATGTGTTGCCGCGGTGGATATGTCATTGGCGCCCAACGCCAGGACACCTGCGGCGTACCGCACGGTGGCGGCGACGTCAGGGCCGTCCGCGTCCGTTGCTGCCGCGCGCGCCCAGCCGATCCATTCGGTGCCGGTCTCGATGTCGCTCCGAAACGCGTTGAGCGCCGCGCCCAGGCTCACGGCTCGCACCCACTCCGCGCCGCGCGGAACCCCCTCGACGGTCAGCATTCGTTCGGTCCAGCGAGCGCCCTCGTTGATCTGTCCGCTGACAAGCCAGAACGAGTACAGGGCGGCCGTGATGCGGAGCCCGGCCGCTACGTCACCCGGCTCCGCCATGCTGGCATCGAGTGCCTCGCGAAAGTTCTGCTGATCGAGTTTCAGTCGGGCGATCCAGTCCAGCTGGCGGGGTCCTATCCAGTCGGCTTCGGCCCTCAGGGCCAGGCGCTCGTACCAGTCCAGGTGGCGGCGCCGCATCTGTGCGGACTCGCCGGTCGCCTCCAGTTTCTCGAGACCGTACTCGCGGATGGTGTCCAGCAGCCCGTACCGCCCCGCCGTCGCCGTTTCCTCGTGGATCAGAATCGACTTCTCCACCAGCGACGCCACCAGGTCGAGCAGCTCGTCCGGGGTGAGGTCGGCGCCGCAGACCTGTTCCAACGCGGTGAGCTCGAAGGTGCCCGCGAACACGGACATGCGAGCCCACAACTGTTGCTCCCGGGGGGTACACAACTCGTGGCTCCAGTCGATGCACAGCCGGAGGGTCTGCTGCCGGGTCGGGGCGGTGCGTCCGCCACGGGTCAGGAGCGTGTAGCGGTCGGTGAGCCGCTGCAGGATCTGCTCGGGTGACAGCGCCTGCAATCGCCCCGCCGCCAGCTCGATCGGCAGCGGCAGTCCCTCGAGCCGATGGCAGATCCCGGCCACGGCGGCCATGTTGTCCTCGGTCAGCGTGAATCCCGGAAGGACCGACGCGGCGCGTTCGGCGAACAGCGTCACCGCGTCGTAGCTGGGCAGTCCCGCCAGGTCGAGCTGGCGGTCGGGGTCGGGTGCGCTGAGCGGCGGAACCCGCAGTGTCGCCTCCCCGCCGATGCCGAGCGATTCCCGGCTGGTGGCTATGATGCGCAGCCCGGGGCAGTGGCGGAGCAGGGTCTCGGCCAGGTCCGCCACCGCGTCGATCACCTGCTCGCAGTTGTCGAGCACCAGGAGGATCTGGCGAGGCTCGAGGTACTCCGTGAGGACCGTCTGCAGCGGCTCGCGGGAGAAGGACTGCAGTCCGAGGGCGGTCGCCACCACGCCGACCAGCAGCGACTCGTCGTGTAGGTCGCTCAACTCGACCAGCCACGCCCCTTCGGCAAAGGCGCGCTCGGTGCTCTGCGCGATCCGCAGCGAGAGGCGGGTCTTCCCGACGCCACCGATTCCGGTGAGCGTCACCAAGCGGGAGGACGAGAGCAGCTCCTTCGCCTCGGCCAGTTCGTTGCGACGGTTGACGAAACTCGTCAGCTCCGCGGGCAGGTTTCCCCTCCCGCCCCGCGTCGAGGGGCCGGTCCGCGGGAGCCCGCCACCAGTCGGCGGACGCTCGGCTCGCTTCGGACTGGTCGGGGACTTGAGGGCCATCTCGTCGACCGGAAGTCCGTGGCGGAACTGGATCTCCCGCAGTTCGTCGCCGAACTGTGCCGCAGTCGGGCGGGCGCCCGGATCCGCGGACATGGCGCGCTCGATTGCCCCGGCCACGTCGTCGGGAATGTCGAGTTCGCGCAGGTTCGGCACGGGCTGAGAAGTGATGCGCAGGAACTGCGCGACGACCTGCTCGCCGGTGCGGCGTTCAAAGGCCGCGTGGCCGGTGAGGGCGCAGAACAGCGTGGAGCCGAGGCTGTACACGTCCGCGGCGGTGCTGGGCGGGCCACCGCCCAGGACCTCGGGTGCGGTGAAGGCCGGGGTGGCGGTGAACGTGCCGGTGGCGGTCTCGAACCCGCCGGGGAGGTGAGCGATGCCGAAGTCGGTGAGCGCGGGCTCGCCGTAGTCGGTGAGTATGACGTTCGCCGGCTTGACGTCGCGATGCAGGATGCCGAGCCGATGCGAGGACTCCACCGCACCGGCCAGCTTCACGCCGAGTTGCAGTGCCTGTTCGAGTGACAGCGGGCCGTGGTCGCGGATGCGCACGTCCAGCGAACGCTGCGCGTGATAGGGCATCACGAGGTAGGGAAGGCCGCTCGCGGTGGTCCCGACCTGCAGGACGTTGACGATGTTGGGGTGCCCGGTGAGCCGGCCCATCGCCCGCTGTTCTCGGATGAAGCGTGCCCGATTCTCCTCGTCGAGGTGGGCGGTGAGCACCTTCACGGCCACGGTGCGGTCCAGGCTCGCCTCGGTGCAGCGGTAGACGACGCCGAAGCCGCCGCGCCCGATCTCGCTCGCATCGGCGAACCCGACGGCGGCGAGTTCCGGCGTCGCCGACGGGGGCACACCGCGCTGAGTCACGAACGGGTCGTCACCGGCCATCGGTCATGCCGATCCGCCGCGTGTGGCGTCCTCGACGATGCGGCACGGCACTCACCTCACGGCAGATCCCGGAACGTCGTGGCCGACCGGGACACTGCCCGGCAGGCCTCTGGAATCCCATACTGCCACCCGGCAACGGCTGGACGCCGCATGCGACGAAGCGCACCGTTGGGGTTGGCTTCGTGAACGTCGGAACATGTGTCATGTTGCTGGTGGGGGACAGGATCGCGTGGCTGGTCCCGGCCCTTGCAGCGTCCGGTGAACGAGTTCTAGATATGGGATCGAGACCGATCGGTCTGGACACCTTGGCAAACAGCTGTCCAGCTAATAGTCTCGGTCTGATTCGAGTGCTCGCAGACGGCGCAAGGGAGACCTACGGTGAAATTCGGTATCACGCTGTTCACGAGTGATCGTGGGATCACGCCGGCCTCGGCCGCCGCGGCCGCGGAACGTTGTGGCTTCGACTCGTTCTACGTGCCCGAGCACACCCACATCCCGGCCCGCCGTGACGCCGCCCATCCGCAGACCGGTGACGAGACGCTGCCCGACGACCGGTACATGCGCACCCTCGACCCGTGGGTGGCGCTGGCGACGGCCTGCTCGGTGACCGAGCGGATCAGCCTCGGCACCGCGGTGGCCCTGCCCGTCGAACACGACCCGATCACCCTCGCCAAGACCATCGCCTCCCTCGACCACCTCTCCGGCGGCCGGGTGATCCTCGGCGTCGGATACGGCTGGAACCTCGACGAGCTCACCGACCACGGTGTCCCGCCGGGCCGGCGCCGGACCATGCTGCGCGAGTACCTCGAGGGAATGCAGGCGCTGTGGTCGCAGCAGGAGGCCGAGTTCGACGGCGAGTTCCTGAAGTTCGGTCCCAGCTGGGCGTGGCCCAAGCCGATTCAGCAGCCGCGGGTCCCCGTCGTGGTCGGGGCCGCGGGCAACGAGAAGAACTTCAAGTGGATCGCGCGTTCTGCTGACGGCTGGATGACGACCCCGATCGAGCAGGACATCGACGACAACGTGCTGTTGCTGCGACGCATCTGGACGGAGGCCGGCCGCGAGGGCGCTCCCCGGATCGTGGTGCTGGCGGGCAAGCCCGACCCGGAGCGGCTCGCGCGCTGGGACGACCTCGGCGTCACCGAGGTCGTGTTCGGGGTACCCGACAAGTCCGAGGCCGAGGTCGTGGCCTACCTGGAGAGGCTCGCCGGCAAGCTGGACCGTACGCCGGTCGCGCGCTGACCCGCGGTGGGCGGGTTCAGCCCAGAGCCGCAGCCCGACCCTCCTTGCGGGCCTTGGCCAGCCCGCGCCGTGCCAGGAAGCCGTTGGCCAGCAGCAGGATGGTCTTGTTCGCGGGTGCGCGGAAGCCGAACTCGGTGTGCGGCGCGTAGTGCGCCTCGGTGCCGGTGACCTCGAGCCAGCCGGAGTTCTGGCGGGACTCGAGGCCGACGAGCTGGGCCCGGTAGGAGTGTGCGAGCAGCCCGGCGCGGCGGCCGCCGGGCGGCACCCAGGCGGGCACCCGCAGCCGGACGCCGTCGGCGTCGGCGTCGATCACCCTGGCCGGCGCGACCACCGGGTACCGGTCCGCGTCGCGGTAGGCGAGCAGCAGGTGGGGGAGCCGCGCGGCCCGCTCGCCGATTCTCGCCGCGTCCACCCGCGGGCCGGTGCCCTTCTTCGGTGGCGACTGCGGCGCGGCGGCGGCCTCGGGCCGTGGTGCTCCGAACACTTCGGGCTCACCCTCCGCGTTCGACGAGGGCCAACTGAGGACCCGGGTCACGGTCACCGTCACCAGCACCCGGTCCTCGTAGTACGCGTGCAGCCACCGGCCCCAGAACCGTCCCGTCTTCGGTGCGCCCATGAACGGCTCCGAGACGGTGCCGATCTCGTCGAGCGTCGCGCGGTCGGGGTGCGGGTCGAATCGGGCCTCGCCCTGGACGAGGACGAACCGCGGGTCGGGTCGGTCACCGACGCCGTGTTCGCGGGCGTGGAAGGCCAGCGCGACCCGCGGATCGTCCCTGATGTGCTCGAGTTTGCGGCCGAAGCCGAGCGAGGTGGTGAAGCCGACCGTGCCCAGTTCGCGATCGCGTATCCCGAACGGCGACACCGACGTCACCACCGCCCCGCCCGCCGGGGTGAGGCAGGCGAGACCGCAGGTGAGGTCGCCGCCGATGATCGCGTCGACGTCGTCCGACCACGTGACCGGCATGAGTCGAGGCTACTCGCGCAGTAGCCGCCTAGCCCTTGGCGGCGGAGATCCCGGCCCGGCGACCGTAGAAGCTGCCGTCGCCCAGCGAGGTCCCGCTCGCGTAGCCGCCCGCGCACACTCCGGACGTGCAGCGGCCGGCGGCGAACAGGCCGGGGATCGGCTCGCCGCTCACGTGCAGCACCTCCGAGTTGATCGTGGTGCGCAACCCGCCGAGGGTGAACCCGGCGGTGAAGTTGCGCAGGTCCAGCGCCGCGACAGGGGAGCCGATCGGCTTGCACCACTCGGCCTTCTTGCCGAGCACCGGGTCCTCGCCGTTCGCGGCGTGCCGGTTGTAGACCTCGACGGTGGCCTGCAGCGTGCCCGCCGGCAGTCCCATGTCGGACTCGAGCTCCTCGACGGTCTCGGCGACCCACTTCGGCTGGAACCGGAAGAAGGGGGTGGAACTGTCGGCCGCGCAGCCCTCCTCGTAGGCCGCCTCGTCGATGACGAGGTATGCCTGGTTGCCGTTGCGCAGCAGCGTCTCCTGACCGATGCGGCCCGGGTAGGTGTCCTCGTTGACGTACCGCTGACCGCGAGCGTTGACGAGGATGCCGCGGGCCATCAGCTGCGGATCGCCGAAGAACGCGACCTCGGTGGCGTCCATGTGCGCCAGGTCCGCGCCGATGGCCTGTGCCATCTGGATCGACTTGCCGTCGTGCTCCTCGATCGAGGCGCCGGGCTTGCCGATGAGCTGCGGGGCGAACGCCTGCACCATCTCCTTGTTGTAGGCGAAGCTGCCGGTGGCCAGCACGACTCCCGTACGGGCTCGGATCGCGAGCTCCTTGCCGTAGTGCTTGGCGACGATGCCGACGACCTGGTTGCCGTCGACGATCAGTCGCTGCACCCGCATGTCGTACTCGTGACGCACGCCCAGCTCCTCGGCCGTCTCGACCAGCGGCTTCATCAGCATGTAGCCGCCGCCCTTCTCGCCGGTGCGCTTGCCGGTCATCTGCGGCACGTGCCCGCGCGGGGCGGGGGTGGCGACGGTGTTGAAGGGTGCGGCGTTCTCGCCGCCGGAGTACATCAGTCCGTCGTCGTAAGGGGTCTCCCAGCCGGGCTGGCCGTAGAAGCTCTCCTTGAACGGCACCCCGTTGTCGACGAGCCAGTTGTAGTGCTCGACGCTGCCGTTGCAGTAGTCGGTGATCTTCTCCTCGTCGGCGCCGGGGCCCAGCGCCGCCATCATGAACGCCTTCATGTTCTCGGGGGAGTCCTCGAACCCGAGGGCCTGCTGCAGCGGGGTGCCGCCGCCGAGGTAGATGAAGCCGCCGGCGAGGGCGGCCGCGCCACCCCATCCGCTGGTTCGCTCGAGCACCAGCACGTCGGCACCGGCGCGGGCGGCTTCGATCGCGGCGCTGACGCCGGCGATGCCGTAGCCGGCGATCACCACGTCGGCCTCGTGGTCCCAGGCCTGCACCTGGTCGACGGACAGTGGGCGGATGGGGGTGGCCTCGGCCATGGATCGGGTCCTTCTCTCGAGAGTTGTTGCCTTCAGCGGAAGTATTTCCGCTGCGGCCTCAGCCCGTGGTCGAATCGGCGGACTCCGCGGCCGCCGCCTGCTCCGCCTCCCGGGCGGCCCTGCGCCGGTCGGCCTTCACGGCGATCAGCGCGTTGTTCAGCCCGGTGCCCAGCGGCCAGCCGACGTAGTGGCACAGGAAGATCGCGGCCTCCTCGCACTGCTGCTCGGTGAGCTCCTCGTTGTGCAACGCCGCATTGAGCTGGATCTTCGCGACGTCGCCCTGCCCCTGCGCGGTGATCGCGCCGAGCAGCAGCAGCCGCCGGTCGCGCAGGCTCAGGCCCGGCCGGGTCCAGATGTCGGCGAACAGGTGGTCCGCGGTCACGGCGAAGAAGTCGCCCGGCACGTCCGTCGGCATCTCCCAGCCGTACACCTGATTCATCATGGCGACGCCGCGCTTGCGGGCCTCCGTGGGGTCCGAGCCGTTCTGGTCGGTCATGCGTTCTCCTTCACGGTGGATTCTGCGATGGTTCCGGTGCCGACGCCCAGCCCCGGACCCAGTCCGGCCAGGGCGCGCAGCGTCAGCGGAAGGTCGACGCCGAGGCGTTCGCCCAGGTCGAGTGCGAGGGCAAGGTCCTTCTCGCCGAGGTTGCGGACGTGGCTCAGGATCGAGAACCAGCCGGCGGACTCGGCGACCGGGGCGGTGGTCTCGCGCAGCATGATTGCCCCGGCGCCGCCGGTGATCGCGTCGGTGTGCCGGACCACCTTGCCGAGTTCGCGGATGTCGAGACCGGCGGCTTCGGCGAGACGCTGGGCCTCGGTGGCGGCGGTGAACGAGATGAAGTGGAGCAGGTTGCGGGCCAGCTTCATCCGCGTTCCCGCGCCGACGTCGCCGGCGTGGACCACCAGTTCGGCGAAGGCGCCAAACGGCTCACGGACCGCGGCGAACGCCTCCTCCGGGCCGCCGACCATCACCGCGAGGCGGCCCTGCTGGGCGCCCGGCGCACCGCCGCTGACCGGTGCGTCGATCAGGTGGACGCCGGCCTCGGCGCAGGTCCGGGCGAGTTCGACCGCGGTGACGTCCGAGATCGTGGAGTGCACCGCGATCACCGTCCCCGCCCGCGCGGTGGACAGGATGCCGTCCGGCCCGGTCACCACGTCACGGACCTGGGCGTCGTCGAGCACGGTCACCGAGATCACCGTGGCCTCGGCGGCGACGGCGGCCGAATTCGCCGCGACACGTGCGCCGGCCGCCGCGAACGGCTCGGTGGCCTCGGGACGGGCGTCGCAGACCACCAGGCCGCCGGGCCAGTCGAGCAGCCGTTTGGCCATCGGCGCGCCCATGTTGCCGAGTCCGATGTAGCCGAGCGTGGTGTCGGTGGCTGCCGCGGTCATGACCGGTAGACCTGTCCGCCGTCGACGTTGAAGATCTGGCCGGTGACCCAGCCCGCCTCGTCGGAGAGCAGGAACAGGCACATGCCCACCAGGTCGTCGGTGGTTCCCATGCGCTGCAGCGGAATTCGCTTGACCATGTCCTTGACGATGTTGCCGGGGGTGACGGTGCGGGTGGCCTCGGTGTCGATCGGGCCGGGCGCGATCGCGTTGATGCGGATGTTCGACCAGCCGAGTTCGGTGGCGAGCTGCTGGGTGAGGCTGTTGACCCCGGCCTTCGCCAGGCCGTAGTAGTTCGAGTACAGCCAGGCGGCGGTGGAGGACTGGTTCACGATCGAACCGCCGTTCGCGCGCATGTGCGGGACCACGGCCCGGCAGACCTGCAGTGCGCCGTCCATGTTCACGGACATGAACTTGCGGTAGTAGTCCCAGTCGACGGTCAGCAGCGAGTCGATCTTCATGTCGCCGTAGATCGCGGCGTTGTTGACCAGGTGCTCGATGCCGCCGAACTTCTCGACGGTGAAGTCGGCCAGCGCCTGGGTCGACGCGCCGTCCGCGACGTCGACCTCCTTGAACACCGCGCTGCCGCCGTCCGCGGCGATCTGCTTGGCCACGGTCTCGCCGAGCTCGCGGTTCAGGTCCGCGACCACCACGTTGGCGCCCTCGGCGGCCAGCGCCTTCGCATACCCCTCGCCGATGCCCTGCGCCGCGCCGGTGACGATGGCGGTGCGTCCGTCGAAACGTCCCATGGGAAGTCCTGCCTTCTGCTGTCGTGGAATGAACTACGCGGATGCGGGGGAGGCGACGAGCTTGGTCTCCAGGTACTCCTCGAAGCCGGCGACGCCCATCTCGCGTCCGATTCCGGACTGCTTGTAGCCGCCGAAGGGTGCGTCGGCGCTGTACCAGACGCCACCGTTGACGCTCAGGGTTCCGGTGCGGACGCCGGCAACCACCCGGCCGACCCGTTCGGGGTCCGTGCCCCAGACAGCGCCCGAGAGTCCGTACGGGGACTCGTTGGCGATCCGCACGGCGTCGTCGTCGCCGTCGTGCGGCAGGACGACGAGCACGGGACCGAAGATCTCCTCCTGCGCGACGCGGGCGGAGTTGTCCAGTCCGGTGATCAGCGTCGGCTCGACGAAGAATCCGCGGCCGAAGTCGGCGGGGCGCCCGCCGCCGGTGACGAGGGTGCCGCCCTCCTCGACCGCGAGCCGCAGGTAGCCCTCCACGCGGTCGCGCTGGCTGGCGGAAATGAGTGGGCCGCACACGGTTCCGGGGTTCGTGGGATCAGCGGGCCGGATGCCGGACATGGTCTTGGCGGTCGCCGCCACGGCCTCGTCGTAGCGCGCCCGGGGTACCAGCAATCGGGTGGTCAGCGCGCACCCCTGACCGGCGTGCATGCACACGGAGAACGCCGCGTATGAACTGGCGGCCTGGACGTCGGCGTCGTCGAGGACGATGAAGGCGGACTTGCCGCCGAGTTCGAGGAACACCTTCTTCATCGAGTCCGCCGCCGCCCGCATCACCGCCTTTCCCGTCGCGGTGGATCCGGTGAACGAGACCAGGTCGACGCGCGGGTCCTCGGCGAGTTGGGCGCCGATCCGGTGGTCGGTGGAGGTGACGACGTTGACCACGCCGGGCGGGATGTCGGTCTCCTCGGCGATCACCTTCCCGACCAGCGCGGCGCACCACGGAGTGTCGGGGGCGGGCTTGAGCACGACGGTGTTGCCGGCGGCCAGGGCCGGGCCGAGCTTGGCGAAGTTGATCTGGTGCGGGAAGTTCCAGGGGGTGATCGCGCCGACCACGCCGACCGCCTCCTTGAACACCCGTCGCCGCGTGGCGACGCCCATCGGTGTGGCGGTGCCGAGATCGGTTTCCCAGGAGTAGCTTTCGGCCAGATCGGCCCAGTACCGCAGGTCGGCGATCGGTCCCTCGAGCTGGGGTCCGCTGGTGAGTAGGGCGGGGGCGCCGACTTCCGCGATGGTGATCTCGCGCAGCTCCTCGAGGTGGGACTGCAGCGCGTCGCAGAGCTGCCGAAGGCACCGTGCGCGGAAGGCGTGGTCGCGGCTCCAGTCGGTGGTGTCGAAGGCGCGTCGCGCGGCCCCGATTGCGGCGTCCATGTCCGCGGCGGTGCCCTCGGCGGCGAGGCCGACGATCTCTTCGGTGGCGGGGTTGAGGACCTCGAAGGTGCCCCCGGACCCCGGAATCAGCTTTCCGTCGACGAGCAGTGCCGAGCTGTCGGTTGGTCGGAGCGTCATGCGCAAACCCTTCCTTTCTGGACAGGTGTCTGGACTATAGTTCGCACAGTTGTCACGCGCAATGAGTATCGGGCAGAAGAGATTTCGAAATCGGTATCGACAAGTGAGGGACTTCGTGTCTACTCTTCGTCACACCACCGCGGCGCCCGGAAGGCATAGTGCCGGGACGGTCGCCATCGCGCACCGGACTCGCGGTCCGGTGCGTCCGCGGGTGGGTGCAGCGTGTGCCCGATCACCGTTCCCTGTTCGTTCGTTCGGAGGGAGATGCAATGAGCCGAGTTGCAGGCAAGGTAGCGTTCGTCACCGGCGCGGCCAGGGGTCAGGGCCGCAGTCACGCGGTCCGGCTGGCCGAGGAGGGGGCCGACGTCATCGCGTTCGACATCTGCGAGGACATCGGCACCAACGAGTACCCGCTCGCCGGTGCGGGGGACCTCGCCGACACCGCGAAGCTGGTCGAGAAGACCGGCCGCCGGGTGGTCGCCGCCAAGGTCGACGTCCGTGACAGGGTGGCGATGGAGGCCCGGTTGGCGGAGGCGGTGGCCGAACTCGGCGGGCTCGACATCGTCGTCGCCAATGCCGGGATCTGCCCGCTGGGCAACCACATTCCGGTCATGGGCTTCGTCGATGCGTTCGACGTGGACTTCGTCGGCGTCGTCAACACCGTGCACGCGGCGATGCCGCACCTGAGTGCGGGGGCGTCGATCATCGCGATCGGGTCCGTCGCCGGCCTGGTGCCGCAGACCGGATTCAACGGCCAGCAGGCGCTGCAGGGGCCGGGCGGGGACGGGTACGGGCTGGCCAAGAAGATGATCGCGACGTACACGAGTTCGCTCGCGCTGACCCTCGGCCCCAGTTCGATCCGGGTCAACGCGATCCATCCGACCAACTGCAACACCGACATGCTGCAGAGTCCGCCGATGTACAAGACGTTCCGTCCGGACCTCGAGAACCCCACCGGTGAGGACGCGGCGGTGACCTTCCCGTTCATGCAGGCCATGCCGATTCCGTGGGTCGAGCCGGAGGACATCTCGCACGCGGTGCTGTACTTCGCCTCGGACGAGTCCCGGTACGTGACCGGCCAGCAGTTGCGCGTCGACGGCGGCGCCGGCATGAAGATCGGACTGTAGGGCACGTCGCCCTGCTGACCAGCCGTGATGACGATCGAGACGGGCCGGGGCGGCGCCCGGCGGGATCGTTCCGGGCCTCGAACTGTAGTAGTGTCTGGACATGTGTCTAGTCAAAGTTTCGAGTCCACCCGCCGGCGCCTGACCCCCAAGCAGGCCGACACCGTCGACAGGCTGTGCGCGGCCGCGGTGGAGGTGCTCCGCGAGGAGGACTTCGCGGGCCTGACGGTACGCACCGTCGCCTCACGTGCCGGTGTCGGTCCCGCCACCGCCTACACCTACTTCTCCTCCAAGGAACACCTGGTGGCCGAGGTGTTCTGGCGCCGGCTCTCGCGCTCGCCCCGGCCCGAGCCCTCGGACTCCGGCCGCACCGGTCGGGTGGTCGCGGTGCTTCGCGACATCGCGCTCCTGCTGGCGGACGAGCCCGGCCTGTCCGCCGCCGTCACCAACGCCCTGCTCGGCGGCGATCCCGACGTCGAGCACCTGCGCGGCCGGATCGGCCTCGAGATCCGGGGGCGCCTGGAGGGCGCACTGGGTGCCGGACACGACCCCGACGTGCTGGAGACACTCGAACTCCTCTATGCCGGCGCACTGCTGCGCGCCGGCATGGGATACGGCTCCTACGAGCAGCTCGCCGATCGGCTCGAGCGTTCCGCCACAATGATTCTGGAGTGATTCCATGACCGAAGCCCTGGTCGACCCGGTGGTCTTCAACCCGTACGACTACCACTTCCACGACGATCCCTACCCCGTCTACAAACGGCTTCGCGAGCAGTCGCCGATCTACCACAACCCGGACCTCGGGTTCTGGGCGCTGTCGCGGCACCGCGATGTCGTGGAGGCGTTCAAGGACGGTCGACGCCTGTCGAGTGCCAACGGCGTCTCGCTCGACCCGGCGGCCTACGGTCCCCACGCGCACTACGTGATGTCGTTCCTCGCGATGGACGATCCGAGGCACATGCGGTTGCGGCAGTTGGTCTCTCGCGGATTCACCCCCCGCCGGGTGGCGGAACTGGACGGTCGCATCCAGCAACTGTCGAGGCTGCACCTGGCTCCGGCGCTCGCGGCGGGGGAGTTCGACGCGATCTCGGACTTCGCGGGCAAGCTGCCGATGGACGTCATCTCCGAGCTGATGGGCGTGCCGGAACCCGACCGCGCCGAGCTGCGCAGGATGGCGGACCTGGTGGTGCACCGGGAGGACGGCGTCCAGGACGTCCCGCCGGCCGCGGTCGAGTCCTCGATGACACTGATGACCTACTACAAGGACATGATTGCGCAGCGTCGACGCTCGCGCACCGAGGACCTCACGTCGGCGCTGCTGGACGCGGAGATCGACGGGGACAAGCTGTCCGACGCGGAGATCCTCGGGTTCATGTTCCTGATGGTGGTGGCGGGCAACGAGACCACCACCAAGCTGCTCGGCAACGCGCTCTACTGGGGCGCCCGCAATCCCGACCAGGTCGCTCCGCTCCTGGACGACGCCGGCCGGGGGTCTGTCGACGTGTCGCAGTGGACCGAGGAGACCCTGCGCTACGACACGTCGAGCCAGATCATCGCGCGGACCACCACGGAGGATCTCGAGTTCTACGGCGAGGCGGTGCCCGCCGGGGAGAAGATGCTGCTCCTGGTCGGCTCGGCCAACCGTGACTCCGACGTCTTCGAGGACGCCGACGAGTACCAGATCGGCCGGAGTTCGACCACCAAGCTGGCCAGCTTCGGGGGCGGCGTGCACTTCTGTCTCGGTGCCCACCTGGCCCGGCTGGAGACGAACATCGCGCTCGCCGAGTTCGCCCGACAGGTGTCGGGATTCGAGGTCGACGAGTCCGGGATCGAGCGCGTCCACTCGACCAACGTACGGGGCTTCGCCACCCTGCCGGTGAAGGTGCAGGTGCGCTGATGCCCAGATTCGCACCCCATCCCGCCAGGCGGCCCGCGCTGATCAGCGGCGCGTCCTCGGGGATCGGCGCGGCCACCGCCTATGCGCTGGCCGAGCTCGGTCATCCCGTCGCTCTCGGCGCCCGGCGGGTCGAGCAGAGCGAGGCGATTGCCGAGAAGATTCGCGGCGGCGGGGGAGAGGCGTTCGCGCACTTCCTCGACGTCACCGACAACGACTCGGTGGACGCGTTCGTCACGGCCGCGGAGCAGGCGCTCGGTCCCGGCGAGATCGTGGTCTCGGGGGCCGGCGACCTCGAGTTCGGTACCGCGGACCAGATGGACCCGGTCAGTTTCGCCAGGCAGATCGACGTGCACCTGGTGGGGGCGCAGCGTCTGGCCCACCGGGTCCTGCCCGGAATGCGGGAGCGCCGGCGCGGTGACTTCGTGCTGATCGGCTCCGACTGCGCCGACCGGCCGCGGCCCGGCATGGGCGCCTACGACGCAGCCAAGGCCGGTCTCGAGGCGATGGGGCGGCAGATGCGAATGGAGCTCGAGGGCACCGGGATTCGCGCGTCCGTCGTCCGTCCCGGACCCACCTTCACCGGGATGGGGATGGATTCCACTCCCGAGATCCTCGCCCCGGTCGCCGAGCTCTGGACCAAGTGGGGCTTTGCGCGGCACGGCTACTTCCTGCGCGCCTCCGACATGGCCAGCGCCGTCGTCGCGGTGGTGACCGCACCGCGTGGCGCGCATCTGGTCCTCGTCGAGGTGCAGCCCGAGGCGCCCCTCAACCCGCTCCCCACCACCACCTCCTAGGAGACGACATGACACACGGAGTGCAGGAGAAGCCGACGACACTGCCGGATCCGCCCCGGGTGTCCGGTGGCGAGCACGAGCACGGGCACCTCGAGGAGCTGCGCACGGATCCGATCGCGCTGATGCGCCGGGTGCGCGAGGAGTGCGGCGACGTGGGGATCTTCCAGCTTGCCGACCGTGAGGTGGTGCTGCTCGCCGGCGCCGAGGCCAACGAGTTCTTCTTCCGCTCCGCCGACGAGGACCTCGACCAGCAGGCCGCCTACCCGTTCATGAAGCCGATCTTCGGCGAGGGCGTGGTCTTCGACGCCAGCCCCGAGCGGCGCAAGGAGATGCTGCACAACTCGGCGTTGCGGGGCGAGCAGATGAAGGGCCACGCCGCCACCATCGGCAACGAGGTCGAGGCGATGGTCGCGGGCTGGGACGACGAGGGCGAGATCGACCTGCTCGACTTCTTCGCCGAGCTGACCATCTACACCTCGTCGGCCTGCCTGATCGGCAAGAAGTTCCGCGACCAGCTCGACGACCGGTTCGCCAAGCTGTACCACGAGCTGGAACAGGGCACCGACGCGATCGCCTTCGTCGACCCGTACGCGCCGATCGACAGCTTCCGGCGCCGAGACGAGGCAAGGGTCGCGCTGGTCGCGCTGGTGCAGGAGATCATGAACGGGCGGATCGCGAGCCCGCCGCAGGGCCGCGACGACCGCGACATGCTCGACGTGCTCGTGTCCGTCAAGGACGAGAACGGCGAGCTGCGGTTCAGCGCCGACGAGATCACCGGCATCTTCATCTCGATGATGTTCGCCGGTCACCACACCACCTCCGGCACCGCGGCCTGGTCTCTGATCGAACTGCTCCGCCACCCCGACGTGATGACGCGGGTGGTGACCGAACTCGACGAGCTCTACTCCGACGGCGCGGACATCAGCTTCCATGCGCTGCGCCAGATCCCGGTACTCGAGTCGGTGGTGAAGGAGACGCTCCGCCTGCACCCACCGCTGATCATCCTGTTGCGGGTGGCCCGCGGGGACTTCGAGGTCGGCGGGTACCAGATCCACGAGGGCAATCTGGTGGCGGCGACGCCCGCGATCTCGAATCGGATCCCGGAGGACTTCCCGCGACCCGACGACTTCGACCCGGGCCGCTACCTCGACCCGAACCAGGAGGACATCGTCAACCGGTGGACCTGGATCCCGTTCGGCGCGGGCAGGCACCGGTGCGTCGGGGCGGCGTTCGCCCAGATGCAGCTCAAGGCGATCTTCTCGATTCTGCTGCGGGACTACGAGTTCGAGATGGCGCAGCCTCCCGAGACGTACCGCAACGACCACAGCAAGATGGTCGTCCAACTGCAACAGCCGTGCCGGGTGCGCTACCGCAGGAGGTCGCGATGAGAGTCGAAGTGGACCTGGACCTGTGCCAGGGGCACGCGGCCTGCGAGACGGAGGCCCCGGACGTGTTCGCGGTGCCGAACCGGGAACAGGTCACGATCCTCGACGCCACACCCCCCGAATCGCTGCGCGCCGACGTGGAGAACGCCGTCCGGTACTGCCCGACGCGGGCGCTGCGCATCGCGGAGAGCTGACGAGCACCACGCCACCATCCACACACACTCGAGGGAGACGATTGACGATGACCGGATTCGACCGCGCCGAGCTCGACGAGATGGTTCAGCGCTGGATTGACGAGAACAAGCGGGCCGAGGCCGCCGGCGACTGGAAGCCGTTGGCGGACATGTACACCGAGGATGCGACCTACGGCTGGAACTACGGGCCGAAGCAGGACTTCATGGCCGTCGGGCGCGAGGAGATCCGGGAGGTGGCCCTCGGCCTGGAGATGAACGGGCTCGAGGGCTGGCAGTACCCGTACCAGGACTTCGTCGTCGACGAGCACAGCGGGAACGTGATCGGCCTGTGGAAGCAGGTCTCGGACGCCACCCGCGCCGACGGCAGCAGCTATGCGGTGCACGGAATCGGCGGCAGCTGGTTTCGGTACGGCGGCAACTTCCAGTGGTCGTGGCAGCGCGACTTCTTCGACTTCGGCAACGTCTCCGCGCTGTTCATGGAGATGATCCAGGACAACGCACTCTCGACCGGCATGCAGTCTCGGATCCAGCGGTCCGTCTCCGGCGAGCGACTGCCCGGCTGGTACCCGGCCGGCAAGGCTCCGGTTCCGCTGTGGTGAGCCCGGTGACGCGGCCCCAGCACTCGTTCGCCGACCTGTCCCGGCGTGACCTGGCCACGCTGGTCCCCGAACTGCTGCTCTGCGGCCAGCTCATCGACCGCTCCGGAATGGCCCATCTGATAGTGGAGTTCGGTCGCGAGGGCATGGCGCAGGTCGCCATCGAGGAGTGGCAGGCGTCGAGCCCCTGGTACACCCGCCGCATGCAGAAGGCGCTGCGCTACGAGGGCGACACGGTGGTGACCATCTTCAAGGGCCTGCAGCTCGACATCGGGGCGCCGTCGCAGTTCATGGACTTCCGTTACCGGGTGGACGACCCGCAGCACGGCGAGTTCTGGCTGGACCACTGCGGCGCACTGATCGACGTCGAACCGCTGGGGGACGAGTACGTCACCGCGATGTGTCACGACATCGAGGACCCGACCTTCGACGCGACCGCGCTCGCCACCAACCCGCACGCCCAGGTTCGGCCGATCCACCGGCCGCCGCGCCGGCCCGCCGACCGGCACCCCCAATGCGCGTGGACGGTGGTCATCGACCCGGCCCACGTGCCGCCTGTGATGGAGCCGCACACCGAGCAGATCGGTCGCACCGCGGCCAATGCGTTGGAGCTGAGCCCGATCGAGGCCGACGGGGACGGCGCCCACGACTACTCGGGACCCTTGCTCGCCGACGTCCGGTTCTCGGACTTCTCCTCCTCGGCGCTGGTGCGGATCGCCGAGGAGGTGTGCCTGCAGCACCACCTGCTCGCGCTCGGATTCCTCGTCGCGGTGCGCAAGCGGGCCCCCGAGGGCAAGGTCCTGGAGATCACCCGCAAACAGCTGACCGGCATCGCCGGTGTGGCCGCGCAGCGCATCCGCGACGCGCTAGGCCTGCCGTCCGACCTCGAGGGGCTGGCGGCCGTGCTCTCGCTGCACCCGCTGCTCAACCCGAGGCAGTACGTGGACAGCGGGATCCGGTTCGGCGGCGACCGCCTCGAGCTGTGGATCGGTCGCCGCGGCCCGGTCGACGCAGACGGCGGGTGGCCGACGCTCGTCGACGGCGACCACCTGGAGCCGTTGCAGGCGCTGGTGCGCGGGGTGAACCCGCACTTCACGGCGCGGGTCGTGAGCGAGGGCCCGGCCGGTCTGCTCGTCGCTGTCGACACCGACGTCGAGCCGGCACCCGAATGCGTTGAGGTGGCGATCACCAAGGTCAGCACCGGCGCGGGATTTGTCTTCGAAGACCGCGGAATTCCGTTGCCGCTCTATGTGGTGTGAGCGGCCGACCCCGAAGGACGTTGCATGGCCTACACGTTCGCAGACCTGTTTGAGCACGCCGTCGACGCGATGCCGGACCGCATCGCCCTCATCGCCTCGGGGGAGGAGGTCACCTTCCGGGACCTCGACGAGCGTGCCAACCGCCTGGGGCACCATCTCGAGACCGCCGGATTCGGCGCAGGCAGCCACATCGGCATCCACATGCACAACTCGATCGAGACGATGGTCGCCGTGCTCGCGGCCTTCAAGGTCCGGGCCGTGCCCATCACCGTGAACTACCGGTACACCACCGACGAGCTGGTGTACCTCTACGACAACGCCGACCTCGATGCGCTGGTGTTCCACGCGGGATTCGCCGGACCGGTGGCCGAGGCGCTGCCCGGGGCCCCACGAATCCGGCACCTGGTCGAGGTGCCGGACGTGCTCGCCACGGAGCCGAGCCCCGTCCGACACGGTGCGGTCCGCTACGAGGACGTGCTCGCGGCGGCCAGCCCGGCGCGTGGGTTCGGCCGGCGCAGTGGCGACGACGTCTACATCCTCTACACCGGCGGCACCACCGGCCGGCCCAAGGGCGTGGTGTGGCGTCAGGAGGACATGTGGCGGGTGCTCGCCGGCGGCCTGGACTTCTTCACCGGTGAACCGATCCTCGACGAGTTCCAGCAGTCCCGCACCGGGGCGGCCGGCGAGCCGATGCGGATGCTGATCCTGCCGCCCCTGATCCACACCTCGGCGCTGATGCCGACGTTCACCGCGCTGCTCGCAGGCAACGCGGTGATCTACGACCCGAAGTTCGACGCCGCCCGAACCTGGCAACTCGTCGGCCGGCATCGGCCGACGGCGATGGTCATCACCGGCGACGCGATGGGCAGACCACTGGTGGAGGCACTGCGCGCCAGCGCGGTGGACACGTCCAGCCTGTCCGTGGTGGCCTCGGGTGCCGCCCTGTTCTCAGGTTCGGTCAAGGACGCCTTTTTCGAGGTCCTCCCAGACCTGCTCATCTCGGATTCGGTCGGGTCTTCCGAAACCGGTTTCGGGGGAATCGGTTTCGCCACCAAGGGCCTCGACCAGCGGGGTGGTCCGAAGGTGGGCAAGCACCGTCACACGGTGGTCGTGGACGACGAGAACCGGGTGCAGGCACCGGGGTCCGGCGCCGAGGGCTGGCTGGCGAAGATCGGACCGGTGCCCCTGGGGTACTACAACGACCCGGCCAAGTCCGCCGAGATCTTCCGTCAGGTGCACACCGCCGGCGGACCCGCGCGGGCGGTGGTCACCGGCGACCGCGCGCGGATCGAGGACGACGGCTCCGTCACCCTGCTCGGTCGCGGCAACATGGTGATCAACACCGGCGGGGAGAAGGTGTTCGCCGAGGAGGTCGAGGCGGTGGTCAAGGCCCACCCCGACGTGTACGACGCGATCGTGGTCGGTGTCCCCGACGAGCGCTGGGGCAGCCGGGTCGCCGTCGTGATGCGCGCCCGCGACGGCCTGCCCGACTTCGAGGGCATCGAGAAGCACGCCCGTAGCCAGCTGGCCGGATACAAGATTCCGCGGTCCTTCTGGATCGTGCCCGAGGTCGAGCGGACATCCAGCGGCAAGCCGGAGTACCGGTGGGCCCGCGGCCACGCGACCGCCCACGCACCCGATCACCGGATCGACTGACATCCCACCGAAAGGCCCCAGCCATGAGCGAGTTGAAGGTTCCGAAACTCGACCTGCCGCCAGGCTTCGACGTCACCGACCCGAAGCTGTACGGCGACCGGGTGCCGCTCGAGGAGTTCGCGCAGTTGCGTCGCAGTGCACCGGTGTGGTGGAACGAGCAGGCGTCGGGAACGGGGGGATTCCACGACGGTGGGTTCTGGGTGGTGTCCCGGCACGCCGACGTACGGGATGTCTCGTTGCGACCGGAGGACTTCTCCAGCAACGTGAACGGGTGCATTCCGCGGCACGAGGACAACATCACCGCGGAGGAACTCGAGGCGACCAAACACGTCCTGATCAACAAGGACGCGCCCGAGCACACCCAGCTGCGCAAGCTGGTCTCGCGGCTGTTCACCCCGCGGGCGGTCGAGTCGATGCGGGCGGAGCTCGCCGCGCGCGCCGAGACGATCGCGGCCGCGGCCGCCGCGAACGGACGCGGCGACTTCGTCCGGGAGGTGGCCAGCGAGCTCCCGATGCAGGCGATCTCGGAGCTGCTCGGGGTGCCGGATGACGCCCGGGAGCAGTTGTTCGACTGGTCCAACCAGATGACCGGGTACGACGACGACACACTCGCCGGTGCGTCCCGGATGGCGTCGGTGCAGATCCTCGGCTACGCCTACCAGCTGGCGGAGACGCGCCGAGCGGACCCGGCGGACGACATCATCTCGCGGCTCGTGCACGCCGACGTGGACGGCGAAGCGCTGACCGCGGAGCAGTTCGGGTTCTTCGTGATCATGCTCGCCGTTGCCGGAAACGAAACCACCCGCAACGCCACGACACTCGGGATGATCGCGTTCATGGAGAACCCCGAGCAGTGGGAGCTCTACAAGCGGGAACGGCCGAAGACGGCCGCAGACGAGATCATCCGGTGGGCGTCCCCGCTGACGTCGATGCAGCGGACGGCGCTGGTGGACACGCAGATCGGGGGCACCGCGATCACGGCGGGCCAGCGGGTGGTGCTGCTGTACGGGTCGGCGAACTTCGACGAGGACGTGTTCGAGCACCCGAACACCTTCGACATCACCCGGGACCCGAACCCGCACCTGGCATTCGGCGGCACCGGCCCGCACTACTGCATCGGCGCCAACCTGGCGCGGATGGAGATCGACCTGATCTTCGACAAGATCGCCGACCACATGCCCGACATCTCGAAGCTCGGCGATCCCCGTCGCCTGCAGTCCGGATGGCTCAACGGGGTCAAGCGATTCGACGTCGACTACGGAGGTCAGTGCCCCGTCGCGCACTGACGCCCCGGGCGCCGAGCAGTCGCGTACCCACAGACACCGTCACACCGAGACTCAGTCACACACCGAGACGCAGGGGAGGGGCTCGTGCAACAGAGCAGATTGTCCGGACCGATGCGGGAGCTCGGCCAGTTCTACCGGATGGGCGCGGACGTCGCGATCGGAGTGGTGCGCACCCGTTTTCAGCTCCAGGAGTTCCTCGAACAGAGCTGGATGATCGCGAGGGTCTCGATCGTGCCGACGGTGCTGGTGGCGGTGCCGTTCACGGTGCTGGTCAGCTTCACCCTCAACATCCTGTTGCGCGAAATCGGTGCCGCCGACCTGAGCGGCGCCGGCGCCGCACTGGGCGCGGTGACCCAGGTGGGGCCGGTGGTGACCGTGCTGATCGTGGCGGGCGCCGGCGCGACCGCGATCTGCGCCGACCTGGGCTCGCGGACCATCCGGGAGGAGATCGACGCCATGGAGGTGCTCGGCATCGACCCGGTGACGCGGTTGGTGATCCCCCGGGTGGCCGCGTCGACGGTGGTGGCGCTGCTGCTCAACGGCCTGGTGTGCATGATCGGCATCGCGGGCGGCTTCGTCTTCTCCGTCTTCCTGCAGGGGGTGAACCCCGGCGCGTTCGCTGACGGGGTGACGCTGCTGACGGGGCTGCCGGAGGTGGCGATCTCCGCGGTCAAGGCCACGCTGTTCGGGGCGGTCGCCGGACTCGTCGCCTGCTACCGCGGCCTGACGGTGCGGGGCGGGCCAAAGGGGGTGGGGGAGGCGGTCAACGAGACCGTCGTCTACTCGTTCATGGCGCTGTTCGTGATCAACACCATCGTCACCGCGGTGGGTATCCGACTGACGGCGGGATAGCGGCATGTCACTGGCAGCGACCGGCAAGTTCGGCCGGACCCGGCGGCGGCTCGGACGCCTCTCGAACGCGGCCGAGGAGCTCGGCTACCAGGCGGTGTTCTTCGGCCGAGCCGTCGCGTACATCCCGCTGGCCTTGCGCAACCACCCCAAGGAGGTGCTCCGGCTGATCGCCGAGATCTCCATGGGCACCGGCGCGTTGGCCCTGATCGGCGGCACCGTCGCGGTGGTCGGCTTCCTCACCCTCGCCTCCGGCGGCACCATCGCGATCCAGGGCTTCAGCTCGCTTGGCAATATCGGTGTCGAGGCGCTGACCGGGTTCTTCTCCGCCTTCATCAACGTTCGGATCGCCGCCCCTGTGATCGCCGGCATCGGGCTCTCGGCCACCATCGGCGCAGGCTCCACCGCCCAGATCGGCGCCATGCGGATCAGCGAGGAGATCGACGCCCTCGAGTCGATGGCCATCAGTGCGGTCCCCTACGTGGTGAGCACCCGGGTGCTGGCCGGGATGCTGTCGATCCTGCCGCTGTACTCGCTGGCTCTGGTGGCGTCGTTCCTGGCGGGACGGTTCACCACCGTGGTGATCTTCGGCCAGTCGTCGGGCCTCTACGACCACTACTTCACGACGTTTCTCGATCCGGTCGACGTGGCGTGGTCGTTCGTGCAGGTGCTGGTGATGGCGGCCCTGGTGATGCTCATCCACACCTTCTACGGCTTCAACGCGGCCGGCGGGCCGTCCGGTGTGGGCACGGCGGTGGGCCGTGCGGTCCGGTTGTCGCTGATCTGCGTGGTCGCGGTGACGCTGCTGGTCTCCCTCGCCCTCTACGGCGGCTCCGACAACTTCAACCTGTCCGGGTAGGAGGCGACCATGCGCAGACACCGCTACAAGCTCGCGGCCCTGGCGCTGGTGGGCGCCGCCGTCGGGGTGGTCGCCCTCGCGGTCGCACTGTTCAACCAGGCGTTCACCGACCGGGTCCCGGTGACCGTCGTCGCCGAACGCGCCGGGCTGGTGATGGACCCGGGTGCCCGGGTGAAGATGGCGGGGGTCACGGTCGGCACGGTCGAGTCGATCACGCCGACGGACGAGCTCACCGCGCGACTGTCCCTGCTCGTCGATCCCGGTGCGCTCGAGGCGATTCCGGAGAACGTCGAGGTGGTGATCACCTCCAACACCGCGTTCGGCGCCAAGTTCGTCAGCCTGTCCGCGCCCGCCGATCCCAGCCCCGCGCGGCTCACCCCCGGCGCGACGATCGATGCCTCGCACGTGACGGTCGAGATGAACACGGTGTTCGAGAACCTGACCTCGGTGCTGCGCACCGTGGAACCCGGCAAACTCGACGCGACGCTGGGCGCGATCTCGACGGCGCTGCAGGGCCGGGGCGAACTCCTCGGCGAGACCGTGGACAAGGCGGACCGCTCGCTGGCCGAGTTCGCCGCCGCCCGCGGCGCCCTCGACCGGGTGCTAACCTCCCTGCCGCCGGTGACCGGCACCTACGCCGAGGCGGCCCCGGACCTGATGGCCTCGCTCGGATCGCTCACCACCACCGGGACCACCGTCCTCGACGGACGGCAGAGCCTGGACCTGCTGCTGCTGAACGTGACCGGGCTGGCGAACACCGGCGCCGAGGTGCTCGGCGCCAACTCCGACGCCGCGGCCGACGTGCTCTCGCTGCTGCGTCCGACGACGGCACTGGTCGCGGAGTACTCGCCGGTGATCCCGTGCATGTTCCACGGCCTGCAGGAGAGCAAGAAGATCGGCGACGGCGCCTACAACGGCCAGCCGGGTATCAAGATGTCGATCGGGCTGATCGCGGGCACCGAGCCGTACCGGTACCCGGACGACCTGCCCAAGGTCGCGGCCACCGGCGGACCGCACTGCATGGGCCTGCCGTTGCGGGACCCGAACGTCAACGCACCGTTCCTGGTGACCGACACCGGGGTCAATCCGTTTGCGTCGCAGCGGCAGCCGAACGGTGGCCAACCGGCGACGACGGTGCCGAACCTGCTCAGCTACCTGTTCGGGACGGAGGTGCGATGAAGGTGCGGGGTCATGCCGTCAAGTTCGGGATCTTCGTCCTGGTCATGGTGTTGGTGAACGCGGCCCTGGTCCTCGTGTTCGGGCAGTTGCGCAGCGGCGGGGCGACGGCGTACTCGGCGGAGTTCGTCAACGCCTCGGGACTGAGGTCCGGGGACAAGGTACGCATCGCGGGAGTTCCGGTGGGTGCGGTCAGCTCGGTCGAGTTCGGCGGGAACCACCGCGCGCAGGTGGAGTTCACCGTCGCGTCCGGGAACACGCCGACGACCGAGACCCGGGCCGCGGTCCGCTACCAGGACCTCGTCGGGAACCGGTACCTCGAGCTGCTGGACGCTTCGACCGGCGCGCCCCCGCTCGACCCGGGCGTCACCATCCCGGTCGAGCGAACCGCCCCCGCGCTGGACCTGGACGCGCTGCTGGGCGGGTTCCGGCCTCTGTTCCGGGCCCTCGACCCGGAGCAGGTCAACGCCCTGTCCATGTCCTTGCTCGAGGTGTTCCAGGGTCAGTCCGGGACCGTCGCGTCGGTGCTCGCGCACACCGGGTCAATCACCAACACGCTCGCGGACCGGGACCAGCTGATCGGCCAGGTGATCGACAACCTCGACGGCGTGCTGAGCGAACTGCGTGGGCGCGGTGGACAGTTCAGCGGCACGCTCGAGCACCTGCAGCAACTCTTCAGCGGGCTCGCTGCGGACCGCGAGACGATCGGCCACGCGGTGACGAGCGTGAACACGGCGACCGGCACCTTCGCCGACCTGCTCGCCGACGTCCGGCCGAACATCGCCGGCACACTGCGCGAGCTGAACACCAGCCTGGACCCGTTGGTCGAGCAGCAGGGCGAGCTCAATCGCATCGTCGAGTCGATGCCGTCGAACTACCGGCAGCTGATCCGCGTCGGCGCGTACGGCTCGTTCTTCAACTTCTACCTGTGCGGGATCGCGATGAAGGTCGACGGTGCCGACGGCAGACCGTTGACCGTCGACCTCGTGGACCAGGAGACCGGGAGGTGTGCGCCGCGATGAGGATGATGGCGGAGAAGCAGGCGGTACGGGTGGGGGTCGTCGGCCTGGCGGTCACGGCCGCCGTGGTGCTGGCCGCGCTGCAGTACCAGAACCTCCAGTTCCTGAAGAGCGGAGTGGGCTACAGCGCGGTGTTCGAGGACGCCGGTGGCCTGGCCGTAGGCGACGAGGTCAACGCCGCCGGGGTGAAGGTCGGCACGGTCGAGCGGATCGGGGTCGAGGACGGCCGCGCCCGGGTGGACTTCACCCTCGACGGCTCGGTGGGCATGGGAGGGACCACGTCCGCGGCCGTCACCACGATGTCGCTGCTCGGGAAGCGGGCCGTCACCCTCGGCCTCGACGGCGCCGGCCGGATCCCGGTCGGCGGCCAGATCCCGCTCGAGCGCACCCGGTCGGCGTACTCCCTGCCGGATGTGCTCGGAGACCTGACCGGCACGGTGGAGGACATCGACCTCGACCGGCTGTCCGCTTCCCTCGACGAGGTCGGGAACGTGATGGCGGACGCCGCGCCGGCGTTGCGGCCCGCCCTCGACGGGGTGAGCCGCATCTCCGAGAGCGTCACCCGCCGCGACGAGACGCTGCGGACCTTGCTCGCCGATGCGAACCACGTCGCGGGGGTGCTGGCCGAGCGCGGCCCGCAGGTCGACTCGCTACTGGTGGACGGCAACGCGCTGCTCGGCGAACTCGACCGCAGGCAGGACGCCCTGGCGGCGGTGATCACCAACGTCTCGGCGGTGTCCACCCAGCTCAGCGGGCTGGTGCACGACAACGAGGCGCAACTGAGTCCGGTCCTCGACAAGCTCAACACCGTGGTCGGGATCCTGCAGAGGAACAAGGACAACCTGGCCAGCGGCATCGACGGGCTCGGCACCTACGTCGGGACGCTCGGCGACACCGTGGCCAGCGGGCCCTTCTACTACGCCTACGTGCAGAACCTGGTGCCCGCGCAGTACACCCAGCCGCTGCTCAACTCGATGTTCGGGCTGCCGCCCGCGCCGCTCCCCATCCCGGAGGTCCGCTGATGTCCGCGTGGCGTGGGTTCGGCCGGCGCCGGGCGGTCGCCGTCGGTGCCGCCCTGACGCTGGTGGTGGTCGTCGCGGTCGTCGGATACCTTGCGGCGGAGCACTTCCGGTACTACCGGGTGACGGCGTACTTCACCTCCACAACCGGCCTGTACGTCGGCGACGATGTCCGCGTGGTGGGGGTCGACGTCGGCCGGGTCACCGGCATCAGCCCGGACGGCGACCGGATGCGGGTGCAGCTGAAGCTCGCCCGATCGGTCCCGGTGGCCGCGGACGCGAAGGCGGTGATCGTGGCGCAGTCACTCGTGTCGGCGCGCTTCGTGCAGCTGACCCCGGCCGTCACCGGCGACGACGGTGAGGCGCTCGGCGACGGCGCCGAGATCGGGCTGGACCGCACCGCCGTCCCCGTCGAGTGGGACCAGGTCAAGGAGCAGCTGGGGCGCGCCGCGGACGCGTTGGGGCCCAAGGGGACCGATCGCGGTCCGGTGGCGAACCTGCTCGACGGGGCGGGGACCGCGTTGCAGGGCAACGGCGCGGCCCTGGGCGAATCCGTCGTCGAGCTGTCGCAGGCGATGAGCACGCTCAGCAGCGGCGGCGGGGACCTGTTCGGGACCATCCGCGGGTTGCAGACGTTCACCACCGCGCTGGCCGCCAGCAACGAGCAGATCGTCCAGTTCCAGGGCCGGCTCGCGACCGTGACGGGCGTCCTGGCCGACGGCCGAACGCAACTGGCGCCGGCGCTGGCGGACCTCGACGGCGCGATCACCGACGTGCAGCGCTTCGTCGCGCAGAACCGGACCGGGCTGACCGAGCAGGTGAGCAGGCTCGCCGACGTCGCGCAGGTGCTGGTGGACAAGCGTGACGGCCTGGAGAAGGTGCTGCACCTGGCGCCGACCGCGCTGTCCAACTACTACAACGTCTACCGGCCGGCGCAGGGCGCGATGGTCGGCGTGCCCGCCTTCCAGAACGTGGGCAACCCGATCGACCTGATCTGCGGCGGCATCGCCGGACTGGCAAACGAGACCTCGGACAAGGGGGCCGAACTGTGCGCCCAGTACCTCGGCCCGCTGCTGAACACGGTCCGGGCCAACTACCCGGACCTGAGCATCAACCCGACCCGTGCGCTCGGTGCGACCCCCGACCAGCTGGTGTACAGCGAACCGCAGTTGGTGCCCGCCGCCGCCGCGCCCCCGGCGCTGACCCTGCCGACGGTGCCGGTGGCGCCGGACCTGGCCCAGCTGATGACACCGGGGAGGGGGACCCGATGACGGTGCGCAGGAGGGGGATCGGTGTGGCGGCCGCGGTGGCGGCGCTGGTGCTGTCGGGGTGCCAGTGGAGCGGACTGAACTCGGTGCCCCTGCCCGGGGCCGCCGGCCGCGGCGAGGGCAGCTTCTCGGTGGTGATCGAGATGCCCGACGTCACCACGATCAGCCCGAACTCCCCGGTGCTGGTGGGTGACGTCACCGTCGGCAGCATCAGCGCCATCGAGACCGATGGCTGGCACGCGAAGGTGACGGTGTCGCTGGACGAGTCGGTCCGGCTGCCGGCGAACGCGACCGCGAAGATCGGCCAGACCAGCCTGCTGGGTTCCAAGCACGTCGCGTTGGCGCCGCCGACGGACGTCGTGCCCGCCGGGCAGTTGGCGGAGGGATCGGTGATCCCGCTGGCCTCGGCAGGGGTGTACCCGACCACGGAGGAGGCGCTGACCGCACTGTCCGTCGTCCTCAACGGCGGCGGGCTCGCGCAGGTGCAGTCCATCACGACCGAACTGAACGAGGCGATGGACGGCCGCACGGACGCCGCGCGGGACCTGCTCTCGCAGTTGGACTCCCTGACCGAGCTCCTGGACCGCCAGCGGGAGGCGATGGTGACGACGATGACGAACCTGGACGGGTTCGCCGGTGAGGTCAACGCCCAGCGGGACGTGCTCGGCAGGGCCCTCGACACGCTCGACCCGGCGATGGCGGAACTCGCCGCCCAGCGCACCGACCTGACCGCCGCCCTCGACTCGGTCGGCAGGTTCGGCGATGTCGGGACCGATCTGGTGAACCGGACCCGGGACGACCTGAAAGCGAACCTGACGGCCCTCGAACCGACGCTGCAACAGGTCGTCGCGGCGGGGTCGGACCTGATCGACAACCTGGGCAACCTGAGCACCTTTCCGTTCCCGCAGACCACGATCGACGACGGCATGCGCGGCGACTACACGAACCTGTGGGCGCTGATCGACCTGACGACACCCCGGCTGCGGTCGGGCCTCGGCTTCGGTACCCCGCTCGGGGAGCCGCCGGCCACCGCCGCGGGCGCCGCACCGATCGACCCGTTGACCGCGCCGCTCCGGGCGGTGGGCAGGGCCGCAACATCGCCCGAGAGCGCGCCCGAAACCACGCCCGAGGCCAAGCCCGAGAAGGAGGGGAGTGGCCGATGATCCTCACGCCGCTCGTCCGCAGACAGCTCGCGATCTTCGCTGTCCTCGCGGTGCTCGGCATGACGGCCGCCGCGATTTCGTACCTGCGGGTGCCGACCATGCTGGGCATCGGGCGCTACACGGTGACGCTGGAACTGCCCAACGCCGGTGGCCTCTACCGCAACGCGAACGTCACCTACCGCGGCGACACCATCGGCCAGGTTCGGCAGGTCCGTCTGGACCCGGACGCCGTCCGGGCCGAGTTGTCGCTGCGGAGTGCGGTTCCGGTGCCGACCGCCGGGCTTGCCGTCTCGGTGCGCAGCGTGTCCGCGATCGGCGAGCAGTACGTCGACCTGCAACCGGCCACCCGGGAGGGGCCGTTCCTCGCCGACGGCGACGTGATCGGCAGGGACCGGGTGGACGTCCCGCAGGAGATCGGCCCCGTCCTGGACCAGGCGAAGGCGATGCTCGCGTCGGTCCCGCAGGACAAACTGCGGTCGGTGATCGACGAATCGGCGACCGCGTTCGCGGGCCGGGGTCCGGACCTTGCGCGGTTGCTGGACTCGACCGCCTCGTTCGTCGACCAGATGTCGGGGGCGAGCACCCCCGCGACCACCCTGGTGCAGCAGTTGGCGCCGCTGCTCGACACCCAGGTGGTGACCGGCGAACAGATCCGGCAGTGGGCCTCGAACGTGGCGCACCTGAGCGGCCAGCTCGCCACCGCGGACGGGTCCGTGCGCGAGATCCTCGACCGGGGACCGGGATTCGCCGCCGAGGCCGACGCCCTGTTCCAGGAGCTGCGGCCGACCCTGCCGCTGCTGCTGGCCAACCTGACCGGCACCGGCCAGGTCGCGGTCACCTACAACGCGGCCCTCGAGCAGGTGCTGGTGATCTTGCCGCCGCTGGTGGCCGCGCAGGAGACCGTGGTGCAGCGCGGGCAGGCCGACGGCGCGGCGAACGTCAACTTCCACCTGCAGGCGCAGGACCCGGCGGCCTGCTCGACCGGATACCTGCCCGCGGATCAGCGCCGGGACCCCACCCAGACGAGTGTCCCGGAGACGCCCGCTGACCTGTTCTGCAAGGTTCCCCAGGACTCGAAGTTCGCGGTCCGCGGGTCCCGGAACATGCCGTGCCTCGAGGTGCCGGGCAGGCGTGCCCCCACCCCGCAGATCTGCCGCAGTGCCGAGGGCTACGTGCCGTCCGGCACCAATGCACCCGACGAGCTCTACGCCGGTGCGGACGGGGCCGGGTACCGGCACACCGACCTCGCGCCGGCCGTGGGGACGGACCCGAAGGAGCCGCAGTGGCAACAGTTGCTGACCGTGCCGAACCCGTAGGGGCGCAGGACCGCGAGACAGAGACTCCGCGGGTCCGGCGGGGGTCGCGTGCCTGGCGCATCGTGTCGGGAGTTCTGGTGGGCGTGGTGCTGGCAGCGCTGGTCGCCACGGTCGCGGTGGCCGCGTCTACCCTTTACGCGGATCGGGCGCGGGAGGCGCACCGGCAGGCGCTGGTCGACGCGGCCGGCGCCGGTGTCCTGGCCCTGATCGGTGTCCGCGCCGACACCGCCGACGCGGACCTG
The DNA here is from genome assembly GCF_001894985.1 of Rhodococcus tukisamuensis NBRC 100609. Classification (GTDB taxonomy): domain Bacteria; phylum Actinomycetota; class Actinomycetes; order Mycobacteriales; family Mycobacteriaceae; genus Rhodococcus_G; species Rhodococcus_G tukisamuensis. The sequence goes on along the minus strand of NZ_BCXG01000031.1, from coordinate 288 downwards.
GACAGGTTGCGGGCGCTCAGTACCGGCACCTTCGCCGCCGAACTTCGGGACGGCGGCGCCGGGTTCGTCGGCTCGATTCGCGACGCCGATGTGAACTCGGACGGTCGCATCGACGCGGCCGCGCTGGCCGGGGAGTCCGGGACGTCCGCGGTGGTGGTGGTCGCGGCCTCGGCCCGGGTCAGCAATGCTGCGGGCCCCGACGGCGCCCAACGGACCTACCGACTCCGGGTCGGTGTGGACGAGGTGGACGGGCGACTGCTGATGTCGAGTGTGGAGTTCGTGCCGTGA
>NZ_BCXG01000030.1 GCF_001894985.1 Rhodococcus tukisamuensis NBRC 100609 | reverse complement strand
GCGTCGTCGTGAAAGTTCATGGAACTACTCCATTCGTATGAGGGTGAGGGGTGGTCAGATGTGACAGGTCAGAACGGCTTGTCGCCGACGATCCCGGCCCGCTCCATCTTTCGGACCGCGGGCCAGTAGTCCTGGACGGCGTAGTGCTGGGTGGAGCGGTTGTCCCAGATCGCAACGCTGTTCTTCGTCCACCGCCACCGGACCTGGTACTCCGGGATCGCGGCCTGGCTCGCCAGATAGTTCAGGAGATGGCTCGCACCCGGGGCGTAGTCGATCCCGTAACGGACGTTCTCGGGGGTGTGGTAGTTCACCAGGTGGGTGGCGAAGGAGTTGACGAAGAGGATCTTCTCGCCAGTCTCGGGGTGAGTCCGCACGACGGGGTGCTCGGCGTCGGGGAACCGCTCCTTGAGCGCGTGCCGCTTCTCCTCGGACAGCGCCGCACCGAAGCTCGCCTCGATGCTGTGCTTGGCACGCAGGTTCGCGATCTGCTCCTTGACGCGCTCGGGCAGCTTCTCGTAGGCGAGCGCCATGTTCACCCAGATGGTGTCGCCGCCGACCTCGGGTCCCTCGATGCACCGCAGCACGCAACCCATCGGCGGGTTCTCCCGCCACGTCGCGTCGCAGTGGTAGGCGTTCTCGTAGTGCTCGGGTGCGCTGTCGAGGTCCTTGTAGATCCGGACCAGGCCCGGGTGGTCCGGGTCGCTGCCCAGCGCCGGGTGGTTCTCGAGGGCACCGAATCGCTCGGCCAGCGCGACGTGTTCGTCACGGCTCATGTCCTGGTCCCGGAAGAACAGCACCTTGTGCTCGAGCAGCAGCGCCCGCAGCTCGGCGAACAGTGCCTCGTCCCGGGAGACGTCACCGAGGTTCACTCCGGACAGCTCCGCACCGATCGAGCAGGTCAGTCGCTCGACCTTGATCGACGAAGCGGGGGCGGGCGCCGTTTCCGGCGATGCGATGGTGGTGGTCATGACGATTCCTCTGGGGGTCGCTACTGCTGTGGCCGCGTCGGCGTCGGCCCCGGCAGAGAGGGGATGTGGGGGAAGGCTTTGGTCCTCAGACGGTGAAGACGGACGAACCGATGCTGCGGCCGGACTCCAGGTCGTGGTGCGCCTGGACCGCGTCCTCGAGCGCATAGCGCTGGTTGATGCCGATCTTGATGCGGCCCGCCTCGACGTGGGAGAAGAGCTCGCCCGCCAGCTCGGCGCGCTCGGCCGGGTCGGCGATGTAGTCGGCCAGCGCCGGCCGGGTCACGTAGAGCGAACCCTTGACGGCAAGCATCTGTGCGTTGATCGGCGGGGTCGGACCGGAGGCGGTGCCGAAGCAGACCAGCAGGCCGCGCCGCGCCAACGAGTCGAGCGAGATCTCGAAGGTCGACTGGCCGATGCTGTCGAACACGACCGGCACACCCTTGCCGTCGGTGATCTCCCGGACCCGGGCCACCACGTCTTCACGGGTGTAGACGATGACGTGGTCGCAGCCGTGTGCACGGGCGACCTCGGCCTTGGCGTCGCTCGACACGGTGCCGATCACGGTGATCCCGAGCAGCTTTGCCCACTGCGTGAAGATCAGGCCGACACCACCGGCGGCGGCGTGCAGCAGCACGGTGTCGCCGGCCTTCAGCGGGTGGATGCGACGCAGCAGGTAGGACGCGGTCAGCCCACGCATGGTCATGGCGGCCGCGGTCTCGAACTCGATCCCCTCGGGGAGCGCGATCAGCGAATCCGCCGGCATCACCCGCTCGGTGCTGTACGCGCCGAGCGGACTGCCCGTGTAGGTGACCCGGTCACCCTCCTTGAAGCCCTCCACACCGGCGCCGACCGCCTGGATCACACCGGCGGCCTCGACGCCCATCCCGGCGGGCAGCGCGGCGGGGTACAGGCCGCTGCGGAAGTAGGTGTCGGCGAAGTTGAGTCCGACCGCCTCGTGTCGGACGCGGACCTCGCCCGCTCCGGGCTCGCCGACCTCGACGGTCTCCCACTTCATGACTTCGGGGGCACCGGTCTCGTAGAAGCGAATGGCGTGCGCCACGGGTTCTCCAATCTTTGGATGCTCGACTCGTTCGGAGTTCGGCAGTTGAGGTCGGCCGCGGTGGGCAGCCTGGTCGGTGGTCGGGTGGACCGTCCCGGGTGCAGCCGGGCGATCCAAGGTCGAGTTGCCTTCGGTCAGTGGTCGCAGAGGCGCCGGTCGCGGGGCCGCGCGGGTACGGGGCCCGACGGCACGATCACGTCGCGTGGCGGGATGCCGCCCCGACCCGCGCCGGCGGCGTGATCGTCGCCGGCGACCAGGAAGTTCGGCGGCAGCGGTCGCCCCTGGCGCAGGCTCAACCAGAGGGTCAGCGGGTGCCGATCGGGATCCGTCACGCCGGTGTCCGCGGTCGAGTGCAGGGTCGTGTAGTTGTTCACGAGGAGCAGGTCGCCCGGCTCGAGGTCGATGTCGAACCGGAAGGCGTCGGAGCTCGTGAGGTCGTCGACCAGGTCGAGCAGCTCCTCCTCGGCGTGTCCCAGCCGCGGCACATCCGGGTGGCGTTGCGCGGCCGCGATGTCGCCGCGGGCGTACCGGACACTGAGCTTGTCGTCCGACCAGCACGCCATCGGCGTCGAGTAGTACGGCGCCCCGCCGGGCAGTTCCTCGCCCCGGCGATCGAAGTACCAGGGGCCGAACATGCGGTCGGCCAGGTCGGGGCGGCGACTCGAGACCTCGCGGTAGACCGCACCCGAGCTGACCACGGAGACGCGGTGGCGGGTTGCCAGGCAGAGCACCGCCTGGACGTCCGAGCCACCCGAGGCGAAGGCATCCGTCGTCGCACCGCTGGTCAGCTTCTGGCCCGAGGAGTTCTGCGAGACCGGGATTCCGAGGTGCTGCCCGATCCCCCAGAAGACGGTCCGGAGGTCGGCGCGGCCGTGGTGGGCCACCGGCAGTCCCTGCACCACCGCGAGCCCGTATCCGCTCTCCAGGTCCGCGGCGACGCGCTCGAGCATCTCGCCGAGAGTCGGCAGCGGGAAGAGCTCGCGGGTGACCTGCAGCAGCGGGGTGCTCTGGTTGCGCACGGAGGCGAGCGCCGTGTCCAACTCGGCGAGGTGGGCCGGGGAGATCGCGTAACGCCACGAGTCGTCGGCCGCGAGGTCGCGGGGCTGCCACGCCGTCGGTGCCGCGCCGGAGGCCTGCAGCACGCTCGTCGAGATCGTCATTGTCCGGCACCGCCCTTCCTCATGGTTTCGATGTGATGCAACAGACATTAGGTGCGGCGCCCATCACATGCTTCACTTAGCGGGACATGCAACACGTCATTTCGGGACATCACCCGGTTGAACGGAGCCAAGGTCTTGAAACCCCTCGCCAGATACGCGTCACTCAACCGCTACATCGAGCTCTGCCAGTCGGTCGGTGTCGACGCCGCCGCCCTGATGCGCGAGGTCGGCCTGAACCCCGCGGGCCTGTCGGTCCAGGACCAGTGGGCCTCCGCCGCCGCCATCGTCCGACTGCTCGCGAACTCGGCGGCGGCCTCCGGACGCGACGACTTCGGGCTGCGGCTGGCGGAGCTTCGACGGCTGTCCAACCTCGGCCCCCTCAGCCTGGTGATCCGGGAGGAGCCCGACGTCCGGAGCGCGTTGGAGGTGCTGATCCGCTACGAGCACACCTACAACGAGGCCCTGCGAATCCGGTTGACCGAGGCCAGCGGACTGGCCACGCTACGGATCGGCCTGGACCTCGGCGAGACCGTCGACTCCCGTCAGTCGATCGAGCTCGCCGTCGGCGCGACCCATCAGATCCTTCGCGGCTTCCTCGGCTCCCGCTGGCAGCCCGTCACGGTCGGTTTCACGCATCCCGCGCCGGCAGACACCAGCACGTATCGCCGAATATTCGGCAACACAGTGGAATTCGAGTACGAGACCACGGGCATCGTGTTCTACGCCAACGATCTCAATGCCCCGAACCAGCTGTCCGACGAGCTGCTGCGGCCCTACGCCCGGCAACTTCTCGACGCGCTCCCCGCCTCCACGGAGACGACGGCGCTGGACCGGACCCGCGAGCTGATCGAGGTCCTGTTGCCCACCGGCCGCTGCTCCGTCGAGCAGGTCGCCCGGAGCCTCGGGGTGGACCGGCGGACCGTGCACCGGCAGCTCGCGGCCTCCGGCGAGACGTTCACCTCGGTGCTCAACTCGGTGCGCATCTCGTTCGCCGAACGGTTCGTGACGAACCCGCGGTACTCGCTGACCGAGGTCGCTCTGCTGCTGGGGTTCTCCACCCCCGGCAGCTTCACGAGGTGGTTTCGAAGCCAGTTCGATCAGACACCCAGCGAGTGGCGCGCCGTCCAGATCGGCTTCCGCGAGGGATCCGGCACTCGGTGAGCGCCGCCGTCAGTCGTCGAAACCCCCGCGAACCCGCTTGTCCGTGAGTTCGTCCGTCCCGTCCACCAGGTCCGCCACCAGGGCCTTCGCGTCGTCCGGGTCGAGCCCGGCGAACCACTCTCCGCGGGGGTAGACCACCGCCAGCGGCCCCAGGTTGCACGGGCTCAGGCAGCCCGACGCGGTCACCATCGGTGCGTGCTGCGGCGCCGCCTTCGCGGCCGCGGTCAGCGCGCGGTACACCGGCCCCGCCCCGAAGGCCATGCACCGAGGCCCCCTGCACACCAGCACGTGGTCGCGGTGCGGCTCGATCACCGACCAGGCCGGGCTCCGGTACGAAGCGGGGCTCGCCGTGACCGCCGACCCCGTGCCGTCGCAGGCCGACGCCACCGCCGCGGCGACGGCCGACTCGGCATCGAGGTCCACGTCGAGGGTGACCAGGAGGTCGGCGCCGGCGCGCGTCTCGCGCCAGTTCGCGACGGCCTTCTGCGTCCAGGTGATCAGGTAGCGGTCGCGCGGGACCGCCACCGGCATCAGCAGCACCGCGCCCAGTCCGTCTGCGACGGCCGCGTCGAGGGCGTCGTGCAACGTCGGGGTGGCGGCGTCCAGGTAGGCCAGCGTGACGTCGCCGTCCCGGTGGCCGCGCACCTCGCGCAGCAGCCGCTCCGCGGACTTCTCGTCGACCCCGCTGACCGTCGGCCGCAGCACCAGGACGGTCCGCCTGCCTCGGCGGCCGGAGTGCTCTTCTCGTGGCGCGGACAGGGCTCCGCCTACAACATTCATCGTGTGATCGGTCCATCCTCGTGGCGTGATCGAGCGTCGACGAGGGTGGTATCTGGCTACGTGCCTCCCGCGGGGAGGCATTCACAGTGGCGGGACCGCGCCGGATTCGCACCGGCTTCCCATGACCTCGACGATCATGACCGCTGCAGGCTATCGCACCCGCACCCGCACGAATCCGACCGTCCCCGCGACCGTTTCGCCTCACCGCCGGAACCAACCTGTCTCGTCCGAGTCGATCAACCCGCTCATCTCCAACACCGGCAACGCGCCCCGCACCGAGTTCAGCGGCAACCCCGACCCCTCCGAGAGTTCCCGCACCCCAACCGAACCCGACGCCGGGAACGCCTCGTACACCTGCGCCGACGTCCTGTTTCCGTTGGACGACGGCACCCCCTCGGCAGAGGGGGCCTGCAGCGTGCTGTTCCACGCGCTCGATAAGGCGTTCAAGGTGGGCGAGTTCGCCACCTCGGCGTTCGACCGACTCTGCAACGGAGCCCCCGTCACGACGGGTGATCTGTCCGAGCTGGCGTGAGCTAGGGCGGCTCTACAGGCTGCTCAGTACATGCCCGGTACTACTCCGGGCGCTCCTCGCCCGAGTCCGGCAACTCCTCGACTACGACAGGCTCAGGCTGCATCTTCAGAAACTCCGAGCGTGGCAGAGCGCACGGGACAGGTAGATCCTCGAGTATGTCCTGGTCAGCGGCGGATGCCGCAAAGAACGCATCGAGGCCGTCGGCGACCGGTCCCGTCCCAGTGTCTTCAGTCTGCATCGGCACATCGTAAGTCCGGGACCCGACAACACGAAGCCGCCGAGGCCAGAGCCTGTGTCTCCGCAGGTCAGAGTAGGTAACGGCACCCCAAGGGGATTACCCCTACCCCCGTTCCTGACCGGGCGGTAATGCGGACGCCCCATCACGTGCGGTTTTCAGAACCTGATTTTTCACCAGATTCCCTGATCAGGGCCTATTTCCGTGACCATCCCCAGGTGGCTACGCCGCGCGCTCCGTTTCGCAGGCATCGCCCTCATTGCCTTCGTCGCTGGCATCGTCGGCAGCGCAGTCTTCCGCTTCGCAACCGGCACCCGATACTCGGTAGATCAGTGAATGCGGCCGGCACGTGGGCGGCTGGTGCCGCTACGACCTTCACTGCTGGCGTCGCTGTATATCAGACGATCCGAGCCAATCGACAAGCCCGCGATACCGAGTGGGACTGCCCCCACTTCGGTTGATTTGGCCTGCCCCAAGGCTTCTACCCAACTCGGTGTGGGCATCGGTCCTCACTGAGAAGCCTCGACCACGCCCTGACCGAATCCGACCGTCCCCGCGACCGTTTCGCCTCACCGCCGGAACCAACCCGTCTCGTCCGAGTCGACCAACCCGCTCATCTCCAGCACCGGCAACGCGCCCCGCACCGAGTTCAGCGGCAACCCCGACCCCTCCGAGAGTTCCCGCACCCCAACCGAACCCGACGCCGGGAACGCCTCGTACACCTGCGCCGCGCGGCTCGACAGCCCGTCCAGCCGGCGCGCCGGACCGGACTCCGGCTCCCCCACCCCGACCGGCCCCGCCGCCTCGGTGACGTCCGCCGCCCGCGCCGCCAGCCGCGCCTCGCCGTCCCGGATCATCCGGTGACAGCCCACCGACGCCGCGGAGGTCACCGGCCCCGGCACCGCCAGCACCGGCCGGCCCAGCCGCGCGGCCCAGGCTGCGGTGTTGCGGGCCCCGCTGCGGGCGCCGGCCTCGACCACCAGGACCGCGTCCGCCAGCGCTGCGACCAGCCGGTTCCGCGCCAGGAACCGGTGCCGGGCCGGCGGCGTCCCGGGCGCGTACTCGCTGACCACCAGGCCCTCCTTCGCGATCTCCCGCAGCAGTCGCCCGTGGCCCGCGGGGTACGCCCGGTCCACCCCGCAGGCCAGCACCGCCACGGTCGGCGTGCCCGCCGCCAGCGCCGCCCGGTGCGCGGCGCCGTCGATGCCGTAGGCCGCCCCGGAGACCACGGTCCAGCACTCCCCCGCCAGGTCGTCGACGAACTGACTCGTCGCGTGCTCGCCGTAGCCGCTGGCCGCCCGGGTCCCCACCACCGCGACCGCGCGTTCGGTCAGCTCCGCCACCAAACCGCAGCCGAGCACCCACAGCGCCAGCGGCGGCGCCGACTCCCGGTCCGCCCGGGGCTCGACCCCGTCGAAGGCGAGCAGCTTCCACTCCGGCCAGTCCTCGTCGTCGGGGGTCAAGAGCCGACCGCCGAGCCGCTCGACCAGCGCGAGGTCCCGCTCGGCCGTGTCCAGGTGCCGGCGCGCCTGCGTCCGCGCGCGCAACACCTCCGGCAGCTCCGCCCCACGCACGGCCCGCGCGGCCTCCTCGGGCCCGACCGCCCGCACCAGCTCCACCAGCGGCGCGCACGGCCCCTGCGCCACCCGGGACAGGTACGCCCAGGCCGCCGCCCTGGTGTTCACGCGCCGCTCCGATCCCTGAAGCCCAGCTCCCGGAAGCCCAGCGCCAGGCCAACCTCGTCCTCGCCCGGCACCGACAGTCCCTCCAGGTCGGACAGCGTCCACGCCACCCGCAGCGCGCGGTCCGCGCCGCGGGCGGTGATCTGGCCCTCCCGCAGCCCCCTTTCCAGTGGCACGAGGGCCCGCCGGGACAGCCGAAAGCGTTGCCGCAGGGCGGGACCGGGCACCTCGGCATTGGTGCGCCACCCGAACTCCTGCCAGCGCGCGACGGCGGCGGCGCGTGCGGTCGACACCCGCTCGCGCACCGACGCGGTGGACTCCGCGGCGTCGCCGTTTAGCGCCCCGACGGACAGCTCGCGCATCCGCACCCGCAGGTCCACCCGGTCCAACAGCGGCCCCGACAGCTTGCCGAGGTAGCGCCGGCGGACGGTCGGGGTGCAGATGCAGTCCACCTCCCGCGGCGGTGCGCAGGGGCACGGGTTCGCGGCGAGGACCAGCTGGAACCGCGCCGGGTAGCGTGCCACACCGTCGCGGCGGGCGATCCGCACCTCGCCGTCTTCGAGCGGGGTGCGCAGCGCCTCGAGCGCCTTGACGCCCAGTTCGGCACACTCGTCGAGGAACAGCACGCCGCGGTGCGCCCGGCTCACCGCGCCGGGCCGGGCCATCCCGGAGCCGCCGCCGACCAACGCGCTGACCGAGCAGGTGTGGTGCGGGGCCACGAACGGCGGCTCGGTGATCAACGGCCGTTCGGTGGTGAGCAGGCCGGCCACCGAGTGGATCGCCGTCACCTCCAGCGCCTCCCCGTCGCTCAGGGCCGGCAACACACCCGGGAGCCGTTGCGCCAGCATGGTCTTGCCGATCCCGGGCGGGCCGGTCAGCATCAGGTGATGGGCGCCGGCTGCGGCGATCTCCAACGCGAGGCGGGCCTCCCCCTGGCCCGCGACATCGCTGAGGTCCGCCGTCACCGGCTCCGGGTCCGCCTGCATCGGTGTCGGCGCGGTCAGCTTCAGCTCCCCGCGCAGCCAGCAGATCACCTCGCCGAGGTCGCGCGCCCCCAGCACCTCGATGCCGTCGACCAGGCCCGCCTCCGCCAGCGCCGGGTACGGCACCACCACCGACGGCCAGCCGGCCTGCTTGGCGGCGAGGACCGCGGGCAGCACCCCTCGCACCGCCCGCAGTCTCCCGTCCAGGGCGAGCTCCCCGAGCAGCACGCTGCGGTCGAGGTCCGCCGCCGGCACCCGGCCGTCCGCGACCAGCACCGCGCAGGCCAGCGCGAGGTCGTACATGCTGCCGCCCTTCGGCAGGGTGGCGGGCGAGAGCGCCAGAATCACCCGCGAATCCGGCCACTTCTCACCGGAGTTGGCGACCGCGGCGCGCACCCGGTCCCGTGACTCCTGCAGCGCGGTGTCCGGCAGGCCCACCAGGTGGACCCCGGGCAGGCCCCGGCCGATGTCCGCCTCGATCTCCACCAGCTGCCCCTCCACCCCGCGCACCGCCACCGAGTGCGCGCGCCCCAGCGTCATCAGAACACCGCCCGGAGGTGTTCGAGCGTCGGCTCGTGGCCGGGCTCGACCAGCACCGAGACCACGTCGAAGCGCACCCGCGTCCAGCCCCGCGGCTGCTCCCTCAGCCACAGTCCGGCCAGCCGCCGTATCCGCGACTGCTTCGCGAAGGTCACCGCCTCCGCCGGGGTGCCGTAGCCGCGGCCGGACCTCGTCTTCACCTCGACGAAGACCACCGTGTCGCCGTCCGTGGCGATCACGTCCAGCTCGCCGTAGCGGCACCGCCAGTTCCGTTCGAGGATCGTCATGCCGCCGGCGGCGAGGTGACCGGCGGCCAGGTCCTCGCCCTGTGCGCCCAATTCCAGGTTTCGTGCCATGGCCCGACGATGCCCCGCCGACCCGGTAGGCGGTCCCGGGTCACCACCGGAAACGTCCACCCTGTGGACAGATCTGGCGGCTGTGGACAACCGCGGTGCGGGGCTCTGACCTCGGCCGATCGCGGCCCCGCGGGATCAGCGGGCGGCCCGCGGCGACGCGTTTGCCGATTCTCCCGGCCCGGCCGCCGTCACACCGGGAAGACGGTCCCCTGCGCGACCGCGCACAGCCTGCTGCTGCCGTCCTCGGCGACCGTCTCCAGTTCGCACGCGCAGACCGCGCGGCGGCTGCCGGCGTGCACCACCCACGCCGTCGCGCGCAGCGTCGGCCCGTCCGCGGGCCGCATGTACTCGATGGTCATCCCACCGGTGAGCACCGCCGGGCCCAGCACCGTCCCGCCCGCGTAGGTCAGCGCATTGTCGGCCGCGTAGGCGAGGACGCCGCCGTGCAGAAACCCGTTCTGCTGCAACAGCTCCGGCCTCGTGTCCAGCTCGATGCGTGCACCGTCCGCATCGAACGAGACGAGGCGGGCACCCAGCAGGACGCTGAAGGGCTGCGACGCGAGGTGAGCGCGCGCCGCCTCGAGACCGATGTGCATGTCGGCGTCGTCCACCATGTCTCCTCTGCTCGATGTACCGGCAGCGTGAATTGTGCCCTCGTCGGCGCCGCAACGACAGGCACACCGCCGCCGGTGTCGGTCACGGCGTCTACCCTCGTCGGCGTGAGTTCCGAGAAGATGTTGGCCCGGATCGGCGGGCTGCTGCGCCAGGCCGAGTCCACCACGAACCCGCACGAGGCCCAGGCGTTCATGGAGGCCGCCCAGCGCCTTGCGACGGTCACCTCGATCGACCTCGCGGTCGCGCGGGCGCACACCTCACGCCGGGAGCAGCGCGTCTCCCCCGTCCAGCGCGCCATCCGGATCGGCGAGACCGGCAGGAAGGGGCTGCGCACCTACGTGCACCTGTTCGTCAGCATCGCCGCGGCCAACGACGTGCAGTGCGACGTCGCGCACAACTCCACCCAGGTGTTCGCGTACGGCTTCGGTACCGACATCGACGCCTGCGAGGCGCTGTACGCCGGGCTGCTGGTGCAGATGGTGCGGGCCTCCGACGCCTTCCTCGCCTCGGGCGCGCACCGGCCGGTCGCCGGCGTCACCGCCCGGCTGAACTTCCAGCTGGCGTTCGCCGCCCGAATCGGCGAGCGGCTGGCCACCGCCAAGGCGGCCGCCGAGGCCGACGCGGTACGCGACACACCCCCGGGCGAGGGCGGCCAACCGACCGGGACCGCGCTGGTGCTGCGGGACAAGCAGGTCGAGCTGGCCGACTTCTATGCCCAGACGTCCTCGGCCCGCGGCTCCTGGCGCGGCGCCCGGGCCACCGCGGGGCACTCCTCGAAGGCCCGCCACGCCGGCGACCGGGCCGGCCGGGTGGCTCGTCTCGGCCAGGCGCCCGAGCTGCCGTCTGCGCGCCGGCAGCTCTCCGGCCCCGCGCGGTGAGCGCTCCCCGGGACGGCCAGCGCTCCCGCGTGTACGAGGCGGAGACGGTGGTGCGCCGCATCTTCGACCGCGCGGACGCCGGCACCGGCCGTGAACTCGAGCTGTTCGGCTCGCGGATCACGCTGCCGGTGGAGCGGAAGTTCGCGTCCGTGGAGTCGGTGCAGGACTACCTCGACCGGGTGCGGGCCCTGAACTGGGTGCGCGCCGACTGGCCCCGGGCTGCCGAACCGGTCACCGTCCGCGCGCGGGCCGGCGCGACGGCCGCGCACTACGAGCCGGCGACCGCCACCGTGGCCGTACCGCTGCACCGCCGCGGCAGCTCCTGGGCGCTGCGGGAGCTGGTGGTGCTGCACGAGTTGGCGCACCACCTCGAACCGGACGACACCGAGCTGGCGCCGCACGGGCCCGAGTTCGTGGGCCGCTACCTCGACCTGGTCGACGGGATCCTCGGCGGCGAGGCCGCGTTCGTGCTGCGGACCACCCTGCTCGAGAACGGCGTCACCGTCGCCTGAGGTCGACGCTCACCGGTCTCGCGCACATACCCCTTGTCGCCATCACACCCCCGTTGAACGCTCAACGGGGGTGTGATGGGGACAGCAGGTGTGTGAACGCGGCCGATCCGAGCCGCGCTCGCGCACGGGCGCTAGTCGCCGAACGGGCCGTTCTCGGGCAGCCGCAGGTCGGACTTCTCCAGCTCCTCGACGTTCACGTCCTTGAACGTGATCACCCGCACGTGCTTGACGAACCTGGCCGGGCGGTACATGTCCCACACCCAGGCGTCGGCCATCCGCACCTCGAAGTAGATCTCCCCGTCCGCGTTGTGCGGGATCAGCTCCACCGAGTTCGCCAGGTAGAACCGGCGTTCGGTCTCGACGACGTAGGCGAACTGGCCGACGATGTCCTTGTACTCACGGTAGAGCGACAGCTCCATCTCCGTTTCGTACTTCTCGAGATCTTCGGCACTCATCGGCTTCGACGTCCTCCTGCTCTGGGGTGAATCACCATCATCGCGCACCGACGGCCGCGGTGTACATTTCGCCTGCTGTTCGCCCGCCCACACTTCCGCCCGCGACCTCGGCTGCGACCTCGGCTGCGGGCCGGGCCGACCGGGCCGCGGCGACGTTCGCGTACGACATCCGGTGCTCGTGACTGGGCCCGAGTGCGGCCATCGCCGCGGTGTGCGCGGCCGTGCTGTAGCCCTTGTGCCCGGCAAAACCGTAGCCCGGGATCGTCTCGTCCAGCGCGACCATGGTCCGGTCCCGCGAGACCTTGGCGAGCACGCTGGCGGCGGCGATGCAGGCCGCGGCGGCGTCACCGCCGATCACCGGAAGCGACGGCGCGGGCAGCCCCGGCACCCGGAACCCGTCCGTCAGAACGTATCCCGGCGCCGGCGACAGCCCGGCCACCGCGCGGCGCATGCCCTCGATGTTGGCGACGTGCACCCCCAGCCGGTCGACCTCCCACGCCGGGATCTCCACGATGCACCAGGCCCGGGCGAGCCGCTGGATCACCGGGAAGAGCTCCTCCCGTACCCGTTCGGTCAGTCGCTTCGAGTCGTCGAGCCCGGCGAGCGCCGCGTGCGGCTTCGGTCCCAGCACGCACGCCGCCACCACCAACGGACCGGCGCACGCGCCCCGGCCCGCCTCGTCGACGCCCGCGACCGGTCCGAGCCCGGTGCGGATGAGAGCGGACTCCATCGTCCGCAGGCCGGCGGCTCTGCGAATGACGGTCCGTGGTGGCCAACTGCTCACGTGCTCAGGTACTCGGTTTCTCAGTTGCTCTGGATGTCGGGCGAATCGATCAGCCCCCACCGCGACGGCGGCAGGACGATCGCGACGGCCTTGCCGATGACATTGTCCACCGGCACGGTGCCGTTGTACTCGTCGCCGACGTGGTAGCGCGAGTCCGCGGAATTGCTGCGGTTGTCGCCCATCACCCACAGGTTGCCCTCGGGCACCGTGTACGGCCCGAAGCAGCGACCCGACTTGAGCGGGGTGTCGCAGGTCTGGACGCCCGGGGTGAAGGGGAAGTCGGTGACCACGTAGTTCTCGTCCAACGGCTTGCCGTCGACGAGGATCCGGCCCTGTTCGTCACAGCACTCGACCGTCTGGCCGCCGGTGGCGATCACGCGCTTGACCAGGTCGTTTTCGTCCGGCGGCACCAGGCCGACCATCGAACCCACTTCCTGGATCCCGCGGATCACCGCGTTGTCGGAGCGGGTGGACGTCCAGCCGCCGTTCCAGGACTCCGGACCCTTGAACACCACCACGTCACCGGGACTCGGGTCGCCGAATCGGTAGCCGATCTTCTCGACGAAGATCCGGTCTCCGGTACATCCGGCGCAGCCGTGCAGGGTGGGTTCCATCGACTCCGACGGAATCAGGTACACGCGACCGACGAAGGTCTGCAAGAGGAAGCTCATCAACAGGGCGACGAGGATGAGAATGGGCAGCTCCCGCAAGAACGAGCGGGGCTTCTTCTGCGGCTTCTCCGACGTCGCGTCGGGGCCGTCTGCGCCGGCTGAGGGCACTGTCGATTCGTGCGGGGTATCTACCACTGGAACAGGTTAGCCCGGCCCGGGAAACCCGGACCGGGCTAACTCTGAATGGAGCTGAAAGCTCAGCGCTTTTCCTTGATCTTCGCGGCCTTGCCACGGAGGTCGCGCAGGTAGTACAGCTTGGCGCGACGCACGTCACCGCGGGTCAGCACCTCGATCTCGGCGATGTTGGGGCTGTGCACCGGGAAGGTGCGCTCGACGCCGACGCCGAAGGAAACCTTGCGGACGGTGAAGGTCTCGCGGACGCCGCCGCCCTGGCGACGGATCACGACGCCCTTGAAGACCTGCACGCGCTCCTTCGAGCCTTCGATGACCTTGACGTGCACGTTCAGGGTGTCACCGGGACGGAACGCGGGAATGTCCTCGCGGAGGGACTTGGCGTCCAGGAAGTCCAGAGTGTTCATCGATTGATCCATCCTTGCGTTTTCGCGTGAGTAGAGGAACCGAGCGGCACCGCGTGAACGGTCCTCGGCTGGTTCGTACTCCGATTAGGTCGGTGTGCCTGTGACAGGCAACCCGTCAATTGTGCCAGACGTGCACGTCGCGGACGAAACCGGGCGTCAGCGGACGGCGTGCTCGCGCGGCGGGGGCGGCGGCGCCGCATGCACGGTGCGTTCGAGTTCCACCTCGGTGGCGGCCACCGCGTGCGCGACGCTCGGCTTGCCGGCGATCAGGTCCTGCACGTAGATCTTGGCCCGGATCATCGGCCGGCGGTACCGCTTCTCCCGTTCGAGTGCGCGCCGCATCTTCTTCGGCTTGTCCGCGTACCGCCACCGCGCCCAGGGTGCACCGGGCCGGCTCAGCCGGATCGACCCGACCAGCAGCATCGGGAAGAAGAACATCCCGAACAGACCGGTCCAGATCTTGCCCTTCGCGATCACCACGGCGGCGACCGCGAGACTGATCAGGACGCCCACCGCGAGCACCACCCGCACCCAGGCCTCGGGGTTGTCGCGGAAGTCCGAGACGTTGACGATCGCGTCGGGCCGGGCGCCGACGAGCAGCAGTCCCGTCACCGCGAGTGCCACGAACACCGCGTCCACCGAGGCCCGCCCCTGCTCCTCCCAGTACACGTCCTTCAGGTAGAAGATCAGGGCGAACTCGTCGAGGACCAGCGCCGCCCCGATCCCGAAGCAGGCCGCCAACGCGGCACCGGTGGTCTGGGTGCCGTCCTCGTACACGGCGATCAGCGCGACCCCCGAGACCAGCATCGCGATCACCCCGAACACCATGTGGTGCACGTGCTGGCCGCCGGGCGTGACGTTCCCGGGCCACCACCGCACCTTCGCGCGGATCATCCGCACGCTCAACCGGATGAACACGAAGCCGCCGATGAAGCCCAGCAGGAAGAACAGCAGCGGCAACCGGCCGTGCGCGATGATCTCGTCCTGCAGCCAGCGGTGCATCAGCCCGGTCCCTGCCCCCGCACCACGCACCGGAAGCCCACGTGGCAGGTCGAGGTCTCCTCGGTCTCGCCCTGGCGGGCCGCGGGCCGGTAGCGCAGGCAGTAGTTCGGGGCGCACAGGTGCGAGCCGCCCTTGATCACCCGGCGCGGGTACACCTCCCCGTCGCGCGGGGCGGCCGCATCGATCCTCGGGTTGCTGGGGATGCAGCACGAACTCGCGGGCGCGACGTTCTTGCCGCTGACGCTGTGGTCCGCGGTGTGGAAGTCCGTCGTCCACTCCCACACGTTGCCGGCCATGTCGACCAGGCCGTACCCGTTGGGCCGGAAGCTGCCGACCGGCGAGGTGCCGACGAAGCCGTCCTCGGCCAGGTTCTCCCACGGGAACTGGCCCTGCCAGGTGTTGGCCTGCTGGCGGCCACCGGGGGTGTACTCGTCACCCCAGGAGTACACGGCCCGGTCCAGCCCGCCGCGGGCCGCGAACTCCCACTCCGCCTCGGTGGGCAGGTCCTTGCCCGCCCAGGCCGCGTAGGCCAGCGCATCGGTGTGCGCGACGTGCGTCACCGGATGTCGTTCGCGCCCACCGACATTGCTCTGCGGGCCTTCGGGGTGACGCCAGTCGGCGCCCGGCACCCAGGACCACCACTGGTGGTAGTCGTCGAGCGAGACCGGTCCGGGCGGCGGCGTGAACACGAGCGACCCCGGCACCAGCAGCGCCGGGTCCGCGTCGGGGTAGTCGGCGGCGTCGGGCGCGGTCTCGGCGACCGTGACGTGCCCGGTGTCCTTGACGAACCGGCGGAACTCGGCGACCGTCACCTGATGGGTGTCCATCCAGAACCCGTCCACCTGAACCTGGTGGACCGGACGCTCCTCCGGGTAGAAGTCCTCGGAGCCCATCCAGAACAAGCCGCCAGGCACCCATGACATGTTTTTCGGTGAGCCGGCCTCGAGCATTCCAGCGTTCGGCGACTCGACCTTCACGGACTTGATGTTCGAAGCCATGGGACGAAGCATGTCATCTCGACGGCACCCCGCGCAGCCGCCCACGGTCACCCGTTTCGGGTGGTCCCTGCCACCGCACCCGTCGCAGGTAATCCTGCTTTACGCGGATGTGCGTCGGGTTCACGCCGCACCAGGCGATGCCGGAATACAGGTAGTCGACTACTCAGGCCGGCACGTCGTGCGGTCCCTACCGTTGTCGGTGAGAGTTGCACTCGGTCTGAGCTGGTTGAGGTGGCATGCCCGACTTCACGGCGGCAGTGCCACTCCCGCAATCGAGATCCACGATCGCAAGTCGGATGCGTGTATATCCGCTCTGACAGAGGGCGACACCACGCGGCGTGGCATGCCTGGTGCTCCGCCGGAAGGGGCGAACGAGCGATGACGAAAATCGGTGACCATGCGGTTGTAGTCGGGGCAAGCATTGGAGGGTTGCTCGCCGCGCGGGTTCTGACCGACTTCTACGGGACCGTTACCGTGGTGGAGCGGGATGTGCTGCCGGATGATCCCGGACACCGACGTGGAGTGCCGCAGGGCCGACACGGTCATGCCCTGCTGGCGCGTGGCTCGCAGATCATGGGCGAGCTTTTCCCCGGGTTGCTCGACGAGCTGGTGGCGGGCAGCGCACCCGTCCTCGCCGACGGGGACTTCTCCAGGTTCTACTTCTCACCCGGCGGGCATCTGATCGTCCGGTCCGGCATCGCACGGGACCCCGATCCTGTGTATGTCCCGAGCCGGCCGTTTCTCGAAGGCCAGGTCCGGCGTCGGCTGCGGGCAATCGCGAATGTGACGATGATGGACGGCCACGGCATTGTCGAGTTGACGGCGGCGGACCGGGACCGTGTCACCGGAGGACGGGTGGTGAACCGCGCCGGAGGCGGCAGCCGGACGTTGACAGCGGACCTGGTCGTCGATGCGACGGGTCGCGGCTCGCGCACACCGGCCTTCCTCGAACATCTTGGATACGGCCGCCCCGACGAGGACCACGTCGTCGTGGACGTGGCCTACGCCAGCCAGCTGCTGCGGATCCCGCCGCGCACGCTGCGCGAGGGAATCGTCCTCGTCGGCGCCCGGCCGGGCCGGCCGACGGGGATGGCCCTGTTCGGCTACGAGAACGACACCTGGCTGTTCACCGTCGCGGGAATGGCCGGACGTGAGCCGCCCCGAGAACTAGCCGAGATGATCGCTTTTGCAGAGGAGTTCGGCCCGGCCCACGTGTTGGCGGCAATACGGGACGCCGAACCGATTGGCGAGGTGGCAAGGCACCGCCTCCCCTCCAACCAGTGGCGGCGCTACGACAGGATGCGCCGGTTCCCGGACGGCCTGCTGGTCTTCGGTGATGCCATCTGTAGCTTCAACCCGCTCTACGGGCAAGGCATGACGGTCGCGGCGCTGGAAGCGGTGACGCTGCGCGGCTGCCTGCAGCGCGGCGATCGCGACCTGCCCCGACGGTTCTTCCGGGCGGCCTCGAAACCGATCAGCGTGGCCTGGCAGATCGCCGTCGGTGCCGACCTGGCGCTGCCGGAGGTGGAAGGACCACGACCGTTGCCGGTGCGGATCAGCAACGCCTATGTCGAGAAGGTCTTGACCGCCGCCGAATCCGACACCGCTGTCGCCCGACAGTTCCTCCGGGTCACGGGATTTCTCGACCCACCGGCCCGCCTGGTGCACCCGACCGTCATGGCCCGCGTCGTCATCGCAAACCGCCGCCGGCGTCGGCGAGCCAATCGCGCGCCGGCGATGACCGGAGCGGTGCGATGAACACCGCCCTGATCCGGGAACGCGACGTGACCGTCGACGGTATCCGCACAGTGCTGCGCGAGGCCGGACCGAGGGACGCCTCGGAGGCCGTCGTGTTCTGCCACGGCAACCCTGGCCCCAGCGAGGACTGGATCGGGCTGATCGGTCGGGTGGGCCTGTTCGCCCGTGCGGTGGCATGGGACGCGCCGGGTTTCGGCCGGGCCGACAAGCCAAAAGAGTTTCCACACACAGTGGAGGGCCACGCGGCGTTCATCGGCTCGGTGGTGGACGAGCTCGGCATCGACCGGGTGCACCTGGTGGTGCACGACTTCGGCGCCTGGGGCTTGGAATGGGCGGCCACCCACCCGGACCGATTTGCCAGCGCAGTCATCATCAACAGCGGCGTGCTGATCGGCTACCGCTGGCATTGGATGGCGCGGGTTTGGCAAACTCCGCTTTTGGGTGAGCTGTTCATGGCCACGTCCAGCCGCGCTGGCATCCGGCTCATCATGGGCAAGACAGACCCGAAGTTGACGCGAGGGCAGGTCGACCGCATATACAACGCGATGAGCGACCCCGCGACCAAACGGGCGGTGCTGCGCCTCTACCGAGCCTCCAAACGAACAACTTTCGCCGCGTGGGCGGAGCACACTGCCGCCCGGTTGCGTCCCCTGGACCGACCTGCGCTGGTCGCCTGGGGTGCGGACGACCGATTCGTCCCAGTTCGATACGCGGAAGGCAACCGGAGCTCCTTCCCGCGGGCCGAGATTGCGACAATTGACGGAAGTGGTCACTGGCCATTCCTCGACAACTCCCGGCTGGTAGAGGACATCGTGTGCAAATTCCTCCAGCCCCTACTGTGATTGGCCTCGCGCTTTCACGCTGACGGAGCGCAATGCCCGCCCACAGTCACCCTTGTCGGGTGGTTCCCCGGACGGCACCGGCTGAGAGCATCCCAATCATGGGAACAGCAATCGGTGACATTCTTCCCCTCGCCCTCGGTGTCGCGATCAGCCCGATCCCGATCATCGCGGCGATCCTGATGCTGCTGACGCCGAAGGCGGGCAGCACCGCAACCTCCTTCGCCGTCGGCTGGGTGCTGGGCATCGCGGTGGGCTACGCGGTGTTCGTCGCGATCGCGAGCGCGGTGGACCTGAGCGCCGGCGACGGCGGCAACGCCACCACCGCGACGGTGAAGATCGTCCTCGGTGTGGCGCTGCTCGGGCTCGCGGTCAAGCAGTGGCGCGGCCGCCCGCGGCCCGGCGAGGAACCGACGATGCCGGGGTGGCTCGCCGCGATCGACAAGGTCACCCCCGGCAAGGCCCTCGGCCTGGGCTTCGCGCTGTCCGCGGTGAACCCGAAGAACCTGCTGATGATCGTCGGCGCGGCGGTGGCCGTCGCGCAGCTCGGCGTCAGCGGCGGGACACTCGTCGTCACCGGGATCGTGTTCACCGTGCTGGCCGCCAGCACGGTGGCGGTACCGGTGATCGCCTACTTCGCCGCCCGCGAGCGCGCGACGGCGTGGCTGCAGGACCTCAAGGCCTGGCTGACCGCCAACAACGCGGCCGTGATGGCGACGCTGCTGCTGGTGATCGGCGTGGTGATGATCGGCAAGGGCCTCGGCGGCTACTGAACCTTCGGCGCTCGTGCGCGGTTTGCGGGTCCGGACCCGCAAACCGCGCACGAGCAGCGGAGCTGCCTACTTGCCGAAGCCGGCCTTGCGGAGGGCGTCGGCCATCGAGCCGCCCGCGGGGCTGCCGGCCGCCGACCCGCTGCCCTGACGCTGGCCACCGCCACGCTGACCGCCACGCTGGCCGCCGCCCTGACGTGATCCGCCGTCCCGCTGACCGCCCTGACGCTGCCCGCCGCCCTGACCGCGCGGGCCGTCCTGCTTGGCGGCGCCGGGCTCGTCGTCCAGGCGCAGGCTCAACCCGATCCGCTGGCGCGGCAGGTCCACCTCCATCACCTTGACCCGGACCACGTCACCGGACTTGACCACCTCGCGCGGGTCCTTGACGAAGCTGTGCGACATCGCCGAGACGTGCACCAGCCCGTCCTGGTGCACGCCCACGTCGACGAACGCGCCGAACGCCGCGACGTTGGTGACGACGCCCTCGAGCGTCATGCCCGGCTTCAGGTCGGCCACCTTCTCCACCCCCGAGGCGAACGTCGCGGTCTTGAACTCCGGGCGCGGGTCGCGGCCCGGCTTCTCGAGTTCCGCGATGATGTCGGTGACGGTGGGCAGCCCGAACGTCTCGTCCGCGAAGTCCTGTGGGCGCAGGCCGCGCAGGGCGGCGGTGTTGCCGATGATCTCCTTGACCCCGCAGCCGCTGGCCCCGACGATCCGCCGCACCACCGGGTAGGCCTCGGGGTGCACGGCCGACGCGTCGAGCGGGTCGTCGCCGTCGGTGATCTTGAGGAAGCCGGCGCACTGCTCGAAGGCCTTGGGGCCGAGCCGCGGCACGTCCTTGAGGCCGCGGCGACTGCGGAACGGTCCGTTCGCGTCGCGGTGCGCGACGATCGACTCGGCCAGCGATCCGGTGATCCCCGAGACCCGCGCGAGCAGCGGCACAGAGGCGGTGTTGACGTCGACGCCGACCGCGTTCACCGCGTCCTCGACGACCGCTGCCAGCGAGCGCGCCAGCAGGGTCTCGGAGATGTCGTGCTGGTACTGGCCGACGCCGATGGACTTCGGGTCGATCTTCACCAGTTCCGCGAGCGGGTCCTGCAGCCGCCGCGCGATGGACACCGCGCCGCGGATCGACACGTCCAGGTCCGGCAGCTCGGCGGAGGCGTAGGCGGACGCCGAGTACACCGACGCGCCGGCCTCCGAGACCATCACCTTGGTCAGCCCGGCCTCGGGGAACTTCTTGATCAGGTCCGCCGCCAGCGCGTCCGTCTCCCGCGAGGCGGTGCCGTTGCCGATCGCGATCAGGTCGACCTTGTGCTTGGCGGCCAGTGCGGCGAGGGTGGCCAGGGACTGGTCCCACTTGTTCGCCGGCTGGTGCGGGTAGATGGTGTCGTACGCGAGCACCTTGCCGGTGGAGTCGACGACGGCGACCTTCGTGCCGGTGCGGAACCCCGGGTCCAGGCCCATCGTCGCGCGGGTGCCCGCGGGCGCGGCCAGCAGCAGGTCCTTGAGATTCATCGCGAACACGTCGACGGCGTCGCGCTCGGCGGACTGCCGCAACCGCATCCGGGTGTCGATGCCGAGGGTGATGAGCATCTTGGTCTTCCACGCCCAGCGCACGGTGTCGAGCAGCCACCGGTCCGCCGGACGCCCGCGGTCGGCGACGCCGAACCTCGAGGCGATCCGGCCCTCGTAGACGCTGGCCACCCCGGGCGCCTGCTCCTCGGTCTCCGGGTCCAGGGTCAGCGAGAGCACCTCCTCCTTCTCGCCGCGGAACATCGCGAGAATGCGGTGACTCGGCAGCTTCCCGAAGGGCTCGGAGAACTCGAAGTAGTCGGCGAACTTGGCACCCTCGGTCTCCTTGCCCTTGCGGACGGCGGCCTTGACCTGGCCGCGGGTCCACATCAGCTCGCGCAGCTCCCCGACCAGGTCCGCGTCCTCCGCGAACTGCTCGACCAGGATCGAGCGCGCGCCGTCGAGCTGTTCCGCCGTGTACTGCGCGGGATCGGTGGTCGGGTCGGTCAGCAGGGCGTCGGCGACCGGCTGGTGCCCGGCCTCGCGCGCGATCTGCGCCTTGGTGCGACGCTTCGGCTTGAACGGCAGGTAGATGTCCTCGAGGCGCGCCTTGGTGTCGGCGAGCATGATCTGGTCCTCGAGCTGCGGGTCCAGCTTGTCCTGGGACCGGATCGACTCGAGCACCGCGAGCCGGCGCTCGTCGAGCTCACGCAGGTACCGCAGCCGTTCCTCGAGGTCGCGCAGCTGCGCGTCGTCCAGGGTGCCGGTCACCTCCTTGCGGTACCGGGCGATGAACGGCACCGTCGCCCCGCCGTCGAGCAGGTCGACCGCAGCCCGCACCTGTTCTTCCCGGACGTCGAGTTCCTCGGCGATTCGCTGGTTCACTGATTTCAGAGCTGAGGTCACGACGATCGACCCTACCGCTAGCCTGTTGTCGGCCTTGCGGCCGAGAGCAATGCCGGATTGGATCGAAAGGGTGGGCATGAACGGTCGCGCAGGGCGTCTGGCCGCGCTGTGCCTGGCAGTCGGGGTGGCCGCCGGGTGTGCCGCCACGCCCGGAGGGGAGATCTCCGCCGACGACTGGTCCGGCCTCACCTCGGGCGTGTCCGAGGACCCCGCCGTGCCCACCGACACGCGCTTCGCCGCACCGCCACCGGCACCCGCGGCGGCCGTGCCCACGCCGATGCCGCCGACCACGCCGCCGGAGTTGTTCGCGCCGGGCATCGAGGACCGGGTGACCGAGGCGACCCGGGCCGCGCTCGACCGTGGCGCGGAGGTCTCGATCGCACTGCTCGACCGTCGCGACCACCGTTACCTCGGCAGAGCGGACACCGATTCCGTCGAAACCGCCTCCGTCGCAAAACTCTTCATCGCTGACGAGTTGGCGTACCGCGAGTCGACCGAGTCGTTCGAACTCGACGAGGACGAGCGTGATCTGGTCGGCCGGATGCTCGAGCACTCCGACGACGCCGCCGCGAACGTGCTGTGGGCCGAGTACGGCGGCAGCGAGATCGTCGACGACGTGGCCGCGCGGTACGGGCTCACCGCCACCTCCGCGCCGTACGACGGCAACTGGTGGAACACCCTCACCACCGCGGCCGACCTCGTCGGCTACTACTCCGGACTGCTCGACGGGCGCGGCGGACTCGACGCGGCCCACCGGCGCGAGATGACGGAGCACCTGAGGTCCGCGAGCGCGGAATCCGCGGACGGCTACGACCAGGGTTTCGGGCTCCCGGACGGACTCCCCGATCAGCCGGGACTGGCCGTCAAGCAGGGCTGGATGTGCTGCACCGCGGGGCGGTGGATCCATCTGACGACGGGGGTGGCCGGCCCCGACGACCGCTACGTGCTGGTGCTCGTCTCCCGCGAGGAGGTCACCTACGAGGGGGCCCGACCGCCGACCTCGCACATCGGCGACAGCTTCGACGACGACCTGGACGACGAGGCGACGACCTACCCGGACACCTCACTGACCAACGCCGCGGACGACGCCAGCGCCGAGCACGCGCGCGCCACCCTCACCGGGGTGGTACGAATCCTGTTCCCGGAAGGGCGAATCGGCTAGCAGCCGACCGCCGGGGTTGGGACACAGTGAGCTCAGGGCAGCAGGTCGGGCCGGCGCTCCGCGGTCCGGGCGAGCGACTGCTCCCGGCGCCAGGCCTCGACGTGCGCGTGGTTCCCGGACAGCAGCACCGGGGGAACGTCCAGCCCGCGCCAGCTCACCGGACGGGTGTAGCTGGGCCCCTCGAGCAGCCCGTCGGAGAACGAATCCTCTTGGTGTGACTGCTGATTGCCGAGCACTCCCGGCAGCAGCCGGACCACGGCCTCGACCATCACCAGCACGGCGGCCTCGCCGCCGATCAGCACGTAGTCGCCGATGCTGACCTCCTCGACGCGCACCCGCCGGGCGGCGTCGTCGAAGACCCGCTGGTCGATGCCCTCGTACCGGCCGCAGGCGAAGACGAGGCGCTTCTCCCCCGCCCACCGGTGCGCGGTGGCCTGGGTGAACGGCACGCCGGCCGGGGTGGGGACCACGAGGACGACGTCGTCGTCGGGTTCGGTGCCGAGCGCCTCGTCGAGCGCGTCGCCCCACACGGTCGGCTTCATGACCATGCCGGGGCCGCCACCGTACGGTGAGTCGTCGACGGCCTTGTGCACGTCGTGGGTCCAGTCCCGCAGGTCGCGGACGCCCACCGAGATCAGGCCCTTGTCGATGGCCTTGCCCAGCAGCGCCGTCCGGAGCGGTTCGAGGTACTCGGGAAAGATCGTGATGACGTCGAGGCGCACGGCTTACTCCGGATCCAGAAGTCCTTCGGGAGGGTCGATCTCGATCACGCCGTCGGCGACGGACACCGACGTGACGATCGCCGCGACGAACGGGACGAGGAGCTCCCCCGCGTCCTGGCCCTCGGGGCGGATGGAGAGCAGTTCGCCCGCGGCGGAGTGCAGCACCTCGAGCACGGTGCCGACGGGGGTGCCGTCGGTCAACCGGACCGCGAGGCCCTCGAGTTCATGATCGTAGAACTCGTCGGGGTCGTCCGAGGGCGGAAGATCCGCGGGATCGACCAGGAAGAGTGTTCCGCGCATGGCGTCGGACTTGGTCCGATCGTCGATACCGCGCAGACGCAGCAGAAGCCGCCCGGAGTGTTCCCGGGCGGCCTCCACCGTGTAACTGGTGAGCTTCTGCTCGCGGGGCTTGCGGCCGTGCAGGACTGTGCCTACGGCAAAGCGCTGATCGGGGTCATCTGTCCGTATGTCTACGGCCAGCTCTCCCCGGATCCCGTGCGACTTGGCCACACGCCCGATGACGAGCTCCACTAATTGCTCCCGACTACTGATCTGTGTTGACTGACTACTGATCGGTGTTGATTACTGATCGGTGTCGATCACGTCGACGCGGATCCCACGGCCACCGATGCCGGTGACCAGGGTCCGCAGAGCGGTGGCGGTGCGCCCGCCACGCCCGATGACCTTGCCCAGGTCCTCGGGGTGCACGTGCACCTCCACGGTGCGCCCGCGGCGTCCGGTGTTCAGCTCCACCCGGACGTCGTCGGGATTGGCGACGATGCCGCGAACAAGATGTTCGACGGCGTCGGCGACAACGGCACTCACTTGTCAGCAGCCTCGGAATCCGCAGCGGCCTCGGCGGGCGCCTCGGCAGCAGCCTCGGCCTCGTCGGCCTTGGCAGCCTTCTTCTTCTTCGGGGTGATGGCCTCGGCCACCGGCTCGCTGTCGGCCTGCGCCAGCGCGGCCTGGAAGAGCTCGAGCTTGGACGGCTTCTCGGCCTTGAACTTCAGGGTGCCCTCGGTGCCCGGCAGGCCCTTGAACTTCTGCCAGTCACCGGTGATCTTGAGCAGGTTCTCGACCGGCTCGGTGGGCTGGGCGCCGACGCCGAGCCAGTACAGCGCGCGCTCGGAATCGATCTCAATGACCGACGGGTCTTCCTTGGGGTGGTACTTGCCGATGGTCTCGATCGCACGGCCGTTGCGGCGGGTGCGAGAGTCGGCGATGACGATGCGGTAGTGCGGGGTGCGGATCTTGCCGAGCCGCATGAGCTTGATCTTGACAGCCATTGTGAAGCCTTTCAGGTGGTCACTGCGCAATTCAGCGATGCGCAAGGCCTGCGCACCCGGTTTCGCGTTGAGGGATTGTCGTGACCGCCGCGCGGTACGTAACCGGAGACGGGCGAACAGCGGTCCATTCTGCCAGAGACGGGACCCTCGCAGCGAATCGCCCGACCGCGGGGTCGGCTGCGCCGCGCCGGACCCGGATTCGCGGAGTCTCGTCAGGTCGTCGACCTAGACTTCACCGGTGCCGGACGTCGACCGGCGAGCGCAGTGCCGCACAACCTCAGTGCCCAGACCAGACAGCCAGCCCGGACGCGAGCGGAGACCGCATGACCGACACCCCACCGTCCGACGAACCGCAGGCCCAGGCCGACAAACCCCAGGCCGAACCGCCGGCGTCCCCGGCCGCCGACCCGCCAACCGTCACCATGCCGCCAGTCGGCCCGCCACCGGCCGGCCCGGTACTGCCTCCCCCGTTCACCCCCGGGCCGCCGCCCCCGCTGCGGCAGCCGCTGTCCGGACGCACCTGGCTGATCCTGCTCACCTCGATCGCGGCGGTGCTCGCGCTGCTCGTCGGCGGCGGGTACCTCGTCAACCGGACGCTCGACGACCGCAACACCGACGGCTCGGCCGAACCCGACTCGGGTGGCGACTTCGCCGGGGGCGCCGAGGCTGACGGCGGCTTCGACTTCGAAGGCACGGAATCCATCGCCGTCACCCCGACCGCCGCGCTGCCCACCTGCACCACCTACCCGCCCGCGGTGGATTCCGCCGGCCGCCAGCATTCGTACGAGGCGCCCAACGCGATCGACGGCGACCTCACCACCGCGTGGCGCTGCTCGGGCACGCATGGGCAGCGGCTGTCGATGAGCTTCGTGTGCGGGGTGCACCTCACCGCCGTCGGCATCGACCCCGGCTACGACAAGGTGGACGTCGACGGCTCGGACCGGTTCACCCAGAACCGGAAGGTCACCCGCGTCACCTGGACGTTCGACGACGGCACCAGCGTCGAGCAGCAACTGCGTCCCGAACGCGGGATCCAGACGATGCCGGTGGACACGACCACCCGGACGGCGACGATGACGGTCACCGCGACCGTCGACGGTCAGCCGGTGACCAACAAGGCCGGCGTGACGGCCGCCCCGTTCAACGACGTGACCTCGGTGAGCGAGGTGCGGTTCACCTCGCGCCCCGCGGACGGCGGCGACCCCTGCGCCAAGTAGCCGGGCCCGCCGCTCCGCGGCAACCGTCAGGCGAACCGGCCCCGTGCCCTGACCACCCGGCCGCGCAGCACCACCAAGTCGGGTGATGCGAGCACCTCCGGCCCGGTGCGCGGATCACGTTCGTAGACAAGCAGATCGGCGGGAGCACCCGGCTCCAGACCCGAATGCCCCAGCCAGGCGCGAGCATCCCAGCAGGCGGCACCGAGCGCCTTAGTCGGCCCCAGGCCCACCGCGGCCAGGGCGGCCACCTCGTCGGCGATCCGGCCGTGCCGGATGGATCCGCCGGCGTCGGTGCCCGCGTAGATCGGGATGCCGGCCTCGTGGGCGGACCCGATCGTCGCGCCGACCCGCGCGTGCAGGTCCCGCATGTGCGCGGCGTACACCGGGAACCGGTCCGCCGAGTCGGCGATCTCCGGGAACGTCGCGATGTTGATCAGCGTCGGCACCAGTGCGGTCCCCCGCTCGGCCATCGCCTCGATCGTCGAGTCGGTCAGGCCGGTGCCGTGCTCGACGCAGTCGATGCCCGCCTCGATCAGGCCGGGCAGCGCCTCCTCGCCGAAGACGTGCGCGGTCACCCGGGCACCCACCCGGTGCGCGGCGTCGATCGCCTCCTTGAGCACGGCGTCGCTCCACAGCGGGCGCAGGTCCCCCACCGAGCGGTCGATCCAGTCGCCGACGAGCTTGACCCAGCCGTCGCCGCGCAGTGCCTGCTCGGTCACGGCGGCCGGCAACTGGGACTCGTCGTCGAGGTCGATCGGCAGGCCGCGGATGTACCGCTTGGTCATCGCGATGTGCCTACCGGCCCGGACGATCCGCGGCAGGTCCGCACGCTGGTCGAGGTCGCGGGTGTCCACCGGCGAGCCCGCGTCGCGCAGCAGCAGCACGCCGGCGTCGCGTTCGGTCTGCGCCTGGGCGACCGTGCCCGCTTCGTCCTCGTGGCCGCCGCCGTAGCGGATCCCGACATGACAGTGCGCGTCGACCAACCCGGGCAGGATCCACCCCGACTCGGTGAGCGTCTGCGCCCCCGGAACCGGATCGGTGGAGACCACCCCGCCGTCGACCCACAGTTCGACGGGCTGCTCGTCGGGCAGCCCCAGACCCGCCAACCGCAGTGCCACGGCTAGTTCTTCGGCAGCTTCAGCTTTGAGAGGTCGAAGCCGTCGAGGCCCGGCGGCAGCTCGTCGAGCCCGGGTGGCATCTTGGACAGGTCCATTCCCGCGGGCAGGCCGGGGAAGCCGCCGGGCATGCCCGCAGGCATCCCGGGGAAACCGCCGCGGATCTTCGGCTGGGTCGGACCCTTGCCGCCCTTCTTGCCCTTCTTGCCCTTCTTGCTGCGCTGGTTCGCCCGGGCACCGGGCATGCCCATCCGGCCGGCCATCGCGGACATCATCTTGCGGGCCTCGAAGAACCGGTCCACCAGCTGGTTCACGTCGGAGACCTTGACGCCGGAACCGTTGGCGATGCGCAGCCGGCGGGAGGCGTTGATGATCTTGGGGTCCTCGCGCTCGGCCGGGGTCATGCCTCGGATGATCGCCTGCACCCGGTCGAGTTGCTTCTCGTCGACGTTGGCGAGCGCGTCCTTCATCTGGCCTGCGCCCGGCAGCATGCCCAGCAGGTTGCCGATCGGGCCCATCTTGCGCACGGCCATCATCTGCTCGAGGAAGTCCTCGAGGGTGAGCTGGCCGGAGCCGATCTTGTGCGCGGCGGCCTCTGCCTGCTTGGCGTCGAAGACCTGCTCGGCCTGCTCGATGAGGCTGAGCACGTCGCCCATGCCGAGGATCCGGCTGGCCATCCGGTCCGGGTGGAAGACGTCGAAGTCCTCGAGCTTCTCGCCGGTGGACGCGAACATGATCGGCCGGCCGGTGATCTCCCGGACGCTGAGCGCGGCGCCACCGCGGGCGTCGCCGTCCAGCTTGGTGAGCACCACACCGGTGAACCCGACGCCGGCCTGGAACGCCTCCGCGGTGTGCACGGCGTCCTGACCGGTCATCGCGTCGAGCACGAAAAGGATCTCGTCGGGCTGCACGGCGTCGCGGATGCCCGCGGCCTGGCCCATCAGTTCCTCGTCGATGCCGAGCCGTCCGGCGGTGTCGACGATGACCACGTCGTGCTGCTTGGCCCGGGCCTCGGCGATGCCCTGGCGGGCCACCTCCACCGGGTCGGCCGCCGACTGGCCCAGCTCGTTGTCGCCGCCGCCGATCGAGGTGCCCGGGTGCGGCGCGAAGACCGCCGCGCCGGCCCGCTCGCCGACGATCTTCAGCTGGCTGACCGCGCCCGGACGCTGCAGGTCGCAGGCCACCAGCAGCGGCGTGTGCCCCTGCCCGGTCAGCCACTTCGCGAGCTTGCCCGCCAGCGTGGTCTTACCGGAGCCCTGCAGGCCGGCCAGCATGATGACGGTCGGCGGGTTCTTCGCGAACTGGATCCGCCGGGTCTCGCCGCCGAGGATCCCGACGAGCTCCTCGTTGACGATCTTGACGACCTGCTGTGCCGGGTTCAGCGCACCGGAGACCTCGGCGCCCTTGGCGCGTTCCTTGATCTTCGCGATGAACGACCGGACCACCGGAAGCGCGACGTCGGCCTCGAGCAGCGCGAGCCGGATCTCCCGGCAGGTCGCATCGATGTCGGCGCCCGACAGACGCCCCTTGCCCCGGAGGTCCTTGAGGGTACCGGTCAACCTGTCGGAAAGGGATTCGAACACCGATCGGGCTCCTGGCTGTTGCGGGACGTGAAACGCCGGGCGGGCTCGCCGGAAACGCATGCCGTTGCCGGCGAGACCCTCGACGCAGACTGTGCACCCAGCCTAGCTGTTCGCCCCTGCGGCCACGTCCCCGCCGTCCTTCTGCGGCGGCTGCGGCGGCACCACCGCCAGCAGCGCCGACTCCAACTCCTGTCGCACCGCCCGTGAGTCGCGGCCGCCGAGGTCCAGGCAGAAGACGTCGAGCACCGACGCACCCAGCGTCGACACCCGCGCCCACCGCACGTCGGCACCGCTGTGTTCGAGCACGCTGGCCAGCCGGCACAGCAGCCCGAGCCGGTCCTCCGCCCGCAGCTCGACGATGACCTGGCCGTCCCCCGCCTCCGCCCAGAGGATCCGCGGCGGGGCCTGCGCGAACAGCACCGGAACCGCGTCGGCGCCGCGGTCCAGGGCCTGCTCGGCCTGGGCCTGCCGTTCCTTGTCCTCGAGCATCGCGACGAGGTCCAGCTCCCCGGCCCCGGCCCGGATCAGTTCCTGCCGCAGCAGACCGGCCTGCGGCGGCGCCCCGAACCGCGGTGCCACGACAAACGTGTTCACCGCCGCGTCGCCGTGACTGCCCACCGCGGCCGAGAGCACCCGCAGCGAGTGCAGCGCCAGCACCCCGGCCGCATCCGAGAGCAGGCCCGGCGCGTCGGGTGCGACGACCGTCACCGTGTAGGTGTGTGCACCGGGCGCGGGATCGAGCAGGACGTGAACTCCGCCGGCGGTGGCCAGTTCCGCGTGCGCCGGGTCGATCGGCGGCGGCGCGGGCAGTTCGTCGCCCGCCATCAGCATCCGGCACCGCCGGACCAGCTCGCCGATCAGCGACGACTTCCACTCCCCCCACACCCCCGGGCCGGTGGCCAGCGAGTCCGCCTCCGCGAGTGCGCCCAGCAAGTCGAGCAGGACCGGGTCACCGCCGAGCGCGTCCACCACCGTCTGCACGGTCGCCGGGTCGTCGAGGTCACGGCGGGTCGCGGTGTGCGGCAGCAGCAGGTGATGACGGACCATCGCGCTGAGCGTCACGACGTCCGCCGGCCACAGCCCCAGCCGGTTTCCGATGGCGGTGGCCAGGTCGGCGCCGACCACGCTGTGGTCGCCGCCGCGCCCCTTGCCGATGTCGTGCAGCACCGCCCCGAGCACCAGCAGGTCGGGCCGCGAGACCCGGGTGGTGAGCGCACTGGCGTAGCACGCCGTCTCCACCAGGTGCCGGTCCACGGTCCAGGTGTGCACGGCGTCGCGCGGCGGCAGGTCCCGCACCGCCCCCCATTCGGGCAGCAGCCGGCCCCACAGCCCGGTGCGATCGAGCGCCTCGATCACCGCGACCGCGCGCCGGCCGGAGCCGAGCACCACGAGCAGGTCCCCGAGCGCCTCCCGCGGCCACGGTTCGCGAAGCTCCGGCGCGCTGTCGGAGAGCCGGTTCAGCGTCGACGCGGAGATCGGCATCCCGGTCTGCGCGGCCGCCGCGGCGACCCGCAGGATCAGCCCCGGATCCTTCGCCGGCTTCGCGTCCCGGGCCAGGACCACCTCACCCGCGTGCTCGACCACACCCTCGTCGAGCGGGCGCCGCACCGGCACCCGCCGCAACCGTGAGAGACCCCGGCGCGGAAGGGTGTTCGCGGCGGTGCGCAGCCCCACCTCCACCGAGTAGCTGACGGTGCGAGCCGCGTCGCTGAGCATCCGGGCCAGGTCGAAGCGGTCGCCGATCCCCAGCGCGGCGCCGATCTCGTCGGCGTCCTGGGCCCGCAGCTGGTCCCGGGCACGGCCCGCCACCCGGTGCAGTTCGGTGCGCACGTCGAGCAGCCGGTCATGGGCCAGCGCCAGCCCACCGCCCGGAGTGTCCGGGCCCAGGCCCGTCGCCGCGTCGGTGAGCTGCGCGATCGCCAGCGCGCTGAGCAGTTGGACGTCGCGGAGCCCGCCCCGCCCGTTCTTCACGTCGGGTTCGGCGCGGTGCGCGATCTCGCCGCTGCGCGCCCACCTCGCCTCGGTCAGCTCGATCAGTTCGTCGAACCGGGAACGGATCGACGCGCGCCACTGCCGTCGCACGTCCACGATCAGCCCGCCGCTGAGCTCGGCGTCGCCCGCGATGTGCCGAGCCTCGAGCAGCCCGAGCGCCGCGGTCACGTCGGCCGCCGCCACCTGCAGCGCCTGCGGCACCGTGCGCACGCTGTGGTCGAGCTTGATGTGCGCGTCCCACAACGGGTACCAGAGCCGGTCCGCCACGTCCGCGACGACTCGCGGGTCCATGTCGTCGTGCAGGAGCACCAGGTCGAGGTCCGAGTACGGCAGCAGCTCGCGCCGGCCGAGCCCGCCGACCGCGACCAGCGCGAACCCGGAGTCCGGCAGGATGCCCAGCTCGGCACCCTTGGTCGTGAGCCAGAGCTCGTGCAGGTCCACCAGCGCCAGCCGCAGCGTGACGGCGTCCAGCCGTCGAGTCCGAGAACCGCCGTCCAGCAGCTTCTTCCGGGCCCTGGCCAGGTCGTCGGCGGCGGCGGTGCCCCCAGACGGGGGTGGCCCCGACCCCGCCGACGATGCAGCGGGATCGGGGCCACCCTTTCGGGACCCTGTGGGGTCAGAGCGCATCCGCGCCCCTCTCGCCCGTCCGGACTCGGATCACCGATTCGACCGGAGAGACCCAGACCTTGCCGTCGCCGATCTTCCCGGTACGCGCCGCCTCGACGATCACCTCGACGACCTTGTCGACGGCCGAGTCGTCCACGACCACCTCGACCCGGACCTTCGGCACGAAGTCGACCGAGTACTCGGCACCCCGGTACACCTCGGTGTGGCCCTTCTGGCGGCCGTACCCCTGGACCTCGCTCACGGTCATGCCCAGCACACCGGCCTGCTCCAAACCGGCCTTCACGTCCTCGAGGGTGAACGGCTTGACGATCGCAGTAATCAGCTTCATGTCTCTCATGCCTCTCTGACGCTCACACGCCCCGGTACCGAACTGCCCGCCATCGCGGCGAAGTCGTATGCGTTCTCTGCGTGCTCTGTCTCGTCCACGCCGAGTGCCTCCGCATCGTCGCTGACCCGCAGGCCGATCGTGTACTTCACGACGAGAGCAACGATGGTGGTGGCCACCAGCGAGTACAGCAGAACAGCGCCCGCGCCGACTGCTTGACGCCACAACTGGTCGAAACCCCCACCATAGAACAGGCCGTCGACGCCGGCGGGCGCCTCTGTCGTTGCGACCAGACCGACCAGCAGGGTGCCGACGAGTCCGCCCACCAGGTGGACGCCGACGACGTCGAGCGAGTCGTCGAAGCCGAACCGGAACTTGAGGCCGACCGCGAGGGCGCAGAGGACGCCGGCGACGACACCGATGAACAGGGCCCCGAGCACGTTCACCGACGAGCAGGCCGGGGTGATCGCGACCAGTCCGGCAACGATGCCGGACGCGCCGCCCAGGGTGGTGGCGTGGCCGTCACGCAGGCGCTCGACGAGCAGCCAGGCCAGCATCGCGGCACAGGTGGCGACGACGGTGGTGATGAAGGTGGCGCCCGCAATTCCGTTGGACCCCACCGCCGATCCCGCGTTGAAGCCGAACCAGCCGAACCACAGCAGCGCCGCGCCGAGCATCACGAACGGCAGGTTGTGCGGGCGGAACGGGGTGGCCGGCCAGCCGCGGCGCTTGCCGAGGACGATCGCCAGCACCAGGCCCGCGACGCCGGCGTTGATGTGCACGGCGGTACCACCGGCGAAGTCGATTGCCTTGAGCTGGTTCGCGATCCAGCCGCCGTTCTCGGCGGTGACACCGTCGAACGCGAACACCCAGTGCGAGACCGGGAAGTAGACGATCGTCGCCCACAGGCCGGCGAAGAGCAGCCACGGGCCGAACCGCAACCGGTCCGCCACGGCGCCGGAGATCAGCGCCACCGTGATGATCGCGAACATCGCCTGGAAGGCGACGAACACCGTCGCCGGGATGGTACCGACCAGCGGGATGGCCGCCGCGGCACCGGTACTCGCATCACCCAGGTACGAACCACCGAACAGGCCCTTGAGGCCGAAGTACTGGAACGGGTCACCGAACAGGTGACCCGTGTCCTCCCCGAAGGCCATCGAGTAGCCGTACAGGACCCAGAGGATGCCCACCACGCCCATGGCGCCGATGCTCATCATGATCATGTTCAGCACACTCTTGGCGCGAACCATGCCGCCGTAGAAGAACGCGAGTCCCGGGGTCATCAACAACACGAGCGCGGCGCTGATCAGCATCCATGCGGTGTCGCCGGTGTCCGGTGCCCCGATTGTGGGGAATTCCACGTTGAGCCTCCTCTTCTGTCGTCTCGCCGGTGCGGCTGTCGACCTAGGGAGAAGAGTGCTCAGCTGGTGTTTCGCCTGTGCCGCCGCGGTGTTTCACTCACGTGAACGCATCCCCGAAACGTGTTGCAACCAGGTTTCAGGGTGCCGTGCGCAGGCCCAGCCAACCGGGCACCCGGCGACCCTCACCGTCCGAGCAGTACGCCCCGGGGACCTCCGCGCAGGCACCGGCCGGCGCGATCCCGGCGTTGATGCCCTGGCCCGCCCAGGTGAGCCCGGCGTTCTTGCTGAGCACCATCGCGGACGAGCCGCCGCCGTCGAGCACCACGGCCTTGTCCGAGCCAAGGGCACGGAAGAGGTCTTGGACGTTGCCGATGCTGAATCCGTCACTCTCGTTGCTGCCTCCTTGGAAGACGTACAGCTCGTCGCGGGCGGTGTTGTAACCGATCGCGGTGCGTGCGGCCTTGCGGACCGGGCTGTCGACGAACTGGAATTCCTGGCCGGGAGCGCGCAGCTTGAGGCCGCCGAAGGCGACGAAGGACTTGCCGCTGAACTCGAGCTGGTTCACCAACTGCTCCGCGGCGCGGTTGTTGTGAACCGAATCGGCGTCGCGGATGTCGAAGTTCGCGTCGGTCGGCATGCCCAGGAAGCTGTCACCGATGACGAAGGTCGACAGCGGCGACCAGACCTTTCCGGCTCCGTCACTGAGGCCTTCCTTGCCGACGTAGTAGCGGCTGCTCAGGTCGAAGATGGACGCGGCGCTGTGGGTGTCGGGGTGCGCGTCGTAGTAGGCGCCCATCGGAGAGCTGCAGCCGCTCTTCGACCAGTTGTCGCCGGCCCCCTGGGCCCGCACGTCGAAGAAGTTGGCGTTGATCGCGATGGCGGGCGAACCCATCCGTTGCCAGGCCTCGACCGGGCCGTAGAGCTCGGCGTTCTGCCGGGTGCCGTCGCCGGTGACCGCGTTGGGGTTGCCCTCGCATCGCCCACTCGAGTCGGACAGCAGCTGCGAGACCAGCCGGGAGTGCGAGGCACCGGGGATGACGACCAGTCGGCTGTCGGTGGCCATGTCGTACGCGCGGCCGTCCGCGGTGACCATCGGGAGCCGGAAGTCGGGACCGAACTGGTAGACCACCGGACCGCCGTGGGCCGACGCGACGGCCTCGGCGAGCCGCCCCTTGGCGGCACCGAGGGGGTCGGCCTGTGCGGGCGCGGCCAGCGCCGGCGCGAGCACGCCCGCGCACATCGCCGTGGCGGCGGCAGTGGTGACGATCCGACGGCTGATCCTCGATACTGCAGCGCTCGTACGCACGTTGTCCTCTCCGGTTGCGTGAGCCCGACCAGCCCGGCCAAATGTGGCGCAGGTCACGTCGGACGTCGCAAGTAGACAGGACTGAGATATCACTGTTATTCATTGCGGAAGTTTGTTGCGTAATCGTTACGCTAAATCGAAAACCCGCAGGACGGAACTGCCCGGCGCCGCAGGTGCGGGGCCGGGCAGTCTGGTCGACGATCCACTCAGCCGAGCAGTGCGTCCACGAACGCGGCCGGCTCGAACGGCGCCAGATCGTCCGCACCCTCGCCGAGGCCGACGAGCTTGACCGGCACGCCCAGCTCCCGCTGGACCTGGAAGACGATGCCACCCTTGGCGGTGCCGTCGAGCTTGGTCAGCACCACACCGGTGATGTCCACGACCTCCGCGAACACCCGCGCCTGCACCAGGCCGTTCTGTCCGACGGTGGCGTCGAGCACCAACAGCACCTCGTCCACGACGGCACGCTTCTCCACCACCCGCTTGACCTTGCCGAGTTCGTCCATCAGCCCGGTCTTGGTGTGCAGGCGGCCGGCGGTGTCCACGATCACCACGTCCACGCCGGTCTCGATGCCCTTGGTCACCGCGTCGAACGCGATCGCGGCGGGGTCACCGCCCTCGGGGCCACGCACAACCTCGGCGCCAACCCGCTCCGCCCACGTCTGCAACTGGTCGGCGGCGGCAGCGCGGAAGGTGTCGGCGGCACCGAGCAGCACCCGACGCCCGTCGGCGACCAGGACCCGCGCGAGCTTGCCGGTACTGGTGGTCTTGCCGGTGCCGTTGACTCCGACCACCAGCAGCACGCCGGGCGTCGCATCGTGCGGAAGCGCCTTGATCGAACGGTCGAACTCGGGGTGCAGAGCCTCGATCAGGACGGTGCGCAGCAGGGCGCGGGCGTCGGCCTCGGTCTTGACGCTGCCCGCGGCCAGTTCGGCGCGCAGTCGGGTCACGATCTGCTCGGTGGTGGCGCTGCCGAGGTCCGCGATCAGCAGCGTGTCCTCGATCTCCTCCCACGAGTCCTCGTCGAGGTCGCCGCCGCCGAGCAGGCCCAGCAGGCTCTTGCCGACCGCGGACTGCGAACGCGAGAGCCGGCCGCGCAGCCGGTCGAGCCGGCCCGCGGTGGGTTCGATCTCCTCGAGAACGGGGGCCGTGGGCGCCTCCACCTCGACCTCAGGCGCGACAACCTCGGGTGCGGGGGCCACGACCTCGGGTGCGGCCTCCGGCGCCGGCGCGGGGGCCTCGGGCTCGACGGTCTCCGGCGCGGGTGCCTCGAGTGCGGGGGCCTCCGGCGCCGCCTCGACCGCGGGTGCGGAGGCCTCCGGCGCCGCCTCGACCGCGGGTGCGGTCGCCTCGGGAACGACCTCGGGCCGCGGGGCGGCTACCGGCACCACGGTGGGCGCGGCCTCCGGGGCGGGCTTGGCTTCGGGGGCGGGCTTGGCTTCCGGAGTCGGCTTGGGTGCCGGCGCGGGCTTCGGCGGTGCGGTGGCCGTGGCCCCCCGACTGAAGCTGATCCCGCCCGCGGTCTTGTACCCGCCGGAGCGGTCCTTGGTCTCCCCCAGTTCGGGCGTCGACGGCGGCGGCAGCAGGCTGACCCGACGACGCCGGTACAGCACACCGCCCACCACGAGGGCCACGACGAGAACGGCCAGTACCGCCGCGATTGCAATCCAAGCTCCGGTAGTCACCGCCCCATCCTGTCAGGCGGAGCGCAGCGGCACGAAGCCGCGGCCGACCCGGGTTCGGCAACTCCCCGGCGGATCGGCGACCTGTACGGACCGTCGTCTACCGAGCGGCGGGCGCCGACAACGCGGGGAACCAGATGTCCGTCAGGACCTCCACCGCACGCTCGGCGGAGACGTCGATCGTTCCCAGCATCGCCCACCGGGTGAAGAACCGTTCGAGTTGGGTCACGAGGAGTTCGACGCGCAGGCGGGCCTCGTCGCGCTGACCCTCCGGCCAGCGCGCGAGGTAACTCGTCATCGAATTCGGTAGGGCGAGGATTCCGTCTCGGGCGATCGCACGGAACTCGGGCTCGAGCGCCGTCGCCTCGTCCCAGGCCGGGAGCATCTCCTTGTACTGGTGGAACCACTCGATGGCCCGGGTGATCCAGTCCGCGAACTCGGCGCGCGATCCGGTCTCGAGCACCCGGTCGAGGTCTTGATAGAAGGCCAGCGCGCTCGGTGCCAGACCCTCCTGGGCCAACTCCAGCAGGATCTCCACCTTGCCCGAGAAGTGCAGGTAGAAGGTCGCCCGGCTGCATCCGACGTCAGCGGCGATGTCGTCGACCGTCACCGCCGCGTACCCCCGGGCGGCGAAGAGCCCACGTGCCGACTCCACCAGCCGGGCGCGGGTTGCCCGCTTCTGTTCAGCTCGCAGCGTGCCGCGCCGGCTGCCGGTACCTGTCGCATTGCTCACTGCATCCACCACCAATCGAAGGTTACCCGCGGCTCGGACAGTCGCCGTACCGCAACGAAATCAACTTTACGTCATTCACTTGACAGTCCGTCAGTCAAAGATATTCTATGTCGTAGGTCACATCGAGTCGTACGTGCCGCAACAGTCACAGTCGAAGTTCTCCCGGCACCACGCCGCGACGACCGGGAAGACACGAGACGGCGGCCCACCGACCCCGGCAGAAAGAGAAGCCATGCACTCCCCGAACTTGCCTCGCGTCTGCATCATCGGCGCCGGTCCGTCAGGAATCACCACCGCCAAGCGCCTCCAGGAGTTCGGCATCCCGTTCGACTGCTTCGAGGCCTCCGACGAGGTCGGCGGGAACTGGTACTTCAAGAACCCGAACGGCATGTCGGCCTGCTACCAGAGCCTGCACATCGACACCTCGAAGTGGCGACTGGCCTTCGAGGACTTCCCGGTGCCCGCCGAGTGGCCCGACTTCCCGCACCACTCGCAGCTGTTCCAGTACTTCAAGGACTACGTCGACCACTTCGGCCTGCGGGAGAAGATCACGTTCAACACCTCCGTCGAGCGGGCGGAGCGCGATGACGACGGCCTGTGGACGGTCACGCTGTCCACCGGCGAGGCGCGCACCTACGACGCGCTGATCGTGTGCAACGGCCACCACTGGGACCCGCGGACCCCGGACTACCCCGGCGAGTTCGACGGCACGCTCATCCACAGCCACGAGTACAACGACCCGTTCGACCCGATCGACATGCGCGGCAAGAACGTCGTGGTGGTCGGGATGGGCAACTCCGGCCTCGACATCGCCTCCGAGCTCTCGCAGCGCTTCCTGGCCAAGACACTGACCGTCTCCGCCCGCCGCGGCGTCTGGGTGCTGCCGAAGTACCTCAAGGGCAAGGCCGGCGACAAGATGTCGATGCCCGCCTGGATGCCGCGCACGCTCTCCCTGGCGCTTCAACGGCGCTTCCTGGACAAGAACCTCGGCACCATGGAGGGCTACGGCCTGCCCAAGCCCGACCACCTGCCCTTCCAGGCGCACCCGTCCGCGAGCGGCGAGTTCCTCGGCAAGGCGGGCTCGGGCGACATCGCGTTCAAGCCGGCCATCGCCGCGTTGGAAGGCAAGCAGGTGCGCTTCACCGACGGAAGCACCCTGGATGTCGACGTGATCGTCTGCGCCACCGGTTACCACATCAGCTTCCCGTTCTTCACCGATCCGAACCTGTTGCCCGACAGCGAGAACCGTTTCCCGCTGTTCAAGCGGATGATGAAGCCCGACATCGACAATCTGTTCTTCATGGGCCTCGCGCAGCCGATGCCGACCCTGGTGAACTTTGCCGAGCAGCAGAGCAAGCTCGTCGCCGCCTATCTCGCGGGCAAGTACCTGCCGCCGGCCCCCAGCGAGATGGGCGCCGTCCTCGCCGCCGACGAGGAGTACTACCTCAAGCCGTACTACAAGTCCCCCAGGCACACCATCCAGTGCGAGTTCGACCCGTACGTGCGCAACCTGAAGAAGGAGATCGTCAGCGGCGGCAAGCGCGCCCAGGCCGCCGGCAACACCCTGCCCGTGCCGGCCCGTGCCATGCAGAACGTGTGAGAGGACAACGACATGACACTGACACAGGGATTCTGCGCGGAGGGCTTCGAGCCGGTCCGCGAGGCACTCGAACAGCAGCTCGCGTCGGGTGAGGAGCTCGGGGCGTCGATCTGCGTGACCCTCGACGGGCAGCCGGTCGTCGACGTCTGGGGCGGCTACGCCGACCAGGAGCAGACCACGCCGTGGGCCGAGGACACGATCGTCAACGTCTTCTCGCTCACCAAGACGATGACGGCGCTGTCCGCGCTGCTCCTCGTCGAACGAGGCGAGATCGACGTCTACCAGAAGGTCTCGCACTACTGGCCCGAGTTCGCGGCAAACGGCAAGGCGGACATCGAGGTTCGGCACCTGCTCTCGCACACCTCCGGGGTGTCCGGCTGGGAGCGACCGATCGAACTCGAGGACATCTACGACACCGAAGCTGCCAGCGCCCGGCTGGCCACGCAGGCGCCCTGGTGGGAGCCGGGCACCGCGTCGGGCTACCAGGCGCTGAACTACGGGCACCTGGTCGGCGAGGTGATCCGGCGAGTGGACGGCCGCAGCCTGGGGCGCTTCTTCGCCGAGGAGCTGGCGGGACCGCTGGGAGCCGACTTCCACATCGGCACCGGCCCCGAGCACTTCGGCCGGATCGCGCCGATGATCCCGGCGCCGGCAATCGACTTCGACATGTCCACGCTCGACCAGGACAGCATCCTGGTCAAGTCGGTGACCAGCCCGTGGCTCGACCTGGAGAAGGTCAACACCGCCGACTGGCGGCAGGCGGAGCTCGGCGCCATGAACGGTCACGGCAACGCGCGCTCGGTCGCCCGCCTGCAGTCGCTGATCTCCTGCGGCGGCGAACTGGACGGCACACGTCTGCTCTCGCAGGCCACCATCGACCTGATCTTCGAGCAGCAGGCCGACGGCATCGACCTGGCCATCCTCACCCCGCTGCGGTTCGGCATCGGCTACGGTCTCCCCCACCCCGACACCGCCCCGCTGGTGCGCGACGGCCGGGTGTGCTGGTGGGCCGGCTTCGGCGGGTCGATGCTCGTCAACGACCTCGACAACCGGATCACCTTCGCCTACACGATGAACAAGATGGCGCCGGGGCTGATCGGCTCCGACCGCAGCGACGCGTACCTGCACGCCACCAACGAGGCCGTTCACGCGGCACGGAAAGAGGTTTCCCGGTGACCAATTCTGTTGACCCCCAGGCCTACATCGCCTCCGTGATGGCGGGCCTCACCGGCCCGGGCGGGCGGTTCGAACTCGGCGTCGAGAACGTCCTCGGTGCCGACATCCCGATCATGAAGAACCGCGACCGGGCCCTCGGCGACGTGCTGGCGACCTCGCTGGCCTACGGTGACCGCGACTACCTGGTCACCGAGGACACCCGGATGAGCTACGCCCAGCACGGGGCCGCGGTGGCCGCGCTCGCCACCGCGCTGCGAGAGCGGTACGGCGTCGGCAAGGGCGACCGGATCGGCATCCTCGCCGCGAACAGCCCCGAGTGGCTCGTCACCTTCTGGGCGGCACAGACACTCGGCGCGATCGCGGTCGGCTTCAACGCCTGGTGGGCCCCGCGTGAGGTCGAGTACGGCGTCAAGCACACCACGCCCACTGTCGTGGTCGCCGACGCCAAGCGCGCCGCCGTGCTCGCCGGCCTCGACGTGGACACCACGGTGCTCACCATGGAGGAGGACCTGCCCCAGCTGTTCACCGAGTTCGCCAGCGCCGAGCTGCCGAACACCGAGGTGGCCGAGGACGATCCGGCGGTGATCCTCTACACCAGCGGGACCAGCGGCCGACCCAAGGGCGCCGTGCACTCGCACCGGAACGTGCTCGCGACCATCGACTACCACCGGTTCAGCGACGCGCTCGCCGCCGCGTTCACCGGCGGCGACCCGAACTCGGATGCCCCGAGCGACCGGCGGTACCTGCTCACCTCGCCGCTGTTCCACATCGCCAGCCTGCACAACCTGGCCGTCCCGCGGCTGGCCACGGGCGGCGCGGTGGTGATCTACCAGGGCGCGTTCGACGTGGACCGGATGCTCCGGCTGGTCGAACGCGAACGCGTGACCAACTGGGCCGCCGTCCCCACGATGGCCAACCGCCTGCTCGAGCACGAGGACCTCTCGCGCTACGACCTCTCCTCGGTCACCGCGTTCGCGCTGTCGGCGGCGCCGTCGTCCGCGGCGTTCCAGGACCGGCTGCGCGAGAAGGTGCCGTTCGCGCGCAACTCCCTCGTCGACAGCTACGGCCAGACCGAGAGCGCCACCGCGATCTCCGTCGCCACTCCCCTGGATCTCGCGCACTTCCCCGGCACCCTCGGCCGGCCCATCATCGGGGTCGCCGTGGAGGTCCGGGATCCGTTCGGGGAGAAGGTCCCCGACGGCGTCGAGGGCGAGATCTGCGCCCGCAGCCCCTACGTGATGCTCGGCTACTGGGACAACCCCGAGGCCACCGCCGCGACGATCAGTGAGGACCGCTGGCTGCACACCGGCGACTTCGGCGTGATCGAGAACGGCATGGTCCGGCTCACCGGACGACGGTCGGACCTGATCCTGCGCGGCGGCGAGAACGTCTACCCGATGGAGATCGAGCAGTGCCTCGACGAGCACCCCGAGGTCCTCGAGTGCGTGGTGCTCGGCGTGGACCACGCCGACCTCGGCCAGGAGGTGGCCGTGGTGGTGGTCGCACGGTCGGAGGACGCCGTCACGGAAGAGGAACTGCGGGCGTTCGCCGGCGACCGCCTCGCCTACTTCAAGATCCCGGCACAGTGGCGGATCACCACCGTCCCGCTGCCCCGCAACGCAACCGGCAAGACGATGCGTACCAAGGTGGTCCTCTGATGGACTCCCGGTCGGCAATCGACGAAATTCGAGAATGGAGAGCTCAGCCATGAGCTACGACGCAATCATCAAGAACGGCCGTTGGTTCGACGGCACCGGCGCGAGGTCCCAGACCCGCAACCTCGGCATCCGGGACGGACGCGTCGCTGCCGTCTCGGTCGACCCGCTCGACGAGGCGGACTGCCCGCAGGTTCTCGACGCCGCCGGGAAGTGGGTCATGCCCGGCATGGTCGACATCCACACCCACTACGACGTCGAGGTCATCCTCAGCCCGGGCCTGAAGGAGTCGGTGCGCCACGGCGTCACCTCGATCTTCCTGGGGTCGTGCTCGCTGTCGGCCGTCCACGCCGGCCCCTCCGACGCGGGAGACCTGTTCGGCCGGGTCGAGGCCATCCCGCGCAAACACGTGGTCGACACGCTCACCGAGTCCAAGACCTGGACCTCGGCGCACGAGTACGTCGAGGCGATCGAGGCGTTGCCGTTGGGCCCGAACGTGGCCTCCTTCATCGGCCACTCGGACATTCGTACCGCGCAGATGGGCCTGGACCGGTCGACCCGCAAGGACGTCAAGCCCACTCCCGCGGAACTCGACGCGATGGCAGCCAAGCTCGAGGAGGCGCTCGACGCGGGCTTCATCGGCATGTCCTCGCAGGAACTGCTCTTCGACAAGCTCGACGGCGAGGTCTGCCGGTCCCGGACCCTGCCCTCGACGTACTCGACGCGGCAGGAACGTCGCCGGCTGACGGCGATCCTGCGTCGGCGGGGCCGGGCGTTGCAGGCCGGCCCGGACGTGGGCCGCCCGCAGTCCATGGTCGCGTTGGCGCTGAGCAGCGTGGGGCTCTTCCGCCGCCCGTTGAAGGTGAGCCTGCTCTCGGCCGCCGACGTCAAGGCGATTCCGGCTGTGGCGCACGTCTTCCCGGCGATGGCACGGGTGGTCAACGGGCTGCGCGGCAACTTCCGGTGGCAGCACCTGCCCGTCCCGTTCGAGGTGTACTCCGACGGCATCGACCTGCCGGTCTTCGAGGAGTTCGGGTCCGGGGCCGCGGCGCTGGACCTGTCCAACCAGCTCGAGGCGCGCAGCGCGCTGCTGGCCGACGAGGCCTACCGCCGCCGGTTCCGCAAGGACTACGACAAGAAGTACGGTCCGCGGGTCTGGCACCGAGACTTCTTCGACGCCGAGATCGTCGAGTGCCCGGACGATTCCGTGATCGGCAAGACCTTCGGTCAGGTCGGGGTCGAGCGGGGTGGGGTGCACCCGGTGGACGCCTTCCTCGACCTGGTGGTCGAATACGGCACCAAGGTTCGATGGCGCACCACGATCTCGAACCACCGTCCCGAGGTGCTCAACAAGTTCGCGTCCGATCCCGGTGTGCAGCTGGGCTTCTCCGACGCGGGCGCGCACCTGCGCAACATGGCGTTCTACAACTTCGGCCTCCGCCTGCTGCGTCGCGTCCGCGACGCAGAGCAGGCGGGGACTCCGTTCATGTCCACGGAGCAGGCGGTGCACCGGCTCACCGGCGAGCTCGCCGACTGGTACGGGCTCGACGCCGGACACCTGCGCGAGGGTGACCGGGCCGACGTGGTGGTACTCGACCCGGAGCATCTCGACGCCTCACTCGACGCCTATGCCGAGTGCCCGGTCCCGGAGTACGACGGGCTTTCCAGAATGGTCAACCGGAACGACGATGCGGTGACAGCGGTGTTCGTCGGCGGCGAATGCGTCGTCCGAGACGGCCGGCCGACGCCCGTGCTCGGCACCAAGCGGACGGGACGGTTCCTGCGCGCCGGATAGCCGGCGGACGGACGGGCGGTTGTCGGGGCATGGACCGAGGGGTCAGGCCCGGGCAACCGCCCGTCCGTCGGTCGCGGTCAGTCCTTGGAGTACACGAGCTGGTGGGCGGTGGCCAGCAGCACCCCGTCGCGTCCCCACAGTTCCGCGGACTGGTCGAAGTAGCCCTTGCCGAACCGTTGCGCGCGGGCCGAGCCGAGCACCGCGGTATCCGCCTGCTCGGCGAGCGCGGCCGCGTCGGCGTGGAAGTACACCGTCAACGTGACGGTACCGGCCGGCACGAACTTTCCGCGGCGCAGGAACACCCGGGGAAAGAAGACATCGCTCATGGCCGTCAGCGCGGGGAAGTCCAGCGGACGGGCCGGGGTGTCGCGCACCCACAGCGTCGAGGTGGAGGTCGGGTGTTCGACCGATTCCAGCTTGGGGATACCGCCCTCGACAAACCGCATCTCGTAGTTGCGGGCCCAGGCGATGAAGTCCGGGAATGATTCGGGCGCAACGGAATCCGCAGCGGGAACCGCCGGGATCGTGATCTCGTCGGAAGACCAGGTGTCGCGGCGGGTGCCGAACACCGCGGTCGCGGTGGTCGCGACGACCCCGTCCTGGGTCAATTCGAGCGCCCAGTGCTGGGTCGACCGGTTGGTCCGCACCGGCCGGGCGGAGATGTCGAACTGGCCCTCGGCGACGGGCCCGGCGAAGTTGACCGTCAACGACAACGGGTCGCCGAGCCGGTCCGGGTGCAGCTGCACCGCCCGCACCAGCGCCGCGGCGGTGATGCCGCCGAACGGGCCGACCATGTTGGCGTAGTCCGCGGACGTGTGCCCGGCGAAACGACCGTCACCGGCCGGGGTCAGGCCGACGGCGGCGTCGAACGGATGGGACGGTGCGACGGTCTCGCTCACGATGGGCTCCTCACGGGTACTGGCAGATCATGTCCGATTATGGAGGCGGGCACGATCGACACGAATTCGCCCCGGCTTCCGGTCCGAGGGAACCGGGAGCCAGGGCGAACCTCCTACCCGGGCCGACTACTGCCCGATCGCCGCCAGCACCTGGTCGGCGAGCGCACGCTCACCGGCAGCGTTCGGGTGCACCGGAACCGGCTGGTTCGCGAAGAGCATCGGCTCGACCAGTCGCTCCGCGGCCGGCTTGCAGCCGTCGCGACCCTCGGAGACCTGCGACATGTCGACGAAGGTCGAGTCGGTCTCCGCGGCGGCGCGCCTGACCGCGTCGTTCAGCGTGGCCTGCAGGTCGCGCAGGTAGCTGACATCGCCCTCGGCCAGC
Organism: Rhodococcus tukisamuensis NBRC 100609; assembly: GCF_001894985.1. GTDB lineage: Bacteria > Actinomycetota > Actinomycetes > Mycobacteriales > Mycobacteriaceae > Rhodococcus_G > Rhodococcus_G tukisamuensis. The sequence continues at coordinate 11,248 of NZ_BCXG01000030.1, read as the reverse complement.
GGCATCTGGGGCGAGCAACTCCCGCTCGCGGGCAGCAGCCACGGGTAGCCGGCGATCACTACCTGGGCACGCGGCGACCTGGCATGAATGTCGCGGAGCGCGGTGACCAGAGCGGGATAGGTCTCGTTGACAACCGGATCGGACAGTCCGGACGCGTTCTGCACTCGGCAGGGCTCGAACGCGCCGGGGTTCGACACCATGGCGCCGATGCAGCGGGCCATCGCGCCCGCGAAGGTGCTGTTGTTGTTGCCGCCGATCATCAGGGTGACCAGTTCGGTTGTGGGCGTGAGAGCCTCGAGCTGAGGTCGCGTGCTCTGGTACTGCGCCTCGTAGAAGTCCTGCGTCGTCGCGCCGCCGCAGCTCACGTCGGTGAGCCGGTAGCCCCGCTCCGCGGCCACGATGTGCGCGAAGTTCCGCTCCGACTGCCAGCACTCGAAAGGCGTCCCCGCCACCATCGGGGAGACGCCGGATCCGGCGCTGAAGCTGTCGCCCAGATTGACGTACTCGAGGCCGGGTGCGGGATCCGCCGATGCGGACGCGCCCGATGCGACACCGGTCACCGCGGCCAGCACCCCCACGGCCGCCACGAACCGTCTGACTCCAGCCTTCAACCCCACAGCATTCTCCCCTTGGTCGTGTGCCGTCGCGCCGGCCGTCACACGGCCAGGCAGCCGTGATGCCGATCACGATCTGGAAACCGTATACCGCTCAGTGTTTCACTGACAAGGGTGTGATTCCCGGCCGACTCTTCGCGAAGGGCGCGGGACTCGTCAGGCCTGGGTACGGCTGGCGATCTGATTCCAGAACTGCTCGATCTGCGCCGCCATGTCGATCGTCGGATCGAGCAGCCATCGCACCTGCAACCCGTCCGCGAGCGCCGCCAACGCTGTGGCCGTTGAGGTTACGTCGATGTCGGGCGCGAGGGACCCGGAATCCTGCATCTCGCGCAGAGCTCCCGCGAGCAGTTCGGTGAGGACGCGGTACCGGTCGAGCATGAACTGGTGGGCGGGGTGCTCCGGGTTGGATGCCTCCACCGACATGTAGGCGAAAAGCTCGACCAGCCCGGGCACTTCGGCGTTCTTTCGCATCACGTCGATGAACGCTTCCACCGGGTGCCGACCGCGCGGGGCCGCGGCATCCAACTCGTCACGCTTGCGGAGCACCGCGATGAACAGCTCCTCCTTGGAGCCGAAGTAGTGCAGGATGCCCGTCTGGCTCAGCCCGACCGCGGCGGCCAGCTCACTGACCGACGTCGCCCGGTAGCCGCGGTCGGCGATCACGCGCAGCGCGGCGTCGAGTATCTGCTCACGCCGCTCGATGCCTTTCGCATAGGAACCTCGTTTTGCCACCCGTCAAGCTTAGGGGCCGCGAACGGACCGCTCGCACGAGTCCAATGTGGCTACTCCGCCACCGGTTCCGGCACTGCGAGGTTCTGTCCCCGCAGCCGCTGGGAGATCACCTGGGTGATGCCGTCGCCGCGCATGCTCACCCCGTACAGCGCGTCCGCGACCTCCATGGTCGGCTTCTGGTGGGTGATGACGATCAGCTGCGACTTCTCCCGCAGCTGCTCGAACAGCCCGATCAGCCGGCGCAGGTTGGTGTCGTCGAGCGCGGCCTCCACCTCGTCCATCACGTAGAACGGGGACGGCCGGGCCCGGAAGATGGCCACGAGCATCGCGACCGCGGTCAGCGACTTCTCGCCACCGGAGAGCAGCGAGAGTCGCTTGACCTTCTTCCCGGGCGGGCGGGCCTCCACCTCGATTCCGGTGGTGAGCATGTCGCTCGGATCGGTCAGCACCAGCCGGCCCTCGCCGCCGGGGAACAGCTTCGCGAACACGCCGACGAACTCGCGTTCCACGTCCGCCCAGGCCTCGGTGAACACCTGCAGGATCCGGGCGTCCACGTCCGCCACCACTCCGAGCAGGTCCTTGCGGGCGTTCTTTACGTCCTCGAGCTGGGTGGACAGGAAGTTGTACCGCTCCTCGAGCGCGGCGAACTCCTCTAGCGCCAGCGGGTTGACCTTGCCGAGGGTGGCCAGGTCCTTCTCCGCGAGCTTGAGCCGCCGCTCCTGGGTGGCGCGGTCGTACGGCATCGGCGCCGGCGCGACCACCTGCTCACCCCGCTCGCGGGCCTGCTCGTACTCGGCCACCTCGAGCGCCGACGGCGGCAGCGGCACCTCCGGACCGTACTCGGCGACCAGGTCGTCGAGGCCGATGCCGTGCTGCTCGGCGATGGTCTGCTCGAGCTGTTCGATCCGCAGCGCGGCCTGCGCCCGGGCCACCTCGTCGCGGTGCACGGCGTCGGTCAGTGCGGTCATCTGGGCGGTGTACTGACGCACCCGCTCCTTCACCGTCTCGAGTTGCCCGCTGCGCTCGGCGCGTTGGCGGGTCAGCTCGTCGCGGTGCCCCGCGGCGGCGGCGACCACCGTCTCGAGGTGCGCGGCCACCCGTTGTCCCGACTCCGCCACGGCCGCCGCGACGGCCGCCGCGTTCTGCCTGGCTGCCATTGCCCGCTCCGCCCGCGCCCGGGCCTCGCGCTCCGCCTGCGCCGCTCGGCGCAGCGAGTCCGCCTTGCCCCGCACCGACTCGGCTCGTTCCTCCGCCGTGCGCAAGGTCAGCCGGGCCTCCACCTCGACGGCCCGCACCTCCGCCAGCGCGGCGGACGCCGCCTCGCGGTCCTCGGAGCTCGAGTCCCCCGCCCCGGCGCCACCGGGGTCGGACTGCTCACGCTGGGCGAGCGCGAGACGCTCCTCGAGTTCCCGCAGCGCCTCGACCGCCTCCTCGCGTCCGGCCTCGGCCGCGATGCGCTGGGCCGCCAGCCGCTCCGACTCCGCGTGCGCGGCGCGGGCCACCTGACCCAACCGGCCGAGCTGCTCGTAGATCGCGGACATCGCCGCGTCGGACTCGTTCAGCGCGGCCAGCGCCTGCTCGGCGTGCTCGGCCCGGTCGGCCTGCTCGGCCTCCGCCCCGGCCAGCGCGGCCGTCAGCTCCTCGGCCCGCCGTTCGGCGTCGGCCAGGGCGGCGGTCGACGCGTCGATGGCGGACTGCACCTCCAGCGTGGAGGGCCGCCGGTCGGAGCCGCCGGTGATCCACCCGGCCCCGAGCAGGTCGCCGTCGAGGGTGACCGCACTCAGGTGCGGCTGCGCGGCAACAAGATCCGCGGCGGCGGCCAGGTCGTCGACCACCGCCACGGCGCCGAGCAGCGCGCTCAAAGCGCCGCGCATCGAGGCCGGGTACTCCACCAGCTCCAACGCGGGATGCGCGCCGACCGGCAATGCCGCGGCGACCGCGGCCGGCGCCGGGGCGTCCCCGGCGACCAGCGCGGCCCGTCCGCCGTCGGCCTGCTTGAGCGCCGCCACCGCGGACCGGGCGTCGGCGACGGAGCCCGCGGCGATGGCGTCGGCCGCCGGCCCGAGTGCGGCGGCGATCGCCACCTCGAAACCGGTCCGGATCCGCAGCAACCCGGCCAGCGGCCCGATCAGCCCGTCCCCGGACCGGTGCTCGACCAGCCACGCGGCGCCGTCCTTCTGCTGCAGGCCGATCGACAGGGCCTCGATCCGCGCCCGCAGCGAGACCACCTGCTGCCCGGCGGCACGCTCGTCGTCCTTCAGCTCGGTGACCCGCGCGGTCGCGGCCGCCAGCGCGGCAACGGCCCGCTCGTTGTGGGCGTCGAGCCCGAACTCGCCGGCGTCGAGGTCGCCGATCCGGTCCTGCACGCTCTCGAACTCCGCCTGCGCGGCGTCACCGCGGGCCCGGGCGTCCTCGATGGCCACCGAGAGCCGCGCGACCTCGGCGTCGATGGAATCGCCCCTGGTGCGCAAGGTGTCCACCTGCCCGGAGAGCCGGGCGAGGCCCTCACGCCGGTCCGCGATGGCGCGGACCGCGGCCAGGTGGGCCCGTTCGGCGGCCGCGGACGCCTCCTCGTACTCGGCGAGCTGCTCGCGGGCCGCGTCGAGGGTGGCCCGGGCGATCTCCAGCGCCTCGACCAGTTCGGCCTCCTCCGCCGCCACCCGCTCCGCCTGCGCCTCGAGCTGGTCCGGGTCCTGGCCGCGGCCGACGGCGGGTGCGCTGTCGAGGTGCCGCGCGCGTTCGGTGGCGATCCGGATGGTCGCGTTGACGCGCTCGGCCAGCGCCGAGAGCCGGAACCAGGTCTGACCGGCGGCCTCGGCGCCCGGGGTGAGCCGTGCCACGGCCTGCTCGTGGGCGCCGAGTTCCGCGGACGCCGCCTCGAGTTCGGCCTGCACGTGCTCCTGCTGGGCGCGGGCGATCGCCTCGCCCTGGGCCTGGGTGGCCAGTTCGCCGCGGCGGGTGACCAGGTCGTCCGCGACCAGCCGCAGCCGGGCGTCGCGCAGGTCGGCCTGGACGGTCTGGGCCCGGCGCGCGACCTCGGCCTGCCGGCTCAGCGGCTTGAGCTGTCGGCGCAGTTCCGAGGTGAGGTCGCCGAGGCGGGCCAGGTTGGCCTGCATGGCGTCCAGCTTGCGGACGGCCTTCTCCTTGCGCTTGCGGTGCTTGAGGACTCCCGCGGCCTCCTCGATGAAGGACCGGCGGTCCTCGGGGCGGGACTCGAGGATCGCGGCGAGCCTGCCCTGCCCGACGATGACGTGCATCTCCCGGCCGATGCCCGAGTCGCTGAGCAGTTCCTGCACGTCCATCAGCCGGCAGGAGGTGCCGTTGATCTCGTACTCGCCGGCACCGTCACGGAACATCCGCCGGGTGATGGACACCTCGGAGTACTCGATGGGCAGCGCGCCGTCGGAGTTGTCGATCGTGAGCGTCACCTCGGCCCGGCCGAGCGGGGCCCGGCCGGAGGTCCCGGCGAAGATGACGTCCTCCATCTTTCCGCCGCGCAGCGCCTTGGCGCCCTGCTCACCCATCACCCAGGTGAGGGCGTCGAGGATGTTCGACTTCCCAGAACCGTTCGGGCCGACGACGCAGGTGATACCGGGCTCGAATCGCAGAGTCGTCGCGGAGGCGAAGGACTTGAAGCCCTTCAGCGTCAGACTCTTGAGATGCATGACGAATGACGTTACTGCACCGCACCGACCGACTCGCCAATTGATCGCGCCGACGGGGTGCACGCCTCGGCGTGCACCCCGTCGGCGCGGGACCCGGCGCTACCCCTGCGCACCCGGCAGCGGGGAACCGACCGTGAACTTCGCACCGAACGGGTCGGTGACCTCCGCGGTCCGCCCGTACGGCATGTCCGTCGGGTCGCTCGAGGTACCCCCGGCGCCTCGGGCCGCGGCGACGGCCGCGTCCGTGTCGGCGACCTGAAACAGCGTGCCCCAGGCCGATGCGGGCGCGGCCGGGTCACCCATGATGCCGCCGATCTCGTGCCCGTCCGGTCTGCGCAGGAAGGTGAAGTCCATGCCGGGCAGGTCGTCGTTTCCGTCCAGCGTGAAGTCGAAGACCGTGGCGTAGAAGTCACGTGCCGGGCCGGGGTCCGGCGTCACCAGGTCGTTGCGCAGCAGCGTGTTCGGCTCGTTCACCAGCTCGCAGCCGACGTGCGCCTGCCCCTGCCACAGCCCGAACTGTGCGCCGGACGGGTCCCGCACGATCGCCATCCGGCCCTGGCCCATCACATCCATCGGCTCCGCCAGGACGACGCCACCCGCGTCCGTGGATCGAGCGACCGTGACGTCCACGTCGTCGGTGGCCAGGTAGACGCTCCACCAGAACTCGGTCGCGCTCTCGTCGGGATTCGGCATCAGCGCGGCGACCTTCTTGCCTCGCAACAGGCACATCGTGTACCTCCCGATCTCCTCCGGCCCGACGTCGAACTCCCACCCGAAGACCGCCCCGTAGAACGACATCGCTCGATCGAGGTCAGGTATGCCGAGGTCGATCCAGGTGGGGGTGCCAAGCGGTTGGTTCGTCGTGACGGCGCTCATCGCTACTCCTCAACTGTCGGGTACGAAGTTGACGCTAGCCCCTGCCCGCCCGTCTGGACGCGGTACGCGTGCCCTCATGCGCTGCACTACCCTCCCCCGAGTGATTGATGACGTGGCGACCAAATCCAAGGGGCTCCGGGCGGGGGCCCTGAGCCTGACTTCCAGCGTGGTGATCGGGGTGGCCTCGGCCGGTCCGGCGTACAGCATCGCGGCCACCCTCGGCCTCGTCGTCGCGGCGGTCGGGCTGCAGGCGCCCGTGGTCGCGCTGCTCGCCTTCGTGCCGATCCTGTTCGCCGCCTTCGGCTACAAGGAGCTCAACGCCGCGGACCCGGACTGCGGGACCACCTTCGTATGGGCGACGCGCGCATTCGGCCCCGCCTGGGGCTGGATGTCCGGCTGGGCGATCGTGGTCGCGGACGTCCTGGTGATGGCCAGCCTCGCGCAGGTCGCCGGGCAGTACACCTTCCTGCTCCTCGGCGCCGACGGCATCGGCGCGGACGCCACCAGTGTGTGGGTGCTGCTGCTCGGCGTGGTGTTCATGGTGGCCATGACCTACCTGTGTTTCCGCGGCATCGACGTCTCGGCGCGGGTCCAGTCGGTGTTGCTGACGATCGAGTTCGTCGCGCTCGTGATCTTCGCCGTGGTCGCCCTGGTCCGGGTGTGGCTGGGCAACGCAGGCGCGGCGGCCCTGACCCCCGAGTGGAGCTGGTTCAACCCGTTCGAGATCTCCTCGTTCTCCACGTTCGTCAACGCGATCCTGCTGATGGTGTTCATCTACTGGGGCTGGGACTCCGTCGTCTCGGTCAACGAGGAAACCGTCGACAGCCGCCGTACCCCGGGCCGGTCGGCGGTCATCTCCACGGTGGTGCTGGTCTCGCTCTACGTGCTGGTGACGGTGGCCGCGCAGTCGTTCGCCGGCGTCGGGACCGAAGGCACCGGCCTGGCCAACCCGGAACACTTCGACGACTTCTTCGCCGCGATCGGGACCGCGGTGTTCGGCGAGGGCCTGCTCGGCCAGGTGCTCACCCACGTGCTGCTGCTGATGATCCTGACCTCCGCGGTCGCCTCCACCCAGACGACGATCCTGCCGACCGCCCGCACCACCCTGTCGATGGGCGTGTTCCGGGCGCTGCCCGACGCCTTCGCGCGGGTGCATCCGCGGTATCTCACCCCCACCGTCTCGACGCTCGCGATGGGCGCGGCCTCGGTGGCGCTTTACGTGGTCTTCAACTTCGTCTCGGCGGGCGACCTGATCTTCGACTCGGTCTCCGCCATCGGCATCGCGGTCGGCTTCTACTACGGGATGACGGCACTGGCCTGCGCCTGGCTCTACCGCGGCACCCTGCGCAGCAGCACCCGAGACCTGCTGCTGCGGGGGGTGTTCCCCCTCCTGGGCGGGGCGATGCTGCTGTTCGCGGCGGCCTGGACGGCCGTCACCTCGTTCGCCTCCGACGCCGGCGAGACCAGCTGGACCATGCCGTTCGCCCCGCACTGGCAGATCGGCGGCGTGTTCATCCTCGGCGTCGTCTCGATGCTGCTGGGACTGCCGCTGATGTGGTGGTGGCGGAGCCGGGACCGCGCGTTCTTCGACGGCGAGACCGTCCCGCGTGGACTGCCCGTCCCGCAGGACCGCTAGGCGGCTGCGCCGCTCGTGCGCGGTTACCGGGTCCCTGGACCCGGTAACCGCGCACGAGCACGTAGTGCCTGGTTACAGGATCGCGACCGCGACCACGAGACCCAGCGCCAGGTGGGCGGCCGCGACCACCAGCACCTCGGGGGTGAAGCGTTCCTCCGCCAGCACGGTGCCGATGTCGATGCCGGTCACCAGTTCCACCAGCCGCACGGAGATCACCTGTGCCGCAATGCCGACGAGGCCGAACACCAGCGTGTAGATCAGTCCCTCCGCCAGCTTCCCGGACGAGGCGTAGATGGCCAGCACCACGATCAGCGCCATGCTCACCATCCCGGACGCCGTCACCACCGCCGAGTTCGGCTTGCCCTCCCGAAGCATGGTGCGCAGCGGCCCCGGAGTCGACCAGTCGATCGCGTAGAAGCCCAGCACCATCAGGACCAAGCCGACAATGGCGTACAGCACGATGGCCGACACTCCCCGGCCCAGCTGGGACCAGTAGTCGGCGCTCAGGGCCACCACGGTCGTAGTCATGTCGTGCTCCGTTCGATGAGGTTCGGTGAGTGTGCGTTCACTGCTGCGGGATCCGGTGCGGCACGAAGGCCGCCCCGTCGTCGGTGACCAGTCCGGAGGTCTCCCGGATGCCCAGCCCCGCCGCCTCGTCGCCGACGATCCAGGCGCCGAGCGCCGGCCGCATGCCGTCGAATTCCGGTAGCGGATCGAGCAACTGGTAGACGAAGCCCTCCTCGCCGTAGATGCCGCCGGTGCTGGTGTCCATGCCCGCGCCGACGATCGAGACGTTGGCGCCCTCTCGGCCGAGCTTCGGCTTTCGTACGTACTCGGTGAGTTCGTGGGGATCGTCGAGGTAGGCGGGCAGCAGGTTCGGGTGCCCGGGGTACATCCCCCAGAGCACCGCGAGGATGGCCTTGTTGCTCAGCAACGTCTTCCACAGCGGTTCGATCCACATGGTCTCGGGCATGAGTTCGACTGCGCGCTTGCCGAAGTCGTCGTCGAGCACCCACTCCCAGGGGTACAGCTTGAACAGCGTGGAGATCGGCGCCTCTTCGAGGTCGACGAAGCGGTGCAGGTCCGGGTCGAAGCCGATCTCCTCGATCGCCAGGGCCACGGTGTCGAGCCCGGCCTCCGCCGCGCACTCCTGCATGTAGGCGACGGTGACGTTGTCCTCGCCGCTGGCGTCGGCCGAGGACCACGAAAAGTGCATCTCGGCGCTGGGCAACTGGGCACGGATCGCGGCCCACCGCTCGACCAGCTTCTCGTGCAGCGAGTTCCACTGGTCGTCGCCGGGGTGGGTGTCGGTGAGCCAGTGCCACTGCAGGATCGAGGCCTCGAGCAGTGTGGTCGGGGTGTCCGCGTTGTACTCGAGCAGCTTGGCCGGCCGACGTCCGTCGTAGCGAAGGTCGAATCGGCCGTAGACGTGCGGGTCACCGCGACGCCAGGACTCGGCGATCGGCCCCCAGGACCACTCGGGCAGTCCGAACTCGTGGTACCGCTCGGTGAGGATCACGTGCTCGACGGCGTTGAGGCACATCGAGTGCAGCAGTTCGACGTCCGCCTCGAGCGCGAGGATCTCGTCCATCTCGAACGCGTAGTGCACCGACTCGTCCCAGTACGGGCGGTCGGTGCCGTCTGCCATCCGGGCGGGGGTGCCGTAGACCAGTCCCTGCGCGGTCACCTTCTCCTGCCACCCCGGTCGCGGGGTGCCACGTAGTCTGCGCATCTCAGCTCCCGCCGCTTCCGGAGACCTTGCTGCCGAAGCCGCCTCGCTGAATTGTGGTGCCGGACTTGGTCTTGACGGTGGCTCCCTGCGGTTTGGCGGTGCTCCCGCCGGTGACGACGGTGCCGACGCCGCCGCCCTTGCCGCCGTAGTTGTAGCGGTAGGAGGACCCGGCGAAGATGAACAGGCCACCCACACCCGGGCTGCCGTTCGTGCAGTACTCCTCCGGAACCTCGACCTCGGTGTCCGGATTGACGCAGGTCGCGGTGACCGTGTCCGACGACAGTGCGGTGTAGCCGAGCGCCACCAGCCCGACGACGCCGACCACGGCCACCCCGCCGATCATCGCCTTGCGGCGGGTGCGGCGGCGCTGCTCGTCCTTGGCCGCGGCCTCCGCGGCCTGGCGTTCGAGTTCCTCGCGCTCCTTGCGGGCCTTCTCCCGGGCGCGGGCCTCGCCGACCGTGGGCGGACGCGGCTGCGTCGCGCCGGGTTCCTGCCGACGGATCCGTCCGCCGCCCGGACGGGCCGGTGTCGCGCCCTCGGTTTCCGGCCGCTGCTCCTCCGGTCCCGAATCCCCCGGTTCTCCCCTCTCGGGTCCCACTGAGCCCTCCCCACCGTGTGACGTCATCGACCCGACCCTAGCGTTCGACGAATCCGACGAGCCCACCCGCCGCGTCGGACCAGCTCTCGACCACCAGGTCCACCCGGCCCGGCGTCGCGCCGGACCGCAGCAGCCCGAGCAGTCGCTCGCAGTCCGCACGCGGCCCCTCGGCGATCACCAGGACGCGGCCGTCCGGACGGTTCGTCGCGTGGCCGACCAGACCGAGCTCGAGCGCCCGGGACCTGGTCCACCACCGGAAACCGACGCCCTGCACCGACCCGTGGACCCAGGCAGTCAGGCGCGCGGGCGGTGTCGAGGGCATCGGGGTGTGTCCGGCGGTCAGCGTGTCGGCGGCACGAGCTTGCGCACCTTGCCGTCAAAACTGGTGGCGTACAACGCCGTCGGGTCCCATCCGTCACCGGCGCCGAAACGCACCGAGGACGGCATCGTGATGCCCGTGGCGATGTCGCACTGGTTCCCGCTGACCGGGTCGACGCGGACAACCTTGCCCGCGCCGTTGAGCGCGACGTACACGCTGCCGTCCTCGCCGACGGCCAGGTCGTCGGCGATGTTGGTGCGGCCGTCACCGGGCAGCTTCACGGTCTGCGGCGCGGCGGTCAGGTCGGCGGCGTCGAGGACGTGCACGGCGCTGGTGGCGTCGAAGGAGGTGTCGACGACGACCTTGCCGTCGGCGGTGGCCGCGATCCCGTTGACGCTGCCGAGGTCGACCGACAGTCGCTTCGACTCGCCGCCGCCCGCGGGGATCCGGGTGATTCCGACGCTGTCGCCGAGCGCGGTGGTGGTGAGCAGGTCACCGTCGGCGAGCTGGGCCAGGCCGTTGGGCATGGTCAGTCCCTTGGCGAGGGTGGTCCGTTCGCCCGTGTCCAGGTTCACCGACTCGACGGTTCCGTTGGTCGCACCCATCAGGCCCGACATCGCGTTGTTGCCGGTGGTGAAGAGCGCCCTCGACCCGTCGACGACGATGCCGCCGGGGCTGTTCACGTCCTCGACCAGGTCGCCCTTCTCGCCCTTCGCCGTCAGGGTGCGCAGCGCTCCCCCGCCGCTGGGCGCGCCCTCCGAGAGCAGCATGTTGCCGCGGCCGTCGAAGGCCAGGTTCTCGAGCATCCCGAATCCGGAGGCCACGGTGCTCACCGTCCACGGCACGCACGCCGCGGGAGCGGGCGCGGGCTGCGTCGTGGCGGCGGGCGCCGCCGTCGTCGTGGGCACAGCCGTCGTCGTCGCGGGCACGACCGTGGCGGCCGGCGCGGGAGCCGGCGCGCCGACGGGCGCGGGAACCGGCTCCGTCGTGGGCGTGGGCGTGGGCGTGGGCGCAACCGAAGACGGCTGCGCCGCAGCGGGATCGGCGGCGGGAGGCACGGGGGCGGGAACGGC
>NZ_BCXG01000029.1 GCF_001894985.1 Rhodococcus tukisamuensis NBRC 100609 | reverse complement strand
CGACGACGCCGTGGGCGTCGAGGATCACCGCACCGACCGGCGGGTTGGGACTGGTGGTGCCCCGCACCCGCTCGGACGCGTCGACGGCGAGGAGCAGTGCCGCCGCCTCCGCCGCGGTGGGCTCGTGGGGTGCCGGCACGCTACTGGACGAGCGTCAGGTGCGGCGACGCGGAGGCGGCCTGGGCGCGCAGTGCCCGCACCGCCGCGGCCGGGTCCGCCGCGCCGTACACCGCGGAACCGGCGACAAAGCAGTCGACACCGGCCTCGGCGGCGGCCTCGACGGTGTCGGTGTTGATGCCGCCGTCGATCTCCACCACCAGGGTCAGCTCGCCCGAGTCCACCAGGCGGCGGACGGCGCGCGCCTTGCTCAGCACCTCCGGCATGAAGGACTGACCGCCGAAGCCCGGCTCCACGCTCATCACGAGCAGCGTGTCGAACTCCTTGAGGATCTCCAGGTACGGCTCGATCGGGGTGCCCGGCTTGACGGACAGGCCGGCCTTGGCGCCGGCCGCGCGGATGTCCCGGGCGACCGCGATCGGGTCGTCGGTGGCCTCGGCGTGGAAGGTGACGTTGTGGGCACCGGCCTCGGCGTAGGGCGGGGCCCAGCGGCCGGGGTTGTCGATCATCAGGTGGCAGTCCAGCGGGATGTCGGTGGCCTTGAGCAGCGACTGCACCACGGGCAGGCCCAGGGTGAGGTTCGGTACGAAGTGCGCATCCATCACGTCGACGTGCAGCCAGTCGGAACCCGCCACGGCGGCGGCCTCCTCGGCGAGCCGGGCGAAGTCGGCGGACAGGATGGACGGGGCAATCATCGGGTGGGCCACGGGCGCCAAGTTTAGTGGGTGCGCCCGCGCCGCTTGCCGAGGCTCGGGCGGAGCCGGGCCGGGGCCTTGATCAGCCACGCGTCGGTGAGCAGTTCGAGCAGTTGCCGACGGTCGACGCGGTCGAGGTCCACCAGGATGGCGCCGTAGCCGTCGTAGTGCGCGGTGGTGTAGAACGCCTGGTCGCCGGAGTCGAGCAGGGCCGCCTTCTCGTCGAGTCCGCACATCACCACCAGCCCGCCCTCGGCCTCGCTGCGCAACCTCGCGAAGCCCTTGCCTGCGACCTTCAGTGCCGGCGTCCGATACCAGGTGCTCTCCTCGACCTCGGGCAGGTCCCGAGCGAGCTCGACCACGTCGTCCCACGTGTGCATGGACTCAGCATGCGCCCACCCGTCCCGAGACGCTGAGAGAAGGGCAATTGTCAGATCCCGTATCAATGCCTTGCACCGCTGCGCCCAGTCGCCCGCAGAGCAGAGGGATGGCGAGCGGCGCCATGTCCGTGTGCATCTCTCCCTCGGCGGTGAGGGTCTCGCCGGTGATCCAGGTGGCATCTCGATGGAGCCCCTCCGTTCGCAAGCAACTGTTTGACAAGAAAATCAAGCGACTGTTTGACTTCAGCTATGCGGGCAGAAAAGACAGATCTACGCCGCGAGGCCGGTCAGCGGACGCGGGACGGCCTGCTTGCGGCTGCCCTGGAGTTGCTCGCAATGCGAGGCCAGGAGGGTGTGACACTCCGCGAGATCACGGAGAGCGCCGGAGTCAACGTCGCTGCGGTGAGCTACCACTTCGGATCACTGAAGACCCTGTGCGACGCAGCGATCGAGCATGCGCTGGAGCGCTATCTGGATGCGCAGATCCAGGCACTCAGCTCCCTCGACCCCACCTCGACACTTCCGGAGCTGGCCGCGGCATTCGCCCGGCCGATGGTGCGTGCACTCGCTGCGGGCGGGCAGGATCTGGCGGCCATGCGGACCGTGGCGCGCGTCGGGATCGATCCGCCGCAGGGGTGGGAGCGGTTGACCCGCAAGTTTGAGCAGACCCGCCGGGATGCGGTTCAGGTGCTGACTGCCCGCCTTCCCGGTGTCGACGAGCAGGAACTGGTCTTCCGCACGCGATGCGCGGCCGGCCTGCTCAACTGGCTCGCACTGGCACCCATCGGCACGGAGCTGGCAGCCACGCCTGCCGAGGAGATCGAGCGGCTGCTCGTCCCGGTGGTGGCCGGGGCGTTTCACGGGCATCAGTAGACGTCCCGACCGGGCCAAAGAAGGCCGAATCCCAAACAATTGAATTGTTTGCTTGACAATCCCCCAGGGTCGGGATCATTCTTAAGCAATCATTTGATTTCTTTCATAGAGGGAGATTGCGATGACCACCGACGCAGAAATTGCGGTCCGTGCGGCGTACCGAGCGGCCGAGGGCAGCACCCTCGACGTCCAGGGATTCATGGACCTGTTCGCCGAGGACGGCGTCTTCAACAACATCGTCGCCGGCGAGAGCTACCGGGGCGAGCACCTAGGCGATCAGGTCGTCTTCATGGCCAAGCTGGCGCCCGACGTCCACCGCGAGCTCCATCGGTTCCATGCCTTGGGCAACACCGTCGCCGTCGAGCTGACGATCCAGGGCACCGCCACCGAGCCGTTCGAGACGCCGGCCGGCGTCATACAGCCGACCGGCGCCAAGCTCAACATTCCCACCGCCGACTTCTGGTATCTCGAAGACGGCATGGTCAAGGAGTTCAACTGCTACGTCGGCCTCAGCGTCATGCTCTCCCAGCTGGGCGTGCAACCGAATTTCGCGGCCGCCGTCACTCCGCCGACCGCTACTGCGAGCTGATCGGCTTTCGCCAATGCCGCAGCTCTGCGCCGCGAGCCCGCGTAGACCTTCGTCATGCCCGCAGGGAAGGACTCACCATGACCGGATCCCCCGCCGACCTCATGCGAGTCAACCTTCTCGAGGTCTTCAACGAACCCAACCCGGCCCGGCGGGCCGCGGTCATCGCGGAGAACTATGCCGAAGGCGTGGTGTGGCACGAACCGGACCGGACGCGATGGCTGACGGAGCCGGTGCGCCCGCCCCGCAGGCGTGTCGGCTGTCGATGCACCAAAGTGAATTCCACCACCCGACCCGCTGCTCGGACTTCATTGCGTCGCCGGCCCAATTTCTTGTTGACACATCAACATCACGGAAATAGGGTCGTTGATGCATCAACAACCTGGAGGGTGGCGCCGCACAACACGGGATCGGAGAAGCCCATGCAGTCCACCGACGTGAGCGAAGCAGCCAAGGCCGTCGTCCGCCGAAACACCGAAGAAGTTCAGGGCGGAGGAGATTTCGAGGTCTTCGACCAACTCTTCGCCGACGACTTCCTGGACCACACGCCGCAACCGAACATGATCCCGACAAAAGAGGGCGTCCGGGACCTCTACCAGCGACTGCGCACGGCGTTCCCTGACTTTCACGCCGACATCCACTGGCAGGCGGCCGACGGGGGCCTCGTCACCACCTTCAAGACCTACCGCGGCACGCACCTGGGAGCCTTCCTCGGCGTCGAACCGACGGGCCGGGAAGTCCAGTTCGAGACGGTCGACGCCATGCGGGTGCGCGACGGCAGGATCGTCGAACACTGGGGCGTGGCCAACCTCTTCTCGCTCATGCAGCAGCTGGGCGGCTTCCCGAAAGCCGACTCATGAACATCACGGTCATCGGACGCGGGCGTGTCGGTGGGGGCCTGGCCAAGCTCTGGACGGCAGCCGGACACACGGTAGGGACCCTTGGCCGTGACGGTGGCGACGCGAGCAACGCGGATGTCATCGTCGTAGCCGTTCCGGCCGCCTCCATCGACGACGCGCTCGACCGGGTTTCCGGCCTGAACGGGCAGGTCACCATCGACGCGTGCAACATCTACTCAACCCGCGGCAGCGAGTTCGCTTCCCTGTCCCATCAGATCAAGTCGATCATCGGCGGTCCGACGGCGAAGTCGTTCTCGACGAACTTCGCCGCCGCATACAACCAGCTCCAACACGAACCCGTTCGACCGGGCAACCTGTTCGCCGCCGACGAGGCAGCTCGGGCCAGCACCGAGCAGCTCATCGAGGACGCCGGTTACGAACCCGTGTTCATCGGCGACCTCGACCCCGGCGCCCGCTTGCTCGAAGACAGTTCCGGCCTCACCCGCGCCCTGGCCGGGCAGATCGGACCGTTCTTCTACCGATACTCCCGCCCAAGCGAGCTCTGACGAATCCAGCACTCTCAGGAAGGGACACCAGCAATGACCAAGATCGCGATCATCCTGGGGAGCACCCGGCCCGGCCGCAACGGCGCACCCGTCGCGCAGTGGGTCTACGAGCATGCGAAGCAGCGCAGCGACGCCGATTACGAACTCGTCGATATCGCGGACTACAACCTGCCGCACCTCGACGAGCCCGCGCCACCGTCAATGGGCCGATACTCCCAGCCGCACACCAAACGCTGGGCGGCCAAAATCGCGTCCTTCGACGGCTTCGTCTTCGTGACCCCCGAGTACAACCACTCCACATCCGGGGCACTGAAGAATGCCATCGACTTCCTGTACGCGGAATGGAACAACAAGGCTGCGGGATTCGTCAGCTACGGCAGCGCCGGCGGCACGCGCGCGGTCGAACACCTCCGGTTGGTGATGGGCGAACTGCAGGTTGCCGATGTCCGCGCTCAGGTCGCACTGTCGTTACACACCGACTTCATCGACTTCAGCGAGTTCGCGCCGGCCGCCCATCACGCCGAATCACTCGGGGTGGTCTTCGACCAGGTCGTTGCCTGGAGTAACGCACTCTCGAACGTGCGCGCCGGTAAGGCGCTGACTCGGTGACCCCAACGGGCGCATCATCAATGCGTTCTCACTCCTCAATTACAAGGGAGACTTCAGATGCCGAAGGCTGTGAAGTTCTGGAACTACGGCGGACCCGAAGTGCTACAGCTCGCCGAGGTCGAACGTCCCCACGCAGCACCCGGCAAGGTCGTCGTCGAGGTGGTCACGGCTGCACTCAACCCCGGCGAGATCGGAATCCGAGAGGGCCGCTTCCACGCGATGTGGCCCGCAACCTTTCCCGAAGGTCAGGGCAATGATTTCGCCGGCTACGTCGCCGAGGTCGGCGAGGGCGTGGAAGGCTTCGTGATTGGCGATCCTGTCCTCGGATTCGCACCTCGCGCCGCGCAGGCCAACTTCGTGGTCGTGGGTACCGACGCGCTCGCACCGAAGCCGGCGGCGCTGAGCTGGGAGGGTGCGGCGACGATCGCGGGGGTCGGGGCCACTGCGTGGGCGGCGGTCGAAGCCGTGCGACCCGGGTCCGGAGAAACGGTGGTCGTGTCCGCCGCCGCCGGAGGTGTGGGTGTCATCGCGGCGCAGCTTGCGCGTCTGCGTGGCGCTCGGGTCATCGGGACCGCAGGCGAGAAGAACTTCCCACTTCTCCGGTCGCTCGGCGTCACGCCGGTTCAGTACGGCGCAGGCCTCGCCGACCGCATCGGTGCCGCGGCACCGTCCGGTATCGACGCCTACATCGACACGTTCGGCGCAGGCAACGTCGAGGTCGCCATCGGATTGGGTGTCGAACCCGATCGGATCAACACCCTCGCCGACGGGGCCGCCATCCGGAAGTACGGGGTGCACTCCGACGCACAGGAAGAAGCCGCCTCCCCCGCCCTGTGGGCCGCACTCGCCACGATGGCGGCCGAAGGGAAAATCGCCATCCCGATTGCGCAGGTGTACCCCCTCGAGGAGGTACGACAGGCGTACCGAGACGTGGCGACACGTCATGGCGGCGGCAAACGGGTACTCAGCATCATCGCGCCCGGTGAGCGTCGGGAGTAGCGCCCTGATTCGACGAGGACTACCGCCCTTCGTCGCCGCTGATTCGATCCCGAAGCCGCTCGAGCATCCCACCGAGAAGGTCGACTTCTTCGTCTGACAAGGGGTCGAAGAACAGTCGGCGGACAGTATTCACATGCTCGGGGGCCGCTGCCTCAATGGCGGCGCGTCCGTCCGGAGTCAACCGGACCATCGATCCGCGCGCATCGTGAGCACAGTCTTCCCGGACCACCAGGCCCCGCTTCTGCATCCGAGTGACCTGATGTGATGTACGACTTCGATCCCAGCCCACCAGCAGACCGAGGTCGCGTGTCCGGAGCACGCCTTCGGCGGACTCCGAGAGCGGTGCCAGGAGAGCGAAATCGGCGCCGGACAGACCGGCGTCGTCGGCCAGTTGGCGGTCGAAGGCCGACTGCAGATCGCGCGTCACCTCGCGGTACGCCTGCCACACCCTCGCCTCGCGCTCGTCGAGCCACCCAGAATTCGCCACAGATCAATCCTACATCTTTGCTGACATGTCACTAATTGAGGTGCATCCGTGCCGGGTCGGCAAGCCGATGTCTGCCTTCGAACCCACCCGTAGATGATCACGGTCCGGGTGGAGTCAGCACTGCCCGTCCGAGCCACCGACATGCAATGAGGGCAAATTCCAGGTCGAGACGCTCGTCGTCGAGAGGCCTGGCTCGTTCCTCGAGCGCCTTGTCGACCCGATATTTGACGGTGTTCTTGTGCAAGTGGACGAGCTCCGAAGTTGCCGTGTAGCTGCCCTTCGCGGTGAGAAAGGTCAGTAGCGTGTCTCGAAGCCTGTCGGCATGGTCGGTGTCGGCCGCGAGCGCCCCCAGTGCCCTGTCCACCATTCGCCGGGCCACTTCGACATCGGCCGCGAGTAGGGCAGCCACGCGTACCTGCGGGTCGGCATACGAGGTCAGCCCTCGGGCACCCTCCTTCGCGATCAACGCGACCTGCTGCGCCCGCACAGCTTCCAGATGGCTGGTGCGGAATCCAGGTGGGCTGGCCGCCGGGGTACCTACCGCCGCAAACAGATCCTTGCCCGTGCTCCTGAGTGCCGCACTCAGTCCGTCGGTATCCACGGGTTCGACCTTGCGTCCCAAGCCGATCCACCCCCACGCGGTCAACCGGTCCTTGGCGAAGAACAACGGTGCCCCGATACCGCCGACCGCCTCGCTCATCCCGTCGACTACCCGCTCGAGTTGACGTAGGTCCGCTCCGGAAGGCCCGTGATTCGCACTCCAGAGCACGACACCGAGGTGGTTCTGCCGCAGCCTGTATCCGAGGCTCGCCTCCGCCGATGACGCATCGATCCTCCGCCCGCCCAGCAAGTCCTCGAGCGTGACGGACCTGACGGTATTGCGCGTGGCCATCCAGCGCTCGAGTTCGGTTTCGTATTGGTCGACGATCTGCTCGGTGATCCTGTCGATGTAGTTGAACGTGCTTGCCACGATGCGTTGTCCGGCGGCGAAGGCCACCCGAGAATCGGGCTCACGCTGTGCAATCTCCGAGAAGGCCCAGTCGACGACGTGCTGCTGTCCCAGCCGATATGCACGCACAAGAGCATTCAACGAGATACCCCGCTGAGCGAGTCGGCGGGCATATTCCTCGGCCACGGCCGGGGTCGAGATCTCCTCGATGGGAATGCCGTATCGCAGGGTGTCGGCGAGCATCTCCAAGTTGCTCTCGACGCTCGCACCGAGGAGATCGAGGATCAGCGGGCCGTCCCGCACGTCTTCGATGGCATCGGACAACGCGGCAGCCAAGGCGACGGTCAGCTCGTGCGCCCGGGCGCCCAGCGCGGTCGCGACCTCCGTGACGAGCGCCGCGACACGGCGATCCAACCCATCGGGGATCTCGGCAGCCATGTGACGCCTCCCTACTCGGGTCCCCCACCGATTGTCTCCCGGAACCAACTCTGCGACGACCCGCTGGTTCTGACAAGACAATCCCGCTGCAACCTCGGCGCCGCGCGCACGAACCCACCCCCGAACTTGGTGCTTCGGGCACAGGAATCCGGAGGCCTCCCGCTCCTAGCGTGAATTCATCGCCGCTCCACCATCCGCCCGAAACCCGGTGGAGACCCACCAGTCCGAGGAGCCCTCGTCGTGACGACACTCGCCTACCTGCCCTGGCTGCGGCCACCGACCTTCGACGAACTGCCGTCCGTGCGCGACCGGCGCTGCGAACTGACCTACGCCGAATTTGCCGTCTGGGTCGACGCCGTCGCCGAGCAACTCGCCGAGTACGGGGTGGTCCCCGGCTCGACAGTCGCGATCATGCTGCCGAACCGGGTCGAACTGCTCGTGGCGATGGTCGCGGCATGGCGTCTCGGCGCGGCGGCCACCCCGATCAACCCGATGTTCACCGCCACCGAGGCCGACTACCAGATCGCTGACGCGCACGCCGTAATCGTCGTCAACGCCGGGCCGGACGCCCCGCACGGCGGACGCCCGAGCATCTCGGTGCAGGACCTGCGGTGGGCTCCCCTCACGAACCGGACGCTCCCGGAACCCGACACCTCGGCCAACGACATCGCGTTGCTGATCTACACCAGCGGATCGACCGGCCGGCCCAAGGGCGTGGTGCTCAGCCACGGGAACATCGGCGCGATGGCGTCGATGATGTCGACGCATCTCGAGATCACCCGGGACGACCACTGCCTGCTGGTCCTGCCGCTGTTCCACGTCAACGCCATCTGCGTCGGCTTCCTCACCCCGGTGGCCGTCGGCGGCCAGCTCACCGTGATGGAGCGGTTCCGCGCCGGGGAGTTTCTCGATGCGGTGGAATCGCTTCGCCCCACGTACTTCTCGGCGGTACCGACGATCTACGCGCACCTCGTCTCTCAACCTGCGGACGTCGTCGCCGACACCTCGTCGATCCGGTTCGCGATCTGCGGCGCGGCACCCGCGTCGAAGGAACTGCTGGCGGCGACCGAACGGCGCTTCGGTTTCGGTCTCGTCGAGGGGTACGGGCTGACGGAAGCGACGTGCGCCTGCACCTGCAACCCGGTCGACGGGCCCCGCAAGCTCGGCACCGTCGGTGTTCCGCTGCCCCGGCAACGCGTCGCGGTCATGAACGAGGACGGCACCCTCCTGCCGCCCGGCGAGCGCGGCGAGGTCGTCGTCCAGGGCCCCAACGTGATGCAGGGCTACCTGAACCGTGCGGAGGCCACCGCGGACGCGCTCGGCGACGGCTGGCTGCACACCGGCGACGTCGGCGTTCTCAACGAGGACGGCTACCTCACCCTGGTGGACCGCATCAAGGACATGATCATCCGCGGCGGAGAGAACATCTACCCCAAGGAGATCGAAACCGTCCTGCACAGCCACCCGCACGTGCGCGAGGCCGCCGTCGTCGGCGCCGCCGACGCCGTGTTAGGCGAGGTCCCCGTCGCCTACGTCTCGACCTATCCCGACTCGGCGCTCGACGCCGACGACCTACGCGCGCTGTGCCGCACCCACCTCACCAAAATCAAGGTCCCCGTCGCCATCGAAATCCTCGATGCGCTGCCCAAGAACCCGATCGGGAAGGTGGACAAGCGTGCCTTGCGCACGCTGACGCCCGCCGGCCGCTCGATCCCCGCCCCCACCTCCACCACACGCCAAGGAGCGTGACGTCATGGGATTCCTCACCCCGACAACCCCTCAGGTCGACCCCGCGACCTTCCTTCGACAACCGTTCTTCGATCGCATGCGAACGTTGGCGACCCACTGGGTCGACAACGGGTTCGGCACACCCCGGATTGTGCACGTCATCTACCTGGCCAAGCTCGCGCTGCTGTACATCGTCGGCGGCGTGCTCGTCGCGACGCTCACCTCGGACGTCGGTTCGCCGTTCGACATCGCCTCCTGGTGGAACGAACCGGTCGTCTATCAGAAGCTGGTGGTGTGGACCGTGTTGCTCGAGTCCTGCGGCGTGGCAGGGAGTTGGGGTCCGCTCGCCGGGCACTTCAAGCCGATGACCGGCGGCATCACCTACTGGGTGCGGCCCGGCACCATCCGCCTCGCACCGTGGCCGACGAAGGTTCCCTTCACCGGCGGCGACCGCCGCACGGTCGGCGACGTCCTGCTCTACCTGGCGTTGCTGGTCAGCCTCGTGGTCGCGCTCGCCCTGCCGGGAGTGCCGAGCGAGGGCCTGATCGCGGCCGTGCCGGACAGCACCGGCGGCCTGCTGCGGGTCGGATCGCTGGTGCCCGTCATGGTGTTGCTCGTGATCATCGGGCTGCGCGACAAGGTCGTCTTCCTCGCCGCCCGCGCCGAGCAGTACCTCCCGATCCTGCTGTTCTCGGCCACGCTCGGCTTCGTCGACATGATCATCGCCTTCAAACTGACGATCCTCGTCTCCTGGGTCGGCGCGGGCGTCTCGAAGATCGGCGAGCACTTCATCAACGTGATCCCCCCGATGGTCTCCAATGCGCCGTTCAACCCGTTCCAGCGGCTCAAGCGCGCGCACTACCGCCGGTACCCGGAGGACCTTCGGCCCTCGAAGCTCGCCTGGTTCATGGCCCATGTGGCCGGCACTACCGTCGAGGTCGCCATCCCGCTGGTCCTGTTGCTGTCCACCAACCTCACGATCACCGTGATCGCAGCGCTGGCAATGGTGGCGTTCCACCTGTTCATCGTCTCCACCTTCCCGCTCGCGGTGCCGCTGGAATGGAACATCCTGTTCGCCTTCGCCGCGGTGTTCCTCTTCGTCGGATTCCCCGCGGGCGACGGGTACGGCGTCCTCGACTTCTCCGAGCCCTGGATGCTCCCGGTGATCGCGGCGGGTCTCCTGTTCTTCCCCGTGCTGGGCAACTTCCGCCCGGACCTGGTCTCCTTCCTGCCCTCGATGCGGCAGTACGCCGGCAACTGGGCGTCCGCGACGTGGGTGTTCGCCCCCGGGGCCGAAGCACGGCTCAACGAACTCGACAAACCGGCCCGAAACCAGGTCGACCAGTTGCAGTCCATGGGCTACGAGCCCGACGACGCCGAGATCACCATGCAGATGACGCTGGCCTGGCGGTCGATGCACAGCCAGGGTCGCGGCCTGAACTCGCTGCTGATCCGGCACGTCG
Organism: Rhodococcus tukisamuensis NBRC 100609; assembly: GCF_001894985.1. Lineage (GTDB taxonomy): Bacteria > Actinomycetota > Actinomycetes > Mycobacteriales > Mycobacteriaceae > Rhodococcus_G > Rhodococcus_G tukisamuensis. The sequence continues at coordinate 50,773 of NZ_BCXG01000029.1, read as the reverse complement.
ACGACCTCGACGCCCGCACCGTGCGGGAAGCAGAGTTCGTGTGCAACACGCTGGTCGGCTGGAACTTCGGTGACGGGCACCTGCACGACGAGGGGCTGATCGACGCGGTCCAGAGCCGCCTGCACTTCGCCCCCGGCGAGCTGTTGGTGATGTACGTCGAGTCGCAGCCGATCCACCGCAGGACGCAGGCCTACCGCGTCGTCGACGCCGCGCTCGGGGTGGTCGAACGCGGCAACTGGCGGGTGTCGGACACCGTCGGCCCGCAGCCCTGGCTGCCGGACGGCCCCATCCCGATGACGGTCGAGTGGACCCGGCCGGGCTACGTCCCGGCGACCCTGAACGCGAAGGGCTGAAGACGATGACAAACGCAATCGTCGTCGGCAGCGGGCCGAATGGTCTGGCCGCCGCCGTCACCCTGGCCCAGGCCGGCGTCGAGGTCACCGTCGTCGAGGCGGCGGACGCCATCGGCGGTGGCACCCGCACCAGCGAACTGACCGTGCCGGGTGTGCTGCACGACCACTGCTCGGCGGTGCACCCGATGGGCATCGCGTCCCCGTACTTCCGGTCCCTCGACCTCGAATCGCACGGGCTCGAGTGGCTCCATCCCGAGGTCGACGTCGCGCACCCGCTGGAGTCCGGGACGGCGGGTGTCCTGCACCGGTCGATCGAGGACACCGCAGCCGGACTGGGACGCGACGGCACGGCCTGGGCGCGCTTCTTCGGTCCTCGCTCGGAGAACTTCGACGTCCTCGCCGGCGAGCTGTTCCGGCCGATACTGCACGCACCGCGGCACCCGCTGGCGCTCGCCCGGTTCGGACTCGACGCCGCGGCCCCCGCGACGTGGACCGCGCGGCGCTGGCACACTCCTGAGGCCCGGGCCCTGTTCGGTGGGATCGCCGCGCATGCCTTGCAACCGTTGTCGCGGCCGACCACCACCGCGGTCGCACTGATGATGATCGCAGCCGGGCACCGCTACGGGTGGCCCGTCGCCAAGGGCGGGTCGCGCGCCGTCACCGACGCGCTCGCATCGCTACTCCTCGCGTACGGCGGCAGCATCGAGACGGGCAGGTTCGTCCGGTCCCTCTCGGAGCTGCCCGCCGCCGACATCGTGATGCTCGACCTCTCCCCCACCGCGGTGGCCGAGATCGCCGGGGATCGGTTGCCGCCCAGGGTCGCCCGCGCCTACCGGCGCTGGCGCTACGGCCCGTCCGCGTTCAAGGTCGACCTGGCGGTCGACGGCGGTGTCCCGTGGATCAACGAGCACTGCCGACGGGCCGGCACCGTGCACGTCGGCGGCGCGTTCGAGGAGGTCGCCGCAGCCGAGCGGGCGGTCGCAGCCGGCGTGATGCCCGAGCGGCCGTTCGTCCTCGTCGGCCAGCAATACCTGGCCGACCCGTCCCGCTCTGCCGGCGACGTGCACCCGGTGTGGGCGTATGCCCATGTCCCGCAGGGCTACCCGGGCGAAGCGACCGACACCGTGATCGACCGGATCGAACAGTTTGCCCCCGGCCTCCGGGAGCGGATCGTCGGCCGGCACGTGCGCACCGCCGGCGCGATGGCCGCCTACAACCCGAACTACGTGGGTGGCGACATCCTCACCGGCTCCAACGACCCGCTACAGGTCGCGCTGCGGCCGCGTATCGCACTCGACCCATACAAGATCGGCATCCCCGGCGTCTACATCTGCTCGGCCGCCACCCCGCCCGGGGCCGGCGTGCACGGCATGGGTGGACACAACGCCGCCACCTCCGCGCTGAACGCGCTCACCCGGAACAACTCGAAGGACTACATCTCATGACCACCACCAAGGCTCCGTCCACCACCAAGAGCGGCGACGCCGCCGCCGACGAATTCGCCGCGCCGCTCGACCTCCTGCTGGCCGAGTCTGCGCTGGGGCTGACCCGGCGGATGCTGCCCAACCGCTCGTGGCTGCGCCTGGCCACCAGCCTGGCGTCCTCACCCCATTTCCTGGCCGGTCGCGGACGCGGGCTCACCGTCGAACTGGCCAAGATCGCGCGCGGCAGCTCGGCTCGGCATCCCGCCAAGTCCGACAAGCGGTTCGCCGACCCGGCCTGGTCCGGCAACCCAGTGCTGCGACGGATCATGCAGTCCTACCTGGCGACTTCCGACACCGCGAACCAGTTGCTCGCTGACGCGGACCTGAACTGGCGCGACCGCGAACGCATGCAGTTCGTCATCGACAACCTCGTCGAGGCGGCGGCACCGACCAACAACCCGCTGCTCAACCCGCTCGGCTACAAGGCGCTCATCGACACCGGCGGTGCAAGCGCGGTGCGCGGCGCCGGCCACCTGCTCCGCGACCTCGCCAGCATGCCGCGGGTGCCGGCGATGGTGGAACCGGACGCCTTCACCGTCGGTGGGACCGTCGCTGCGACACCGGGGGCGGTCGTCTTCCAGTCCCGAGTACTCGAGCTGATTCAGTACACCCCGCGCACCGAGAAGGTCGACACGACACCGGTCCTGGTGGTGCCACCGGTGATCAACAAGTTCTACGCGGTGGACATGTCCCCCGGACGCAGCCTGGTCGAGTATTTCCTCGACCAGGGGAAACAGGTGTTCACCATCTCCTGGCGAAACCCGAAGACCCGACACCGCACATGGGGTTTCGACACCTATGGTCAGGCCATCGTCGACGCCATGGCCGCGGTCGAGAAGATCACCGGCAGTGACGGGACCCACCTGTTCGCCACCTGCTCAGGCGGGATGCTGGCCGCGATGGTGGCGGCGCATCTGGCGGACATCGGGGAGGGCGACCGGGTGGCGAGCCTGGCGCTCGCGGTGACCGTGCTCGACCAGAGCCGAGCCGGGTTCGCCTCGGCAGCCCTGGACGAGTACACCGCAAAGGAGGCGGTCCGCGTCTCCGCGGCCCGGGGGTACCTGGACGGCAGGTCGCTGGCAGAGGTCTTCGCTTGGCTGCGCCCGACTGATCTGGTCTGGCGGTACGTGGTGAACAACTACATCCAGGGAAATACGCCGCCCCCGTTCGACGTGCTGTTCTGGAACGCGGATACCACCCGGATGACCGCCGCTCTGCACCGAGACATGGTGGAGACGGGCCTGACCAATGCCCTCGCCGAGCCAGGCGCCGCGACCATGCTCGGCACCTCGGTCGACCTGTCGAAGGTGACGGCGGACTCCTACGTGGTGGCGGGTGTGGCCGACCACATCAGTCCATGGCAGGCCTGCTACCGCAGTGCCCGACTGCTGGGTGGCGACGTCGACTTCGTGCTGTCCACCAGCGGCCACATTGCCTCGCTGGTGAACCCGCCCGGCAACCCTCGTGCGTCGTTCCGCGTCGGCGCGCCGGACTCCGAGAGCCCGGACGAGTGGGCCGCGGCGGCCGGGAAGCACCCCGACTCCTGGTGGCCGCATTACACCTCCTGGCTCACCGACCGGAGCGGCCCACAGAAGGCCGCACCGTCGGTGCTCGGCGGCGACAACCTTCCGCCGCTGATGCCCGCACCCGGCTCGTATGTCCGTGAACGCTGAACCGCCACAAGTACTCTCGAAAGGAAGCACCGTCATGACCACCACCGTCGGATACCCCACACACCTGATCGATCTCGCCGGAATGGACCTCGGCACCACCGACTGGTACACGATCACGCAGGAACAGGTAAACGGGTTCGCGGATGCCACCGGTGATCACCAGTGGATCCACACGGACCCGGCCCGCGCCGCCGCCGGACCGTTCCGGGGCACCATCGCGCACGGGTACCTCACACTCGCACTCGCCTCCAGGGCGATCGCCGAACTGCTGGCGATCGAGAACCTCCAGGCCGCCGTGAACTACGGCCTGAACAAGGTCCGCTTCCCCGCCCCGGTACCGGTTGGGTCGAAGGTCCGCGCGAGCGCGCGCGTCGTGTCAGCGTGGCAGCGCGACGCCGGAGTCGAGGCCGTCCTCGACGTGACGTTCGAGGTCGAGGGCTCGCCCAGGCCCGCCTGCGTCGCCGAGTGCGTCGTGATCTACCGATGACCGCCGGCACTGGCGGCTACCCCCGGACCGTGTCGGTATGCGGGCAGCCGCTGCGGGTCGACGTGCGGGCGGGATCGGGGATTCCCCTGGTGATGTGCAACGGGATCGGCGCGTCACTCGAGGCGCTCGATCCGCTGGTCGAGCACCTGCGCCCCGGCCGCACGGTGATCCGGTTCGACTCCCCCGGGACGGGCGGTTCACCGACCGGCACACTGCCCCAGGGGTTTCCCCGCCTAGCCTGCCTTCTCGGGCGCCTGCTCGACATGCTCGGCCACAACCACGTCGACGTCATGGGCTACTCGTGGGGCGGGGGGTTGGCCCAGCAGTTTGCCCTTCAGAACCCGCGCCGGTGCCGGCGCGTGGTGCTGGTCGCGACGGGAACGGGCGTGCTGATGGTGCCGGCACGGCCCGACGTGTTGGCGATGATGATGACCCCACGCCGGTTCACCGACCCCGACCATCTGGCCGCAATCGCCGGCACGATCTACGGAGGCACCGCGAGGGACGGCGGCACGGATCTGGTGGAGGTGCTGCGCCACCAGCGTGCGGGAGGGTCGATGCGCGGGTACCTGCACCAGCTCGCGGCCGGTGCCGTCTGGACGAGCCTGTTCTCGCTGCCGCTGATCCGGCAGCCCACACTCGTCATCGGCGGGACCGACGACCCGATCATTCCGGTCATCAACGCCCGCATCATGCATCGACTGCTGCCGAACTCCACCCTCGAGCTGCACGCGGGTGGACACGTCGACCTGCTCACCCGTGCCGAGGTGTTCGGCCCTCTGATCGAGCGATTTCTCGATTCCGAGCGGCCCGGCAGGAAACGCCCGCCTACACGGTCGTGATGAATCCGCCATCGATCGTCATATCGGCGCCGGCGATGTTCGCCGCCCGGTCGGAGGCCAAGAACAGGGTCAGGTCGGCGACCTCGTCCGGTGTGGTGAACCGCCCGGTCGGCGTGCCGAACACGGCGCCGTCCGCGACCTCCTGCGGGCTGGCGCCACTGGCCTTGCCGATCACCTCGGCGACGCCACCCTCGCCCAGCCACAGATCCGTCAGCACCGGGCCCGGGCTGATCGAGTTTCGCGCGAATACCCTTGGCGCCGAGCTCCTTCGACAGGGCCTTGGTAGGGTTGGTGACCGCGGCCTTGACGGCGCTGTAGTCGACAGAACGCCGGGGTCCGGGTAGAACGCATCAACCGAGCCGATCGTGACGATCGCCCCGCCACCGCGCCGGATCATCTCCGGGATCGCCGCCCGGGTCGTGCGCACCGCCGCCATCACCCCCCCCCGAGCGACCACGAGGCATTCCAGTCGTCGTCGGTGACCGTGACGAACCCTCCAGGCCGCGGGGTGACCGCACCTGCATTGTTGACGAGAATGTCGACCTTCCCGCCGAAATCCTCACCCCACCCGCACACGCAGTCGTTCGACCATGCCGTGCACCTCGAACATGCGCCGATCCAGATCATCGACCTTTTAGAGCAACTCCGCCTCACGGTCGACGTCCCCGGCGGCCCGCAGGTGCGTGGCCTGCGCCTCAGTCGATTCGATGGCGACCGCCAGCTCCTCGATCTCGCGTCGGAGCAGTGCCAGAAACATCCGCGCCTGCGCGTGCTGCATCGGCACGGATCGGTACCTCCCGGCGTGACCGAGCTCGGCCTCCGCATTGCGTTCGACTAGCAGTGGAACGAAGTCCCTCACCCGGCGACCGTCGAAATGCGTATGGGCCCGGGTCACCGATTCACGCACGGTCGTTGCTGGTAGATCGGGGTGCTTCTTGGTCAGCCGCTCGATGACGAACTCGATGTGACGCTGCTCTTCGCCGGAAGGCATAGGGCAGTCTCACCTCTCCCGACCTCATGGTCCAACTGACCGTCCAGTCCCTTCGGTTTTCGAGCGAGGGCCCTCGTTGGGGCGAATCACCCCACTTTTGCGGCGGTCACAGCCCACCCGGCCGACGGGCTGAGAGCGTTGACCCCCATTGCCGTGTCGGGTCGGCTACCCGGCCGGCAGCGGGACGTTCTGGAGCCGCAACTGCCCTCTGGCGAGATCTTTGCCGCTGGCTTCGTCCGTGATCGTGACCAGCCACAGCTGTTGGGTCCTGCCCTGCTGGATGGGTTCGGCGACGACGCGCGCCCGGCCGCCGCTACTGGATCGGAGGAAGTCGGTGCTGTTGTGCAGGCCGACGGCGAACTGTCCGCGGTCGAGGACCGCGGCGCTCGCGCCGATGCTGGCGGCCGATTCGACGATCGTGGCGTACACCCCTCCGTGGACCACTCCCCACGGGGTGTGGTGGCCGGGACCGAGAGTCACAAACCCGGACACCCTGGTCCCGGACTGTTCTTCGACGACGAACCCGGTGGCCTGCAAGAAGGCGCTCAGGTCGGGCAGATCAGTGCTGGGTGATTCGTCCATGGTGAACTCCGTTTCTGTGGACTCGCCTCAATGGCAGCTACCACGAACTTGGTCACCCCTGGACAGTGGCGTTGGGACCTGGTCAGGCCTCGTTGGCGGCGCGCTTGATGACGTCTGCCACTTCCTGGGGGCGGGACACGTACACGGCGTGACTCCCCGGCGTCTCGATGATGGTCGCACCCATGCGTGTTGCCATCGTCCGTTGCGCCGGCGCGGGGATCATTCGGTCGTCGGTGGCGACGAGGTACCAGCTCGGCTTGCTGCGCCATGCCGGCTGCGATACGACGCCGCCGAGCGCTTCGAGCCCCCAGGGAACCTGGGAGTCGGCCATGAACGCCGCCTCGCCCGCGGGTAGGTCCCCGGCGAAGGATTCGTGGAACTTCTCACGGTCCAGAGCCAGGAACCCGCCCTCCGGGGGCAGGATGGGTGGCTGGGGTCCGTCCGTCGGGAAGGTGCCGATGAGGGTGTTGACCGACTCGCCGTCATCCGGGGCGAAGGCCGTGACGTAGACGAGCGCCGAGACGTTGTCGTGGTTTCCTGCCTGACTGATCACCGCGCCGCCGTACGAGTGGCCCACCAGCACGGCCGGCTCGGACTGGCGGTCCAGGATCTGGCGGGTCGCGTTGTCATCTCCACTCAACGAAAGCGTGGGGTTCTGCACGACGCTGACGGAGAAGCCGTCGGCGGTCAGGATGTCGTAGACGCCCTTCCACCCGGATCCGTCGACGAATCCGCCGTGAACGAGCACGACCGATTTGGTGGGGTTGCTCATGGTCATCTCTCCTTCTCGCCCCCGAGAACGGGAACGCCCGGAGGCTGGGTTCGGACGTCAAGTTCCTGCGTCGATCGATGACATAGATGCGTGACGATGGCCCCTCACGATGGCCGAAATCCTCGGCCGCGCTGCGAGAGCAGCTGGGCGATGACACCGCGCCGATTCTAAGCCGGTCACCCACGGCCCGCAGGGTTTGCGAGAGCGCGCCTCTCGATCAGACCCCGGAACTCACACGGCTGCAGTACCTTTTAGCCCGGTTTCTGATGTGCATCCGAGGAGCTCGCCCTTTACGGTGAGCTCGCGTCGCTCCTACCCCCCGTGCACTGCTCGCGTCGCTGTCGACGGCAGCCGTGCCGCTCGTGCAGGTCCATGGGTTGGACATGCCCGGGTCAGCTGCCCGCCGCGGTGGCGATGACGTCGGCGACGGCGACGGGCTGGGATACGAGCACGGCGTGTGAGGCGGCGATCTCGGTGGTGTGCGCGCCGATGCGGCTCGACATGAAGCGCTGCGAGGCGGGTGGGATGATGTTGTCGCCGGTGGGGATCAGGGCCCAGCTCGGGGTGTTCGACCAGGAGGTCGGCCCGGACGGCTCGAGGTTGGCCCACAACGCGATCGAGCGTTGGTGGGCCAGCATGGTGGCGGCCGTCGCATCGCTGACATCCGGCGCGAACACCCGGTGGAACGCGTCGTCGGCAATGTAGCCGTCGAGGTTCTTGCCGCCGATTGCGTGAGCGTCGTCGACGACCTTGACCTGCAAGACGGGCGGGAGTAGCTGGCTGCCTGGGAATCGGACCGGATCCAGAGCCAGCTGGACCGGCTCGCCCTGCGCCGGCGCGAAGGCGGCGACATAGACGAGGGCCTTCACGTTCGGGTTGTGGGTATTGGTGATGACCGCGCCGCCGTACGAGTGGCCGACGAGCACCACGGGCCCGGAGATCCCGGCGAGGGTCTTCTCGACGGCGGCAGCGTCGTAGCCGGGTCCGCGCAGCGGGTTGTCTGGGACGACGACGGTGTAGCCGCGGCCGCGCAGCTCGGCGGCGACCGGGTCCCAACTGGTGGTGTCGGCGAAGGCGCCGTGCACCAACACGACCGTCGGCAATGGTCTGGCGGTCGCCGGACTGACCAGCGCCGCGGCCAGGGCTGCGACGAGGGCGATCGTGGCAAGTGCTGCTCGGGCGAATCGAACAAAGCTCATGGCATGCTCCTTCGCTGTGTGCGCGGGACGCGGTCAGGCTGAATCTGGCCCGGCGGCGATCATCAGCAGCGGCCCGCGCTCGGTGCGGATATCCATCGCCGCATCGCTGCGTGGCGTGAAGTTCGCCAGGCCGTCCTGCAGCGGTCGCCACCGTTGGCTGACCGGGCATGGTAGCTGTCCGCGGTCCGTGCCGGAAGGTCCGCGATGACGTCCGCGTAGTGGTCGGCGATCTCCCCGATTCGACGATTGTTCAGAACCTCAGGGTTTGCGCCGAGGCCTCGCCGGTGTCCCCGACGCCGGGCAACTGACAGCTGGCATCGTTCAACAGCTCAGCCCAGCTACTGGCGCGCATCCTCAGTCCGTGATTGATCACGACCGCGATCAACGCTGTCACGGGCGCCTTCTCGGATGCCCTTCTCCCGCACTGATATTACCTCCATACTGGATGCACGCAGGGAGAACCCAAAGACCAACGAGACGGTCGTGGGGTTCAGATCGTCTCGCGACGGCGCAGCGGCGGGATTCGGTGGGCTACGCAACCATTTGGTTACCCTCGCCACCAATGGTCGTAATCCGGCAGGGACCCGCTCGCGAGCACGGCGGTTCGACTGCCTCACATCGAAAAGGACACGCTCCAGCCCTGCCGCACGCTTCCGGCGGGTACGTCAGCGGATCAGCAGCGCGGTGACCTGGCCGAGCAGGGCATCGATGATCGGGGTCAGGGTCAGGATCCACATGCGTCGGAGGGCGCCGTTGGTCGAGAGGGTGGTGCCGGGGTTGCGCCAGCTCGGGCCCGTCGTACATTTGCTCTGTCTGACAGCTCCAGAACCACTCCTCGCCAGGCTCGTAGCTCTGTACGAAGGGATGTCCGCTGGCGGCCACATGCGCCGACGCGTGCTGAGCGGGTGAGGTGTCGCAGCATCCGACGTGTCCGCACTCCGCGCAACGTCACAGATGCACCCACCACCCATCATTTGCTTCGCACTGCAGGCAGCCTGGGCCTGTCGGCGGTACCTCTGGGCGGATTCCCTCGATCTCAGTCATCGTGATCTCCCTCCGGACTGGCCAGCGGTATGCGGACCACAAATTCGGTGTGCCCTGGTTGCGATTCCACGCGGATATCGCCCCGATGTTTGTTGACGATCCGCCACGAGATGTCGAGCCCGAGCCCGGTGCCCTCACCGACCGGTTTCGTGGTGACGAACGGCTCGAAGATGCGGCCTCGGATCTCTTCGGGGATGCCTTGTCCGGTGTCTCCGATCGCTACGGCCAGGCAGTCACCGTCCCGGTAGGTGCGGACGGTGAGGGTGCCGCGGCCGTCCATGGCACCTACCGCGTTGTCGATGAGGTTGGTCCACACCTGGTTGAGTTCGGCAGCGTGCGCAGGAACGCGCGGCAGGTCGCGGTCGTAGTCCTTGACCACGTCGATGCCGCTGCCGATCTTTCGGCTGAGCATGACCAGTGTGCTGTCGAGCAGTTCGTGCACGTCCGAGACCTGGAAGGGGGCGCGGTCCATCTGGGAGTACTGCTTGGCGGCGCCGACGAGTGCGGTGATCCTGGTCGTGGAGTCCGCGATCTCATTCATCAGGAGTTCGGTCTCGACGGTGTAGTTCAGCCAGGCGACGGCGCCCGCGAGGATCGGCGGCGCGACCGTGGCCGCGACCCGCTCGAGCCAGGCCACGTCGAGCCCGGCCTGCACGAGGTTCGGCGCAATGTTCCAGCCGCCCGCAATGCCGTGATCCTCCAGCCACGTGCCGAGCGCGTCCTCCCGGTCAGACTCCTCCAGCGGGCTCAGTGACGGAGCCTTCGCGACCAGATCCACCGCCTCCTCCTGAATCCTGATCAGCGACTGGAGGGTTGCGGGTTCGTACGCGCCCGATGCGATCATCCCCAGCTTGTGCCGCATCCCGGCGACCCGGTCCCGCAGCGACGCCGTCGCCCGGACCGCGGCCGCAGCTGGGTTGTTCAGCTCGTGCGTCAGCCCGGCCGACAGGGAACCGAGGGCGAGCAGACGCTCCCGTTGGTCGAGGATCTCGCGGGCGTTCTGGTTACCGAAGAACAGCCCCTCGAGCAGGTGGATCGCCATCGGGAACCACTCCGCCACGAAGCGGGCGAAGTCAGCCGCGTCCAGGACGAAGAACGTGGACCGCTCGGGCACCGTCATCGAGCTGTTGTAGATCTGTGGCACACGGTCGCCCATGTAGGCGGTCCAGGCGCCCGCGTAGGCGCCGCGGTGCGAGGTACGCACCATCTCCACCTCATGGCCACCCGAGAGCTTAGTGAGCACCACCGATCCCTCGACGAGCACATAGAAGCATGTCGCTTGGGCGCCCTCACGGAACACCGGGCCCGGCTCGACAACCTCGATCCGTCCGGCGCGACACAGCTGCCGGAGCTGATCGTCGTCGAGTTTCTCGAAGAGGAACAACGTCCGTAGTTCCTCCGGCGTGCACATCGGCCCGGCGTTCACGGCTTGGCCAGGTATCGGTGCACGAGCATCACTGCCATCGCTCCCTCTCCCACGGCCGATGCCACCCGCTTCGCGGAGTCGGAGCGCACGTCCCCTGCCGCGAAGACCCCCGGCACGCTGGTCTCCAAGTGGTGCGGTACCCGTTCGAGTTCCCAGCCCCGCGGCCGTTTGCCGTCGACAACCAGGTCCGGGCCGGAGACTACGTACCCGTGGTCGTCGCGCACCACGACACCGTCGAGCCAGTCCGTGCGCGGCGCCGCCCCGATGAACAGGAAGAGCCACTGTGCTTCGACGGTCTCGGTACGACCTGTTGTGTTGTCGCGCAGGGTGATCCGCTCCAGGTGGTCGTCGCCCTCGACGCCGATCACCTCCGAACATGCCCGGACCGTGATCCTCGGGTTCTGCCGGATCTGCTGGATCAGGTAGTGCGACATGGAGTCGTCGAGTGACCGCGCCCGCACCACGATGGTCACCGAGCTGGCGCCCCTGGCCAGGTAGACCGCCGCCTGCCCGGCCGAGTTCGCACCGCCGACGATGTACACGTCCTGCCCACTGCATCGCGCGGCCTCCGTCACCGCCGACCCGTAATACACACCGCGGCCAGTGAACTCGTCCAGCCCCGGCGCCGACAGCTGCCGGTAGGAGACCCCGGTCGCCAGGATCACGGTGTGCGCGTCCAGCGACGCCCCGTCGGCGAACCGCACGGTCCGCGCGGATCCGTTGACCTCCAACGCGACGACCTCCCGGGTGGTGATCACCTCGGCGCCGAACTTGACCACCTGCCTGCGCGCCCGGTCCGCGAGCTGGGCGCCGGACAGGCCGTCTGGAAATCCTAGGTAGTTCTCGATCCGGGAACTCTGCCCGGCCTGCCCGCCGGTGGCGGTGCGTTCGACCAAGACGGTGCGTAGCCCCTCCGAAGCCCCGTACACGGCTGCGCCGAGCCCTGCCGGTCCACCGCCGATGACGACGAGGTCGTAGAAATCCGACGCCGGCGTGGTGGCCAGTCCGACGTGGTGTGCCAGTTCCGAATCGGTCGGCTCCACCAGAGCCTGCCCCCCACAAGTGATCACCACCGGCAGCCGCATGCCGTCAGCTCCCGCGGCCTCGAGCAGCCGCTGACCCTCCGGTTCATCGGACATGTACCACCGGTAGGGCAGTTGGTTGCGTGCCAAGAACTCCCGCACCTCCGAGGAGCGCGCCGACCACCGGTGCCCGACCACTTTGGTCTCGGTCACCGGCTTGCGGTCGGAAGTCACCCAGGCGTCAAGCAGGGCGTCGAGCACCGGGTACAGCTTTTCCTCGGGCGGATCCCACGGCTTGAGCAGGTAATGATCGAGATCGACAACGTTGATCGCGTCGATCGCGGCATCGGTGTCGGCGTAGGCGGTGAGCAGGACGCGTTTCGCAGCGGGATACAGGTCCATACCCTGTTCGAGGAATTCGATTCCGCTCATGCCCGGCATCCGGTAGTCGGCGAGCAGGACCGCGACCGGGTCGCCGCGCAGCTTCATCTCCTTGAGCGCGGCCAGGGCCTCGTCGCCGGACTGTGCCCGGACGATTCGATACCTCTCGCCGTAGTTGCGGCGTAGGTCCCTGACGATGGCGCGGGACACGCTCGGGTCGTCATCGACGCTGAGGATTGCAGGCTGTGCCATCGGTCTCCCATTCGCGGCTGCCCTTCGGCCACTGGTTTCGAGTATGCCGCCGATACCAGTTCGGTGTGCGGCCATCGGGTACAGCATCCAGAGCGCGCATACGTTCGGCGACGGTGTCACCAGCTTCGCGGGGCCAGCAGGCCTGCTCGCTCGCGACTACGTGCAGACGGTCGCTGAGCGGGTGCATCGGCGGAAACGTCAATCTGTCCAGCCGCGCCCCGACTCAGGCGCGATGAGGTGCTGTGCGGAGGGGCCAACTCGTGGCGCCGGCGCGGCGCTACCTTGCCGCTGCGCGCTCACTTCGCCTGGGCGAGCCGGACCGCGTCGGCGCCGGCCGGGAATCGCAGCTGGCCGGTCGTGTCGTGCACGGCTCGCCACACCGTCTCGGCGACGTCGCTCTCCTCGGTGTACAGCTCTTGGCCCGTCAAGTCGTCCATGACGCTCTTCGCCCACGGTGCGTAGGGCTCCGGGACCAGCTCGTCGACCGACCCGCCGTTCGTCGCCCTGGCCGCGAAGTTCGTCGTCAGGCAGGCGCCCGGCTCGACCGTCTTCACCAGAACACCGAAGGGCGCGAGCTCGAGCGCGAGGGATGCACTGAACCCCTCGATGGCCATCTTGCTCGCCTTGTAGACGGCCGAGAGCGGCATGTGTCCCAGCACCACGCTGGAGGTCACGTTCACTACCACGCCGGAGCCGCGCTCGCGGAACTGTCGCAGCACCGCCTGCGTCGTCGTCATCACGCCGAATGTGTTGGTCTCGAACACTTCCCGCACTCGGACCATGGGTGTTCCCTCGAACACGCCGATCGAGGGAACGCCGGCGTTGTTCACCAGGACGTCGATGGATCCCGCGGTCTCGAGCGCGGCGGTGACGGTCTCGGGCTCGGTCACGTCGAGCTCGACGACGCGGAGCCGGTCCGACTCGGGCAGGACACCGACTCGTTTGGTGCGCATCGTGGCGATGACGTTCCACCCCTGCGAGTGGAAGTGGCGGGCCGTCTCCCGCCCGTATCCGGATGAGGCACCGGTGATCAGAACTGTCTTCATGTTGCGGTCCTTGCGCTGTGGTGGGATCCGCGGATCGGGAAGACATCTTCCTGCTCCGGCGGAGTAACTGACACTCCCATTGAATCGCCTTGACCAGCATAAACAGTAGAACTATCGTCGCTTCTTCTTGCACGATCCTCCAGCAGCTCCCGGTCAGGTCGGGACGCCTGTGGGGGTGCGTGCGGTGTCGCGCAGGCGGGCCGCGTCCCGGCTCGGGGGTGCGCCGAACTGGCGGCGATACTCGCGGCTGAACTGCGATGGGTTGTCGTAGCCGACGCGCCGGCCGACTCCGGTGACGTCGCCCGGGCGGGTGGCGAGCAGCAGCCGGGCCTCCTGGAGCCGGATCTGCTTCTGGAACTGGATGGGGCTCATCGCGGTCACCGCCTGAAAGTTGCGGTAGAAGGCGGACACGCTCATGTCGGACAGACGGGCCACGTCCTCGACCCGGAAAGGCTGCGCGTAGTTGTCGCGAATCCAGCGAACGGCCCGGGAGACATGGGTGAGGCCGCTGTCGGCGAGGCCGAGCTGGCGCACGGTCGCGCCCTGCTCCCCGGTGATCAAGCGCCACAGGATCTCTCGTTTGATCAGCGGGGCGAGCGCGGCGCGGTCGCGGGGTTCGTCGAGCAGACGCAGCAGCCGGACGACAGCATCGAGCAGTGCGGGCGGGGCGTCGCTGACGGCGATCCCCGACGGCGCACCTCCACCGTCGCGGGGGATGTCACCGGGACCGGCCTGCAGCAGCAGTTCGGCGACCGCGGACGGTTCCAGCGTGAGACCGAACCCCAGCGCCGGCTGCTCCGGGTCGGCCCGGGTGAACTGCCCGGTGACGGGCAGGTCTACGGATGCGACCAGGTACTGCCCCGCCCCGTACTCGTAGACCCGGTCGCCCAGCGCGAGACGTTTAGCTCCCTGGGCGATGACTGCGAGCACCGTGCCGGACATCGAGGGTGCCGGCGGATCCGAACGATCGACCTTCGAGATCAAGACGCCGTCGATGGCCGTTGTCCAGTCGGGGCGGGCATGCCGAGCCAGCAAGGTGCGGAACTCCTCGAGGTACATGCCTCCATTGCAGCACCATTCGACACCTCCGGCTCCCGTGATCGCGAGGATTGTGCAAGCACCAGCGAGCATCGTTCTAACGTTTCCGCAGGTCAGGAGGGTTGAATGAAATCACCCCACTCCATCACCGGGAAGAAGACATCCATGATCGCCAACTACGGTTTCAACGCCACCCTGACCGCCAAGCCTGGCTCGGGTGACCGGCTGGTCGACCTGCTGTTGAACGGCCTGAACGAGGGCAGCCCCGGCGCGAGCGAACACTGTGTCGTCTACCTCGTCGCGCGTTCCGCGTCCGACCCCGACATCGTCCACGTCACCGAGGGCTGGACCAGCGAGGAGGACCACCACCGGATCTTCGCCGGGGAGGCCGCACAGGCCATCGTGGCGCAGATCGGCGCACTGCTCGCCAAGGAGTCGGAGTACACCGACTACGTCCCGGTCCGTGGCAAGGCCGCATTCTGAGTCCCCCGTCCGATCCGGCACCATTTCGAGAAAGGCCCGCGACCATGACCATGGCACGACCCGCCCTGGACCCCGAACTGCGTGAGCTCCTCGCCGACATGCCGCTGATGTCCCAGCTCAGCCGTGAAGTTCTTGCCGAGCTGCGCCAGCTCCCATCGACGCCCGTCGAGTCCCTGCTCGCCTGTCGTCAGGTCGACCGGCGCGAGATCGCGGTGCCCGCCCAGGACGGTGCCCGGATCCTCATGTCGGTCTACAGTCCTGGGAACACCGACCACACCACCCCGGCACCCTGCGTGTACTGGATGCACGGCGGAGGGATGGTCATGGGCGACCGCTTCTCACAGATCGACATCCCATTGGACTGGCTCGACGAGTTCGGCGCGGTCGTGGTCTCCGTGGAATACCGGCTCGCGCCCGAGGCCACCGGCTGCACCCTCGTCGACGACTGTTACCAGGGATTGCGCTGGGTCGCCGAACACTCGACCGAACTGGGCATCGACCCCGCCCGGATCGTCGTCGCCGGCGTCAGCGCAGGCGGCGGCCTCGCGGCCGGCGTCACACTGCTGGCCCGCGACCTCGGTGCCCCGGCCATCGCCGCGCAGATCTTGGTCTGCCCCATGCTGGACCACCGCAACACCAGCACCTCCAGCCACCAGTACTCCGGCATACCCGGTGTCTGGACCCGTGAGATGAACGAGTTCGGATGGCATGCCGTTCTGGGCGACCTCACCACCGACGAAGTGTCCCAGTACATCTCGCCGGCGCTTGCCGACGACCTTTCCGGCCTCCCGACCACCTATATCGACACCGGCTCCGCCGAAGTCTTCCGCGACGAGGACATCGACTACGCCACCCGCATCTGGGCGGCGGGCGGCCAGGCCGAACTCCAAGTCTGGGCAGGCGGCTTCCACGGCTTCGACACCATGTACCCGCAGGCACAGATCTCGGCCACAGCCCGCCGAACCCGCACCGACTGGTTCGCCCGACACCTTCCCGCGTACTCCGCAGCATGAGGACGTCGATGCCTCAGGCATCCCGGCCGTCGGCCAGATCGTCGGCCAGTGTCAATCGGAGAGGCATGCGCGGAACCCCGGGGTAGGCGCCGACGTCGAATGGTGGGGCCGGAACAGTAGTCCGGTGCCGCTCCCTCGTTTCCTGCGAACGGGGCCGACTTGCGCGGTTGCCCCGGTGCGTTGGAGCCAGATCCCCCGGTCTTGGCCGAATCGATTGATTGAGGCCCCGAATCGGACCAGTGTCAGGATTCGGGCTCGATCCCGCTGCGGATCGGGTGTCACGCTCGAAGTAACACACATCCCGCCGAAACCGACTCATCGGTATGAAGATCTTGCCGCCGGCTCACCTGTCCCTCATTGCTCTTGCGGCCTGTGCCGCTGCAGCGCTAGGGGCCGCGCCTACGGCCTCGGCCGAGGTCGTCGACCTGACCATTGCCCCCGGCCTCAGTGCGGGACCGACCACTCCGTTCGGTGTCGGATGCACATATCTGGTGGTGGCCCGCACCGAAAGACTGGTCGAGCCGCGCACCGACATTGTCGACTACACCAACGAGTCGACCATGTTTCCCCAGGACCTCGCCTGGAACATCGACCCGTACTACAGCACGCCGGTGATCCTCGGGCACAAGGTCACATTGTGGACCCCGACGGCGCCAGGTGAGCACTCGCTGATGGCATATCAGACCTCCGCCGGCGGACCCATTCAGACGGTCACCGTCAACCCCGCCACTCCCCTCGGCCCGGGCTGCATCGTCGCACCGTGACCGAAGGGACGGACACCGCGCCGGATCGCGCCAACCCAAACCCCGGTGCGTGAGGACATGCCTGCAGACCGGTCACCCCTTCGAAATTGCCGAGACAATTCGTGAGGATGCCGACGTCGACCTCACACCGATTCTCGAGCATCTGGAATCTGTCGTCGGGCCCGCCCGGGCGCCGACTGCAGGTCGGGGACCGACGATCGTGGCGTCCAGCGTGGAGCTCGACGACGTGACCGTCACGGGTGGCGCCTTCGGTTTGTGATCGTGGCCAGAAACAAGACATAGCACCCCTGCCCGACCATGCTGTAGGGCAGGGGCGCGACCTTCGTCTTCTCACCAGCTGTGTTGCGACGACCCTAGAATCCCCCCACAGGACCAGATGCGTAGGTGCTCGACCTCCTGGTCGGGCTGGTCGACAGTAGATACATGCAAGGAATCGACTTCGACGAACCGGGGCCGCCCGGTGTGCTGACGTGGAGGGAGACAACACTCGCCGACCCGTCGCCGTCCGACGTCGTGGTCGACGTCCGCGCCGCCGGGATCAACAACGCCGACCTCCTCCAACGCGAAGGCAGGTACCCGGTCCCGGCCGGGGCACCCCGCGTTCTCGGCCTCGAGTGCGCTGGCACGATCAGCTGGGTCGGTGACCGGGTGACCGGGTGATCGGCTGGTCGAAGGGCGACCGAGTCTGCGCACTGCTCAACGGCGGAGGGTACGCGGAACAGGCCGTGGTGCCGGCACGCCAGCTGCTACCCGTCCCCGGCGGCCTGGACTTTCCGCAAGCGGCGGCCCTGCCCGAGGCGTCGTGCACGGTGTACGCCAACCTGACGCTCAAGGCCCACCTGCGCGCCGGGCAATGGGTTCTCGTGCACGGCGGCGGCAGCGGTATCGGGACGATGGCCGTCCAATGGGCCAAGGCATCCGGCGCCCGCGTGATCACCACCGTCGGAACCCACGCCAAGATCGGCCGAGTCATGCGTCTCGGCGCCGACGTCGCCGTCAACTACCGATCCGACGATTTCGTGACGCGGGCCCTCGACGCCACCGGCGGCCGCGGTGTCGATGCGATCCTCGACATCGCCGGCGCGCCGTATCTGCGCGAAAACATCGAATGTCTCGGACCTGACGGACATCTCGTCATCATCGGCGGCACCCTCGCACCCACCGAACTCGACCTCGGACTGCTGTTCAGCAAGCGTGCCAGCGTCGCGACAACCTCATTGCGGTCCCGTCCGCCCGATCAAAAGGCCGCCATCGTCGCCCGTGTCCACAAATACATGTGGCCGCTGATCGAGCAGGGGGTGATCGCCCCAGTGATCGACACCGTCCTACCCATGCCACTGGCCGCCGAGGCGCACGAATTCCTTCACAGCGGACGAGCCTTCGGCAAGGTCGTCCTCGTCACGCCGTGAACCATTCGGTCGATCGGCCGGAAGGGACGGGACCCGCTGCTGGGTCAATCGCACCAGGTCAGGAGATCGTGAACAGCGGCCCCGTGATGGTCAGTCCGAGATCACTGGTGTGGGCGAAGAAGGCGAACAGCATCAGTGCCGCACCGGCCAACGCGATGTCCTTGTTGAACTGGACCACCTCCATCTGTCGGGTCTGGGGGTCGGATTCGGTCCAGAAGTTATGCATGAGCGCCGCGGTCGGGACGAGGAAGGCCACGAGCAGGAGGGAGCCTAGATCGGCCCAGATACCTAGGAGCACGCTCAGCGCGCCCACGACCAGGAGCACACCTGAAAGCAGGACGGAGAGTTGCGGTATGGGCACGCCCTTGCTCGCGGCGTATTGCGCCATGGCCTTGGACTGGGTCAGGTGGCCAACAGCGGATGAGAGGAACAAGACGGAGAAGAGGACTCGGCCGATGAGAACGACGATGTCCATTACTACCTCCAAGTGGAGAATGTCGCGGCATCACCTTGGTGCCATAGAACTCGATGGTGTCCAGTATCTCGCCTTGGGACAGCGGGCCCGTGCCGAATGCGAGGTCAAACCTGACGCAGCGACCGCGCGCAGGTCGGCGGCGATCTTACGGGCAACGGTGTCCGACGACCCGACGCAGTCAGGGCACGGTGTATCCACCGTCGACTGGCAGCACGACTCCCGTGACGAAACTCGCCTTGTCCGAGCTGAGCCAGACCACGGCCTCGGCGATCTCGGCTGCCCTGGCGATCCGTCCGAAGGGGTGGGCGGCGATGATCGACTTGAACGGTTCCTCGTTCGGGTCCTGCGTCGCGATCATCGGGGTTTCCACCAGGCCGGGCGCCACGGCGTTGATGCGGATGCCGTGCGGCGCGGCCTCGACTGCCGAACTCTTGGTCATGGCGACCTCGGCCGCCTTGGTGGCTGCGTAGCCGGAGAAGCCGGCCACACCCACCAGACCCGCGCCGGAGGACATGTTCACGATGGCGCCGGAGCGCTGCGGCACCATGTACTTCAGCTCGTGCTTCATCGACAGGAACGCGCCGCGGACGTTCAGGGCGATCATCCGGTCGAGCATCTCGGTCGAGTAGTCCTGGGTCAGCTGGAACTCGCCGTCGTAACCTGCGTTGTTCAGCGCGATGTCCAGGCGCCCGATGCCGGCGACTGCGGCCTCGAGGGCCATCTCGATCTGAGCCTCGTCGGTCACGTCCGCGACCACGAAGCGTGCCTCGCCGCCGGCCTCCTCGACCAGGCGAGCGGTCTCATCGAGGGTCGCCTCGGTGCGACCGGCGACGGTCACCAGCGCGCCTTGCGCGGCCAGAGCCAGCGCGCTCGCGCGCCCGATACCGCTGCCGCCGCCGGTGACGAAGGCGGACTTTCCTGCGAACTGCTTTGCCATTTCCTTTGCCTCTCTTCGGTTTCGGGGTCAGCCGTGCACGGAGGCCGTTGGGCGGACGATGATCTCGTTGACGTCGATGTCGGCGGGCTGGCCGACGGCGTAGGCGATGGCCGCAGCGATGGCCGTGGCGTCGATGCCGACCTCCTCGACCGCGTCCCGCATCGCGCCCTGGACCTGGGTGTCGCCGCCTGCCTGGGTGAGCTCGGTCCGGGTCAGACCGGGGCTGATGACGGTGACGCGGATGTCGGTGGTCTCCTGGCGCAGGCCCTCGGACACAGCACGCACGGCGTACTTCGTCGCGGAGTACACGACCCCTGGCGAGTCCACGCGGTTCGCGGCGGTCGAGGCGATGTTGACGATGTGGCCGGCCCCGCGTTGGCGCATGCCCGGGAGGACCGCGGCGATGCCGTGCAGCACGCCGCGAAGGTTCACGTCGATCATCTGGTTCCAGTCGTCGATGCGCAGGTCCTGTACCAGGGACAGTGGCATCACGCCGGCGTTGTTCACCAGGACATCGATGCGCCCGTGGCGGGTGAGCACGTCGGTGACGACGGCGCGGACATTGTCGAGGTCGGTGACGTCCAACTGTGCGTACTCGGCGCTGTGGCCTGCCTCCTTCAGTTCGGTGACGAGGGCGACGAGGCGGTCCACGCGCCGCGCCCCGAGGATGACGTGGTGCCCGTCCGCAGCGAGCCGGCGGGCGGTGGCCTCGCCGATACCGCTGGACGCTCCGGTCACCAGGACGATCTTGTGTTCGGACATCGGTTGCTCCTGAGATGTGTTGCGGTTGATGGGACACATTCAGGACACCACCGGCGCTGAAGCCGCGCCAGAGCGCGTTTTGCCCTGGGTAGGGCCTACAGGGGGCGCAGCTGAACCCCCCAAATATGACCGGCTACGTCCTAGCCTGGGAACTATGGATGCGGACGTGCCCGACACGGATCTGCGGGAGTTCCTGCGGTCCCGCCGGGCGCGGATCAGCCCCGAGCAAGCGGGCCTTCCAGAGTTCCCCGGTGTGCGACGAGTGCCGGGACTGCGGCGCGAGGAAGTCGCCCAGCTGGCTGGGGTCAGCGTCGACTACTACGTGCGACTCGAACGCGGACGCAACACGCACGTGTCGGTGTCCGTCCTGGAGGCCGTGGCTCGCGCCCTGCAACTCGACGACACCGAGCGCGACCACCTGTTCGCGCTGGCCAAACCCACCCGTCGACGGCCACGTGCCACACCGGCGCAGCGGCCGCGACAAGGTCTGCTGCGAGTGTTGGACAACGTCGCCGACATCCCGGCGCTGATCCTGGGAAACCGCCTCGACGTGCTCGCAATGAACCGCCTGGCCTGCTCGTTCTACCCCGGTTTCGACCATGTTTTGACCGGCGACTGGAACATGGCCCGGTACATGTTCCTCGACAACGCGGCCCGCGATCTGTACGTGGACTGGTCCGAGACCGCCCGCGAGAACGTCGGCATGCTGCGCCTGTACTCCAGCCACCACCCGCACGACCCGCGACTGGCCGAACTGGTCGGCGAACTGTCAGAAGGTGACCAAGACTTCCGCCGGTGGTGGGCCGAACAGGACGTGTACCGACCCAAGTACGGCACCAAGCGGTACCGCCACCCGGTGGCCGGAGACCTCACGCTCGGCTTCGAAGCCCTCACCCCCGCAGACAACCCCGACCAGACGCTCGGGCTGTACACCGTCGAACCCGGATCACCTTCCGCGAACGCCCTCAGAATCCTTGCCGGGAGGACCGCGGAGGCATCCCGGTGAACTCGGGAGCATCGAGTCGGAGCCGGCCAGTAATTGCGGCCGGAGGTGAACGCCAACAGCCCGAGACGGTGGTGGCACCTCCGTGCTGCAGCCCGAGAAGATTGCGCACCCGGCAATTCTCCGCCCGGTTCGCGGATGCCTTGGAGGAATCCGTGTGTGTCGTTGCAGGAATTCTGCGGTCGCGCCCTGATGGACCTGACGCCTGCCGAACCGCTCGACCTCATCGAGATCGACGCCGGGTTCCTCTCGATCGGCTTTCGTTATCCCCTCATCCGCGCGGCAGTGGTCGGCTCCTCCACCGCGAGCGATCGCCAGCTCGCGCATCTAAAGCTCGCCGATGCGGCCGAACACCAGTCATATACGCAGGCATGACATCTCGCACACGCCGCGATCGGCCCCGACGATCTTGTCGCGGCACGGCTCGAACGCGCGTCCGGGGTCAGTGCGCGACGCGGAGATGTGCACGGCGCTGTCGCGGCGATGATCCGCGCCGCAGACCTCACCGAAGACCAGGCGACGAAGAATTCACCGGCACGAACGGCACTCTTCTCGAAGCCTTCTACACGCAATGAGGAACTCGTCGCCGCCGCCCGCGCCCAGATCGAGGAAATCTCCGCGAACCGGTGACCGAACGCTGTTGTCGGGTGGTTTCGGCTGTGCGCGAACAGCGGTATTGCCCACCTCAACGAGGGTGTTGTCCAGGGCATGAGTAAGGATTTGGAGCCACTGGACGCGTTCTCCGAAGCCGTGATTCATGTCGCTCAGCGGGTACTCCCGAGCGTCGTCAGCCTTCAGGTCCAGACTGGGCGTCGCACCGGGGGCGGCAGCGGCTCCGTACTGACCCCCGACGGCTTCATCCTGACCAGCGCCCACGTCGTCGACGGCGCGAAGCAGGCCGACGTGACATTCTCCGACGGCGGCGAGGTGATCGCGGATGTCACTGGCAGGGATACCCTGTCGGACCTGGCGGTCCTGCGGGCCAGGGGCGACGTGCCACCAGCCCTCACCCGAGGCGACGCGGCCCAGCTGCAGGTTGGGCAGCTGGTCGTTGCGGTCGGGAGCCCGCTCGGCCTCGCCGGCAGCGTCACCGCCGGCATCGTCTCCGCGCTGGGTCGGTCGCTGCCGACGCGGTCCGGCCGGGTCATCGACGAGGTCATACAGACAGATGCAGCACTGAACTCCGGCAACAGCGGCGGAGCTCTCACCGACAGCGCCGGTCGCCTCGTCGGAGTGAACACGGCCGTTGCGGGTGTCGGAGTCGGCCTCGCGGCGCCGATCAACGCGACAACCGAACGGATCATCGCCTCTCTGATGCGTACAGGACGCGTACGCCGCGGTTGGCTCGGTATCGCCGGGACGCAGGTGCCACTCCGGCACGATCTCGCCGCCAAGCTGGGCCGTAAGCGCGGCGTCCAGGTCGCGCAGGTCGTGACCGGTAGTGCCGCCGCGATGGCGGGACTTCGCGCCGGGGACATTCTCGTGGCGATCGACGGGCAGCCCGTCGCGACAGCAACCGATATCCAAGCCCTCATGGTCGAAGGCTCAATAGGCCGGCGCGTCGAGGTCACCGTGTGGCGCCACGGCGCCTTGGTCGACGCCGTGGCCGTCCCGAGAGAACTCGCCGACGAGTCGTAAGCCCGGGCACACCCAGCGAGGACGCGCTGCTGGGCCGCCGCGAAGCGTCGGCAAGAACCTCTGCCAGCGAAAAGTCAACATTTGGTGCAGTCAACTGTGCACATCACCACCAGCCCGCCATCGGCCTCGCCGCGCAACCTCGCGAAGCCCTTGCCTGTGACCTTGAGCGCCGGGGTCCGATACCAGGTGCTCTCCTCGACCTCGGGCAGCTCCCGGGCGAGCTCGACCACGCGGTAGCGCCCGCGCCGAGCCCTCCGCGGCTACCCTCGAACGGTGACGCCCGAGCGCATCGTCCGCGTCCGACGCGAGGCGTGGGGCTTCGCCATCGGATCGATCTTCTTCGCTGTCGGGGCGATACCGCAGTACGCCGAGGCGGTCGGCCTCGTACTCACCAACCTCACGTTCTTCGTCGGCGCCATCTTCTTCACCCTTGCCGCCCTGATCCAGCTCGCCCTCAGCGGCCGGCACCCGCCCCGACGGTCCACGAACCCTGCCGACCGGGCGGACTGGTGGGCAGCCGCCATCCAGTTCGGCGGCACGCTGTTCTTCAATGTGAGCACGACAGACGCCCTGGTCACGGCCGTGAACGCCGAGGCCCGTCTGTCGGACGGCTGGCGTCCCGACGCCTTCGGCTCGATCTGCTTCCTGGTTTCCAGCGGACTCGCGGTGGTAGCCACGAGGGATCGCAACACGCTGTGGGACAAGCGCGCTCGCACGTGGCACGGCACGTGGCTCAACATGCTCGGCTCGGTCTTCTTCGCCTTCTCCGCGGTCGGCGCGTACACGCTTCCCGCGACCGACGACCTCGTCAGCCTGTTCTGGGCGAACCTGGGCACCTTCCTCGGCGCCCTGTGCTTCCTCGCCGCGGCGGCATTGAGCCGGCGATCCGTCCCCACGGACGTAGCGCCGGCTCAGGCCTGAACGGCCCGCAGCGATCCGGGTGCCAGTCGGGCCTGGCGGTCACTAGGGCTCACTGGTCACTCCGGCTTGCTGGTCACTCCGGCTTACGCAGCGCGGCCATGAACATGGCGTCGGTGCCGTGCCGGTGCGGCCACAGCTGCACCCCGAGACCGTCGCCGAGCGAGGGCACCCCGGGCACCAGCTCCCGGGTGTCGAGCGGGGTGACGCCGTAGCGCCGGACCGCGTCGGCGACCACGGCCACCGTCTCCGACAGGTGCGGCGAGCAGGTGGAGTACAGCACCACGCCGCCGGGCCGGACCAGTTCGATGGCAGAGGCCAGCAGCTCGCGCTGCAACGACACCAGCCCCGCGACGTCCGAGGGCTGCCGGCGCCAGCGCGCCTCCGGGCGGCGGCGCAGCGCGCCCAGCCCGGTGCAGGGCGCGTCGACGAGCACCCGGTCGTAGCCGGGGGCCAGGCCGGACTCGCGCCCGTCCGCGACGTGCACGTCGACCGGCAGGCCGCGGGTGGTCTTGCGCACCAGGTCCGCACGGTGTTCGGCGGGCTCGACGGCGTCCACCCGGGCGCCCTCGATGTCCGCGAGCGCGCCGAGCAGCGCGGCCTTGCCGCCGGGTCCGGCGCACAGGTCCAGCCAGCGTCCGCCGTCGGTACCGGAGATCGGGGCCAGGGTCAGTGCGCGGGCCACCAGCTGGCTGCCCTCGTCCTGCACGCCGGCCAGGCCCTCGCGGACCGCCTCGAGCTGGCCGGGGTCGCCGCCGTCGAGGTACACCGCGTACGGCGAGTAGGTGCCGACCTCGCCGCCGGTCGCCATCGCCAGCTCCTCGGCCGAGATCTCCCCGGGCCGCGCCACCAGGTGCACGACGGGCCGGGCGTCGTCGGCGGCCAGCACGGCCTCGAGCTCGGCGGCGTCGGGTCCGAGGGCGTCCGCGAAGGCCTGCGCGATCCAGGTCGGGTGCGCATACCGGAACGCGAGGTGCCCGACCGGGTCGGCGGTGGCGGAGGGGGCCAGCCGGGCCACCCACTCGTCCTCGGACCGCTCCGCGACCCGGCGCAGCACGGCGTTGACGAATCCCGCTCGGCCGCCGCCGAATTCGTCACGCGCGAGGTCCACCGAGGTGGCCACGGCCGCGTGCGGGGCGATGCGGGTGCGCAGCAGCTGGTAGGCGCCCAGCCGGAGCACGTCGAGGATCGGTCCGTCGATCTCGTCGACGGAGCGGCCGGCGCCCTCGGCGATGACGGCGTCGAGCAGCCCGCGCGCACGGCACGCGCCGTAGGCGAGTTCGGTGGCGAGAGCGGCGTCGCGGGCGTCGAGCTTGCGCTCGCGCAGCAGGCCGGGCAGCACCAGGTTGGCGTAGGCGTCGCGCTCGCGGACCGCACGCAGCACGTCCCGCGCGGCAACCCGCGGCTGGTCGACGGCAGCCGCGGCCGGGTCCGGGCGGCGGGCCTGTCGCGGCCGGTTGTTCGGACCGCCCTGCTTGCCCTGGCCGCGCTGTCCGCGGGCCGGTCGACGGGATTCGGTCACAGTGCACGCACCTCGGGGTCGAGGCGCGCTCCGCGCGCCCAATCGGCGGCCGCCATGGCCTTCTTACCTTGCGGCTGAACGTGACTGAGCCGGACCGGAGTGGTCGCGGTGCCCACGTAGCAGCCGTCTTTTCGGACGAGGAACTGTCCGGGTTCCAGCGCCTGGTCGAGGAGCGCCGCCTCGACCGGGGTGACCGGGCCGACCTTCAGCCGCAGGTCACCGACCTGGGTCCAGGCGCCCGGTGCGGGCGTGACCGCACGCACCAACCGGTCCACGGCGAGCGCCGGCTGGTCCCAGCGGATCCGCGCGGCCTCGACGGTGATCTTGGACGCGTGCGAGACGCCTTCTGCCGGTTGCGGAACCGGCGTCAACGCGCCGTCCTCGATTCCGTCCAGCACCGACTCGAGCAACTGGGCGCCGCTGTCGGCGAGGCGGCCGAGCAACACGCCGGCCGTGTCGTCCGGGCGGATGCGCTCGGTCATCACGCCGAACACCGGCCCGGTGTCGAGGCCCTCCTCGAGCAGGAACGCGCTCGCTCCGGTCATCTCGTCACCCGCGGCGATGGCCGCCTGCACCGGCGCGGCACCGCGCCAGGCGGGCAGCAGCGAGAAGTGCAGGTTCACCCAGCCGTACTTGGGCACGTCCAGCACCGGGCGCGGCAGCAGCGCCCCGTAGGCGACGACGGGGCAGCAGTCCGGCGCCAGCTCGGTGAGCCGGGCCAGGAAGTCGGGATCCGACGCGCGCGCCGGGGTGAGCACCTCGATGCCGTGCTCGTCTGCCAGCTGACCGATCGGCGACCGGGTGACCTTGCGGCCTCGGCCGGCGACGGCGTCGGGGCGGGTGACCACCGCGACCACCTCGTGCCGCTCGGACGCGAGCAGCCTGGCGAGGGACGGCACCGCGGGATCGGGGGTGCCTGCGAAGACGATCCGCATGTCAGCGACCCCCGCCGGGCGCCGAGACGCTCTGTCGACCGAACCAGTCGGACTCGCGGATCGTCCGCATCGCCGCCTTACGGTCGTCCGGATCCATCCGCTGCATGAACATCACTCCGTCGAGGTGGTCGGTCTCGTGTTGGACACATCGGGCCAGGATGCCGGTAGCGTCGAGGGTCACCGGCTGCCCGTGCATGTCGACTCCGTGGGCGATAACGTGCTCCCCGCGCCGAATCTCGCCCCGGACGCCGGGCACCGACAGACAGCCCTCCGACAGCACCGACTGCTCGTCACCTACCACCTCGAAGGTGGGGTTCACCAGGTGACCGGACGCACCGCCGCAGTCGTAGGCGAACACCCGCAGGCCGACGCCGATCTGCGGGGCGGCGATGCCGGCGCCGCCGCGGGCGCGCATGGTGTCGACCAGGTCGGCCACGAGGACACGGAGTTCGTGGTCGAAGTTCACGACCTCGTCCGCCCTGGTCCGCAGGACGGGATCGCCGAACAGGCGAACCGGCTGGATGGTCACGGAGTCTGCTCCCCTGCTCGGGCGTCGCCGCGGCCGCGGCCGCGGCGCGTCGAATCGAATCGAATGTCACGGACAGTCTAGGGATGTCGCGGCACACCGCTGAACCACCCGCGCCAGGAAAACTCCCGAGGAATTCCCGGCGAATCGCCGAGCGAAAGGACTCGCGCGGCGCCAACAGGGGTATTGACTGTCCCTGATCGACCCGGAAGCCGTGCGACAGCGGAAATCGGCGCACGGCAACGCTGAAATGTCACGCACTCACCTGGAGGTTGCCATGGCTGGAACTGCGAACAAACTGATCAAGGCGTGGGAAGACAAGACCCTCGAGGAAATCGCAAAGGCCCCGGTGACCGCGTTGCAGGGTGTCAGCGAGTCCGATGCGGAGCACCTGTTGGCGGCGTTCAACATCAAGACCGTCGAGGACCTGGGTACCAACAAGTTCTTCCTGTGGGCGCAGGCGTTCGCCAAGCTGGCCGAATAGCGTTCCCACGTGGGCACACTCGCCGCGGCCGGGCAGTCCGGACGCGGCGAGTGCCGCCTTCGACAGGAATGGAGGTGGACGTCAGACGCCGAAATTGCTGGCGATCATCATCTCGGCCATTCCGGTGCCCAGCGGAACGGGTGCACACAATGCCTCGGGCGCATGCTCGGGATCGAGTGCACCCACCACCAGCGAAATGGTGAACGGGTCGTACACCATGTTCATGTGCCCGGTCTTGTTCTGCGCACACAAATCCTGGATCAGGACATTCTTCGCACCGGCGCCGTGCAATTCGACGTTTGTGTACGGCTGGATCATCTCGTCGTACCGGGTGCCGATGGTGGTGTAACTCACGCCGGGGACGGTGTCGCCGCCCGCATTGAGCTCGGTGAGCAACTCCGATCCCTGCACCTGCTGCGCGACCGCCTGGCCCAACATTGAGGAGATCACGGCCATGCCGCCGGGAATCGCGGCCGCTACCGGCGCGACTCCGTAGAACTGCCCGCCGTAACTGGGCGATGCCACGCCGACCCACCGGTCGACCACCGCGGCGCCGCCCATCTTGTTGACGAACATGCGGGTCACGGTCGCGCCCTGGGAGAAGCCAACCAGGTCCACCTTCGCGGCGCCGGTCGCCGACCGCACCCGCTGCACGAAGTCCGCTACCTGACCGGCACTGACATACATGTCCTGGGTGCCGAAGCGAGCCCCGCCCGGCTTGCCGCCGTAGTTCACCGCGAACACGCAGTACCCGGCGGACTTCAGCTGCGGCGAGATTGCCGACCAGTCGGAGTAGGCGGTGGCGTCTGTGCCGTGCGCCAAGATCACCGGCTTCGGGTGCGCCGCGGTGGGGACGCAGCCGAAATCATTCGAGCCGGGCGGCGCAGACCCGGGATGCTTGCCGTCGTACACAGTGGCTGCGGCGTGAGTGGGCTGGGTCGGCCCGGGCAGTTCGGGGACCTCGGTCACCGATTCCGCCGCCGCCGACGACCCCGCAGATCCGAGATCTGCCGACCCGAGATCCGCCGACCCGAGATCCGCCGACCCGAGATCCGCAGTTCCGGTTGCACCGGCAGCCGGCGCCATCAGCAGCGATCCGGCCAGCAGCGCGGCCGAGACCACCGCGCGCGCCGTCACCGCCTGTCGTCCGGCAATTCGGCAGTTGGTTCCCCGCATGTGCGCCCCCTCGCGACGATGGTTCAGAGCTCCATCATGAGCGCTGCCGGCAGCACTGTAACCATCAGGGGGCTAGCTTTTCGTCGAATCAGCGTCGGCATCTTCCATCGTGGACGGATCCTCGGCAAGCATGCGGTACAGCGAACGCCGGGCCTCGACGAGAATCTGCCCGGCCGCGCTCACCTGCTCGGGGGTCCCGACGGCGGCGACCTGCCCGACCGCGCCCATCAACTGGCCGACCAGTCCTCGCAGGTCCTGCGTCTCACGCCCGACGCCGGCGCTCACCTCGTCCCAAGGGCTGCCGAGATCGGTCTTGTTCTCCTCGACGTACGTCGTGCCGGCCTCGGTGAGCCGCGCGGTCTTCCTGCCGGACACCTTCTCGATCAGTACGAGGCCCTCGTCCTCGAGCTGGGCCAGCGCCGGGTAGATCGAGCCGGGACTCGGCTTCCAGATCCCGTTGCTGCGCTGCTCGATTCGCTGGATCAGTTCGTATCCGTGCATCGGCCCCTCGGCGAGGAGCAGGAGGATCGCCGCCCGCACGTCGCCGCGCCGGCCCCGTCCACCGCGACCGCGGCCCCGGCCGATGCGCGGCCCGCCGCCCGGCCCGGGCGCGAATCCCGGGCCGGGTCCGAATCCCGGCCCGAATCCCGGGCCGAATCCGTCCGGCCGGCGGTCGCGCCCCACCCGCCCCGGATGGCGCCTGCCGCGCCGATGTTCCCTGTGAACATTCATGCCTTCCATGTCAGCCTCCTACGACTGTCACCTCGACTACGTGGTTCGTGTCGATCATGGTATCGACGATATATCGACAATCTATCGACAGCAAGAGGGATTCGGCACCCGTAAGCACTCTTGGTTGCCAGGGCCACCAAGAGCAATCAAAGCCCACAGGCCGTTCACCAGGCGAAACATCATTGTAATCGAATGTGCGTGCGAGTAGAATTCGATGTATGAAACTCGACGCCATGCTTACCGACCCCACCCGGGTCGAGGCATGGCGACTCGACGAAACCGAACTTCTGGCGGCAGTGCCTGACGTGTCGGAAGCGATCCTGAAACTCGAAGCCCTCCGCGTCCGACTGGTCCACGAAGCCGACGAGAGGTGCCTACCCACCCACGTCGGCGCCGCCGACACCGCCTCCTGGCTCGCCGACGCCACCCACATGACCGCCGCGATGGCAGGCAGGATCGTCCGACTCGGCTGCGAACTGCCCCTGCACCCGAGGATGGCCGCCGCCCTCGACGGCGGGCGGATCGAACTCGGACACGTGCAGGTGATCGTCAACTTCCTCGACCGACTCACAAAACTGACCGTCGACGAACCCGACGTGGGGGCGGCCGAGACCGACTGGGAACACCCAGATCCAGAGTCCGGACGCCCCGACGACTGCCAGGCCTACCTGCTGATCGCCGCGCACCTCGAGAACGTCACCACCCTTCGCCGACGCGCACGCGCGTTGGAACTGCTGCTGCAACTTGACGGGACTGTGCCACCCGACGGCGAGAACCCCGAACTCAACGAGTTCTTCGCCAGCACAACGCTCGGTGGACGGGTACTCGTGAAGGGCACCTTCGACGCCGAAGCCGGCGAGGCCCTCCAGACCGCGTTGTCGGGACTGTCGAAGCCGCACCCGAGCACCGACGAGCACGGCCACCCGATCCGCGACCCCCGTTCGGCCGCGAAGCGCCGCGCCGACGCCCTCGAACAGATCATCCGCGGCCACCTCGACGCGGCGCGTGGCCCGCAGGAGGGCGGCGAACGACCGCACGTCACCGTCACCATCGACCTCGACGCCCTCAAGGACGCCGTCGCCAAGACCGCGCCCACCCCTGCCACCGGGGCCTGGACGAAGGACGGCTGGGACTACCACTGCGACAACGCAACCGGACCCACCGGCAGCACACAAGGTGAGAACTGCTCAGACGTCCGGCCCCCACGGCACTACCGCCGCGTCCGGCACGCCGCCATGCCCTGGGCCGGACCCGTCTCCGCGGCCATCGCCGCCCGCCTGTCCTGCGACGCGACCGTCACGCCGATCTTCGTCGACCGGGGCGGCAACCCACTCGACGTCGGCCGAACCACCCGCATCATCTCCCCGAAACTCCGGAAAGCACTCGTCGCCAGGGACTGCGGTTGCGCGTTCCCCGGCTGCGGACGCCCCGCCGCCTGGACCGACGCCCACCACATCATCCACTGGTCCGACGGCGGCCCCACCGCACTCGCCAACCTGGTGCTGCTCTGCAAGAAGCACCACACGATCATCCACAAGAACCACTGGGCCGTCGCCATCGGCGACGACGGCCACCCATGGTTCACACCACCCGCCTGGGTCGACCCGGCGCGAAGACCACGGCCGGCCCACAACCGGCGCGAGATCCACGGAAACTGACCAGTCCAGGCCCGAACAGTCACCCACAACCAGACCGGTTGCGGCCGAGACACACTCGGCCGCAACCAGTCTGCGCTGCGCTAGGAGGGCAGCGACGGAACTTCCACGTCGTTCAAGTCGGCGCCCGAGGGCACGCCGCACCCTGCGCGCTCCACTCAAACATCAGAGTGGTCCGTCCACGGAATGACCTTCAGCCGCGGCCACTCCGCCAACCACCGAGCGGCCTTCGCCTCGTAGACCTCCCGCGGCGCCAACACCGGGTTGGGCCGCAGCACCATGCCGAAGAGGTCATCGAAGCCGTGTGGTGCATACACCCGGAGCTCGCCGTCTGCGGCTCGCGTGATCCCGAGACAGCAGGTCGTGGATGCGAAGTGGTCGATCGCGTCCTCGGTGCTTGCGAAGGGGGCCGCCGGAACCCCGAAATGCTCCTCGTACCAAAGGTGGACCCTCGCCTCGTTGCGCACCTCGACGGGCCGGCCGATGTCGGCGAAGAGCGTCTCGGCTCTCCTGATGATCCGGTCCTCGGCGTCGTAGCCCAGGTCCGACAGGTCGAAGTAGAAGAGG
Organism: Rhodococcus tukisamuensis NBRC 100609; assembly: GCF_001894985.1. Lineage (GTDB taxonomy): Bacteria > Actinomycetota > Actinomycetes > Mycobacteriales > Mycobacteriaceae > Rhodococcus_G > Rhodococcus_G tukisamuensis. The sequence goes on along the minus strand of NZ_BCXG01000029.1, from coordinate 19,182 downwards.
TCGTAGTCCCTGATGCCGGCTCGCAGATCGCGTCCGTCCAGGTGGTTCCAGACCGCCTGAAACACCCCGCCCGCGGTGAGGTACCAGTCTCGAACACCGAGTTCGTCAGCACGATCGACGATCCTGCGGACGTCGGGGTTGGCGAGCACGATCTCGAGCATTCGATGCTCGTCAGCGTGTGAGCTCACGACGACAATCGTGCACGGCGGCGGCCGCATTCGTGGTGTCCCTGTCCGCTGCGCGATCGTCTTGTCACGCCACCGCCCTGCCGGTGGAGGATCGCTCACCGGCGAACTTGGCGGCCGCGACACCCAGGGCGATGGCGCTGAACGTCCCGCACCACAGGATCCAGGCACCCGCGTAGTACAGCAGCCACAGCGCGAACCGGAGTTGGATCACGATGAACGGGATCAACCCGACAGATCGAAGGGTTCGCAGGTCACCGGCTCGATACAGGATCTCGGCGAGGACGCAGACCGCCGCAAGCACCGTGAAGAACGGCAGGTTGTGCCATTTCAGGGCGTTGGTCCAGTAGGACTCACCCGAAACCCAGCTCATGCGTTCAGACGCGTAGTAGCCCAGTACGCAACCCGTCAGCCAGTAGGCCGTTGGCGCCGCGACTGCCCGCGACAGCAGGCTGCGCCTGCCCACGGGGTAGGACACGGACTCTTCCACGGCCTCGAATGTACTGATGGCCGAGGTGCCGGGAACTGGAGACCTCCCCGACCGGCCGCCGTCAGCCGATCCGCACCGGATCCATCTGTACCCGAACCGAACCCACGGCCCGCCGCGCACTTCGCACCGCCTGTGCCTCCGCCAACGCACGGGCCAGCGCACCGCCCGCGGCCCGCGGCACCCGCAGCAACATCCGCTCGACCTCGACCGGTTCGGGTCCGTCACCGGAGAACGGCAACCGCTCCCCCGGCGGCAACGGCACCGGACCCAACGGCTCCACCCCGTCGGGCAGCGGCGCCGCCGCGAGCAGGTCCTCGATGGCGGCCCGGCCGCCGTCGACCGCCGCCAGGTGCACCGCGGGCGGGAAACCGACCTCTGCCCGCTGCTCGAGCTGAGACTGCGCCGCCCCCACCGGATCCCACCGCACCAGGGCCTGCACCGTCGGCAGCCCCGCGTCGGCGACCACCACCACCTTGCCGCCGGCACCCGCCGGGCGCACCAACGCGCCCGCCGTCATCCAGCGTCGAAGCGTCTCCTCCTCCGCCCGCAGGTCGGCCCGGCCGAGCAGCGCCCAGCCGTCGAGCAGCAGCGCGGCGCCGTAGCCACCCGGCATCACCGGCTCCGCCCCCACCGTCGCGACCACCAGGCTGGCACCGGCAGACACCGTCGCGGACACCTCACCGCCACCGGAGGTGCGTACGGGCACCCCGGGGAACGCGCGCCCCAGTTCCTCGGCCGTCCGGCCCGCGCCCACCACCACCGCGCGCAGCGAACGGTTACCGCAGGCCTGGCACCGATGGTTCGCGTCGGCGACACCGCACCACCGGCAGGCCGGCGTGCCCGCGCCGTCCGGCCCGACCGCCGACGGCAGCGACAACGGACCGTTGCAGCGGCGGCACCGGGCGGGCGCCCGGCACTTCCCGCAGGCCAGCGACGGGACGTAGCCGCGACGCGGCACCTGCACCAGCACCCCGGCACCCGACGTCAACGCTTCCCGGGCCGCGGCGAACGCGATCGCCGGCAGCCGCGCCGCCCGCGCCCCCGGGTCGCGGGCCAAGGCATGGTCGCTGTCGGCCAGCGCGGTCACTTGCGGCGCCCGCGCCCGCACCTCCGGCCGCCCCGCGACCAGGTCGTGCGCCCACCCGGAGTCCACCAGCGCCTGCGCCTCCGCGGTCCGCGCATGACCGCCCAGGATCACCGCGCAGCCGGTGCCGAAGGCCCGCAACAACGCCACCTCCCGGGCATGCGGGTAGGGCGAGCGTGGCTCCGAGTGGTTGTCGTCCCCGTCGTCCCACACCGCGATCAACCCGAGCTCGGGGACCGGCGCGAACACCGAACTGCGGGTACCGACCACAATCCGTGCGGTGCCTCGCAGGGCGGCCAGCCAGCGCCGATACCGCATCGCGGGACCCAGTCCCGCCGCCAGCGGCACCACCAGGTCGTCACCGACCAGTGCGACGCACGCGGCCGCCACCCGGTCCAGGTCCTTCTGGTCCGGCACCACCAGCACCGCGGACCTGCCCCCGCCCGCGACGACGGCAGCCAGCTCCGCCAGCCTCGTCGGCCAGTCCTCGCCGGGCAGCGCCTGCCAGGCCGCCCGCGGACCACGGCCGGCCTGCACCGCGGACACGAAGGACTCGCCGTGCACGTAGGCGGCCCACGCCTCGACATCCGGGACCACCTCCGGCGCCGTCACCGGCTCGGGCACCCGCTCGGCCTCGACCCGCGCGTGCCGCGGCGGCACCGCCAGCCGCAGCACGTCCGCGCGGGTGCCGGCGTACCGGCGGGCGACGGCGTCGACGAGATCGGAGACCTCCGGAGTCAGGACCCGCTCGGCCGAGACCACCCGGTCGAGCCAGCCCAGCTTGCCGGGGTGCTCGCTGGTCGCGACGCGGGCGACGATGAACCCGTCGACCAACCGGCCCGCGAAACGCACCCGCACCCGCACCCCGGGCTGCGCCTGTTCGTCGAGTTCGACCGGAACCCGGTAGTCGAACTCCCGGTCCAGGTGCGCGAGCGGCATCATCGGAAGTACCCGGGCGACAGGCAGTTCCGGCGCGGGCTCGCGCTCGGCCTTCACCGCCACGGGACCACCCGCGCATGTCGGTGCAGGCTGCACCGACAGCGACCCGGCCCGAGGCTCCGCCCGAGAGCAGACGAGCCGCCCACCACGATCGGTGAGCGGCTCGGTGCTGACGCCATTTAGAGCCCGGCGGCCGCGCGCAGCTTCTCGGCGCGGTCCGTGTGCTCCCAGGGCAGGTCGATGTCGGTGCGACCGAAGTGCCCGTAGGCCGCGGTCGGCGCGTAGATCGGCCGCAGCAGGTCCAGGTCACGGATGATCGCGCCGGGACGCAGGTCGAAGATCTCGGTGATCGCCGTCTGGATGCGAGCCGGGTCGACCTTCTCGGTGCCGAACGTCTCGACGAACAGTCCGACCGGCGCCGCCTTGCCGATGGCGTAGGCAACCTGCACCTCGATGCGCTCGGCCAGACCTGCGGCGATCGCGTTCTTGGCAACCCAGCGCATGGCGTAGGCCGCGGACCGGTCGACCTTCGACGGGTCCTTACCCGAGAAGGCGCCGCCGCCGTGACGGGCCATGCCACCGTAGGTGTCGACGATGATCTTGCGACCGGTCAGGCCGGCGTCGCCCATCGGGCCGCCGAGGACGAACTTGCCGGTCGGGTTGACCAGCAGTCGCACGTTCGAGGTGTCGAGATTTGTGTCACCGAGGTCGGCGAGCACCGAGCCGAGCACCTTCTCCCGGACGTCGGGGGTCAGCAGGTTGTCCAGGTCGATGTCCGCGGCGTGCTGGGTGGAGACGACGACGGTGTCGAGTCGGACGGCCTTGTCGCCGTCGTACTCGATGGTGACCTGGGTCTTGCCGTCCGGACGCAGGTACGGCAGCACGCCGGTCTTGCGGACCTCGGTGAGCCGGCGGGAGAGCCTGTGCGCCAGCGCGATCGGCAGCGGCATCAGTTCCGGGGTGTCGGTGCACGCGTAGCCGAACATCAGGCCCTGGTCGCCGGCGCCCTGACGGTCGATCTCGTCGTCGGTGACGCCGTCGACGCGAGCCTCGTGCGAGTGGTCGACGCCCTGCGCGATCTCGGGTGACTGTGCGCCGATCGCGATGTTCACGCCACAGGAGTTGCCGTCGAAGCCCTTGGCGGACGAGTCGTAGCCGATGCCGAGGACGACGTCGCGAACGATCTTCGGGATGTCGGCGTAGGCGGTGGTGGTGACCTCACCGGCGACGTGCACCTGGCCGGTGGTGACCAGGGTCTCGACGGCGACCCGGCTGCGGGGATCCTGTTCGAGCAGCGCATCCAGGATGGAGTCGCTGATCGCGTCACAGATCTTGTCCGGATGGCCCTCGGTCACGGACTCGCTGGTGAATAGCCGACTACCGGACTTGCTCACAGATCTCCCTCTCGCCAACGCTGTTGTTGTGTACCGAGCCAAACCTAGTGCGAGGCACGGCAGATGTGCACTGCTGAAATCACGTCAAAACCGAAATTCAAGAAGATCGGGAATCGCGCCGAACCCCGACGCGACACCGATTTCCACATTACGAGCTTTTTTCACATTACGAGCACCGGACTCAGCCGGCACTCGCGCCCCCGCCGACGGCCAGCAATGCCGACGTCGCGTCGACGACCCGGCTCGCCATCAGCGACTTGGAGCCGTGCGCCAGCGCCCGCTCCGAACCGTCGGCGCCGAGGATCCAGCCGCTGTTGTCGTCGACCTCGAAGGCCTTGCCCTCGCCGACCGCATTGACCACCAGCAGGTCGCAGCCCTTGCGGGCGAGCTTGCTGCGGGCGTGCGTGAGCACGTCGCCCTGCGCATCCCCGGTCTCGGCGGCAAAACCGACGATCGCGGTGGTCAGCGGCAGGTCGCCGTCGCTGCGTGCCTTCACCAGCCCCGCCAGGATGTCGTCGTTGCGGGTCAGCGGGATCATGTCCGGCTCGTCCGCACCCTTCTTGATCTTGGCGGTGGCCACCGTGGACGGACGGAAGTCGGCGACGGCAGCGGCCATCACCACGGCCTCCGCACCGACCGCGGCCTTGTCGACGGCCTCGCGCATCTCCTGCGCGGTGCGCACCCGGATCACGTCGACCGCGGCCGGGTCGGACAGTTCCGCGGTATATCCGGCGATCAGCGTGACCTGGGCGCCGCGCTGCGCCGCGAGCCGGGCAATCGCGTAGCCCTGCTTGCCGGAGCTGCGGTTGCCGAGGAACCGGACCGGGTCCAGTGGCTCGCGAGTACCGCCGGCGGAGACCACGATCCGACGACCCTCGAGGTCCCGGGGCAGTGCATCGGGACGCTCCAACAGCAGGGTCGCGAGCCCGACGATCTCGTCCGGTTCGGGCAGCCGACCGGCGCCGGTGTCCTTGCCGGTGAGCCGGCCGGACGCCGGTTCGATCACGGTGATGCCGCGCGAGCGCAGGGTCGCCACGTTCGCGACCGTGGCCGGGTGCTCCCACATCTCGGTGTGCATCGCGGGCGCGAACACGACCGGACAGCGGGCGGTGAGCAGGGTCGCGGTGAGCAGGTCGTCCGCGCGGCCGTGGGCGGCGCGGGCCATCAGGTCCGCGGTCGCCGGGGCGATGACGACCAGGTCGGCCTCCTGGCCGAGCCGTACGTGCGGCACTTGCGGCACGTCCGTGAAGACACCGGTCTGCACCGGGTTCCCGGACAGCGCCTCGAAGGTCGCGCTGCCGACGAACTCCAGCGCGGCGTCGGTCGGGACCACCCGGACGTGGTGTCCGCTCTCGGTGAAGCTGCGAATGATCGCGCAGGCCTTGTAGGCCGCAATGCCGCCACCCACTCCGACGACAATGCGCCGGTGCCGGGTGGCGGCACCCGAGTCAAGTTCGGTCACGGCCGGCGGTCACTCGCCTTCGGTGTGCTCGAGCAGATCGGCGTGGATCTCGCGCAGCGCGATGGAGAGCGGCTTCTCCTGCAGGCCGGGCTCGACGAGCGGGCCGACGTACTCGAGGATGCCGTCACCGAGCTGGTTGTAGTAGTCGTTGATCTGACGGGCCCGCTTGGCCGAGTAGATGACCAGCGCGTACTTCGAGGAGGTGCGCTCGAGCAGCTCGTCGATCGGCGGGTTGGTGATACCGAGCGGGGTGTCGTACGCCGGCACGCCGTGGCGATCGGCTTCGGACGCGGCTGTCTGAGTGGCACTCATGTGCGTATCTCCTGAAATTGGTCGGCGCTGGGTCAAGCTTTGTGTACTAGTCAGGACTGACTGGAGGTCAGAGCTGGGTACAAGTCGGTACGGCGAAATACGACGGCGGTCGGCTACCGCTGACCACCAGCCAACAAGGATACCAACTCCTCGCAAGCACGATCGACATCCTCGTTCACGATGACCGTGTCGAACTCGTCCTTGGCCGCCAGTTCGACCTTCGCGGTCTCCAGGCGGCGGGCCACAACCTCTGCCGACTCGGTGCCCCGCGAGGTGAGCCGGGACACCAGCTCCTCCCAGCTCGGGGGTGCCATGAAGGCGAGGACCGCCTCCGGCATCGCAGCGCGCACCGCGCGGGCGCCGACCAGGTCCACCTCCACCAGCACCGGATGGCCTGCCTCGAGGGCCGCCTCCACCGGGGCCGCGGGGGTGCCCGAACGCTGCAACCCGCCGTGGATGTCCGCCCACTCGAGCAGTTCGCCCGCTTCGATCATCCGCTCGAACTCGGCCGCCGTGACGAACCGGTAGTCCTTGCCGTCCACCTCGCCGGGGCGAGGGTCTCTTGTCGTGGCAGACACGCTGAAGACCAGTTCAGGCATGCGTTCGTGGAGCTTGCGCACCACGCTCGACTTGCCTACGGCGGAGGGGCCGGCCAGAACTACCAGCCGACCCCTCTGCACTGCACTGTCCCCGGTCACATTCACCGAGGTGGTCTTGCTGCTGTCTGACACCTGTTCTGCGTCAGCCACCACGTTTGTTCTCAGGCCTCGAAATCGAACCTGGTCAGCAGGGCCTTGCGCTGACGATCGCCGAGTCCGCGCAGACGGCGGGTCGGGGCGATCTCCAGCTCGGTCATGATCTCCTGCGCCTTGACCTTGCCCACCTTGGGGAGGGCCTCGAGCAGGGCGGACACCTTCATCTTGCCGAGAATCTCGTTCTCTTCGGCGTCCTTGAGGACCTGCTTCAGGTCGGTGCCGCCGCGCTTGAGGCGCTCCTTGAGCTCAGCCCTGGCCTTACGGGCGGCAGCCGCCTTCTCCAAAGCAGCGGCGCGCTGCTCATCAGTCAACTGGGGAAGGGCCACGGTTCCTCCGTCTCGTAGTGTGCAAATAGTGTTCAACCACTGGATAACCAGCGGCGATAGCGACCGTACTCACGCTTCGCCCCGATTGCTAACTCGCCCCCGGACTCCGGTGGCGAATCTCGTCAGCTATGCGAGTCCGGCCTCGACCTCGTCTCGGACCCGTTCCGCCGCCGCACGCAGCGCCGAAACTGAGGGACCGTGACGAAGTACATCACGAGAAGTGTTGGGCAACAACAACTCTCGTGAATCATAGAATATCTCTGCGAGATCGGCCACAGTGGCACCCTGCGCGCCCAGCCCGGGCGCCAGGATCGGACCGGAAAACTCCGACAAATCCAATCCGTGCCCGCGTGTCGCACCCACGACCAGGCCCACCGTGTCACGGCCGTCACGGTTGTGTGCGACCGCGTCGTCCACCACCGACTGTGCCACAGACACCGCCTGGACTGCGGAAACCTCGCCGTCCGGGGCGCCGGAACCCGACGTTTCGGACAACCGGGCACCCTGCAGGCGCCCGCCCTCCGGGTTGGAGGTGCGCGCCAGCACGAACACCCCTCGCCCGGTCTCCGACGCCAGCGCCAGGGCCGGGTCGAGCGACCCGAAGCCGAGGTAGGGCGACGCCGTGACGGCGTCCGAGGCCAACGGAGAGCCGTCACCGAGCCAGGACTGCGCGTAGGCGGCCATGGTCGAGCCGATGTCGCCACGCTTCGCGTCAGCGACCACCAGCGTGCCCGCCGAGCGCACCACCGAGATGGTGCGCTCGAGCACGGCGTAGCCGGCGGAGCCGTAGGCCTCGAAGAACGCGACCTGAGGCTTCACCAGGGCCACCTCCCCGACGAAGGCCTCCACGCAGATCTCGGAGAACGCCTCGACGCCCTCCGCGGTCTCCGGCAGCCCCCACGCCTGCAACAGCGACGGGTGCGGGTCGATGCCCACGCACAGCCGGCCCCGGGCTCCGATCGCGGATCGGAGCCGGTGACCCCAACTGTGGCCGTGGCTCATGACCGCGCTGCCGGCTCGCGCAGCGTCGCGTGCAGGTCCTGCAGGGACTGCACCCCGATGTCGCCACGGATGGCGGCCTCGATGCCCTGCACCGCCGCGGAGGCGCCCTGGACGGTGGTGATGCACGGGATGGTCGCCGCCACCGCCGCGCTGCGGATCTCGTAGCCGTCCACACGGGGGCCCGAGTTGCCGTACGGGGTGTTGATCACCATGTCGATCTCGCCGGCCCGGATCTGGTCGACGATGGTCCGCGCGCCCTCCGGGTGGTCCTCACCCGACTGCTTGTAGACCTGCTCGCACGCGATGCCGTTGCGGCGCAGCACGTCCGCGGTGCCCTCGGTGGCCAGGATGGTGAACCCGAGGTCCGCGAGCCGCTTCACCGGGAAGATCAGCGACCGCTTGTCCTTGTTGGCCACCGACACGAACACCGAACCCGACGTCGGCAGCGAGCCGTACGCCGCGGTCTGGCTCTTGGCGAACGCCGTTCCGAAGTCGGAGTCGATGCCCATGACCTCGCCCGTCGACTTCATCTCGGGGCTGAGCAGGGTGTCGACGCCGGTGCCGTCCGCCTTGCGGAAACGGTTGAACGGCAGCACCGCCTCCTTGACCGCGATCGGCGCGCCGGCCGGCGTGTTGCCCCCGTCGCCCGTCGCGGGCAGCACACCGCTCGCCCGCAGGTCCGCGATGGACTCCCCCAGCATGACGCGGGCGCAGGCCTTGGCCAGCTGCACCGCGGTCGCCTTGGAGACGAACGGCACGGTCCGGCTGGCCCGCGGGTTCGCCTCGAGCACGTAGAGGATGTCGTCCTTGAGCGCGTACTGGACGTTGAGCAGGCCCTTGACGCCGATGCCCTTCGCCAGCGCCTCGGTGGACCGGCGCACGTTCTCCAGGTCCGCCCGGCCCAGGGTGATCGGCGGCAGCGCACAGGCCGAGTCGCCGGAGTGGATGCCGGCCTCCTCGATGTGCTCCATCACGCCGCCGAGGTACACCTCGGTGCCGTCGCACAACGCGTCGACGTCGATCTCGACCGCGTCCTCCAGGAACCGGTCGACCAGCACCGGCCGGTCGTCGGAGATCTCGGTGGCACGAGAGATGTAGTCCTGCAACGACTTCTCGTCGTACACGATCTCCATACCGCGACCGCCGAGCACGTAGGACGGGCGCACCAGCACCGGGTAGCCGATGCCGGCCGCGATCTCGCGGGCACCGTCGAAGGTGGTGGCGGTGCCGAACTTCGGCGCGGGCAGGCCGGCCTCGGTGAGCACCCGGCCGAACTCGCCGCGGTCCTCCGCCAGGTCGATGGCCTCGGGGCTGGTGCCCACGATCGGGACGCCCGCCGCCTTGAGCCGCTTCGCCAGGCCCAGCGGCGTCTGGCCGCCGAGCTGGACGATGACGCCCGCGACCGTTCCGGAGATCGACTCCGCGCGGTACACCTCGAGCACGTCCTCGAACGTCAGCGGCTCGAAGTACAGCCGGTCCGCCGTGTCGTAGTCGGTGGAGACGGTCTCGGGGTTGCAGTTGACCATGACGGTCTCGTAGCCGGCCTCGGACAGCGTCAGTGCCGCGTGCACGCAGGAGTAGTCGAACTCGATGCCCTGGCCGATGCGGTTCGGGCCGGACCCGAGGATCAGCACCTTGGGACGCTCGGTCTGCGGCGCCACCTCGGACTCGGCCTCGGGGTCGAGCTCGTACGTGGAGTAGTGGTACGGCGTCTTGGCCTCGAACTCGGCCGCGCAGGTGTCCACCGTCTTGTAGACCGGGTGCACCTTCAGCTCGTCACGCAGGGCGCGGACGCCGTCCTCGTCGCCGAGTTCGGGGCGCAGCGCGGCGATCTGCCGGTCGGACAGGCCGTGGTACTTCGCCTGACGCAGCAGCTGCTCGTCGAACGCCGCCGCCTCGCGGATCTCGTTGCCCAGCTCGTGGATCTGCAGCATCTGGTCGAGGAACCACGGATCGATCTTGGTGGCCTCGAAGAGCTGCTCGACGGTGGCGCCGAGGGCGAAGGCCTTCTCGATGCCGTACATCCGGCCGTCCTGCGGAACGCTCAGGTCGGCGAGCAGCGACTCCAGGTCGGTGGCCTCCACCTCGGGGCCGGTCCAGTAGCCCGCGCGCTTGGTCTCGAGCGAGCGCATCACCTTACCGAAGGCCTCGGTGAAGTTGCGGCCGATGCTCATCGCCTCGCCCACGGACTTCATCGTGGTGGTGAGGGTGCCGTCGGCGCCGGGGAACTTCTCGAAGGCGAACCGCGGCGCCTTGACGACGACGTAGTCGAGCGTGGGCTCGAAGCAGGCCGGCGTCTCCTTGGTGATGTCGTTGACGATCTCGTCGAGCGTGTAGCCGATGGCCAGCTTGGCGGCCATCTTCGCGATCGGGTAGCCGGTCGCCTTCGACGCCAGCGCCGACGAGCGCGAGACCCGCGGGTTCATCTCGATGACGACCAGGCGGCCGTCCGTCGGGTCCATCGCGAACTGGATGTTGCAGCCGCCGGTGTCGACGCCCACCTCACGCAGGATGTCGATGGAGAGGTCGCGCATCTTCTGGTACTCGCGGTCGGTCAGCGTCATCGCCGGGGCGACGGTGACCGAGTCGCCGGTGTGCACACCGACCGGGTCGACGTTCTCGATGGAACAGACGATCACGACGTTGTCGCGGCCGTCGCGCATCAGCTCGAGCTCGTACTCCTTCCAACCGAGGATGGACTCCTCGATCAGGACGTTCGCGGTCGGCGACGCGGCCAGGCCGCCACCGGCGATCCGGTTCAGGTCCTCCTCGTTGTACGCCATGCCCGAGCCGAGGCCGCCCATGGTGAACGAGGGGCGCACGACCACCGGGTAGCCGAGTTCGGCGACCGTGGCGTGCACCTCGTCCATCGTGTAGCAGACGGCGGACTTCGCGGACTCGCCGCCGACCTTGGCGACGATGTCCTTGAACTTCTGCCGGTCCTCGCCGCGCTGGATGGCGTCGAAGTCGGCGCCGATCAGCTCGACGTCGTACTTCTCGAGGATGCCCTGCTCGTGCAGCGCGACCGCGGTGTTCAGCGCGGTCTGGCCGCCGAGGGTGGCGAGCACCGCGTCGATCGGGTGGCCCTTGGCCGCCTCGAGCGCGATGACCTTCTCGACGAACTCGGCGGTGATCGGCTCGACGTAGGTGGCGTCGGCGAACTCCGGGTCGGTCATGATGGTGGCCGGGTTGGAGTTGACCAGGCTCACGCGCAGGCCCTCCTCGCGCAGCACGCGGCAGGCCTGGGTGCCCGAGTAGTCGAACTCACAGGCCTGGCCGATCACGATCGGCCCGGAGCCGATCACCAGGATGTGCTTGAGATCTGTGCGGCGTGGCATTACTTGCTGCCTTTCTTGGTCGAGCGAGCCTCGAGCAAGCCGGTGAAACGGTCGAAGAGGTATGCGGCGTCGTGCGGGCCTGCGGCGGCCTCGGGGTGGTACTGGACGGAGAAGGCGGAGTCGTCGAGCAGTCGGACGCCCTCCACGGCCCCGTCGTTGGCGCAGGTGTGGCTGACCACGGCCCGGCCGAAGGGGGTGTCGAACTCCTGTCCGGCCTCACCCTCGAGGGCGAACCCGTGGTTCTGCGCGGTGATCGCGATGCGACCGGTGTGGTGCTCGATGACCGGGATGTTGATGCCCCGGTGACCGAACTTCATCTTGTAGGTCTCCATGCCGAGCGCGCGGCCGAGGATCTGGTTGCCGAAGCAGATGCCGAACAGCGGCAGGCCCTGGCCGAGCACCTCCTTGGTCAGGTGCACCGCGCCGTCGGCGGTGGCCGGGTCGCCCGGTCCGTTGGACAGGAACACCCCGTCGGCCTCGAGGTCGAGGATCTGCTCGAGCGTCGCGTTGGACGGCAGCACGTGTACCCGGATGCCGCGCTCGGCGAACATCCGCGGGGTGTTGGTCTTGATGCCGAGGTCGATCGCGGCGACCGTGAACCGGGCGTCACCGCCGGTGGGCTCGACGATGTAGCCGCTGGTGGTGCTGACCTCACCCGCGAGGTCCGCGCCGAGCATGGTCGGCTGCTGCCGGACCCGGTCCACCAGGATGTCGTCCGCCGCCAGGGCGTCGCCGGAGAAGACGCCGGCCTTCATGGAACCGCGGGTGCGCAGGTGCCGCACCAGGGCCCGGGTGTCGATGCCGGCGATGCCGACGATCCCCTGCTCCTCCAGCTTGGCCTGCAGCGAACCCGTCGCCCGCCAGCTCGAGGTGACGCGGGAGGGGTCCCGGACGACGTAGCCGGCCACCCAGATCTTGGCGCCGGCGGCGTCGCCGGTGGGGCCGACGGACTCGTCGTCCTCGTCGTTCCAGCCGGTGTTGCCGATCTGCGGCGCCGTGGACACCACGATCTGGCGGTGGTAGCTGGGATCGGTGAGGGTCTCCTGGTAACCGGTCATACCGGTGCTGAAGACCGCCTCGCCCAGGGTCTGCCCGACCGCACCGAAGGTGCTGCCGCGGAAGACCCTGCCGTCCTCGAGGACCAGGACCGCTGCCGAATTGCTCACGCGTTCTCTCCGTTCACCCATGCCGGGTACACACTCTTGTCGTCTCCACGGAAGCCGGTGTCGATCTCGGTCCCGGTGGGCAACTCCCACCGGATCACCAGCACTCCGTCCTTGCTCATGACCTTGCCCGCGAGCCCGCGCTCGGTTCGGATCGCGCGGATCGAGTCCTGCGGGATCCAGATCGCCGACGCGCCGTCGCGTTCGAGCAGCACACCCGTCTCGTACCGGGACAGGTCTCCGGTCGCGCGGTAGCCGAGGTCGCCGACCGCGATCCGGTCCTGCCAGCTCGGCGCCAGCGTGCTGCCGACGTACAGTCCGCTGCTCGGTTCGATCAGCCGGGCGCCCAGTTCGGCGGGCGGCTCCGGCAGCACGCCGATCCGGTCCTGCTGGCGGCGGGCACGGCCCTTCCAACCCCAGTACATCAGCGCCACCATGACCACCCAGAACACCACGAATCCGAGGGTCAGCAGCAGCCGGTCCATGCTCATCGCTGTACCTGCCCGTCCCGGACGGTGACCCGGCCGCGCAGCAGTGTGGTGGTCACGCGGGCCGCGAAGGTCATCGCCTCGAACGGGGTGTTCGCGGCGATGGACGCCAGTTCCGGCCCCCGCACCGTCCACTCCCGCTGCGGGTCGACCAGCGTCAGGTTCGCCGGCTCGCCGACCGCGATCGGCCGGCCCTGGTCGGTCAGCCCGACGATCTCGGCGGGCCGCTCGCTCATCACCTTGGCCACGCCGCGCCAGTCCAGCAGGCCGGGCTCGACCATCGTCTGCGCGACGATCGCCAGCGCCGTCTCCAGGCCCAGCATGCCGGGCCGGGCCGCCGAGAACTCGCAGCACTTGTCCTGCTCGGCGTGCGGCGCGTGGTCGGTGGCGACGCAGTCGATGACGCCCTCGGCCAGGCCCTTGCGCAGCGCCTCGACGTCGCTGCGCTCACGCAGGGGCGGGTTCACCTTGTTCACCGCGTCGTACGTCTCGAGCCGCGAGTCGTCGAGCAGCAGGTGGTGCGGGGTGACCTCGGCGGTGATCGAGATGCCCTGCCCGCGCGCCCACTTCATCAGCTCGACGGTGCCGGCGGTCGACGCGTGACAGATGTGCACACGGGCGCCGGCGTCCCTTGCCAGCAGCGCGTCGCGCGCCACGATCGACTCCTCGGCGGCGCGCGGCCAGCCGGCCAGTCCGAGCCGGGCCGCGGTCGGGCCCTCGTGCGCGACGGCGCCGACGGTCAGGCGCGGCTCCTCCGCGTGCTGCGCGATGAGCACCCCGAGCGAGCTGGAGTACTCGAGCGCGCGACGCATGATGAGCGGGTCGTCCACGCAGTGGCCGTCGTCGGAGAACATCTTGACCTTGCCGACGCCCGACGCCATGGTCGCCATCTCGGCGAGCTGCTTGCCCGCGAGCCCGACGGTCACGGCACCGACCGGGTGCACGTCGACCAGGCCGACCTCCTGCCCGCGTCGCCACACATGGTCGGTGATGACCACGGAGTCCGCGACGGGGCTGGTGTTCGCCATCGCGAACACCGCGGTGTAGCCGCCGAGCGCGGCGGCGGCGGACCCGGACTCGATGGTCTCGGTGTCCTCGCGGCCGGGCTCGCGCAGGTGGGTGTGCAGGTCCACGAAGCCGGGCAGCAGCACCTGGCCGCCGGCCTCGACGACCTCCGCGCCCTCGGGCACGTCGAGTCCGGCGCCGATCGCGAGGATCTCGCCGTCGCCGATCAGCACGTCCTGCGGCTCGCCCTCGCCGTACAGGCGGGCGCCGCGGATCAGGACCCCGCCGCGGGCGAAGCCTCGGGAAGTGTTTCTGGCCTCACCGGTCACAGCGCTGCCCCCTCGGTACCGACCAACAACCCGAACAGGACCGCCATGCGAATGTGAACTCCGTTCGTGACCTGCTGCAGCACAGCAGTTTTCGGTGAATCCGCGACGGCGGAGGCGATCTCCATGCCGCGCAGCATCGGGCCGGGGTGCAGCACCACGGCATGCTCGGGGAGCATCGCGAGCCGCTTCTCCGAGAGCCCGTAGGTGATCGAGTACTCGCGCTGCGACGGGAAGAACCCGCCGTTCATCCGCTCGGCCTGCACGCGCAGCATCAGCACCGCGTCGGCGCCGGGCAGTTCCGCGTCGAGCGAGTGCGAGACCGTCACCGGCCAGGTGGAGACGCCGATCGGCAGCAGCGTCGGCGGCGCGACCAGCACCACCTCGGCGCCCAGCAGCGAGAGCAGGAAGGCGTTGCTGCGTGCGACGCGGCTGTGCAGGATGTCGCCGACGATCACGACGCGCTTGCCCTCGATCGAGCCGAGTCGCTGACGCAGGGTCAGCGCGTCGAGCAGTGCCTGGGTGGGGTGCTCGTGGGTGCCGTCGCCGGCGTTGATCACGGCCGGGCCGTCGCCGGCGTCCGCGGTCCACTCGGCGATCCGGTGCGCGGCACCGGAGGCGGGGTGGCGCACGATCAGCGCGTCCGCGCCGGCCGCCCGCAGCGTCATCGCGGTGTCCCGCAGCGACTCGCCCTTGGAGACCGAGGAACTCGAGGCGCTGACGTTGATCACGTCGGCGCTCATCCACTTGCCGGCCACCTCGAACGAGACCCGGGTGCGGGTGGAGTTCTCGAAGAAGACCGTCATGACGGTGCGACCCCGGAGCGTCGGCAGCTTGCGGACCTCGCGGCCGAGCAGCGCCTGCTCGAACCGTTCGGCCTCGTCGAGCAGCCCGGTGGCGGTCTCGACCGTGAGGTCCGAGACCGAGAGAAGATGCTTCACTTGCCCGCTCCCCCGTTCGCCCCGTCGCCCGGCGCCGCCTGGACGCCGCCGCTGAGCGTGACACTGTCGACGCCGTCGTGCTCCACGAGCTGCACCTTGACGTCCTCGGTGCGCGCGGTGGGCACGTTCTTGCCGACGTAGTCCGCCCGCAGCGGCAGTTCGCGGTGCCCGCGGTCCACCAGGACGGCGAGCTGCACGGCCTTGGGCCGGCCGAGGTCGCGCAACCCGTCGAGGGCCGCGCGCACGGTGCGTCCGGAGAACAGCACGTCGTCGACGAGCACCACCAGCGCGTTGTCGACGCCGCCGTCGGGCACGGAGGTGCGCTCGAGCGGACGGTGCGGCTTGGTCCGCAGGTCGTCGCGGTAGAGGGTGATGTCGAGCGAGCCGGTCGGCGGGCGGACCCCCGAGAACTCCTCGATCTTGTTCGCCAGCCTGGTCGCCAGGGTGGTGCCGCGCGTCGGGATG
This sequence comes from Rhodococcus tukisamuensis NBRC 100609, assembly GCF_001894985.1. Taxonomy (GTDB): domain Bacteria; phylum Actinomycetota; class Actinomycetes; order Mycobacteriales; family Mycobacteriaceae; genus Rhodococcus_G; species Rhodococcus_G tukisamuensis. The sequence continues at coordinate 3,507 of NZ_BCXG01000029.1, read as the reverse complement.
CCGATCAACACCACGCGGGGCGGGTCGGTCTCCGCGTCGAGCGCGGTCTTCTCGATGATCTGGTGCGCGATACGGGCGATCGTGCGGCCCACGTCGGCGGGAGACAACAGCTCCCTGGTCGCCGGTGACTCGGCGGAGGACGGCTCTGGGGAGAGCAAACTGGACCTCCTTCTCCGCCTCTCGGGACGGGTCGTTAAAGGATGTCTGACGTCGTCGAGCGTATCAGCGCGCGACCACCGGGACGGCAGCGGCGCCGGGTGTGCTCAACCACACCGGCCGGCGGGCGGCGGTGCATAGAACGCTGGAGACGACGAACGCCGCGGACCGATTCTCGATCGGTCCGCGGCGTTCGGGTCTGCACGGTCTTCCTCAGGCCTCGTCGCCGGAGGCCGAAACCGGGTCCGACTCCGGTTCGGCGGGCCGCGCCGACTGCGCGGTGGCGGCGGCCGCCGCCCGCACCTGCGGCGCGACGAGCACCACCTGTCCGAGCACGCCGTTGACGAACGCGGGCGAGTCGTCGGTGGAGAGCTCCTTCGCGAGCTCCACCGCCTCGTCCACCGCGACGACGGGCGGCACGTCCGTGGCGTGGAAGAGCTCCCACACCGCGATGCGCAGGATCGCCCGGTCCACCGCGGGCAACCGCTCCAGCGTCCAGTCCTGCAGGTGGTCGGCGATGACCCGGTCCAGGCGGTCCAGGTTCTCCGCCACCCCGGTCACCACGGTGACGGTGTACGGGCTGACCGGCGCGACGGTCTCGTCGCGGGTGGCCATCGTCGTCCGCTCGGAGGCCAGGGCCACCGGGTCGACGTCGCGGGCCTCGGCCTCGAAGAGGAAGTCGACGGCGCGCTTGCGGGCCTTGTGCCGGGCGCCGAACTTCTTGTGACTGCTGGACACGCTACGAATTCACGCGACCCAGGTAGTTGCCGTCACGCGAGTCGATCTTCAGCTTGTCGCCGGTGTTGACGAACAGCGGGACCTGCACCTCGGCGTCGGTCTCGAGGATGGCGGGCTTGGTGCCGCCGGTGGAGCGGTCGCCCTGCAGACCGGGGTCGGTGTGCTTGACGAGCAACTCGACGGTGACGGGCAGCTCGACGAACAGCGGCGCGTCCTCGTGCGTGGCGACCTGCACCTGCATGTTCTCGAGCAGGAATCGGGCCTGGTCCCCGACCGTGGCCTCGCTGATCGAGATCTGGTCGTAGGTGTCGCCGTCCATGAAGACGTAGTCGCTACCGTCGTGGTACAGGTACGTCATGTCGCGGCGGTCGACGGTCGCCGTCTCGACCTTCACGCCGGCGTTGAAGGTCTTGTCGACGTTCTTGCCGGAAAGCACGTTCTTGAGCTTGGTGCGCACGAAGGCCGGGCCCTTGCCGGGCTTGACGTGCTGGAACTCGATGATCTGCCACAGCTGACCCTCGATCTTCAGCACAAGCCCGTTCTTGAAATCACTGGTATCTGCCACTTACTTCGCGTCTCCTTCAGACGATGACGAAATCCTTGCTGGTGAGAGTGAGGAGCTCCGGCTCCTGCTCGCGAACGACGAGCGTGTCCTCGATCCTGACGCCACCGCGCCCGGAGAAGTACACACCCGGCTCGACGGTCACCACCGCACCGCAAAGGAGTGTACCGGTGCCGAGCGCTCCGATCCCCGGTGCTTCGTGGATCTCCAGCCCCACCCCGTGCCCGAGACCGTGCAGGAACAGCTCCCCGTGACCCGCGTCGGCGATCACCGACCGCGCCGCGGCGTCGACGGCCGACACCTCGACACCGGGCGCCAGGGCGGCGCAGCCCGCCGCCTGCGAACGCGCGACGAGGTCGTACACCTCGCGCTGCCAGTCCGCCGCGACACCCAGCACATAGGTCCGCGTCATGTCGGAGTGGTAGCCGCCGACCTGCGCACCGAAGTCGAGTTTGACGAAGTCGCCGGTCGCGAGCACCGCGGCGGTGGGCCGGTGGTGCGGGATCGCCGAGTTCGCCCCGGCCGCGACGATGGTCTCGAACGAGATGCCGTCGGCGCCGTGCTCGAGCATCAGGAACTCCAGCTCCCGCCCGACCTCCCGCTCGGTGCGACCGGGCCGCAGCCCACCGCGTTCGACCAGCACCGCCAGTGCCAGGTCCGCGACCGTGCAGGCCCGGCGCAGCAACCCGATCTCGTGCTCGTCCTTGACCATTCGCAGCTGTTCGACCGTGCCGGGGGTCCGGACGAACTCGAGGTCCGGCGCCGTCGACTGCCAGCCGGACAGGTTGTCGACCGTCACCACGTGGGACTCGAAACCGACCCGGGAGACCGGTGCGGCGGACAGCCCGCGCACCAACGCCGCGGCGCCGGCCCGGTCTATCAGCGAGGGCAGGTCCGGCACCTGGGCCGCCACCTGCGTCAGGTACCGGCCGTCGGTGCAGATCACGGTCCGGTCCTCGGAATCGGCGGTGTCCCGGGCGTCGACGACCAGCGCGGCGCTGGACCCGGTGAAGCCGGTCAGGTACCGGATGTTGAGCAGGTCGGTGACGAGCATCGCGTCGAGGCCGCGTTCGCGAATCTGCGCGCGCAACGCGGCCCGGCGGGACCCGTGATCGGCGGAGGACATGGCCCCAACCTACGGCAGCGGAACCCGTCGCGAGCGTCACCCGGAGCGGTCGCTGTGGGTTAGGACACAGACCTGTCGTGACGGTCGTTACGCTGTCGGAATGAACTCGTGGCTTCTTCGTGGACTCGGGATGGCGTTTGTGCACGTGGTGACACGTGTACTGCTCGGAATCGCCGTCACCGAATGGCCCCTGCACGGCACCTCACTGCGGTGGGTCAGCATCGTCGTGGTGATTCTCGCGGCGCTGATCTGGGGTGGCCTCGACGGCATCCGTGACGCGCGTGCGTACCCGGGTGAGGACGAGGGCGCCGACCTCACCATGATGTGGCTCAAGGCCGCCGTCCTCGCCGGCCTGCTCGCGGGCGCGGTCGTCTGGGTGGTGGGCATGGTCAGCGACATCGCCCTCGGCGAGAACTCGCTGTTCTTCGAACTGACCTCCGGCGCGGCCTTCACGGTGCTGCTCGTCTTCATCCCCGCGACCCTCGGCGGCGCCATCGGCCGCATCCTCGTCCGGCGCGACGCGAAGAAGTCCGTCGCCGCCCCGGTCGCGGCCGGCGCCGCGGGTGCGGCCGAGGCCGCGTACAACGACGACTACGTCGACGCGGGCTCCGAGACCGTCGCCTACGCCGAGGAGGGCTACGCCGAGTCCGACTGGACGTACGAGCACGGCGCCGGCGAGCAGGTCCCGAACGGCCAGTACCCCGACGCACAGGACCCCGACGCACAGGGCGGGTACTACCAGCAGAACGCCTACCCCGAGGGCGGCTACAGCGACCCGTCCGCGGACACCGAGGTCTTCCGGGCCGTGCAGCCGCAGTCCGACGACACCGTCGTCTTCCCCGCGATCCAGGACCCGGGCAACGGGAACCAGGGCAACGGGAACGGCGCACAGGGCACGCACCGAGCCGACTGACCGTTCCGGCCC
>NZ_BCXG01000028.1 GCF_001894985.1 Rhodococcus tukisamuensis NBRC 100609 | reverse complement strand
GCCCTCGCAACCCCTGACCCTGTTCTCATCGGCTAACACTCGAAAGGTCCACTGCTGTGAAGATTCTGGTTCTCGGAGGCACCGGCATGATCGGTGCCCACGCCGCCCTCCATCTGCGCGAACGGGGCAATGACGTAACCCTGGCTGCCCGCGGTCCGATCGCGGATGACTCCCCGGTCGCCGGGTTTCCCGTGTTGGTCGGCGACTACACCGGCCCGTCCTTCACGGTGGAGCAGCTGTCGGGGTTCGACGGGATCGTCTTTGCTGCCGGCCAGGACGTGCGGCACAAGGGCCCCGACGTCGACGACGGCCCGTTCTGGGAGCGAACGCAGAGCGTCGGCGTCCCGCGATTCGCGGCGCTCGCCAAGAAGGCCGGTGTTCCCCGTTTCGTACAGGTCGGAAGCTACTACCACCAGCTCCGCCCCGACCTGGCCTCAGACAACCCGTACGTGGCCGCGCGGCAGGCGGCCGACGAGGGGGCCTGTGCCCTCGCCGACGAATCGTTCAACATCTCCACCTTGAATCCCCCCTCCATCATCGGTGCCGTCCCCGGTGCGTCTGCCAGGCGCTACCGCCGGATGATCTCGTGGGCGGCCGGGGATGAGCCCGGGATTCCCGACTTTGCCCCGGCCGGCGGGACGAACTACATGTCGGCTCGTTCATTGGCGGAAGCGATCTGGGGCGCTCTGCACAATGCCGAGCCGGGCGCGGCCTACCTTGTCGGCGACCAGAATCTCACCTTTCGCGAGTTCTTCCAGATGCTCGTCGATGCCGCGGGCGGCAATCGGGTCATCGACGAGCGCGACGAGGAACACCCGCTGCTGCCGGACCCGTTCATCGTCCAGGGTCGCGGCAACACGCTGGCATACGAGGTGGGCTCGGAAGTCGCTGCCCGGCTCGGATACGCGCGCGACGACTGCGCTCGTGCAGTCGACGATCTCGTCCGGGTGGTACGAGCCGCATCTCGCTGATCCGTCGACGAGTGTCCCGCTCGACAATCGACGAGCTTGCAAGTCTCCGCCCTCCTCGAAAGGTGCACCCATATGAAGCTCGATCTGAGCGGTAGGACGGCGCTGGTCATCGGCGGAGCCGGCGGCATCGGCGGCGAGGGGGCTCGAGCGCTCGTGTCGGCGGGCGCATCGGTGACGATCATGAGCCGGGACGAGTCGAGGATCGCGGCGTTCGCAGCCGAACTCGCATCGCACGCCCCCGACGGCGCCCGCGTCGATCACATCGCCGGCGACTCACTGGTCGAGGACGACGTCGCCGCCGCCGTCGCGAGGGCAAGCGGGTCTGCCGGACTCGACATCTGCGTGAGCACGGTCGGCCGGGGCAGCACCACGCCGCTGCTGATGAACAACGCGCGCGACTTCACCAACGAGCTGCAGGTCAACATCACCAGCGCGTTCGTCGCGATCAAGTCCTGTGTGCCGGCCATGGCGAAGGCGGGCGGCGGATCGATGGTGTTCACCTCGTCGGTAATCGCCGCCCAGACCTTTCCGTACATGAGCGGCTACTGCGCGGGCAAGGCCGGACTGGAGGCACTCATCCGCACCGCCGCAGACGAATTCGGCCACCTCGGCATCCGCATCAACTGCATCAGGCCAGGCCTGGTGAACTCACCGGACAACCCCAAGGTCGCCGCCAGCTTCGCGGGCGGCCGGCCGACTGCCTTCCTCGAGCAGACCCCACTCGGGCGGCTCGGCGTGCCGACCGACATCGCCGGCGCCATCCGGTTTCTCGCGGGCCCGGAATCGTCCTGGGTCACCGGCACGGCGATCACCGTCGACGGCGGCGCCCACATGCGGAGGGCGCCCGACGTCACGAGCCGGCTGCGGGAGGAGCTCGGCGACGAGACCGTGGAGATGCTGCTCGCGGGACAGGTGCCGAACCCCCGGGGCCGCTGACCCGACGGGCAACGAGCGTCATTCTTCGGCCGTGGCTGAGCACATGCTAGCCAGTCATGGCGCCGATGGCCCCCGTGAAGTAGGGCACCAGCCAGATCGACCACACGACCAGGCTGAACTGGTGGAACTTTGCCTTCTCGGAGGGGCGATCGCGGAGCAGGACAATGACGGCCCACACCAGGTGAATGGCCATGAGCACGATCGCCAAGGCTCCGGTGACGATCATGATCTGGTCGAACGTGGATGTTCCGGCTTCCGATGACTCGTCGGAGATTTTGCTCATCAGGAAGGTACCGGTGGCGTCGCAGACCAGGCCGAGCGTGAAGGCGCCGGCGTGCCACCACTTCAAGGTCTTTTGGATGCGTTCCGACCACACGCCGATTGAATAGAAGACTAGGGCAAACGTGATGACGATGATCGCGGTGGCCAGCATGCCCCGAGACTAGCCGGGGCTTGTTGCCGATCCGCGACGCCTCGCTGCCGCTGTCGCCGAAAGCTGAGACAGCGGCGGGATGACCCCTGGGTATCAGGGACGGTTGACACCGATGGTTGATGTGCTCCCGGGGGGGGGGCGCCGCGCGAGGCTCTGATGCATGACTTCACCACCGCACCGGATGTGGTCGCCGACAGCGGTTTACGTGCTCGTCGTGTTTCTGGCCGGCGGCATCCTGATCGCCACCCAGTCCGCGACCGGCCCCGATCCAGACCTGCACGACCCGCCGTTGGTGAACCCCTCTCTCCTCTTCCTTCTCCACTCACATAGCATCGGCACCACCTTGCCCTCGGACACCGAATCCAGCCACGGAGGAGCCTCATGCGTCTGCGCGACAACCCAACCGTCGAGGTCTCCGAACGTCTGGAGTGCAGTCCCGAGCACGCCTGGGCGCTGATCACCGACATCGAGCTGCCCACCCGCGCCGACGGCGAACTGCAGCGGGTGGAGTGGCTGGATGGGGCCGCGGGGGTCGCCGTCGGCGCTCGATTCCGTGGGTACAACGCCAACCCGCAGGCGGGAGAGTGGCACACCGAGCCGGAGATCACCGAGGTCGAAGACGGTCGCCGCTGGGTGTGGCGTGTGGGCCCAGCGGATGAGCCGCTGGCTGTCTGGGGCTTCGAGGTCGACTCCGACGGCGACGGCGCCGTCGTTCGACAGTGGGCAAAGGCGGGCACAGGGCGGTCACCGCTCTCCGACTTCATCGAGCAGTACCCGGACAAGGAGGGCACGATTCTCGCCCACCGGTTGGCCGTGTGGCGGGACGGCATGGCCGCCAACCTTGCGGTCCTCAAGCAGCTCGCCGGCTGACGCACCAGACCGTCGGCATACTTGTGTGATCAGACGCCCTCGTCAGGCGCGATTGTCGGCCGGTCCACCACCCAGTTCATCCCGCTTGTGGGCCAGTCGCCATGACCGCGCGTGCCCCTCGCACTGCCGGTCAGCGCGCGGTGCCGGCGCGGCGGGCACCGCGCCGTCGCTCCCGCTCGAGACTCCAGAGGTAGTGCTCGAAGTCGACCTCCATGGTGTGCCGTGGCGAGTTGTAGAACCGCCGCTTGGCGCGATCGTGCTCGGCCGTCATCTGCGACCGGATCTCGGCGTCGGGCGGCGGCAGGTACCGGCCGGCGAGGGTCTCGGCGATCCACGCGCCCTGCGCCTCGGCGAGCGGCATCACCGCGCCGAGCGGCTGCAGAAGCCCGACGAAGTACAGGCCGGGAAGATCCGGGTGCACAGTTCGCTTCCACAGCGGCAGGTCGTTCTCGGGGGCGGCGACGAGCTCCGGGTCGAAGAACGGAAAGCTCACCCGGTATCCGGTGGCCCACACGATCAGGTCGGCGCGGGACCGGGTCCCGTCCTCGAAAACGACTGTGTCGCCGTCGAACCGGTCGATCCTCGGACGTGGGGTGATCGCACCGGCCTGCAGTCGCGCGTGGATCTGCTCGGACTGCACCGGGTGCGCTTGACCGGGCCGATGTGTCGGCCGTGGGAGCCCGTAGCGGGTCAGGTCGCCGGCCGTGAGGGCGGTGACGCGGAGCCCGGCAGAGATCGCCCAGCCCGGCATCCAGCCCGGCATCACAAATCGGTCGGCGGGCTTGCCAAGCAGCATCTTGCGCATCACCCAGTGGCTGCGACGCACCGCCAGCGTGGTGCTGCGCGCGACCTTGGACGCCTCGACCGCGATGTCGAGACCCGAATTCCCCATGCCCACGACCACCACGTCCCGGCCGGCCAGCTGGTCGGCGGTGCGGTAGTCGTGGGAGTGGATCTGCTCGCCGGTGAAGCTCCCCGGAGTGGGGTCCGGCCAGCGGGCGTCCCAGTGGTGCCCGTTCGCAACCAGCACGGCGTCGTAGCTCTCCACGCGCTCGCCGGCGGGGCCGGTCGTACGGACCGACCACGTGCCGTCCGGGGCTCGCTCGACCTGCTCGACGGTGGTGCCGAACGTGATGGTGTGCCGGAACCCGAAATGCTCCACGTAGGACTCGAAGTAGGCGCGGACCTGGTCGTGCCGCGCGTAGGGCGGATAGTCGGCGGGCATCGGGAAGTCCGAGTAGGCCATCCGCGGGCAGGACGTGTTGATCTCCAGCGTCTCGTAGCAGGCGGACACCCCGTTCGGGTTGTCGTAGACCCAGTTGCCGCCGATCACGCTGCCCTGCTCGAAGCAGTCGAACGGGATTCCGGCGACGTGGAGCGCCTTGGCCGCGGCGATGCCCGACGATCCCGCACCGATCACGCACACGCGGGGCAGGGTCTCGACGTTCGGCGCCGGGGTGGCAGTGGCCGGGGCACGCCGCCGGGGTCTGACAAAACTGGGCATGGCGGCCATGTTCGCACGAGATCGCGCCGCCGACGCTGGGTAGGATGCGCTTCCGTGACGTTACGGCGACCCCTGCTTCCCACCACCCGACCCTCCCGGACACTGCTCCTCGCCGCGATCCTCGCGATGCCGACGGCATTCGGGTTCTCGGCACCGGCCCTCGCCTCGGCTCCCGAGGCCGGTCCCACACCGCCGGCATCCGTTGCTCCGGAACGGCAATCCGTCAGCGAGCGCTACGCGGCCGCCGGCATCCACGCCGTCACATCGGTTGCGGTGCCCGGGTACCAGGTGTTCCACCCCGCCGACATCGCCACCAGCCCCGAGCGCCATCCGGTGGTCACCTTCGGCAACGGAAGCTACGCGACGTACAAGCAGTACGAGGAGTTGCTCCGCCACCTGGCCTCCTGGGGCCTCGTCGTCGTGGTCGCCGACAGCAGCGTCACCGGCGACGGGACCGAGATCCTGGCGGCAGCGCGCTACATACTGGCGCAGAACGACAACCCGGAGAGCGTCTTTCACGATCGCATCGACGTCGGCAACGTCGCCGCCGTCGGACATTCGCAGGGCGCCGGGGGATCGATCAATGCCAGCACCGACTCCGACGGACTGATCACCTCCACCGCGGTGCTCGACCTGCCCGATCCCTGGTGGGCCAGTCGGCCGGTCGACGTGTTCGACGTGACTCGACTGACCGGTCCGGTGTTCTACCTGACCGGGTCCGAGGATCCGGTCTCGACGGCCATACCGCAGGCCGCCTTTCACGCCGTGAGCCCGGGGCCCGCGGCCCGCGGCCGCCTGCTGGGGGTGGGGCACAACTGGCCCACCGACGGAGGGGGATTCCGCGGGTACCTCACCGCGTGGCTGCGTTTCACCCTCACCGGCGACCCCGACGCCGCCCGCGCCTTCGTCGGTCCGGCACCGGAACTGCTGGCCGACCCACGGTGGGACGGGACTGCGGTCAAGGGCTTGTGAATCGACGGTTCGGGGCGCGGCGTCGATCTCGTCGCCGACGTCCGGCCTGCGGGAACGCTCGCCCGCGACAGTGACGATCGCGAGTCATCGACCGGGTGATCGCCTTCGACGCCGTTGACGACGCTCACCTCGTCCGTGTGCAGCGGGATGAATCGGTCCACGTCGTTCTGGAACTCCACGGCGTCCGCGACGACTTGGCGGATGGCGGCGAGGTCGGACGAGTCGGTGCTCATTTCGATACTCCTGGTGCCGGTGGCGGTGGCGCGCAACCGGCCGGGGGGATCAGTAGGCGACGGTGAACCGGACCCGGCAATGTGCCGGCCGTTCGGCCTCGTCGAGCAGTGCCATCGCGAGGTCCTCCATGGAGATCACCGACTCGCCTGCGGGGTCGACCAGCAGATCGTCCGCGCCCAACCGGTACCGGCCGGTGCGCCTTCCCGGCTCCAGCAGGGCGGGCGGGCTCAGGTATGCCCAGTCCGCGCCGGTATCGGCGCGGCACGCCTCGAGTTGGTCGGCGCACGCCCGCGCGATGCCGAGCAAGGTCGCGGGGAACTCGGGGTCATCCATCACCGTTACGCCGGCTGTGCCGGGCATGGTCAGGGTCGCGGCGCCACCCACGACGAGCAACCTGACACCGGTCCGGGCGAGCCCGGCCAGCAGCACCTTCGTGGCCGTGACCAGTTCGGCCTCCCGGCCCGGCGCCGGACGGGTCGCGCTGATCACCAGGTCCTGGCCGACACTCAGGTCGACCACGTCCTCGATGGTCGCCGCGTCGCCGATCCGAACCTCTGCCGCCAACGGCACCTCGTGGGCCCGGGCCGGACTGCGCAGGACGGCCGTGACCTCGTGGCCGCGGGCGAGCGCCTCCGCCACCGCCCGGCTCCCCACCTGTCCTGCCGCGCCGAAAACTGTTATACGCATTGTTGTTTCACTCCTACCGGATTGGGACTGGAAGACCGGACCGCGGAATCGGTGCGATCACGCTGACAGGGTCGGACGACGCCGCGCGGTGCTCGCGCGTTCGGCGACCCACACCAGGAAGGTGGCGCCGGCCAACGCTCCGCCGAGGACGCTCACCCCAGACCATCCACCACGCACCCAGGCGACGGCGGTCATCGCCGAGCCGACGGCGCCGCCAACGAAGAACGCCGTCATGAACGCGGAGTTCAGCCGGTTGCGGATCTCGGGAGCCAGCGCGTAGATGACGTTCTGGTTGCTGTTGAGCACGGACTGCTGCGCAACGGTCAGCGCGATCGCTCCGCCGAGCAGCCACGCGAGCGAAGTCCCACCGGCGCCGATGGCGATCCAGGACAGGGCCAGCAACGCCGTGCCCACCCCCGCCACCCAGTGCACGAATCCGCGGTCGGCGAGCCGGCCGGCCACCGGGGTGGCGATCGTCCCCGCGATACCGACCAGTCCGAAGAGTCCGATGACCGCCTCCGACCACCGGTAGTGATCCCCGACCAGCAGGAAGGTCACCGCGGTCCAGAACACGTTGAACGAGGCGAGCGAGAGCGCGGCAATGCCTGCACGCCAACGAAGTACGGGTTCCGTCCGCAACAGGACCACGGTCGAGCGGAGCAAGGCGGGGTAGGACATCCCGGCGGGCGTGTGCAGTCGGGGCAGGACGCGCCACAGCAACACCGCCACGACGGCAAGCAGGATCGCGTTGACCCAGTAGACCGTCCGCCAGCCCCCGAACTCGGACAGCACCCCCGAGATCGTCCGTGCCAGAAGGCCTCCGAGCAGCAGTCCGCTCATCACCGTCCCCACCACCCGGCCGCGATGCTCGGGCGACGCGAGGGCAACGGCGAATGTCACAAGCACCTGAGCCGACACCGAGGTCACGGCGGCGAGGGCGGTGCCCGTCAGGAGCACGGCGCCGTTGGGCGCGGTGGCCGACATCAGCAGGAACACCGCGGTGGCGCCGAACAACCCCACCGTCAGGCGGCGCCGCTCCAGGAGGTCTCCCAGCGGAAGCAGCAGGATCAGACCCACGGCGTAGCCGGCCTGGGCGGCGGTGACGACCAGCGCCGCCATCGACGGGCTGAGTTCGAGGTCCCGGCGGATCACGTCCAGCAGCGGTTGCGCGAAGTAGTTGCCCGCCACCACGAGGCCGGTCGAGACCGACATGAGCAGCAGCAGCCCCCGGCTCAGCCCTCCCCCGGCCTCCGGGGCGTCCGCGGGGCCGCGCTGCCCGGTTCGCGTCATCGAGTTCGTCATGCACGCAAGCCTGGCCAAGATTGATCAATGAGTCCAACACATGTTTGTCACTGGAACGATCGTGATTCACGATAGATGGATGGAACTGCAGCAGATGCGTTACGTCATCGCCGTCGCGGAGACGAAGAACTTCACCCGGGCCGCGGAGCGCTGCCTGGTGGTCCAGTCCGCCCTGAGTCACCAGATTGCCCGCCTGGAGCGCGAACTCGGTGCCAAGCTCTTCGACCGGACCAGCCGTAGGGTTCAACTCACGCCCGCCGGCGAGGCATTTCTCCCCGCTGCCCGGCAGAGCGTGGAAGCCGCCGAACGAGCCCGCGCGGAGGTCACAGCCGCCGCCGGCGAGATCCGCGGCCGGCTCGCGATCGGCGCGATCCCGACTGTCGGCGCGATCGACCTCGCCGCGTCGCTGAGGGACTTCCGTTCGCTCCACCCGCAGGTGCGGATCAGCCTGCGGATGGGCGCGAGCGGCGACCTGGTCGACCACGTCCGGCAGGGCGCCCTGGACGTCGCCTTCCTCGGTTTGGCCCCGGGCATCCAGCCGACGGGGGTGCGAAGAATCGAGCTTGCGCGTGGCGAACTGGTTGCGCTGGTGCCGGCAGGCCACCCGCTGGCCGAGGACCGCGAGGTGGACCTGCGCCGGCTGTCCGGCGAGACGTTCGTCGACTTCCCGGCGGGATCCGGCGGCCGCGCGCAGTCCGACGAGGCCTTCGCGGCGGCCGGCATTCGGCGCGAGGTCGCCTTCGAGGTGATGGCCGTGGACTTCTTCGCGCGCCTGATTCGGCAGGGCCTGTGCATCGGCCTGCTGCCCGCATCCGTGGTGTCGCAGTTCCCCGACCTGTGTGTCGTCGAGCTGCTCGACCCCCCGACGAGGGTCGAGCACCTGGTGTGGAGCCGGCGGCGGCCGGCGCCGGCGGCCGCGGCCTACCTGTCCGGGCTGGGGGTCGCGGAGGAGGACCTGCAGTCCACACCCGGAAGCTGACCGCTGAGGAGACCGAGGCCGCCCACGCGAACCGCGGCCGCGCCGACTTCCGGACCGCCCGACCTCGGGCAAGTGGGCCCAGCGGCCGACCAAGCAGTCCACTCACTCCCAACTGGATCTTGGCGCCGGAACCCACCCGAGGTTGACTCGGCAAGTCCGCATGACGAGTCAAAGGAATCGACGATGGTGACAGCGGCCGCGATGGCAGGGGTGGCACTCGTTGCTCTGACAATGGTCCTGACCCCGGGACCCAACATGATCTACCTCGCCTCTCGCAGCATCAGCCAGGGGCGGCGTGCGGGAATGATGTCGCTCGGCGGGGTGGCCGTCGGCTTCCTCGCCTATCTGACTGCGGCCTCACTGGGACTGACCGCCGTGTTCTTCGCTGTCCCCGCACTGTTCGTCGTGATCAAGACTGCCGGCGCGGCCTACCTGGGCTATCTCGCCTGGCGCATGCTCAGACCAGGCGGAAGGTCCGCGTTCGAAGTCTCAAACCTGGAGCGCCACAGCAGTTTCCGACTCTTCGGAATGGGATTTGTCACCAACATCCTCAATCCGAAGATCGCCCTGATGTATGTCGCACTCATCCCGCAGTTCGTCGATCCGTCACGCGGCCCCGTCTGGCAGCAGTCCCTCCTCCTGGGAACCATCCAGATCCTGGTCGCGGTGGCCGTCAATGCCATGATCGTCCTGGCGTCGTCGTCCATCTCGTCGTTTCTCACACGGCGGCCGGTCTGGTTGAGCATCCAGAAGTGGCTCGCCGGGGGGATACTCGGAGTGTTCGCGGTACGGATGGCGCTGGACTGAGTACCCCGGCCTGGTTGCCGCGGGCGCTACACGCTTACGCGGCAGAGGATCTCGCTGTGGAGCAGGGCGAACCAACCGTCGTCGTCGGCGGACCAAGTTCGCCAGCCTCCCGAGAGGCGCGCGAGGTCATCCGGGGTGGCGAGTCCCAGTTCGACGGCCCGGTCGGCGTAGTTCGAGTGCAGGACCCGGTCGGCCCACGACCCGCCCCACCATTCCCTGTCGTCGTCGGACGAGAAGCACCACGTGCTCGCCGTTGCGACCACGTCGCCGAGGCCGGCGGCGTGCGCCCAGGCGCGGAGGCGCCGGCCGGCGTCGGGCTCGCCGCCGTTCGCGCGGGCGATGTCCTTGTAGAGCGACAGCCACTGGTCGAGGTCGGGATTCTCGGGGTACCAGGTGAAGGTGCCGTAGTCGGCATCACGGGCCGCGACAATGCCGCCCGGCCGGCAGACGCGAGCCATTTCGCGCAGCGCCTGCACCGGGTCGCCGACGTGTTGCAGGACCTGATGGGCGTGGACGACATCGAAGGTGTCGTCGGGGAAATCGAGCGCGTGGATGTCGGAGACTACCGCCTCCACGTTGGTGACGCCGCGCCGTGCGAATTCCTCCCGGGCGAGGTCGAGTGCGCCGTCGGCCTTTTCGACGGCGGTGACCTGCGCGACGAGTCCAGCGAGGTCGGCGGTGATTGTCCCGGGACCACATCCGACGTCGAGGAGGGTCATGTCCGGCCGCAGGCTCGACAGCAGGTACGCGGCGGAGTTCGCGGCCGTCCGCCATCGATGATTGCGCAGCACGGACTCGTCGTGACCGTGCGTGTAAACGGTTTCCTCGTTGCCCATGGTTCAAGCGTACGCCGTTGTTCATCCTATGGGATCATGATCCTGAAATGCGAGATTCTTGTGTGCCATCGAGCCCGCCCGCGCAGCGCAAGTCGCCGGCCCAATGCCCTGCGTGACCGTAGAATGCTGGGACAGGCGGGAATTGCGAGCAACGGGGAGGCTGCCATGGGGTTCTATGGGGATCAGATCGTTCCACGACTGGTGAACAGCTCGTGTGGGATGTCATTGACCGAACCGTCACGGAAGCGGGTGTGCGCCGGACTGCACGGTCGCGTGATCGAGATCGGGTTCGGGTCCGGTCTCAATGTTCCGTTCTACCCCTCCACCGTCGATTCCGTCAGCGCCGTCGAACCCGCGGACCTGGCGTGGAAGCTTGCCGGCAGACGACTCGCGGCCTCCCCCGTCCCCGTCGAACGCTCCGGACTGGACGGCCAGTCACTTCCCTTCCCCGACAACACCTTCGACACCGCACTGTCGACCTGGACGATGTGCACCATCCCCGACGTGGACGCCGCCCTGCGCGAGGTGCGGCGGGTCCTGAAGCCGGGCGGCACCCTGCATTTCGTCGAACACGGTCGCGCCCCGCACGAGAAGGTCCGCCGCTGGCAGCACCGCTTCGAACCGATCCAGAAGGCTTTTGCGGGCGGCTGCCACCTCACCCGCGAGATCCCCGCTCTCGTGCGAGCGGCCGGGTTCGAGATCCGCGACCTCGACACGTTCTACGAGAAGGGCGCCCCGAAGATCATGGGCGCCCTGTCGCTCGGGGTCACCGAGCCCCTCGCGGGTTGATCTCCACGAGCATGGACAGGTCAACGCTCGAACTCCGCGCACCGCTCCTGCGGCACCACGGCACGAAGTGCAGGCATACGAGCGATCCCGGCTGGCCAGCCAGCCCTGTGCTGCGACTTCAGCAATCACAAATCGGGCAGCAGTGATCAGCTGTGACAATCCGGGTTCCTCGATCGGGAAGTGTCCGCAGTTCTCGAGGAGAACTGACTGGGTCGGTGCTGGCGACTCTCGCACGTGTCCCCGACTGCGCGGCGTGGCGGTTCCACGGCACCGACCTGACCCCAGGGCCGGAAAGGGCCCTCATGACGGTTCTTCCACGTCGAGCCACCCAGGCACCGGACTCAGGAGCTCTTGAGTGCACCAGTCTCAGGAGGGCCCGAGAGGCACCGGTAGCGCAGCAGCACTACACCTCGAGGGAAGGCCTTCGGCGGTTCGACCAGATCGAATCGGGTGGCTGCCGTGCCCTCCGGGAACAGCTTCTTTCCCTGCCCGAGCACGACCGGACACCCACAGGTTCACCTGGTCGACCAGGCCTTCGCCAAGCAGGGTCTGCAGCAGGTTCCCGCTGCCCCAGGTGTGGATCTGTCGATGGCGCTTGCGCAGTTCGGGCACTTGGGTGGCCGCGTCAGAGATCTGGGTGCTGGTGTCCCAAGACAGCTCTGGCGTGCCGCGGGAGGCGACGTACTTGGGCACCCTGTTGAAGGCCCGTCCGATCGCGTTCGACTGGCCCGGCCAGTAGGCGCGGAAGATGTCGTACGTCGTGCGACCCAGTAGCAGTGCGTCGGATGCCTGGACGTCCGCGTCTACCTGCTCCGCGGACTCCGAATCCCAATAGGGACTCTCCCATCCTGCGAACTCGAAGTCCCCGTCCTGTTCGGTGGGACCGCCGTTGGCCTGGATCACGCTGTCGAGCGTGACGTTCATGTAGACGTGCGGCTCACCCATCGGGCCATCCCCTCACGGTTCAGATTCCCCGAGTAGCTGCCCCTGGAACGGCATTCGGATCACTGGAAGTAGGACGCATAGTCACTGAAAGGAACCTGACCGGTGGGGCTCGACCTCACTGCGTCGGCAACCGCCGACGGAATGGGAGCCCAGTAGGCAGGCATCGCGGCCGCCAGGGAGGGCTTCAAGATGTAGAGCAGGGCGAAGTTCACTATCCAGAGCGGCGGCGCCATCGACATGCCAACCTGCGAGCTCACACCCCCCTTGGTGTTGGTCACCAGTTGAGCTGTTCCCGACATCTGTTGCGATGCAATGCCAAAGGGCAACTGCACCGTGTATGCCGACCGGTAGAGCGCTATCAGGGTTCGTGTCGCACCGTTGTCCCTCAACCACGTGCCCACATAACCGCCGGGCGCGATCAACGAGTTCACCTGCCTGGTCGGCGCGTCCGCGTTGGCCGGACTCTCCAGCAGTCCACCGGTGTTCACGTAGAGCCCGTAGCTGGCCAGAACCGACGGTGTGGGGTGGCCGTCGGCGTTGGAATAGAGGGGACGGCCGTTCGTATTGGTGAGGATGAGGATGCTTGCCTCGATCATCTCGGCAGCGTCGCGGCTGCCGCCGACTCCGGCGCCGGTGACGAGGTCGCGATACTGCTGCTCGGACAAGGCGTCAGCCCTGTTGAGCCCAATCTGGGCGGCAATCTCGTCCGCCGTCTGCTGACCGAGTGGCTGGTTGAGCTGCCCCGGACTGGTCATCTGGGTCGGTGCCAGGCGCTCGTAGCCAGGCACCCCGGCAAAGGGGATCACGAACCCGGTGTCGACGGTCCCTGCCGCTGGTTCGGCGCCGGCTGTCTGGGTGGCTGCCAGGAAGAGAAGGCACGCTCCAACCAGTGCCAGTACCGAGGTTGTCCTGCGGTGGGTTGATACTCCGCGTCGACGTCCCGGACCCGTAAATCCTGTGCCGCGCATACGTCAACCTCCCAGAACACCGTCGGGCGAGCCAACACGAGCTTGCGTCCCAGTGAAGCGCCGTGACAGACGCTGTGTCAATAGCCACGTCGACTCGCGCATCATGCGATGGAGCGGGGCGAGCAGGCGACACCGGAACCGCCACAGCGGAAATGAACGATTCCCACCTCATCCATAGCGTCCTCGTTGGGGCCTGCCCCTGGCTCGGGTGCGCCGACCGGGCGTGCGGCTTGCGCTGGAGCGCGCTCCAGCCGCTAGCGTGCCGCGAATGGTCACCACCGCACTGATCGAGATCGACTTCCAGCACTGGATCGTCGCGCTGGCGCACGACCGCGGGGTCGTCGACCGGGCGGCGTTCGCCCGTGCCCGGTTTCGGACCGAGGGGGCGGTGGTGGTGTGTACCCGTTACGTGAGCACGGACCCGGCCGATCCGATGCGGTCGGATCCGTCGGGCCACGGCGCGTCGTTTCATCCGCGGTTGGCTCCGGACGAGGGCGATCTGGTGCTGACGAAGTACGAGCGCGACGTCTTCACCAACCCCGATCTGGACACGAACCTGCGCCTGCGCGGGATCACCGATGTCGTACACACCGGCATCGCGACCGAGCACGGGGTGGCGCTCGCGGCGGGGTCGGCTCGGGCGCTCGGGTACCGCGTGTCCGTCGTCGCCGATGCCTGCGCGGGCACGACGGCCGGGTCCCATCGCCGGGCGCTGGCCGCGCTGGCGGAGGAGGGGATCACGGTGATCCGAGCCGACGCTTGCGCTGGAGTGCACTCCAGCACCTAGCGTCGGTACCCATGACGACGGCACTGGGCATCGCGGAGGTCTCCGAGGCCACCGGGCTGACCCGCGACACGCTTCGCTGGTACGAGCGTGAGGGTCTGATCCCGCGGGTCGAGCGCGGGAGCGACGGACGCCGCCGATACGACGACGCCTCACTGCGGATGATCCAGCTGATCATTCGGCTCCGCCGCACCGGCATGCCGGTGGCGGAGATCCGGCGGTTCCTCGAACTCTACGAGGAGGGCGCAGCCAGCCACGGACGCCGGATGACGCTGCTGCTCGCGCATCGCGAACGAGTCCTCGCCCAACTCGACCAGCTGCACCAGGACCTCGGCGCGATCGACGACAAGGTCGAGCACTACCGCGGGCTGATCGACCGCGGCCTGGACTGCGGCAACGCGCCGATCACCGACCTCACCGTTCTCGAACGACAAGGAGATTCGCTATGAGTCAGGCATCGACGGTCGACCTCGGCCACGGGCTGGCGGTCAGCCGCATCGGCCTCGGCGGGATGGCGCTGAGCCACGTCTACGGACCGACCGATCCGTCCGAGGCGCTGGCCACCCTGCACCACGCGCTCGACATCGGCGTCACCTTCATCGACACCGCCGACGTGTACGGCCGACCCCGCCCGGACGCCCTCGGGCCTGCGGGCACCAACGAGGAGCTGATCTCCCGGGTGCTGCGCACTCGCCGCGACGAGGTTCAGCTCGCGACCAAGTTCGGAATCACCGGGAGAATCGGTGACCAGCCCGGGGACACGCCGACCCGCGGCGACCGCGACTACGTCCGGACGGCGTGCGAGGCCTCGCTGCGGCGCCTCGGCACCGACGTCATCGACCTGTACTACATGCACCGGCGTGAGCTCGGCCGGCCGATCGAGGAGACCGTCGGCGCGATGGCCGAACTCGTCGAGGAGGGCAAGGTGCGGCACCTCGGACTGTCCGAGGTGACCGGCGACGAGCTGCGTGCGGCCGCGGCGGTGCATCCGATCACCGCGGTGCAGAGCGAATGGAGCATCTGGTCGCGCGATGTCGAGCGTCAGGTGGTGCCCGCCGCGATCGAGGTCGGGGCGGGTTTCGTGCCCTACTCGCCGCTCGGTCGCGGATTCCTCACCGGCACGCTGACCAAGGACAGCGTGTCCGGTTCGATGCGCAAGGGACAGCCCCGATTCGACGAGAACTTCGAGGCGAACCAGGTCGTCGTGAACGTGGTGCGCGCGGTCGCCGACGAGGCGTCGTCCACGCCGGCGCAGGTGGCGCTGGCATGGCTGTTGGCACAGGGCGAGCGGCTCGGTGTGCCGGTCGCGCCGATCCCCGGGACCCGCCGGGCGGCGCGGGTCGACGAGAACGCGGGCGCGGTCCGGGTGGTGCTCGGCGACGACCAGATGTCGAGGCTCGACCGCGCGGCGGCTCTGGTGACCGGCGATCGCAACCTGACCTTCAATGGACCGCAATGGATCTCGGCGGGGCGGGAGTGACGTCGACACCCGCTCGCGGCCTGCTCACACGTCCACCCACCGCGCACCCGCCGGGACGAGCTCGCCTGCGCCGGCTGTGATTTCGGCAACCGTGTCGGCCAGCCGGGCGGGGTCCCGGGTGGCGAGGGTGAGGGTGACGGCCGCCCCGTAGTCGGTGTCGACGACGGCGACTCCGCGACCGCGGAGTTCGGCCTCCACCCTCCCTGCGGTGTCGTGACCGACCTCGAGTGTCAGCAGCTCGAGGCGTTCGCGGCCGACCAGTGGCGCCGCGTCGACCACCGCCGCCACCGCCCCCGAGTACGCCCGCACGAGCCCACCGGCGCCGAGTTTGACACCACCGAAGTACCGCGTCACGACCACTGCGACGTCGACCAGGTCCCGGGTGCGCAGTACCTGCAGCATCGGCACCCCGGCGGTTCCGCCGGGTTCCCCGTCGTCCCCCGCGCGTTCGGCCCGCTCCGAGGGCTCGTTTCCGGTGATGTAGGCCCAACAGTGATGCCGCGCATCGGGATACCGGCGTCGCTGCTCGTCGAGGAAGTCCTGCGCCTCGGCTGCTCGGTCGACACGCCGCAGCACCGCGATGAACCGGGAGTGTTTTACCTCGGTCTCGGCCAGGATGTCGGTGCCTGCAGGCAGAGTGAAGGGCATGAGCCATCTTCCCCCGGGTGCATCCCTACGTGCGCACCCCACCGAAGCCGGACTCGAACACCATCACTGAATGCGTCCCTCGAGTTGACACCCATCCACCCGGTGGGTTCATCTCGACCTTCGCAAGTCCGGCATAATCCCCGTCGAATCCGCCCGAGAACCAGGAGCGCCCCAGGTGATCACAGAGCTGCAGACCGAATTCCACGGCCATCCCGTCGTGGAGTTCCCGATCGACACTGCCACTGCCACCGCCCCCACCATGCCCGACCAGGGCCCGGTCGCCTGGCGAATTTCCGTGCCCACGTACGAACCGCCCTTCGATTGGCCGGAGGCGTTCGCGAAGTTCCGTGCCGCGGTCGATCCGGCGAGCGTGCAGGCGATCGTCGTCGGCGGCTGGTCCGATCCGTACGACGAGGGCTCCGCTCCCGTGGTGGCGGCTCTCGCCGCGGCCGCCGGCGAACTGCCCGCATTGCGGTCCCTCTTCCTCGGGGACATGACCTCCGAGGACTGCGAGATCTCGTGGATCGTGCAGTCGGACGTCACCGCCCTGCTGACAGCGTTTCCTCGGCTGGAGCACCTGGGGGTACGCGGCGGCAGCCAGCTGGAGCTGACCCCGGTCCGGCACGAGAACCTGCGCAGCCTCGTGATCGAGACGGGTGGCCTGCCCGCCGACGTGGTCCGCGCCGTGGCCGCTTCGGATCTGCCGGCCCTGACCGAACTGGAGTTGTGGTTGGGCACAGAGGAGTACGGTGCCGATTCGTCCGTCGAGGACCTCGCCCCGATCCTCTCCGGTGAGAAGCTCCCGCGGTTGACCCGCCTCGCACTCTCGAACAGTGACCAGCAGGACGCGGTCGCGGCCGCCGTCGCGACGGCGCCGATCCTCCCGCAACTGCGCGCCCTGGATCTGTCGAAGGGCGTGCTGCTGGACGCGGGCGGCGAGGCGCTGCTCGCCGGGCAGTCGCTCACCCACCTCGAATCGCTGGACCTGCACCACAACTACCTCAGCGACGGCATGCGGGAACGCCTTCGGACGGCACTCGAGCCGTCCGGTGTGCGACTGAACCTCGACGCCGAAGATGCCGACGAGGACGAATACGACGGAACGATCTACCGGTCGGTCGCGGTCGGCGAATGACACGCCCCCGCCTGGCGGTCGTGGGCAATCCGGAGAACCGCCGCGTGACGATGCTGCTGGACGCCGCGGCCCGCTCCGGCATGCCCGCCCCGCGGGTGGTGTCCTGGCGCGAGGTACTCACCGAGCGCGGCGCACGGTTCGACCCCGACGAGTTGGTGCGTCTCGACTCGCCCGGTGAGGACCCCGAGGTGGACGCGCTGCTGCGCGGACCCGGAGATCCGACCCGCATCGCCGGCGGCCCACGGTGGTACGCGTCGCTGCTCGCCGCGGTCGGAACGCTGCGCGGCGGGCGACGGCTGACCGATCCGGACGATCTGGCCGTGCTGTTCGACAAGCGACGGTGCCACGCGGCCCTCGCGGCCGGGGGTGTCCCGGTGCCGGCCTCCCCCACCTCGGGTGGCGACGCGCCAGTGCCGCGGGACTGGCCGGAGGTGCGCGAATTGGCCGTCGCCGCCGGGTTGCGGCGGTTCTTCGTCAAACCCGCGCACGGATCCTCCGCGGCCGGGGTGGTCGCGGTGGAGACCGCATCCGGTGGCCGGATACAGGCCCGCAGCAGCACGGAGATCGCGGCGGACGGTGTCTACAACTCGCTGCGCGTCCGCCGATCCACGGGAGAAGCCGAGGTCGGCGCCCTCGTCGACGCCCTGGCCGCCGAACTCCTGCACATCGAGGCGTGGTTGCCGAAGCCGTCATGGCGGGGCGCCGCCGCGGACCTGCGCATCGTGGTGGTCGCCGGGCGGGCGACCCACGCGGTGCTCCGCACCAGCGCCCACCCCATGACCAACCTGCACCTGGGCGGGAGGCGCGGCGACCTGGCAACCGCACGGACCGGCTTCGACTCCGCGGGATACGGCTGGGAAAACGCGCTCGCCGTCGCGGAACGGGCCGCCGCACAGTTCCCGCGCACCCTGTGCGTCGGGGTGGACCTGCTGCCCGCGGCGAACTGGCGCGGCGCCGCGGTAGGTGAGGTGAACGCCTTCGGCGATCTGCTCCCGGGACTGAGCGGGCTCCCGGGCCGCGCCGACGGGCTCGACACCTATGCGGCGCAGCTGGCTGCGGTCACGGGATGGGCCGATCATGCCGCGGCCTGACGGGGTGCCCGCCGCACCGCCGGAATCGACTGCGGCACAGCCGGACATGAACACCGTCGTCGGCTCCGACGACATCCTGCTGGTCACGCTCGACACCCTGCGCTACGACGTGGCCTGCGAACTCGCGGCCGCCGGGCGGATCCCGAACCTGGCGCGGCACCTGCCCGGCGGCCGATGGGAGGAACGCCACTCCCCCGGCAGCTTCACCTACGCCACGCACCAGGCGATGTTCGCCGGGTTCCTCCCCACCCCGGCCCGGCAGGGGCCGCACCCGCGGCTGTTCGCGGCCGAATTCGCCGGGAGCGAGTCCACTGCGAACGGGACCTTCGTGTTCGCGGAGTCGAATCTGGTCGCGGGCCTCTCCGCCGCCGGCTACCGCACGGTGTGCATCGGCGGTGTCGGCTTCTTCAACCGCCAAGGTGCGCTGGGTTCGGTGCTTCCCGATCTGTTCGACGAGGCGCACTGGTCTCCCGAACTCGGGGTGACCTCGCCGACCTCGTTCGAGGCACAGGTGGACCTGGCCGCACAGGCGGTGGCCCGGCTTCCCGCCGAGCGCCGCCTCTTCCTCTTCGTCAACGTTTCCGCACTGCACCAACCGAACTGGTTCTTCACCGACGGAGCCACCGCCGATCACGGGGACACCCGGGCGACGCACGCGGCGGCGCTGGAGTACGTGGATCGGCACATCGAGCGGCTGTTCGCGGCAATGTCGAGCCGGCGCCGGTGTCTCGCGATCGTGTGCTCCGACCACGGCACCACGTACGGCGAGGACGGGTACACCGGGCATCGGCTCGGCCATCCCGTGGTGTGGACGGTGCCCTACGCCCACTTCTTCCTCGAGGGACCACGATGACCGCGATTGACCTGCCCCTGCCGATGCCTCCGGGCGTGGCGCCGACGGAATACGTTCCGCCGTACCAGAACTACGTGTACGCGTATCCACACAAGACGGCGTACCGGCCGCTGCACCCGCGTCCAACCCTGACCGAGCTGTGGGCGGACGAGCCACAGGACGCACTGTCGCTGTACCTGCATGTGCCGTTCTGCGAGGTGCGCTGCGGCTTCTGCAACCTCTTCACCCGAGTCGGTGCACCGGGCGAGCTGACCACCCGATACCTCGACGCCCTCGAGCGGCAGGCCGAGGCGGTTCGCGAGGCCCTGACACCGGCGGCCCGGTTCGCGACGGCGGCGTTCGGCGGCGGGACCCCCACCTACCTGACCGCGGCGGAACTGAACCGGCTGTGCGACATCGCCGAAAGCATGGGCGCCGACCTGCGGGCCGTCCCCCTGTCGGTGGAGGCGTCCCCGGCGACGGCCACCGCCGACCGGCTCGCTGTGCTGGCCGAGCGCGGCGTCACCCGGCTCAGCCTCGGGGTGCAGAGTTTCGACGACACCGAGGCCCGGGCGGCGGTCCGGCCGCAACGGCGCTCGGACGTCGAGGCCGCCCTGCAACGGATCCGCGACGCCGCGATCGCGGTCCTGAACATCGATCTGATCTACGGGATCGACGGCCAGACACCGGAATCCTGGATCGCCTCCCTCGACGCCGCACTGGCCTGGCGTCCCGAGGAGTTGTACCTGTACCCGCTGTACGTGCGGCCGCTGACGGGTCTGGCCCGCCGCGGTGCCGGGCCCGATCCGGCATGGGACGCCCACCGCCTGGACCTGTACCGCCGCGGACGCGATCACCTGATCGCGGCGGGCTACGTCCAGGAGTCGATGCGCATGTTCCGCCGCGCCGACGCACCCGATTTCGGTCCGAACGACTATGCCTGCCAGACCGACGGAATGATCGGACTCGGTTGTGGCGCAAGGTCGTACACCCGAGGGCTGCACTACTCCTTCGACTACGCCGTCGGCGCGACGGAGGTGCGCGCCATCATCGACGACTTCGTGGCGGGAACCACCTCGGACTTCCGCCGCGCCGTGGTGGGCCACACCATGACCGAGGACGAGGCCCGACGCCGGCACCTGCTGCAGTCCGTGCTGCAGGCCACGGGAATGCCGTTGGCGGACTACCGTTCTCAGTTCGGCGTCGACCCGCACGAGCATTTCGGCGCCGAGCTGGACCGGTGGACCGAACGCGGATGGCTTCTCTCCGACGGTGACCGGGTGCGGCTGACCGCACTGGGCCTGGCCTACTCCGACGCCCTCGGACCGGAGCTGTTCTCCCCGCAGGTCCGGGCGGCGATGGCCGAGTACGAAGGCCGCTGACGGTGCTGACCATCCTGTACCGGGGCCCGCTGGCGTCCTGCGACTACGACTGCCCGTACTGCCCGTTCGCCAAACGCCGGGACACCCCCGAGCAGCTGCGCGCCGACCGGGCCGACCTGGACCGGTTCTGCGCGTGGGTGGCGGACCAGGACCGGGAGCTGTCGATCCTGTTCACGCCGTGGGGTGAGGGGCTGGTTCGGTCCTGGTACCGGCGGGCGCTGGTGACGCTGTCGCGACTGCCCCGGGTTCGCAGGGTGGCGATCCAGACCAACCTCAGCTGCCGCACCGGCTGGCTCGCCGACGCCGACCGCGACGCGGTCGCGCTGTGGTGCACGTACCACCCCGGTCAGACTCCCCACGACCGGTTCCTGGCCAAGACCGCCGAGCTGACCGCGCTCGGCGTGCGCTTCAGCGTGGGTGTCGTCGGCCTGCCGGAGCATCTCGAGGCGGCCCGGCGGCTGCGTGCCGAGCTGCCCGATTCGGTGTACCTGTGGGTCAACGCCGCCGAGGGCCACGAGTACACCGACACCGACGCGGCCGACTGGGTCGGGATCGACCCGCTCTTCGGGTTCAGCCGGCGTCCGCACCGGACGCGGGGGCGCGCGTGCCGCACAGGGGACTCGGTGGTGTCCGTCGACGGTGCCGGCACCGTCCGTCGCTGCCATTTCGTCCCCGAGGAACTGGGCAACCTGTACGACGGATCCTTCGAGCAGGCGTTGCGACCGCGCCCCTGTCCGCTGGACGTGTGCGACTGCCACATCGGTTACGTGCATGCCGAGCAGCTTCCGATGTACGACGTCTTCGCCGGCGGTGTGCTGGAACGGATCCCGGCCGAGCCGGTGTGGCTGCCGCTCCCCGTACGGCGACAGTACGAGAACGACTAGCCGTCCGACCTCAGTCACAGAGGCCGGCTTCGCGCCGCAACCCGGCCGCTGTCCGTGAAGGGGTTCGAGTCCGATTGAGATCGAGGCCGCGGCTCAATTAATTACGTTGCCGCGGTAGGGGCGACACCGTACGTTCTCTCGCATGCATTGTCTTCACTTCATCCGCATCCGCCACAGCCGGGCTCTGGCCCGCTAGCGGACCCGCGGTCGCGCCGGCGCGCCCAGGGCCCTTCGAGACCTTCTTTCACTCGAGGACCCGGAAGGGCAGCAGCAGTGGCATCACAGTCATTCGCACACGGAAACTATTCACACACGCAGACGAAGGCTCGCAGCAAGGGCGGTCACACGCCCAGAGACCGAGCCAGGCGCGAGCTCTCGCAGAACTTCCTGACCGACAGGCGCGCCGTCGACCAGGTGGTCGAGGCGGCAAACCCAGCCGGCCTCGTCCTGGAGCCCGGGTCCGGCAAGGGCGCGCTCACCGTCGCCCTGGCCGGAACCGGGGCCGATGTCGTCGGCTACGAGATCGACCCGCTACTGGCCGGCCAGCTCAAGGCCAGGACCGGGCTCGAGGTCGTCAGGGGCGACTTCACCGCCGCCCGGCCGCCGCGCGAGCCGTTCGCGGTGGTCGGCAACATCCCGTTCTCCATCACGTCCAAGATCGTCGACTGGTGCCTGCGGGCCCCGTCGCTGACATCGGCGACACTTGTCACGCAATTGGAGTACGCACGCAAACGGTCCGGCGACTTCGGCCGCTGGAGCCTGGTCACGGTCGAGAGCTGGCCGTGGTTCACCTGGGAGTTGCTCGGACGGATCGGCCGGGAGAGCTTCAGGCCGGTGCCGTCGGTCGACTCGGCGATACTGCGGATCGAGCGACGGTCCGAACCGCTGGTGGCCGAGAGCCCCGCCTACCAGGACATGGTGAAGTTGGGTTTCGCCGGCATCGGCGGGTCGTTGCACGCATCGTTGTCCACGCGATACACCGGAGTGGACGACGCCTTCGCAAAGGCGGGGATCGCCCACGACACAGTGGTGGCTTTCGTCCATCCAGACCAGTGGATCACCTTGGCTGACCGATTGCTCCGCTGACCGGGCACACCCGGGTGTCGAGCTCCATCGATGCCCGGGTGTGCACGCTTCGCTCGCATGGGTTGGGCTACGCGAACGGGCCGTTGCCGGGGAGCTCACTCGACGGTTGTCCCGACAACGACCCGCTCGACCGGCACTGCTCCGCGTGTGGCGGTGCCGGCGACGCACTCAGCAGTCGAACACCGACCAGCAGATGTCGTTCCGCAACCGCTGGTCGTCAAGGACCAGCTCGCGAATTGCGTCCGGGAGCTGGTCGCGCTGCCACTGGCACTCGAGTCGCCCCGCGGCCTCGCCCTCGCCCTCCGGCGCGGCGGCGCGTGCGGCCTTGATCGCATAGGCGGCCGCGCCGAGCTCGTGCGCGGCGACGTGTGCGACGGCGCCGGCCTGGCCGGCGGCGTACGCGGCGTGCCGCGGCGCCCCACGCAGGTCCCTGGCCGCACCCATTGCATGGCCGCCCGCCGCCCGGGCCTGCATCATCTTGACCTCGCCACGCACCCAGGCTCGGGCGTGCTCGATCGCCTGACGCGGCCGTGGGTCCTGCGGCCGAGCCGACTCGAAGTGACCCAGGACGTGCTCCGCGCACGATGCCGCCCAGAGTGCGAGGAGACGGTGATCCGAATCGGTGAGGGTCCCGCCGCGTCGGATCGTCACGAAGCGAGGGTCCCGGACCTTCGGGAGGATCATCGTTGGCACTCCTTTGCTTGCATCCGCCCAACGCCCGAGGGCGTCGCGTCACGATCGGGACTGCACGAAGCGGTCCAGGCAGCGTTCGGCCACCGCGGTTATTGTCAGTGCCGGGTTGACCAGCGCCGTCGACCCGGGCAGGAGGGCACCGTCGACGACGAACAGGTTCGAGTACCCGTCGACCTTGCCCTCGAAGTCGCAGGCCTGCCCCATCACCGCTCCGCCGAGTCCGTGCCAGGTGCAGCCCGAGCCGAAGTCGCTCAGCCGGGTGTAGACCGGGATCCCGGTCGCGGGCGAACCCTGCCGGACCTCGGTGCGCTCGTGGAAGCGGCCGGCGAAGTTCCTGCCACGCGCGTCGACGTCACTGTTCGCCTCGCCGAACGGGTAGTTGAGTTCGGCGCGACCCGTCGCCGGGTTGTAGTCGACGCTGCCGCGTTCGTCGGTGATCACCTGGATCAGGTTGGCCATCATGCCGCCGCCGGCGACGTCCGGGAACGGCGAGGCCTCCCAGGAGATGGAGATGGGCCCGTCCGGATTGTCGTCGTCGTACATGACGGCGACGCCGGGCCCACCCTGCTTGGCACCGCAGTCGCGGCGCAGGAGGACTCGCGACATCAGGAAGTCGCCGTTGGTGCCGTACCCCTTGCCGACCTCGTCGTTCAGCCGGGTCAGCGTGCCCTTCGCCTTCGCGGTGGCCAACAGCGAGCTGGTGTAGAACGAGCCGGCGGCCATGAACACGAAGTCGGCGACGATCGTCTTGTGTTCGAGCACCGCGCCGGTCTCGTCGATCCGCTTGGCCGACACCTCGAAGCGGTCCTGCCCCGGCACCTCGCGAATCTCGACCACCTCGTGCAACGGCAGGATGGACACGTTTCCGGTGGCCTCGGCGGCTGGCAGGTAGTTGTGGTCGACGCTGTTCTTGGCGCCGGAGTTGGTGCCGTACGGGCCCTCCCCGATCGAGTAGGACGCGGGCCTGCGCCCGGCGAGCTCGTCGCGGACGACGTCCCAGTTGACGCAGAAGTCGTGCAGGACGGGTTCGCCGCCGAAGTCCTCGATGTAGTCCAGCCAGGCCCGCGCCCCCCGGTAGTTCGGATGCGCGAGCAGGTCCGCCGGCAGCGGCGAGGTGCCCAGCATCTTCCGGGCCCGCGGGTAGTAGGTCCGATCCAGTTCGTCGTAGTCGATCTGGGCGGGAAAGACCTGGGTGAAGTCCTTGCGCCGCGGCTGCGGGGTGAACGCGCCGAACGCCAGCGAACCGCCGCCGACCCCCGACCCGTACAGCGCGTCGATGCCGTTGCCCTTGACCCGGTCGATGAGGCCGGGGTAGCGGTCGATGCGCGCGAACTTGGTCAGCGGGTTGATCGGGGACTGGTCGGCGAACCAGGCGGCCCGGTGGTCCGGTTCGTTGACGGCGCAGAAGGTGTTGCCGGCCGGGTCGATCGGCCACCGCCGACCGCGCTCGAGGACCGTGGTCTGCACCCCGGCCTGGCCGAGGCGCAGTGCCGCGACCGCGCCCCCGAACCCGCTGCCGACGACGACCGCGGTCTTACCGCGCAGCGCCGTCGGCCCCGCCCCGACCTGCGCGCTGGCCAACGGTCCGACGACGGACCCGGCGGCGATGGCACCCAGGCTCAGGGCCGCCCCGCGGAGGACGGATCGTCGGCTGTGCGGGACGCGTGCTGCAAACTCGGCTGTGGTCACTCGGTGGAAGATACGCGCCCACGGCGGCGCGCGGGCGTCGCTGCGCGTTCAGTCGGCCTGCACGGGATACCGGAGGGCCTCGACGTCGGCAAGGACGCCGGTCGCGTCCGCCGCGGGATTCAGGACGGCAATGTGCTCGTCGGTGAGCGGGAGCGACGCCATGAGGTGGTGCGCGACAGCCGGACTCATCTCGCACCCGTAGTAAGCCGCGTGGTCGAGGAAGCCGTCCAGGGTCCAGTCGGTCAAGGCCCCGAACATCCACGACGCACCGTCCGCGTAGACGTCGCCATCGGGATCGGCGAAGTCCGAGCAGTTCCACGACGAGTCACCCACCGCCCACCACAGGCACACCGTCATCGTCGGCACGCCGTCGAGGGTGAAATCGTCTGTGTAGGAACGGAACACGGCGGGAAGGTGATCGGTGAGCCCCGGCCAGAGGGCGGCCTCGGCCCGGTCGTAGGTGTTCATGACCGATTCGTGGTCGAATCCCCGAATGTAGGTTCCGTTGGGACCGAAGACGATCGAGTACTCGTCGCCGGCACCGTTGTCCATCGAGGCCAGCGACTCGTCGGTCCGCCAGCCGGGTCGGTACATGTACTTCGAAGCACCGGTGGTCATGACCGCGTCGAGTGCGGCCAGCACGATGCTGCGGCGGCGCAACTCCTCGGGGTCCGGGAGCGATTCGAGGAGCTGAGGGGTGGGCACGCGGAGACCTTCCTGTCGTTTCGCCGTCAGTTGGACCGCACTTCCCTTGCTGCCCCTCGGCATCGGATCGGTCCGTCGACCCGGAGCCTTGCGCTGTCGAGGGGCGGGTTGTCACCCCACGGTGCGGCAATGCGTTGCACGACTGGGCGACGCCACATTCATACCCGCTCCCTCCCCGGCCCGCGCGCGTTCCGCCCAGCGGATCGACACCGTTGACGCCCCGCCTTCGGATTGACACAGTTGCGCAGTCCGATCGACGACGCGCCGTCCGACTGGACCCTGGACGGCGGCGCCTACAGCAGGGACGAAGGGACGCACGTTGACCGCTGTCGAGACGGGATGGCACTGCCTCGGACCGGCCGAGAACTACCGCGACGGCAAGCCGCATGCCATCGCGGTGTTCGGCACCAAGCTCGTCGCGTTCGCCGACAGCCGGGGCGAGATCAGGATTCTCGACGCCCGCTGCCCGCACATGGGCGGCGACCTGAGCAACGGCTCCGTCGTGGGCGGAACGATCGACTGCCCGATCCACCGCTGGCGCTGGGACGGAAACGGCGAAGCGGCGGGCGGGTCACCACACCCAACGCCCACCCGCGCGTGGGCGACCCTCGAGCGGGACCAGCAGCTGTTCGTGTGGCACGACCCGGAGGGCTTCGCCGACGTTCAGTCGTCCAGCGCTTCCTCGATGAGCGGTTCGAGAGCGCGACCGGCTTCGGGCGAAAGGCTTTCAGCCAGGGCGTCGACGGCGTCGATGACCTCATCGCGTTCCAGGGTGTAGAGGAATTGATGCTTGCGGTTGAGAGTGGCGATTGTGTCGAGGAACTCGGTGACCGCCGTGGTGACCGATTCGGTGTATGCGGGCTCGTCGGTGCCGCCGGCCTCGCGGACCTGACGGAGCGCCGTGACGAACGCTGTGCGGGCCTTCTTCGAGACCGCATCGGGGATGCCGTCACGGCCGTCCCAGTGGCGGAGCGGGTTCTCGAGGTTCTCGGCCAGCCATTCGGGTTTGCGAGGTTTGCGGACGGTGAGTTCGACCCGCGGCACCTTCGTGTAGCGGGCGCGCACGCCGGTGGCGACGTCTGCGGGGATGCTGTCGAGGTCGAGGCTGGTGAGGGACGGGAGCTCGTCGGGGCCCGGGAAGTCGGAAGGGTCGTAGCCGAACAGGTCGCGGATCCACAGGGTCGTCAGCCGCGGCAGCCTCTGCAGTTCCTCGAGTTCGTCGAGCAGGCCGGGGGCTCCGAACAAGTGGAGCCAGGAGACCTCCGGGAAATGCTCGGCGACGTCGCCGAGCGCGAGCTCCTCGATGGCGCTGATCCGCAGGCCGTGCGTGCGTTCCAGGCCGCGCACCGGCGGCACGGCACCGGTGAGGTTCACTGTGATCCAGCGGCCGTCCCGCTCGGCGACCACCTGCAGCATCTGCTCCGACGCGGGCTCCTCCGCGCTCAGCTCGTCGATCATTGCGTCCAGCGAGTCGAAGCTGTTGACCGCGCCTTCGCCGCGCAAGGTCAAGTGGTCGAGGCTCTGCGGGAGCACGAGTCGTTGTAGTCCCGTGATGTCGATCTGGAGTTGGTCGAGGTTCGTGCGGGAGAAGTCCAGTTCCCGTTGTCCGTGACTGGTGAGGCTCAGTTCCTTCACCAGCAGTGAGGTTTCCAGGAACGGCAGGAGGTCGTCGCGCCACGCATGGAGCTCCACCTGGTAGAGGGCGGGCCAGGCGCGCAGCGATTCCAGGCTGAAGTCGTCGCCGATCCGGTAGCCGGCGTCGTCACTGAATCGGCGGGCATGGGCCAGTCGCGCCTCGTACTGTTCACCGCTGCGCGAGTCCGTGAGGCCCGGTGTCGGCGCCATTTCTCCACCGTCCAGTGCGGCCGAGAACGCGGTCCTCGTCTCGCTGGGAATCGAGTCCCAGCGGCACTGCCGCTCGACGTCCCGGTCGAACTCCCACGCGAAGTAGGCACGGGAGACGGTCTCGCCGGTCACGGGGAGCGAACCGATCCGAAGGTAGGCGGCGGGAACGCGCAGGGGGACGTTCCTCAACATCTCCTCCGGGGTCCAGAACATGTAGTCCCGCACCATCCGCGGCACGCCGGCCAGCGTGGTGACGTCCGGAACCTCGGTACCCGTCCAGGCGAGGACTGCGGCCGTCGCGAGATCCCGGGACTCGTCGACCGCGACGACCTGGCAGGCTCCGTAGCGACCAATCCGTTCGAGGGGGAAGACGAAGACATCGCCGGGTGCGGCAGTGGACGGTGATTCGGATTTGGTCAATGTGCGCTCCGTGCCATCGGGGGCGACCCCCATCTTGTGGTGCACCGAACTATTTCATCATCGGCCGCGCACGAATCCGCCGCGTCGGGGGAAGGCTCGTCCGGGACCCCTCGTGATGTGCGATACCGACCGGTCAACGTAGCCAATCCGCGTGTAGCCCCAAATCAACCCGACATGATCAGCCGTCAGATCGATCGCGCCACCGAAATCCGAAGTGGGAGAACACGGTCAGGGGCGGTGGGCTGATGGTGAGGCCGGGCTCCTCATCCCTCGCGCCTCGCCAACTCGGCCAGTTGGTCAAAGGTCCGCACGAGGACCTCGCGCCGCCGCTCCTTGTAGTCCGGCTTGGGCTCGAGGCCGTCGATCGCCCCGTCCCAGACGGCCAGGAACCGGTCCTTCCAGCCCACGATGGTCTCCGGGTCGGGCAGGCTGACCCCGACGTAGGGCTGCTGCGCGAGCAGGTGAAGCAACTCCAGGTTGCAAGGCACCGCGACGCCCCAGTACTCGTCCGGCTCGATCTCGACCGGGTCGCCGGACATCGCCTTGGTGACCTCGTCGACGAGGCGGCCGGTCAGGTCCGAGAGATGATCGGCGGCGGTGTCGTCGTCGAAGTTGCCGCTGCCCCAGGTCCCCATGGTGTCCGCACCCTCCCGCGTCCGATTCTGGCGACATTGAACCAGACCGCACCGACGTTCCGCCGATCGGCACGCCGGGACCCCGGGCGACTCAGTTGTCCTGGGCGAGAGCTCCGATGATGGTGGCGCGCCGGCGTGTTGCCGGCCCGTGGGCTCCGAGCGTGTTGAGGTCATCGTCGTCGTCGACGAGTCGCCAGAAACTCGATTCGTCGGCTGCGGTTCCGAGGACAAGCCACCTGGGTCCGTATCGGGTTGGCGCCCACCAGAGCTCGGCGGCTGTCACGGTGTCGTCGAAGAGTATGTCTCCGACTGGGTACCCCTCGAGCGCGCCGATGAAGGTGAACGGTCCGCACTCGGAAGGCATGCCGTCCGGCGAAACCGCCCGCCATTTCTCCGCCTCCTCTGCACGACTGTCGGCCGTACTCGTCAATTCAGGTGGTTCGCTCAGCGCCGGACCGGTTCGACAGTCAGGATCGTCGGCGCAGCCGCCGTCCGCGGTCCTGCGTGTTCACGATCGCCGCTGCAGTGCCCGCGACCGTCGGATCACCGTCGTCGGCCAGCCGTGCCAGCGCCTCCCGTGCCGCCGGCCCGGGAATCTCCGCCAGCGCCTGCGTGATTCGCAGCCGCGTGCCCGCGTCATCCACACTGTCGAGCTTGTCCTGCAGGACCCCGACGACGTCATCGTCCCCCGGCGAGACCTCCGTCAGCAGGCCCAACACCTCGGCGGCCTCGACATCACGCCGCCCCTCGACGACCATCTCGAGGAGGACAGGCGTCGAGTCGACGCACCCCCGAGACCCCAGCGCGAGGGCCGCACGCCCGCGGACCGTGGCGTCGGAATCATCGAGCGCACGTCTCAGCAGCACCGTTGCCTCCGCAGTCTGCACCGCCGTTATCGCGACAGTCGCCCGACGCCGGACGTCGACGTTCTCCGAGTCGAGACCGGTGGCCAGGCCCGCGAGTCCCCGACCACCGGCCCTCGCCAACGACCACCGCAGCGCTCCGGCCACATTGGGGTCGTCCTCCGACAAGGCCGCCTCGACCAGCGCCGCGACAGGCAGCGCCGCGTTCCCGTCCTGAGACAGGATCGCCTGCTGCCGCCGGGCCCCGGACTCCGATTCCAGCGCGCGCAACAGGGAGATGAGGCGCAGGACATCGTCCCACTCCGCCGGCGAGGCGGCGTCGACGCGTTCGAGCTTGGCGAGCAGTTCCTCCTCGGCGGCGATCCGCTCCCGCGTGTGAAAGATGAGGTCTCCCACCAGATCGCCCGGCGCGAAATCGGGCTCGTCCAGTGCGCGCCTCGCCTCGTTCAACGACAGCCCGAGGGTCCGCAGGCTCTCGACGTGGAAGAGGCGGCGGATGTCGTCGGCGGAGTACTCGCGGTAGCCGCCGGACGTGCGGCCGGTGGGCTTCACCAGCCCCAGCGTGTCGTAGTGCCGCAACATCCGCGTGCTGACGCCGGACCTCCGCGAGACCTCACCGATCAACATCCCGTCTCCTCCCGCTACGTGTCCGGGCCGGTGACCGCGACGCGCTTCGCCATCTCGAGAGACAGGGTGAACGCGCTGTCGGGGTCGTGGCAGAGCTGCTTCGTGGCATCCGCATGCGCACGCATACGCGGATCGGGACTCGCCCCGGCCGCGTCGAGGACCGGCAGGACGGCGTCCCCGAGCGCCACCAGCGCGCGGCTCAGACTGAGCTGCATGTCCCGGTCGCCCCGTCCGAGCTCGGTCGCCAGATCGGCCGCGAGCGCGACCTCGTCGTCGGGCGGCACGAGCGCCACGGCCGCCCGCCACGCGCTGCGCGCGACCTCGTCGTGCTCGTCGTGCAGCAGCGCCGACACCGCGGGCCAGGCGAGCCGATCGCCGATCTTGGACAGGGTGTGCAGCGCCTGACTGCGGGCCTGCGCGGTGCCAGACCCGAGCTCTTGGACCAGTCTCGGCACCGTGATCTCGGCCGGCAGGCGGCACAACGACCAGGTCAGCATGTCGCGGACGAAGAAGTCCGGTTCGACGGCACACCGAGCGACGAGAATTTCCGTGAGACCGGGATCGCGACCCGTGCCTGCAGCGAGTGCCGCCCGCAGCCGGGCCGACGGGTCGGCTGCGGCCAGGGCGTCGACGAGGTAGGCATTCGGCCCACCGTGGTTGGTTGTGTTCACGACAACCACCTCCTTCGTCGACCATTCGAGTCCTTGTCACTGTGTCAGGGTCAAGTCCCGACGTCAGGGGCGCAATGGTCAGCATGCAGGACACGCCGCTGAACCAATCCAAATCCGCATGACACGACCGCGCGGGCCTGGCTCGGGCCGAGCTCGATGACGCTCGCGCCCAGGCTGGCAGAATCGGCAGCGTGGTCAGGCCAGCGAGTTCCAGCGCATCGCCGGCGGTCGGTCGCGCCCTCGACATCCTGGTGAGACTCGCGCAGCGCCCGGGTCCGGTGCAGGCGGCTGCGCTCGCCCGCGACCTGGATCTGCCGCGTTCGTCGGTGTACCACATTCTGTCCGTGCTGGTGGAGCGCGGCTTCGTGGTGTACGTGCCGGGCGAGCAGGCGTACGGGCTCGGGGTGACGTCCTTCGAGATCGGCTCTGCCTACCTGCGCCACGAGCCGCTCGAGCGGCTCGCGCAGCCGATCCTGCACCGACTGGCCATGCAACTCGGACAGGCCGTGCACCTGGGGATCCTGCACGGCAACGAGACCGTCTACCTCCTCAAGGAACGCCCCACGTCCGGCCCCGCGGCCGAGGTCTCACTGATCACCGATATCGGGGTGCGGCTGCCCGCGCACCTGACCGCCAACGGGCGCGCCATCCTCGCCGCCCTGCCCGATGCTCAGGTCAAGGCGCTGTACTCCCGACGCGGCGACTTCATCACTCGGACCGGGCTCGGCCCGCGGACGCTGACCGAACTGCGCCGCATCCTCGCGGAGGCCCGCTCACGCGGGTGGGCAGAGGAGGTGGACCTGGTGACGACGGGCCTGCGGTCCGTTGGCGCCGCGGTGTTCGACCACAACGGCCGTGCGGTGGCGGCGCTGAGCACCACCTGGCGCAAACAGTTGGCCTATCCCGAGCCGGACGCCGTGGGTCAGACCCTGCTGGGCGGCGCCGAGCGCCTGACCTCCCACATCTCGGGCCACGTCCCCGCTCCACGCTGAGCGAGCAGGGCACCACGATTCGACCCCTTGTGAGGCAGTTCACATGGTTGTATGGTCCTGTATATACAACTGCCGCCGCACGAGGAGAAGCCGACGATGACGCAGGCCTGGGACGACGACTTCCGCGACCGGATGGCAGATCCGGTGCTGGCGAAGTCCTACACCGACTCCCTACCGGAGGCATACAAACACGACTTCGACCCCGAACGCGCCGTCGCGGACGTCACCCGAATCGAGGGGTTGCGCTCCGACTCGTTCGAGGTGGCCCTGCACCCGCCGACGGGCGCCGCACGGGGCCACCTGCGCCTGACGCTCTACATCGACGGAGCAGCAGTCTCGCTCAGCCGCATCCTGCCCGTGATCCAATCCCTCGGCGTCGAGGTGCTCGACGAGCGCCCCTACCCGCTGGCCGACTCGGCCGGCAGTGAATGCTGGATCTACGACTTCGGCCTCGCCCTCGACGTCGCCCCCGCTCCGTCCGACACCGGCATGGCAGCCCGTTTCACCGAGGCCTTCGCCGCCGCGTGGCGCGGCGACGCCGAGGTCGACACGTTCAACCACCTGGTCCTGCGCGCGGGGCTGACCTGGCGGCAGGCGTCGATGCTACGGGCATACGCAAAATACCTGCGCCAGGCCGGGTTTCCGTACAGCCAGGTGCGGATCGCGGAGGTCCTCTCCGCACACCCCGAGTCCGCCCGGTTGCTGGTCGAGCTGTTCGGGGCCCGCTTCGACCCGGCGGCGAACGACGAGGACCGGCAGGACGCGCTGACCGGCCGGCTCGACGACGCACTCGGCAGCGTGGTCAGCCTCGACGAGGACCGAATCCTGCGCGCCTTCACGACACTCATCCGAAACACCCTGCGCACCAACTATTTCACCCGCGGGGGCAGCTCGCCGTTGCTCTCCTTCAAGTTCGATCCGCAGGGGATCGACGAACTACCCCACCCCCGGCCACGATTCGAGATCTACGTCTGCTCGCCGCGCGTCGAAGGCGTGCACCTGCGCTTCGGCAGCGTGGCCCGCGGCGGCCTGCGGTGGTCGGACCGCAAGGAGGACTTCCGCACCGAGGTGCTCGGACTGGTGAAGGCGCAGGCGGTGAAGAACGCGGTCATCGTGCCGGTGGGCGCCAAGGGCGGGTTCGTCGTGAAACAACCGCCCGCGCCGACGGGCGTCGACGCCACCGATCGCGAGGCGCACCTCGCCGAGGGCGTCGCGTGCTACCGGCAGTTCATCGCCGGCCTGCTCGACGTCACCGACAACATCGACTCGGCCACCGGCGCCGTCGTTCCCGCCCGCGACGTGGTCCGCCACGACACCGACGACACCTACCTCGTCGTCGCCGCGGACAAGGGCACCGCCACCTTCTCCGACATCGCCAACGAGGTCGCCGCCGAGTACGCCTTCTGGCTCGGCGACGCGTTCGCCTCCGGGGGTTCGGTCGGGTACGACCACAAGGCGATGGGCATCACCGCGCGCGGCGCCTGGGAGAGCGTCCAGCGGCACTTCCGCGAGATGGGCCGCGACACCCAGAGCGAGGACTTCACGGTCGTCGGCATCGGCGACATGAGCGGCGACGTGTTCGGCAACGGCATGCTGCTCAGCACGCACATCAGACTGGTCGCGGCCTTCGACCACCGTCACATCTTCCTCGATCCCACCCCGGATGCCGCGACGTCGTTTGCGGAACGCAACCGACTGTTCGGCCTGCCCCGTTCCTCCTGGGCCGATTACGCCCCCGCGCTGATCAGCGCGGGCGGCGGGGTGTGGGCGCGCTCGGCGAAATCGGTCCCGATCAGCCCCGAGGCGCGAGGCGCACTGGGTCTCGCCGACGGCGTCACCGCGCTCGCGCCCGCCGCGCTGATCGGTGCGATCCTGCGCGCCCCGGTGGATCTGGCGTGGAACGGCGGCGTCGGCACGTACGTCAAGGCCTCGAGCGAGTCCCACGCCGAGGTGGGAGACAAGGCCAACGACG
Source organism: Rhodococcus tukisamuensis NBRC 100609 (assembly GCF_001894985.1). Lineage (GTDB taxonomy): Bacteria > Actinomycetota > Actinomycetes > Mycobacteriales > Mycobacteriaceae > Rhodococcus_G > Rhodococcus_G tukisamuensis. The sequence continues at coordinate 28,244 of NZ_BCXG01000028.1, read as the reverse complement.
GGGTCCGGGTCGACGCATGCGACCTGCGAGCCCGCGTCGTGGCGGAGGGCGGAAACCTGGGGCTGACACCGCTCGGACGCATCGAGTTCGCCCGCGCCGGGGGCCGCGTCAACACCGACGCGTTGGACAACTCGGCCGGCGTCGACTGCTCCGACCGCGAGGTCAACATCAAGATCCTGCTCGCGGGTATGGTGGCGTCCGGAAACCTCGCCGCGGGTGAGCGGGACGCACTGATGCGCTCCATGACCGACGAGGTGAGCCGAATCGTCCTGGCGGACAACCGCTCCCAGAACCGGATCCTCGGCGTGAGCCGATCCACTGCCGCCGCCACGATCGGCGTACACGCCCGGATGATCGCCAGGCTGGAGAACGACCGCGGACTGGTCCGCGCGCTCGAGGCGCTACCGGACAAGCGCGAGCTGTCTCGGCGTGCGCAGGACTGCCAGGGGCTGACCTCTCCGGAACTGGCCACCCTCATGGCGCACGTCAAACTCGCAGTCAAGGACGAACTGCTGGCCGGTGACCTGCCGGACGATCCGGCGCTGCGCGACCGGCTGCGTGCGTACTTCCCGGACGCCCTGTGGGAACGCTTCGGCGACCACCTGGACTCACACCGGCTACGTCGCGAGATCACCGCGACAATGCTGACGAACGACGTGATCGACCACGGCGGAATCACTTTCGCGTTCCGCCTCGCGGAGGACTCGGCGGCGATCGGGTCCGACGCCGTGCGCGCCCACGTCGTCGCGGCCCGGATCTTCGACCTGAACCGGCTGTGGGCCGACATCGACGAGAGTGGACTTTCGACGGCCGTCACCGATGCCCTGGTGGTCGACACCCAGCGGGTGCTCGACCGTGCCTCGCGCTGGCTGCTGGCCAACCGGCCGCAGCCCCTCGACATCGGCGCCGAAGTCGCCAGGTTCGCGCCCCGACTCGCCCGCCACGCACACGTGGTCCCGGACTGGCTTCGCGGACAAGAGCTTGCCGATCTGCACGCACGGGTCGCCACGTCGGTCGACGCCGGTGTCCCGCACCATCTCGCTGCCCGGGTTCACCTGCTGCTCGACCAGTTCGGCCTGCTCGACATCATCGAGGTCGCCGACGTCAGCGGCCGAGAGGTGCCCGAGGTCGCGGAGCTGTACTACGCACTGAGCCAACATCTCGGCGCGGTGCACCTGTTGCAGTCGGTGTCGAGACTGGCCTACGACGACCGATGGAACTCACTTGCCCGCCTTGCGATGCGGGACGAGCTCTACGGCTCCCTGCGCGCACTGTGCCTGGACCTGCTCGGCAACCCGGCGGGCGCCGGGGAATCCGCCGCCGAGATGATCGCGCGGTGGGAGGAGCGGAACTCCACCCGCCTCCTGCGGGCACGCTCGACTCTCGACGCGATCTTCGAGAACTCGTCCGTCGATGTCGCGGCCATGTCCGTTGCGGTGCGCCAGATCCGGAGCCTGGTCGGTAGCGTCTGAGCCGATCGCCGCCGGGGCGAGCGGCCGCGGCTCACCGCGGCCGCTCCGGGTTCACTGCGTCTCGAAGGTGCCCTCGAGCCGGTAACGCGAGCCCGGGTGTACCAGTCGTGCGGTGCTCACCAGCCTGCCCTCGGACCAGGTGCGTCGGTGGATCAGCAGGCACGGCTCGGCCTCGCCGATCCCCAGGAGCCGGCACTCGTCCGGGGTCGCGAGCACCGACTCGACCACGTGCTCGCCCCGGCCGAGCGGTGCGACCGACATCAGGTAGTTGTTGGGCGTCTGCGCGGCGAAGTCCTGGTCGAGATACTCGGGCGCGATCTCCGGATTGACGTGCCGATCTTCGACCTGGATGGCCAGATCGTCCTCGAAATGCACCACCCGGGAATGAAACACCGGACTCCCGTCGGGCACTCCCAACTGGTGCGCGATGATCGCCTCGGCGGGCTCGGCGCGAAGGAAGTCCACCTCGCTGCGATGCCGGTGTCCCCTGTGCGTCACCTCGTCGGCGATGTTGCGTACCTCGAAAAGTGCTGAGCTGACCTTCTTTTCGGCGACAAACGTGCCGACACCCATGAGCCGCACGACCAGCCCGTCCGCGCTCAGTTCGCGCAACGCCCGGTTGACGGTCATTCGAGACAACCCCAGGCTGTTGACGAGTTGATTCTCCGATGGCAGCTGGTCTCCCTCCGGCCAACGGCCCGAAACGATCTGCTCAGCAATGAGGTTCTTGACCCGCTGATATGCGGGCGCGGATTCGTGCCCGCGGGCCCGATAGAGCGACGCCACATCGGACTCGTCAATCGCCACCCTGATCCCCGTCCACATCCGCCCGTTGGTGGGCACTCTCGTTTCACTCCAGTCTATCGGCCGACTGATCGGCACCCGACCGGAGGCGCTCAACTCAACCTGTCTCGTATCCGAGAATTCTCGGCGGAGGCACTGTTCCGCGTCGCATCGAACAGGTGTCATGGGGGTCACACAACATCGTCAGGAGACCCGAGATGACCAACCACTCCCCCACTGGACCCCGGCCCGTCCGGGCACCCCGCGGCCCCGAGCTGAGCTGCCTCGGCTGGCAGCAGGAGGGCGCCCTGCGCATGCTGATGAACAACCTCGACCCCGAGGTTGCCGAACGCCCCGACGATCTGGTCGTCTACGGCGGAACCGGACGGGCCACGCGCAGCTGGGAGGCCTACGACGCCATCGTCCGCACGCTGCAGACGCTGAAGTCCGACGAGACGATGCTCGTGCAGTCCGGCAAGCCCGTCGGGGTCTTCCGCACCAACGAATGGGCGCCGCGGGTCCTGCTCGCCAACTCCAACCTGGTCGGCGACTGGGCCAACTGGGAGCACTTCCGCAAGCTCGAGGCCGAGGGCCTGATGATGTACGGCCAGATGACGGCCGGCTCCTGGATCTACATCGGCAGCCAGGGCATCCTGCAGGGCACCTACGAGACCTTCGGCGCGGTGGCACGCAAGAGGTTCGGCGGGACCCTCGCCGGGACCATCACCCTGACCGGGGGTGTTGGCGGCATGGGCGGGGCCCAGCCGCTGGCGGTCACCATGAACGACGGCGTGGCCATCTGCGTCGACGTCGACCCGTCCCGCATCGATCGCCGGATCGCGCACGGCTACCTCGACACCAAGGCCGAGAGCATCGACGCCGCCCTCGCGCTGGCAATCGAGATGCGCGACGCCCGCAAGCCGCTGTCCATCGGCCTGGTCGGCAACGCCGCCGAGGTCTTCCCGGCCCTGCTCGCGATGGGCGCCCCGATCGACATCGTCACCGACCAGACGTCCGCCCACGATCCGCTGTCCTACCTGCCGGTCGGGATCGCGCTCGAGGACTGGCACGCGATGGCCGAGAAGGACCCCGAGCACTTCACCCTCGAGGCCCAGAAGTCGATGGCCGCGCACGTCGAGGCGATGGTCGGGTTCATGGACGCGGGCGCCGAGGTCTTCGACTACGGCAACTCGATCCGCGACGAGGCCCGAAAGGGCGGCTACGACCGGGCATTCGAGTTCCCCGGGTTCGTTCCCGCCTACATCCGCCCGCTCTTCGAGGAGGGCCTCGGCCCGTTCCGCTGGGCCGCCCTCTCCGGCGACCCCAAGGACATCGAGGCCACCGACAAGGCGATCCTCGAGCTCTTCCCCGAGAACGAACACCTCAAGCGCTGGATCACCATGGCGGGCGAGAAGGTTCACTTCGAGGGCCTGCCCGCCCGCATCTGCTGGCTCGGGTACGGCGACCGCCACAAGGCCGGACTGAAGTTCAACGAGATGGTCGCCTCCGGGGAACTGTCCGCGCCGCTCGCCATCGGCCGCGACCACCTCGACTCCGGATCGGTCGCCTCGCCGTACCGGGAGACCGAGGCCATGGCAGACGGTTCCGACGCCGTCGCCGACTGGCCGCTGCTGAACGCCCTCGTCAACACCGCCTCGGGCGCGTCCTGGGTGTCCATCCACCACGGCGGCGGCGTCGGGATGGGCCGCTCCATCCACGCCGGTCAGGTGTGCATCGCGGACGGCAGCGAGATGGCCGCGCAGAAGCTGGAGCGGGTGCTCACCAACGACCCGGGCATGGGCGTCATCCGGCACGCCGACGCCGGGTACGAGCACGCGTCACAGGTCGCGGCCGAGCGCGGCGTTCGCATCCCGATGCAGGAGGCGTAACCGTGTACGACGCACCCGGGCAGGACGGCCGGTGGACGGTCATCGACAACATCGGCACCCTGGTCACCAATGATCCCGAGGCCGGTGACGGCCCGCTCGGCCTGATCCACGACGCCGCGGTGGTCATGGGAGACGGGCTCGTCCAGTGGGTGGGCCCCCGTTCCCGGATCCCGGAGGGCAGTGCCGGATCGCGGTACGACCTGCGTGGCCGGGCCGCCCTGCCCGGGTTCGTCGACAGCCATGCCCACCTCGTCTTCGGCGGCGAACGGGCCGAGGAGTTCGCGGCACGGATGACCGGCGCCCCGTACGGGGCCGGCGGCATCCGCACCACCATCGCCGCCACGAGGGCCGCCTCGGACGCCGAACTCGGCGCGAACGTGGCCCGGCTCGTCGCCGAGTCACTGCACTCGGGCACCACCACGATCGAGACGAAATCCGGTTACGGGCAGTCGGTCCCCGACGAGTTGCGCAGCCTCGAGGTCGCCTCCGCACACACCGCGGAGAGGACCCTGCTCGCCGCGCACGTCACGCCGCCGGAGTTCGCGGGTCGCAGCGACGACTACGTGCGGATGGTGGTCGAGGAGATGGTCCCCAAGTGTGCGCCGCACGCGAAGTGGATCGACGTGTTCTGCGAGGAGGGCGCGTTCGACGCCGACCAGTCGCGGGCCGTCCTCGAGGCCGGCATCGCCGCCGGGCTCACCCCGCGGGTGCACGGCAACCAGCTCAGCTACGGCGCCGGCGTCCGGTTGGCGGTCGAGCTGAACGCCGCGTCCGTCGACCACGTCACCTACACGACCGACGCCGACGTCGAGGCGCTGGCGGCGAGCGACACCGTCGCCACCCTGCTGCCCGGCGCCGACTTCTCCACGCGCAACAAGTATCCCGACGCGCGGGCCCTGCTCGATGCCGGCGCCACCGTCGCGCTGGCGGCGGACTGCAATCCCGGCACCTGCTACACCACCAGCATCCCGTTCTGCATCGCGCTGGCGGTCCGCGAGATGCACATGAGCCCCGACGAGGCCGTGTGGGCGGCGACGGCCGGCGGTGCCGCGGCGTTGCAGCGCACCGACATCGGGCACATCCGGGTCGGCGCGCGAGCCGATCTGATCGCACTCGACGCACCGTCCCACCTGCACCTGGCCTATCGGCCCGGGGTGGCGCTGGTGCGCGAGGTATGGAAGGACGGGTACCGACGATGACCACAGTGGTGGACCTCGCCCCGACGGCCTGGTCCGGACGAGACGACGGCCCCGGCAACGAACACCTGCGCTGGCACGGAGCCGTCGCACCGCTCGCGGGCCGAACCGGCTCCGGCGCAGGCGTTCTCATCGGGTTCCGCAGCGACGAAGGGGTGCGCCGAAACAAGGGTCGTCCCGGCGCCGCCGACGGCCCGGCCGCGCTGCGCCGGGCGCTCGCGTCGATGTCGCTCGCCACCCCGGTGCGGGTGTTCGACGCCGGTGACGTCCAGGTCGTCGGCGAGGATCTCGAGGACGGCCAGGACCGGCTCGGTTCGGCCGTCACCGGCCTGCTCGACGCCGGGAGCCTCGTCACCGTCCTCGGCGGCGGACACGAGGTGGCCTACGGCAGCTACCTCGGCATCGCGAACTCGGCTGCCGTCGCATCGGGTGCCCGCCTCGGCGTGCTCAACCTCGACGCACACTTCGACCTGCGCAGCGACGCGCGGCCGAGCTCCGGGACTCCCTTCCGGCAGATGGCCGACCGCGAAACCGTGCTGGGCCGGGCCCTCGACTACGCGGTGCTCGGCATCTCGCAACCCAGCAACACCGCGGCGCTGTTCGCCACCGCGGCCGAACTCGGCGTGCGCCATCTCCTCGACGACGACTGCACGGCGACGAATCTGCCTGCGGTACAGATGTTCGTCGAGGAGTTCCTCGACGACGTCGACGTGGTCTACCTGACGATCGACCTCGACGTGCTGCCCGCCGCGGTCGCCCCCGGGGTCAGCGCCCCGGCCGCGTTCGGTGTACCGCTCGAGGTGATCCAGCGGGTGTGCGACCTGGTGGCGCGCAGCGGCAAGCTACGGCTGGTCGACGTCGCCGAGCTGAACCCCGCTCTCGACGTGGACAACCGCACGGCGCGGACCGCGGCGCGACTGATCCACCGGATCGTCACGACGGCGCTCGGCCCCCGGACCCACTGAGCCCGACCCCCAAACGTCCTCGGCTCGACGCGTGCGCCTGCCGCCGCGTCGAGCCGAGGATTTCCAACGTTTCGGCCGAAACAGTCACGAGCCGCCGGCGATCGCCATCACGAGTGGAGAACCCCAGGTACACGGGCACGGCGGTCCCTGGATCAGATCGACATGTCTGACGCGGTGCTGCCGGGAGGGCCGCTCAGTTAGAGTCCGACTGACGGGTCTTGAGCAGGTGGCCATGCGGACGAGTCCGCCGTCGCCGCCGGAGAGGTGACCATGTCCGGTTCGACTTCCGAGCATCTGGCCTTCGGCGTGGCCGCGAAAAGGATCGTCCGTTCCGTCGCGATGACCGCCGTGCTGGCGTCGCGGCGACGCGTCCGCCGTCGTACCTCGTGGGTCGGCGAGCAACTCAGCTTCGACGACGCGCGCGGCCGGGTCTACCGGGAGACCGTGGTGGTGCAACCTCCGACAGCCGACCCGTGCGTGCTGGTGGTCGAATTCCGTCTCCGTGGGATCCACGGACGGGCACACACGCTGTTCCGGTGGGAGAGCCTGCTCAACACCCCTCTGTTCGTGGGGTTTCCCGGATTCGTCTCGAAACTGTGGGTCTCCCACGACGAGCGCGAGGTCTATCGGGGCGTGTACGAATGGGACGGCCCCGAGCGGGCGGAGGCGTACGTGCACGCACTGTGGTGGCTGCTCGCGCCGGTCAGCATCCGCGGCTCGATCCGGCATCACGTGGTCCCGGGCCTGCGCCGCGACCAGTGGCTCGCCCAGCGCGGACACCGCCCGCCCGCGGAGACGGACGTAGCGGTCCGCGCCGGGGCGGTCGCCACCGACCGCGCCCACACCGTGGTGGAGTCGGTCGGCGGCGCAGTCCTGATTGCGGCGCACCTGCTCGCGCGACCTCTGCGCCACTGGCGCGCCACCTGGGGTGCCACGGACGAAGAAGCCGCGGCCACCTTCCCGGGCGACGACCTGGTCCCCGACGCGACCTGGAGCTACACCCATGCGATCACCGTCGCGGCACCACCGGAGCGGTTGTGGCCGTGGATCGTTCAGCTCGGCCAGGGCCGCGGCGGGTTCTACAGCTACCCCGGTCTCGAGAACCTCGTCGGCTGCCACGTCCAGAACGCCACCGACGTGCTCGACCGGTTCCAACACCTCGCGGTGGGTGATCCGGTGCTGCTGCACCCCAAAGCGCCACCGCTGACGGTCGCCGCGATCGAGCCGGGTCGGCATCTGGTGCTGATCGGCTCGTCGCCCGACGGCGCCGACGCGTCGCTGTGGGCGTTCCACCTGCTCGACGACGGGGACGGGGGCACCCGCCTGATCGAGCGGGGACGCTACGCCCACAGCGGTGGGCGGGCGAGCAGTCTCGCGTTCGGCCCGACCCTGCTCGAACCGATCAGCTTCGTGATGAGCCGCAAGATGCTGCGCACCCTTCGCGCACTGGCCGAGTAGCGCGGGACCCGAGCCGCCCCTTGCAGCCACATCGACCGCACCAGTTTTCAACCGATCCTCCAGCTTCCGGGCAGCACCCCCAAACATTGGGGCACCTCGGTCACTATCGCGCTCCGCCACGCGTGCGTTCGAGCCTGCGGACCATCGTCAGTCCGTCGACGACACCCGGAGTGCGTGCGGACCGGCGGGCGATATCGAGATGAGCGCGCACCGTCCCCGAGGCACGGGCGGCATCGGTTCGCCGGGCGGCACGATCAGGGCTTCTTCGGTAGCGAGATCGAGACAGATCCGGGCCGAACTGGAACGGTCGGGAATCTCCGACGACCCGATCTCCACCGTCATGTCAGCCACACCCCGCCTGGTCATGACGTTGAGGGCCCGCGTGCGACGCGACGCCCGCGATGTCGGCGCCCACTCCCCCGGGAACGCGAATGTCTGCAGCGGCTCGATCACGTGTCGCACGACGGTGACCGCATCGACACCGTCCCCCGTTGCGGAGAAAGGCGGGCCGGTGAGCTCGAGAGCGACCGAGCCGATCGGGATGATCAATCGGTCGTAGCCCGCGATCACCGAGAAGGTCGACTCGAGCGGTTCGTCGGCGATGCTCACGCGCCAGTCGCCGGTCTCCGCAACCACCTGGGTGGTGCCCTGGCCGTTCAGCCAGGGCACCACCGTGCGGTCGGACGCCGTGGTACGGAACGACGCTGTCCCGTATGCGGTTTCACCGGAAGTCCGATTCCTCATTCGACAGCTGCGAACGGAAGCGGGTCAGCTGAGCTTGCCGACCACGGACTCGGCGCTGTCGAGCAACGCCCCGGAGGCCGCCAGCTGCACCGCGGCCTCGATCTCCGGTGCCAGGTACCGGTCCGTGCCCGGTCCCTGAACCTGCTCACGGATCTTGTCGCGCACGGCGGCGGTCGCGGGCGACGGCTCGAGCGGGGCACGCAGGTCCAGGCCACGGGCGGCGGTGAGCGCCTCGATGGCGAGCACCCGGGTGAGCCCGTCGACGGCACGCCGCAGCTTGCGGGCGCCCGACCAGCCCATCGACACGTGGTCCTCCTGCATGGCGGACGAGGGGATCGAGTCGACGCTCGCGGGCGCAGCGAGCCGTTTGAGCTCGGACACGATCGCGGCCTGCGTGTACTGCGCGATCATGTGCCCGCTGTCCACGCCGGGGTCGTCGGCCAGGAACGGCGGCAATCCGTGGTTGCGTGCGACGTCGAGGAATCGATCCGTGCGGCGCTCGCTCATGCTCGCCAGGTCGGCGACGACGATCGCGAGGAAGTCGAGCACGTACGCGACCGGCGCCCCGTGGAAGTTGCCGTTGGACTCGACCCGGCCGTCGAGGGTCACCACCGGGTTGTCAACGGCGCTCGCCAACTCGAACGAGGCCACCCGCTCGGCGTGTGCGAGGGTGTCGCGCGCGCCGCCCGCGACCTGCGGCGCGCACCGCAGCGAGTAGGCGTCCTGCACGACCGTGCAGTCGGGGGTGGCGTGGCTGGCGACGATTCCCGATCCGGCGAGCACCCGGGTCATGTTCGCGGCCGCCACCGCCTGACCGGGCTGCGGCCGCAGCGCCTGCAGGTCTGCCGCGAACACCTTGTCCGTGCCGAGCAGCCCCTCGACGCTCATCGCCGCGGTGACGTCCGCCAGGGAGAGCAGCTTGTGCAGGTCGTGGCAGGCCAGCACCAGCATGCCCAGCATGCCGTCGGTGCCGTTGATGAGGGCCAGGCCCTCCTTCTCCTTGAGCTCGACCGGCTCGATGCCGGCGGCGGCCAGGGCCTCGGCGGCCGAGGTGAGCTCGCCGTCGGCGTCCCGCACCGTGCCCTCCCCGATCACGGCCATCGCCACGTGCGCCAGTGGCGCGAGGTCGCCCGAGCAGCCGAGGCTGCCGTACTCGTGGACGACCGGGGTGATACCGGCCGACAGCAGCCCCGCGTAGACCTGGGCCACCTCCGGTCGGACGCCGGTCCGGCCGGTCGCCAGCGTGGACAGCCGCAGCAGCATCAGCGCCCGGATCACCTCGCGCTCCACCTCCGGACCGGATCCGGCGGCGTGCGAGCGGATCAGGCTGCGCTGCAGCTGTGCGCGCATCTCCAGCGGGATGTGCCTGGTAGCGAGCGCACCGAATCCGGTCGAGACCCCGTACACCGGCCTCGGGTCCTCGGCGAGGGCCTGGATGCGGTTTCGGCTGGCCCCGATCGCCGAGAGCGCCTCGTCGGACAGTCGTACCGGTGCGCCGAACCGGGCGACGCGCACCAACTCCTCCGGCGTCACGGCGCCGACTCCGACGACGACGGGCTCATTCATGTCCATTGCGCGCTTCTCTGTGTGCGGGAGGGTGTTCGTGCTCATGATTGTTCTCCGTTTCGAATGAGCGGTAGCGAGAAATTTGTCGGTGGGTCAGGACACGCGGTCCGCGTGTAGGGGTTCGGCCGGTGCCGGCTCGGGTCGCACCCACCGGCGGTAGGCGAGGGTGAGCAGCGCCAGCCACACCGCTCCGACGACCAGTGCGACGCGGGTGTCGGCGTCGAAGGCGAGCACCGCGATCACGAACACCAGGAAGCCGATCGCGATCAACTGCCCGTACGGCCAGAACGGCACCGGGAACTTCAGCGCGGCGGTCTCGGCCGGATCCATCCTCTGCCGGGAGCGGTAGTGCGAGAGCAGGATCATCAGCCAGACGAAGATCGTCGCGAAGGTCGCGATCGACGCGATGACCAGGAACACCTTGTCCGGGATGAGGTAGTTGAGGAGCGCTCCGAACAGCAGCGTGATCGTCATGATGACCACCGTCATCCAGGGCACCCCGTTGCGGGAGACCTGCCCCATCGCCGCGGGTGCCTGACCTCGCTGGGCCATCCCGAACATCATCCGGCCGGCGCCGAAGATGTCGCTGTTGATGGCGGACAGTGCGGCGGTGATGACCACGACGTTCAGCACCGTCGCCGCCGGTCCGATGCCGAGCCCCTGGAAGATCTGCACGAAGGGACTGCCCTCGGATCCGATCGACTGCCACGGGTTGATCGCCATGATCACGGCGAGGGTGAGCACATAGAACAGGATGATGCGCACCGGGACGGTGTTGATCGCGCGGGGAATGGTGCGCTCCGGGTCCTCCGCCTCGCCCGCGGTGATGCCGATGATCTCGGTGCCGCCGAAGGCGAACATGACGATCGCGAAGCAGCTGACGAACCCGCCGAACCCGGTGGCGAAGAAGCCGCCGTCGGACCAAAGACTGCTCACTCCGGTGCTGGTGTCGTGGATCCCGAACCCGAAGATCAGGATCGCGATTCCCCCGGCGATCATCGCGACGATCGCGACGATCTTGACGAGGGTGAACCAGAACTCCACCTCGCCGAAGACCTTGACGCTGAGTAGGTTGATCGCGCCGATGAAGAAGATGATGGACAGCACCCAGATCCACCGCGGCACGTCGGGGAACCAGAAGCCCATGTAGACGCCGAATGCGGTCACGTCGGCGAGGCACACCACGATCATTTCGAAGGTGTACGTCCAGCCGGTCATGAATCCGGCGAGCGGCCCCAGGTGCTTGCTCGCGTACTCTCCGAACGAACCCGACACAGGATTGCTCACGGCCATCTCGCCGAGCGCGCGCAGCACGATGTAGATCGCCGCCCCACCGATGAGGTAGGCGAGCAACACCGACGGACCCGCCCGGTTGATCGCTTCCGCCGATCCGTAGAACAGTCCGGTCCCGATGGCCGAACCCAAGGCGATGAACCGGATGTGGCGTGCTGTCAGACCTCGGGTCAGGGCCGCGGCGGTGTCTTTCACAATCGATCTCCCTGGACTGTGCTGGTGGATCCGGCCGGGCCGGCCCCTCGCACTGTGCGGCGAGTCACACCATCGCGATATGTATAGTCCTGTATATACAGCTTCGTCAAGGGTTCGCCGCCACTAAATTCGGTCGAGTACCGGCAACCCGCCGGCGGTCGACCACTCGGCGAGCGAGTCGGGACACCCGACCTGCCGCACGTGGAGCGGCCTCCGACCGGCACCGCCGACACCTCCGGACAGGCCCTCCCCCACCGTCGAGCGGCAGGTCACTCGCGCGATGACGCAGCAGAGCCGAGGCCCCCCAGACGCTCGACCAGCCAGGCCTGAGTGCTGCGGGTGATCTCGCCTGTCGACAGGGCCGCGGCGACCGGCCGCTGGCAGGCTGTCTGGTCACAAGCGACGGAGACCCAGGCGGCGCCACAGGCCACATGACCGCCGGCGAACGGCCCGCAATGCGTGGATACGCGCATGGGCACGCCGGCGTTGTGAATCGTCAGTACGGGACGGAAGTCCCCTCACCCACGCACCGCGGATGAGGGGACCACGAGCAACCGGAACCGCCAGACGGGCCCCCTAGGTGATGAGAGCGATTCCGATGCCCGGGCCACCGCCCGGCAGCTGCACCAGCGGACTGTTGGTGAAGCGCTGATCGGTCTGCTCGAATCCCACCATCGGGAACGCGACATTGTCCTGGTGGTGCCAGGTCCTGTTGATGCTGATCACCCCGGGGACCGAGTCCGGCGACACCCAGAAGGTGTCCGGCCCGACCGCACCCACGGCCACGAACTTCGTCGTGGGCGAACTCAGGTCGTAGTCGCTGGACACCCGCCGGTACTCGATCATCCAGAACGCCCTCTTCGGAGCCTGGTACAAAACCTTTTCCGCCGCCTCGTAGATCGGGAACCCGGCGTCCCGGGCGGCGGTCAGCGTCTTGACGGTCATCCCATAGGGCGCCTCGAGACTGGAAGCCGCCGCAGTGACGGGCGCCAGCGGATCGGTGGCGGCACCCGCCGGAGCCACCGCCCCTACACCAATCGCGACCGCGGCCGCGCCCCCGGCGAGTACGCGCCTCGCTCGAATACCCATCATCGATGAATCCCCCTCCGTCGAATGACCGAAAACCTACCGATACATCCGATTTGCCCGCCCGACCGTTACCCCTGCCTGGCCGGAGACGCATGCCTCACCTCGGCTCAACGGAACTGCGGGTGCCACACGTCCTGCGCTCGGCCGTCCTCGACCACCGTGATGTCGGGCCAACGGTCGAAAGCCGAACAGGGATGGGAGATCCCGAGGTCGACGACGTCGCCGACGTCCAGCCCCTCGGCGTCGGCGAGGACGAGGTGGTGGTCGTAGATCTGGGTCGCGGTCGCCCTCGCCGCCTCACGGGGCACCCCCCGGGAATCGGTGGCGGACACCAGGACCGGCAGGCCCGCGTCGTAGGGCAGTTCACGCTTGCCGGCGCCGACCACGATCCGCCCCGGTTCGGGCGCGGACAGGACCACGGCCCGGACCGTCAGGGCCGCACGCAGCCCCGGCACCGGGGACACCTCCGCGTACGTGCCGTGGTCGTGCGTCACGTAGCAACCCGACCGCAGCACCGGGATCAGCCGCCCGCCCCGGTCTGGAAGGTCCGCGATGGCGTCGACGACCCGGTCCGGGAAGGCGGAGCCGCCCATGCTGAACACGGGCCGTTCGGCCCGGATCCACGGCGACACCGCACGGAAGGCCGCCACCGTCTCCCGGCAGTGCTCGTCGACCTGCGCGACGACGTCCGCGTCCCGCCGGTTGGGGCGAACGCCCTCGTACCCCGCGACGCCCGCCAGGGCGATTCCCGGCGTGTGCTCGCACTCCCGCGCGAGGTCCACCGCAGCCGAGACCGCACGGACACCGGTTCGCCCGCCCGGCGTCCCGACGTCGACGAGGACCCTCAGGGGATTGACGGCGCCCCGCATGGCCGTTCCCGCCAGGCTCAGGCCCGCCGTCGAGTCCACCAGCAGGTAGAGCTCGAGTGTCGGGTCCGCGTCCAGCCACGCGCGCAACTGCTCGAGGTCGGGGAGATGGATCACCTCGTTGGCGATGAGGATGCGCCGCGTCCCCCATTCGAGGGCCAGGGATGCCTGGCGAACCGTGGCGACCGTGACGCCCCACGCGCCGGCGCGCAGCTGCCGCTCGACGATGGGGCGCGTCATCGTCGTCTTGATGTGCGGGCTCAGCTCGACGCCGCGGTCGCGGCACCACGCCGCCATGAGACCGACGTTGTGCCGGACCGCCGGGAGACTGAGCCGCAGCTCCGGCAGCGACGTCGGCCTACCGGGGCTAGCCACGGCGACGAGACAGGGCCGTGCTGGCCACCGAGTTGTGCACGGTGAACGAGACCGTGCCGGGGAGGAAGCGGTCGTCGGACCACAGCAGCGGGGTGCTGGCCGGGTCGGTGACGCGCCTGCGTTCGCGCAGCAGAGGCGAGCCCTCGACGCACCCCAGGTGACGGGCGTCGTCCCCATCCGCCTCGACGAGGTCGACGGTGTGATCGGCATCGGCGAACACGACGCCCGCGTCCAGCAGGGGGGACGCGTGCGAGGTGGCCTCCGGCGGCAGGTCCGCGACCAGTTTTCCGATCTGCTCCGGGTAGATCGCGCGCTCGAGCATGACGGGGACGCGGGAGAGAGTCCGCAGCCGCACCACCTGGTAGATCCGCGATCCCGATGCGAGCTGGAGCTGCTCGCACTCGAGCGGCAGGGCGACCCGGTGCTCTACGGCGACCGTTCGGCTTCCGGGATCCTCGCCGATCGAGTGCGCCCAGCCGCTGAAGCTGAGCAGTTCGAAGAAGCTCTGCGTGCGCGCCGTCCCGAGGATGACGCGGCGGGTGCCACGCCGTGAGGTGACCAACCCGTTCGCGCGCAGGACGGCCAGCGCCTGACGGACCGTGCCACGGGAGACTCCGTACGTCCCGGCGAGGCTCTCCTCGCTGGGCAGCCGGTCCCCGGAGCCGAACTCCCCCGATGTGATCGCCTCCCGCAACTTGGCTGCCAACTTTTCGTACTCGGCCCCGGGGCGTTTGCCCCTTGACTCAGCCAATGCTCGTCTCCCTTCTGGCCCGGTCATCTTGGTCCCGATCGTAGCTCTCAGAACTCTTCATACTGGTCACAGGCACACATCCGTAGGGATGCGACGGTTCCTGGCCGGTGAATCTTCACGGCTCGATTACGACTCGTTCACCGAGCGGCCACCTCGCTCTGGCGAAATGAGGTCACGTTGTATAGACAACATTGATCCCGGGAGACACCATGCGACTACACCACCTTCGCCGGGCGAGCCTCGCTTGCTCGCTGGCGATCGCCCTGTCGGCCCTCGCCGGCTGCGGACTGACCACCACGAAGGCGGACGGCGACGCCGGCACGGCCGCGACCGCCACCTCGGCCGAGGACTTCGGCGGCATGGACGGCCTCATCGCCGCCGCCAAGGAGGAGGGCAAGCTGAACGCCATTGCCCTGCCGCGGGACTGGGCCAACTACGGCGAGATCATCGACACCTTCGAGGCGAAGTACGGGATCGACGTCGAGGTCGAGAATCCGGAGGCCTCGAGTCAGGACGAGATCAACGCCGCGACCTCGCGCAAGGGACAGGACCGGTCGCCGGACGTCCTCGACGTGGGCCACGCCTTCGGCATCAGCGCCGCCGAGCAGGAAATTCTGTCGCCGTACCGCGTCCAGGCGTTCGACGACATCCCCGAGGGGCAGAAGGACACCGACGCGCGGTGGTACAACGACATGGGCGGGTACGTCTCGATCGGCTGCAATGCCCGTGTCGTGAAGTGCCCGAAGACTTTTGCCGAGCTTCTCGATCCGCAGTACAAGGGCATGGTCGCGCTGACCGGCAACCCCACGCAGTCCGGTTCCGCATTCGCCGCCGTCTACGCGGCCGCGCTCGCCAACGGCGGCTCCTTCGACAACATCGCGCCGGGTCTGGACTACTTCGCCAAGCTCCGCGAGGTCGGCAACCTCAACCCGGTCGAGTCGACGCCCGCGACCATCCAGAAGGGCGAGACCCCCATCAGCGTCGACTGGGACTACCTCAATGCCGGCTACAGCGCCTCGCTCCGCGACAAGGGGGTCGACTGGCAGGTCGCCATCCCGGCCGACGGCCTGTTCGCCCAGTTCTACTCGCAGGCAATCGTGAAGTGGGCGCCGCACCCGGCCGCGGCGCGACTGTGGCAGGAGTTCCTCTACAGCCCCGAGGGCCAGAACCTCTGGCTGAAGGGCTTCGCCCGGCCGGTGCTCATGCCCGCGATGGAGCAGGCGGGGACGCTCGACGCCACCGCGGCGGCCAGGCTGCCCGAGGTCGACGCCGCCGCACCGGTCTTCCCGACGGAGGAACAGTCGACGCAGGCCAAGGCAGTCGTCGGCCAAGGCTGGGGCGGCGTGCTCGCCAGATGAGCATCCAGATGACCGCGGCCGGGAGTCGGAGCACCCCGGCCCCCGCCGCTGACACCCCGTCCATCCCCCGTCGTCGCGTCCACCGGGCGGCGGCGGGGGGCTGGCTCGGCGTCCTGCCGCTGCTGCTGTTCGCGGCGGTCGCGTTGGGTCTACCCGTCGCCACGATGGTGATCGGCGCGTTCACCCCAACCTCGACGGGTTCCGGCGAGGGCGGGCTGACGACGGCCAACATGACTGCGACGCTGCAGGATCCGTACCGGTCGAGCTTGATCGGCAGCATCAAGCTCTCGGCGACGGCCGCGGCGATCGGGGCGGTCGTCGGCCTGCCGATCGCGCACGCCATCGTGACGTCGCGGTTCCGGGCCCTGCGCGGGGCGGTCTTGGCCGCGGCCGGTGTGCTCGCGAACTTCGGCGGAGTGCCCCTGGCCTTCGCGTTCGTGGCGACCCTCGGCAACGCGGGCGTCCTCACCAACGCCTTCCACCTCGGCGACCTCGGCTGGAGCCTCTACGACATGCGGGGACTGACCGTCGTCTACCTCTACTTCCTCGTCCCGTTGATGGTCCTGACCCTCACCCCGGCGTTGGAGGGTCTGCGCGTGCAGTGGCGTGAGGCGGCCGCAAACAATCGCGCGAGCACGGTGCAGTACTGGCGGCACGTGGCCTTGCCGATCCTGCTGCCGTCGTTGCTGGGCGGGTTCGTCCTGCTGTTCGGGACCGCATTCAGCACCTACGCCACGGCGGCGGCGATCGCCGGCAGCACCGTGCAGCTGGTCACGGTGCAGATCGCGGCCGGCCTGTCCGGCGACGTCCTGGTGGGGCAGGGCAACATCGCCCTCGCGCTCGGCCTGGACATGGTGCTGATCGCGGCGATCGTCATGGCCGTCTACCTGCCGCTGCAGCGAAGGAGTGCCCGATGGCTGGCGTGACGTCGACCGGGCCCGGCCACGGCCGACGGCTCGTGCTCCTGATCGCCGGCCTCTACTTCGTGGTCCCGATCGCGTGCGCGCTCGCCTTCAGCGTGGGCATCGGATCGCCCGGCCAGCAGGTCAGTCTCGACGCCTACACCGGCATCGGCGGCGCGAAGGGCCTGGCCGGCAGCCTCGTGTTGACCCTGAAGGTGGCCGCGGCGACGATCGCGGTGGTGCTCGGCGTGCTGGTGCCGGCGCTGCTCGCGGTGCGGATCGCCGCGCCCCGTCTGCGCACGCTCGTGCAGGCGGTGTGCCTGCTACCGCTGGTCGTCCCGGCCGTCGCCCTGGGCGCCGGCATCACCACGCTGCTGAGGTGGGGCGCGGATCGCTACTACGGCACACCGCTGTTCGACGGCCTGGTTGCGTTGCAGGACCCCGAGTTTCCCGTGATCCTGGTGCTCGCCTACGCGCTGATGGCCCTGCCGCTTGCCTACAGCACGCTCGAGGCCGGCCTGTCCTCGCTCGACCTTCGGGTTCTCGTCGAGGCCGCGCGGTCGTGCGGGTCCTCGTGGCCGCGCACCTTCATCCATGTCCTGCTGCCGAATCTGCGCGGTGCGCTGCTCAATGCCGCCTTCCTGACCCTCGCCCTCGTCCTCGGCGAGTACGCCGTCGCCGCGCTCCTCGGCTACCAGCCGTTCGCCGTGTGGACCGTCGTCGTCAGCGGTTCCGAGGCACAGATGTCGGTGGCCGTGTCCATCGTCGGCCTGCTCGGCACCTGGGCGCTGCTCATGCTCGTCGCCGCAGCCGGACGCACCAAACGCCTCGAGGAGGCCTCATGACCGCGTTACTGACCGATCCGACGCCCGCCACCACGGCGGGGGCCGGTTCCACCGTGGAATTCCGCGGACTACGCCGAACCTTCGGTGCCACCACCGCATTGGACGGGCTGGACCTCGAGATCCACCCGGGCGAGCTGCTTGCCATGCTCGGCCCGTCCGGATGCGGCAAGACAACCGCTCTGCGCACCGTCGCCGGATTCGAACGTCCCGACGCGGGCATGGTGCTCATGGACGGCAAGGACATCACGAACATCCCCGCGCACCGGCGGGACGTGGGCATGGTGTTCCAGTCCTACAGCCTCTTCCCGCATCTCACCGCCGTCGACAACGTCGCGTTCGGTCTGCGGATGCAGGGGGCGGGCAAGTCCACCCGGCGCGTCCGCGCGATGGAACTGCTGGAACTGGTGGGTCTGGCCCAACACTCCGCGCGGTACCCGAGCCAACTCTCCGGTGGCCAACAGCAGCGAATTGCGTTGGCGCGCGCCCTTGCGCTGCAGCCCCGCGTCCTACTGCTGGACGAGCCGCTGTCCGCCCTCGATGCGCAGGTGCGGCAGACCCTGCGGGAGGAGATCCGCCGGCTGCAACAGCAGTTGGGCATCACGACGCTGTTCGTCACCCACGACCAGGAGGAAGCGCTCTCCATGGCCGACCGGGTCGCGGTCATGCGGTCCGGGCAGATGGAACAGTGTGCGCCGCCGACCGAACTCTACGAGCGCCCCGCGACGGCGTTCGTCGCCGAGTTCGTCGGGGTGATGAGCCGGATCCCGGGACAGCTCGAGGCCGGCGGGCGGGCGGTGCACGTCCTTGGCCGCAGTCTGCCCGTCCACGGGGAGCTTCCCGGCTCCACCGGGTCCGGGAGCGGGGCTCGCAACGTCGACGTGCTGGTGCGCCCGGAGACGCTCGGCGTCACGGCCGACGACGACGGAACGTCCCGCATCGCCGCCGCGACGTTCCGCGGCGCCACCACCCGTCTGACCGTGCGGTTGCCCGACGGACGCGAGGCCCTTGCGGACGTGTCCACCGCCGCCGCCACCGCGCTCGGCGCGGGCACGGCCGTGACCCTCTCACTGCCGGACGGTCCGGCCCTGGTGGACCGCCCGCGCGGAGCCGCCGGATGAACCAGAAGCGCAGTACAGCAATCGGTTTCAACCACTCCCCGACCTCGGAGACGCGCACGATGAGCCAAGACACCCGACCCGACGGCCTGGCCGCCGTCCTCTTCGACATGGACGGGACGCTGGTCGACACCGAGCGACTCTGGTGGGACGCGGTCGAGCAGGTCGCGGCGAGGATCGGACGCCCCCTGTCGCCCGCCGACGCGCCGGATGTCCTGGGGCGTCCCTCCGATCACACCGCGGCCCACCTGTGCCGGGCCCTGGGACCGGCCGCACCCCACCCGGATACGATTGCCCGCGAACTTGATTCGGCGTTCACGGCCCTGGTCGCCGACCAGGTCGTGCCCCGCCCCGGCGTGCTGTCGCTGCTCGACGACCTGGTCCGCGCAGGGACGCCCACAGCGATCGTGACGGCGTCACCGCGACGCGTCGTCGACCTGGTTTGTGAGACGCTGGGCGCGGAGCGGTTCACCACAACGATCGCGGTCGAGGACACCGCCCGTTCCAAGCCGGCGCCGGACCCGTACCTCGCGGCCGCGGCGGCCCTCGGGGTGGACCCGCGCGCGTGCGTCGCGGTCGAGGACACGCCCGTGGGCGTGACGGCGGCCGAGGCCGCGGGATGCGCGGTACTCGTCGTCCCCTCCGTTGCGGTACCGGCAGCGGCGGGACGGACAATCCTGGACTCGCTCGAGGGCACCGACGTCGCCTTCCTCGCCTCCCTGTTGCACCCGGCCGAAAGGCATTGAGCATGGACGACATCCGGCACGTGGTGATCCTGATGCAGGAGAACCGCAGCTTCGACCACTACTTCGGCACGCTCGGGGGCGTCCGCGGTTTCGAGGACCGGCAGGCCCTGACCTTCCCCGACGGCGACAGCGTCTTCCGCCAGCCCGCGCGGTCCCGCACCGACGGCGGCTTCCTCCTGCCGTACCGGATGGACTCCACCCGGTACAACGCCCAGAACGCGGAGGGCCTGCCGCACGACTGGGAGAGCGGCCACGACGCCATCAACCGGGGTGCGATGAACCGCTGGACCTCGGCCAAGGGCGAGCAGGCCATGGGCTACCTCACCCGGGAGGACATCCCGTACCAGTACGCACTCGCGGACGCGTTCACGATCGGCGACGCCTACTTCTGCTCCATGGCCGGCCCCACCAGCCCCAACCGCCTCTACCTGTGGACCGGGACGGTGGGACCGGGTCGCGACGGCACGACCGGACCGTGGATCGACAACACGCCGCTACCGACGACCCCGGTGTGCGACTGGACGACGTATGCCGAGCGTCTCTCCGACGCCGGCGTCTCCTGGCGCGTCTACCACACGCCCGGCCTGGACGAACGGGACGGCAACTACGAGGACAACGCCCTCGAGTACTTCCCGCAGTTCCACGGCTTCGCCGAGGACGACCCCCGGTACGTCAACGCGATGACGCGATGGGACCTGACGGACTTCGACGCGCATTGCCAGGACGGGACGCTGCCCACGGTGTCCTGGCTGGTGTCGCCGTACCTGTTCTGCGAGCACCCCGATGCCAGCCCCGCGTACGGGGCGCACTGGGTCGACACCGCCCTGCAATCGCTGTTCGCCAATCCCGAGGTGTGGCGGCACACCGCGTTCCTCCTCATGTACGACGAGAACGACGGCTACTTCGACCATGTCGTGCCGCCCTTCCCGGCCGCCGGGACCCCCGAGGAGTTCGTCGACGGGCAGCCGATCGGGCTCGGCAACCGGGTGCCGCTGCTGGTGGTCTCCCCGTGGTCGCGCGGCGGCTGGGTGAACTCCCAGGTGTTCGACCACACCTCGGTGCTGCGCTTCCTCGAGCTCGTCACCGGGGTGCACGAACCCAACATCAGTGCGTGGCGGCGAGCGGTCTGCGGCGACCTGACGAGCTGCTTCGACTTCGCCAATCCCGACTACTCGATCCCCGCGCTGCCGGACACGAACGCGCTGATGGCGGCCGCAGATGCCGCCGTGGACCTGCCCCCGGTGCCGCTGCCCGCCCCGGGGTCCCAGGTGGTGCCGACGCAGGAGCCGCGGACGCGGCCGCACCGGCGGCTGCCGTACCGGCCCTGGGCCGACGCCGTCGTGGATCGCACCACCGGCCGGGTCCGCGCCGAGCTGACGAACGAGGGGAGCGTGGCGTTCCACTTCACGGTGTTCCCCAACGCGCACCGGCCGTTCGCGGGGACTCCGTTCACGGTGGCGCCGCACGGCACGGACACCTACGAGTGGGATGCCGCCCGCACGGCGGGTCGCTACGACTTCACCGTCCACGGCGCCGACGGCTTCCTCTGTCACTTCGCCGGCGCCCTGCCCCAGGTCGGCGACGCGGCCGATCCGCACGTCAGCGCGGCGCTGAGGGGAGTCGGCCCCACGGACGCGTGGGTGGAGCTGGAGCTGGCCAATCACGGTACGACGACACTGACCTTCGCCATCTCGGCGCAGGAGGGCGGCGGGGAACCGCGCGATTGCGAGGTCGGACCGGACGGGCGAGCGAGCGTCCGCTGGCCCACGGTCGACGGCCGCTACGACGTGACCGTCACGACCGACGACGGCACGGCGTTCACCCGGCGCTACGAGGGTTCGGTGCACGGATCCGAGCTGGCGAGCTGACAGTCCGCATCGGTTTCGCGGGCACATGCTCGATCGCGGCTCGACAAGGTGAGGCATAGCCCCGGGGCGGTCGCCCCGCATATCATTCGAGTATGCGGGGCGTTTGGCCGTTGACGGGGCGCACCGAGGAACTGCGCTTTGTCAATGGGGCGATATCCGGAACCGGGAACCACCGCGGCGTGGCTGTGGTCGGGCCCGCCGGTGTCGGCAAGAGCCGGCTCGCCCGCGAGGCACTCGATTCCGCTGCGGCCAGGGGATGCGTCGTGCGATGGGCCGCGGCAACAGCGTCCGCACGCTCGTTGCCGTTGGGTGCGTTCGCGGAGTGGACCGGTGATCCGGGAACGGATCAGCTGCAACTGGTCCGTGGCGTGATCGGCGCACTGACCGACAGATCAGGCGAGACAGAGGTCGTCGTCGGTGTCGACGATGCTCACCTGCTCGACGATCTGTCCGCGTTCGTGTTGCACCAGTTGGTGCTGCGCGGCGATGCGAAGGTGATCGTCACCATCCGCTGCGGCGAACCCGTACCCGACGCCATCCGGTCGTTGCTCGAGGGCGGTCTCCTCGACCGGCTCGAACTTCAGCCACTGTCGCAGAAGGAATCCACCGCCCTCGTCTGCGCGGCACTCGGCGGGCCGCTCGATCCCAGTGACATGCGACGGTTGTGGAAGCTCACCCGCGGCAATGTGCTGTACCTGCGCAACGTCGTCGAGCAGGAATTGTCGGGAGGCCGCTTCACCGAGCTCGGCGGGCTGTGGACCTGGACGGGTGAGCCCGTCTCCTCCCCCGGTCTCATCGAGTTGATCGAGGCGCGGATGGGAGTACTTCCACCGCCGATAGCGGATGTCGTCGACGTGCTCGCCGTGGGAGAGCCACTCGACACCAGCTTGCTGGCACGGATCACCGATCCGGCCGCAATCGAGGAGGCCGATGCGCGTGGACTGATCGCGATAGAGCGCCCCGGAACCGGACGCGAGCTGCAGGCCCGGGTGGCGCACCCGCTGTACGGCGAGGTGCGCCGTGCTCGCGCCGCATCGATGCGGCTGCGCCGGCTACGGGGCAAGGTGGCGAGAGCATTGGCGGACGTCGGGGGCGAAGAAATGCGGGTCACCGTCCGCCGCGCGGCACTGAGCCTGGACTCGGATCTCCCCGCCGATCCCGAGCTGTACACCACCGCGGCGAACGGCGCGATATGGCGGGCTGATCTGGTTCTGGCGGACAGGCTGGCCGCCGCCGCGATCGCGGCCGGCGGCCCCGTGGAGGCGAGTTACATTCGCGCCCATGCGTTGTCATGGCTCAGTCGCGGCGCCGAGGCGGACGCCGTGTTGGCCCAGATTCCGACCGCCGGATTCTCCGATCGCGAGATTTCGCGGGTCGCCTTCCTTCGGGCGATCAACATGTTCTACGCACTCCGGCGCCCCGAGGACGCGAAGTCGCTCATCGACATCGCCGAAGCAAGTTCTCCGCCAGACGGCCGGGCACCGCTCACGGCGTTCCGCGCGGTCTACTGGGCGGCGGTGGGACACCCACTGAAGGCGATCGAGCTGATCCGGACGCTGGAGGTGACGCGCCTCCCCGACGTCGTGGAGGCGGTGACCCGCTGGGCGATGGTGGTCGCGCTCGGCGATGCCGGCAGGACGGAGGAGGCCGAGGCCGCCGCCGAAGAGGGAAACGCCCTGGTCGCGCGGTCCTTCGAAGCGGCGCAGATGCGGTTCGTGCTGACCGACGCACACGTGGGGGCGTTGTCGCTGGCCGGGCGGATCGCGGCCGCCGAGGACGCCGCACGCCACCTGCAGCAATTGTCCGTGGACCTTCCCGGGGCCGCCCACATCCTCGGCACGGCGATCGCCGGTCGCGCCGCGCTGGAGGCCGGGCGAATTCCCACTGCCCTCCCCCTCCTCGA
This sequence comes from Rhodococcus tukisamuensis NBRC 100609, assembly GCF_001894985.1. Taxonomy (GTDB): domain Bacteria; phylum Actinomycetota; class Actinomycetes; order Mycobacteriales; family Mycobacteriaceae; genus Rhodococcus_G; species Rhodococcus_G tukisamuensis. The sequence goes on along the minus strand of NZ_BCXG01000028.1, from coordinate 4,865 downwards.
TCTGTCGGTCAAGGCACTGTTCGCATCCGGCGAGACGAATGGGTTCGGCTACCGCTACCAACTCGCGAGAACCCAGGCCCTCGCCATCTCCGGGGATCGAGTCGCAGCGGCACAGGCGCTCGTCGAACTCGAAGCACATCGGCACCCCAGTTGGGCCTACCTCGAACCGGAACGCCTCCTCGCCGGCGCCTGGGTGTCGGCAGCGCACGGGGCGGCAACCGAAGCAATAGCGCACGCCCGCAACGCATCCGAAATCGCCCGCACGAACGGCCAGTCGGCTCGTGAGGTTCAGTGTCTGCAGGTGGCAACGCAGTTCGGGGATCGGACGACGGCGGCACGACTGACCCGACTGGCCGCCGTGCTCGACGGTCCACGCGTACAGGCCGCATCGGCATTTGCCGCCGCCCTGACCGCCGACGACGGCGCCGCGCTGCACGCGGCGTCGGTCCGATTCGAAGAGATGGGCGACCTGGTGGCCGCCGCCGATGCCGCCGCTCACGCTGCCATCGCGTACCGAAATCAGGACCTGCACGGATCGGCCATCACCGCCGCCTCCCGAGCGGACAGGATCGCGCAGGAATGCGGTGACCCGACCACCCCCGCCCTGCGGGAAGCGATGCAGCCCGGACCGCTCACCTCCCGGGAACGCGAGATCGTTTCCCTGGTCGGACTGGGATTGTCGAACCGGGACATCGCCGAGCGCTTGACACTCTCGGTCAGAACCGTCGAAGGCCACGTGTACCGCGCCGCATCGAAGACCGGTGCCTGCAACCGAGAGGAACTGGGTGCCACCCTGATCGGAGACTGATCAGGGTGGCCCGGGTACCGCGCCGTACGCAGGCGCCAACCCGGTCAACGCCGCAACTCCGCGACCTTGTCCAGCCAACCCAGCTTGTGCGGGTTGCGGATCGCATAGATCCGGACGATCCGGCCGTCCTCGACCACCAGGCTCACCGCGGTCGGCGAGCCCCCGGCGTCGATCCGGGCGGCAGGCATCCCGTTGAACCAGGCCGTGGACACCACGAGGTCCGTGACCTTCGACGCCCGGGCCAGGAACGCCGCCACCCGGTCGGACCCGACGATGGGCTTCCGGGAGGCCGCCGCGAAGCCGCCGCCGTCGGCGATCACCACCACGTCCGGAGCGAGCACCTCCACCAACGCCTGCACGTCGCCGGTGGAGACCGCGGCCAGGAACTTCTCGACCGCCGCCTGCTGCTGGGCGCGGTCCACCCGCATCCGCGGACGCCGCGCACCGACGTGTTCGCGGGCGCGGTGCGCGATCTGCCGGACCGCCGCCGGCGTCTTGCCCACCGCCTCGGCGATCTCCGGGAACGGCGTCTCGAACACCTCGTGCAGCACGAACACCGCCCGCTCGACCGGACCGAGGGTCTCGAGCACCGTGAGCATCGCGATCGAGACGTTCTCCGCGAGCTCGACGTCCTCGGCCACGTCGGGACTGGTGAGCAGCGGCTCGGGCAGCCACTCCCCGACGTACTCCTCCCGGCGGCGGGAGACCGACCGGAGCCGGTTCAGCGCCTGGCGGGTGACGATCCGGACCAGGTAGGCGCGCGGGTCGCGGACCTCGGCCTGGTCCACCTCGGCCCACCGCAGCCAGGTCTCCTGCACGACGTCCTCGGCGTCGGCGGCGGAGCCGAGCATCTCGTAGGCGACGGTGAAGAGCAGGCTGCGGTGGGTGACGAACGGGTCGTCGGTCATGTCGTCGAGCGTAGTGCGAGGGGCTCGAGGCCACACGCGGCCGAGAAGCCCTGCGACTCGATGCCGAACGCGGTGTTGGTGCGGGTCATCAGGTTCGCCACCGCGACGAACGCGGTCAGCTCCACCAGCGCGGGCGCGCCGAGCTGCTCGAGCAGCCGCGCGGACATCCCGTCGGTCACCGTCGGCGGGGTCTGGGTCATCGCCTCGGCGTACTCCATGACGTCACGCTCCAACGGCGTGAACACGTCCGACTCGCGCCAGCGCGGCACCTCCCGCGCCTTGGTCAGGTCCAGACCCTCGTTGCGGGCCTGGAAATAGCCGAAGTCCAGGCAGAAGCTGCAGCCGACGAGGCTGGCCACCGCCATGTGTGCGAACGACTTCAGGTTCTGGTCGCACCGGTCCCACTTCTGCACCTTGCGGCCGACGGTGAAACTGAAGTTCAGCACCTTCCGGTTGTGCCAGGTCACCTCGACCGGCTCGGCCACCTCGCCGAGCATCTTGCGGGACATCCGCTTGACCACCGCGCCGTAGAGGCCGGTCAACTCCGCCTTCGGGATTCGGGTAGTGCTCGTCATGATTCCTCCTCCGATTCGTTGCTCTCGGCATGAAGACACCGGCCACGAGTCGAATGTGACACAGAGTTGGATGACGGATCGGATCGAGCGGGCCTTACCGGGTCAGCCGGTCACCAGGGCCAGGTGACGGACGACGAGAAGAACGCGGGGAACAACGCACGCCAGAACGGCCAGTCCCACGGACGGTCGAACGGGTAGAAGCACATCGGGTCACAGATCATCACGGCCTCCGGATGGGCGGCCCCGCCGCCTCGTTCAGACTATTCCGAAGCCGGGCGAGCCGCCAGAAGCCGCGAGATCCCCACCGCCAGCACGAGGCCGACGGCCACGACACCGGCGACGCCGAACACCGCGGGGGGCGCGTCGAAGTTCCGCCACCTCGTGACGGCGACGCCCACGCCGGCACCGAGCGCGGCACCCACGGGAAGCAGCACGGCGAGCCACCACACGGTCGACGTTGCGCGAGGATCGCCGTAGTTGTGAAGGACCCGCCATGCGAGCAACAGCGCGCCCAGATATCCCAGGATCCCGGACGAGACGTGGAGCAGGCGTTCGTACTGTCCCACGTGGATCGCCGACAGAGGCGAGAGCACGGAGAGGAGCACCAGCAGAGGAAGGGCCGCGCCGGCGACGATGCCGAGAACTGCTGCGGGAACCACCAACTCCAATCGCAAGGCGCGACCGCACATCCCGCGCCGGTTCGCCCGCTCCCGAAGCATCCGCACGCTCTCCTCGCCCGGGAAGGGTGTCATGCCGTGATCGTCGGGGTGCGAGTCGCGGAGTTCGATCTCGAGTTCCGCGAGCAACACCCGTCGATCCACCCCACGGACACCGGCACGTCGCCAGAGCGTGTCCGCCTGCCCGATGATCTCGGCCCGTTCGGTGCCGTCGGTGCGTACGACCGTGGTGTTCATGCGATGTCCGTTCTGCGACTGTCCGCCCTCCCATGTCCCGGCCGACCAGGGCCACGCGAAGGAGTGCTCCCCCCAGAGCTGTTGCGCGGCAACCATACCTGGCGCTTCCATTCTTGGGGCAGCATCGCACCGGCTCGTCGGCCGGGTTCGGCCTTCGCGGCCCCTGCCCGTCGACGACACGCACCACCACGACTCGCGGCCACCTGTTGACAACCAGCCCCCACCGCTGCAATATCCATTTCACTATTGTCATAGTGAAATGGAGATTCGATGGTCGAGTTCCACATCAACCGTCGATCCGGCATCCCGGCGTACGTTCAGTTGGTCCTCCAGGTCAAACAGGCGCTGCGCCTCGGTGACCTGAATCCGGGCGACCGACTCCCGACCGCGAAAGAGGTGGTCGCGGCCGTCACGGTCAACCCCAACACCGTGCTCAAGGCGTACCGAGAGCTCGAGAACGACGGGCTCGTCCAGGCCCGGCCGGGCCTGGGCACCTTCGTGACCCAGTCCCTGATCAAGCCCGGCATGGCGGAACGGCAAGCACTGCAGGACGAGCTGACGACCTGGGCTCGTCAAGCCGCGTCCGCGGGCCTGGACCGGTCGGACCTCGAGGCGTTGGTCGCGGCGGCACTGGACACCGAATTCGGCGAGGACACAGGAGAGTTCACATGAGTGAAGCGGCGGACAGCGCACTTTCCATGCGCGCGGTCGACAAGAGCTTCGGCAGCAAGCAGGCGCTACGGCAATGCTCGTTCGACGTCGAACGCGGTAGCGTCACGGCCATCGTCGGCGCGAACGGGGCGGGAAAGTCGACACTGATGTCCCTCGCGGTGGGACTGCTCGAGGCCGACTCCGGGGAGGTGTCGGTGCTCGGCCGCAGTCCCGACCGGAACGGCATCTGCCCGGGACTGGCCTACGTGGCCCAGCACAAGCCGCTCTACAGCGGGTTCACCGTCACCGACATCCTGCGATTCGGCGCAAAGTCGAACGCCCAGTGGGACAACGCATATGCGCTGCACCTGATCGACGATGCGCAGATCCCGCCGTCGGCACGGGTGAAGACGCTCTCCCCCGGCCAGCGCACCCGTGTCGCGCTTGCCCTCGCACTCGGCCGCCGGCCGGAGGTGCTGCTCCTCGACGAGCCATTGGCCGAACTCGACCCCGTCGCACGCCGGTCCGTCGTGCGCGCCCTCATGACGGACGCGGCGGAGCACGGGACCACCGTCGTGCTGTCCTCGCACGTGCTGTCCGAGGTCGCCGAGATCGCCGATCAACTGCTGATCCTCGGCTCGGGCAGGGTCCGCCTGTCCGGTTCCGTCGACGAACTCCTCGGCGAGCACTACCTGCTCACCGGGCCGGCCGATCCCACGGCACTGATCGGCGCCGGCGCAATCGTCGAGTCCCAGCAGCGCGCCCACCTGGTGCGTGGACCGCGCCCGGACCGGCTCGACGGCTGGCGGGTGGACCCGCCGAACCTGGAGGACATCGTCCTCGCCTACCTGACCACCACTGACGAAGAGGCAGCATGATCTGGGTTACCTGGCGGCACCATCGAACGACGATCCTCGCCGCGGTCGGGTCCGTCCTGCTGCTCACTGTCGTGGCGGCGCTCTGCGGGCTGGTCGACCGGCGTTTCGACGGTCCGACGCCGTACGGCACC
>NZ_BCXG01000027.1 GCF_001894985.1 Rhodococcus tukisamuensis NBRC 100609 | reverse complement strand
GACGCTGCGGCTCGCGGACGGTCCGGACGAGGTGCACAAGCGCACGATCGCCCGTCAGGAACTGCGCAAGTACCGCGACCGCGTCGCCGTGGCGCCCGGGCAGGGCAGCCATGCCTGACACCCAGGAAGTCGTCGGCCTGGACCCGGCGGCAGTGACGCGGTGGGTCCGCTCGCTCGGGGTGGAGTTCGCCGCACCACTGAGCTTCGACCGGATCGGGCTCGGCCAGTCCAACCTGACCTACCTGGTCGGCGACGCCGCCGGCCGCCGCTGGGTGCTGCGCCGGCCGCCGCTGGGGCACCTGCTGGCCTCGGCCCACGACGTCGCCCGGGAGGCGCGGATCCTGTCCGCGCTCGGGGACACCGCCGTGCCCGCGCCGCGGGTGTTCGGGTTGACCGAGGACCCCTCGGTCACCGAGGCCCCGCTGCTGCTGATGGAGTTCGTCGACGGTCAGGTGGTCCACACCATGGACATCGCGGAATCACTGTCACCGCAACGACGTCGGGACATCGCGCTGTCCCTGGCGCGGACGCTCGCGACGATTCACGCCGTCGACATTCGGGCAGTCGGGCTGGACGACCTCGCCAGCCACAAGCCGTACGCGCAGCGGCAGCTCAAGCGGTGGGGTGCACAGTGGGAACAGTCGAAGACGCGGGAGTCCTCCGACCTGGACGACCTGACGCGGCGGCTGATCGCCGCGGTCCCCGCGCAGAGCGAGCTGACCCTGGTGCACGGCGACTTCCACCTGCGCAACGTCATCACCTCACACGAGACCGGCGAGGTGACCGCCGCCCTGGACTGGGAGCTGTCGACACTCGGAGATCCGTTGGCGGACATGGGCAGCCTGCTCGCGTACTGGCCCGAACCGGGCGAGGACACCGGCGGGGACTTCCCCGCGTCGGCGCTCGACGGCTTCCCGACCCGGGCCGAGATGGCCCAGACCTACCTCGCGGCGACCGGACGTGACCCGGCCGCACTGAAGTTCTGGCACGCGCTGGGGCTGTGGAAGGTCGCGGTGATCGCCGAAGGCGTGATGCGGCGGGCCATGGACACACCGGCCAACAGGGCGGCGTCCGGCACCCCGACCGTCGAACGAATCGACGCGCTGGTGCGCAAGGCCCGCGAAGTGGCCGACGAGGCCGGCATCTGAAACGGAGCGCGGCGACGCCGCGCTCCGTCCGGAACCACACCCACGACACTGAAGGAGAACACCGTGAAGGCATGGCGTGTCAACGAACTCGGTGAACCCCGCGACGTCCTGCGGTTCGAGGAGGTCGACGACCTCACGGCAGATGCGGGCCAGCTCCTGGTCCGTACGCTCGCGGTGCCCGCCAACTTCCCCGACGTGCTGCTCTGCCGGGGGGAGTACCAGGTCAAGCCGTCGCTGCCCTTCACCCCCGGTGTCGAACTGTGTGGCGAGGTGGTGGCCCTCGGCGAGGGCGTCACCAGGTTCGCGGTGGGGGACCGGGTGGTCGGCACCGCGAACCTGCCCGGCGGCAGCTTCGCGGAGCTGGCCGTGATGGACGAGGTCAACACGTTTCCCGCGCCCGCCACGCTGGACGACGCCGAGGCCTCGGCCCTGACCATCGGCTATCAGACGGGTTGGTTCGCGCTGCACCGGCGCACCCAGCTGCTGCCGGGCGAGACACTGTTGGTGCACGCCGCCGCCGGCGGTGTGGGCAGCGCGGCCGTGCAGCTCGGGAAGGCGGCCGGCGCCAGGGTGATCGGCGTGGTCGGCGGGCCGGCGAAGGCGGAGTACTGCCGGGCACTCGGAGCGGACCTGGTGATCGACCGGCACACAGAGGATTTCGTGCCGATCGTCAAGGAGTTCACCGGCGGTCGAGGCGCCGACGTGGTGTTCGACCCGGTCGGCGGCGACGCCTACGCGAAGTCCACCAAGTGCATTGCCTTCGAGGGCCGGATCCTGGTGATCGGCTTCGCCGGCGGCACCATCCCGACGCCAGGGCTCAACCACGCACTGATCAAGAACTACTCGATCATCGGACTGCACTGGGGTCTGTACAAGTCGTACAACCAGCAGGCCATCGACGACTGCCACGTCGAGCTGACCAGGCTGGCGGATGCGGGCTCGATCAAGCCGTTGATCGGCGAGCGACTCTCGCTCGCCGACGTGCCGGAGGGGCTCGGGAGGTTGGGCGACGGGACCACCGTCGGCAGGCTCGTCTTCACCCCCTGACCGAGGTCCCTCCACCACGAACGAAACCACACCGAGAGAAGGTCCGACAGATGGCTACCCGGTACAGCGTCGCCGACGGCGTCGCCCTCATCCGACTCGACAATCCTCCGGTCAACGGCCTCGGGCACGACACCCGCGTCGGCATCGTGACGGACCTGCGCCGCGCGCTCGCGGCCCCCGACGTCGCGGCCGTCGTGCTGACGGGCGGTGGCGGATTCTTCTCCGCCGGCGCCGACATCACCGAGTTCGGCACGCCCGCGGCGACGGCGGAACCGACTCTCTCCGAGGTGATCTCCGCGCTGGAGGATGCGGACAAGCCGGTGGTCGCGGCGATCGACGGCACCTGCTTCGGCGGAGGCCTCGAGCTCGCGCTCGGCGCGCACTACCGAGTGGTCACGGCCCACAGCAAGATCGGCCTTCCCGAGGTGAAGCTGGGCCTGGTGCCCGGCGCAGGCGGCACGCAGCGACTGCCCCGGGTGGTCGAGGTCGCGACCGCGATCGACATGATCACCGGCGGCGCACCCCGCGTCGCGGGCCGGCTCGCGGAGGTGGCGGGGCAGCGACTGTTCGACAAGGTCGTCGAGCACGAGGTGGTCGCCGCCGCAGTGGAATTCGCCCAGGAGGTGGCATCGGTGCGGCCGCTGCCGCGGGTCAGGGACCTTGCCGCCGCCGGTGCGGCGGTCGACTTCGACGCCGTGCGGGCTCAGCTCCGCAAGCGCGGTCGCGGGTTCCTTGCCCCGGTGGCCGCACTGGACCTGGTGGAGACGGCGGTCACCGCTGAGTTCGCCGAGGGCAAGGCTGCCGAGTCCGCGACCTTCGCAGAGCTGCTCTCGGGCAGCCAGTCCGCGGCGATGCGGCATGCGTTCTTCGCGGAGCGGGCCGCGAGGAAGATCCCGGGCATTTCCCGGGAGACCGGGTCGCGGTCCGTGGAGACGGTCGGCGTGATCGGCGCGGGCACGATGGGCGGCGGCATCGCCATGAACTTCCTGGGCGCCGGTATCCCGGTGCGGCTGTTGGAGATGAAGAGCGAGCCGCTCGAGCACGGCGTCGGCGTCATCCGTCGCAACTACCAGGCGCAGGTGGACAAGGGCAAGCTCACCGCCGCGGCACTCGAAGAGCGGATGGGGCTGCTCGCACCGACGCTGGAGTACCAGGACCTCGCCGGGTGCGACCTGGTGATCGAGGCGGTGTTCGAGGACATGGACGTCAAGCGGGCGGTGTTCGGCCGGCTCGACGAGGTGCTCGCGCCCGGCGCGATCCTGGCGTCGAACACCTCCACCCTGGATGTCGACGCGATCGCCGCCATCACCTCCAGGCCGGCCGACGTGCTCGGCATGCACTTCTTCAGTCCCGCCAACGTGATGCCGCTGCTGGAGGTGGTGCGCGGCAAGGAGACCGCCGACGACGTGCTGGCCACCGCGATGTCGATCGGGCAGCGGGTGGGCAAGACCGCGGTGGTGTCCGGGGTGTGCGACGGCTTCATCGGCAACCGGATGCTCGCGAAGTACCAGGACGCGGCCATGACGATGCTGCACGCGGGCGCGACGCCCGCGCAGATCGATTCCGCGATAGAGGGGTTCGGGTTCGCGATGGGCCCGTTCCGGATGGGCGACCTGGCCGGGCTGGACATCGGCTGGGCGATTCGCAAGCGCCGCTACGCGGAGACCCCCGACACCCCCCGCGACGAGATCGCCGACGCGCTCTGCGAACTCGGCCGGTTCGGCCAGAAGACCGGGGGCGGGTGGTACGACTACGAGGCCGGCCGCCGGGACGCGATCGTCAGCCCCGTCGTCGAGGAGCAGCTGGCGGCGTTCCACCTCGAGCACGGCACCCAGCGGCAGGACTTCGACCCGTCGGAGATCGTCGAGCGACTGGTCTTTGCACTGGTGGACGAGGGCGCCCGGATCCTCGAGGAGGGCATCGCGTTGCGTTCCTCGGACATCGACGTGGTCTACCTGGCCGGCTACGGCTTCCCCCGGCACGTCGGCGGCCCGATGTTCTACGCCGACCGGGTGGGCGCCGCCGCGGTGGTTTCCGCGTTGCAGCGCTTCCACGGACCGTCCTGGGTGCCGGCGCCGCTGCTCGTGCGTCTCGCCGCCGAGGGCGGGAGCTTCGCCTCGGCCTGACCCGAGCGTCGGCCCGACCTGATCCGGGCGCAACCGCCGCGGCCGAGGCCACCTTGGTTCTAGACTTCCTGAGGTGGCCGCAGCCGCGACGCCGCTGGTCGGCGTCGACCGTCTGACCCGCCGATTCGGTGCCCGGCGGGGGATCGAGGATGTGAGTTTCGAGATCGCGGCGGGCGAGGTGTTCGGGTTCCTCGGTCCCAACGGTGCCGGCAAGTCCACCACCATCCGGCTGCTGCTCGGCCTGTACCGGCCGACCTCCGGCGAGATGCGCGTCTTCGGTATGGACCCGCTGCGCGAGGGGACGCGAATCCGCGCCCGCGTCGGCTACCTGCCCGGTGAACTGGCGCTGTACCCGCGGCTGACCGGCGCCCAGTACCTGGACCGGTTCGCGCGGATGCGCGGGCTCACCGACCGCAGCTATGCCGACCGGCTCGTGTCGAGGTTCCGCGCGGAACTGGACCGGCCGGTGCGCACCCTCTCCAAGGGCAACCGGCAGAAACTGGGCCTGGTGCTCGCCTTCATGCACCGGCCCGAGTTGCTCATCCTGGACGAACCGACCGGCGGGCTGGACCCGTTGCTGCAGGACGAGTTCGCCCGGCTGATCCGCGAGACCGTCGAGGACGGCCGCACCGTGCTGCTGTCCTCGCACGAACTCGACGAGGTGCAGCGGCTCGTGGACCGGCTAGCGATCATCAAGGAGGGGCGGATAGTCGTCACCGACACCGTCGAGAGCCTGCGCCGAAGCGCGCCGCGCACCGTCGAGTTCCGCTTCGACGGGCCGGTCGAGCCGGCGAGGTTCGCCGGCCTCGACGGGGTGCGGGTGCGCGAGTGCATCGACGGTCAGGTCCGCCTGTCGGTGACCGGTGCGGTCGCGCCGCTGCTCGCGGTCGCGGCCGACCTCGGCGCCGTCGACGTCACCGCCCGGCGGGCCGATCTCGACGAGCTCTTCCTGAGCTACTACCGCGACGTCCCGACCGCGGAGGTCTCCGATGTGGACTGAGGTGTTGCGGCTTGACCTGTTGCTGCGCAGGCGCTCGATGATCGGCTTCGCCCTCGGGATGGCCGTGTACGCCTTTGCCGTGGTCGCGTTGTACCCCGCCTTCAAGAACGACTCCGGGCTCGACGCCTTCACCGCGAACAGCGAGACGGTGGCCGCGCTGTTCGGGGTGAGCGGCTCGCTGACCTCGCCGTCCGGGTGGCTCAACGCGAACATGTACAGCAACTTCCTGCCGCTGATCGTGCTGCTGCTCACGGTCGGCTACGGGGCCGCGTGCCTGGCCGGTCAGGACGAGGACGGCACGCTGGGGCCGGTCGCCGCGCTGCCGATCTCGCGGCGCCGGATCGCGACCCAGAAGTTCGCTGCCATGGCGCTGTTGGCGGTCCCGGTGGCCGTCCTCACCGGGCTGTGCGTGCTGGCCGGTCGCGGCTTCGAGCTGGACGTCGGCGTCGGTCCGCTGATCGGTACCACCGTGGGAATTCTGTTGCTGGGCATCGCCTTCGGTGCACTTGCCATGGCTGTCGGCGCCGCGACGGGCAGCCGCGGTGCAGCACTGGGGATCACGACGGCGGTCGCGGCGGCCGCCTACCTGGTCAACTCGCTCGCGCCGGTGGTGGACTGGTTGAAGCCGTGGCGGTTCCTCTCGCCGTTCTTCTACGCGATCGGGGACGGGCAGCTCGACGCCGGACTCCCGCCGGCCTGGGCGGCGGTGCTCGTCGGAATGGCCGCGGTGTTCCTCGGGGGCGCGCTGGTCGCGTTCGAGCGACTCGACGTGCACTGAGCCTGCCGAGGGCCCGCACGACCTCGCCGCTCGGTGACGCGGTCCGGACTCCGGTGACCGCTCAGCGGGAAGAACCGGCAAGTCGGCACCGATGCCGCGCGTGGGTCGATACCTTCGGCAGTCGGGTGCGGCCATGTCAGGGTCGGGCCCGTTGAACGGCGCGGCGCTCGCCGCGCCGTTCTCGACTGCGGCGAAGGGAACATCATGGCGACCTATGTGCTCACCGGGGCAACGTCCGGGCTCGGTGCGGCGACCAAGGCCCGGCTCGAGGCCGACGGGCACCAGGTGGTGGGCGTCGACCTCCGAGGCACCGACGTCGATGCCGACCTGAGTACCGCCGAGGGCCGTCGGTCGGCGATCGAGCAGGTCACCGGACTGGTCGACGGCCGGATCGACGGCTTCGTGCCGTTTGCCGGGCTGGCGGCCGCCACCGGCCGCCCCGCGAGCGCACTGATCGCCGTCAACTACTTCGGGGCCATCGAACTGCTCGAGGGGCTGCGCCCGCTGCTGGCCGCGGGGGAGAACCCCTCGGTGGTGCTGGTCAGCTCCAACTCCGCCACCAGCCAGCCGAACTGGCCGACCGAACTGGCCGACGCGTGCCTGGCCGGCGACGAGGCGGCCGCCAACGCGGTCGCGGACACCTTCGGCGACCTCGGCGCGATCCAGGCCTACCCGGCCACGAAGGCCGCGCTGGCCTACTACGCCCGCACCAAGTCCGCCGATTACATCGCGCAGGGCATCCGGCTGAACGCCATCGCGCCGGGCCTGATCGACACCCCGATGACCCAGGAGGGGCGCCGCGACGCGCTGATCGGCCCCGGCATGGAGCAGTTCCTGGCGACCATCCCGGCCGGGCGTGCCGGTCGGCCGGAGGAAGTGGCCGCGGTGGTGGCCTTCCTGCTCGGCCCGGAGTCCACCTACTTCGTCGGATCGGTGCTCTTCGTCGACGGCGGGACCGACGCGGCCTTCCGCGGCATGGACTGGCCGAAGGTCTGGTCCTTCGACGCGCCGTCCTGACGGATTTGGCGGCGGTGAGGCCTCCTCGGCGGAAGTCCTCACCGCCGTCGTCCGGGCCTTTCGTGCGGCGTAAGGCAAGTGCGGGGGGCCACATCCGTGTCCGAATTTCCTGTGATCCGGCTCACTATAACGTAACGATAACAGTCCGATACGCGAAAGGTCTCGGGGGCATCTGACCTGCAGGTTTACGACGTACAATTCCCAAAATGCGGACATCGGTCCGTGATGACCCCCTCCGTCAGGTCTCTTTTCAGACTCAAAATGCGGTCGTACTGTTGGTGTCGGCCCGGAAGTCAGGGCCACAACCGAACCGCCATTCACACTCCTGCCCCGCGGATTCGGTCCCCTGAAACAACGCGAGGGGCGGGGACGAAGTCAGTGCGACACGGAGCAGCGCGGAGCCCGAACGGGCCCGCCACTGCCCTAGCCGACTGCGTCAATTTGCGAGAGGACTCACTCAGCATGATCACGAACCGCATTCACGCCCACGTCGCCACCAAGTCCAAGAAGGCCCTCGGGTGGGTCGCCATGACCGGCGCCCTGGTCGCCGTCCCGATGGGACTCGCCACCGGAACCGCCAGCGCAAGCGGGCACGACTGGGATGCAGTGGCGCAGTGCGAGAGCAGCGGCAACTGGGGCATCAACAACGGCAACGGATTCTCCGGCGGCCTGCAGTTCACGCCGAGCACCTGGGCCGCCTACGGCGGATCGGGTTCGGCGCACAACGCCTCGAAGGCCGAGCAGATCCGCGTCGCCGAGAACGTCCTTGCCGGCCAGGGGCCGGGCGCGTGGCCGGTTTGCGGCCAGTACCTCTGACCGCACCCGCATAACATCTGACCAAACACGTTGTCGCCCCATCGGTTTCACTACCGGTGGGGCGAAACGCATTTCAGCGCAAGACGAAACAGAGTTTCCGTGCAAGGTGAAACAGATTCGCGTGCGGTCGATGTCAGGCGCGGGGCGCGGGTGAGCTGTTCACGTGCATCAGGGCCTCGATCACCTGCGAGACATGCTCGACGACGCGGCGCTGTGAGATAGCGTGAGTTATCGGTCAGCCAGTGCTGGTGCACGAAGGCGAGAGACCCGAAGATCGCAATCGAATTGAGTGTGGTGTTGACGGCGTCGCGAGGTGTGGCGTCGTCGCGGAACATCTCGAGTGCGGCCGGGGTGGGCGCGGTGAACTCCGCAATGAGCTTGCGGCCGTGTTCGGTAAGTTCGGGTGCGGCCTGCGACGCGACGAGCATCACCCGCCCTCGTCGACGGTCCTTCGCGATGTAGCCGGTGAAGGCCTTCGCCACGTGTCGCACCAGCCCGGCCTGGTCCTCGGGCACCGTGGTCAGCGCCGCGAGCTCGGTGCCGTGGGCACCCAGCGCCACTCGGTCCGGGACCGCGATGAGCAGTTCGTCCCGGGAGTGGAAACTCTCGTAGAAGTACCGCTCGGTCAGGCCCGCCTGCTGGTCACCCTCAGCGTAGAGGCTGCGGCGGTGCTCGCCGCCGAGGGCGGCATGGTGGCGGCGATCGTCGCCGCGATCGAGGCCGGCAACACGCAACTGTCCCGTCCGGAGTGGATCAGCGGTTCCGCATCCTGCCGACGTTCTGGGAACCCCGCGGCGACGAACGGACCCGCACCATGAAGCTGCGCCGCAAGCCGATCGCGGCGAAGTACGCCGCCGAGATCGCCGCCCTCTATGCTGACGCGACCACCGGGGGTACATGTGCCCGCCGGTAACAGAGAGGCGGTGGCCTCGGCAGTCTCGGGCTGATGCCGGGACGGGGATGAGGAGGAGGTACGCCGGTGCCGGACCACCTGCTGGAGCAGCTGATCACGATTCCGCTGTTCACCGGCATCATCGGCTACATCACGAACTGGACCGGCGTGCTGATGCTGTTCGCGCCGGTGCGGTTCCACGGTTTCCGCGTACCGGGCCTCAAGCTGTTGTTCCCGCTGCTGCCGCGGCGCGTCCAGGTGATCCCGGCGATCACCAGCGACGGCCGCTTCGGTTGGCAGGGCATCGTGCCCTCGCGGGCCGAGAAGATGGCCTCGATCGCGGTGGACAAGTCGCTGGCGAAGGTCGGCAGCATTGCCGACTTCTACCGGGTCCTGGATCCCGACACGATCGCCGAGCATCTGGTGACCATCTCCCGCGCCGAGGTGCGGGGTGTGGTCACCAGGATCATGACCAGTGAGAACCCGCAGCTGTGGCACAACCTGCCGAGCCCGGTGAAGGAGGCCGTCTTCCGGAAGGTGGAGGCGGACCTGCCGGACAGCGTCCGGACGATCACCGCCCGCATCGAAGAGGACATCGACTACTTCATCGACGCGAAGCTGATGGTGATCCGGTACCTGTCGAACAACCCGCGGCTGCTCAACGACATCTTCCGGACCATGGGCAACAAGGAACTGCGGTTCATGCAGAACTTCGGTTTCTACTTCGGCTTCCCGATGGGTTTCGTGCTGGTCGCGGTGCTGTACTTCCTGCCGTTCTGGTGGGTGCTGCCGATCGGCGGCGTGATCATCGGCTACATCGTCAACTACCTCGGCATCATGATGATCTTCGAGCCGATCCAGCCCAACAGGTGGGTGCCGTGGCGGCAGGGGCTGTTCCTCAAGCGCCGCACCGAGATCATCGGTGGGTACGCCAAGACCCTGGCGGATCACGTCATCACCCTGGAGAACATCGGCACCGAACTGCTCGAGGGGCCGCGGTCGGACCGGACCCGGATGATGCTGGACCAGGTGCTGGGGGAGTCGGTGGACCAGGCGGTCGGCTGGGCCCGCTCGGTGGTGCGGATGACGGTGGGGACACGGACCTACGAGCGGATCCCCTCCAGGGCCGCCACGGAGGTCCTCGACTTCGTGCCGCTGGTGTACGCGGACCCCGACTTCGCGGCGGCCCAGTCGGAGAAGATCCGGGTGTTCGTCACCGCGCAGATGAACAAGCTCTCACCCGACGACTTCAGCGAGCTGCTGCGTTCGGCGGTCAAGCAGGACGAATGGCTGCTGTTCGTGCACGGTGCCGTGCTCGGGTCGCTGGCCGGCTTCCTCCACCTGGCGATCTTCGGAGTATGAGATGAGCACGAGCGAACACCAGTACGGCCGCACCGACGGCTACGACACCCCCGCACCGGACGTGTTCCGGATCGACCACGGGTCCGACGGGCGCGAGGCAGCCGTAGACGCCGACTCCTGGGCCGGTTCCGAGGGATCCGAGATCGGCGTCCTGGATGTCCACGACGGTGAGGTCGAGGTGGGCGGGTTCACGGACGCAGAGTTCGAGGACGGCGAGGTCCACGAGGGTGAGGTCCTCGAGCCGGCGAGGTCCGTCCCGGTCGAGGAACGACTGATCCGCAGCCTGATCGGGCTCACCACGGCGACCGCGGTCACGTCGCTGCGCCTCACGGGTTGGGTGGCCGGCACCGCCGCCGTCGCCACCCGGCAGATTGTCCAGGCCGCTTCCGAGGCCGCCGAGGCCGCGAAGGAGGGCGCCAGGCAGCCACTCGAGCGCCAGGAGCCGCGCCTGGAGCCTGTGCGTTCGCAGCGTAGGGTCCGGACACCGAGCCGAGCCGGGTCGGCGAGCCGCACCACGCCGCGTAAGACCACGGCCGACGGGCTGGCAGAGTTGCGAGCCCGGGGCGACCAGTTGCTCGAGCGGTCGGCAGACGTGCGTGACAGCGACGACCTGCACCCGGCGTACGACCGGATCCTCGACCAGTTGGCACCCGACGAGGCGCGTGTCCTGCGGCTGCTCGCGACGTCCGGTCCGCAGCCGAGCGTTGACATTCGCACGGGCCGGCCGTTCGGTGTCGGTTCGGAGATGGTCGGCGAGGGCCTGTCGATGATCGGGGAACTGGCCGGGTGCCGGCACGTGGACCGCACCCACGCCTACCTGCACAACCTGCACCGTCTGGGCCTGGTCGCCTTCTCCCGCGACGCCGTCGACCTGGACCGCTACCAGGTGGTGGAGGTGCAGCCGGCGATCGTCGAGGCCGTGAAGAAGGCGGGCCGGTCCGCGAAGGTCGTGCGCCGCAGCGTTCATCTGACCTCGTTCGGTTCGGACTTCTGCCAGACCTGCTTCTCGCTGCCCGGCAAGGGGGCTGTGTCGCCGGTACTGTGACCACACCGCTCCCCGTCGTTGTTGTCGTCGAGAGGAAGTCATGAAGACAGAAATCAGTTGTGGGCCCGCGTTCGCATTCGCCGAAATCAGTGTCCCCGCTGGTGGATCGGTCCGGGTCGAGGCCGGGGCGATGGCGACGATGCGAGGCGACATCTCGATCACCACGTCGACTCGGGGTGGCTTCCTGAAGGGCCTCCGCCGATCCCTGGGCGGATCGAGCTTCTTCGTCAACGACTTCAGCAGTGATCACGGTGGTGTCGTGGGCGTCGCCGGCGCGCTGCCCGGCGATCTGGCGGAGACCACCATCGACGAGGCGACGGCGCTGCTCGTTCAGTCCGGCTGCTGGCTCGCATCCGACGCGACCGTCGACGTCGACTCGAAATGGGGTGGCAGCAAGGGCTTCTTCAGCGGTGCCGGTCTCGTTCTGTTGCGCTGCAGCGGAAACGGCGAGATCCTGCTGTCCAGCTACGGCGCCATCCGATCGCTGATGCTCAGCGACGGCGAGACGATGACGCTCGATTCCGGTCACGTCGTCGCGTTCGACGAGAACGTCCAGTACCGCATCCGCAAGGCCGGGGGGTGGAAGTCGATGATCCTCGGTGGCGAGGGCATTGTCACCGAGTTCACCGGGCCGGGTCGGGTCTGGATGCAGACCCGTAGCGCGACGGACCTCGTCGACTGGCTTCGCGCCAGGATGCCGTCGAACAGCAGTGGCAGCAGTAGCAGCAGTAATTGACCCCGGGTAAGTTGGGCGGGATTTTGCATCTGGCCGAACGTGGAACTGGGGGAACGAGTGCGCGCGCTGCCGAGGGGATTGACGACCGTCCTGGTCGCATTTGCAGTGATGGTGGGAGGGGGCGCGCAGTCGTGGGCGCAGCCGACCGGATCCGAAAGTTGGGCCCTGCCGAGTGGATCGGCCGGTGGCCCGCCGTCGGGTGAGCCCGGGGGAGGTGTTCCGGTAGGCGGAGCCGACGGCCAGTCCGAGCTGGCGCGGGTCGCGGCGCAGTTGCTGGCACCGCCCGCGAACAGGTCGGTGAGTGTGGCATACGTCGATTCGACGGGCGTGCAGTCGGCTCATCTCGGCGCTCACGACGCCGGCGAATATGAAATCGGTTCGATGACCAAGACTTTCACCGGCGCCCTGCTGGCTGTGGCGGTCGACCGCGGTGAGGTGCGGCCGGACTCCCGGCTCGGGGACTTCCTGCCGGTGCAGGGCACGCAGGTCGCGGACGCGACGCTCGAAGAACTGGCCGGGCATCGGTCGGGCCTGCTCGAGTTCGCGGTCACGCCGGAGATGCTGGCCGGCGGTGTGATGTGGAAGCTGTTCGGCGACAACCCCTTCACCTTCGATCGGGAGCAGTTGATCCAGCAGGCACGAGTCGCGCCGCTGACCGGTCGTGGGACGTTCAGGTACTCGACCCTGGGCATGGCCCTGTTGGGGCAGGCGCTGGCCTCCGCGGCCGGTACGGACTACGCCAGCCTGGTCCGTGACCGGATCACCGATCCGCTCGGCTTGGGCAGCACCTGGATCCCGGCCACCGCGGCTGACCTTCCGGCGACTGCCAGCGTCGGTGTCGACGAGTGGGGCCGCCCGCAGGATCCGTGGGCGATCGGCGCGTACGCTCCCGGCGGCGGCGCGAGGTCGACCATCACGGACATGACCACCTACGCCCAGGCGCTGCTGCGTGATCAGGCGCCGGGAATGGCTGCGCTGCAGCCTCGTTGGCAGGACGGTCCAACGCTGCGCCGGGGCTATGCGTGGGCAGTGTTCTCACGGGACGGTGTCGACTACACGATGCACTCCGGTGGGACCGGCGGTTTCTCCGGAATGATTGTCCTGGACCGGGCGCACGGTGTCGCGGTTGTCGTCCTGCAGGACGCTGCGGGCGCGAAGGAACGCCCGGTGATCGACCTGTTGCGGGAGATGCGCGACCGCTGAGGTCGCCGCTACTCCACACGTGACGCAGACCGGTTGCGGCCGAGTGCGTCTCGGCCGCAACCGGTCTGGTTGTGGTGGGTGCAGGTCTTTGCTGAGTGGCCAGTGCTCTCGGGTCAGACTCCGTGGATCGCGCGCCGGTTGTGGGCCGGCCGGGGTCTTCGCGACGGGTCGACCCAGGCCGGCGGCGTGAACCACGGATGGCCGTCGTCGCCGATCTGCACGGCCCAGTGGTTCCTGTGGATGATCGTGTGGTGCTTCTTGCACAGCAGCACGAGGTTCGACAGCGCGGTCGGACCGCCCTTGGACCAGTGTTGGACATGGTGCGCGTCGGTCCATGCGGCGGGGCGGCCGCAGCCGGGGAAGGCGCAGCCGCAGTCCCGCGCCACCAGGGCTTTGCGGAGTTTCGGGGAGACGACGCGGGTGGTGCGGCCGACGTCGAGGGGGTTGCCGCCCCGGTCGACGAAGACAGGGGTGACCTGCGCGTCGCAGGAGATGCGGGCGGCGACGGCCGCGGAGATCGGGCCGGCCCACGGCATGGTGGCGTGCCTTCTGCGGCGGTAGTGCCGAGGCGGCCTGACGTCCGCGCAGCCGCCGTAGCCCTTTCTGCCTGTGGGTCCGGTTGCGTTGTCGGAGTGGTAGTCCCAGTCGCTTCCGGACCAGGCTCCGGTCGCGGGGGTGGGCGCCGTCGCTGAGGCCGCGTCTCTCAAGGCGTCGACGTCGATGGTGACCGTGAC
Source organism: Rhodococcus tukisamuensis NBRC 100609 (assembly GCF_001894985.1). Classification (GTDB taxonomy): domain Bacteria; phylum Actinomycetota; class Actinomycetes; order Mycobacteriales; family Mycobacteriaceae; genus Rhodococcus_G; species Rhodococcus_G tukisamuensis. Next base: position 58,915 of record NZ_BCXG01000027.1, on the reverse strand, counting down.
GTGGGGTCGTTCGCCGCCCTCCATCGGGCCGCGTGCGTTGTGGAGGTGTCCGCGGATGATGTGTTCGAGGGCGTCGGCGCGGCGCTTGGCAGCGGCGCGAGGGTCGGGGATCGGGTGCCCGTGGTCGTTGGTGCTCGGGTGCGGCTTGGACAAGCCTGACAACGCGGTCTGGAGGGCTTCGCCGGTCTCGGCGTCGAAGGTGCCTGTCACGTGCACCCGACCGCCGAGGGTGGCGCTGGCGTGGAACTCGTTGAGTTCCGGGTTCTCGGCGTCGGACGGCAGGTCGTTGTCGCGTTCGAACAGGATCTCCATCTCGCGGGCCCGGTTGCGCAACTGTTTGGGGTCGTCGATCTGGGCGGCGATGAGCAGGTAGGCCTCGCAGTCGTCGGCCCGGCCGCTGTTGGGGTCGGGGTGTTCCCAGTCCGTTTCCGCGGGTTCGACCTGAAAGTCCTTGGTGAGTTTCGCGAGGCGGTCGAGGAAGTTGACGATCACCTGGACGTGACCGAGCTCGATCCGTCCCTCGTTCAGCACGTCGGCCACCCGCGGATGCAACGGCAAATCTCGTGAGATGCGAACGATCTGTGATGCGCGGGCACGGTGCATCCGGGTGGCACCGGCGAGCCAGGAGGTGGTGTCGGCGGCGCCGGCGTGTTCGGGCAGGCACCTTTGGTCGGCCTCGTGGACGAGTCGGACGAGGAGGGCGTCGCGGGCGCGGATGTCCTGAACCAACTCCGGCACCGCCGCCAGAATCTCGGTTTCGTCGAGTCGCCATGCCTCGACCCGGGCGGGGTCGGTGAGCATGGCGTCGAGTTTCATACATCGAATTCTACTCGCACACGCATTCGATCACAATAACGTTTCGCCTGGTGAAGAATGTGTGGGCGCAGAGAAGCGCTGGATGAGAAGATGTCCGCCATGACGCATAAAATCGCGGAGGTTGCCCGTTTCGAGCCGATCGAGGACGTCCGTCCGTCCGATCACGCGTGGCCGCAGATGGTCTGGCCGGTGCCCGCGGGGACGGAACTGGTCGGCGAGGCCGTGCGCCTGACTCCGGTCGACCCGGCCGCCGACGCGCATGACCTCTTCCACGCCCTCGACCGCGCCGACGTGTGGGCGCACGTGCCCGGCCGGCCCGCAGACCCGGCGGATCTCGAGAAGATCCTGGGTGCCCGGTGCGCCCAGCCCGAATGGCAGCCGTGGACGGTGCGGACGCGACACGCCGTGGGCGACGTACCGGCGGGTGCCGTCGTCGGAATGACCTCGTTCCTCGACGTGGCGACGTATGACGGGCGCCTGGAGATCGGCTACACCCTCTACGCCCCTGCCGTGTGGGCGACCGCCGTCAACCCCGAGACAAAGCTCCTTCTGCTTGGGTACGCCTTCGACACCCTCGGCGTGGGACGGGTGCAGCTGAAGACCGACACCCGCAATCACCGTTCACAGCAAGCGATTTACCGGCTCGGCGCCCAGTACGAGGGAACCTTGCGTCGGCACTTCCGCCGTCCGGACGGCACCGTCCGCGACACCGTGATGTTCTCGGTGACCGCGGAGGACTGGCCCATGGTGCGTGAGCGTCTCGCCCGGCGGCTCGGCAACGACTGAACTACGAGGCCGAGCGCCATCCCCAGTCGATGTCCGGCACGTCGGTCCATACCTTGCCGGGAAGCTGGGGATCGCGCCGCCCGAGGAACGAGGTCACACCCTCGAACGCGTCCGGACTCGCGAGGCTGCCGGCGATGATCGCCGAGTCCACCCGGTGCACCGTGTCCGGATCGGCCAGCGGGAAGAAGGCCGCGGAATCCTTGAACCTCAACCCGATTGCCACTCGGCTCGCCCCGCTGCTGGGGATCACCCCTCGATGCTGAGCAACGGCCACGCCGGACCGGGACTGCGCGGATCATGTCGGTGCGGGGATCAGGACTGTTCGATCGGCGGCAGGACGTCTCGGACGATCGTCGACATGGTGTGGACCAACAGGTCACGGACCTGGGGGCGGGTCAGTGTGCCGGCGTCGAGCCACTGCCGGCTGGCCGACTTGGCCAGGCCGCCGTAGGGCACCACCACGCGCGGACGGCCTCGCGGTGCCGTGCCTCGGGTTCGAGACCGAGGCGTCCATCATCCGGGTCGCGGCCACGCCGTCGGCCTCCCGGAGGATTTGCTCGAGTTCCGGGTCGTGCGTCATGTCCTCCGACATCACCGTCGACATCCGCATGCCCCGGTGCCGCTCGGCGACGTCCGGTCATCGGTCGATCGCCGCCGCGATCCGCTGGAAAATGTTGGCGGACTACGGGATTCGTTCGATCGCGATCGCCGGGACGAACACGAAACGGCGGACCACCTCGAGGTACAGCTCGCGCTTGTTCCCGAAGTAGTGGTTGACCAGTGGGCGTCCCACCTCGGCCGCCGCCGCGATCTCGGTGGTCGACACGTCCGAGTACGGCCTCTCCTCGAAAATCTTTGCCGCGCACTCGATGATCTGCGCCCGGCGGGCCGCGGGGTCGAGCCGCCGAGCCGTCGCCGGTGCGGAGTGCGTCTCGGGCATGACCGGAGATTATCCGCAGGTGCGGTTCAACGGCGGAACAGGTTGCGCAGGAAGCCGCCGGACGAGGTCGGGCGCTCGCAGGTGCAGCGGCGGGCTGCGGGGACGTGCCGCATGACGTCGTCGACGTGGTTACCGCAGCCCTTCCAGGTGGTCTTTCCGCAGTTTGGACAGGGGGTCGGTTGGCACATGAGGGTCCTTTCGGTCGTGTGCACTCAATTATACCCATGGGGGTATCTAGCCCGGGGGTGTCGTGGGGCAGCAGGGTGGTGCGATTCACCGCAGGGCGGCGCCTCGGCTGGGGCCCCGGTCTGGTCCAGGCACCCACCGGCGGGCCGATCGAGCATCAACGACAGCCTCATGTCACTGACGCCAGTCGTGAATCCTCAAGACCTACGGAGGCGCCCGTACCCCGCGGCAGGAGGTCCTCGACCATTTCCCGTGGCATGACCCGGCGAGTACCAGCGACTGCTGGAGGGGAGCGCGGTTCTGGAATTCGACCCCGCAATTCCCGGGATCCCAGGATTTGCGGTCCACGGTGGATTTGCCCTGCGCCCGCGGGAGGACCGCGACGGAAACTTGATGATCCGGGTGAACGAGCACACCACCCTCACCGAGAAGGGGCGAATGCTGTGGCGATTCCCTCCGGTGCTGCCGGAGGTCGTCTGAACTGGCGAGGCGCTCAGCCGCGCGACCGACTGCGCCCGCGTGGCGCCCCGTGGCCGAACGGCGCGGTGCAGAATGGGCGGGTGCCGATCCGAATCGCCGACTCCGAGCGCCGCGCGCGCCTGGCCCAACGTCACCGCCTGGCCCCGGAGGCCCGCGCCGAGAACGTCACGGAGGCGGCGAGAAGCCTTGTCTGCCTCCACGGTACGGACCCGGCGACCATCTACCTGTCGGCCCGGGCGCGGGTCGGCGGCATGGCGGTCGAGGACCTCGACCGGGCGCTGTATGCGGACCGCACACTGGTCAAGCACCTCGCGATGCGCCGCACCCTGTTCGTGTTCCCGCGCGAGTCGCTCCCGTACGTTCAGGCCGGCGCCAGCGACCGGGTCGCCGACGCGGAACGGCGCCGACTGGTCCGCGAGGTGGAGAAGGCGGGCCTGTTCACGGACGGCGCGGCCTGGCTGGACGCGGCCGGCGACGCGGTGCTCGGCGCCCTCGCCGACGTCGACCCGACGGCGTACGCCGAACTGCGCGAGGAGATCCCGCTGCTGCGCGGGTCGATGACCTACGGCGAGGGCCGCAGCTGGGGCGGGCAGGTGTCGGTAGGCCCGCGGGTGCTGACCGTCCTGTCGGCCGAGGGTCGGATCGTGCGTGCCACCAACGACGGGCACTGGCGGTTGTCGCGGAACCGGTGGGCGACAGCCGAATCCTGGCTCGGCGCACCGATCGAACGTCGGTCGGCCGCCGACGGTGCTGCCTGGCTGGTCACGGCCTGGCTGCGTGCCTTCGGTCCCGGTACCGAGGCCGACATCAAGTGGTGGCTCGGGTCGACGGCGACCATCGTGCGGAAGGCGCTCTCCGTGCTGGACGTCGTCACCGTCGACCTGGACGGTCAGACCGGCTACCTGCTCGCTGACGACCAGGATCAAGTGGAGCCAGTCGCGCCGTGGGCGGCCCTGCTGCCCGCGCTGGATCCCACCACGATGGGCTGGCGGGACCGGGACTGGTACCTCGGACCGCACCGGGATCTGCTGTTCGACACCGCCGGCAACGCCGGCCCGACCGCGTGGTGGGACGGCCGGATCGTCGGCGGCTGGTGGCAGGACGAGGACGGACAGGTGGTGGTCCACCTCCTCGACGACGTCGGCTCCGAGGCGCGCCGGGCCCTGGACGAGGAGGCCGAGCGGCTGTCCGCCTGGCTCGCGGGCGTCCGGGTGCTGCCGCGCTTCCCGTCACCGTTGGCGAAGCTGCACGCCTGACCGCGTCAGCGCTGCATGGACCCCGTCGCCAGGTGCCGCTGGTGGAACGAGAACGCCTCGCCGAGCAGGTGCGGGGTGTGTCCCGCGCCGGGCTGCGCGTCGGCGCGGGCCAGGTAGTCGTGCAGCAGCGGCCGGAACTCCGGGTGCGCGCAGTTGTCGATGACGGCGCGCGCCCGGCGCCGCGGGGACAGCCCGCGCAGGTCGGCCAGACCCTGCTCGGTGACGATGACCTGGGTGTCGTGCTCGGTGTGGTCGACGTGCGGGACCATCGGGACGATCGAGGAGATCGCGCCGCCGCGTGCGGTCGACGGGCTCAGGAACATCGACACGTAGCCGTTGCGGGTGAAGTCCCCGGACCCGCCGATGCCGTTCATGATCTTGGTGCCCATCACGTGCGTCGAGTTCACGTTGCCGTAGATGTCGGCCTCGAGCATCCCGTTCATCGCGATGATGCCGAGTCGCCGGACCACCTCGGGGTGGTTGCTGATCTCCTGCGGCCGCAGCGTGATGTGGTTGCGGTAGAAGTCGACATTCGAGGTGAACTCCTCGAGGCCCTTCTCCGACAGAGCCAGGGACGTGGCCGATGCGTGCGCGACGGCGCCGTCCTTGATCAGCCGCAGCATGGAGTCCTGGATGACCTCGGAGTAGCAGGTCAGATCGCGGTAGCCACCCCGGTCGAGTCCACCGAGCACCGCGTTGGCGACGTTGCCGATGCCCGCCTGCAGCGGCAGCAGCGAGTCGGCCGGCAGACGCCCGGCCTTCACCTCGTGGTCGAAGAAGTCGAGTACGTGCCCGGCGATCGCGATGCTCACCGCGTCCGGTTCGGTCAGCGGGCTGGCGCTGTCGGGGCAGTTGGTCTCCACCACCGCGACCACCTTGTCCGGGTCCACCCGGAATGTGGTCTGGCCGATCCGGTCCGCGGCGCTGGTGATCTCCAGCGGGGTCCGGTTCGGCGGCAGCGCGGTGCCGTAGTAGATGTCGTGGATGCCGGTCATGGCGTCCGGCACCCAGGAGTTGACCTCGAGGATCACCTTCTTGGCGACGTCGAGCCAGGTCTTGTTGTTTCCGACGGAGGCGGACGGGATCAGCTCGCCGGCCTCGGTCACGCCGGCCACCTCGACGACTGCGACGTCCACGGTGCCGTAGTAGCCCTCCCACACCTGCTGCGCCACGTGCGAGAGATGGATGTCGACGTAGTCCATCCGGCCCTCGTTGATCTTGCGGCGGGCGGTGGCCTCGGACTGGTAGGGCATGCGGAGCGCGATGCCGTCGATCTCCGCGAGCGTGCGTTCGGTCTCCGTGGAGACCGACGCCCCGGTGAGCAGGTTGATGGTGAAGTTCACGCCGGCCCCGCGGGCGTGGTGAATCCGCTCGGCGAGCGCCGGGATGATCACCTTGGGGGTGCCTGCGCTGGCGAAACCGCTGATGGCGACGGTGTCGCCGGCGTGAATGTGCCGGACGGCCTCGTCGGCGGTGGTGACCTTCTCGCGAAATACCGAGCTACGAATTCTTGCCATTTTCGCCCCGGATTCGATTTCGTCGTGTAAAGGAGTCACCGGGACAGGCTAGCGGGTGTGATCCCGGCGACTGCATGCGCGGCCGTCCACTACCGTGGTCGCGGACCGCACAATCGCGAAAGACCGGGCACCGGAGGTACTTCAATGACCGACGCCGAGGACCGCTCGACGCCCCCGGACCCGCTCGGTTCGCTGGCGCCGTTTGCCGGGCGCTGGGTCGGCGGCGGGTACGGGCACTACCCGACCATCGACGACTTCTCCTACGAGGAGGAGATCGAGTTCACCACGACACCCGGCAAGCCGTTCCTCGGGTACCGCTCGCGGACCTGGTCGCCGGGCCGCGAGCGTCCGATGCACACCGAGAACGGCTACCTGCGCCGCGCGGCGGGCGAGGCCGTCGAGTTGCTGGTCAGCCAGCCCACCGGGTTCGTCGAGCTGCACCGCGGCGAGGTGCGCGACGGGGTGCTGGAGCTCACGCAACTGACCCTGAGTGCGTCGCCGGACGCCAAGCCCGTGCACGGGCTCCGCCGTCGGCTGGAGGTGGTCGGCGACGTCCTCACCTATGACATGTGGATGTCGCATGCCGAGACGCCGATGACCCACCACCTGCAGGCCCGGCTTCAGCGAGGCTGAGCCGGACCGCGGGGCATCAGCCCCAGCGGGACTGCCCGCCGTCCAGCGGGATGGTCGCGCCGGTGAGGTAGCCGGCGTCCGGGCCGACCAGGAACGCGACCGCCTGACCGATGTCGGTCTCGGCGTCGCCGATCCGGCGCATCGGGATGCTGGCGACGAACGCCGCCGCCTCGTCGGGGCGGGCGTCGGCCCACCGCTGCAGCCCCGGTGTCTGCGCGTGCGGGGCGACCGCGTTGACCCGGATACCGTCCACCCCCCACTCGCAGGCCGCGGCGCGGGTCAGGGCGCGCACCCCCTCCTTGACCGCCGCATAGCCGCCGTAGGTGCTCGCGTCCCAGCGCACCGCGACCGCGCTGACCATGTTGACCACCGCGCCACCCCCGCGAGCCTTCATGTGCGGGTAGCAGGCCTGCATGGTCCGCAGCGTCGCGACCGGGCCCGAGTTCAGCCCGGCCGCGAGCGCGTCGGGGTCGAGGTCGAGGACGGGGCCGAGCGGGTTGAGGCTGGCGTTGTTGATCAGGATGTCGATGCCGCCGAACCGTGCGACGGTCGCGTCGACGGCGGCGGTGATCTGGCCGGCATCGGCGATGTCGGCGACGATCGGTTCGGCTCGCGCGCCGAACCCGCGGATGCTCTCGCACGTCTCGATCAGCTTCGACTCGGTGCGCCCGACCACTGCAATTGCCGCGCCCTCCTTGGCCAGCGCGAACGCGATGCCCTGGCCGACGCCCTGTCCTGCCCCGGTGATCAGCGCGATCTTTCCGTCCAGCTTGCCCATCTGAAGCCTCTCCACGTGTTCGCCTGCCGTGATCCGACCCCGGTGTGGCGTCGGCTCTGTCGACGCGAAGTGAACCAGTCGGCCACGGGGTCCGGGGCGGTGCTCTCGATGGCCGGGAGTCCGCTGACCAGCGGACCGATGAGTTCGCGTTGCGGCGTGGGTCTGTACCTGCGAACGTCCTCACGGATGAGGACGTGAACCGTCGGACCCCATACGAAGGAGCCCCACAATGTCCCGAATGCTTTTCGTGAACATGCCGGTGAAGAACATCGACGCGACCCGGAAGTTCTTCGACGGACTCGGTTTCGGGTTCAACGAGACCTTCAGCGACGAGAACTGTGCGTCGATGGTGATCAACGACCTGACCACCGTCATGCTGCTGCAGGAGGCGCGGTTCCGAGACTTCATCGCCGACGACATCTGCGACACCTCGAAGGCCCGCGAGACCCTGCTGTGCATCTCCGCGGACAGCCGTGAGGAAGTCGACTCCATCGTCGACACCGCCATCGGTGCCGGTGGTTCGGCCTGGATGGAGGCGCAGGACCAGGGCTTCATGTACGGCCGCGCGTTCCGGGACCTGGACGGGCACGTCTGGGAGGTCATGTGGATGGACCCCGCCGCCGTCGGCTGACCGCTGCGGCGCCGCCGGTGCATGCGACTGACGCCGACAGGGCTACGGCGCACGCACCGGCCATCGGCGGCCTAGGCTCGAACTGCGCGTAAACCCCACGAGGGCAGGACGGTTCGCATGGCCGAATCGATCGACGAGCAGTTCGTCGAGACCGTCGGGGCGATGGTGAGCCCGACCCCTGGTCGCTCGCCCGCCCCGACGGCACCCGTGCGTGAGGGTTCGGCTCTCACCGCGGCCCGGTGCCTCGAGCTGTTCGACGCCCAGTTGGGCAGCCGGCACCTGGACCTGGCCGCGCGTGAGCTGCGGGCGCGGGGCCAGGGCTACTACACCATCGGCTCGGCCGGCCACGAGTCGAACGCAGCGGTGGCCGGGGCGCTGCGACCCACGGATCCCGCACTGCTGCACTACCGTTCGGGGGCGTTCTTCCTGGAACGGGCGCGGCAGGTCGGTGGCGAGGCCGGGCTGCACGACGCGCTTCGGGACGTGCTGCTCGGGGTGGTGGCGGCCGCGGCCGACCCGATCTCGGGCGGCAGGCACAAGGTCTTCGGTCGCGAGGACCTGGCGGTGATCCCCCAGACCTCCACGGTCGCCTCGCATCTGCCGCGCGCGGTGGGAGTGGCGTTTGCCCTGGGGCGGGTGCCCCGGCTCGGGGTGGTGCCGAGGTGGCCCGTGGACTCGGTGGTCGTGTGCAGTTTCGGGGATGCCTCCGCCAACCACTCCACCGCCGTCGGTGCGATCAACACCGCGGCGAACACGGCGTTCCGGGGCCTGCCTATGCCGCTGCTGCTGGTGTGCGAGGACAACGGCCTCGGGATCAGCGTGCCGACGCCGCCGGGGTGGGTCGAGGCCGCCTACTCGGGTCGGGCCGGCCTCGAGTACCTCGCGGTGGACGGGGCCGACCTCGCCGGGACGTTCGACGCGGCCCGCTACGCGGCCGGCCGGGTCCGGGGGCGGCGTCGCCCGGTGTTCCTGCACCTGCGGACGGTGCGGCTGATGGGGCACGCGGGGTCCGACGTGGAGTCGGCGTACCGGACACCCGCCGAAATCGGTGCCGACGAGCGCCGCGACCCCCTGTCGGCGGCCGCGAGGCTGCTGGTGGAGTCGGGGCTGCTGACCCCGGCGGAGGTGCTCGACCGGTACCGGCTGATGCGGAGCAGGGTCAGGGCGCTCGCGGACGAGGTGGCGGGGGAGCCGAGGCTCCTCACCGCCGCCGCGGTGACGGCCCCGCTCGCGCCGCCGGATCCCGGCGCGGTGGCCGCCGCGGTCGACTCTGTCCGTCGATCATCCAGCGGTGCAGAGGAACTGGTCGAGCCTGCGGCATCGCTCACGGTGGCGCAGGCGATCAACCGCGCGCTCGGGGACATCCTGGCGCACTGCCGGGAGGCGTTGGTGTTCGGGGAGGACGTCGGCCGCAAGGGCGGCGTCTACGGGGTGACCCGTGGCCTCGCGGCCCGGTTCGGCGCCGCTCGCGTCTTCGACACAGTCCTGGACGAACAGGCGATCCTGGGCTTGGCTGCGGGGGCGGGGCTCAGCGGCCTGCTCCCGATCGCGGAGATCCAGTACCTGGCCTACCTGCACAATGCCGAGGACCAGATCCGGGGCGAGGCAGCGACATTGGCATTCTTCTCGGACGGCAGGTATCGGAACCCGATGGTGGTGCGGGTTGCCGCGTACGGCTACCAGAAAGGCTTCGGCGGACACTTCCACAACGACGACGCGGTCGCGGTTCTCCGCGACATCCCCGGCATCGTGGTGGCCTCGCCCGCCAGGCCCGACGACGCGGCCGCGATGCTGCACACCTGTACGGCCGCGGCCAGGGCGAGCGGCGCGGTGTGCGTCGTCCTCGAACCCATTGCGCGGTACCACACCCGGGACCTGTACGAGCCCGGCGACGGGCAGTGGTCGGCGCCGTACCCGCCGGCGTCGTCGCACGTACCGATCGGCCGCGGCCGCACCTACGGTTCGGGTCGGGACCTGACCATCGCGACTTTCGGCAACGGGCTGTTCCTGAGTCTGCGTGCGGCGCGGCGGCTGCAACGCCGGGGAGTCGAGGCCCGCGTACTGGACCTGCGCTGGCTGATCCCGCTGCCCGTCGAGGACCTGCTCCGCGAGGCGTCCGCGACCGGCCGGGTGCTGGTGGCGGACGAGACACGGCGTTCTGGGGGTGTCTCGGAGGGCGTACTCGCTGCCCTGGTCGACCACGGCTTCGCCGGGGCGATGGACCGGGTTGCCAGCGCCGACAGCTTCGTCCCGCTCGGCGACGCGGCCCGGCTGGTCCTGCTCTCGGAGGACGAGATCGTCGACGCGGCGGAAGCGTTGGTGCGTAGGTGAGGGAAAGGCAACGAGCCGTGGGACCCTGCCGCGTATGACAAGCAGCCGTGCCTGACCGGTGTCGACTACGCGGTGGCGATGCACCCGCCACGCCGCGGTGACGGGTGCGACCGAGCTGCGCCCTATTCGGTGACCGGACTGTCCGTCGACTGACGTACGGCAGCCGCGGTCGGCCGGTGCGCCCGGCGCCGCAGGGACCTGACCGCGGCGACCGGGTCCCACACCCCCGGCCGTCCCCGCACGATCGGGTAGCAGGCGAGCCCGATCAGCACCGCGGTGAAGTGCCCGACGTCGGTGAAGTTGGGCGAACTCAGCAGCGGCACCCCGAAGAAGACCAACACCCCCGCCAGGTAGACGAACCGCCAGGGCTTCGCGATCCGGTAGGTCAACACCGCGACGACGCCGGCCAGCCCGTAGCTGACGCCGACGTCGAGGGTGAAGGCGGCGGATTCCGGGGCGTGACCGTGTTGGATCGCCCAGTAGAGGACGCCTTCGCTGAGGTAGGTGGCGCCGACGTGTGCGATCACCACCACGGCCAGCCAGCGCAGCGTGCCCAGCCAGCGCTCGGCTGGCACGTGGAAGAGGTTGTAGACGACGAAGTAGAGCGGCCAGCCTCCGCCTGCGAGCCAGAATGCGCTGGTGACCAGCACCCGCAGCGGATCCTCCTGCAGGTGGTGCAGGTTGGTCGAGCGGCTGCCGAGCACGTGCCGTTCGGCGCCGGGCGAGAGTCGGTGGACGACGATCGAGGTGGCCAGCAGGATGCCCAGCCAGACGAAGGTGCCGGGCGCGCGCCGCACGTACCGCCACGCCGCGCGGGGGAGCGGCGCCAGGCGTCGCCGGAGGGAGACCGTCACCAGACCAGTGTGCGCCCCGCCGGACGACTTCTCAGTCCTCCGGCAGCGTGATCCCGAGAGCGGCGGTCCGGGCCTGCACGGCCTCCGGGAAGACGTTCCGGAACAGGTACAGGTCGCGTCCCATCACCCAGCCCGGCGCCAGCCGGGTCGCGTACCGCTCGAAGTAGCCGAGCTGCTTGCCGAACAGCACCAGCTCCTCCGGGCTCGCGACGCCCCACAGCTTGCCGATCTGCACCAGCGCCATGATCAGCGAGCTGAGCTTGAGTTCGCCGAGGTCGTTCGCGAACACCGGCGCCAGCACCGCCCCGACCTGCTGGCCGATCTCCTCGTCACTGGCCTCGAGGTCGGTGGTGAAGCCGAGGCCGCGCAGTCCGCGGGCGACCCGGGAGAAGTCGCCGTCGAGCAGCGTCGCGTAGAACATGTCCTTCAGGACGCCCCGCCACGACTCGGGCAGCTCGCCCACGATGCCGAAGTCCAGCATCGCGATGCGACCGTCGTCGAGGACCCACAGGTTGCCCGCATGCACGTCGCCGTGGAACGGGCCGTGCACGGTGATCGCCTCGATCCAGGCCTTGACGCCCCGCCGGATCAGCATCTGGCTGTCGGGGCGTTCGCCGGGGTCGATCCGGTCGAGCGGCGTGCCGTGCATGCGTTCCATGCAGATCACGTGCGGGCCGCAGTACTCCCAGTACACCTCCGGCGCGGTCACCCCATGGTTGTCACCGAACGACCACAGGGCCGTCCGGAAGCGGGTCTGCCGGTCCGCCTCGACCGCGCTGTTCAGCTCGGTCATGGTGGCGCGGTGCAGGTCCCGGACGATGGCGGTGGCGTTTGCGATGCGGAAGAACTCGCTGAGCCGCTCCAGCAGCCGGGCGCCCCAGTACGCGGTCCGCAGGTCCACCAGCATCCGGTGGTAGATGCCCGGTCGTTGCACCTTGATCACCGCCTGCCGTCCGTCGGGCAGCACGCAGGCGTGCACCTGGGCCACCGACGCCGCCGCGAGCGGGGTGTCGTCGAACTCGGTGAACAGGGCCTCGACGGGACGGCCGAGGTCCGACTCGATCACAGACCTCGCGGACCGGGCGGAGACCGGCGGCACGTCGTCGAGGCAGCGCAGGCAGGCGTTCGCGAGCGGTGCCGGAAAGACACCCGGCGACGACGCCATCAGCTGGCCGAGCTTGACGAAGGTGGGACCCAGCGCCTCGAAGGCGTCGACGATGCCCTCGGATGCGGCGTCGGCCCAGCTCATCCCGCGGCGGGTGAAGGGCTTCGTCCCGAGTGCGAACAGCACGCAGGCAGTGATGACCGCGGCGACCACGAGCGCCCGCCACAGCTGCGCGAGGCCGAATCGCTCCAGTTCGGGCATGTCCACTGTCAATGCGTGGCTGGGCGGACCCGACTCGAAGGGGCCGACGGGACGCAGGAACTGTCCGGGCACTGCCTCACACCTCGTTTCGCGTTCGGCCAGCCAGCTTAGGGGCGCGACCGAGAAACGTCGATCGCCTTCCGCGGTTGCGGGCCCCGATGGTGCATCCTGACACCCAAGGAGGTTCTATGCGCAGGATTTTCGCAGTGGTCGCAGTCCTAGTCCTGGCCTCGGGCGTCGGTGTCGTCGGGGGCCAGGCCGCCTCAGCAGAATCAGGGGGTCCGGATCGCAGCATTGACGGGCTACCGGGCAGCGGTCCGTGCTCGACCGATCCGCCCGCCACCCACGCGTCGTTGATACCGGAGCGGCTCGAGGTGCCGATCCCCTATCCACGGATCATCGAGGTGCCGTTCCCGGCGCCGGAGACGCCGACCATACGGATCGACGCCCCGCCGCTGCCGGCGGACCCGTGTGCCGACCCCTGCCCCGACCTGACGAACGTGCCACTGCCGCCCGCGACGGGGTTGTCCAGCACGCTCGGCCTGCCGCAGATCAGTGCCAACTTCACCCCGTTCAACTTCGGCATTCCCGTTCAGGGTTCGGGCAACGGCCCGTTGTTGCCGGACCCGCCGGTGCCTGCCCACCCGGTCACCGAGAACGCTCCGCTCGCACCACCGCTCGCCGCACCCCGGGTGGGTGCGGTCACGATGGTCGCCAAGGAGACCGGCGCGAGTTCAGTCAACCGCACCGACAAGCGCTGGCAGGTCGACGGCACCGACCTCGGCATCATGTGGGAGAGCGAGCCGGGCAAGATCGCGGTGGCCTTCGGGGACACCGTCGGCCGCGACTTCCACCCGCCGGGCGGGCAGGGCCAGGACTGGCGCAGCAATGTCCTTGCCTTCAGCACCGACCGAAACCTCTCGAACGGAATGAGTTTCGACGAGATGGTGCAGGACAGCCGGTGCCACGCCGCGGAGATCCTGGGCAGTCGCAAGCTCGACAACGTGGAGATCACCACGATCCCCACATCGGGATTCGCGCTCGGCTCCCGGCAGTACCTGAGCTACATGTCGATCCGTACCTGGAACAGCATCCCGGGCACGATGTTCACCAACCACGGCGGCATAGCCTATTCCGACGACGGCGGTCAGACCTGGACCAAGGATCCGTATGCCCAGTGGGACAACATTTTCGGCCTGGCCCGGTTCCAGGTGACCGCGATGGTGCCGCAGGGTGGCTACGTGTACATGTTCGGCACCCCCAACACCCGGCTCGGCGAGATCGGACTCGCGCGGGTGCCGGAGGACCAGGTGCTGAACAAGTCGGCGTACCAGTACTGGAGTTCCGGGACGTGGACCGCGGTCGGTGGTGCGGCCTCGGCCACCCCGATCCTGAGCGGCCCGGCGGGCGAACTGTCGGTCCGGTACGACGCGGGCCGGGACCGGTGGCAGATGACGTACCTCGACACCGCGAAGACCTCGATCACGTTGCGGGAGTCCGCGGCGCCGCAGGGGTCTTGGTCGGAGTCGACGCCGCTGGTCGGAGTGGACAGGTACCCGGAGTTGTACGGTGGATTCATCCACCCCTGGTCCACGGACGGCGAACTGTACTTCATGTTGTCGACCTGGTCCGACTACAACGTATTTCTGATGCGGGCCGAATTATCTTGAACTGAAACGAGTTTCGGCGCGCCCAGGCAAGGAGGAGATCGACCGATGTGGCCCGCCGACTGGCCGCGCGCGGTCCGCGACATCGCGTCCGCCACCGACGACGCGGCGACCGCGGCGCGTGCCGCCGACCTCGGGGTATTCGTCGAGGCGAGCGAGCGCCTGCGCGCCGTCGACCTCGAGCAGGTGCGGGCGGTGCACTCCGCGATGGTCCGTGAACTTCTCGAGGACCTGCACCCGGACGGCCTCACCGGGGAGGCCGTCCAGGCCGTCCTCGAACGCTGCGCGCGTACGGCAGCCGTCTGGGTGCCCGACCTGCAGGTCCCGCTGCTGGTGGCCGTCCTGACCGGTTCGCTCGGGCTGTCGGACCCGGACGAGGAGTTCGGTGCCTCGGACCGGTTCGGGTTGGTGCGGCACGCGCTGCTGGTGCTGGCGGACCTGCTCGGCGCGGCGCAGGCTCCGGCGTCCGGCTACCTGCGGCGCGCGGTCGCGGAGATCGAGCGGGCGCAGACCGTCGAGATGCCCTGAGCCCACCCGGTCTCAGCCGTGCAGCAGGTTGGCGCCCGCGATCATCGCCCGGACCGAGGAGTCGGTGGCGTCGTCGCCGATCCCGAATGCCCAGTGCCGGCGTCCGGCGTGCTCGCACAGCAGGAAGGTCGCGGCGCGGCCGTCGGCCAGGCCCTGCTGGTGGAAGTCCAGGATCTCGAGCTGGAAGCCCGCGTCGTGCAGCATCGAGGTGAGCGCGGAGACGGGTCCGCAGGCGATCGCGGTGGCCTGGTGGATGGCGTCGCCCAGGCCGAGCGTGGCCTTGAACTCGCTGCGGCCGGCGCCGAGACTGAGCGTCGACCAGCGGCCGAAGCGGATGGGGCCGCTGGAGGGCGAGTAGGTCTTCAGGAAGGTCTGCCAGCTCATGTCCGCGGCTTCGGTGCGCAGTTCGCGGGGCATCGGGGAGCCGAATTGCTGCGCGAATGGGTCGGCGGCGGTGCTGGAATGAGTGGTGAAAGCGCGGTGAGTGTTCATTCTCGTGGTCTTCCTGGTGGAGAGGGGAGGACCAACGCGTAGCTCAACGACCCGCAGCGAGGGGTCGGTCCGAATCAGACCCCGCTACGGCGACGAACTACGAGAATGCGCTTCATGGGCGCCATCGTAAGCGCGTTCGGATGTCGGCGCAACCTTCCGGTTACCTCGCGGCGAGTGGTGACCAGCGCCACAGTGACTGTTTTCTGGAACCGGACATTCAACTGGACGCTTGTCCTATAAAGGACACGAGGCGTGACGGGGGTCGAAGTCGGGGTCAGGACCTGCGGATTTGCCCAGAATGCCGTCGTGCACCGGTTCCACACACTGGAGGATCTGTATGTCCCGTAACTCGATGCGCCGCGTCGCATCCGTCGTCGCCGCCACCGCCCTGCTCGCGGGCGGACTCGCCGTGGGCACTGCCTCGGCAGCCGGCTCGTCCGACTTCGGCAGCGCCGGCTCGTCCGATGCCCCCGAGTCCCCGGCCGCGCAGAAGCCGCGCTCGGCCACCAAGACCGCCGACAACATCTCAGTCACGAAGCAGGTCGTCGGCGACGGCAAGGTCGCCCCGGGCCAGAAGGTGACCTACCGGACCACCTTCACGGTTCCGAGCGGCCTGGATCGCGGCATCACCAAGATCAAGGACATCCACCCCGCGGGATTCGAGTACGTCGAGGGCAGTGCCTCGATCAACGCCTGGCACCTGATCGGTGGCCAGACGAAGGAGTCCGTCACGCCGGAGGTGAACGTCGCGGACAACTACATCCGAGTGTCCAGCCCGACCGGCTGGCTGGTCTCGTCCATCGACGCGAAGACCCTGACCTTCGAGGCGACGTACCTGGTGCCGTCCGATGCCAAGGTCGGCGAGGCGTTCGACAGCGGGCTGGCCTTCGACGTGCTGTTCTTCGCGTCGACCCAGAGCTTCAACCCGATGGGCGTCTTCGCGACCGTGCGCAACGCCAACCTGGTCGAGGGTGTGGGCAGTGGTTCGGCCGCGCTCGGCCTGGGCTCGTCCGACGGCACCGGCTCGGCGGGCTCCGCGATCATCGAGGACCCGGCCGGGTTCCTCGGAGAGGTGATCGGCAGCGCGTTGAAGAGCGCCAGCTAGTTCGTCAGTGCCTCGGTGAGGGCCGCCCGGGAACTTCCGGGCGGCCCTTTCTGGTGCCTGTGGGTCGGAGGGCGCGACAGCGACCCGGCAGCAAACCAAGCGGACGCTCGGTTTAGCATGGGTTCTTACCCTGTGTCACCCGAATGGAGATCTGCATGTCCCGTTACTCGATGCGTCGCACCGCGTCCGTCGTCGCCGCCACCGCCCTTGTTGTTGGCGGCATGTCCCTGGGTGCCGGTAGCGCGGCTGCGGTTCCGGAGGGCTCCTGCGACACGAACAACCTGACGGTGTCGAAGAAGGTGCTCAACAACGGCGAGGTGGCACCGGGTGGCGAGGTGCGGGTGCGTACGGTGTTCTCGGTGACCGGGCATCCGGAGCGCTACCTGAACAAGCTCGTGGATGTTCATCCCGAGGGGTTCTCCTACGTCCGGGGTACCGCGACGGTCGATGCCTGGACCCTGTTGTCGGGGCAGAAGACCAAGGATGTGGAGCCGTCCGTGCAGGCCTCCGCGAACACCATCACCGTGTCCGACGCCGGCTACCTGCTCTCCCCGACCGGCAACAAGACCGTGACCTTCGAGGCCACCTACCTGGCCCCCAAGGATGCCAAGGTGGGCGCCGAGCACGCCTTCGGGTCGAAGTTCGACGTCTCGCTCTTCGAGACGACCCAGGTGTGCGGCGACCTGGCAACCGTGAAGGTTCGCGGCAAGAACATCGTCGAGGGCGCGACCTCCGGCTCCGCCGATCTCGGCTTCGGCTCCGCCGACACGGAGGGCGGCTCCGGCTCTGCGGGCTCGGCCGTCATCACCGATCCGGCCGGCTTCATCGGCAGCATCATCGGCAGCGCCCTCAAGAGCGCCAGCTAGCAACGCGTCAGACATCGAGGGCCGCCCGAAACTCTCCGGGCGGCCCTCGATGTGTTCGGCGCAGTTCGCTACCGCGCCGGTGACTCATGGATCAGCCGACGATCAACACCCCGACCAGCGCGATCGTCGCCACCCACACGGTGGAGAGTGCGGCGAGGACGAAGGGCCGTGGACCGACGCCGCGGATGACGCTCACGTGCACGCTCGAGCCCAGCGCGAACATCGCGGCCGTCAGGAGCGCGGTCTGCACGAGCTTGGCCACGTCGAGGAAGGCGTCGGGGAGCAGGCCGGTCGAGCGCAGTGCCACGCAGCCGAGGAACGCCACCGTGAAGAGCGGAACCAGCGGCGGGCGCTTCACGTCCGCGGACGAGGCTCCGGAGGTGCGCCGGGTGTGCAGGCTCAGGTATGCCATGACGGGGGCCAGCATCAGCACGCGGGCGAGCTTGACGACCGTGGCCACGGCCAGCGCGCCGCCGCCGATTGCGGTGCCGGCGGCAACCACCTGGGCGACCTCGTGGATCGAGCCGCCGGCCCACATGCCGGCGTCGAGGTTGCTCAACCCGAACAGGCTCGCCAGGAGCGGAACGGTCGGAATCATCAGGGTGCCGAAGATGACGACGAGCGCGACCGCGGTGAGCAGCTCCTCTTCCTTCGCGTTCACCACGCCGTCGGCGGCGGCGACGGCGGCCGCACCGCAGATCGAGAACCCACAGGCGATGAGCACCCGCTGCGTCCAGGACAGCCCGAGGAGCTTGCCGGCGTACATGGTGCCGGCGATGCCGAGAACGACGATCGCCACGACCACCGCGATCACGCCCCAGCCGAGCCCGAGGATGTCACTGAACATCAGCTGCAACCCGAGCAGCGCGATGCCGACGCGCAGCAGTCGCTTGGAGGAGAAGGTCAGTCCCGGACGGAGGCGCGCGGGCAGCTTGACGAGGTTGGCCATCACCGCACCGCCGACAATGGCGATGAGCAGGGGGCTCACGGTGGGCAGGAGCCGTCCGATTCCCATTGCCAGCAGAGCGCCGACGGCGCAGAGCGCCAGTCCCGGGAGCAGGTCGGCCTTTCCTGCCGGGGCCGGCGGGGTCGAGGTGGCGGGGACAGCGGACCGTTGCTCGGTCGCGGAGTCGCTCAAATTGCTGGGCATAGTTCAAGGGTCCGCTACGTCGGCACGTTGCGGTAGATGGAAGTTTACTAACGCTCAATATCGTATTGATATGCATTGGCGTTCGGGTATAGCCTGAATGCATGACCCGAAGATGGCCCGAGATCACCGTCCTCGAGCTGCTCGTCGGTATCGACGATCATGGAAGTCTCAGTGCCGCAAGCAGGGTCGCCGGCATGGCGCAGCCGAACGCCAGCCGGGCGATCAAGCAGCTCGAGCGACAGTTCGAGATGTCGCTGGTGCAGCGCAAGCCGACCGGTTCCACCCTGACGCCGCAGGGGACGGTCATCGCGCACTGGGCGCGAAAAGTGCTTGCGGACGCGCTCCAGCTGCTCGACGTGGCCGAAGGGTTGCGTACCGAGCGCGCCGCAGAGTTGACGGTCAGTGCGAGCAACACGGTGGCCGAACACCTGATACCGGGCTGGCTGGGGCAGTTTCGGAGCCTGAACCCCGATGTCACCATCCACCTGCAGGTCCGCAACTCGACCCAGGTGATCGAGGGCGTCCTGGACGGGACATGCGATGTCGGGTTCGTCGAGTCGCCAACCGTCCCCCGTACGCTGCACAGCCTCACTGTGGCGCGCGACAGACTGGTGGTCGTCGTGCACCCCAACCACCTGTGGGCACGCCGCCGCAAGCCCCTCACCATCGCCGAGTTGGCCACGACGCCCCTGGTGGTTCGTGAGCCCGGGTCCGGCACGAGGACGACCCTCGACCTGGCCCTGCAGGACTACACCCGGGCCGCGCCGCTGCTCGAACTGGGCAGCGCAGCGGCCATCCGGACCAGCGTGCTGGCCGGTGTCGGTCCCGCGGTTCTCAGCACCCTCGCGGTCAGCGAGCAGGTGAGGTCGGGCGAACTGCGGGTCATCGAGGTGGCCGGCCTGGACCTCGACCGGGTCCTGCGGGCGGTGTGGAAGCCGCCGCGTCAGCTCGAGGGACCTGCCGGTGATCTGGTGCGGCTGGTGCGGCGGACGGCGAACGAACGGAGCGAATGACGCCCGGGGTCTCCCGGACCTTCCGTTGTGTTGAACGACTTGGTAAGCGCGGCAACAGTATTCGGATTCCGGGACTGATTTGGGCGCCCGGCCATAGGATGGCGCGACACGTGTTCGGGGCCGGGGGGATTCATCGGTACCGGTGCCGCGTGAGCATCCCTACTGAATGGAGTTCGTACATGTTTCGTTCCACGATGCGCCGGGTCGCATCCGCAGTCTTCGCCTCGGCCATGTTGGCCGGTGGTCTCGCCGTCGGGTCCGGTACCGCGGCAGCCAATCAGGACACCACCTCGGGCCCAGCGGTATCCAAGTCCTTTGAGAACATCGACGTCCTGAAGGGCGCGGCAGGCCAGCCCGGCACGACCCTGTACGTCGCTCCCGGCGAAGAATTCACCATCCACAACTCGTTCCGTGTCCAAGACGGCGACGAGCGGATCCTTACTCGCATCACAGATCACGCGCCGGCCGGCCTCGAGTACGTTCCGGGCAGCGCCAAACTCGCGATCGTGGGGGGTGACCCCAACGTCCCCTACCTCTCCTACGAGGTGATCCCGACCACTCCCGAGGTTGGTTCGGGAACGGTCTCGGTCGTGGCTCCCGGGGCCGGGTGGTCGGTCGCCCCTGGCGCTGGGCACGGATGGATCGAGTTCAGGGTCACCTACCGTGTCCCGCAGTCTGCGCAGATTGGTGCCGTGTTCGACACTGGCGTGACCTTCGACGTGGCTGGTCACGAGGGCGGCTTGGGGTGGAATCCGATTGGCTTGTCCGTTGCCATCGCCGCCGGATCGGGCTCGTCGGATGGCTTCGGTAGTAGCGGCCAGTAGTGGGCGGACGACCATGTCGGGTGATCGCGTCTGAGCCCGTTGGGCTCGGCTCGCTCGCTTGACGCGACTCGAGCGTGGACAGGGCCGTCCGGGACTTCCCGGGCGGCCCTTGCCGCTCACGCCATGTCGTGCTCGTCCCCGGGGGCGACCTTCCGCAGGCCTCGGTAGGCATCCGCGGGGGTGCGACGGCCCGCGACGACGGCCTCGACCTCCGCCGCGATGGGCATCTCGACGTCGAAGTCGCGGGCCAGTTCCATGACGGTCGGCGCGGTCTTGACCCCCTCCGCGACCTGGCCCAGCTCGGCGACCGCCTGTTCCACGGTCAATCCCCTGGCGAGCGCCTCGCCGACCCGACGGTTGCGGGACGCCGGGCTCATGCAGGTGGCGATGAGATCGCCGACGCCGGTGAGGCCGGCGAACGTGCGGGGGTCCGCGCCCATGGCCTCGCCCAGCCGGGTCATCTCGGCGAGCCCGCGCGCGAGCACCATGGCCCGGGTGTTGTCGCCGACGCCCAGTCCGTCCGCCATGCCCGACGCGATCGCGACGATGTTCTTGAGCACCCCGCCGAGCTCGCAGCCGAGGACGTCGGTGTTGCGGTAGACGCGGAAGACGGACGACGCGAACAACGGCTGCAGGGCGCTGGCCACCCGGTCGTCCTGGGTCGCGACCACGGCCGCCGCGGCCATGCCGTCCGCGATCTCCCGCGCGATGTTCGGTCCGGCCAGCAGGCCGACGGGATGGCCGGGCAGGCACTCGGCGATCACCTCGGTGGGGCGCTGGCGGGTGCCCGGTTCGAGCCCCTTCGCCAGCGACAGCACCGGCACCCACGCCCGGACCTCGTTGCTGATCTCGCTCAGGGTGCTGCGGATGGCGTGCGAGGGCACCCCGACGACGAGGACGTCGGCCGCCCTGGCGGCCTCGATGATGTCGTCGGTGGCCCGCAGGCCCGCGGGCAGCTCACGGTCACCGAGATAGCGCGAGTTGCGGCGCTCGGTGTTGATCTCCTCCGCCGCCGCCGAACTCCTGGACCACAGCAGGGTCGGGGTGTTGTGGGCGGCCAGGCCGGCCACCGTGGTGCCCCATGACCCGGCCCCCAGCACGACCACCTGCACCGGCCGCGACATCAGGACTCACCGTGCGTGCCATCGACACTCGTCGTCATCGACTCAGGGTCCCACCGCGGCGGGGCCCGCGGTGCGGGTTTCTGCGAACTTGGAGCCGGCGTCAGGGCGCGACGACACCGGCGATGGGGATCCGTCCGCCGACCGCGACCCGGAAGTCGACCATGGCGCGCTGCAGGTGATCCGGGCTGGTCACCACGACCGCCCCGGTGGCACCGCGCTGGGCCAGGATCGCGTTGGTGTTCTGCGCGTTCTCGACGGTGGATCGTGAGGTGTTCTCCTCGGTGATCCGGACCGCCGGGATGCCGCGGGCGATCAGCCACTCGCGCATCGCCCGGGCCTCGGTGATGCCGGACTGCGGTACTCCGCCGCTGACGATGATCGGCGTGAACGGGAACTGCTGCGCCAGTACGAGGGTGGCCTGGAGTCGGGATTCGAGCACCGGCCGGATCGCGCCGTTGGGGAACAGTCCGGCCCCGAGCACCACGATGTTCGTGCCGATCGGGTTGAGCACCAGGGCCACCGGAGACTGCGTGGTCAGTGTTTCCAACCGGGTGCAGGCGAGAATCACCTCGCGGATGGGGGTCTGGCAGCCGCCGACCGTGGAGAGCGCGCCGTTGACCAGTGTGGTCGGCGACAGCAGCGGGTCGACCGACGATGCCGCCTGGGCGGCCCCGGGGACCGCTGCGGCGGCGGCCGCGGCGAGCAGCGTGCCGACTAGGACCTGACGAAACTGGCGCGAGCGTGACCGTGGCGACATGAGACTCCTCTTCGTGCTGGCGACTTTTCCTGCAGGAGGCGGCAATCGAACCCGAGTGTGCCGTAGCGCCCACCGTTTTGCGAGTCTTCCGAAGGATCAGTCACCGGACCGTGACAGGGCGGACGGCCACCAGACGGCCCTGCCGATGTCGTGCGAGAGCGCGGGTACCAGGATGCTGCGCACCACGATGGTGTCGAGCAGGACGCCGAACGCGACGGCGAACCCGACCTCTGCCAGGAACACCAGGGGCAGCACGCCGAGCACCGCGAAGGTCGCGGCCAGGACGATGCCGGCCGACGTGATCACCCCACCGGTCACGGCGAGGCCCCGCAGCACGCCCGACCGGGTGCCGTGGCCGATCGACTCCTCGCGCACCCTGGTCATCAGGAAGATGTTGTAGTCGATGCCGAGCGCGACCAGAAACACGAAGGCGAACAACGGGAACGACTGATCGGCGCCCGCGAAATGGAACACGTGGGTGAACATGAAGCCGCACACGCCGAGGGTGGCCGCGAAGGACAGCACCACTGTGGCGATGAGGATCAGCGGCGCCAGCAGCGCCCGCAACAGGACGGCCAGCACCACGAAGATCACGGCGAGCACGATGGGGATGATCAGGTTGCGGTCGTGGACCGAGGCCGCCTGCACGTCCAGGGTGGCGGCGGACGTGCCGCCCACCTGGGCGTCGGCCCCGGGGACGGCGTACACCGCCGCCCGCAGTCGGGTGACGGTCTCCAGCGCCTGCGGCGAGTCGTAGGCGTCCGCGAGGGTGACGTTGACGACGGTGCGGCCGTCGATCGGCGCGACCGTGAGTGTCGAAGGGGGGCAGCCCGGTTGGGCCTGCTGCGGCAGCTGGCCGCCGGAGAGCTGCGTCAGGGCGGCGAGCTTCGAGTAGTCCACCTGCACGCACACCGACCCGGGCGCGGTCGAGACGCCCTCGACCCGGCCGGCCGCATCCATCACCTGGTCCAACTGGGCCACGTTGGTGGTGATCACCGCGGGCGCCCCGGTGCCGGGATCGAACTTGGCGTCGTAGATCCTTTGTCCCGCCACGGCATCGGGCGTGTTGGTGAAGTTCTCGGTGGTGGTGAGCCCGTCGGTGCTCAGGCTGCCGATCCCGACCGCGAACAGCACGACGAGCAGCGCGGTCGCACCGATCCACGCGGGCCGGTCGCGGCGACCGACCACCTCGGCGATCCGCCCCCACATGCCGTGCGTCGCGAGGTCCGCCGCGTGGTCGACCCGGGGAATGCGGGGCCAGAACACCCACCGTCCCGCGACGGCCAGGAACACCGGAAGGAACGTCATCATCACCAGGTAGGTGCAGCTGATTCCGATCGCCGCGACCGGGCCGAGGCCCTTGTTGGAGTTCAGTTCGGAGAAGGTCAGGCAGAGCAGGCCGAGGATCACGGTCAGGGCGGACGCGCTGATGGCGGGGGCAGACTCGCGCCAGGCCCGGATCATCGCGTCGAACCGGTCGGGGTACCGGTGCAGTTCTTCCCGGTAGCGGGAAATGAGCAGCAGGGCGTAGTCGGTGCCCGCGCCGAGCACCAGCACCGAGAGGATGCCCTGGCTCTGGCCGGTCAGCGTGATCACCTCGTGCTCGGCGAGGAAGTAGACGGCCATCGAGGACAGTCCGAGCGCGAGCACCGCCGACAGGATCGGGAAGAACCACAGCACCGGCGAGCGGTAGACGACCAGCAGGATCAGCACCACCACCAGCAGTGCGGCGCCGAGCAGGGCGCCGTCGATGCCGGCGAATGCGTCGATCAGCGCGACGAGCAGCCCGCCGGAACCCGCGGGCAGCACCACCAGTCCGGTGTCGCTGGTCGCGGCGGTCGCGGTGTCCATGACGGTCTGCTCGGTCTGGGCGAGAGCCTCACCGTTGACGGCGGTGCCGTCGGCGTCGGTGGCGGCCAGTGGGACGAACAGCGCGGCGGTGGTGCCGTCGGCCGAGTACTGGACGGGCGTCATGCTCGACCTGTCGACGCCCTCCACGTCGGCGACCTCGGTGGTGGCCCGTGCGATGGCCTCCTTGTCGGCCGCGGTCAGTGGACCGGCGTCGCGTTTGAAGACGACGAACCCCGGGACGGTCGTGACGGTGACGAACTTCGCGGCCTCGTTGGCGACCTTCGTGGACTCGGCCGACGCGGGCAGGTACGACGCGTTGTCGTTCTTCTGGACCTCGCTGAGTTTGCCCTGGAATGCTCCGCCCGCACCGCCGAGCAGGAAGGCGAGCGCGGCGAGGGCGATGACCGCGACCACCGGCCAACCTCGCCGAGGGCGCGGCGGTTCGGCGGGGGCGTTCTCGGTGTCGAGGTCCAGTTCGGTCATGTGTGTCCTCGCATGCGCTCATACGGCGGAGGTCAACGCGCTCCAGTAGAACACGGGTGGAGGTGCCGCGAAACCGGAATCCGGTCGGGCGTGAGAAGGGAATTCGGCGGGAGTGGACTGTTTGCCGACATCGTGACGGGAACATGTTCTACCTTGTTGCCGTCGGGCACGGCGGATGCCGTCCACTCCTCAGAAGGGCAGGTTTTCGATGGGAACTCACGGCACCGACGCCGGGCGGGCCGGTGGCCGGGCGGGAGGCCTGTCCCGGCGCGGCTTCCTGACGGCGGCGGGCGCCACTGCCTTCGCCGCGCTGGCCTGGACGCCCGCCCGCGCACTGTCCTCGGACGACCCCGAGTCCACACTGCCGGTGCCGCCGGCGTTTCCCGACGGTATCCCGCTCGCCCAGCAGGGCTACGAGAACTGGGCTCGCGAGATCGTCTTCGACGAGGTGTGGACCGCCACGCCGCGCGACGCGCAGGACGTGGTCCGGCTCGCGAACTGGGCCCACGCAAACGGATATCGCCTGCGGCCCCGCGGCACCATGCACGGTTGGAGTCCGCTGACCCTGGTGGCCGGACAGAACGTCGAACGCATCGTGCTGGTGGACACCATGAGCCGGTTGAACTCGATCGAGGTGAATCCCGGTGGCAGTCCGGCGACGGTCACGGCGGGCGCGGGCGCCAGCCTCGGGGACATCCTCGGCCAGCTGCAGGACCACGGCCTTGGCTGGGCCAATTCTCCGGCCATCGGCGAGCTCTCGATCGCGGGCGTTCTCGCGATCAACGCACACGGCGCCACTCTGCCGGCAGACGGCGAAACCGTACTCCCCGGAGCGTCCTTCGGTTCACTGAGCAACCTGATCACCGTACTCACCGCGGTGGTGTGGGACGAAGGTTCGGGGCAGTACCGGCTCCGGGACTTCACCCGCGCGGACGCCGGGATCCGGCCACTGCTCACCCACATCGGCAGGTCGTTCCTCACCTCGGTGACGCTGCAGGCCGGGCCGAACTACCGGATGCGCTGCGAGTCGATCACGGACATTCCGTGGCGGGAGTTGTTCGCCCCCGCAGGCGCACTCGGCCGCACCTTCGAGAGCTACATCGCGAAGTCGGGTCGGGTCGAGGCGATCTGGTTCCCCTTCACCGAGACTCCGTACCTCAAGGTGTGGACGCCCACCCCGACCAAGCCGCCGCAGTCACGCGAGGTCACCGGTCCCTACAACTACCCGTACGCCGACTCGATCCCGAAGCCGGTCACTGACCTGCTCGCTCAGATCCTCGGCGGTACCGGTGCGGCCACCCCGCTGTTCGGTCAGGCCCAACTGGGCGTCTTCCAGACAGGACTGGCCGCCACCAACGGCGCGGACCTGTGGGGTTGGTCCAAGGACGTGATGTTCTACCTGCGTGCCACCACCGTGCGGATGAACGCCGGCGGCGGCGTGGTGATCACCCGCCGGGCGAACATCGCCCGGGTGATCAACGAGTTCACCAGCTGGCACCACGAGCGGCAGCGCCAGCTCCAGTCCGAGGGCAGGTACCCGGTCAACGGTCCGTTCGAGGTGCGCCTCTGCGGTCTCGACGACCAGGCCGAGGTCATGGTGGAAAGTGCTGGTCCGCCGACCATCTCGGCCCTCCGTCCGAGGCCGGACCATCCGGAGTGGGACACCGCGATCTGGATGAACGTGGTCGGGGTCCCGGGCACGCCCGGTCAGGCCGCGTACTTCCGCGAGATGGAGCAGTTCATGCGAACGAACTACCGCGGCGACTACGCCACCTTCCGGCCGGAGTGGGCCAAGGGGTGGGCGTTCACCGACGAGGCCGGGTTCGTGGACGAACCGACGATCGAGTCGGTGATCCCGGCGACCTTCCGGGCCGGCGTCCCGGCCGGCGACAACTGGGACTCCGCGCGCGCCGCGTACAACGCACACGATCCCCACCGGGTCTTCTCGAACCCGTTGCTGGACAAGCTTCTTCCGTGAGGCTCAGTGGCCCGGCGTCCGCGCCGGGCCGCTACTTGCGCGCGCGGGGTCGGATGTGTTCGAAGACCAGCGTGGTCTCGGTCGCGGCGACGTCCGGCCGGGCCGAGAGGTGATCGAGCACGAAGTCGCGCAACGCGGCGGTGTCCCGCATCGCCACGTGCAGCAGGTAGTCGTCGGCGCCGGCGATGAAATAGACGTCGAGCACCTCCGGCGTGGCGGACATCCGCTCGGCGAACCGGGCCATGTGCGGGCGGGCGTCGGCGCGCAGCCGGACCGCGATCATCGCCTCGAGGTCGCGGCCGAGTGCCGCGGGGTCGACGTCCGCGTGGAACCCCCGGATCACACCCCGCTCGACGAGTGAGCGGACGCGGGCCAGGCAGGTGGACGGCGCGATCCCGGCCAGCTCGGCGAGCGCGTTGTTGGGGGTGCGGGCGTCACGGGTGAGCTGCGCGAGCAGCACGTGGTCGACTTCGTCCAGCCGGACCTGCCGAACATCATTCGGCCGCGGGCCACCAGAGGCTCCCTTGGCCGAAGATTCTCGGTTCATACACCGACTCTAGAGAATTTCCAGCGGATTTCTAGGCATGGAACCAATGGAAATTCATACTTTGATCAGCGCCGATCGCGCTCGTCGAGATCAACCAGCCCCTCCCACCCCTGAAGGAGCCGTCATGAGGATCGCAGTCCCCCGCGAGGTCAAGAGCCACGAGTACCGGGTGGCCCTCACACCCGGGGGAGTTCACGAACTCGTCACCCGCGGGCACCAGGTGTTCGTCGAGGCCGGAGCCGGTGCCGGCTCGACCTTCGCGGACGACGACTATTCCGACGCCGGCGCGCAGGTGCTCGACGACGTCGACGAGGTGTGGGCGGCGGGTGACCTGCTGCTGAAGGTGAAGGAGCCGGTGGCACAGGAGTATTCGCGGCTGCGCGGCGACCAGGTGCTGTTCACCTACCTGCACCTGGCGGCATCGAGGGAGTGCACCGATGCGCTGCTCGCCGCGGGCACCACGGCGATCGCCTACGAGACAGTCCAGACCCCGGACGGCGCGTTGCCGCTGCTCGCCCCGATGAGCGAGGTTGCCGGCCGGCTCTCCGCGCAGGTGGGGGCGTACCACCTGATGAGCAGCGCAGGCGGTCGCGGGGTACTGATGGGCGGGGTCCCCGGGGTGAGCCCGGCGCAGGTGACGGTCCTCGGGGGCGGCGTGGCCGGTCAGAACGCGGCGGCCATCGCGGTTGGGATGCACGCCTCGGTCACCGTGCTCGACCTCAACCCCGCCCGGCTGCACGAGATCGACGATCGCTACCGCGGTCAGGTGCGGACGATCGTCTCGAACCAGTTCGAGGTCGAGCGCGCGGTGCTCGACTCGGACCTGGTGATCGGCGCCGTCCTCGTGCCGGGGGCGCGGGCGCCGCGTCTGGTGAGCAACGAGATGGTCTCCCGGATGCGGCCCGGCTCGGTCCTGGTCGACGTCGCGGTCGACCAGGGCGGCTGCTTCGAGGACACCCGGCCCACCACCCACGACGCGCCGACCTACCGGGTCCACGAGTCGGTGTTCTACTGCGTGGCGAACATGCCGGGCGCGGTGCCGCGTACCTCCACCCTGGCGTTGACCAACGCGACGATGCCGTACGTCGTCGCGCTGGCCGACCAGGGGTGGCGCCGCGCCACCGCCGCCGACCCGTCGCTGGCGGCGGGGCTGAGCACCCACGACGGCATCCTGGTCTCGGACGCGGTGGCGCAGGCGCACGGGTACCTGGCGCAGCCGGCCGCCTGACGCGCCCGCCGGGTCAGGCGCTGGCGGGGGAGGCGCGGTGCCCGGTGCGGGCCGTGCGGATGGCGGCAGCCGGTCGCGGGTTCGGCAGCTGCCGAACCGGTTTGCCCGTGACCGCCCGGGCGGCGGGCCGCGACACCGTGATCTGCTCGGCCGCCCTCGGCGCGGTCGTATGCGGACGCGTGGTTGCGGTGCGGGCCGGGTGCGGCGCCGCTGCGGGCGACGAGAATTCGTTCTGCAGGAACGACTCGGAGGAATCGTCGAGGATATTCATCCAGTCGTCGTGCAGCGGCGGAGAAATTGTTCCGGTGAGCGTCGAGGTGTAGCTCCTGTTTCGATATCCCATGATGTCTTTTTTCTTGTCGAGCTTCCACTGCTTGAAAAGCTCGCCCTGTTTTTCCACCTGGAATTCCGGGTAATCCGTCGGCGTCACCAGGTCGCGAATGTACGCGGCCTGGAAATCGATTTCCTCCGTCGCGGTGCCCAGTGATTCCTCGCGGCCGCGCCAGTGCTCGATGTCCTGCTGCCGAGTTTCGCTGTCGGGTAGCTGGATTCGGCCGAGGATGACGTCTCGCGCGTACCAGGCCTGGGCGTCGAACATGTTGAAGGTGAAGTACTGGTCCTGCATGCCCAGGTACATGAGCCGGGGGTTCTCCTGGAAGAAGATGCCCTTGTAGATGTCCCGCGGGTACAGGCGGTTGTTGGTCCGCAGCGTCAGTTCGTCCGGAAGGAACGGAAAGTGGTGCTGGTACCCGGTGCACAGCACGATGGCGTCCACCTCGCGGGTGCTGCCGTCCTGGAAGTGGGCGACGTTGCCGTCCACGCCGGTGAGCAGCGGGACCTCCGACATGCCCGCCGGCCAGGCATGGCCGAGGGGGTTCGAGCGGTAGCTGAAGGTGATCTCGGCGGCGCCGTACTTGTAGCACTGGGTTCCGATGTCCTCGGCCGAGTAGCTGCTGCCGACGAGGAGGAGTCGCTTGCCGGCGAACTCGCGCGCGTCCCGGAAGTCGTGGGCGTGCAGGACCCGGCCGGGGAACTGCTCGAGCCCGTCGAACTGCGGGACGTTCGGCGTCGAGAAGTGGCCCGTCGCGACGATGACGTGGTCGAACTCGCTCGACTCGAGGACGTCACGGTCGTGGTCCATGACGGTGACGGTGAACTTCCGGGTCTGCTCGGAGTAGCTCACCCAGCGCACGGCCGTGTTGAACCGGATGTACTTGCGGACGTCGCTCTGCTCGACTCGGCCCATGATGTAGTCCTGCAGGACCGCCCGCGGCGGGTACGAGGGGATCGGGCGCCCGAAATGCTCCTCGAAGGAGTAGTCGGCAAACTCGAGGCATTCCTTCGGGCCGTTCGACCAGAGGTAGCGGTACATGCTCGCGTGCACGGGCTCGCCGTTTTCGTCGAGTCCGGTGCGCCATGTGTAGTTCCACATGCCGCCCCAGTCTCGCTGCTTCTCGTAACACACGATGTCGGGTATGCGCCCCGGATCAGAATTTCGTGCAGACTCGAATGCCCTCAGCTGTGCGAGGCCACTCGGACCGGCTCCCAAAATTGCGATCCTTGGCGTCAATTCCATCTCCCTGTTTCGTTGATCCGTTCTTCCTGCCTAGCATGAACCGCGGCGATTGGGCCAATTCGGTGATTGTGTGTCCTCGCCATTGTTCGGCGGTGGGGGAGTTGCCGAAATGCGCCCCACCAGGGCGGACAGCGTACAAACGCGACCACCCGGACGGATGGGCGAAATGTCCTGATTGCCACCATGCTGGGGCGCGCGTCGACAGGTACCGGCATACCCTGGCCAGCGACCGGAAGGAGGGGCGATGACCGAGGCCCTGGCAGTGCAGCGGGACGGCGACGTCCTCACATGGACGTTGAATCGTCCGGAGACCCGCAACGTGATCTCCGAACCCGACATGGTGGCGGCGATCGAGGCCGCCGTCGACGAGGTGAACGCCGACCGCACCGCCCGGGTGGTGGTGCTCACCGCGGCCGGACCGGCCTTCTCGTCCGGCGGCAACGTCAAGCACATGCGCGATCGCGAGGGCATGTTCGCGGGCAGCCCCGCCGAGCTGCGCACCGGCTACCGGTACGGGATCCAGCGGATCCCGAAGGCGTTGTTCCACTGCGAGGTTCCGGTGATCGCCGCGGTCAACGGTCCCGCGGTCGGCGCCGGCTGCGACCTGGCGCTGATGTGCGACATGCGCATCGCGTCGACGGCCGCGTCGTTCGCCGAGAGCTTCGTCAAGCTCGGCATCGTGCCCGGCGACGGCGGCGCCTGGTTCCTGCCGCGGGCGGTGGGGGCGGCGCGGGCCGCGGAGATGGCCTTCACCGGCGACGCCGTAGACGCCGCGACGGCGCTCGAGTGGGGGCTGGTGTCCCGGGTCGTGGAGCCGGAGCAGTTGCTGCCGGCCGCTCACGAACTGGCCCGGCGGGTGGCGGCGAACCCGCCGCAGGCGCTGCGGATGACCAAAAAGCTGCTCCGCGAGGGACAGCATCAGAGCCTGGAAAGCCTGCTGGAGTTGTCGGCGTCGATGCAGGCCCTCGCGCACCACACCCGGGACCACCAGGAGGCGGTCGCGGCGATGCTCGAGCGTCGGACGCCGGAGTTCACCGGGGAGTGAGCGTGATCGCCACCTCAGGTGAGGTGTTTGTCGGTGGATCGTCGTATGGTGTCTCACCGTGATCATCGTCAGTACGGACGGCTCCTGCCTGCGCAATCCCGGTGGTGCAATCGGCTGGGCGTGGGTCAATCACATGGGCCCCAGCCGCGCAGGTGGAGAGCCCTCGGGGACCAACCAGATCGCCGAGTTGCGGGCCGTGCTCGAGGCCATCCGGGCGCATCCCGGCGACGAGCCGATGCTGATCGAGTCCGACTCCCAGTACGCCATCAAGTGCGCCTCGGAGTGGGTGACCGGTTGGAAGCGGAAGGGCTGGCGGACCTCGTCCGGCGAGCCGGTCAAGAACATCGACCTGGTTCGCGACATCGACGACGCGATCACCGACCGGACCGGTCCCGTCCGGTTCCGCTGGGTCCGCGGGCACGTCGGCAACCACTACAACGAGGAGGCAGACCGGCTGGCGGGTGAGGCCGCCCGCGCGGTCAAGGCCGCGCCGCCCGCGAAGGTCCCGGCGTCGGACCCGGTGCCGGCCGCGCCCGACTCCGTCACCGCAACCGGGGCGTCGACTCCCGCAAAGACCGTCACGCGCACCCGGGCAGTGCCGGCGCGTGCGAAGGCGGGCTCCGCGCCGGTCCCCACGGAGCCGATGCTGTTCGACATCCCGGCAGCGGGCGACGCGCTCACCCTGTTCTGAGCCGACTCGCCCGTCGATCGGCGGACTGCGGGCGGCTCCTGGGGTAGACATGGCGAAACGCCGGTCACCCGAGGAGGAGTCGCACGTGTTTCCTGGGAACTTCGTAGCCGCCGCACCTGACAAGCCCGCGATCATCCGCCCCGCCACCGGCGAGCAGCTCACCTACCGCGAGCTCGACGAACGCTCGACGAGGCTGGCCCGGTACCTGCGCTCGGCGGGGCTGCGGCCCGGCGACCACCTCGCCCTCGTGTCGAGCAACGACGTGCGGGCGCTGGAGGTGTACTGGGCGGCGCTGCGTTCCGGGCTGTACATCACGGTGGTCAACTGGCACCTGACCGCGGCGGAGGCCGCCTACGTGGTGAACGACTGCGGAGCCCGAGCGCTGATTGTGTCGGCGGACGCCGCGGCGGCCACGGCCGCTGTCCCGGAGGCATTTCCGCTCGTCGGCCACCGCCTCGCCTACGGCGGCCCGGTGGCCGGTTTCGAGGACTACGAGCAGGCCTTGGCGGGCGTCGACGCCGGACCGCTCGACGACCAGCCCCGCGGCCAGGACATGCTGTACTCGTCGGGCACCACCGGCCGGCCCAAGGGGATCAAGCCGAGGCTGCCCGAGGGACAGGTGGGCGAGACCATGGACCCGTACACCGCAGTCTTCGCGCCGATGTACGGATTCGACACCGACGCCGTGTACCTGTGCCCCGCACCTCTCTATCACGCTGCGCCACTGCGCTTCTGCGGGACAATCAACTCTGTCGGCGGCACCGTCGTGCTGATGGACCGGTTTGACGCCGAGCAGGCGCTCGAGCTGATCCAGCGGTACCGCGTCACCCACAGCCAGTGGGTGCCGACGATGTTCGTCCGGATGCTCAAGCTGCCCAAGGAGATCCGCCAGTCCTACGACGTGTCGAGCCTGCGGGTCGCGGTCCATGCCGCGGCACCGTGCCAGCCCGAGGTCAAGCGCGCCATGATCGAGTGGTGGGGACCGGTCGTCAACGAGTACTACGCCTCCACCGAGGGCTCCGGCGTCACCTTCATCGGCAGCGAGGAGGCACTGGCGCACCCGGGATCGGTTGGGCGTGACGGCGTCGTGGGCATCGTCCACATCTGCGACGGCGACGGTGCCGAGCTCCCCGCGGGCGAGATCGGCACGGTGTGGTGGGAGCGCGAGGAGCGGCCCTTCGAATACCACAACGACCCCGCCAAGACCGACGACGCGACCCACCCCGACCATCCGACGTGGACCACGAGCGGCGACATCGGCTACCTCGACAGCGACCGGTTCCTCTACCTCACCGACCGCGCCGCCTTCACGATCATCTCCGGTGGCGTCAACATCTACCCGCAGGAGTCGGAGAACGTCCTGACCCTGCACCCCAAGGTGTACGACGTCGCGGTGATCGGGGTGCCGAACGACGAGATGGGGGAGGAGGTCAGGGCGGTGGTCTCGCTCGAGCCGGGCATCGAACCCAGCGCGGAACTCGAACGCGAACTGCTGGACTACGTCCGCGCCCGCATCTCCCACTTCAAGGCCCCGCGACGCATCGACTTCAGCGACGACCTCCCCCGCACCCCGACCGGCAAGCTGGTCAAGCACCGGTTGCGGGCGCGGTACCTACCCGCGGCCGGGTAGCGGCCGCGGGTCAGAGCCCGAACAGCGCGGCGGCGTTGTCGTGACAGACCGCGCGCACCCAGTCGTCACCCAGCCCGAGTCGGTCCACCGCCTCGAGCGCGTGCACATACGGGTACGGGATGTTCGGGAAGTCGCTGCCGAACAGGATCCGGTCGCCGTGCTCGCGCAGCCGGGCCAGGTCCGGAGCGGACAGCGGAGCGGCGTCGTTGATGAAGTCGGTGAACGCCATCGTGGTGTCCAGCTGCACCCGCTCGTAGCGTTCGGTGAGGTCGAGGAACGCCGAGTACTCGGGCATGCCCATGTGCGCGATGACCAGGCGCAGCCGCGGGTACCGGGCGAGCAGGGCGTCGATCGGCTCCGGCCCGGTGAAGCGTCCGGGCGCGGGGCCGGAGCCACAATGGATGACGATCGGGGTGCCGGCGTCCTCGAGCAGCCCCCACACCCCGTCCAGCAGAGGGTCGTTCGGCTGGTAGTCGCCCACCTGGATGTGCGACTTGAAGACCCTGGTTCCGGCGTCGAGCGCGGCGGCGACGTACTCCGCCGCGCCGGGCTCCGGGTAGAAGGTGGAGGTGTGCAGGCAGTCCGGGTTGCGGGCCGCGAACTCCACGGCCCACTGGTTCAGCCAGGCCGCCATGTCCGGCTTGTGCGGGTAGATCATCGAGGTGAAGGCCCGGACCCCGTAGGAGCGGAGCCGGTCCAGCCGGGCGTCCTCCTCGAGCCGGTACTGGATGGGCCACTCCATACCGGTCAGCGGGCCGGCCGAGTCGAAGTACGCCCACACCTTGTCCATCACGGACTTCGGCATGAAATGCGTGTGCACGTCGATGATCCCGGGCAGTCCGTGGTCCCGCAGGAACGAGGTCACCGCGTCCACATCGGCCTGGCGGCCGTCCACATCTCCACTCATACACCCACCATTTCATGTCCCCCCTGGCCGTCGGCAGCGCGGTCGACAGACGAGGTGGTCGTGATTACCGTGGCTCAGGTTGCACACACTGCACGCCCCTTTACGAAAGGCCCCGATGATCACCAACCTCGTCAACCTCGTCCTCGGCACTGTCGGCGGCAGCTCCGCAGGGAGTAGCGGCTACACCGTCCCGCCGGGAACCCTGCCCTTCGGCAGCTGACCGCACGAGGGCTCACGCTCAGACCCCGAACGGGCGGTTACCGGGACAACGGCCGAGAGGCCTCCTCGGTAACCGCCCGTTCGTCGTCCGACGGGGGCCGCCCGGCAATCAGGGCAGGTCGATGCCGAACTCGGCCAACTTCTCCCGGTACACCTCGACATTGCCGAGCTTGACGTCCTCGTAGCCGCGGACCACGTCGGGCAGGGCCGCGATCGTGGTGGCGCGGGCATAGCCGTCCCTGTCCAACCCGGCTGCCAGGCCCAGCACGGTCGCGCTGTAGTGCGCCAACAGCTCCCGCTCCACCCGTCGCACATGGGCGTAGCCGAACGGGTCCAGCCGGGTCCCGCGCAGTACCTTGCCCTTGGCCAGGAGCTTCAGCGCGACATGCGACTTCGGTCCCAGGCCGATCTTCTTCTTCCGGCCCAGCGCCCGCAGCACCGGCGGGTGCAGCTTGTACGTCAGGTTCTCGCCCCCCGGCACCTGGGAGGCGACATCGGCGAGGAAGTCCGGGTCCACCAGCATCCGGGCCACCTCGTACTCGTCCTTGTACGCGGTGAACTTGAACAGCCCCCGGGCCACCGACTCGGAGAAGTCGGTCTGCTCGGTCACCGCGCGCTCGGCGGCCCACACCGACTGCACCGTATCGACGTAACGCCGGGCCACCGCGACGTTCTGGAACTCGACCAGCTGAGCGGCCCGCAGCTCGACGAGCCGGCGGACCTCGCCGTCGAAGGTCGTGTCGGCGAACAGTTCCGCCGGGGCCGCAGTCGCGGCGCGCGTGCCGCGGGTCGGCCGGGCGGCCGCGGCGAAGGCGTCGGGGTCGGCGATGGCGACCCGGCCCCACCGGAACGCCGCGACGTTGGCATCGACCGCCACGCCGTTGATGCCGATGGCCTCCTCGATCGCGGCCGCGGGCAGCCGCAGCCCACCCGCCTGAAAGGCGGCGCCGATCAGCAGGAAGTTCGCCGCCGCGGTGTTGCCGAACAGTTCCTGGGCGGCGGCGAGGCCGTCGAAGGACCGCAGCGTCTTCGACACCGAGTCGAGCCGGGAGAGCAGCAGCGGCTCGTCCGGGTAGCGGACCGACTTGTCGTAGACCATGTCGCCGGTCGGCGACTGGCTGGTCGAGGCGATCGAGACGGTGGCGGCGCGGTCGCCGTAGTCGAGGTTCTTGTTGTCCGTGGCGGTGAGCAGGTCGAACGCGACGATGCAGTCGGCGCTGCCGGGGGTGAGCCGGTTGGCCGGCTCGAGCTCGCCGGCGCAGAAACGCAGGTGGGAGACCACGGGGCCGGCCTTCTGGCTCATGCCGATCTGGTCGAGGCTCTCGACCTGCAGGCCGGCGCGCAGCGCGGCCGTCGCCAGCACCTGGTTGACGGTGACGATGCCGGTGCCGCCGATCCCCGCCAGGAAGACGTTCTGGGTGTGGGTCAGCGGGCCGTGCTCGGGGTCGAGGCAGGAGGGGGGGACCGGCGTCGCGACGCGGGCGGCCTTCTTCTTGCCGGGCACCAGCTCGACCGTGACGAAGGAGGGGCAGTCCCCGTCCAGGCAGCTGTAGTCGGTGTTGCAGGAGGTCTGCTCGATACGGGTCTTGCGCCCGAACTCGGTGTCCACCGGCTGCACCGACAGGCAGTTCGACTTGACGCCGCAGTCGCCGCAGCCCTCGCAGACCGCCTCGTTGATCACCACGCGTGTGTTGCGGGTCGGCAGGGTGCCGCGCTTGCGCTGGCGCCGGGCGTCGGCCGCGCAGTGCTGGTCGTAGATCAGCACGGTGACGCCCTCGACCTCACGCAGCAGTTTCTGCGCCTCGTCGAGCCGGTCGCGGTGCCAGAGCGTGGTGCCCTTGGCGAGCGCGCGCTTGTTGTGCCGCTTGGGTTCGTCCGCGCAGATGATGATCTTCTTGACGCCCTCGGTGGTGAGCTTGTGCGTGAGCTGGGCGACCGTGAGCGCGCCCTCGGCGTCCTGCGCGCCGGTCATCGCGACGACGTCGTTGTAGAGGAGCTTGTAGGTGATGTTCACCCCGGCGGCGACGCAGGCCTGCACCGCGAGCTGGCCGGAGTGGAAGAAGGTGCCGTCGCCGACGTTCTGGAACATGTGCGGCACGTCGGTGAACGGTGCCTGGCCGATCCACTGGCTGCCCTCGCCGCCCATCTGGGTCAGGCCGGTCACCGCGCTGTCCGCGCGGCCGGACATGGTGACCAGCGTGTGGCAGCCGATGCCGCCGCCGCCGATCGAGCCCTCGGGGATGGCGGTGGACCGGTTGTGCGGGCAGCCGCTGCAGAAGTAGGGGGTTCGCTTGGTGGTGAGCACCTCGAGCGAGAGTTGCGGCGGCAGAGACCTCTTCAGCTCGACGCGGTCGCGCAACACCCGGCGGAGCGGGCCGAGCAGCCGGCCGGCGGTGAGCTCGCCGTCGACGGGCATCAGCGGCCGGCCCGCGGCGTCGCGCTTGCCGAGGATCTGCGGGGTGTGCTCGGTGCCGTAGAGGATCTCGCGGATCTGGGTCTCGATGAAGGCGGTCTTGTCCTCGACCACGATCAGCTGGTCGAGGCCGGCCGCGAATTCCGTGACCCTCCGGGCGCCGAGGGGGGTCGGCATGCCGATGCGAAGCAGGCGGATGCCGGCGCGGTGCAGGGCGGCCTCGTCCACGCCGAGGTCGAGCAGGGCCTGGCGCAGCGAGTCGTATGTGGTTCCGGTGGCGGCGAGGCCGATCCGGGCGCCGGACGGGTCGACCTCGATCACGTCGAGGTCGTTCGCGGCGCCGTAGGCGTGCACGACGGCCAGGCGTGGGCCGTACAGGTCGGCCTCAGCGATCACGCTGTCCGTAGGAACCGCCATCGGTCGCTGCTGGTACACGAACGGCTTTCCCTCCCACTCGATCTGGGGGACGGTGATGTCCAGCTGCGATACGTTGCCGTCGACCGTCCAGGCTCCGTCGGCGACGTCCGCGACGACCTTCAGCGCGACCAGGCAGCCGGAGGCGCGGGAGAGCGCCACGCCGTGCATGCCCATGGTGATCATCTCTTCGGCGTTGCGCGGGAACAGGACCGGGATGCCGAGGGCGGCCAGCGACCGTTCGCTGACGGCGGGCACGGTCGAGGACTTGGAGGCCGGGTCGTCGCCGACCAGTAGCAGCACACCACCGTTGGGGTTGACGCCGTACATGTTGGCGTGCCGGAGGGCGTCGGTTGCCCGGTCGACGCCGGGGCCCTTGCCGTACCAGACGCCGATCACGCCGTCGTGCGTCGCCTGGCCGGCAGGCAGGTCCGCCTGGCTGCCCCAGACCGCGGTCGCGGCGAGCTCCTCGTTGAAGCCGGGGACGAAGGTGATGTCGTGCTCGGCCAGCACCTGCGGCATGCCGTGCAGCATCTTGTCGACGCCGCCGAGGGGGCTGCCCTGGTAGCCGGAGACGAAGGTGGCGATGCGGCGGCCGGCGCGGATGTCGCGGACGTGCTGCTCGACGAGCTGACGGGCGATGGCCTGCACGCCGGTCAACAGCACCGGGCCGGCGCCCGAGCGGTAACGGTCGCCGAGGTCGTAGGGCTGCGCCTGGTCTTCGCGTTCCACCAGTTCGGTCATGGTCTGCCACCGTTCCTGCGCGGCGCCTTTGTGAAGCTGTGCGCAATCTTTAGAGCAAGGGGTGCAGCAATAGTTCGCCCGGGTGGCGCAGCCGTCAACAACTGGACGTCGAGCTAGGCGCTACGATCAGTTGTGATGCACGACACATGAGGGAGGTCACCATGGTGATCAGCATCGACCGGCTCGACGCCTCGCTGCTGGAACTGCTCACCGAGGACCCGCGGGCCCAGATCATGGACCTGGCGTCCCGGCTCGGCGTCGCGCGCAACACCGTCCAGTCGCGGATGCGCCGGCTGGAGGAGAGCGGCGTGGTCACCGGGTACCGGCCCGAGGTGGACCTGTCCGCGCTGGGGCTCTCGGTGCAGGCCTTCGTGGGCGCCGAGACCGAGCAGGGCCGGATCCAAGCCGTCGTCGAGGCGCTCCGTGGCGTGCCTGAGGTGCTCGAGGTGCACACCACCACCGGACGGGAGGACCTGCTGATCCGGATCGCGGCGCCCTCGCACGAGGACCTGCTGCACGTGCTCGAGCGGATTCTCGGGCTCCGCGGGGTCGCGCACACGACCACCACGCTGGCCCTGACGACACCGGTCAAGTACCGCACCCAGCCGCTGGTCGACCATCTCACCCGCGAGGCGGGGCACGGTCGGTCGGCCGCGTCGTACCGGGGCGACGCGTGATCGAGTCGAGGAATCGGTGAGCGACATGTACATGTCGCGTCCCCGCTGATTGACTTGATCTTGTCGCTCTCGCCCGAGAACGGCGGAACGGGGAGGTGTCTCATGTCTACTGAGGAGAACATCGAGAACACGAAGGCGGGGTACGCGGCATTCGCCGCCGGGGATGCAGAGGGGGCCATGTCCAAGCTCGCGGACGACATCGAGTGGATTGTGCCCGGTGAGAGCGCCGTCAGCGGCAGCTACCGGGGCAAGGACGAGGTCGCGGGGATGTGGATGAAGGTGGCCGAGAAGTCTCTGACGACCACACCCCAGCACATCCTCGGCGACGACGATCTGGTCGTGGTCCTGACCCAGGTGACCGCGGGCGGGGAGAGCTGGGACGCCGCCGACGTCCTCACGTTCCGGGACGGGAAGGTCGTCAAGATCCAGAGCGCGTCCGACACGGCCAAGCAGGCGAAGGTGTTCGGCACGAGCTAGCGGGTCGCACCGCCGAATTCACGGGGCACGTCGTGGTGGCACGACTGCCGGACGGAACTGCGTCCGGCAGTCGGCGGGCACCTGTGCGCGCGAGACGGCCAACGAGAGCGTGGTTCTGGACGGGTGCCCGCGAGAATCCTGCAGGCCGTGGCCGCCGCCGGGCATCTGCACGTGCATCGCGCAGGCCGGGTGGGTGTTGTGCCGGTAGAGGCAATCGCGGACGCATCGGCCGGACTCCTCCGGCGGCCGGCGGAACTCCGAAAGTGCGTCGCAGATGTGGAATTGAATCTAGCCTCTGACGCACCTTCCCTAGGTCGAACAGCAAAGGTTGCCTTGAATATGAGCAGACTTCGTTTCGGTGCGTTCATTGCCCCGCACCACGTGATAGGTCAGAACCCGACCGCCGCCCTGCAGCGGGACCTGGAACTGGTGGAGCATCTCGACCGCCTCGACTTCGACGAGGTGTGGATCGGCGAGCACCACTCGGCGGGCAGCGAGATCATCGCGTCGCCGGAGATCTTCATCGCGGCGGCGGCCGAGCGGACCAAGCGGATCAAGCTGGGTACCGGCGTCACCTCCCTGAGCTATCACAACCCGTTGTGGGTCGCGGACCGGATGGTGCTGCTGGACCACCTGACCCGCGGCCGGGTGATGCTCGGCGTCGGGCCCGGCTCCCTGCCGACCGATTCGTCGATGATCGGCCTCGACCCCACCGAGTGCCGGGAACTGCTCGAGGAGCACCTGGACATCGTGGTCCGCCTGCTGAACGGCGAGAGCGTCACCGCGACGACCAGGACCCACACGCTCGTCGACGCCCAGCTCCAACTGCGGCCGTACTCGCACCCGATGTTCGACATCGTGGTGGCCGGGGTGGCCTCGCCCACCGGGCCGCGGCTGGCCGGCAAGCACGGACTCGGGCTGCTGTCGATCGGTGCCACGATGAGCCCCGACGGGTACGACGCGCTCGGCAAGCACTTCGGCATCATGGAGGAACGGGCGGAGGCGTTCGGCACCGAGGTCAATCGCGATCAGTGGCGTCTGGTCTGCCCGATGCACATCGCGGAGACCCTCGAGCAGGCGCGGGAGGACGTCCGCTACGGGCTCGGCGCGTGGGTCGAATACTTCGGCAAGACAGCGGCTTTCCCGCACTTCGGGTCCGGCGGTGCGAGCATGGACATGATGATCGAGTACATGAACGACTCCGGCATGGGCATCATCGGCACCGTGGACCAGGCTCGGGAACTGATCGGCCGACTGCAGGAGCAGACCGGCGGCTTCGGCTCGATGCTGATGATGGCGACCGACTGGGCGAACCCCGCGGCCACCCGACGGTCGTTCGAACTGATCGCGAACGAGGTCGCCCCGCACTTCCAGGGGCAGTCCCAGCCGCTGTACGACGCCGCCGCGCGCGCCGGGCAGAGCCACGAGCGGCACAGCAAGGCGCAGCTCGACGCCATCGAGCACATGGCGAAGAAGTACGAGGCCGAAGTGGCGGCCACGTCGTGAGGGCCGCGGTGCTGCACGGGATCGGGGACCTGCGGGTCGAGGACATCCCGGAGCCCGCCGTGCCGGACGGGTACGTGCTGATCCGGGTGGCATACAACGGGATCTGCGGATCAGACCTCGGCGTCATCCACACCTTCGGTGTCTCCGAGGTGGCGCACCCGCTCACCGGAGCGCACGGGCCGCAGGTGCTCGGGCACGAGTTCTCCGGCGTGGTCGCCGAGGTCGGTGCCGACGTCGACGGCATCGTGGTGGGCAATCGGGTTGTGGTGCAGCCGAATTACCACTGCGGTGGCTGCGCGCGGTGCCGGGACGGGCTCGAGCACCTGTGCGAGGTCGTCGCCTTCCACGGGCTGAGTGCGCCCGGCGGCGGACTCTCCGAGTTCACCGCGGTGCCCGCCGCCAACGTGCACGTGCTGCCCGACGGGGTGAGCCTCGAACAGGCGGCGCTGGTGGAGCCGTTGGCCGTCACCCACCACGCGGTCGCTCTGGCGCAGGCGCGGCCGGGTCAGTTCGCGCTGGTGATCGGCGGCGGACCGATCGGGATCGGCACGGCGCTCAACCTGCGCGCGAGCGGGGTGGAGCGCATCCTGGTCTCGGAGGCCTCCGCGCCGCGCCGGGCGATCGTCGAGGGTCTGGGACTGACTGTGGTGGACCCGCTTTCGGCGGACGTGCGGACCGCGGTGCACGAGCGTACGGACGGACTCGGTGCCGACATGGTGTTCGAGTGTGCGGGCGTCGCCGTCGCCGTCGAGACCGCCCTGGCGTCCGTCCGGGCGCGGGGGACGGTGGTGCTGCTGGCCACCTACAAGGAGCAGGTCCCGCTCAACACCTACGCGCTGATGTTTTCCGAGGCGCGGGTGATGTCGTCGCTGGCCTACAACCGGGACGAGGTCGCGACGGTGATCGAACGGATGGCGGCGGGCTCGTACCCGCTCGACGGGTGGGTCGAGCGGGTGCCGCTGGAGATGGTGCTCGAGGGCGTGGCGGATGCCGCGGCCGGGCGACGGATGAAGGTACTCGTGGAGGTGTGCGGAGATGAGTGAGAATCGATTTGCCGGCAAGACGGCGGTGGTCACCGGGGCGGCATCCGGAATCGGCGCCGCCATCGCGGCCCGGCTCGTGGCGGAGGGTGCCAACGTCGTCGGCATCGATCTCGCGGCGGACAGGCTGGGGGAGCTGGCGAACTCGCTCGGGTCCGCGTTCGTCGCCGCGGTCGCCGACGTGACGGACGAGGCGGCGGTGGCCGAGGCGGTCGGGACGGCGGTCGAGCGCTTCGGTGGTCTCGACCTCGCGTTCAACGTGGCCGGCGCCGCGCGCGGCGGCCCGATCGTCGACCTGGCCGAGGAGGACTGGGACTTCACCGTCGACCTGGTGCAGAAGGGCGTGTTCCTGTGCACCAAGCACGAGGCCCGGCACATGCGGGAGCGCGGCGGCGCCATCGTCAACGTGTCATCCCTGAACGCGCACGTCCCGATGTTCGGTGGCAGCCCGTACGTGACGGGCAAGGCGGGTGTGGAGGCGTTCTCCAAGAACGCGGCGCTGGAGCTCGCGCGGCACGGCATCCGCGTCAACACGGTGCTGCCGGGTCTGGTGGACACGCCGCTGGTGGCCGGTGTGATGGGCTACGAGCCCCTGCGTGAGCAGTTCCTGGCGATGATCCCGCTGGGCAAGGCGGCGACGCCGGAACAGGTCGCGGGGCCGTGCCTGTACCTGGCCAGCGACGACGCCGAGTACGTCACGGGTACGTCGCTGATGGTGGACGGCGGATGGGAGCTGTCGGGATACCCGGATCTCAGCATCTTCGCCGGCTGAGGGCGTAGGCGGGCCCAGCCGCGCGACGGCCGTGGTCGTCGCGCGGCCTAGGGTGGGGCCATGACCGTCTCCGCAGCCCCCGTGGAGACCACGCACCGCAGCCCTCGCCCGCTGCTGCTGGCCGAGACGCTCGACCAGCTCGGCCGCGGCCGCGGCGACCCGTGCCACCGGGTCACTCCCGACGGCGCGATCTGGCGCACGTCGCTCATGCCGACCGGACCCGTCACCTACCGGCTGGTGCAGACCGACCGGCACACCGTCGCGTGCCGCGGGTGGGGCGCGGGTGCGGCGGAGTTCGTGACGACACTGCCGGACCTGCTCGGCGAACGCGACGACGCCACCGGGTTCGCGCCGGAGCACCCCAGGCTGGCCGACGCCCACCGTCGCTTCCCGGGCCTGCGGATCCCGCGGACCGGGCGGGTGTTCGAGGCCCTGGTGCCCGCGATCCTCGAACAGAAGGTGCACGGCATCGCGGCGAGGGCGTCGTGGCGTCGGCTGGTCACCGTGTACGGCGAACCCGCGCCGGGTCCCGCCCCCGAGGGGATGCGGGTCCCGCCGTCCGCGCGGGTGTGGCGCGGCGTCCCGTCCTGGGAGTTCCACCGGGCGGGTGTCGATCCGCGGCGGGCGCGCACCGTCGTCACCGCCGCCGCGGTCTCCGACCGGCTCGAGGAGGCCGCGGGGATGGACCCGGCGGCCGCGTTGCGCCGGCTGCGCGCGGTGAACGGGGTGGGGGAGTGGACCGCGGCCGAGGTGGCGCAGCGCGCGCTGGGCGACGCCGACGCGTTGTCGGTGGGCGACTTCCACCTCGCCGCGATGGTCGGGTGGTCGCTGCTGGGCCGGCCACTGGACGACCCCGGGATGGTCGAGTACCTGGAATCCGTCCGGCCGCACCGCTATCGGGCCGTGCGGTTGCTGTCGGTCGGCGGCTACGCGGTCAAGCCGAAGTTCGGGCCGCGCACGGCCGTCACGGACCACCGCCGGCACTGACGGGTCGGCGTGGAGGTCTCGGCGCGGGCGCCGGTCGCCGTCAGGGCGCCTCGAGCAGCGCCAACGCCAGCCGCACCAGTTCGGGTTCGAGTTCGTCGAGCGCCGTGGCGTCGGGCTCGCGCTCCCACGCGGCCAGCGATCCGATGACGAAACGGGCCATCAGCGCCACCCGTCTGGTCCGGCCGTCCTCGGGCAGGTGGGTCAGGGCATCGGCCATGTCGGTGAACAGGTTGTGCACCATCGCGACCGCCTCCCCCTGGGGTTGGCGTGCCAGCGCGGCGTCGTCGAGTGCGAAGACGTCGAGCCGGATCGTCGCCATCCACTGCTCGTTGAAGCGGGCCCAGTAGCTCGGCTGCTGCCGACGCAGCTCCGCGACCAGCGGGCCGATGTAGGCCTCGACCATGACGGGCAGGTCGTACCCACCGCGGTCGTGTGCGGCGGCGAGGAACACCGCACGGTCGACGGTCACCCGATCGGTGTGCAGCCGCCACACCGCCTCGAGCAGGCCGTCCCAGGACCCGAAGTGGTAGCTGATCGCGGAGTTGTTCTTGTGGCCGGCGGCCCGCACGACCGCACTGGCGGGCACGCCGTGCACGCCGCGTTCGGCGACGAGGCGCTCGGCGGCCTGTACGAGACTGAGACGAGCGGTTGACAGTGTGCTCTGCGTCACGGTAGTAAGAGGCCCTTCTTAACTTTCTGCCGAGGCCGCCGCCCCGGCTCACCACCCGAGAGGCTGCCATGCGTCCGTCCCACGTTTCCGTCCGAATCATAGGCGCGTTGGCAGTCACTGCCATTGCTGTGACCGGCTGCTCGAGCAGCGACGACAACTCCGCCACGGCGGCCTCCCCGGTCCCGAACGGCGGCGACGTGCTCTCCTCCGCGCCGCTGACCAACGCGGCCGTGCTGCCGAGCGCCGGCCGCAGTGAGCTGATCACCTACGCGTCGGAGAACGGCGAGGGCAAGCCGATCGTCGTCTCCGGCACCGTGGCGATCCCGT
Organism: Rhodococcus tukisamuensis NBRC 100609; assembly: GCF_001894985.1. Lineage (GTDB taxonomy): Bacteria > Actinomycetota > Actinomycetes > Mycobacteriales > Mycobacteriaceae > Rhodococcus_G > Rhodococcus_G tukisamuensis. Next base: position 14,633 of record NZ_BCXG01000027.1, on the reverse strand, counting down.
CCGGGACCGCACCGGAGGGCGGCTGGCCGGTGATCAGCTGGGCGCACGGGACCACCGGGATCGCGGACACCTGCGCACCGTCCGGGGACACCGTCGACGGCGCCGTGCACGACTACGTCGGCACCGTCAGCACCACCCTCGACGAGTGGGTCAAGAACGGCTACGTGGTGGTCCAGACCGACTACGAGGGCATGGGGACGCCCGGCGACCACACCTACCTCAACGCGACCTCCGAGTCGCACGCGGTCACCGACATCGTCAGGGCCGCACGGCACCTCGACCCCGCGGTGGGCAGCAAGTGGTTCGTCGGCGGCCACAGCCAGGGCGGTGCGGCCGCGATCAGCGCGTCCGACCAGGCCGTCGACCGGGCACCCGAGCTCACCCTGCTCGGTGCGATCGCGGTCGCGCCCGGCAGCGGCCTGAGCCAGACCCCGCAGTACATCGCGAGCGGCAGCCAGGCAGTGGCGCCGGTCCTGTCCTTCCTGCCGATCACCCTGCTCGGTGCGGCGGCCGCGGATCCGGCGGTGGTGCCGGAGGAGATCGTCACGCCGGCAGCGGAGCCGCTGATGAAGGCGGCGCGGACCGGGTGCATCGCCGACATCCGCGCGGCCATCGGAGGCATTCAGGTGAACTCGGTGATCCGCCCGGGTGCGGACCTCGGTCCGTGGACGGACTACCTGGCCAAGCAGGAACCGTCGAACGCCAACCCCAAGGTTCCGGTGCTGTTCGCGCAGGGCACCGCGGACGCCCTGGTCACGCCGGCCGCCTCGCAGGTCCTGGTGAAGCAGTTGTGCGAGAAGGGAACCGAGCTCGACTACCGCAGCTACGAGGGCGCAGACCACCGCGCCAGCGTCGCCGCCTCGCTGGCGGACGCAACCGAGTTCACCAAGACGCTGCTGGCCGGCGAGAAGACGCCGACCACCTGCTGACCCACTGAACACCAAGCGCCCCTTGGCTACTGGATCGCAGTAGCCAAGGGGCGCCGTTGTGTGCGGCTCGGTCAGCGGAGCTTGATGCTGCCGCCGTCGACCATCAGTGTCTGGCCGGTCATGTAGCTCGCGTCGGCGCTGGCGAGGAACACCGTGACCCGTCCGATGTCCGACTCCGGATCGCCGAACCGGTGCAGCGGCGTCTTGGCGAGCAGCACGTCCTCGATGCCGGGGTTGGCCTCGATGTAGGCCTGGACGCCCTCGGTCAGCGCGAGCGGCGAGATGATGTTGACGTTGACGTTGTCCGACGCCCACTCGTTGGCCGCGACCCGGCTGATCGCCCGGATCGCTTCCTTCGCGGCGCCGTACGAGCCCTGCGTCACGCTGCCGTCGATGCCCGCGCCGGAGGCGAAGTTGATCACCGACCCCTCGTTCGCGGCGAGCTGCGCGTGCGCGGCCTTCATCAGCCAGAACGTCGGGTAGAACCCGGTCCCGAACGACAGGTCGAGCATCTCCTGCGTGGTCTCGAGCAGCGGCGCCTGCCGGGACGCGTGCGCGTTGTTGACCAGCACGTCAAGCTTGCCGAACGCCTCGACCGAGGCGGCGACGATGGCCGCCGCGCTCTCCTCCTTGGAGATGTCCGCGTTCAGGAACTTCACGGCACTGCCGAGTTCGTCCTCCAGCGCCTTGCCCGCGTCGTCGTTGATGTCGACGACCAGGACCTGGGCGCCCTCCTTGGTGAACGCGCGGACGATGCCGCGTCCGATACCGCCCGCGCCGCCGGTGACGATCGCTACTTTTCCGTCCAGCCTCATGCGTGGCCTTCCCTGTGGTGTCGGTGGGGTGTCAGTTGATCGCGAGCGCCGGCTTCTCGAGCTCCGCCACGCCGTAGGCCGCATACGTCTCGTACGGGCCGCGGCCGACGAAGTAGGACGAGAGCTGCTGGTCGAGCTCGTCGACGGTGAACGCGGAACCCGCTGCGTCGAAACGGTTCTCGACCTGCGGTGCCGACATCAACGCGACCATCTTGCCGTACACGACGAAGACCTGGCCGTTGATCTCGTGCGAGGCGGGGGAGGCCAGGTAGCTGACCAGGGTGCCGACACGCTCGGGGGCGAGCGGGTCGAGCGCGCCGGCGAGGTCGCCGGCCTCGCCGAACGCCTCGGCGGTCATCGCGGTCCGGGCACGCGGGCAGATGGCGTTGGCGGTGACGCCGTAGCGGGACAGGCCCTGCGCGGTGGAGAGGGTCAGCGCGGTGATGCCGGCCTTGGCGGCCGAGTAGTTCGGCTGTCCGGCCGAGCCGAACAGGAACGCCTCGGAGGAGGTGTTGACGACTCGCCCGAAGACCGGTCCGCCGGCAGCCTTGCTGGCCTCGCGCCAGTACACGGCGGCCGCGCGACTGGTGGCGGCGTGACCCTTTAGGTGCACGCGGATGACGTCGTCCCAGTCGGACTCGCTGAGGTTGAAGATCATCTTGTCGCGGATCACGCCGGCGTTGTTGACCAGGATGTCGAAGGTGCCGAAGTTCGACACGGCCTCGGCTACCAGGCGCTCGCCGAGGGACCAGTCGGAGACGTCGCCGAGCACGGCGACGGCCTCGCCGCCGGCGGCCTTGATCTCGTCGACCACCTCGTGCGCGGCCGGGCCCATGTCGTTGACGACGACGCGTGCGCCCGCCGCGGCGAGGGCCAGTGCCTCGGCCTTGCCGAGTCCGGCGCCCGCCCCGGTGATGACGGCCGTCCGGCCTTCCAGGCTCACTGTTTCGCCCATGGGGGCCTCCTTCGTAGTTGGTGCGTTCGTGTCTCTGCTCGTGAAATTAGTATTAATTCTAGTTTGTTCGCAAGGGATCATCCCGCCCTGCGGTGGGAGGATGGAGGAATCCGTGAGTGGGCACCATGAAAGGCGCAATTCGTTCTAATTTGATTTCGAGGTTCTAGATTGGGTCATGGGCAGGGTGTCCAGTGGTCCCGGTCACTGGGAGTGACCCAGGACACGTGACGGATCCGTGGGATCTTTTCTCCGAAAGAGCTGGGTGAAATGCCCGGCAGTGGTAGTACGAGCGGTCCGGAGTCCCAATGAACAAGATGCCTCTCGCCAACGGCGAGGCAGAGCGCGCGCCCCTGACGAAGGGGCGGTCGTTCCTCCTCCTCGCAACGGTGATCCTGCTGGTCGAGGTCATCCCGCTGGCGTACAACTTCGTCACCCCGGCGCTGCCCGAGATCGCCGGGCACTTCCAGACCACCGCGGTCGGCTGGGTGATCACGCTGGTCACCCTGGTGCTCGCGGCGACCACGCCGATCATGGGCAAGCTCGGCGACATCTACGGCAAGAAGCTCGTGATGCTGTCGGCCTCCGCGGTGTTCGCGGTGGGCTGCCTGATCGCGGCGGTGGCGCCGAACTTCGAGCTCTTCCTCGTCGGGCGCGGCCTGCAGGGCGCGGGCATGGGCATCCTGGTGCTGGCGTACGGGCTGATCCGCGACGTGCTCCCGCGTGAGCTGGTCCCCGTCGCGGTGGGCTTCATCGCCACCGGCATGGGGGCGAGCACGATCCTCGGACCCGTCATCGGCGGCTACCTGATCGACCACTTCGGATACGCCAGCGTCTTCTGGGCGCAGCTGGCGCACGTGACGGTCGCCGGTGTCCTGGTCGCGCTGTTGGTCCCCGAGTCCACGCTGCGCACCAAGTCCCGCCTCGACGTGGTCGGCGCGCTGATCCTCGCCGTCGGCGCGTTCGTGCTGCTCTTCGGCATCGGTAAGGCCTCGACGTGGGGCTTCGCCGACGTCCGGACGCTGGGCACGGTGCTCGGCGGCGCCGCGATCCTCGCGGCCTGGCTGCTCTACGAGCGCCGGCCGGCCGAGCCGCTGGTCGACCTCGAGCTGCTGCTGCACCGCCCGGTCGCCAAGACCTTGACCGCCAGTGCGCTCGTGCAGTTCGTCCTGATCAGCCACTCGATGCTGATCCCGATGTTTGTCATGACCGACCGTTCGCTCGACCTCGGCTACGGATTCGGCCGGACCGCGCTCGGTGTCGCACTGTTCACCATCCCCACCGGTATCGCCTCGATGATCGCGGGGCCGGTCGGCGGCTACCTGTCCCGGCGGACCGGTCCCGCGCTGGTGCTGGTCGCCGGCGCCGGTGCCCTGGCCGTCGGCTCGGCCATGCTCGCGTTCATGCACGACACCACCGGCCAACTGATCGCCGGCCAGATCGTGATGGGCCTCGGCCTCGGCGCCGCGTCCTCCGCGCTGCCGAACCTGATCATGGGCACGGTGCCCGCGACGTCGCAGGGCATCGCCGGCGGCATGCTCAACCTGTTCGGGTCGATGGGCAGCGCGATCGGCAGCCAGCTGGCCGTCGCGATCCTCACCGTCCCCGGCGTGCTGGTGGCCGCCAGCAAGATGCCGATGTACCAGGAGACCGGCTACGTCTACGCCTTCGGTGCCCTCGCCGTGGCCGGGGCGCTCGCCGCGGTGGTCGGGCTGTCACTGCACACCAATCGGATCCAGTCCGCGCCCGGTTCGTCGGCACTCGTCGACGAGCCCGCGCAGTCGGTCGCGATCGGTCATTAGCCACGGTGGGCCCGCGGACCCCTTGCGCGGGCCCACCGTGTTCGACCGGCGTCGCCGGAGCGCGTGCGGCGACGTAGGCGAGATATTTTGGACAACTCACGATTTCGGCCCGGAGGCTTGGCTAACGTGACGGCTGACGCAGCAGCTGTCCGCCGCCACCTCACGGGAGGCCGAGCCTCCCGAACGGCCGCGCCCAATGAAAGGTCGACCATGTCGAGTACGTCCTCCGCCCTCAATCTCGCCGACATCTTCGAGGCTGTCGTCGACGCCATGCCGGATCGGGAGGTGCTGGTCTGTGACGATCAGCGCCGCACCCTCGCCGAGCTCGACGAGCGTGCCAACCGTGTCGGACACCACCTGATCGCCGCGGGGGTGCGGCCCGGTGACCACGTCGGCATGCACATGCGCAACAGCGTCGAGTTCGTCGAAACCTTGCTGGGGCTGTTGAAGATTCGGGCCGTCCCGGTCAACGTCAACTACCGGTACATCGACGCCGAGCTGCGCTACCTCTACGCCAACGCGGACCTGACGGCCGTCGTCGTCGACGCCGACTTCGTGGACCGGACCGCGGCCGTGGCCCCGGACTGCCCGACCCTGCGGCACGTGCTGGTGCTCGGCGAGGCCTCCGCGGCATCCGCCGCCGGGCTGGCCGCCGTGGTCCCGTCCGTCTCCAGCTACCGGCGCGACGTCGACTCCGCTTCCGGAGCAAGGGATTTCCCGAGTCGCAGCAACGACGACCTGTTCGTCATCTACACCGGCGGCACCACCGGCATGCCCAAGGGCGTGCTGTGGCGCCAGGAGGACTTCTTCCGGTCCGCCCTGGTGAGCGGCAACCAGTACGGCGACGGCTACGACGACGGTCCGTCGCTGGCCGCCGCACACGCCCAGAACCCCACCCCGCCGAGCTTCCTGCTCACCGCGCCGCTGATCCACGGCGCGGCGGTGTACACGCTGTTCACCGGCCTGTTCATGGGTACCAAGACGGTGCTGATGCGGCAGTTCGACGCGCTGGAGTCGCTGGCGCTGATCGAGCGGGAGAAGATCAACATCTACATGATCGTCGGCGACGCCATCGGCCGGCCGTTTGCCGACGCGGTGGCCGAGCACGGCGGCGAGTTCGACCTGTCCTCGCTGTTCGTCGTCGGCTCCGGCGGGGCGCTGTGGTCGCAGGCCGTGCGCGACCAGATCACCGGACTGTTCCCGAACATCTACCTCAACAACGGATTCGGTTCCTCGGAGTCCGGCATGGACGGCAGCATGCAGGCGCTCGAGGACGGCTCGCTGCGGATGGCGCCGCGGCCCGGCGTCTGTGTCGTCGACACCGACCTGCGCCCGATCGCCCCCGGCTCGGACGACATCGGCTGGGTCGCCCACTCCGGGCACGTGCCGCTCGGCTACTACAACGACCCCGCCAAGACCGCCTCCACGTTCCCCGTCGTCGACGGGGTGCGGATGTCGGTGCTGGGCGACATGGCGCGGATCGAGGCGGACGGCTCGATCGTCATTCTCGGTCGCGGGTCGGCCTGCATCAACTCCGGTGGCGAGAAGATCTACGTCGAGGAGGTCGAGGAGGCCCTCAAGAGCCACCCGGCGGTCTTCGACACGCTGGTGGCCGGCCTGCCGGACCCGCGGTTCGGTCAGCGGGTCGCGGCCGTCGTGCAGCTGCGCGAGGGTGCGGCGGCCACGGCCGAGGAGCTCACCGAGCACTGCCGGGAGCGGATCGCCCGGTACAAGGTGCCGCGCGAGATCGTCGAGGTGCCGGCGATTCTGCGTTCGCCCTCCGGCAAGGCCGACTACCGCTGGGCCCAGAGCACATTGGAGAAGGAGTCGGCGGCCCGCAGCTAGCGACGGCGCCCACCCAAGAGTTGACGAGGCGAGCCCCCGACGGATTTCTCCGTCGGGGGCTCGCCTCTGTCCAGCGGGTTATGCGCCCGGGCCAGGGGCCTGGCAGACCGTCTCGGTGCCGGATTCAGGCCTTGGCGGTGACGCCCGCCGAGAGGATCTCGCGGGCCGAGTCGCGGCCGTCGATGATCCGGTTGGTGCGCAGGGTGACCATCCACCGGCCGTCGATGCGGGCGAATTCCCAGCGGTTCGCGGTGATCCGGGCGACGTGGTAGCTGCGGGTCTCGGGATCGTGCTTGACCAGCTGCGAGTGGCAGGTGGCCACCGCGGTGTCGCCGTCGATCTCGAGGTGCGGCGGTCCGACCAGGTGGCCGCAGCCGCCGGCAATGTAGGACTGGTGCGGGGCGGAGTGCACCATCGCCTCGATCTCGGCGCGTCCGGACAGGCAGCCGGTGTCGACGTCGTAGACGCCGTCCTCGGTCCAGAGCCCGGCGACCGCGGTGCTCTCGCCGCTGTCCACGGCGGGGCCGTAGGCGCTGATGATGTTCATCAGCTCGAGCTTGTCCTCGAGCAACTGGACGCGCTGTTCGAGCCGGAAGAGCAGGTCTGCGGTGTCGGTCATGGGACGGGACTCCTTGATGTCGGGTCGGGGTTCAGTCGAAGTCGATGCCGAGCGGAACCGCCAGCGCCACGAGCGCCGCGAGCTGGTCGGTGAAGTGGTCGGGGCTGGTCGCGGCGATGTTCACGCTGGCGATCGTGGCGCCGGCATCGCGGAGCCGGGACAGCGTGGTGGCGGCGGCGTCCGCCGCCCCGGTCGGGTCCAGGGTCCGGCCGGCGTTGAGCACGATCTCCATGTCCTCGGGCACCGGGGCCTTCGCGAGCATCCCGGCCAGGTCGTCGATCCGCAGGCCGAAGGGGACCCAGCCGTCGCCGAGTTCGATGGCCCGGCGCAGCGAGCGGGGCGTGCGTCCGCCGATCCACAGCGGCACGTGCTGTTGCACCGCGTGCGGCTCGACCACGAAGTTCTCGAAGTCGTAGAACTCGCCGTGGTACTCCGGGTTGGGCTTGCCCAGCGACGCCCGCAGTGCACGCAGTGCATCGTCGGCAAGCGCGCCCCGGCCCTCGAACTGCGCGCCGATCAGGTCGAACTCCTCGCGCAGGCTGCCGACGCCGAGTCCCAGGGTCACCCGGCCGCTACTGAGTCGGTCGAGGGTGCCGTAGCGCTTGGCGATCTCGAGCGGGTGGTGGTAGCCGAGCACCAGCACCTGGGTGACCAACCGGATCCGACTGGTGCGGGCGGCGAGGAATCCGAGCGTCGACAGCGGGTCCCAGTAGGTGCCGCCGCGCTCGGTGGCGATCTCGACCGGGACCGCGACATGCTCGCTGCAGGTCACGTGGTGAAAACCGAGCCCGTCCGCGGCCTCGGCGATCCGGGCGACCTCGTCGATCCCCGCGCCGACCTCCCAGTCCGCACGGGTGGCCGGATGCTGGATCAGCACGGGGCTGACGATCCCGATTCGCATGTTTCTCTCGCTCCGTGTGGGTGGGCGCCGGTGGTGGTGGGGCGTGGGGGGCGCCGTAGTTGTCTGATTTCATATCGCAGTGGCCACGGCCTCGGCGACAGCCTCCCGCTGAACGGGACGTGTCGTTTCGCGACGGGGGCTCCCGTTCCCCGGGGGAAGTTGCTACAGTTTTAGAAATCATTTCAGTTTTGCAGATCGGGAATCTCGATCGGTATCGGAGGAGACGCCATGACGGTGCTCACAGACGCCCCCGCCACAAGCGACAAGCGCGACGTTCCCCCCTCCATGGTTGAGCGGATGACCCTCATCCTCGATGCGTTCGACGGCCGGGCTGCCCGGCTCACGCTGGAAGAGGTGGCGTGCCGTTCGCGTCTGCCGCGGTCGACCGTGCACCGCATTCTCGACTCGCTGGTCAAACTGAACTGGGTCGAGCACGCGTCGTTCGGCTACCGGCTCGGCCGGCGTGCCCTCGGCATCGGCGGCGATGGCGGACACGCCGAGGTCCGCGAGGCCGCGGCGCCGCTGCTGCACGAACTGCACCTGCAGACCGGCATGGTGGTGCACCTGTCCGTCCTCGACGGGCACGAGATCGTCTATCTCGACAAGGTCGGCGGGCGACTGGCCAGCTCCATCCCGTCGCGGGTGGGCGGTCGCATCCCCGCGCAGTCCTCCGCCTGTGGCAAGGCGATGCTCGCCTGGTTGGACCCGGAGCGGGTCGACGCGCTGTTCGAGGGCAACCTGGGCCGCTCCACCGAGCGGACCATCGACGACCTCGGCATCCTGCACCTCGAACTCAACCGGATTCGGCAGCGTCGGGGCCTGGCGTTCGAGCGTGAGGAGTCGGCCCGGGGAGTGGCATGCGTGGGCAGCGCGGTGCGGGGGCCCGAGGGCCCCGTCGCCGCGGTCTCGCTGTGCGGGGATTCCCGCACGGTGCAGCTCGAACGGGTCGCCCCCCTGGTTGTCGACGCCACCCGCGAGATCGCCCGGACCCTCTACCCGGAGCTGGGCACCCCGCGTCGGGCCGTGCCGCCGGCCCCGGTGGTGCCCGCGGACACCTGGTCGCCCGAGGCGAGGAGCCGGCTGCTGTCGGTGCAGAGCGGCGGCTGGATCTAGTCCGGTCACTCGGGCCTGACGGGCCAGGCCCAGCCCAACCGGGCCGACGAGCCCGGCCCGTCAGGCGCCGCCGAGTCCGAACTGGCCGCGGAAGAACACCATCGGCGCGGCGCCGTGGACCTCCTCGAGTTCCAGCACCCGGCCGATCACCACGTCGTGGTCGCCGGCCACGTGCACCGCGTCGACCTCGGCGTGCACCCGCGCCAGGACCCGCGGCAGCGCGGGGGTCTCCCAGCGGGACAGGTCCCAGTCGAGGTCGTCGAACTTGCGGCCGCGGCTCGAACCGAACCGCCCGCACATCTCCTCCTGGGTCTCCGCGAGGACATTCACCGTGAACCGTCCGGACCGGCGGATCCGGGGCCAGGCGACGCCGCGGTGATCGGCGCAGAACAGGACCATCGGCGGGTCCAGCGACACCGACGCGAAGGACTGGCAGGCGAATCCGACGGGACCGCCGTCGTCGAGGCCGGTGACCACGGTGACCCCGCTCGCGAACTGGCCGAGGACCCGCCGCATGTCGGCCGGCTCGGGGGTGAGGGACGTCGGGGTGTCTACCTGGGTGTCTGCGACCATGGCCCGAGCGTAGGAACGGCCGGTCCGGCCGTCGGCCGGGTTCCCGATGAGTGGAACTCGTCCCGAGCCCCGTCGAGGAGGGTCGGAAGACCCTTCGCAATCTCGCTGATCGGGATCTCGGGTCCCTGAGTGGGCAGGTGCTGGCAGCGTGAGTTTCATGACGAGCGAACTCACCTACGAGGGCACCTTGCGGGAGGTCCAGACCGACCGTGGCCTGCTGAAATACCACGAGGCCGGCGACGGTCCGCCGCTGCTCCTGCTGCACGGCTCCGGGCCGGGTGTCACGGGGTGGCGCAACTACCGTGGTGTGCTCGGGGATTTCGCGGAGCACTTCCGCTGCCTGGTGCTCGAGTTCCCCGGCTTCGGCGTCAGCGACCCCGGCGACGGCAACCCGATGGTCATGGCACTGGCCTCGGTGGGCACCTTCCTCGACGCCATCGGCGTCGAGGGGCCGGTGGACATGATCGGAAACTCGATGGGCGGGATCGTCGCGACCAACGTCGCCATCCACCAGCCCGCGCGGGTCAACAAGCTCGTCACCATCGGCGGCATCGGCAAGAACGTCTTCGCGCCGGGCCCCGGCGAGGGCATCAAGCTGCTGATGGAGTTCACCGACAACCCGACCCGCGAGGGCCTGGTCCGCTGGTTGCAGTCGATGGTCTACGACCCGGCCGTGGTCACCGAGCAGCTGATCGAGGAGCGTTGGGCGCTGGCAACCGAGCCGCTGACGCTGGAGATCGCCGCGCGGATGTACAGCAGCAAGGCGTTCGCCGCGAACACGGCCGCTGCGAAGGCGTCCGGGATGACGCCGTACTGGGCCCAGTTCCACAAGATCAAGGCCCCCACCATGCTGACCTGGGGTCGCGACGACCGGGTGAGCCCCGTCGACATGGCGATGCTGCCGATGCGCGACATCCCGAACGCGGAACTGCATGTGTTCCCCAACTGCGGCCACTGGACGATGATCGAGGCACGTGAAGCCTGGGTCTCGGCGGTGCTGGCATTCCTCACACGCAAGGACGGACAGACCGAATGACCAACTGGGACAACTTCGACCAGGTCGTCGACTTCCTCGTCGTCGGCAGTGGCGGTGGCGGCATGTCCGCGGCCATCGCGGCGGCGGACAGCGGCCTCGACACGCTGGTGATCGACAAGGGGAAGACCTTCGGCGGTTCGACCGCGATCTCCGGTGGCGGCATCTGGATCCCGAACGCTCCGACGCTGATCCGCAAGGGCGCGCAGGACGATCCGGCTGCGATCCGCCGGTACCTCAAGAATCTCACCGCGGGCGCCGGCGTCACCGACGCGCGGATCGACGCGTACATCGCCGGCGGCCCGAAGCTGATGGAGCTGCTCGACACCAGCCCGCACATGAAGCTGTACTGGGTGAAGGGCTACTCCGACTACCACCCGGAGGACGACGGCGGCAGCGCGCTCGGCCGCACCATCGAGTGCATGCCGTTCGACACCCGCAAGCTGAAGGAGGACGAGAAGTTCCAGCGTCCGAACAGCATGAAGGGCCCGCTGGGCCTGTGGGTCACCTCGAAGGACTACCACGACCTCGCGATGGTCAAGCGCACCTGGAAGGGCCGCAAGGCCTCGCTGGTCGCGGCCTGGCGGGTGGCGTCCAACGTGGTGCGGCGCCGGCACATGTCCACCGGCGGTCGCGCGCTGGTGGCCCGGATGCGGATGGTGCTCAAGGACGCCGGCATCCCGCTGTGGCTGAAGACCTCGATGACGGAACTGGTGACCGACGCGAACGGCGTCGTGATCGGTGCGGTCGCCGAGCGCGACGGCAAGACGGTCCGGATCGGCGCGCGCCGCGGCGTGCTGCTGGCCACCGGCGGCTTCGACCACAACCAGCAGATGCGTGATCAGTACCTGCCCGAGTTCGGCCGCGCGAACATCAGCGCCGGCGCCAAGGAGAACGTCGGCGACGGCATCGTGGCCGGCCAGCAGCTCGGCGCCGCAGTCGACCTGATGGACGACGCCTGGTGGATGCCGTCCGTGTTCCATCCGATGGGCGCGGTGATCCCGCTGGTCTCCGAGCGCTGCATCCCGCCGTCGGTGATCGTCAACAGCCAGGGCGAGCGCTTCACCAACGAGTCGTCGCCGTACGTGAACTTCGTGCACGACCAGCTCGAGGGCGGTCACGTCCCGGCCTGGTTCATCATGGACACCAAGGCGAAGAACCGTTACCCCTTCGCGCAGGTGCTGCCGAACATGCCGTTCCCGCAGGGCTTCTACGACTCCGGCGTGGTGCACAAGGCCGACACGCTGGCCGAGCTGGCCGCGAAGGTCGGGATCCCCGCGGACAAGTTGGCGGCCACGATCGAGCGGTTCAACGGATTCGCCCGCAGCGGCACGGACGAGGACTTCGGCCGGGGCGAGAGCGCCTACGACCGGTACTACGGCGACCCGACCATGAAGAACCCGAACATGGACGAGATCGTCAAGGGCCCGTTCTACGCGATTCGCTGCGAGGCGGGTGACCTGGGCACCAAGGGTGGGCTCGTCTGCGACGAGAACAGCCGGGTGCTGCGTGCCGACGGCACCGCCATCGCCGGGCTGTTCGCCACGGGCAACACCACCGCCTCGGTGATGGGCAACGAGTACGCAGGCGCCGGCGCCACCATCGGTCCGTCGATGGTCTTCGGATATCTCGCCGCGAGGTACGCCGCCGCGAATACTCTCCCACTGAGCGAGAGCGCACCTGCGACGTCCAGCTGAGGCTGGGACGTTCATCAGCAGGAGGCGGCTCGCCGCCAGATAATTCACAAGAGAGCCGAGGAAGTCATGGGTCAGGTTCAGGAACGCATCGCGCAGTACGCAGACGAGATCCGCGCGGAGGGCGCCGAGGGCGACAAGCTCATGCGCCTGTCGGACACGTCCGCCAAGCGGCTGCGTGAGTCCGGCGCCATCAGGATGCTGCAGCCGAAGAAGTACGGCGGCCTCGAGGTGCACCCGCGCGAGTTCGCGGAGACCGTGATGAGCATCGCCGCAATGGACGGCGCCACCGGGTGGATCAACGGCATCGTCGGCGTGCACCCGTGGGAGATGGCCTTCTCCAGCGAGCAGCTGCAGGAAGACATCTGGGGCCAGGACAACGACACCTGGGTCGCCTCGCCGTACGCGCCGCTGGGCGTCGCGAAGCCGGTCGACGGGGGCTTCGTCCTCAACGGCCGCTGGCAGTTCTCCTCCGGCACCGACCACTGCCAGTGGGTCGTCCTGGGCGCGATGCGCGGTGACGAGAACGGCAAGCCGCTGATGCCGCCGGTCTCGATGCACGTGTACCTGCCCCGCGAGGACTACGAGATCGTCGAGGACTCCTGGGACGTCATCGGTCTCCGCGGCACCGGCTCCAAGGACGTCATCGTCAAGGACGCGTTCATCCCGACGCACCGGACGATCCTGGCCAGCGACGTGATGGACGGCACCGCCCAGCGCGAGTCCGGCCGCACCGAGACGCTTTACAAGATGCCGTTCTCCTGCATGTTCCCGCTCGGCATCACCTCGGCGGTGATCGGCATCGCCGAGGGCGCACTGTCCTGCCACATCGAGGCGCAGAAGACCCGTGTCGCGATCACCGGCACCAAGATCAAGGACGACCCGTACGTCCTCTACGCCATCGGTGAGGCTGCCGCCGAGATCGCGGCCTCGCGGGCGGCGCTGCTCGAGACCGTCGACCGGTTCTGGGACATGACCGAGAAGGGCAAGGAGATCGACTTCGAGGCCCGGGCCATCGGTCGTCGTACCCAGACCGCCGCGGCGTGGCGTGCCGTGCGTGCCGTGGACGAGATCTTCGCCCGGTCCGGTGGCAACGCTGCGCACTACAAGTTCCCGATGCAGCGTTTCTTCCGGGACGCGCACGTCGGTATCGCGCACGCCATCCATGTGCCCGGTTCGATCTTCCACTCGTCGGCGCTCACCCAGCTCGGTGGCGAGCCGCAGGGCATCCACCGGTCGATGATCTAGGCCCACTCGACACGTAGAAGGATTGGTAGAGAACATGACTGAAATCCGGTCGCTCGGATACCTCCGCGTCCAGACGACGGACATCCCGCGCTGGCGCGAGCTGGTCGTCGACGGCCTCGGCATGGCCGTCGGGTCGGGTCCTGAGCCGGACGGGCTGTACCTGCGGGTCGACGAGCGTCGCTCGCGGCTGCAGGTGCTGCCCGGCGACGTGGACCGTGTGCTGGCCGTCGGCTGGGAGGTCCGCGACCAGTTCGCGCTCGAGGCCGTGCGCGAGCAGGTCGAGAAGTCGGGCGTCGAGGTCACCGAGCTGACGGAGGAGGAGTCGCTCTACCGGGACGCCGAGCGGGTCATCACCTTCCGTGACCCGTCCGGCACCCAGGTCGAGGTGTTCTTCGGTCCGGTTCTCGACCACAGCCCGGTGGTGACCCCGCACGGCGGGAACTTCGTCACCGGGGCCTGCGGGCTCGGGCACGTGGTGCTGCCGACGCCGGCGGCTACCGAGACCTACGCCTTCTACACAGAGGTGCTCGGGTTCCTGCCGCGCGGCGCGGTCCGCCTCGGCGGTCCCGACGCGCCCCTGCCTGCCCGGCGGGTGCGCTTCCTCGGCGTCAACCAGCGGCACCACAGCCTGGCGATCTGCCCGGCGCCGCCGACCGAGGCCCCCGGCATGGTGCACCTGATGATGGAGGTCGACACGCTCGACGCGGTCGGTCAGGCACTGGACCGGGTCGGCAAGCTCGGCTTCTCGATCTCGTCCACGCTGGGTCGTCACACGAACGACAAGATGGTCTCGTTCTACGTGCGGGCACCGGGTGGCTGGGACCTCGAGTTCGGCACCGAGGGCATGCTCGTCGACGAGAGCCACTACACCGCGGAGGAGATCACCGCGGACAGCTACTGGGGCCACGACTGGTCCGGCACCGAGCCGCTGGCCGCGTTCCAGCAGTAGGTCCAATCCGTTGGACCAGCAGTAGCTGGATCCAGCCGGCACCTTGACGAAAGCCACTGGGCACCAGCCACGTACCGAGTACGTGGCTGGTGCCCAGTGGTCGTCGACCTGAAGTACGGGGTGGGTCCTCGGAGGGTTGGAGGGACCTGACGGTGTGAGA
>NZ_BCXG01000026.1 GCF_001894985.1 Rhodococcus tukisamuensis NBRC 100609 | reverse complement strand
CGCCGGCGCGGCTCGCGGCGCGACGGTGACGGCTCCGCGCCGGAGCGGACCTTCCTGGGGTTGTCCACCGCGCGTGCCGTGGTGCTGGCCGTGGTGGTGTGCGCGGTCGCGCTGACCCTGGCGATGCCGCTGCGCACCTACCTCACCCAGCGGGCCGACGCCGACCAGGTGGCCGCCGAGCGGGCCCAGCTGGAGGACGACGTCGCCCGGCTGACCCGAGAGAAGCAGCAGAACGACGACCCGGCGCACATCAAGGCGCAGGCCCGCGACCGCCTGCAGTACGTGATGCCGGGCGAGACCCCGTACCAGGTGCAACTGCCGGGTGCGGTCGCGCCGCCGGTGGAGAAGGTGAACAAGCCGAAGCACGACGGCGGCTCCTGGTACACCAACCTGTGGCGTCCGATCGCCGAGCCGCAGCCCGAGCCCGAGCCGACCCCGGCCGGGCCGGTGCCACCCGCGCCCCCGGCGCCCGCGCCCGCCCCTGCGGGATCGATGACCATGCCTGATCAACAAGGAGGGCCAGTCCGGTGACCGAGCCGACCGAGAACAATTCCACCCCCGAGATTCCCCGCGAGGACCTGGACGCGGTCGCCGCACAGCTGGGCCGCGACCCGCGCGGCGTGCTCGCCATCGCGTACCGCGCCCCGGACGGCGCCCCCGGTGTGGTGAAGACCGCGCCGCGACTGCCCGACGGCACGCCGTTCCCCACGCTGTACTACTTGACGGATCCGAGGCTCACCGCGGAGGCGAGCCGACAGGAGTCCGCCGGGGTGATGCGGGAGATGACCGAGCGCCTCGGGACGGACCCGGAACTGGCCGCGGCGTACCGGCGGGCGTACGAGTCCTACCTGGCCGAGCGAAACGAGATCGAGTCTCTCGGAACCGATTTCACCGGCGGCGGCATGCCGGACCGGGTCAAGTGCCTGCACGTGCTGATGGCGCACTCGCTCGCGAAGGGCCCGGGTGTCAACCCGCTCGGCGACGAGTCGGTGGCGCTGGCCGCGGAGGGCAAGCTGCGCGGGACCGCGATCCCCGCGGACTGGCCCAAGTACCAGCCGCCGACGGCGGAGGGCGAATGACCCGCGTCGCGGCCATCGACTGCGGCACCAACTCGATCAGGCTGCTGATCGCGGACTCCGACGACGCCGGCCGGTTGCACGACGTGCGCCGCGAGATGCGGGTGGTCCGGCTGGGGCAGGGCGTCGACGCCACCGGGCAGTTCGCACCCGAGGCGATCGAGCGCACCCGCGTCGCCCTCGAGGAGTACGCCGGGATGATTCGGGAGTCCGGGGCGGGCGCGGTGCGGATGGTCGCGACGTCGGCCACCCGGGACGCCGCGAACCGCGAGGACTTCTTCGCGATGACCCGCGAGGTGCTCGGCGCGGTGATCGCCGGCGCCGAGGCCGAGGTGATCTCCGGCGACGAGGAGGCACGGCTGTCGTTCGCCGGCGCGGTCGGTGAACTCGACCCGGCGGCAGGGCCTTTCGTGGTCGTCGACCTCGGAGGCGGTTCCACCGAGCTGGTCCTCGGCGACGGGGGAGGGGTGCACGCCGCGTACTCGACCGACATCGGCTGTGTCCGTCTCACCGAACGCTGCCTGCACGACGACCCGCCGACGGCCGAGCAGGTCGAGGCGGCGCAGGCCTTCGCGGCCGAGAAGCTCGGTGAGGCGTTCGACCGGGTGCCCGTCGAGCAGGCGCGCACCTGGGTCGGTGTCGCGGGCACCATGACCACCCTCGCCGCCGTGTCGTTGGACCTACCGGAGTACGACGCGGAGCGGGTGCACCTGTCGCGGATGTCGCTGGAGCGGCTGCACGAGGTCAACCACAGCCTTTTGCACATGACGCACGAGCAGCGCGCCGCGATCGCCACCATTCACCCGGGCCGCGTCGATGTCATCGGCGGCGGTGCGATCGTCGCCGACGTCCTCGGCAGGGAGCTCGCCCGCCGCGCCGGCATCGGCGAGCTGATCGTCAGCGAGCACGACATCCTCGACGGGATCGCGTTGTCGGTCCTGGCCGCGTCGGCCTGAGGTTTCATCGAGGTTCTCCGCCTGCGGGCGGGGAACCCCTCGCCCCCATAGCCCAATTGGCAGAGGCAGCGGACTTAAAATCCGCCAAGTGTCGGTTCGAGTCCGACTGGGGGCACCACCGATTGGATGCTCACCGCCGAGGTGCGCCCGAGCATCCCTGACACGCTCCCGCGAGGGCCACGACCGCCTAGGCGGGCCGCCGGCGACCTTCGCGCCGCGCTTCGTCGGCTCACGATCGGCGAGGGTGGGCCCCGGAATGGTCGGTTCGCCAGTCGCTTGCACGGGGGTCCACTGCTGGCCACCCCCGTACCGCAACGAGTCGGAAACGTCGGGGTTCGGGTACCGGCCCGGGGCCGGTGCGCGCATGCCCGCATCCGGCCCGGGGTACCGCCTGTCGGGAGTAGTCGAACGCAGACAAAAGGGCGTGCCGTGCCCGCACTCTGCCCACAACTGAGCGAGCAGTAGCGCACATGTGCGTGCACACAATGCGCTGGTCATGCCGGTAGTCCACACATCGCGGCAGGTCATGCAGGCGGCGGACAGTCGGTTCCAGTCGAACCCGAGGCGCCGCCGTTGGAGCGGACCTTCGAGATCGTCATCGACCAAGTCCGAGTCGTCTCGGCCCCGCGTATCGGCGTGCCGGCACGGCCTTGCGCTGCGGTCCCACCCGATCGACCGCCCCATTTGGCCGAACTGTGCCCGAGGTCACAGATATTCCTGCGTGTCGCTACGAACGTGCGTTGACCAGCGGAATCCCTATATCAGTTGACGGCGTAAAACAAGATCAATTTTTGATAACGAGTCGGTCACGATCGACAGAATTGAGATCCGTTCGTAACTTTGTCGCCAACGAAAGCCCGAGTCCGCAACCTGTCGGAGACCGGGCCCAGCCGACAAAGAACGAGGTGTTAACTGTGGGAACTCTCCGCAGCACGTTCCATCGCTCCAGTTCGCTCGCCGCCCGTTCGTCCGCCCCGCAGCGTCGCGGACTGGGCCGTGCCAAGGGTGTCGCCATCGCCGCCGTCACCGGCGCCATCCTGGCCGGGGGTGTGCCGTTCGGCGTCGCCACCGCGTCCGCCGCACCGGTCGCCCTTCCTCCGTTGCCCGCGGGTGCCGCGCTCCCCGCGCTGCCGGCCCCGGCCCCGCTGCCCGACGCCGCCGCCGCGCAGCGGTGGTTCGACGACCAGCTCAAGGCAGTCCTTCCGCCCAACTCGTCGGCCGTGCCGTCCAAGGCGCTAACTGTTCAGCCGGTCTCGGGCAAGCTCTCCTCCGGGTACGGCGCACGCTGGGGCTCGCATCACGGCGGAGTCGACATCGCGGCCGGCATCGGCACCCCGGTGCTGGCAGCCGCCGACGGTGAGGTCATCAACGCAGGAACGGCCTCCGGGTTCGGGCTGTGGGTGCGCGTGCGTCACGACGACGGCACCATCACCGTCTACGGCCATGTCAACGAATACCTCGTGAACGTCGGCCAGCGGGTCGTCGCGGGCCAGCAGATCGCGACCGTCGGCAACCGTGGTCAGTCGACCGGGCCGCACCTGCACTTCGAGGTGTGGGATCCGAACGGCAACCAGGTCGACCCCAACGTGTGGTTGGCGCAGCGTGGTGTCGCGGTGACCTGGTCGTAGAGCCAGACGCAAGACGAGCGGCCGCTCAGCAGGTTCCCTGCTGGGCGGCCGCTGTCGTGTTCCAGGTCTGGTCCGCTGTGGAGGTCGTGCGGGGCACGGCAACGGCCCTCTTCATGGCCGAGTGCATAGCAGACACGCTCCCAGTCATGGCGAGAACGCGTTACAACATCAAGATTCGGTTACGGTGGACGCGGTCGATATCGTTTTGTTATCTTCGATCGCGGACAAGGGCACAGGCCACAACCGAGGTCGCCCCCAACCCGATGTGACGAGGTACTTACCGTGGGCGATCACCGCAGGTCAGGCAGTCGATCCAACGTGTTCACGATCGACGCCGGCCCCATCCGCGGACGCCACCGCGTCGCCGCACCGCGTAACGGTGCGGGTGTGAAGGCCGCGACCGTGGCCGCCGCCACCGGCGCCGTCCTCGCCGGCGGCGCGCAGTTGGGCGCGGCCACCGCGTCGGCCGCCCCCGTCATCGCCCTCCCGACGCTGCCCGCGGGCGTGCTGCCCGCCGGTGTCGCCCTCCCGACCCACATCGAGCTGCCCGAGGGCGTCGAGCTACCCGGCATCGAGCTGCCCGAGAGCATCGACATGGGTTCCCCGATCGCCCTGCCGGACCTCGGTGGGGGTGTCGCGGCCGCTCAGCAGTGGGCCAACGACCAGCTCAAGACCGCCGCCCCGCTGAAGGCGCGCACCGTGCAGCCGGTCTCCGGGACCCTGACCTCCGACTTCGGTTCCCGCTGGGGAGCCCACCACGGCGGGCTCGACGTCGCCGCGCCGATCGGCACCCCGGTGCTCGCCGCGGCCGACGGCACCGTCATCTCCGCCGGCGCGGCCTCCGGCTTCGGGCTGTGGGTGCGGGTGCAGCACGACGACGGCACCATCACCGTCTACGGCCACGTCAACGACTACCAGGTCTACGAGGGCCAGCGGGTCAGCGCCGGAGACCAGATCGCGACCGTGGGCAACCGCGGTCAGTCCACCGGACCGCACCTGCACTTCGAGGTGTGGGACACGAACGGCAACAAGGTGGACCCCGGGAAGTGGCTGCGTGACCGCGGCGTCTCCGTCACCTGGCTCGGCCGCAACGCCTGACCGCTGGTCAGACTGGAATCAATTCCATAAGGTGCGATGAGGATCGGCGACGAGCCGGCCCCGAACACCCGAGGAGTTGCCGCGTGACCGAGACGATCGTGTCCAACCAGGAGCAGACGCTGTCGGCGCTCCTCGCCGACCGCTACAGCTGCCGATCCTTCACTCCGGAGCCCGTGCCGCACGAGGTGATCGAGCAGATCCTCGCGCTGGCCCAGCGCACCCCGTCCTGGTGTAACACCCAGCCGTGGCAGGTCGCCGTCACCGAGGGCGCGGCCACCGACCGCTTCAGGGACGGCCTGGCCGCGTACGTGCGGTCCGCGCCGCAGGAGCCGGACCTCGCCTTCCCCCGCGAGTACCGCGGCGTCTACCAGGACCGCCGACGCGAGTGCGCGATGGCGCTGTACTCGAGCGTCGGCGTCGCGGGCGACCGGGCCGCGTCGGCCGAGCAGACGATGAAGAACTTCGACCTGTTCGGCGCCCCGCACGTCGCGGTGATCACCACCGACGAGGCGCTGGGCACCTACGGCGCCGTCGACTGCGGCCTCTACGTCACCACCTTCCTGCTGGCCGCGCAGAGCCTCGGCGTCGCGACCATCCCGCAGGCCGCCCTCGCCGGCAGTTCGAAGTACCTGCGGGAGTTCTTCGCGCTGCCCGACGACCGGCTCGTGGTGTGCGCGATCTCGTTCGGCTACCCCGACCTCGACCACCCGGCGAACAACTTCCGCACCACCCGCGCCGCCGTCGACGCGACCGCGACCTGGGTGTCCGAGTAGGCCCGGCCGGCCACCTGAAACACTGGTACGCGTGCCGGTCCCCGAAGATCTCCTGTCCCAGCTGCGTAGGTTCCCCGACGTCGAGGCGCCGAACCTGTTCGCCGTGGACGGTGCGGACCGCCTGATCCTCGACGAGGCGGGCGCCGCGCTGCTCGCGGCGCAGCCGGGGACGGTCGCGGTGATCGGCGACCGGTACGGCGCGCTGACCCTCGGCGCGGTCGCCGGCTTCGGGGTGCGCTCGCCCCGCGTGCACCAGGACCCGCTGACCGGGGAGCAGGCGCTCGCCGCGAACGCGGAGCGCGCCGGGCTGGCCGGCAGCTACCGGTCCTGCGGGCTCGACGCGGAGCTGCTCGCCGGTGCGAAGGTGGTGCTGCTGCAACTGCCCCGCAGTCTCGCCGAGCTCGAGGAGATCGCGGAAACCGTTGCCCGCCACGCCGACCCGGACGTGGTGGTCTACGGCGGCGGTCGCGTCAAGCACCTGTCGGTCGCGATGAACGAGGTGCTCGCGCGCAGCTTCGCGGACGTCCACGCCACCTTGGGTCGGCAGAAGGCGCGGGTGCTCGTGGCCCGCGGCGCCCTCCCGGCGGCGTCGACCCCCGGCTACCCGCGGCGCGAACGGCTCGACGAGCTCGGCCTCGAGGTGGTCGCGCACGGCGCCGCCTTCGCCGGCACCAAACTCGACATCGGCACCCGGTTCCTGCTCGACCAGCTGCCGCGGATGAGCCCCGACGCCGCCACCGCGGTCGACCTCGGCTGCGGGACCGGGATTCTCGCCGTCTCCCTGGCGACGGCGAGACCGGAGCTGACGGTGATCGCCACCGACCAGTCCGCCGCCGCCGTCGCCTCGGCGGCCGCCACGGCCCGCGCGAACGGCGTCGAGGACCGGGTGACCGCCCTGCGCGACGACGCCATGTCCACCCTCGCGGACGCCTCGGTGGACCTGGTGGTGTGCAACCCGCCCTTCCACGTCGGCGCCGCCGTGCACACCGGCGGGGCCCTCGCGATGTTCCGGGCCGCGGGCCGGGTGCTGCGCCCGGGCGGGGAACTGTGGACCGTCTACAACTCGCACCTGGGCTACCGGGGACCGCTGCGCTCGTTCGTCGGGTCGACCGAGCAGGTGGCGCGGAACGCCAAGTTCACCGTCACCCGCTCGGTCCGCGACGCGTAGCGGACCACACGCGCTGACGGTGCGGACGGTAGAGTCCGAATTGTCCGTCCGAGGAATTTCGCCGCCGACCAGGCGCGGGAACCAACCGGCGGGGCCAGTCGTTTTACCAGCAACAGATCCACCCAAACGGGATTTTCCCGGAGCGGTCGGGCCACAGCGGCCCGACCCGGCTCACAGCGAGCCAGAAGAAGAAGGGACACGCACGGTGCGCACCTCCAGCAACCCGGTGTTCCGCAACCTCCCCAAACAGGAGGGCGGCGGATACGCCTCGTTCGGTTCTGCCACGGCGGGCGCCGGGCAGATGAGCCAGCAGTTCGGCCAGCCGCAGTACACCCAGGCCGAGCCCTACACCACCGGTCCGGCGCAGCGGGCCATGACCATCGACGACGTGGTCACCAAGACCGGCATCACGCTCGGTGTGCTGTCCATCTCGGCGATCATCTCGTACTTCCTGGTCAACAACGACGTGAACCTCGCGACGCCGTTCGTGATCGGCGGCGGCCTGATCGGCCTGGTGCTGGTCCTGGTGGCCACCTTCGGCCGGAAGATGGACAACCCGGCGATCGTCCTCGCATACGCGGTCGCGGAGGGCTTCTTCCTCGGTGCGCTCTCGTTCATGTTCACCGACATCACCTTCCAGGGTGCGGGCGGCGGCACGCTCATCGCGCAGGCCGTGCTCGGCACCTTCGGTGTGTTCTTCGGCATGCTGGTGGTCTACAAGACCGGCGCCATCCGCGTCACGCCGCGGTTCACCCGGATGCTGATCGGCGGCATGATCGGCGTGCTGGTCCTGGCGCTCGGCAACATCGTCGCCAGCTTCTTCACCCCGGGCGGCCTCGGCCTGCGCGACGGTGGCGCCGTGGCGATCATCTTCAGCCTCGTCTGCATCGGTCTCGCCGCGTTCAGCTTCCTGCTGGACTTCGACGCCGCCGACCAGCTGATCCGCGCCCAGGCGCCGGAGAAGGCGGCCTGGGGCGTCGCGTTCGGCCTGACCGTCACCCTGGTCTGGCTGTACGTCGAGATCCTGCGCCTGCTGAGCTACTTCAACAGCGACTAGTCGCACGCGCTCAACCCCCGAACGGGCGGTTACCGGGACAACGGCCGAGAGGCCTCCCCGGTAACCGCCCGTTCGGCGTTGTGGATCGATTCGCGGTTGTCCACAGGTCGACGGTTCGCCGGGATCGCGCATCGCCGAGGCGGCATGGTGAGCCGATGGGGGCACACGACGCACCGTTTCGGGGATCGAGCGCCATTGCGGCGGGGCTGGTCACCGAACACCAACTTCGCCATGACTTCGCCCGCATCTACCGCGACGTCTACGTGGCCAAACGGGTAGAGCTCACCGCCGCGATGCGGGCCCGTGCCGCCTGGGTCTTCGTTGCTCCGAACGCAGTCCTCACCGGGTTCTCGGCGGCGGCCCTGCACGGTTCCAAGTGGATCGACGTATCCGCTCCCGCCGAGGTGATCAGGTCGGGCCATCACCGGCCGGCCCCGAACCTGCTTGTGCACGACTACCGCCTCGAACCGGGTGAGAGCACCTTCGTCGAGGGAATGCGGGTCGCGACGCCGGCCCGGGCGGCGTTCGACCTCGGCCGACGGCTACCGCGGCGCGAGGCGATCGTGGCGCTCGACGCGCTCTGCCATGCGACCGGCCTGAAGCCGGAAGAAGTAGGCATGCTCGCGGACCGGCACCCCGGTGCTCGCGGAGTCACGGCGCTGCGGTCGTTCCTCGCCGATGCCGACGGCGGTGCCGAGTCCCCGCCCGAGACCCACACCCGGTTGGAGATCATCGACGCCGGGCTGCCCCGGCCGGAGACGCAGATCGTGATCGTCGGTGAGGACGGCTGGGAGTTCGCCCGCTCCGACCTGGGCTGGCGGGAGTGGCGGGTGCTCGTGGAGTACGACGGCGAACACCACTGGAAGCAGCGCCGCCAGCGGGCGTGGGACATCGAGCGACTGGCGAGAATCGAGGCGCTCGGCTGGGCCGTTGTGCGGGTCGGAGCAGAGTTGCTCTACGACCGACCGGCCGCGCTGATCCGGCGGGTTCGCGAGAAACTGCTCGCCGCCGGGGCCCCGGTATGAAACGAACGGGCGGTTACCGGGGAGGCCTCTCGGCCGTTGTCCCGGTAACCGCCCGTTCGTGGTGGTGCAGAAGGACTAGCTGAGGCGCTCGAGCACCATCGCCATGCCCTGGCCGCCGCCGACGCACATGGTCTCGACGCCGAAGGTCTTGTCCTGCTCACGCAGGTTGTTGATCAGCGTGTTGGTGATGCGGGCTCCGGTCATGCCGAACGGGTGGCCCAGGGCGATCGCGCCACCGGAGACGTTGATCTTGTCCTCGTCGAGGTCGAGCGCGCGGGCGGAGCCGAGGACCTGCACCGCGAACGCCTCGTTGATCTCGTACAGGTCGATGTCCGAGGTGGTCATCTTCGCGTAGCCGAGGGCCTTCTTGACGGCCTCGATCGGACCCAGGCCCATGATCTCGGGGGACAGGCCGGTCGCGGCGGTGGCGACAACGCGCGCCAGCGGGGTCAGGCCGAGGGCCTTCGCCTTGGTGTCGCTCATGATGACGAGCGCGGCGGCACCGTCGTTGAGCGGGCAGGCGTTGCCGGCGGTGACGGAGCCGTCGGGACGGAAGACCGGCTTGAGCTGGCTGATCTTCTCGTAGCTGGTGCCGGCGCGCGGGCCGTCGTCGGTGGAGACGACGGTGCCGTCGGCGAGGGTGACCGGGGTGATCTCCTTGGCGAAGAAGCCGCGGTTGATGGCCTCCTCCGCGCGGTTCTGGCTGCGGACGCCCCAGCGGTCCTGGTCCTCACGGCTGATGCCGGTGAGTGAGGCGACGTTCTCGGCGGTCTGGCCCATGCCGATGTAGACGTCCGGGATCAGGCCGGCCTCGCGCGGGTCGGACCAGGCGATGCCGCCCTGGGCGCCCAGCTCGGTGCGGGCCTGCGCCTCGGCGTACAGGGCGTTCTTGGTGTTCGGCCAGCCGTCGGCGGTGCCGGTGGAGAAGGACGAGACGGACTCGACACCCGCGGAGATGAACACGTCGCCCTCGCCCGCGCGGATGGCGTGCATGGCCATCCGGGTGGTCTGCAGCGAGGAGGAGCAGTAGCGGTTGACGGTGACGCCGGGCAGGAAGTCGTAGCCGAGCGTGGTCGCGACGACCTTGGCGATGTTGTAGCCGGACTGGCCGCCGGGCTGGCCACAGCCCATCATCAGGTCGTCGATCTCGGTGGGATCCAGCTCGGGGATCTTCGCGAGCGCTGCGGCGACCATCTGGGCGGCCAGGTCGTCGGGACGGATGTCCTTGAGCGAACCCTTGCCGGCGCGGCCGATGGGCGAACGTACAGCGGAGACAATGACGGCCTCAGGCATGAGAACTCCTTGCAGTAATCGGTGTGCGTGGTGGGTGCCACACACGGTGGATTTGACCCAGACGTTACGTGGCGCTTTCCGCGCGCTGGCGACGCCGTCGGTCATCGACGATTTTCAGTACCCCGGATGTCGGTTCCGGTGCCACCTCGACGGCCCCGTCGACGCCCTGCCGGTCGCGTCGGGCGCTGTCGCGTCGCCACAGGAAACGGTTGGCGGCCTGGGTGATTCGCGATGCCAGCCGACGCGACTCGGCGGCCTCGGACACCGCGGGCAGGTCCGGCAACGGGCCGCCGTCCCATTCACCGAGAGCCGCCGCCAGCACGGGCAGCAGTTGCCGGGCGGCCAGGTCGTATCCCGCGGCCGACGGGTGGAAGCGGTCCGCCGAGAACATGTCGTCGGGGGCGGCGAGGAACTCCGGTGCCAGCAGGTCCGCGAGGGGCACCGGGTGCCCGCCGTTGGTGAGCACCGCCGTCGCCTGCGCCCGCGCCAGCCGATGCCCCCACTCCCGGACGACGGTGCGCAGCGGCTGCGGGATCGCGGTGACCACGCCCAGGTCGGGGCACGTGCCGACCACGACCACGCTGCCCGCCCGGCGCAGCCGAGCCGTCGCGTCGCCGAGCCGGCGGGCGGAGGCGTGCACGGCGTTCTTCGCGGTCACGTCGTTGGCGCCGATCAGGATCACGGCGGCGTCCGGTGGCGGTCCGGCGACGAACATCGCGTCGATCTGGCCGCAGAGCCCCTTCGAGGTGGCGCCGCCGATGGCCTTGGTGCTCAGCCGCACCCGCTTGCCCGTCTCGTCGGCGAGGCCCCGGGCCAGCCGCACCCCGGGCACCTCCTCGGCGCCGGCGCAGCCCACCCCGGCGGCGGTGGAGTCGCCGAAGATCATCAGGTGCAGGTCGAAGGGGACGCCCGGCCACCACCGCTGCGGCGCCGCGCACCCGGCGGTGTAGATGCCGTCGGCCTCGGGCGGCTTGGCGACGTTACGGCCGATCACACCGCGCGCGGCGGAGGCCTGACCGTTGAGGTAGCGGTACAGCGCCCACGAGGCGGCTCCCGCCGAAGACCCCGCGACGGCCGTCGCCGCGCCCGCCTTCGTTGCCGTCTTCCATCCGCTGCTGGGCACCGCAACACACCTTCCGTCGCCGGGTGGGCCGCCTGGCGACAAACCTAGTGCGAAAGTGTCGTCCGCGTCGTTCTGCGGACCAGGTGTTGCCGATACGGCGCGCTCTGGGAGCATGGACCCATGCGCATCGCGGATCATGTCGTGGACCTCATCGGAAACACTCCGCTGGTCAAGCTGAATTCGGTGGTCGGCCCCGGTTCGGGACTGGTGGCGGCCAAGATCGAGTACCTCAACCCGGGCGGCAGTTCCAAGGACCGGATCGCGGTCAAGATGATCGACGCCGCCGAGGCATCGGGCGAGCTCAAGCCCGGCGGCACCATCGTCGAGCCGACGTCGGGCAACACCGGGATCGGGCTGGCGCTGGTGGCGCAGCAGCGCGGTTACAAGTGTGTCTTCGTCTGCCCGGACAAGGTCAGCGAGGACAAGCGCAACGTCCTCAAGGCGTACGGCGCCGAGGTCGTGGTGTGCCCGACCGCGGTCGCCCCGGAACACCCGGACAGCTACTACAACGTCTCCGACCGCCTGGCGCGCGAGCTGCCCGGCGGCTGGAAGCCCAACCAGTACTCCAACCCGGGCGGGCCCGCGAGCCACTACGAGACCACCGGACCCGAGATCTGGCGGGACACCGAGGGCAAGGTGACGCACTTCGTCGCCGGCGTCGGCACCGGCGGAACCATCACCGGCACCGGCCGCTACCTCAAGGAGGTCTCCGGCGGCAAGGTCAAGGTCATCGGCGCCGATCCCGAGGGTTCGGTCTACTCCGGCGGCACCGGCCGGCCGTACCTGGTCGAGGGCGTCGGCGAGGACTTCTGGCCGTCCGCCTACGACCCGTCGATCCCGGACGAGATCATCGCGGTCTCCGACGCCGACTCGTTCGACATGACCCGCCGCCTGGCCCGCGAGGAGGGCCTGCTGGTCGGCGGCTCCTGCGGCATGGCCGTGGTGGCCGCGCTGCGCGTCGCCGAGCGCGAGCCCGACGCGGTGATCGTGGTGCTGCTGCCCGACGGCGGCCGCGGCTACCTGTCGAAGATCTTCAATGACAAGTGGATGTCCTCGTACGGCTTCCTGCGCAGCCGGCTCGACGGCACCGTCGACGAGCCCACCGTCGGGGACGTGCTGCGCGCCAAGTCCGGCGAGCTGCCGGACCTGGTGCACACGCACCCGTCGGAGACCCTGCGCGACGCGATCGAGATCCTCCGCGAGTACGGCGTCTCGCAGATGCCGGTGGTCGGCGCGGAACCGCCCGTGATGGCCGGCGAGGTGGCGGGCAGCGTCAGCGAGCGCGACCTGCTCTCCGCGGTCTTCGAGGGCCGCGCGCAGCTCGCCGACTCCGTCGAGAAGCACATGAGCGCGCCGTTCCCGCTGATCGGTGCCGGCGAGCCGGTCACCGCGGCGACCAAGGCGCTCGGCGACACCGACGCGTTGATGGTGGTCGAGGACGGCAAGCCGGTCGGCGTCATCACCCGACACGACCTGCTCGGGTTCCTCAGCGCGGGATCGTAAACCTCCGTCGGACCGGGCGGCCCTTCTGGTCGCCCGGTCCCTCGGCCCGCTGGCTAGGCTGGTCGGCATGAGCGAGCAGGGATTCTCCACAAAGGCCATCCACGCCGGCTACGAGCCGGACCCGCAGACCGGTGCGGTGAACGTGCCGATCTACGCGAGTTCCACCTTCGCCCAGGACGGCGTCGGCGGCATGCGTAACGGGTTCGAGTACGCGCGCACCGGCAACCCGACCCGGCGCCCGCTCGAGGCCAACCTGGCGGCACTCGAGTCCGGCACCTACGGCCGCGCGTTCGCCTCCGGCATGGCCGCCACCGACTGCCTGCTGCGGTCGGTGCTGCGGCCGGGCGATCACCTGGTGATCCCGAACGACGCGTACGGCGGAACCTTCCGGCTGATCGACAAGGTGTTCACCGAGTGGGGGATCGAGTACACCCCCGCCGCGGTGTCCGACGTCGATGCGGTCCGCGCGGCGATCCGGCCGAACACCAAGCTGGTGTGGGTCGAGACCCCGACCAACCCGCTCCTCAACATCGGCGACATCGAGGCCATCGCCGCGGTCGCGCACGAGGGCGGCGCGAAGCTGGTGGTGGACAACACCTTTGCGTCCCCGTACCTGCAGCAGCCGTTGAGCCTGGGTGCGGACATCGCGCTGCACTCGACCACCAAGTACATCGGCGGGCACTCCGACGTGGTGGGCGGCGCGCTCGTCACCGACGACGAGGAACTCGACACCAAGTTCGCCTTCCTGCAGAACGGTGCGGGCGCGGTGCCCGGACCGTTCGACGCGTTCCTGACCATGCGCGGCATCAAGACCCTCGCGCTGCGGATGGACCGGCACTGCGACAACGCCGAGCGGGTGGTCGAGCTGCTCGCCGGGCACGCCGCCGTCTCCCAGGTCATCTACCCGGGCCTCGAGTCGCACCCCGGCCACAAGGTCGCCGACAAGCAGATGCGCCGGTTCGGCGGCATGATCTCGGTCCGGCTCGCCGGGGGCAAGCAGGCGGCGCTCGACTTCTGCTCGCGCACTGAGATCTTCACGCTCGCCGAGTCTCTCGGCGGCGTCGAGTCGCTGATCGAGCACCCCGGCGCGATGACGCACGCGTCGACCGCCGGTTCGGCTCTGGAGGTGCCGGACGACCTGGTGCGCCTGTCCGTCGGCATCGAGGACGCCGCGGACCTGCTCGCCGACGTGGCGCAGGCGCTGGCGTAGGCAGCTCCGCTGCCCGTGCGTGGTTGACGTGTCCACGGACCGGTCAACCACGCACGAGCAGCATCGCCGCCTAGGGTGGCGTGATGGAGTTGGTGACACGGGAACAGATCGCGGAGGCCGCAGCGCTGCTGCGGCCGGTGGTGCGCCGGACCCCGATGCTGCAGTCCCGGGTGCTGTCCGAGCGGACCGGTCACGAGGTCCTGCTCAAGTGCGAGAACCTGCAGCACACAGGATCGTTCAAGGTGCGTGGCGCCTACTGCCGGATGGCGAACCTGAGCCCGGCGGAACGGGCCCGCGGGGTGGTGGCGGCCAGCGCCGGCAACCATGCGCAGGGGGTGGCCTGGGCGGCGGGCCTGCTGGGGGTCGAGGCGACCGTGTTCATGCCGGTCGGGGCGTCGCTGCCGAAGCTCGTCGCGACCCGGGCCTACGGCGCGACGGTGCACCTGCGTGGCGGGACCGTCGACGAGGCGTTGGTGGCGGCCCGCGACCACGCCGAGCGGACCGGCGCGATCCTCATCCACCCCTTCGACCACGCCGACGTGGTGGCCGGCCAGGCCACGGTCGGTGTGGAGATCCTCGACCAGGTGCCCGACGTCGGCACGATCCTGGTGCCGACCGGCGGCGGGGGACTGCTCGCCGGCATCGCGGCCGCGGTGAAGGCCGTCCGCCCGGAGATTCGGGTCGTCGGCGTGCAGGCGGCGCAGGCGGCGTCCTGGCCGGGTTCGCTGGCGGCGGGCAGACCCCTTGCCGCGCAGTCGTTGTCGACCGTCGCCGACGGCATCGCGGTGGGCCTGCCGGGGGCGGTGCCGTTCGTGCACGTCGCGGCGCTCGTCGACGAGGTGGTGACGGTCGGTGAGGACGCGCTCTCGCGGGCGCTGCTGCTGTGCATGGAACGGGCCAAGCTGGTCGTCGAACCGGCCGGTGCCGCCGCGGTGGCGGCGCTGCTCACCGGGCAGTCCGGGCTGCTCGCGGCGGACGGTCCGGTGTGCGCGGTGCTCTCCGGCGGCAACATCGACCCGCTGCTGTTGACTCATGTGCTCACCCACGGCCTCGGTGCGGCCGGGCGGTACCTCGCTGTGCGGGTACGGATCCCGGACCGGCCCGGCGGACTGGCCACGCTGCTGGAGAAGGTCGGAGCGTCCGGTGCGAGCGTCGTCGACGTGTGGCACTCGCGCACCGGCGCCGCGCTGGACCTCAACGAGGTGGAGGTGCTGCTCACCGTGGAGACCCGCGGCCCCGACCACCGCGCCCAGGTGCTGGCCGCGCTCGATGCCGCGGGCTACGAGGTGCGGGTCCAGGACTGAGAGGTCACGGCCAGCCGCCGAGGCGGGTGACGTGGCGGTCCCGGTCCACCAGGCGCGCGGGCAACTGCAGTTGCCGGAGCCAGGCGGTCGCGCCGTCGCCCATCCGCACCGCGGCCTTGCCGGCCGCCGCCGCGCGGAACGCGGACTCGGCGACCACCGTGACGGTCCGCCAGCGGGGCGGTTCGTCGGGGTGCGGGTGCAACGGGGAGACGGTGCTCGCGGTGGCCAGGCCGTACCCGGACGGGATCGACACCTGGCAGGACGGGTCACCGGGCAGGTCCTCGACCTTGATCTGCCAGCCGGGGTCCGGTTGCGGTCCGGCGGTGGACACGTCGCCGCCGAGACCGACCAGGACCCCGCAGCCGAGCAGGGTCGCGACCTCCTCCGCGCAGCGGTCCGCGGTGACCGGGCGTGACGTCGCGGTCAGGTCGAGGGCTGTGCCGGCCGGCAGGGTGACCTCGCCGTCGTGCACCACGACCGACCGCCAGGCGCGCGGCCGCGGCGCGTCGACGACGGGGTCGAGGGCGCCGTCGGTGAGCTCGGCGGCCTCGAGTGCTCGCCGAACCTGTTGTGCCAGTGCAGCACTCAAGCGCACGGGCCGACCTGCCGCATTGTTGAGTGCTGCCAGCTCGGAGTCCTCGCGGATCCCGTTGGCGACGACATCGGCGCCGGCGAGGTGCCCGCGCACCAGGTGCCATGCGGAATCGAGGAGGGCAGGGTCGGCGACCACCACCGTCGCCCGTACGCCCCACATGGACCAGCTCTTGGTGGCCTTGTCCACGACCGCGGTCACGACCCACCCGAGATGACGTCGAAGCGTCCGGTGCCGGCGCGGACCACTGGAGCGGCCGGCGCGAGGACCCGGGACGCGGAGACCGACTGCCCGGCGACGGCTGCGGCGCCGAGGGCGAGGGGCGCGGCGGCCAGCGAACCGACACCGAGCGACCCGAGGCCCAGGGCCCCGACCACTCCGGACGCCGCGATCGCGCGTCGTACCCGGGAGGGCCGGTGAGGGTGGTTGGCCGATTCGACGCTCTGCTGGTCGACGGGACGGCCCGGGACGGGTTGTGGTGCTGACGGCGTGACGCTCACGAACTCCAGCCTCCGCCTCGTTCCTGAGAACTGTCTGAACTTTGGCTGGCAATTGCCGGAACAGGTAACACGGCGCCGAAATGTCTCGATACTGGGAGCACATCAGCGAATGGTGGGCAAAACGTTAGGCAAGGTGACGAAATTGCTCCGCAGTGACGTCCCAAGTCTTACCGTTGTACGCAATTGGACCTCGAAGCAGTTTGGAGTTGCGAATGCCGGTTGATCCCGCCGCGGTTATCGTGGCTGTTGCGACCGCTCTGGGCGGACTCGTACAGGGTGCAGACATTCCACTTCCGGTCAAAGACCAAGTAGCGCAAGTGATTCAATCGGTCGAGGCGGCATCGCCCGCCGCGTCCAAGCAGTTGGACGACGCGATCGAGATGCTGCCCGAGCAGGTGCAGGGACAGGCCCGGCAGACGGTCTCGGACGCGGCCGCCGCGGCCTCGGACGCGGCGCGTCCGTACCTGCCGCCGGAGCCGCCGGCCGCAGCGGTCGTACCGGCCGCCCCGCCAGCGGCGCAGCTACCGCCGCCCGCGCCGGCGCCCGCCGTGGCCGCACCACGTTACGAGACCCCGCCGGCGTTGGCGGACATCCCGTTCGCCGGTGACCTCTCCCGTGCGGTGTCGTCGCTGCCCGCGGCCTTCCCCGGGGTGTCGCTCGCGCCGATCGGGGCCATCGCGGTGTTCGTGCCCTGGCTGCAGAAGGCCGGCCAGATCTGCGACGGCGTCAAGGCACCGACCCTCGCCGCCCTGTACAACGCGGAGAACGGCTTCCGGTTCGGTCCTACCGCGCCGGTCTCGCGGGACGGCGCGAAGGGTCCCGGTCAGTTCATGCCGGGTACCTGGGAGAAGTACGGCAAGGATGCGGACGGCGACGGCAAGGCGGACATCCTCGGCGTCGCGGACTCGGTGATGGCGTCCGGCCACCTGCTGTGCGACATGTACGGCGAGATCGACGGTTGGAAGAAGCAGGGCCTGGTCCAGGGCGACACGCTGGACCTGACCATCGCGGGCTACAACGCCGGCGTGGGTGCGGTACGCCGGTCGGCGGGCATGCCGTCGGGTCTCCCGGACTACGAGAACCAGACCAAGCCGTACGTGAAGAAGATCCGGGCCACCGAGGCCCAGTTCGCGATGCTCCTCGCGCCCTTCTTCGGTAACTCCGACGGCAGCATCGGCAGCAAGGTCGTCGAGGCCGCGCTGCGGTTCATCGGGCTGCCGTACGTGTGGGGCGGCGGCAACGTCAACGGCCCGTCCGGCGGCGGCTTCGACTGCTCCGGCCTCACCTCGTACGCGGTGTACGCGGCGACCGGCGACAAGCTCACGCTGCCCCGTACCTCCGAGACGCAGTGGAACATCGGCGTCGAGATCCCGTTGGAGGCCGCCCGGCCGGGCGACCTGCTGTTCGGCAACTGGCAGTCGGGCGGGCCCGGACACGTGGCGATCTACATGGGCAACGGGCAGATGGTGCACGCACCGCAGACCGGCGACGTGGTCAAGGTGGGCCCGGTGTTCGACGGGATGAAGGTCCGCCGCATCCTGTGAGGTGGCGGCGGCGCTTCGGCGTTTCGGCGGGGCAGATGGGGTCGCATACGATCGTCGGGTGACCGATTCGAGCGATGCCCGCGACGACCTCTTCGACGACGGCTTCGCCGATGCCGCTATGGCGCTGTTGCGTGAGCGGGGCCCGCAGTCCACGGAGGACTGGGCGAACCTGCTGGCCGAGGCGGGGCACGGGCCGGCCGACGAGTTGGCCGAACTCATCGCCTACCTCGACGCACCCGGGCTCGGCTACCTCACCGACGGTCGCTACGCGGCGCTCGACACGGCGCTCGAGGGGCGGGTGCTCACCCATCGGATGTCCGAGGCGGAGATCGCGTCGGGCATCCTCGACATCGTCCCGGACCTGACGCCGCTGACCGCGCTCGTCGCGCCGGGCGGTCCGGACGCCGACGAAGAGTTCAGCGTGGTCTTCCCCGACTTCGACGCCGAGGTGTTCGCGGAGCGGGGACGACTCGACACGGACGCCCCGGAGCTGGAACGGCTGCTGCTGCAGCCCGACGCGTTGTACGGGTACGCCGCCGGCGACCTGATCGGGCTCGGGTTGGCGGGCGGAGAGTTGCGTCTGGTCCGCGTCGACCGGACGGAGGAGGCTCCGGAACTCGCGGACCGACTGGGCGACATCATCGCCGAGGGCAGCGCGGAGCCGTCGGACTCGGTCCTGTGGCAGCTGATGGCCGACGACCCGGCACTGTTCACCATGCCGGTCGCGCCGCTCACCGAGCTGATCGAGGCCGCCGGCTACACCTGGGAGAGCGACTACCTCGCGGTCCGCGGGTTCGACTTCGACGCCTTCCACCGGGCCACCCGGGTCGGGATCATCGCGCGCGAGCACGAACTGCACGCCGAGGAGGCCGGCGCGGTGGTGGACTTCGCCTACCTCGTGCGCGAGGTGGCCGAGGCGACCGAGCACGGCGAGGACCCGATGGCGTTGGCGCTGGAGCGGGTGGCCGCGTCGCCCGAGGCCTACGTCGGCCTCGCGGACCCGGTGAGCGCAGCCGCCGCGCTCGACCTCGCGGCGGGGCCCGAGGACGACCGGACCGCGGCGCTGCACGCCGTCGCGGTGGCGCTGCTCGAACACGCGCCGCGGCGGGCGAAGGCGTCGGCGCACTGGATCGCGGCCAAGGCCGCGGACCGGCTCGGCGACGTCTCGGCGGCGGTGGCGCACTACGAGAGCGCGCTGGACCGGGACCCGGACTGGGTGCCCGCGATCTTCGACCTCGCGCTGCTCGCCGCGGACGCGGGCGACGCGACCCGGGCGCAGTCGCTGCTCGGGCGCATCGAGGGCGGGGAGTCGGAGGCGCTGCACGAGGTGCTGCAGCGGTACCAGGCCGCCGAGCATCCCGGCCTCGGCCGCAACGACCGGTGCTGGTGCGGGTCCGGCCGCAAGTACAAGTCGTGCCACCTCGGCCGGTCGGAGCTGACGGCCGACGACCACGCGACCTGGCTGTACACCAAGGCGCAGCTCTTCGCGCGGACACCGGAACTGTTCGACCTGCTCTACAGCCTCGCCGAGATCCGGGCCGGCTACTGGTCCGACGAGGACGCCCTGCCCCGCGCGCTCGAGGGCGGCCTGGCCGTCGACGTCACGTTGTTCGAGGCCGGCGTGTTCGAGCTGTTCGTCGAGCGCCGGGGCGAACTGCTGCCGGCCGGGGAACTCGAGCTGGCCCGCCAGTGGCTCGGCACCGCGCGATCGGTGTACGAGGTGCTGGCGACGGCGCCCGGCGAGTCGTTGACGCTGCAGGACCTGCGCGGCGGTGACCCGGTCGAGGTCACCGACGAGTGGGGCAGCCGCAGCTTCGACGTCGGGGCACTGCTGTGCGCCCGGGTGCTGCCCACCGGGGAGTCGATGCGGGCCCTCGGCGGGATGGAACCCGTCGACCCGGATGCGCGCGACGAGCTGCTCGACCTGCTCGCCGCGGACGACGTGGAGCCGGATCAGCTGGTCGAATTCCTGGGCCGGCACTTCGCGTCGAGCTGACCGCCCGGTCCCGCCGCCCGCCCCGCACGTCCCGGTCCCACCGTGGGACCGGGACGGCACCGGGCGCCGGCCGGCACAACACAAAACCCCGGCCCGAGCCGAGGCTCGAACCGGGGTCGTGAAGGAAGCAGACGCGCGTCAGGCGTGGTAGGGCTCCGCGCTGACCAGCGTGACCTTCATGGTCTTGTTGTTCGGCAGCGTGTACTCCCGGGTGTCGCCGACGGTCGCGTTGAGCAGCGCCGCGCCGAGCGGGGAGTTGGGGGAGTAGACCTCGAGCTCGTTGTTCCGAACACCCTCCTCACGAGTGGCAATCAGGAACGTCTCGGTGTCGGTGTCGTCGCCGTCGTAGTAGACCTTCACCACGGAACCGGGCAGCGCCACGCCGGACTGGGTGGGCGCCTCGCCGACCTTGGCGTTGTTCAGCAGGTCCTGCAGCTGACGAATCCGCGCCTCCTGCTGACCCTGCTCCTCGCGCGCGGCGTGGTAGCCACCGTTCTCCTTGAGGTCGCCCTCTTCGCGGCGCTCGTTGATCTCGGCCGCAATGACCGGACGGTTGGCAATGAGCTGGTCGAGTTCGCTCTTGAGCCTGTCGTGGGAATCCTGGGTCAACCAGGTCACCTGGGTCTCGGTCATGCTCGATCACTCCTCGTAGTCGGAACCCTCGCGGGCCCCCCGGGCTGACCGCTGAACTCCAGCGGTCGACGGTGGCAGCGCGCGCGGTCCCCCGGAAAGTGTGATCCCCCGGTTGGCTCAGTCATGTGAGCAGTACACCCTGCCGCCAATGCAGCAATACACGGTTCCAGTCAGGAACCGTGTACCTGCGAATTCTAGCACGAAGGGGGTTTTTGCAGACGGAGGTCGAGTTCCGGTGCGCGTCGCCGGTCAGCCGGCGGTGAGGTATCCGGGGGTCTCGTTGCCGCAGCCGTAGATCTCCGCGATCGCCGGTCGCTGCGAGGTTCGGATGGGCAGGGTGATCTCGACAGTGCCGCTCTCCGACGGCGAGACGTACACCTCGCGGCGGCCGGTCTCCGAGCCGTCCTGGGAGCGGGCCCGCACGATGCACACAGCGGGGTCGGACGGCACCTCGCGGGTGACGGTGAACCGGACCCCGATGGTGGACTCGTTGACGATGTCGTAGGAGATGACCTGCGCTTCGACGTCCTTGTTGTCGAACTTGTTGTAGCCGAGGAACGCGAGCGCGACGCCGAGGGCGATGACGCCGATACTCAGCACGACCGCGAGGATCCGGGACCCGCGCAGGCTGCGCTGGGGGGTCGGGTAGCGGTCGGCGGGCAGGTTCTCGGTCATCGGCTCAGCTCTCGTACAGCGGTCCGGGCGAGCTGCGTCGCCCGGCGGGGCGCACCATCTTCCGGCGGCTGGGCAGGGCCACGGCTGACGTCGGAGGTATCGGGTGGAACTATAGGGGAAGGACAACGGCGTGCCGGTGGCGCGGTCCGCCGAACCGTCCGGCAGGGCCCACTGTGGCCGACAGGCGAAGCTGAGGTGAAGGAACACTGTGAGCGGATTGCGTCTCATGGCCGTGCACGCCCATCCCGACGACGAGTCCAGCAAGGGTGCCGCGACGATGGCCCGGTATTCGGCCGAGGGCAACGACGTGCTGGTGGTCACCCTGACCGGCGGCGAGCGAGGAGACATCCTCAACCCCGCGATGGACGTCCCCGGGGTCCGGAACCGGATCACCGAGGTGCGCAAGGAGGAGATGGCCGAGGCGGCCCGGATCCTCGGCGTGCAGCAGACCTGGCTGGGCTTCACGGACTCCGGACTACCCGAGGGCGACCCGCTGCCGCCGCTGCCCGAGGGCTGCTTCGCGTTGGTCCCCCTGGAGGAGCCGACCGAGGCGCTGGTGCGTGTCATCCGCGAGTTCCGTCCGCACGTCATGACGACGTACGACGAGAACGGCGGGTACCCGCACCCCGACCACATCCGCTGCCACGAGGTCTCGATGGCGGCCTACGACGCCGCCGCGGACCCGGAGCAGTTCCCCGACGCGGGCGAGCCGTGGGAGATCTCGAAGCTCTACTACTCACACGGCTTCATCCGCAAGCGCCTGCAGCTGTTCCAGGAGGAGTACGACCGTCGCGGCGAAGAGTTCCCGATGGCGGAGTGGCTCAAGAAGTGGAAGACCGAGCAGGGCGACCTGATGGCCCGGGTGACCACCCAGATCACCTGCGGTGACCACTTCCCGCAGCGCGACGACGCCCTGCGCGCGCACGCCACCCAGATCGACCCGAACGGGTCGTTCTTCGCCGTGCCGCTGGACATCCAGCAGAAGATCTGGCCGACGGAGGAGTTCGAGCTCGCGAAGACCCGCGTGCGCACGGCCATTCCGGAAACCGACCTGTTCGCCGGCATCGACCATGTCGGTGGCGGGCACCACGAGGAGAAGAAGTGATCTTGGCAAGCGCGGCAGTCGACTGGCTGGCGCAGACCCCCGGAACCCCCACCGGGCCCGAGTACGGCAAGGCCTCGCCGTTCGGCCTGATCCTCATCCTGGTGCTGCTGGCCGGCACCGCGCTGCTGATCCGCTCGATGAACCGCCAGCTCAAGAAGCTGCCGGACACCTTCGAGCCGGAACACCCGGAGGCCGACCAGGCCGCCGACGAGGGCACCGACCGCGGCGCCGCGAAGGCGCCGGAGGCGAAGGACCCCGAGGTGGACGCGCCGAAGACCGGCAAGAAGAAGACCGAACCGCCGACGCAGACGCCCGGCTAGATGACGGCCCAGGACCGCAACGCCCTCGGCGGGGCCACCAGCCCCTACCTGCGGCAACATGCCGACAACCCGGTGCACTGGCAGCAGTGGGGGCCGGAGGCGCTGGCCTGGGCGCGGGAACGGGACGTGCCGATCCTGTTGTCGATCGGCTACGCGGCCTGTCATTGGTGCCACGTGATGGCGCACGAGTCGTTCGAGGACGAGGCGACCGCCGCGGTCATGAATGCGAACTTCGTCTGCGTCAAGGTCGACCGCGAGGAGCGGCCGGATCTCGACGCGGTCTACATGAACGCGACGGTCGCGATGACCGGCCAGGGCGGGTGGCCGATGACCTGCTTCCTGACCCCCGACGCCGAGCCGTTCTACTGCGGTACCTACTACCCGCCCGCGCCGCGCGGCGGGATGCCCTCGTTCGGCCAGCTGCTCGAGGCGATCAGCGACACCTGGCACTCCCGCCGCGGCGACGTGCAGCGCGCGTCCGCGCAGATCTCCGCTGAGCTGCAGGCCAATTCGGCCGGCGTCCCCGGGGGTCAGCTGCCGGTGGACGCGGCCCTGCTCGACGCCGCGGCTGCCGCCGCGCTGCGCGACGAGGACGTCGCCCGGGGTGGCTTCGGCGGCGCGCCGAAGTTCCCGCCCACCGCGCTGCTGGAGGGGCTGCTGCGCGGGCACGAGCGGACCGGGGACGGGACCCCGCTGGCCGCCGTGGCGCGGACCGCGGAGGCGATGGCCCGCGGCGGCATCTACGACCAGCTCGGCGGTGGCTTCGCCCGGTACGCGGTGGACGCCGACTGGGTGGTTCCGCACTTCGAGAAGATGCTCTACGACAACGCGCAGCTGCTGCGGCTGTACGCGCACCTGGGCCGTCGCACCGGCTCGGCGCTCGCGGTCCGGGTGGCCGAGGAGACCGCAGGGTTCCTGATGCGTGACCTGTCCACGGACAGCGGCGCTTTCGCGTCCGCGCTGGACGCCGACACCGAGGGCGTCGAGGGCCTGACCTATGCGTGGACCCCCGACGAGCTGGCCGCGGTGCTGGGCTTCGAGGACGGCGTCTGGGCGGCAGGGCTGCTCGCGGTGAGTTCCGCGGGCACCTTCGAGGCCGGCACCTCGGTGCTGCAGCTGCCCGCCGATCCCGAGGACTGGTCGCGGTGGGCGACGGTGCGGGCGAAGCTCTTCGAGGCCCGCGCGCGCCGACCGCAGCCCGCCCGCGACGACAAGGTGGTCACCGCCTGGAACGGGCTCGCGATCACCGCGCTGGCCGAGGCCGGTGCGGGATTCGGCCGCCCGGACTGGGTGGACGCCGCCGCGGACTGCGCGCGGTACCTGGTCGACGCACACCTGGTGGACGGCCGGCTGCGCCGGGCCTCGCTGGGCGGACACGTCGGCGAGGCCGCCGGGGTGCTCGACGACCACGCCTGCCTTGCCACCGGGCTGTTCGCCCTGCACCAGGCGACGGGCGAGGCCGAGTGGCTCACCCGCGCACAGGAACTGGTGGACCTGGCGATCACGCACTTCGCGGACCCGGCCGAGCCGGGCTGCTGGTTCGACACCGCAGACGACGCCGAACGGCTGATCACCCGCCCGCGGGACCCGTTCGACGGCGCGACCCCGTCTGGGGCCTCGTCGATGGCGGAGGCGCTGCAGCTGGCGGCGTCGCTGTCGGACCCGGAGCGCTCGACGCGGTACGCCGCCGCGGTCGCCGACACCCTGGACCGGGGCGCGCCGCTGCTGGCCCGGTCGGCGCGGTCGGCGGGGCACTGGCTGGCGGTGGCGGAGGCGTCGGTGCGCGGCCCGATCCAGGTCGCGGTGGCGACGGACGGTGCCGAGACCGGGTTGCTGGACGCGGCCCGCCGCGCCGCGCCCGGAGGCGCGGTCGTGGTCGGCGGTGCGCCGGACTCGGTTCCGCTGCTGGCGGACCGCCCGCTCGTCGACGGGGCCCCCGCGGCGTACGTCTGCCGGGGGTCGGTCTGCGACCGGCCGGTTACCGGGACCTCGGAGCTGCGGGCCGCGCTGGGCAGGTAGTCCGTGACGGCTGTGGCCCGGCGTTCGCGGGTCAGCCGAACACGACCAGCCACACCGCGACGTAGTGGCACAGCGCGGCGACCACTGTGCCGGCGTGGAAGAACTCGTGATGGCCGAAGGTCGCCGGCCACGGGTTGGGCCACTTCGTCGCGTACAGCACGGCGCCGACGCTGTAGAGGACCCCGCCGACGGCGAGCAGGATCAGCGGCGCCCAGCCGACCTGACCGGCCAGCTCGCCCGCGACGGGCACGATCGCCCAGCCGAGGATCAGGTACAGCGGGACACCGACCCAGCGCGGGGCCGTGGGCCACAGCATCTTCAGGGCCACCCCGGCGAGCGCGCCCGCCCACACCACGGTCAGCAGGGTGCGGCCGGTCTCCGGCGGCAGCCCGAGCATCGCGAACGGGGTGTAGCTGCCCGCGATGAACAGGAAGATCATCGAGTGGTCGGCGCGCTTCATCCAGGTCCGCGCGCGGACCGTCGGCCAGTGCACGCGGTGGTACGTGGCGCTGACGCCGAATACGCCGCACACCGTCGCCGCATAGATGGCAGTGGCGAATCCGGCGCGGGCCGAGACGCCGACGGCACCGGTCACCAGGACGGCGCCCGCGATGACGGCGACCCCGAATGCCCACAGGTGAATCCAGCCGCGCAGTCGCGGTTTCACCGGAGTGGGGGCCTGGTCAAGTGCGGTCATGTCGCGCTCCCGTGATCGTGACGACGGCCGAACCTACGGTACCGTAGGTTCGGGTTCGGTGGTCACTGTACCGGCCCCGCAGACAGCCGGGGAGGCCGTCGCCGGCGGAATGCGGCGGCCCGCGCGAGGCGCCGGTGCGCGCGGCGTAATGTGACCTCTCGTGGTGATGTCCAGGTGAAGGTGCCGAACCTGCTGTACAGCATCTACGAGCGACGGCTGACCCGAAAACTCGAGGGCCTT
The DNA here is from genome assembly GCF_001894985.1 of Rhodococcus tukisamuensis NBRC 100609. Lineage (GTDB taxonomy): Bacteria > Actinomycetota > Actinomycetes > Mycobacteriales > Mycobacteriaceae > Rhodococcus_G > Rhodococcus_G tukisamuensis. The sequence goes on along the minus strand of NZ_BCXG01000026.1, from coordinate 49,836 downwards.
CGCACGCCGCGCCACGTCGCGGTGATGTGCGACGGCAACCGCCGATGGGCGCGGGAGAACGGTTTCACCGACGTCGCGCACGGTCACCGGATGGGTGCGCTCAAGATCGCGCAACTGCTGCAGTGGTGCGACGAGGCCGGCATCGAGATGGCCACCATCTACCTGCTCTCCACCGAGAACCTGCGCCGCGAGCCCGAAGAGCTGGACACGCTGCTCGAGATCATCACCGACGTGGTCGAGGAGATCTCGGGCCCCGCGCACAACTGGAGCGTCAAGATCGTCGGCACGCTCGACCTGCTGCCCGACGCGCAGGCGCGCCGGCTGCGCGAGGCGGCCGAGGGCACCCAGGGCGGCACCGGCTGCCACGTGAACGTCGCGGTCGGCTACGGCGGCCGCCAGGAGATCGCCGACGCGGTGCAGTCGCTGCTGAGCGAGAAGCTGCGCGAGGGCCTGACCGGCGACGACCTGGTCAAGGCGATGAGCGTCGAGGGCATCGACGGTCACCTGTACACCTCCGGCCAGCCCGACCCGGACCTGGTGATCCGGACGTCGGGGGAGCAGCGGCTCTCGGGCTTCCTACTGTGGCAGAGCGCGTACTCCGAGATCTGGTTCACCGAGGCGTACTGGCCGGAGTTCCGCCGCGTCGACTTCCTGCGGGCCCTGCGCGACTACGCGGCCCGGCACCGGCGCTTCGGCGCGTAGGCCGCTCCGCGGCCGTGCGCCCTTCTGGTAGCGGGCGCTGCCAGAAAGGCGCACGGGCGACGCAGTCGCCTACAGCTTGCGCAGGCGGAGCCGGTTGATCGAGTGGTCGGCGTCCTTACGGAGCACCAGCGTCGCGCGCGGCCGGGTCGGCAGGATGTTCTCGACCAGGTTCGGCCGGTTGGTGGAGTTCCAGATCTCCTCCGCGGCCACCGTCGCGTGCTCGTCGGACAGTCCGGAGTAGTGGTGGAAGTGTGCGTTCGGGTCGGCGAACGACGTCTTGCGCAGCGCCAGAAAGCGTTTGACGTACCAGCGTTCGATGTCCTCGATCCGCGCGTCGACGTAGATGGAGAAGTCGAACAGGTCCGAGACCATCAGCCGCGGGCCGGTCTGCAGCACGTTGAGGCCCTCGATGATCAGGATGTCGGGCTGCCGGATGAGGTGGTACTGGCCGGCCAGCACGTCGTACGACCGGTGTGAGTACACCGGCGCCGCAACCTCTTCCGCGCCCGACTTGACCTCGGTGACGAAACGCAGCAGCTTGCGGCGGTCGTAGCTCTCGGGAAAACCCTTGCGGTGCATGATGCCCCGCCGGGTCAGCTCCGCGGTCGAGTAGAGGAATCCGTCGGTGGTCACCAGGTCCACCCGCGGGTGGTGGTCCCAGCGGGCCAGCAGTGCCTGCAGGACGCGGGCGGTGGTCGACTTGCCGACCGCGACACTGCCCGCCACGCCGATCACGAAGGGGACCTGGCGGTCGGGGTGCTTCTCGCCGAGGAAGGTGGCGGTGGCCGCGAAGAGCCGCTGCCGGGCCGCCACCTGCAGGTGGATCAGACGTGAGAGCGGCAGGTACACCTCGGCGACCTCGTCGAGGTCGATCTGCTCGCCCAGACCGCGCAGGCCGAGGAGCTCCTCCTCCGTGAGCACCAGCGGGGTGGACTTACGCAGGGTCCGCCACTGTTTACGGTCGAATTCGACGTACGGGCTGGACTCGCTCACCTTGGCCATGCGCTCACCTCGCGCTCGGTCTGCATGGTCGAATTGTGCGCGTTCACACACCGGCCCGCTGCGGCGGGTCCGGATTGCGCGCTCTGCCCCGAGGTCCTGGCGCGAGTCCGCCGCCGCGCCGGCCGGGCGGCGCACTACCCTCGGTCCACATGGATCCCGTTGCGTTCGTCCGCGAATACCTGCTGCTGGGGCTCGGTTTCGACCGGTTGGAGGAGGGTTTCGTCGACGCCTACACCGGCGACCCGGCGCTGCGTCGTCAGGTGGCGGACGCGCCGGCGCCGCTGCCGAGGGACCTGGCCCGGCGGGCCGCGGAACTGCGCACGGAGCTGCCCGACGTGGACCTGACCGCGGACCGCGCGGCCTTCCTCGACGTCCACCTGCGCGCGCTCGAGTGCTCCGGCCGCAAGTTCGCCGGCGAGGACATCGGCTTCGTCGACGAGGTTCACGCCTACTTCGACGTCCGCATCGAGCCGGGGTCGGAGGAGGACTACCGGGACGCGCACCGGGCGATGGACGAGGTGCTCGCCGGCGGCGGGGCGGCGGACCCGACGCGGTCGCTGGCCGAACGTCTGCAGGCACACCGGTCCGCCGACGAGATCCCGCCGGAGCGGCTGGCCGAGTGCGTCGAGGCCTTCTCCAGCGCGCTGCGCGACCTGGTCCGCGACCGCTACCCGCTGCCGGAGACCGAGCGCGTCGAGTACGAGGTGGTCGGCGACAAGCCGTGGTCGGGATTCAACTACTACCTGGGGGACTACCGGTCCCGGGTCGCGATCAACTCCGACCTCAAGCAGCACATGGCGAACCTGCCGCACCTGATCGCGCACGAGTCGTACCCCGGCCACCACACCGAGCACTGCCGCAAGGAGGCCGGGCTGGTGGCCGCCGGGCAGCAGGAGCAGACCCTGTTCCTCGTGAACACCCCGCAGTGCCTGATGGCGGAGGGGCTGGCGGACCTGGCGCTGAAGTCGATCGTCGGAGGCACCGGCGGTGCCGGCTGGGGGCTGTGGGCGCAGGAGATCTACGCGGACCTGGGGCTGCGCTTCGACGGCGAGCGGGCGGAGGCGCTCTCGGCGGCGTCGGGCAAGTTGCTCGGGGTCAGGCAGGACGCGGCCCTGCTGCTGCACGACCGCGGCCGTGACCACGACGAGGTCGCCCAGTTCCTGCAGCGCTGGACGCTCACCACTCCGGACCGGGCCCGGCAGTCGCTGCGGTTCCTGTCCTCGCCGCTGTGGCGCGCCTATACGTCCACCTACGTGGAGGGATACCGGCTGCTCGGGTCCTGGCTGGACCGGGGCGCGGACGCGGACGAGCGGTCGGAGCTGTTCCGGCGACTGCTCGACGAGCCGCTGATCCCGTCCGCGCTGCGCTGACGCTCAGCCGCGCGGTGCCCATCCGGCCGGACCGGGTCCGAGGACCTCGAACGATCCGGTGTGCGCGCTGCTGACCTTCACCCGCCTGCTCAGCAGCCATTCGCCGCCGCGCCGGACCCACTCGTCGTGGTAGTCGCCGAGGGTGCAGAACGTCAGGTGCGAGCGGTCGCCCGCGCCGACGTGCATGTCGCTGACGTACGCCCGGCTGGTGGCGGTCTCCCCGTCGACCTCGACGAGGACGTTGCCGAGCAGGTGCTGGGTGGGACCGCACTCGTCGAGGAACGAGCGGATGCTGGCGACGATGTCGGGGAGGCCGGTCAGCTCGCCGGTGCCGAGGTTCGCGGTCGCGTCCGCGAGCACGAGGTCGTCCAGCGCGGCCCAGGCCCGCTCGTCCATGGCCCGGGCGATCCGCGTCAGGGATCGGAGGATCGCGCGTTCGGTGAGCAGGTCCTCGAACGTCGTCTCGGCTGTGGTCATGGGCGCTCCTGGGCGGTCGCGGCGGGCTCGGGCCGGGCGGCCCGGTGGGCACGTTGACCCGGCCGCGCGGGGCCTTCGTCGCTGTGATCTCGATCACCGGGACCGAACTGGGGTAGGACCCGGGGGTTCGTGCTGTTCGCACGGTTCTAGACTGGAAGCGCCCCTGCCCGGCTTCCCTTGGAGAATCTTCGATGACCGCTGTGCCCAGCACCGACGTCAACAACGCTTCGCTCGCCGAACTCGACCCCGAGGTCGCCGCGGCGATGAACGGCGAGCTGGCCCGTCAGCGCGACACCCTCGAGATGATCGCCTCGGAGAACTTCGTGCCGCGCGCGGTCCTGCAGGCGCAGGGCAGCGTGCTCACCAACAAGTACGCCGAGGGCTACCCGGGCCGCCGCTACTACGGCGGGTGCGAGCACGTCGACGTCGTGGAGAACCTCGCGCGTGAGCGTGCCAAGGCCGTCTTCGGCGCCGAGTTCGCGAACGTGCAGCCGCACGCAGGCGCGCAGGCCAACGCCGCGGTGCTGATGGCGCTGATGAACCCGGGCGAGAAGCTGATGGGCATGGACCTCGCGCACGGCGGGCACCTCACCCACGGCATGAAGCTGAACTTCTCCGGCAAGCTGTACGAGGTGGCGTCCTACGGCGTCCGCGAGGACACCCACGTCGTCGACATGGACCAGGTGCGCGAGACCGCACTGGCCGAGCGCCCGCAGGTGCTGATCGCCGGCTGGTCCGCGTACCCGCGCCACCTCGACTTCGCGGCCTTCCGTTCGATCGCCGACGAGATCGGCGCCAAGCTGTGGGTCGACATGGCGCACTTCGCCGGCCTGGTCGCCGCGGGTCTGCACCCGTCGCCGGTGCCGCACGCCGACGTCGTCTCCACCACCGTGCACAAGACGCTCGGCGGACCCCGCTCCGGCATGATTCTGGCCAAGCAGGAATGGGCCAAGAAGCTCAACTCCGCGGTCTTCCCGGGCCAGCAGGGCGGGCCGCTGATGCACGCGATCGCCGCGAAGGCCGTCGCGATGAAGATCGCCGCCACCGACGAGTTCAAGGACCGTCAGGCCCGCACCATCGCGGGCTCGAAGATCCTCGCCGAGCGCCTCACCGGCGCCGACGTCGCGGGCAACGGCATCTCCGTGCTGACCGGCGGCACCGACGTGCACCTGGTGCTGGTGGACCTGCGCCACTCGCAGCTCGACGGCCAGCAGGGCGAGGACCTCCTGCACGAGATCGGCATCACGGTCAACCGCAACGCCGTGCCGTTCGACCCGCGCCCGCCGATGAACCCGTCGGGCCTGCGCATCGGCACCCCCGCGCTGGCCACCCGCGGCTTCGGCGAAGCCGAGTTCACCGAGGTCGCCGACATCATCGGCACCGCGCTGGCCGCCGGCTCCGCCGCCGACGTGCCGGCCCTGCGGGCCCGGGTCTCGAAGCTGGCGCTCGACTTCCCGCTGTACGACGGACTCGAGGGCTGGGGACTGCTCTCCAAGGACGTCTGACGTCACCGACGGCTCGCGCGGCGGCCCGCACTCCCGACGAGGGGGTGCGGGCCGCCGCCGTTCTGGTCGCAGACGTGCACGTCGAGGTCACGGCAACCGCACAGTCGATTCCCGTCCACGGAGTGCAAGTGTTGACCGATACGCAACACCGGGTGTGACGTCCCGAAACATCCGGGCCCGATGATCGGTGGCGACCTTGATCCGCGGCCGAAGGGATGCACGGACTATGGGCGCTCGCCGCGACGGCACCAGTGTCGACACACTCTGCGCGTACTGCGGCGTCGGGTGTGGCCTGGTCCTCGACATCGTCACCGACCCGGAGACGGGACGCCGGAGGGCTGCGAAATCGTCGGGCCTCGCGTCCCACCCCACGAATTTCGGGCGACTGTGCACCAAGGGCGCCACGACCGCGGACATGCTGGCCGGACCGGGCCGCATGGAGTCGCCGTATCTGCGGCCGGCCCGGGGACAGTCGCTCGAGGCGGCCGACATGGACGCCGTCATCACCGGCACTGCGCAGCGGTTGCGGGCGATCGTCGACGAGCACGGCCCCGATGCGGTGGCCCTGTACGTGTCGGGGCAGATGTCTCTCGAGGCCCAGTACCTGTCGAACAAACTGGCCAAGGGTTTCATCGGCACCAATCAGATCGAGTCGAACTCGCGCCTGTGCATGGCCAGCGCCGGCACCGGGTACAAGCAGTCCCTCGGCGCCGACGGGCCGCCCGGCTCGTACCAGGACTTCGAGCACGCCGACGTCTTCTTCGTGACCGGCGCCAACATGGCCGACTGCCACCCGATCTTGTTCCTGCGGATGATGGATCGGGTCAAGGCCGGAGCGAAGCTGATCGTCGTCGACCCCCGGCGCAGCGCCACCGCGGACAAGGCCGACCTGTTCCTGCAGGTTGCGCCGGGCACCGACCTCGCGCTGCTCAACGGACTCCTGCATCTGCTCGTCGAGAACGGTCACACCGATCCGGAGTTCATCGACGAATTCACCGAGGGCTGGGAGGTGATGCCCAGCTTCCTCGAGGAGTTCGCCCCGGACAAGGTCAGTGAGATCACCGGAATCCCGGCGGCGGACATCCGCACCGCCGCGCAGTGGATCGGCGAGGCCGGCAACTGGATGAGCTGCTGGACAATGGGTTTGAACCAGAGCACGCACGGGACCTGGAACACCAACGCGATCTGCAACCTGCACCTCGCCACCGGTGCGATCTGCCGGCCCGGCAGTGGCCCGTTCTCCCTGACCGGCCAGCCGAACGCCATGGGCGGGCGCGAAATGGGTTACATGGGACCGGGTCTGCCCGGCCAGCGGGCGGTGATGTTCGACGACGACCGCGAGTTCGTCGAGGACCGGTGGGGAATCCCCCGCGGATCGCTGCGCACCGACATCGGCGGCGGGACGATCGACATGTTCTCCCGGATGGCCGCCGGCGAGATCAAGGCCTGCTGGATCATCTGCACCAATCCCGTTGCGACGGTGGCCAACCGCAAGACCGTCCTCGACGGACTCGAGAAGGCCGAACTCGTCGTCACCCAGGACGCGTTCCTCGGCACCGAGACCAACGAGTACGCCGACGTGCTGCTCCCGGCGGCGCTGTGGACCGAGTCCGACGGAGTGATGATCAACTCCGAACGCAACCTGACCCTGTTCCAGCAGGCCCTGGACCCGGTCGGGCAGGCGCTGCCGGACTGGCAGATCATTGCCCGGATCGCCTGCGAGATGGGCTACGCGGACGCGTTCACCTACACCTGCGCAGAGGAGGTGTTCGAGGAGATCAAGCAGTTCTGGAATCCCAAGACCGGCTACGACCTGCGGGGGATCACCTACGAGCGCCTTCGCGAGAGCCCGGTCCAGTGGCCGTGCCCACCCGACAGCGATCAGGACCGTCACCCCATCCGATACCTCAACGACGGCGTGAGCCAGCGGCTTCTCGTCAGGGAGGACGGCGCCGCGCCGCGACTGGCGTTCCCCACCGCCAGTGGCCGCGCGATGTTCTTCGCCCGGCCGCACCTGCCGCCCGCCGAAATGCCCGACGACGACTACCCGTTCCTGCTCAACACCGGCCGTCTCGCGCACCAGTGGCACACCATGACCAAGACCGGCAAGGTAGCCAAGCTCAACAAACTCAATCCGGGGCCGTTCATCGAAATCCACCCTGACGACGCCGCCCGCCTCGGTGTCACCGACAAGGACGCGATCGAGGTGTCCTCGCGTCGCGGACGCGCGGTGTTGCCGGCCCTGGTCACTGATCGGGTGCGTCCCGGGAACTGCTTCGCGCCGTTCCACTGGAACGACTCCTTCGGCGAGTACCTGGCCGTCAACGCGGTGACCAACGACGCGATCGATCCCGCCTCGCAACAGCCGGAGTTCAAGGCCTGTGCCGTGACTCTGACCAAGGTCGCCGTGTCCACACCCGAGGCCACACCCACCGAGACCGCCGATGCGCCGGAGGCAACTCCCGCCGCCGCGTCCGCGCCGCCCGCCGCCGCCTCGGACGGCGGTTCGTCGCGACTCGACGTCCTCGCCGCCGTCCTCGGGCAGACCGATACGCCGGCAGTCGAGTTCGACCCGTTGGAGAAGCTCTACCTCGCCGGACTCCTGGCGGCCCTGCGGTCGGACGCGGGCCGCACCCCCGGCGTGCCGACCCTGCCCGCGAACACCCCGTTCGATGCCGGCAAACGAATGTGGGTCGACGGCGTCCTGGCCGGGCTGTTCTCGCGCACCCCGGTCCCCGGGGGCGAACGGCCCGAGCCGTCCCCCGGCGCCCCGCGGACGGTTCCGGCGGCGGTGCCCGTTCCCGGGCGGGCCCCGATCGTGGTGCTCTGGGCCTCGCAGACCGGTACGGCCGAAGAATTCGCCGCCTCCTGCGTCGCCCGGCTCGGCGAGGCCGGCCTGCCCGTGGTGATGCACGGCATGGAGGAGTTCGCGTCGGCCGACCTGCCGACGACACGCGAGCTGCTCCTGATCACCAGTACCACCGGCGACGGCGAACCGCCGGACAACGGCAGCGGCCTGTGGGACGTCCTGAGCTCGGACACCGCGCCGCGCCTGACCGAGATGCGCTACGCCGTCATCGCTTTCGGCGACTCCAACTACGACGACTTCTGCGGACACGGCCGAAAGCTCGACGACCGACTCACCGAGCTCGGCGCCACCCGCATCGTCGGCCGCGTCGACTGCGAACCCGACTACGAAGAGTCCGCCGCCGGGTGGCTGGACGCGGTGGCGGTCGAACTGCAGAACCCGCCGGCATCGATCGGCGGAGGGGCGGATCGCGACGCCGTCGCGGACGATTCCGGGACGAAGGTCAGCGCCCGCACGGTGACGGCACCCAGCGAAACGCGCCAGTACAGCAAGAAGTCGCCGCTGGTCACCTCCCTGACGCGCAACGTGGTCCTCAACCGGCCCGGGTCGACGAAGGACGTGCGGCAGTTCGGCTTTCACCTACCGACGGGCACCGTCAGCTACGAGGCCGGCGACGCACTCGGGGTCTGGCCCCGCAACAGCAGCCCGTTCGTCGACGAATGGCTCGCCGTCACCGGACTCGACGGGGATGCCGCCGTCGAACTAGCCGAGCACGGTGCGATGACGCTGCGCACTGCCCTCGTCGAACGCCTGGAGATCACCCGCCTCACCGGCGACCTGCTCCGGTTCGTGCAACAGCGCACCGCGGACGCGGACCTTGCGGAACTGATGAAGCCGGAGAACAAGTCCGCACTCAAGGACTGGTCGTGGGGGCGCCAGTCCGTCGACGTGCTCGGCCAGTCCCCGGTTCGAGCCTCCGTCGACGAGTGGCTCACTGTCCTGAAACCCCTTCAGCCGCGCCTGTACTCGATCTCCTCCAGCCCGAAGGCAAGCCCCCGCGAGGTGCAGCTGACGGTCTCCGCCGTTCGGTACAACGTCGCGGGCGTCCCGCGGCGAGGGGTGTGCTCGACGTACCTCGCCGACTACGCCGACCGCGACGACATCGGAATCTACGTGCAGAAGTCCAGTCACTTCCGTCCCCCGGCCGACTCCGAGACCCCGATGATCATGGTCGGGCCGGGCACCGGCATCGCCCCCTTCCGCGCGTTCCTGCACGAGCGACGAGCATTGGGACACACCGGACCGAACTGGCTGTTCTTCGGCGAGCAACACGCCGCGACCGACTTCTACTACCGCGAAGAGATCGAGGAGCTACGCAGGGACGGGTTCCTCACCGAACTCGACGTCGCGTTCTCCCGCGACCAGTCCGCGAAGGTCTACGTCCAGGACCGGATGCGCGAACGTGGGGCGCTGCTGTGGGACTGGCTGCAGAACGGTGCCCACTTCTACGTCTGTGGAGACGCGGCCAGGATGGCGAAGGACGTGGACGTCGCCCTCAACGGCATCGTCGCGCAGTTCGGCAGGCTTGCCCCCCGCAGCGCCGAGGCGTACGTCAAGGCCCTCGCAGCGGAGAAGCGGTACGTGCGTGACGTCTACTGACCCACCGGATCGAACGGCTGTGGACGAGACGGTGGCCCGCGGGCGCAGGTCTCGGCGGTTACGTCCCACCCGACGTTTACACAACGTTCATCGTGTTGGTCCGACAGGTGTGTGGCGTGTCGTCGTAGCGTTCAGGTCAACGGGTGGTGCAGAAGCCGCCCGTCCGGGAGGTTCGAATCGTGACTGACTTGTTCAGGGCGAAGGGGCCGGCGCCCGGCCCCTGTGGGACGTAAGTCCCACCCGGACCGAACGGCCCAGCGAACGCCGCTTGCGCGGGTGCCGCGCAGGTCGAGGAGCCACCGTGACCGAATCCCGCTCCGTCCGCACCTACGTCCTCGACACCTCGGTCCTGCTCTCGGATCCCTGGGCTGTCACGCGATTCGCCGAGCACGAAGTGGTGCTGCCGCTGGTGGTGATCAGCGAGCTCGAGGGCAAGCGTCACCACCACGAGCTCGGATGGTTTGCGCGAGAATCACTTCGAATGCTCGACGACCTGCGGATCGAGCACGGGAGACTGGACCGGCCGGTGCCGATCGGCACCGAGGACGGAACGCTGCAGGTCGAGTTGAACCACACCGACCCGGCGGTGCTGCCGGTCGGGTTCCGAACCGACTCGAACGACTCCCGGATCCTGGCCTGCGCGCTCAATCTGGCGGCCGAGGGCCGGGACGTGGTGCTGGTGAGCAAGGACATCCCGCTCCGGGTCAAGGCGGGCGCCGTGGGCCTGCCGGCCGACGAGTACCACGCCCACGACGTGGTGGCGTCCGGGTGGACGGGCATGGCGGAGCTCGAGGTCGACTCGGCTCGCATCGACGAGTTGTTCGGCGAGGGTGTCGCAGACCTGGACGACGCGCGGGACCTGCCGTGCCACACCGGGATCCGGCTGATCGGCGGTCGCTCCAGCGCCCTCGGTCGGGTCACCCCGGACAAGCGCGTGCAGTTGGTGCGGGGCGAGCGCGAGGCGTTCGGGCTGCACGGACGCTCGGCCGAACAGCGGATCGCCCTGGACCTGCTGCTGGACGAGAGCATCGGCATCATCTCCCTCGGCGGCAAAGCGGGCACCGGGAAGTCGGCACTGGCGTTGACGGCGGGACTGGAGGCGGTGCTCGAACGCCGGTCGCATCGCAAGGTGGTGGTGTTCCGCCCGCTGTACGCGGTCGGTGGCCAGGAACTGGGCTACCTGCCGGGCAGCGAGAGCGAGAAGATGGGGCCGTGGGCGCAGGCGGTCTTCGACACCCTCGACGGCCTCGCCAGCCCGGAGGTGATGGACGAAGTGATCGCCCGCGGCATGCTGGAGGTCTTGCCGCTCACCCACATTCGCGGTCGGTCCCTGCACGACTCCTTCGTCATCGTGGACGAGGCGCAGTCCCTCGAGCGCAACGTGCTGCTGACCGTGCTCTCCCGGCTGGGCAGCGGGTCACGGGTGGTCCTGACCCACGACGTCGCGCAGCGGGACAACCTGCGCGTCGGCCGGCACGACGGGGTCGCCGCGGTGATCGAGAAGCTCAAGGGGCATCCGCTGTTCGCGCATGTCACGCTCACCCGCAGCGAGCGTTCGCCGATCGCGGCACTGGTGACGGAGATGCTCGAGGAGTTCGGCCCCACCGCCTGACCGGGACTGTTCGACCCGGTGCCGCATCGGTCAGGCCGATGCGGCACCGGGCGTCCGGGTCAGGACTCGGTCGACGGCTCCAGCGGTCCGAGTTCCGCGGTCAGGACCTCCTGCACGACGCGCATCGCGGCCAGCCCGGCCGGTGCCCCGCAGTAGGCGCTGGCGTGGATCACCGTTTCGACGATCTCGGTGCGGGTCAACCCGTTTCGCAGCGCGCCGCGGACGTGGCCACGCAGTTCGTTCTCCGCCCGCAGGGCGATCAGCATGCCCAGGTTGATCAGGCTGCGACTGCGGCGGTCGAGGCCGGGGCGGGTCCAGACCGATCCCCACACGTTCGCGGTGACGAACTCCTGAAGTGCCTCGCCGTCCGTTCCCCGGGTGCGCTCGAAGGCCGCGTCCACGAAGTCCGCACCCATGACCTCGGTGCGGACCGCGAGCCCGGCGTCGAATGCGGGGGAGGTGGGGGAGATGGAGGTGTCGTCCTGATTGCTCATTTGACCTGGTCTTTCCGTGGGTAGTCCGGCGGCACCGTCGCGGGCGCCGCACCCGGAATCGTACCCGTGGAGCGTCCGTGGCCCGGGGCCGCCGGGAGGTGTCGCTGTCGGCCCCGCACCGACCGGAGCGTGCCGGTCACGGCGCCGAGAAGGACGTTGCGCCAACTGAAGTAGTCCCGCCACACGGCGATCTTCCCGTCGCGGATCTCGAAGGTGCCGCACACCCAGAAGGTCGAACGCAGCGGGCCGAGTGTCAGCGTGTCTGTCCGCTCGACGAGCACCGCGTCGCCGTCGCTGGCGATGTGGTGCACGACGGCCTCGAACCGGCACCGTGGCCGGGCCGCGGCCCGCAGCGCCCGGGTGACCGTCGGCAGCCCCCGGAGTGTGGGCAGCGTCGTGTTCCGCCACACCACGTCCGGGGTGAGAAACGTACCGGCACGAGGGACGTCGAGTGCGTCGAGTGCGGCGAAGAAGTCGGTCACCGTCGCCACGGCGGCGTCGCGACGGTCGGTCGATGCGGTGGGATCCACGGGTGCTCCTGGGGACGGCGCCGGGCCCGGTCGGGCCAGGTAGAGCCTATCGGGGTTGACGGGGCCTGTGACTCACGTCACTATGTCCTGATGCGGAGAGCGGGTAGCGCGGTCCTCTCGGTTGTCGTCGCGACGTTGCTAGCCCTGCTGTGTGCGCCACACGCGGTCGCGCAAGGTCCGTGGTTCGACCACGCGGTCGGCTCCGCGAACCAGGTGATCGCCGTCCGCGGCTCGGGTGCGGGTACCACCGTCGAGGCCTGGCAGCGCTCCCCGCTCGGTTGGCACCGGATCTCGCCGGCGATTCCCGCGGAGGTGGGGGCCGCGGGTTTCGCGGCGGAGGCGGCGGACGGCGTGCCGGCCACTCCGGAGGGTGTGTTCACCCTCGACGCGGCGTTCGGCACCCAGCCGTCCCCGGGCGGCGGGCTGCCCTACCGGGTGGTGGGCCCGGACGACTGGTGGGACGGCGACCGGCAGAGCCCGACCTACAACACCCACCAGGTGTGCCCGCCCGGCAGCTGCGGCTTCGACGAGTCGCAGAGCGAGCAGCTCGCGATCCCGGCATACCGCTACGCGGTGGTGATGGGCGTCAACGCGGAGCGGCGGCCAGGTGGGGGCGGCGCGTTCTTCCTGCATGTGGCCAACGGCCAGCCCACCGAGGGCTGTGTCGCCGTCGACGAGGCCCCGCTGGTGTGGTTGATCCGCTGGCTGCGGCCCGGCGCGGTCATCGCGATCACGGGCTGAGCCGAACGCTATTCCTCGACCTTCGTCATGGCGAGCACGTCGAGCCGTTGGTCGAGCTCCGCCTCGGAGAGTGTGTCGCCGATCAGTCCACGGTCGATCACGGTCTGCCGGATCGTCTTCTTCTCCTTCAGTGCCTGTTTGGCGACGGCGGCCGCCTCCTCGTAGCCGATCGCGGAGTTGAGCGGCGTGACTATGGACGGGGACGACTCGGCGAGTGTCCGTAGACGCTCGATGTCGGCCTCGAGTCCCGCAACGCACCGGTCGGCGAACAGTCGGGAGACGTTGGCCAGCAACCGAAACGACTCGAGCAGGTTGCGGGCCATCACCGGGATGTACACGTTGAGTTCGAAGGCGCCCGCGGCGCCACCCCAGGCGACGGTGGCGTCGTTGCCGATCACCTGCGCCGCGACCTGGGTGACGGCCTCGGGCAGCACCGGGTTGACCTTGCCGGGCATGATCGAGCTGCCGGGCTGCAGGTCCGGCAGGTGCAGCTCGCCCAGTCCGGTCAGCGGTCCGGAGCCCATCCACCGGATGTCGTTGGCGATCTTCGTCAGTGACACCGCGACGGTGCGCAGTGCGCCGGACGCCTCCACCAGGCCGTCGCGGGCGGCCTGCGCCTCGAAGCTGTTCCGTGCCGGGGTCAGGGAGTCCAGCCCGGTCGACTTGACAAGTTCCGCAACAACTTTGGGTCCGAACCCGTCGGGGGCGTTGAGTCCGGTCCCGACCGCGGTCCCGCCGATCGGCAACTCGCCCAGCCGGGGAAGCGCCGCCATGACGCGTTCGACGCCCGCCTCGATCTGCCGGGCGTAGCCGCCGAACTCCTGGCCGAGGGTGACCGGGACGGCGTCCATCAGGTGGGTGCGGCCCGACTTGACCACGGTCCGCCACTGCGCGGCCTTGTCGCCGAGGGCCAGACGTAGGTGGTCGAGCGCGGGGATCAGCTGGGTGACCGCGGCCTCGGTCGCGGCGACGTGCGTCGCGGTGGGGAACGTGTCGTTAGATGACTGCGACATGTTCACGTGGTCGTTGGGGTGCACCTCGACGCCGTGGGCCATGGCGATGCTCGCGATGACCTCGTTGGCGTTCATGTTCGAGCTGGTGCCGGACCCGGTCTGGAAGACATCGATCGGGAACTGGTCATCGTGGCGGCCGTCGGCAATCTCGTTGGCGGCGGCGACGATGGCGTCGGCCTTGTCGGCGTCGAGCAGCCCGAGGTCCTTGTTGACCTTCGCGCACGCGGCCTTGAGCAGACCCATCGCGCGGATCTGGGCGCGTTCGAGACCGCGGCCGCTGATCGGGAAGTTCTCGACGGCGCGCTGAGTCTGCGCGCGCCAGAGTGCATCCTTGGGGACCCGGACTTCACCCATGGTGTCGCGCTCGATCCGGAACTGCGATTCGCTGTTGTCCGTCATGCCAACCAAGCTTGCCACCAGAAACAACTGTCCGCGCCCTCCTCCGATCGGATCGGGGGAGGGCGCGGACAGCGGGGGATCAGAAGGTGGGCGGAACCGCGCCCTCTTCGCCGTCGAAGTCGACGGACGAGTACTCGCGCAGCTTCTCGAGGCGGTGGTACGCGTCGATCATGCGCACGGTGCCGGACTTGCTGCGCATCACGATGGACTGGGTGCTCGCGCCGCCGCCGTAGTAGCGGACGCCGCGCAGCAGGTCGCCGTCGGTGACGCCGGTTGCGGTGAAGAAGACGTTCTCGCCGGAGACCAGGTCCTCGGTGAGCAGCACGCGGTCCAGGTCGTGGCCCGCGTCGATGGCCTTCTGGCGCTCGTCGTCGTCGGTCGGGGCGAGCTTGCCCTGCAGGGCGCCGCCCATGCAGCGCATCGCGGCCGCGGCGATGATGCCCTCGGGGGTGCCGCCGATGCCGACCAGCATGTCGGTGCCGGACTCGGGGCGGGCCGCGGCGATGGCGCCGGCGACGTCGCCGTCCGAGATCAGCCGGATACGGGCGCCGGTCGCGCGGACCTCGGCGATCAGCTTGGCGTGGCGGGGCCGGTCCAGGATGCAGACGGTGACGTCGGAGACCGACGCCTTCTTGACCTTCGCGACCCGCTTGATGTTCTCGGCCATCGGGGCGGTGATGTCGATGACGTCGGCGGCGTCCGGGCCGACGGCGATCTTCTCCATGTAGAACACGGCGGACGGATCGAACATCGCGCCGCGCTCGGCGACGGCGAGCACGGAGATCGCGTTCGGCATGCCCTTGGACATCAGCGTGGTGCCGTCGACCGGGTCGACCGCGAAGTCGCAGTCGGGGCCGTCGCCGTTGCCGACCTCCTCGCCGTTGAACAGCATGGGCGCCTCGTCCTTCTCGCCCTCACCGATCACGACGACGCCGCGCATGGACACGCTGCTCACGAGCTGACGCATCGCGTCGACGGCCGCGCCGTCCCCGCCCTCCTTGTCGCCCTTGCCGACCCAGCGGCCGGCCGCCAGGGCACCGGCTTCGGTCACTCGGACGAGCTCCAGCGCGAGGTTGCGATCCGGGGCCTCGCGGCGACTCGATGGGGTGCTGGCCGTCATGGGCAGTGCCTCCTTGCACGCGACGCTGTTGGCGTCGGCATAGGTTTCTTCTCCGGGGAGAATGTGGTCTCGAAGCGTGATTGTCTCATCACGGGTCGGACCAATTCGTCGTCGGGTTACGGCTCCCGGGTCAGTGACCAGCCGCTGCTCAGGTCGCGGGCGAGCTCGGGCGCGCGCCGAACGACCCGCTGCCGGTCCATGAAGGCGCCGAACGGCTGCGACAGCACCGCCTGCGCCGGCCGCGGGCCGTCGGCGACCAGGCGCGCGTAGGCCACCGCGGTGTCGCTCGCGATGTACTGCCACCGCGGGGCGCGGTCGGCCCAGTTGAAGCCGGGGAGCGGGGCCTGCAGCCGGAAGCCGGCACCGGTCACCGACAGGGGGGAGACCACCCCCGGCGCCTGCGCGCCCGGGATCGCGGGCTGCGCGGCCACGGTGGTGACGTAGGCCAGCACCCGGCCGACGCCGTCGCGGCCCGCGGCCGTGGCGTCCCACTGGTCGGCGACGATCTGGTTCTGCTCCCGGTCGGCCATCCGCAGCGTGGCATCGGCGAGGCCGGCGGGGGTGCCCGAGAAGATCGCGTCCCACGCGGCCCGGGCGTTGTCGTCGAGCAGGCCCGCCGCGCCGAGTTCCTCGACGGCCGGGCGGCCCGCCTCCAGGTAGGCCTCGTGCATGGGCACCATGTCGAAGTAGATGTGCTTCTGCATGATCAGTAGGCGCTTCTGGTACCAGTCCAGGTCCGCCGTCGTGGTGGCCGGGCCCAGCGCGGCGAGGGCCCGCACGTCCGCGGGAAGCGCTGCCGCTGCGTCGGCGGGCAGCGACGCGACGGCTCCGGCGACGGCGGTCCCGAGGGTGTGGACGGCGTCGACGGAGACCAGGTCGCGGCCCATGTCGAGGTCCCAGAAGCCGGCGGCGAAGGACGCGCCCGCCATGCCTGCCATGCCCGCCCAGTTCAGTTCGCCGCGTTCACGCTGGTAGCGACCGTAGTTCGAGTACACCCGCTCGACCAGGCCGGCGTTCGCGGCGAAGCCCGCGTTCGGGTCCCAGCCGGCCAGGTCGATGCCCGATGCCGCGGTGCCGCGGGCGAGCCAGTACTGGTGCAGCAGCGCGGCGTAGCGGGTCGGCGGGACGCCGTCGGCGCGGGCCGCACTCAGGGCCGCGTCGAGCGCCCCGGGGTCGGTGGGCAGGCGGGGGTCGAGGCCGCCGGCGAGCTCGGCGTCCGAGTTGGCGGGCACCAGGTCGAGGAGGCCGGCGTAGCCGGCCGGGGCGCCGGTGGCCGTGGCGGTGGTCGTGGTGGCCACCGCAGCGACACCGAGCAGCGCGACGACTGTTCGTCGCCGCCAGCGGGCGCGACGGGACGGGCGGGAGGTCTCGGTCGCACTCATGCTGCGATTGAACAACATGTATGTGACTGCCGGTACCGGATTCGCCGCACACGGGAACCGGCACGAGCGCGACCGCGGGCTACTGGGATACTGGTGCCCGTGGCCGCCGACAAACCCCGAATTCTGCACAACAACCGCGACATGCTGCTCTCGATGCTGCCGTTGGTGCTGATCTGTCTGGTCATCGCGGGTATCGCGAGCCAGTGCACGCTCAGCCCCGGCGGACCGACGCCGGGTCAGGTGCCGCACGTCGACATCGACGCGGTGCTCAAGTACGACGCCCGCGACCTCGGGTTCCCGATCCGCAACCCGGGCGTGCCCGAGGGCTGGCAGCCGAACTCCGGCAGCCGCGGCACCGTCGCGGGCGATCACGGCGGCGACGTCAGCACCGTCGGCTTCATCACCGACAAGGGTCGCTTCGTGCAGCTGACCCAGAGCTCGGCGAGCGAGGAGACGCTGGTGCCGTGGGTGGCCGGCGACAACCGCAGCCCGTCCGGCGCGGAGCAGGTCGGCGCAGAATCGTGGACGCTCTACCCCCAGGAGGGCAGCGAGCAGATCTGGGTCACCGACCTCGGCGACGTGCGCGTCCTGCTCACCGGCAGCGGGTCGACGGAGGAGTTCACCACGCTCGCCGACGCGGTCGGTGCGGCGCAGCCCATCGTTCCCTGACGCGCCCGTCGCACCGGCCGGCCGGGACTCGGCCGGCGTTGCGGGACTAGTCGGACCCGGACTCGTCGGCGTGCGAGAGGGCCTTCTCGACCCGGGCCCGCGCACCCGCGAGGTGTTCCTCGCAACGCTCGGCCAGGGCCTCGCCCCGCTCCCACAGCGCCAGCGAGTGGTCCAGGTCCAGCCCGCCCTGCTCGAGCATCTTGACCACCTCGGCCAGCTGGTCGCGCGCGGCCTCGTAGCCGAGTTCCGCCACCGGTTCGTTCACTTCTTCTCTCCTGACTTGTCGCGGCCCATGACGGCCGCGATGACCGCGCCGTCGCCCACTCGTACCCGCAGCTGGGTGCCGGGCGGTGCGTCGTCCACGAACCGCAGCACCTCGGGATCGGCGCCCGGCACCATCTTCTGTACCACCGCGTAGCCGCGGGCCAGCGTCGCCGCCGGCCCCAACGTGGTCAGCCGCGCGGCGAGGTGCTCGACGACCGTCGCCTGGCCGTCGAGGAGCCGGGTGACGTCCCGGCGCCCCGCCGCCCGTAGCCGGTCGACGTCCTCGGCGCGGCGTTCCACGGCTGCCAACGGGTCGGCCAGTACCGGTCGGCTGCGCAGGTCCGCGAGCGAGCGCGCCTCGCGGGCCACCCAGTTCCGCAGGGCCGCGGCCCCGCGGGAGCGGAACTCCGAGACCAGCGCCTGCTCGGCGCCGGCGTCGGGCACCACCCGCTTGGCCGCGTCGGTGGGGGTGGCGGCGCGGACGTCGGCGACGTGGTCGCACAGCGGGTTGTCCGGTTCGTGGCCGATCGCGCTGACCACCGGGGTGGTGCACTTGGCGATGGCGCGACACAGCGTCTCGTCGGAGAACGGCAGCAGGTCCTCGACGCTGCCGCCGCCGCGCGCGAGCACGATCACGTCGACCTCGGGGTTCTCGTCGAGTTCGCCGAGCGCCGCCACGATCTGTGCGGTCGCGGTCGGTCCCTGCACCGCGGTGTTCCGGACCTCGAACCGGACGGCCGGCCACCGAGTTCCGGCGACGCTGAGGACGTCGCGTTCGGCGGCGCTGGCCCGGCCGGTGATCAGCCCGACGGTGCGCGGCAGGAACGGCAGCGGGCGCTTGAGGCGGGGGTCGAACAGGCCCTCGGCGTTCAGGAGGGCACGCAGGCGCTCGATCCTGGCCAGCAGCTCGCCGATGCCCACCGCCCGGATCTCGGTCACGCGCAGCGAGATGGTGCCGCGTCCGGTGTAGTACGACAGCTTCCCGAACATCACCACCCGGCTGCCCTCGGTCAGCGGGACGGGGGAGTCGCGGACCAGGGTGGGCGAGCAGGTCACCGACAGCGACATGTCGGCGGACGCGTCGCGCAGCACCAGGAACGCGGTGCGGGTGCCGGGACGGACGTTGATCTGGGTGATCTGA
This sequence comes from Rhodococcus tukisamuensis NBRC 100609, assembly GCF_001894985.1. Classification (GTDB taxonomy): domain Bacteria; phylum Actinomycetota; class Actinomycetes; order Mycobacteriales; family Mycobacteriaceae; genus Rhodococcus_G; species Rhodococcus_G tukisamuensis. The sequence goes on along the minus strand of NZ_BCXG01000026.1, from coordinate 30,947 downwards.
CCCTCGACCCAGATGCTGCCGAGTCGGTCGATCCACTGCGCGACCTTCGTCGAGACCGACCGCACCGGCCACGGGTTCTCGGCCGAGTTCGACGTCTGCGCGGACGGCGGGCCGCCCGGCCGGCTGGTCTGGGCGGAAGTCACTTGGCGGTGGCGGTGGTGATCCGGTTGCCGAGCATCGTCTGGAACGGGGCCCGGGACCGGGCGGCGTTCTCGTACTCGAGCAGTGCGGTGAGCTCCGGGACGGACAGCGAGCGCAGCCGCGCGCGCAGTTGGGCGAGGGTGAGGTTGTCGTAGTCCAGGTACTCGGCGATCTCCGGCGCGGCGGCCGCACCGCCGGTCCCCGCCTCGGGTTTCGGCGATGCCGGCGTCGCCGCGGGTGCGGCCGGGTCGGCGTCGGTGCCGGCCGGCATCGAGTAGAGCTCGAACCGGCCCTGGTTGGCGGGCTTGGCGGAGGTGGCACCGTTTCCGGTGGCCGTCGCCTTGCCGTTGGCCGGGGTGGGCGCCGCGTCCTCGTCGAACGTCGCCCAGGTCGGCTGCTCCTGGTCGGTGTGGAACAGCACCGACAGCGCCTCGTCGCCCTTGATGGCCAGCGCCGTGACCGACTGCTGGACCCGCATGGTCGTCTGCAGCATCTGGCTGACCGCCGTCATCGGCAGCGAGACCGCCGTGCTCGGCAGCTTCTGTACCTCTTCGACGACGGTGACGGCGATTCCGGCGGCCACTCGGGCGGCGAAAGGAGGACGAATCATGGTCCTAGCCTGCCTCACCGACGCCCCGATGGGTAGCCGACCGGGCCGTCCACGCCTGATCCGACCGCACCCGCGTGGCCCCCGTACCCTTGAGGCATGTCTTCTGCTGTCCCCTTGAACCTGGGTATCGCCCGTTCCGGTACTTCCGCGACGGGTACCACCGGCAAGCGCATCCTGCTCGCGGAGCCGCGTGGGTACTGCGCCGGCGTCGACCGCGCCGTCGAGACGGTGGAGCGGGCGCTGGAGAAGCACGGCGCGCCGCTCTACGTCCGCAAGGAGATCGTGCACAACCGGCACGTGGTCGAGACGCTGACCGAGCGGGGCGTGATCTTCGTCGACGAGACCGACGAGGTTCCGGAGGGTTCGGTCCTGGTGTTCTCCGCGCACGGGGTGTCCCCGGCCGTGCACGAGGCCGCGGCGGAGCGCAGCCTGCACACCATCGACGCCACCTGCCCGCTGGTCACCAAGGTGCACCAGGAGGTCAAGCGGTTCGCTCGCGACGACTACGACATCCTGCTGATCGGGCACGAGGGTCACGAAGAGGTCGAGGGGACCGCGGGTGAGGCGCCCGAGCGCGTGCAACTGGTCGACGGCCCCGACTCGGTGGAGGCGATCACCGTCCGGGACGAGTCGAAGGTGATCTGGCTCTCGCAGACGACGCTGAGCGTCGACGAGACGATGGCGACGGTCGCGCGACTCCGGGAGAAGTTCCCGCTGCTGCAGGACCCGCCGAGCGACGACATCTGTTACGCCACCCAGAATCGTCAGGTCGCGGTGAAGGCGATGGCGCCGGAGTGCGATCTGGTGATCGTGGTGGGGTCGCGGAACTCGTCGAACTCGGTCCGGCTGGTGGAGGTCGCGCTGGGCGCCGGTGCGAAGGCCAGCTACTTGGTCGACTATGCCCGCGAGATCGACCTCGGGTGGCTGGACGGGGTGCAGACGGTGGGCATCACCTCGGGCGCCTCGGTGCCGGAGATCCTCGTCAGTGGGGTCATCGAGTTGCTCGCCGAACACGGTTTCCAGGACGTGCAGTCCGTGACGACGGCAAACGAGACGCTGGTGTTCTCGCTGCCGCGCGAACTGCGGAAGCCCGCGACGCCGAGCGTCTAGCCCGGCCCGGCCGCCGCGGCGCTCCTACGGAGCGTCGTGCCGGTCGCGGTACCGGACCTGCGGGAGCGGATGGACCGGGACATCGGGGTCGGCCGGCTGGGTGTACTGCTCGACCGCGTGTCCAACCGGTTCCGACTGACGGACGTACTGCCGGGTGGCCGGTTCCGGCCGGAGCGTGGCCGCGGGCACCGGAGCGGACGCGGGCCGGAACGGTTCACGCGGCGATCCGCCGGTGGACGCGGCGCGGTAGGAGCGTCGATCGCCCTCCATGTCCAGTCGCCGGTCCCGGTCGAACTGATCGGTCAGGTCGAACTGACCGCTGTCGAGTTGGGGCTCGGCGACCCGGCGCCGCGCGCCGGTGGCGTTCTCGCCGCCACGGGTGCGACGGCCCGACTGCGCGTGGACCTGGGTGTGCGGCGCGGTCGCGGGCCGGCTCGCCGGTCGGGCGGGGGCTGCGGCGGGCTCCGCCGCGCCGCGCGCCGAACGTGCAGGCTGCGGCCGCGCCTGGTGGTTCAGGTAGCGCCGGCCGGCCGCGATCGCGAGGACGACGAGCGCCGTCACCAGCATCAGGGGAAAGCGGTTGACCAACGGGAGGGCGGTGTTGAAGATCAGGTCCTTCATGCCGCCGCCGGTGCCGGAGGTGAGGCTCTGGTACGCGAGCGGCACGCCGACAACCAGGATCAGCGGCGGCTGGACGGCGGCGGCGAACAGTCCGCGACTGCGGACCGCGAGTGCCGCCCCGACACAGCCGAGGAAGTAGAAGACCGCGAACGCCGACGTCAGCTCTGTCCCGCGCATGGCGTCGAGGAGAAACCCGACAAATGTGGCGCCCACCGCGATGAGAACCGCGCCCCAGGCCGGGACGCCGGGGACCGTTGGGAGAATTGACCGCACATCGAGCGGCACCCCAGAGCGAGCACGTTGGGTTGCTGACACCCTACAAGACTAGCGGTTCACGACCCGATCGCCTCGTTGGCGGGACCGTGCGCGTGCCCGAGATCGGCGAGGCCGACCGTCCGTGGCCAGGAATCGATGCGGCTGACCTCCGGTACTTCGCCGTCGCCGACCTCCAGGTCGTGAAGCTTGCGTGCGGTCACCGCGACCCGCGTCTCCATCGACGCGGCGGTGAGGTTGAACGACTCGACCGCCTTGCCGAGCTGCGAACCGAGCCGGTCCAGATGGTTTCCGACGATGCCGAGCCGGCCGTACAGCTCACGGCCGAGTCGGTGGATGGTGTCGGCCTCGCGGGAGAGGGTCTCCTGTCGCCAGGTGTGCGCGATGGTCCGCAGAAGTGCGACCAGGGTGGTCGGCGTCGCGAGGATCACATTCTTCGCGAAGGCGTGCTCGAGCAGTCCGGAGTCGGCGGTCAGCGCGGCGTCGAGGAACGAGTCTCCGGGCACGAACAGCACCACGAACTCGGGAGTGGGGTCGAACGACGCCCAGTAGGCCTTGGCGGAGAGTTGGTCCACGTGGGTGCGCAGCTGTCGGGCATGGCGCACCAGGTGCGTGTCCCGGGTCGAGACGTCCTCCTCCTGTGCCGCGTCGAGGAACGCGGCCAACGGGACCTTCGCGTCCACCACGATGTTCTTCCCGCCGGCCAGCCGCACCACCAGGTCCGGCCGCACGCCCTCCTCACTCACCTGGGTCTCGAAATCGCAGTGCTTGACCATCCCGGCAAGCTCCACCACCCGTTCGAGCTGGATCTCGCCCCACCGACCCCGGACCTGGGGTGCACGCAGCGCGGTCACCAGCTGGCCGGTCTGGGTGGTCAGCAACTGAGAGGCCCGGCGCATCCCGGCGACCTGCTCGGTGAGACCGGCGTAGGCGTGCACCCGGCTGCGCTCGACCTGCTGCACCTGCACGGACAGGGCGTCGACGGCGTCGTGCAGCGGCCCGACCAGGTGCGCGACCTGCTCGCCCACCGCCCCGGACGTGCGTCGGGCCGCGTCCTCGTTCACCGACGCGAGGGACTGCCGGAGCAACTTCTCGTTGTCGCGGAGCGCGGCGAGTTGAGCCTCCGCGCGCGCGGCGTGCTGGCCGGTCCGGGAGGCGTGCCAGAGCCAGCCGACCGCGATGCCGAGGCAGAGCGAGACGAGGAGTCCGAAGCCGGTGACGGGTTCCATGCCGAGATAGTGCACGAGGGCACCGACATGCCTCCGGCGGTCGGGAAGAGGTGCACGTCAATGGGCCTGTCGGTGGGGTGAACTACGGTCGGCGCATGCGAATCCTGCACACCTCCGACTGGCACATCGGGCGCACCTTCCACGGGGTGGACCTGCTGGCCGACCAGGCACTGGTGCTCGACGCCGTCGCCGGCCTGGTCGCCGAGCACGCCGTCGACGTCGTGGTGGTGCCGGGCGACGTCTACGACCGGGCCATCCCCAGCGCCGATGCGGTCACCGTGTGCAACAAGGGCTTCGAGGCGATCCGTGCGGCGGGTGCGATGATCGTCGCGACCTCCGGGAACCACGACTCCCCGGCCCGGCTCGGCGCCGGTGCGGCCTTCTCGGCGGCGGGCGGACTGCACCTGATGACCCGGGTGTCGGAGGTGGACCGGCCGGTGGTGCTCGAGGACGAGCACGGTCCGGTCGCGTTCTACGGGATCCCGTACCTCGAACCGGAGGCCACGCGCGCCGAACTGGGGGTGCCGTCGGCGCGATCGCACGCCGCGATCCTCGATGCGGCGATGACGCGGATCAGGACGGAGCTGGGCGGCCGCGCCGTCGACGGCACGCCGCCGCGCGCGGTCCTGCTCGCGCACGCGTTCGTGGTCGGTGCCGAGTCCACCGGCTCGGAGAGGTCGATCTCGGTCGGCGGGGTGGAGACCGTCGCCGCCTCGTCGTTCGACGGGGTCGACTACGTCGCGCTCGGCCACCTGCACTCGCCGCAGACCCTCACCGACCGGGTCCGCTACTCCGGTTCCCCGCTGCCGTACTCGTTCGGGGAGCGCTCGCACCGCAAGGCGGTGTGGATCGTCGACCTCGACGCGGACGGACTGCGCGAGGTGGTCCGGCACGACCTGCCGGTGGTGCGCGGGCTCAGCCAGCTCACCGGCACCGTCGAGGAGTTGCTCACCGGGGACCAGTTCGCGGCGGCCGAGGCAGACTACGTGTCTGCGGTCCTCACCGACCCGGTCCGTCCGCAGGACGCCATGCGCACGCTGCGCGAGCGCTTCCCGCACATGGTGCACCTCGAGTGGAACCGGCCGGAGGGCGTGACCGACCTGCGGTACCGGGAGAAGGTGCGCGGCCGCACCGACGCCCAGATCGCGACCAGTTTCCTGACCGACATGCGCAGCGAGCCCACCTCGGGGGAGACCCGACTGCTGGAGCAGGCGTTGAGCTTTGCGGTCCGGGAACCGGAGAATGCGGCCGTCGCCGCGGAGGACATCGCATGAGACTGCACGAACTGGAGATCTCGGCGTTCGGCCCGTTCGGCGACACCGCGACCGTGAATTTCGACGCGCTCGGCGCCGACGGGCTGTTCCTGTTGCACGGCCAGACCGGTGCCGGCAAGACGACGGTGCTCGACGCGGTGGCCTTCGCGCTGTACGGCACCGTCCCCGGCGCACGCCAGCAGGGCAAGCGCCTGCTGTCCGATCATGCCGCGCCCGGTGCGGTGCCGAAGGTGGTGCTCGAGGCCACCATCGGCGGCCGCCGCCTGCGGTTGACCCGCAGCCCCGAGTACCAGCGACCGAAGCTGCGCGGTACCGGCACCACCAAGGAGAACGCGAAGGCCACGCTCGAGTGGCTGGACGGGCACGGCCAGAACCTGACCCGGCTCGACGAGATCGGCGAGGCCGTGGGCCGACTGCTCGGGATGAGCTCCGACCAGTTCTTCCAGGTGGTGCTCCTGCCCCAGGGCGATTTCGCGCGGTTCCTGCGCGCGGACACCGACGAGCGGGGAACTCTGCTCGAGCGGCTCTTCGACACCTCCCGTTTCGGGACCGTCGAGGACTGGTTCGTCACGCGGCGACGGGAGAGCGCCGCCAAACTCGAGGCGAGCCGAAAGTCGGTGGATCTCATGGTCGCCCGGGTCTCCACGGCCGCGGGCATCGAGGCGGGCGCGGACGCGGAGCCCCTGGTGTGGGCGCGCAAGCTCGAGGCCGACGCCGCGGACGTCTCGGCCCGCGCGCTGCTGGAACTGGCCGACGCGGAGGCGCTCGCCTCCCGCGCCGCCGCCGAGCTCGCCGAGGCCAGACGGGTGCAGCGTCTGCAGCAGCGGGCCGCCCAGGCGCGGGCGGAACTCGCCGCCCACCAGCAGGCGACGCCGGTCCGTGAGGCCCTGGCCGACGAACTCGGCCGGGCCCAGCGCGCCGCGCCCGTCGCGGCCCTGCGTGCCGAGGCGAAGGCCGCGGCCGACGTCGCGGCCGGGGAACTGACACGGATGACGGACCTGGCCGCGAAGATCGGTGCGGCAGGCGAGGGGGCGGACCTGCTCGCCCGCCTGTCCTGGCCGCCGGCTCCGGCCGACAGCGAGGTGCTCGCGTCCGCGGTACGCGACTGGACCGGCGAGGTGGCACGTCTGGACGCGCTCATCGCCGAGTCGCTCGCCGCCGACGCCCTGCAGGATTCGATGCGTGCCCACCGGGTCAGCCGCGACGAACTCGACTCCGAGGCAGCAACACTGGCGCGGCGACGTGACGTCTTGCCGGAACTGGTCCGGGCCGCCGAGGCGGACCTGGACGCGGCCCGGCTGGCCGCGGCCACAGTGCCGGCGCTCGAGCGGGCCAGGGTCGCGGCCACCGAGATGCTGGCCGCCGCCACCGAACTGGCGGTGCAGCGGCGGGCCCAGGCCACGGCCGCACGCGATCTCGCCGAGGCCCGGGACCGTCACCACCAGGCGCGCACCGCGCTGCTCGACGTCCGTGAGCGCAGGCTGGCCGGGATGGCCGCCGAGCTCGCCGCCGGACTGGTCGACGGCGAGCCGTGCGTGGTGTGCGGGGCCGACGAGCACCCGCGGCCCGCCGCCCAGCCGGACTCGGTGGTCACCAAGGCCGACGAGGACGCGGCGCGCGCGGCCGAGCAGCACCGCGCGGACGCGGTCGCCGACGCGTCGGCACAGCTGACGAAGGTGGAACTGGCCGTCGAGGTCCAGATCGAGCGGGGCGGAGACCGGGACGCGGACGAACTGTCGGCCGAGGTGCGTGACGCCACCGAGCGGCATGCCGCCGCCGCGTCACTCGCCGACGGCGAGCCCGGGTCGGCGACGCGGCTCGCGGAGTTGCGGTCGGAATCCGGCCGGGTGCAGGAGCGTGCCGCCGCCGTCAGCGCCGAGGCCGCGGCGCTCGACGCGCAGATCGCCGGCATGGCCACGCAACTCGACCAGATCCGGGCCCGTGTCACGGCCGCGACGGGCACCGACGAGAGTCCGCGGATTCGCCGTGACCGGCTCGAGGAACTCGCCTCGGCGGCGTCGCGGCTGCGCGACCAGCGCACCGCGACCGGGACCGCGCAGGACGCCGCGGAGGCCTTGGCGCAGAAGGTGATCGGGGCTGCCGCCGAGGCCGGATTCGCCGCCGTGGATGCCGCCGTCGACGCGGTCAGAGGGGCCGGTCGGATCGCCGAGATGGAGGCCTCGCTGCGGGACGCGCGGGACCTGCAGGTGCGGGTCGAGTCGGTGCTCGCCGAACCCGAGACGGCGGCCGCGGCCTTGCTCGGGCCGGTCGATCCCGCGGAGGCCGAGGCCGCGGACCTGGCGGCGAAGACCGCGGCGAAGGCCGCGGTGGGGGTGTCCGCAGACGCGCAGCGCAGGCTGCAGGACCTCGACCGGCTGGTGGGGCAGCTCGCGGCGGAGGTCCAGGCACTGGCCCCGGCGCAGGCGCGGCACGACGAGTTGGCCGGGCTGGCCGACGTGATCGAGGGCCGTGGGCAGAACGCGCGCAAGATGTCGTTGCGGTCCTACGTGCTGGCGGCCCGGCTCGAGGAGGTCGCGCTGGCGGCGTCCACCCGGTTGCGGCGGATGTCGGCCGGACGGTACGAGTTCGTGCACGCCGACGGCGCCGGCACGGGACGCAAGCGGGGCGGGCTGGGACTCGACATCCGCGACGACTACACCGGGGTGGTGCGGTCGGCGAAGACGCTCTCCGGCGGCGAGTCGTTCCTCGCGTCGCTCTCGCTCGCCCTCGGACTGGCCGACGTCGTGGCCGCGGAGTCCGGGGGACTGGTGCTGGACACGATGTTCATCGACGAGGGCTTCGGCACACTCGACGCCGACACCCTCGAATCGGTGATGGGCGTCCTCGACGAGCTCCGGGAGGGCGGCCGGGTGGTCGGCATCGTCAGCCACGTCGACGAGATGAGGCAGCGGATCCCCAGCCGGCTGCACGTGATCCGAGGCCGGACGGGATCCACGGTCGAACTGATCGCCGGCTGACGCCGCGCCCGTGCGTGGCGTCAGCCGGGTGAGTCGCTGGTCGCTCAGACGGGGTCGGGGAGGACGGTGTCCTCCGCGGGCGAACCCGCGTCCGCGGCCGGGGACTCGGCGTCCGCGCCCGGTGACTCCGCGTCGTCCGTGCGAGGTTCGCTCGGGCCCGGCGGCGCGCCGTCCGGGTCGTCGCCCTGCTCGTCGAGTTTTCGGTCCACCTGTTCGCCGATGTAGCGGATCACCACCGCGCCGCAGGCGGCCACCGGGACGGCCAGGAATGCGCCGACGATCCCGAACAGCGACGATCCCGCGGTCACCGCGAGCAGCACGATCGCGGCGTGCAGGTTCATGCTCCGGCTCTGCAGCACCGGCTGCAGCACGTTGCCCTCGAGCTGCTGCACCGCCAGCACGATGATCAGGACGATCAGGGCGGTGGTCCAGCCCTTGGCCACCAGCGCCACCAGCACCGCCAGCGCGCCGGCGACGAAGGCACCGACGATCGGGATGAAGCCGCCGAGGAAGGTGAGCACCGCCAGCACCGGTGCCAGCGGCACTCCGAGCACGATCAGCCCGAGGCCGATGAAGAACGCGTCGACGAAACTGACGAGGGCCTGGGTCCGGATGAAGCCGCCGAGGGTGTCCCACACCCGCACCGCCACGGCCTCGAAGTGCCGGCCGGCGCGGCCGCCGCTGACCCCGTGCAGCCACGGCAGGAACCGCGGTCCGTCCTTGATGAAGAAGAAGGCCAGGACCAGCACCAGGAACAAGGCGATCAGCATCGAGGCGGTCGCGCTGACGCCGCTGAACACGCCCGTCGCGATCGACTGCGCGCTCGACTGCAGCTTGGTGATGATCGCCTGGACGGCCGAGTCGATCTGGTCGTCGCGCAGGTTCACCGGCGGGCCCTTGAGCCACTCCTGGACCTGGCGCAGACCCTGGCTGGCCTTGTTGGCCAGCTCGGGGGCCTGGTCGACCACCGAGGGGATGATCAGCGCGATGATGCCGGACAGGACGGCGATGAACCCGACCAGGGTGATGCCGGCCGCCGCGGCGGGAGGGAGGCCGCGACTGGTCATCGCCCGGGTCGGCGGCCACAGCACCGTGGACACCACGATGGCCATCAGCACCGGCAGCACGACCACCCACAGCTGGCCGAGCGCCGCCCACACCACCCAGGCGCCGGCGGCGATCGCGACCAGGCACAGCGACCACTTGGCAAGCCACATGCCGCCCGCGCCGAGCACGTCACCGCGGTCGACGAAGTGTCGCCGCGCCGGATTCGGGGCGGCGGTGGTGGGCGTTTCGCTCACATTCGGTCCTTCCTGGCGGGATCTTGGGCCGAATCTACCGCGCCGACCCCTCGTGGGAGAGGAGCCAGCGTTTCGTCGGCAATCCCCACCGGAAGCCTCCGAGCGCGCCGCCGACCCGCACCACGCGGTGGCACGGGACGAACAGCGCGGCGGCGTTGCGGGCGCACGCTGCCGCCGCGCCTCGGACCGCGGCGGGCCGGCCGGAGCGGACGGCGAACTCGGTGTAGGTGATCGGCTCGCCGGCGGGCACGTCGCGAAGCACGTCCCAGGCGTGCGTCAGGAACTCGCCCGAATGCTGTTGCACCGCAATGGCATCGACGGCCTCCAGGTCGCCGTCGTGGTAGCGGGTCACGGCGCGGGTCACGGCCCCCAGATCGGCTCGCGGGGTGATTTCGGCGGGCCGCAGGCTGGGATGGATCAGCGCCCGCAGCTCCTCGGCGTCGCCGGTCCAGCCGGAGGCGAGCACCGCGCCGTCTGCGTCGACCACGGCGGTGAAGGGGCCGACAGGGGTGGGAACGGTGGCGTAGTTGGCAGTCATCTCTGGTCCTCGTGGTCGGGGAGTGTGGGTGGGATCGCGCCGCGCCGCGAAAGTGCGGCACGCCACAGGTGCATCGACGCGTACGAGCGCCACGGCGCCCAGCGCTCGCCCTCGGACAGGTTCACCCCGAGCGCGGCGGCGCCGCGGCGCACCACCAGGTCGGTGCCGAGCAGGGTGTCAGGGTCGGCCAACGTGCGCATCGCGACGTAGTCGGCGGTCCACGGCCCGATCCCGGGGTAGGACATCAGGTCCGCGCGCAGGTCCGCGGCGGTGCGCCCGGCGTGCAGGACGAGGGTGCCGTCGGCCAGCGCGGCGGCGGCGCCGATCACGGCGTCGATCCGGCGCGCCGGTCCGGCCAGCACCTCGTGGCCCCGCGCGGCAATGGTTGCGGCGCTGGGGAATCCGTGCGTGAGTGCCGCGTCGTCGACCGGTTCGCCCAGGTGTGCCACCAGCCTCGCGGTCGCGGTGGCGGCCGCGGCCAGCGAGATCTGCTGACCGATCATGGTGCGCAGCAACAGTTCCTCGGCGTCGATGCTGCCGGGCACCCGGATCCCGGGCGCGGAGTCGACGCTCTCGGACAGGGCGGGGTCCGCGCGCAACGCGGCGTCGACGGACTCGGGGTCCGCGTCCAGGTCGAGCAGGTGCCGCAGCCGGGCCACGGCGGGCGCGAGGTCGCGCATGTCCTGCAGGGTCAGGTCGGTCAGGACGTGGCCGAAGTGATTTTGATGAATGGGGTTGATCCGGACGGCGGCGACCCCGGTGCCGTGCGGCAGGCGCAGCGTCCGGCGGTACTCGCCCGCGGCGAACAGTTCCAGGCCGTCGACGGCGTGCGCGGACAACTGCCAGGTCAGCCAGCCCGCATCCAGCGGTTCCCGGTAGGGCAGCCGCAGTCGGACGGTGCCCGCCGTCGGTCCGGCACCGTCGGTCCGTCGTGCAGCCTCGGCACGCATCGCCGACGGCGTCGCGGCGAAGACCTCGCGGACCGTGTCGTTGAACTGCCGGATGCTCGAGAAGCCCGCCGCGAATGCGACGTCGGACATCGGCATGGCGGTGGTCTGGATCAGCAGCCGCGCGGTGTGGGCCCGGTGCGCCCGGGCGAGGGCGAGCGGTCCGGCGCCGAGTTCGCTGGTCAGCGTGCGGGTGAGCTGACGCGTGGAGTACCCGAGCGAGGCGGACAACGCGGCCACCCCGCCGCGTTCGACGGCGCCGTCGGAGATCAGGCGCATCGCCCGGGCGGCCAGGTCGGAGCGGACATTCCACAGCGGCGAACCGGGTGCGGCGTCGGGCAGGCAGCGTCGACAGGCCCGGTAACCGGCCTGCTGGGCGGCGGCCGCGGTGGGCAGGAAGGTGACGTTGCCGGGTTTCGGGGTGATCGCAGGGCAGGACGGCCGGCAGTAGATGCCGGTGGTGCGCACCGCGGTGATGAACTGCCCGTCGAAGCGGGCGTCGCGGGCGGACACCGCGCGGTAGCAGCGCTCGAAGTCGAGGTGTGGTGCGGTCACACGACCACTGTGGCAGCCGCGCCCGGCTCGACGCTAGCGGGAATCGGACATCACCGTGTCGTCGAGGTCGTACCCGCCTGGCGGGGCGCGGTCAGCAGCAGCGTGTGCTCGGGTGCGCGTCCGCATCCGCGTACCGGGCGCGCCAGTACTCGCGTTCGCTGGGCACCGGGGCGTCGGGATGGGCGCGGCGCAGGTGCTCGGCGTACCGGGCGTAGTCGTGGTCGCCCATCACCGAGGTGACCCACCACCACAGCCCGTGGGCGACCCGGCGCAGCCCGGCCATCAGTGGTGCCCCCCGACGGTGTGGGCGGCGCCGGGCGCTCGGACCTTGCCCTCCGCGATCAGCTCGTCCCACTCGTGCTGGACGGCCTTCTCCGCGGCGGTGGGCACGAAGCCGGCCGGACCGAAGAGCCTCGACGGCACCGGTGGGGTCTCGGTGTCGGGCAGCCCGCCGGCGCGAAAGGCCTTGACGCAGACGAGGAGTCCGACCACCGCGACGATCAGGACCAGCACCGCGAACACGATCGACAGGGTGCCCTGGACGAAGGTGTTGCGGATGACCGCGTCGATCGCCTCGGGTGTCTTCGCCGAGCCGAAGCTGCTCAGCCCCGCGTTCCGGGCGTCGACGAAGTCGCGGTGCTGAGCCCAGTACCCGATCGCCGGGACATCCGAGAAGATCTTCTGCCAGGACGCGGTCATGGTCACGATCAGGTCCCAGACCAGGGGCACGGCCGGGATCCATGCCCACTTGAACAGGCCCTTCTTCATCACCACCACCAGCACCACCGTCAACGCGATCGCCGCGAGCAGTTGGTTCGCGATGCCGAACAGCGGGAACAGGGTGTTGATGCCGCCGAGCGGGTCGGTGACGCCCATCAGCAGGACCGCGCCCCACAGCCCCACCACGACGATCGAGCAGAACCAGGCGCCGAACCGCCAGGACGGGTCCTTGAACTTGTGGGCGGCGCCGCCGAAGTTGCCGAGCGAGTCGGAGAGCATGAACCGGGCCACCCGGGTGCCGGCGTCGACGGTGGTGAGGATGAACAGCGCCTCGAACATGATCGCGAAGTGGTACCAGAACGACTTGAGGCTCTCCCCGCCGATGAACTGGCTCATCACCTCCGACATGCCGAAGGCAAGCGTCGGGGCGCCGCCGGTGCGCGAGACGATGGACTCCTCCCCGACGTCCGTAGCGGCCTGGTTCAACTGCTCGGCGGTGATGTCGGCGCCGGGCAGGCCCAGGCTGTTGAGGTACTCGGGCGCGCTCTCCGCGGTGCCGCCGGTCAGCGCGGCGGGCGCGTTCAGCGCGAAGTAGAGGTGCTGGTCGAGGATGCACGCGGTGACCAGGGCCATGACGGCGACGAAGGACTCAGTGAGCATCCCGCCGTAGCCGATCATCCGGGTCTGCCGCTCCTTCTCGAGCAGTTTCGGGGTGGTGCCCGACGCGATCAGGGAGTGGAAGCCGGACAGGGCGCCGCAGGCGATGGTGATGAACAGGAACGGGAACAGTGACCCGGAGAACGCCGGGCCGTCGCCGTCCCAGGCGAACGAGGTGGTCGCGGGCATCTGGATCTGGGGGTGGGCCACCAGGATTCCGGCGGCAAGCAGCGCGATCGTCCCGACCTTCATGAAGGTGGACAGGTAGTCGCGGGGAGCGAGCAGCAGCCACACCGGCAGCACCGACGCGGCGAGCCCGTAGCCGATCATCAGCCACGCGAGGGTCACCTTGGAGAGGGTGAACCAGTCGGTGCCCCAGCCGGTGTCGGCGACCCAGCCGCCGGAGACGATCGCGAGCAGCAGCAACACCACGCCGATCAGGGAGACCTCGGAGACCTTGCCGGGTCGGAGGAACCGCAGGTAGACGCCCATGAACAGGGCGATGGGGATGGTCAGGGCGATGGAGAAGACGCCCCACGGGCTCTCGGCGAGCGAGTTCACCACCACCAGCGCGAGCACCGCGATGATGATGACCATGATGACGAAGACGCCGATCAGGGCGGCGATCCCGCCGACGACGCCGAGTTCCTCGCGGGCCATCTGACCGAGGCTCCGGCCCCGGCGCTTCGAGGAGATCCACAGCACCAGGAAGTCCTGGACGCCGCCGGCGAACACCACGCCGATGATGATCCACATGGTCCCGGGCAGGTACCCCATCTGTGCGGCGAGCACCGGACCGACCAGCGGACCGGCCCCGGCGATCGCCGCGAAGTGGTGACCGAAGAGCACCCGCCGGTCGGTCGGCATGAAGTCCTTGCCGTTCTCGAGCACCTCGGCGGGCGTCGCCCGGTCGTCCCGGGGCTTGACGATGCGGCTCTCGATCAGCCGGGCGTAGAAGCGGTAGGCGATGAGGTACGTGCACACCGCCGCGATGACGAACCAGACCGAGCTCACGTGCTCGCCGCGCACGATCGCGATCATCGTCCAGGCGACGGCACCGACCACGCCGATCGCCGCGAACACCAACTTCTTCGCGGGGGTGATCGGGGTCCGGTCGACGATGCCGACCGGCGGCAGGTCCGGGTCGGTGTACAGGTACTCGATGTTCGGGTCCGACGCGGGTTTGCCGGGGGTGGTGGTGGTCATGGGGACCTCCTGGGCAGGCATCGACTGTGACCTACGTCACCCTATTCCGGTGGGGTCCAGTACGCGCGCCGTCCGCGACGGTGTGCGGTCGAAGCCGGGAGGTCAGAACCGGTCTGCGTCGGCGTCGATCCAGTCCGTGAGCCAGCCGTCCGGCGGGTTGTCGAGCAACTCGCCGGGCAGCAGCCACTCGTACAGCTCGGCGTACGTCCGGGTGGTGTGCGCGTCGATCCGGCGGTTGAGCATGGACGGACGCAGCTCGTCGAAACCGTCGAGGCCCATCGAGGCCACCATCTGCTTGGCGCTGGCCACCGTCGACTTCTGGAACCGGTGGACGCGGGCGGCCTTGTCGGGGACGTCCAGCGCCCGGGCACGGGCGGGGTCCTGGGTGGCGACGCCGACGGGGCAGTGGTTGGTGTGGCAGGCCTGCGCCTGGATGCAGCCGACCGCGAACATCATCGCCCGCGCCGCCAGGGTGAAGTCGGCGCCCTGGATGACGCGCTTGACGATGTCGCTGCCGCTGGCGACCTTGCCGGATGCCCCGATCTTCACCCGGTCCCGCAGGCCGGCCCCGACCAGTGCGTTGTGCACGAGCATGAGGCCCTCGGTCAGTGGCATGCCCATGTGGTCCTCGAACTCCACCGGCGCCGCGCCGGTGCCGCCCTCGGCCCCGTCCACGATGACGAAGTCCGCGGTGACGCCCTTCTCGACCATGGCCTTGCAGATCCCGAGGAACTCGACCCGGGACCCGACGCACAGCTTGAACCCGACCGGCTTGCCGCCGGACAGGGTGCGCAGGGTGGCGATGAAGTCGACGAGCTCGTTCGGGGTGTCGAAGGCGCTGTGCGCGGGCGGGGAGATCACGGTCTGGCCGACCGGGACGCCGCGGGTGGCGGCGATCTCGGCGCTCACCTTGGCGCCGGGCAGCACCCCGCCCAGGCCCGGCTTGGCGCCCTGGGAGAGCTTGACGGAGATGGCCTTGACCTGGTCGTCGGCGGCCTTGGCGGCAAACAGTTCCGGGTCGAAATGTCCTGTGGCGGTGCGGCACCCGAAGTAGCCGGAGCCGATCTCCCAGATCAGGTCGCCGCCGTGCCTGCGGTGGTGGGAGCTGATGCCGCCCTCGCCGGTGTCGTGGGCGAACCCGCCGCGGGCGGCGCCCGCGTTCATCGCCTCGACGGCATTGCCGGACAGCGAGCCGAAGCTCATCGCGGAGACGTTCAGGAGTGCGATGTCGTACGGCCGGGCGCAGTCCGGCCCGCCCAGTCGCACGGTCGGCGTCTCCTCGCCGGCATGCCGGGCGCGCAGCGAGTGCGCCATGAACTCGTGCCCGGGCGCCTGCACGTCCCGTTCGGTGCCGAACGGCTCGTCGTCCTTGGTGCCCTTCGCTCGCTCGTAGACGAGGTCGCGGGTCTCCCGGTCGAACGGCGTTCCGTCGGTGGCTGATTCGACGAAGTACTGCTGGATCTCGGGTCGGATCCGCTCGAGCAGGAAGCGCGCGTGTCCGAGGACCGGGTAATTGCGCAGGATGCTGTGGCGACGCTGCAGCAGGTCCCGGGTGCCGACGCAGGCGAACGCCAGGGCGATCACCGCGAGCACCCACCAACCCGACGCCACCGCGACGGCGAGCGCGACCGCGGCCAGCCCGACCAGCCACATCCCGGCCACGATCAACCAGCGCACGATTTGCCACCTCCAGCTCGGCCGGCCCGAAGTGGGGCGCGGCGCAGGTCATTTCGACGGTGATGCGACTCGGCGACCCGGGCATGGGGTGCCGGGGTCGCCGAGTCGGGTGCTGCGGAGAACTACGCGGGGATGGTGAGGACCTGGCCCGCGTTGATCAGGTCCGGGTTCGCGATGCCGTTGGCGTCCGCGATTCGCTGGTACTGGTTGCCGTCGCCGTAGTAGCGCTCGGCGATGACCCACAGCGACTCGCCGTCACCGACGGTGTGGGTCTGCGGGGCCGGCGGCGCCGGGGGAGCGGGCGCGGGAGCCGGCTCCGGCTCGGGAGCGGGAGCGGGCGCGGCCTCGGGGGCAGCGGCCTCGACCGCGGTGTCGGTGGCCCAGACGGCCTTGTCGCCGGCGTACAGCACGACGTTGCGGTCGTCCTGCACGACGAGGCGGACGCCCGAGTTGCCGGCGGTCTGCGAGGCCCAGACGGGGTCGTTGCCCTCGGTGTAGAGGACGAAGTTGCCGTCGTCCTGGAGGTCGGCCTTGACCGCGCTCTTGCCGTTCGTCTTGCTGGCCCAGACGGCGTTGCCGGCCTCGCTCAGCACGAGGTTGCCGTCGTCCTGCAGCGTCAGCGCGTAGGCGCCGTTGCCCGAGGTGAGCGACTGTCCGGTCGACAGGCTCGATCCGGCCTGCAAGGTGTCCGCCACGTGTGTCCCCTTTCAAGGGCAATTTCAGGTGATGTGTATTTCGGTGCGAACCATGACGGACCCCGGGAACATGGCCCCCCACCGTCCGCGGCGAAGCCTACCTGCGGGCGGCGGCAAATCGGCTGTGCGAAACGTACTCTGGGCGCCGTGACCCGATGGCAGAACGAGCGAGACGAGGCGCAGTCGCGCGCCTACATCCAACGATTCGAGCAGCTGGCGGCGGACGGCGCGGACCTGCACGGTGAGGCGCGGATGGTCGACGCGCTGCTGACGCCGGGGTCGCGGGTGCTCGATGCCGGCTGCGGCACCGGGCGTGTCGGCCTCGAACTCGCCCGGCGCGGCCACGCGGTGACCGCGGTAGACCTGGACCCGGTACTGGTGGCGGCGGCGCGGGAGCACGCCGAGCTGACGGTGTACCTGGCGGACCTCGCGGAGCTGGACCTGCCGGGCGAGCAGTTCGACGCGGTGGTCGCGGCCGGGAACGTGATGATCTTCGTCGAGCCCGGCACCGAACGGACGGTGCTGGGCCGGCTCGCCGCTCACCTGGCGCCGGGCGGGGTGCTGGTCACCGGCTTCGCCACGGACTACCGGTACACCGCCGATCATCTCGACGCGGATCTCGAGGCGGTGGGGCTGGTCAAGGAACACCGCTTCGCGACCTGGGACCTGCGGCCCTGGCGAGCCGACGCGACATGGGCGGTGACGGTCGCGCGAAAGCGAGGGTAGCGCCCGCCTCAGGCCCAACAGGCCAGGGCGAGGCCCCCGGCGAACGGAATCACGGCCAAGGGTGCACAGGACAGTGCGGCACCCAACGGGCCCTGCTGTGGGTTGAGGTACGCGGGCTGGACGGGCGCGGGTATCGGCGATGCCGGTCCGGCGGCGGCGATACCTGGGGCGAACGCGAACACCGGCACCGTGGCCGCGGCCACGATCGCTGCGCGGAGTGAATTTCTGGTCATTGTGTTCCTCCTGGTGGCGGCGTCGCGCACCGCGCGGCTCCGGGGTGCCCTCGGATTGCGCTCTTCTCATTGTGAGCGCCGGGACACCGCATGTCACGGCCGTGAGCTACCCGTTCTGCCCGCCGTCGACGAGCCTTGACGCGGATCATCGCCGCCGCGATCAGCGGCATTGAGGACAGCACCAGCGGGTACCGATCCGCAGGTCTACGGACCGGTGTGTGCAGGGCGCCCACACCGGTCCGTAGACTCTGGAGACCGTGAGCCTTACCCTCGGAATCGTCGGACTGCCCAACGTCGGCAAGTCCACCCTTTTCAACGCGCTGACCAACAACGACGTGCTGGCCGCGAACTACCCGTTCGCGACCATCGAGCCCAACGTCGGCATGGTCGAGCTGCCCGATCCGCGGCTGGTCAGGCTCGCCGAGATCTTCGGCTCCGAGCGGATCCTGCCCGCGACGGTCTCGTTCGTCGACATCGCCGGGATCGTCAAGGGCGCGTCCGAGGGCGCCGGCCTGGGCAACAAGTTCCTGGCCAACATCCGCGAGGCCGACGCCATCTGCCAGGTCGTTCGCGTGTTTGCCGACGACGACGTGGTGCACGTCGACGGCCGCGTCGACCCCGCGTCGGACATCGAGGTGATCGAGACCGAGCTCGTGATCGCCGACATGCAGACCCTCGAGAAGGCCCTGCCGCGGCTGGACAAGGAAGCGCGCAAGAACAAGGAGCTCAAGCCGCTGCACGACGAGGCGGTCAAGGCCCAGGCGTTCCTCGACGAGGGCAAGACCCTGTTCAGCGTCAAGGACAAGCTGGACTTCGGGCTGCTGCGCGAGCTGAGCCTGCTCACCACCAAGCCGTTCCTGTACGTCTTCAACGCCGACGAGGCCGTGCTCACCGACGAGGCGAAGGTCGCCGAGCTGCGGGCGTCGGTCGCCCCCGCGGACGCGGTGTTCCTCGACGCGAAGGTCGAGCAGGAGCTGCTCGAGCTGGACGAGGAGGACCGCCAGGAGATGCTCGACTCGATCGGTCAGTCCGAGCCCGGCCTGCACGCGCTCGCCCGGACCGGCTTCCACACCCTCGGGCTGCAGACCTACCTCACCGCCGGCCCCAAGGAGTCGCGCGCCTGGACCATCCACAAGGGCGACACCGCCCCGCAGGCGGCCGGCGTCATCCACACCGACTTCGAGCGCGGCTTCATCAAGGCCGAGATCGTGTCCTTCGCGGACCTGGACGAGGCGGGGTCGATGGCCGCGGCCAAGGCCGCCGGCAAGGTGCGCATGGAGGGCAAGGAGTACGTGATGGCCGACGGCGACGTGGTGGAGTTCCGCTTCAACGTCTAGAAGAACCCTTGGTCAGCGGTCTCTTCGAGGCCGTTTGTCCGCAGCAGAACCCGCAGAGGCCCGGAACAGCTCGTCCCCGGCCCTGCGGGTTCTGTCGTCTGCGTCGGGCTGCAGGTGCGAGTAGGTGTTCAGCGTGACAGTGGGGGAGGAGTGCCCGAGCGCCCGCTGGACGGTCACCACGTCGCACCCGGCGGCGATCAAGCCCGAGGCGTAGAAGTGGCGCAGGTCGTGCAGCTTCGTTGACACCGGCATCCTTGCGGGTCTTTCGCCACCGAATCACTACCAGACGGCCGTGTCCGCCCGAAGCCGCCCTGGCCGCCACGGATCCCGTAGGTCAGCGTCCATCAATCATGACTTTGCCGAGGCCCTGCCCGTATACCGGGTGGCACCATTGTGTTTAACGACAAGTGCAGCGCAACAACAGGATTCGCATTACCGAACCAAATCGGACGTCGGTCAATACGATAACGCGACGCGTGTCTGGGGCCGGGGGAGTTCAGCGGTACCGAGGTGCCGCGTGATCATCCCTACTGAATGGAGTTCGTAGATGCTTCGTCCCACCATGCGCCGGGTCGCATCCGTAGTCTTCGCCTCGGCCGTGCTGGCCGGTGGCCTCGCCGCCGGTGTCGGCACCGCGACCGCCCAGTCGGCCCTGCCGGATCTCGGGTCCTCGGGTACGACCGACCCGAATACTCCGAGCACGGCCACCGAGACCTTCGAGAACCTGTCCGTGACAAGGGAGGTCATCGGCCGGAACGTCCTCGCGCCGAGCCAGGTCGTCACTTACCGGACCACGATCTCCGCAACCGGTGCGCCTGTCAGGATCATCAACCGGATCACTGATCATTTCGGGGGATATGTGCCCGGCAGTGCCAAGATCACTGCCTGGCGTGACGGGTCGATGAAGACCGAGAATGTGACACCCACGGTCATGGGGAGGGATGCGGCCTTCAGCGGCAACTGGACGGTGTCGTCCGACGGTGGCAAGACCCTGACCCTCGAGGTCAGTTACCGCCTCGGCGGCCTGGCGGCGTTCCCGGCAGGAGGTTTCGTCCTCGACAGCGGGTTCTCGGTCCAGGCGGATGGTCTCGGACTCAAGACCTGGGATCCGATGGGGGTCAAGGTGACGGTCCGCGACCCGAACGCGATCGAACTCGTGGAGAGTCTCGGATGGTGGGCCCTGTGCACCGGAGATGGCCTCAACATCCCCTGCGGCTCGTAGCCCCCGTCGTCGCAGCAGGCAGCGGCCGCACCAGGGCCGTCCGGGATTCTTCCGGGCGGCCCTGACCGCTCAGGCCATGTCGTCCTCGTCGCCGCGGGTCACCCGCCGCAACCAACGTCTAGAACCCGTGGTCGGCGGTCTCTTCGAGGCCGTTTGTCCGCAGCAGAACCCGCAGAGGCCCGGGACAGCTCGTCCCCGGCCCTGCGGGTTCTGTCGTCTGTGCCGGGCCATAGGTGGCGGTAGGTGTGCGGTAGGTGTTCAGTGTGACGCTGGGCTGAACGCCGGACCGAGAAACGTCTGCAGGTAGGCCAACAGGGCCTCCCGATCGTCCACGTCGACTGCCGATCCCGGCGTCCCCACCAGGGAGACGAGCATCCGGACCAGCCATTCCGCCGCCCCGGGCAGGTCGAGGTCCTCGCGGGCCAGGCCGCGTCGCTGGGCGTCACGCAGCCGGTCCACCCAGAAGTCGGACAGCTGGGCGACCACGTCCTGGGAGTAGGTGCCCATGATCTCGGCGTACTCGTGCGGTTCCCGGGCGGCCAGTTCAACGGCCAACGGCCCCAAGGGATTCTGCCTCGACAGCACGACCGCCTCGGTCAGCATGCCGGACACGCTGTCCTGTCGCGCGATCCGATCGGCCGCGTCCTCCCAGAAGTCCGCGCCCCGGCGGATCAGTGCCGCCGAGAGCAGTGTCGCCTTGTCGGTGAAGAACCGGTACAGATAGGCGCGGCTGACAGCGGCTTCCTGCGCCACGGCTCGCACGGTGGTGCGGCGGATCCCGTCGCGCGCCAGACAGAGTTCGGCGGCGTCCAGGATGCGGTCGCGCACGACGCTGGAGTCGGGTTTCATTGCCGCTCGATCATAGGGCGCCTGGAAGTTCGGAGAATTCTTCTTGTAAACACTTGTGTCGAAGTGTCTACAAAGCACTACGTTCTCCACCATGACCGGCCGTGCGGAGGCCCGGTCGCCGACCGGGGCGACGTCGTGTCGGAACGGTGAGCGCTACGGAGGACCTATGGGATTCCTGCTACCGGTGGAACCGGACATCGACGCGGACGAGTTGCGCCGCGGCCGGCGACCCACCCAGATGCGCATCCTCTCGGAGAACTACCTCTCACAAGGTTTCGGGACACCCGATGTGGTGTACGTCGGCTATCTCGTGAAGATCGCCCTGCTCATCCTCGGCGCGGCATGCTTCGCGTTGACCACGCCCGGCGTGGACGGCCTGCTCGACGTCGGCCAGTGGTGGGCCATGCCGGTCGTGTGGCAGAAGGTCGTGCTCTGGTGCATCCTCTTCGAGGTCACCGGCCTGGGCTGCGGGTTCGGGCCCCTGAACCTGCGCTTCCTGCCGCCGCTGGGTTCGTTCCTCTACTGGTTCCGCCGGGGAACCGTCCGGATGCCGCCGTGGCCCGGGCGGGTCCCGCTCACCTCCGGGCACCGGCGCGGCGTCGTCGACATCGCCGCGTACGCCGCGCTGCTCGTCTCGCTGCTGGTGGCGTTGGTCTCCGCGACCGCTGCCGGGACGGTTCAGCTGCCGTGGCAGAAGGTGGTCGTCGTCCTGGGACTACTCGCGGTCATCGGACTGCGGGACCGGACGATCTTCCTGGCCGCCCGTGCGGAGGTCTACGGCGCGATTGCCGTGACCTTCCTCGTGCCGTTCCCCGACTCCATCGTGGCCGCCAAGTTCGTCCTGCTGTGCATCTGGTGGGGTGCGGCGGTTTCGAAGCTCAACGTGCACTTCCCGTCGGTCGTGCAGGCGATGGAGGCGAACAGCCCGCTGTGGCGAACGAAGCGCATCAAGCACCTCTTCACCAAGTCGTACCCCGATGACCTGCGCCCGTCCGGGCTCTCGAAGTTGCTCGCCCACGGCGGAACCGCGATCGAGTTCGGCGTTCCGCTCGTGCTGATCCTGTCCGGAGGCGGCACCGTCACGACGGTCGCAGCGACCGTGATGATCCTGTTCCACCTGCACATCATCGTGACGATCCCGATGGGGACGCCGCTCGAGTGGAACGTCTTCATGATCTTCGCCGTGCTCACGCTGTTCGTGGACAAGGCGTCCCTGGGGCTCGACGACCTCGCGCATCCCGCGGTCCTGCTGATCCCGGCGGTCAGCTTCCTCCTCGTGATCCTCGGCAACCTGTTCCCGGAGCGGATCTGCTTCCTGCTCGGGATGCGGTACTACGCCGGGAACTGGGACACCACCGTCTGGTGCCTCTCGCCCAGCGGCGAGCAGAAGCTGACCGACGGCACGATCCGCTTCGCGATGCTGCCGCACCGCCAGTTGGAGAAGGTCTACGGCGGCGAGGACGAGGCCCGGGCCACGCGGCTCACCGGCTTCGCGTTCCGCGCGATCCACACGCACGGTCGCGCGCACGCCGCCCTGCTGCCCCGGCTCTTGGCCGACCGACCCGCGACGGAGTACGTCGAACTCGACGGCGAGACGGTAGCCGGCGTCGTGCTCGGCTGGAACTTCGGCGACGGGCACCTGCACTCCGAGCAGCTCGTCGAGACGCTCCAGGACCTGTGTGCCTTCGAGCCGGGTGAACTGAGGGTGCTGGTCCTGGACGCCCAGCCGATCCACCGGCAGACCCAGGCCTACCGGTTGCTGGACGCCGCCACCGGTGAGTTCGAGCGGGGCACGGTTCGGGTCGCGGACATGGTCAACCGGCAACCGTGGGCCGACGACATGCCGGTGACGGTGACCGGCGACGCTCGGGCGCGCTGACATGGCGAACGTGAGGACCGCGGTCGTGGTCGGTTCCGGCCCCAACGGGCTGGCCGCCGCCGTCCGGCTGGCCGGGCACGGAGTGAAGGTGACGGTGCTCGAGGCTGCCGAGAGTCCGGGGGGAGGCGCGCGCACCAGCGACCTGACGCTGCCCGGCCTGCTGCACGACGTCTGTTCCGCGGTGCACCCCTTCGGGGTCGCCTCCCCGTACCTGGCGACCCTGCCGCTCGCCGAACACGGCCTGCGGTGGCGGTGGCCCGAGATCGACCTCGTCCATCCGATGGCGGACGGGTCGGCCGGTGTGCTGGCCGGCGATGTCGACCGCACGGCCGCCGGGATGGGTGTGGACGCGGACGCCTGGCGTCGGGTCTTCGGGCCCCTGGCGCGCAGCTTCGACACCCTCGCCCCGGAGGTGCTCGGTCCGCTCCTGCGAGTGCCCAGGCACCCGATCGCCCTGGCCAGGTTCGGGCTCCGGGCCGGACTCCCGGCCACCGTGCTGGCCAAGGCATTCCGCACACCGCAGGCCCGGGCCCTGTTCATGGGGTGCGCGGCGCACCTGTTCCAGCCGCTGAACCGTCCGCTGTCGGCGTCGGTGGGCGTGATGTTGGTGGCGGCCGGGCATCGTCACGGTTGGCCGGTCGCCGAGGGCGGCTCGCAGGCGATCACGTCGGCGCTGGTGTCGGTCCTGCGTGAACGCGGAGGCGAGATCGAGTGCAACGCTCCGGTCGGGTCGTTCGCCGATCTGCCGGCGGCCGACGTGACGCTGTTCGACACGACTCCGCAGGCGGCCGCCGAGATCCTGGGCGAGCGGCTCGGCGGGCGAGGCAGGCGCCGGTACCGGTCCTACAAGTTCGGCCCGGCCGCCTTCAAGGTGGACCTGGCCGTGCGCGAGGGAGTCCCGTGGACCCACGAGTCCGCGCGCCGGGCTGGCACGGTCCACCTGGGTGGCACCGCCGGTGAGGTGGCGGCCGCGGAGGCCGCCGTCGTGACGGGCCGGATGCCGGAGCGACCGTTCGTGCTCGTCGGGCAGCAGTACCTGGCCGACTCGACCCGATCGGTCGAGGGAGTGCATCCGATCTGGGCGTATGCGCACGTCCCGTCCGGCTACGACGGGGATGCGACGGAGGTCGTGCTGGACCAGATCGAGGCGTACGCGCCCGGTTTCCGCGGCCGGGTCGTCGCGGTGCATGCCACCGGTCCGACAGAGTGCGAGCGCTACAACGCGAACTACGTCGGGGGCGACATCGGGGGAGGGGCAAACACGCCGCTCCAGATGGTCGGGCGACCGGGGTTCGTGCTCGACCCGTACGCGACCGGGGTCGACGGCATGTTCTTGTGCTCGGCCTCCACGCCTCCCGGTGCGGGCGTGCACGGCATGTGCGGGGCGGGTGCCGCCGCCAGCGCGTTGCGCAGTCTGGGCGTCGATGTGCAGCCCATCGGGCGCCGAGCCGACTGACGGGCTCGATCCAGAGCCCGCTTCTACCGTGAGCCGACCGCCAAGTGCCCCGCAGGCGCCTCGGCCAAGGTCCGGCGGGTGACGAACCGCCGCGGCGTCCCGGACAGTGGATCGGTGAATTCCAGTTCCCGCGCGAGCAATTGGAGCGGGAGGGAATGATCGTCCGGCGCGTCGGGCAGCAGGTCGGGGTATCGCCGGTCGCCCAGGATCCCGACGCCGAGTGCCGCCAGGTGCACCCGCAACTGGTGCATCCGTCCGGTGTGCGGACGCAGCACCGTGTGCAGCACAGCACGTCCGGAGGCGCTCACGCCCGTCCCTCGCACCTCGACCGCCGTCTCGGCGTTGGGCTCACGGACGTCGTCGACGACAACCCGCAACTCGCCGCGCCGAGCCTCGATGTGGTTGCGGTAGACGAGGGGAACGGCGCGTCCGTCGAGCGCCGGTGCGTCCTGGTCCCACCCGGGCGGTCGCGCCGACACCGCCTCGTAGACCTTCACGACCCGCCGCTTCTCGAACAGCGACTGGTATGCGCCGCGCGTCGCGGGGCGGGCCGAGAACATCACCACGCCCGCGGTCCCGCGGTCGAGTCGATGGATCGGCGCCAGGTCCGGGTTGTCGAGGCGGACCCGCAGTCGGACGAGCGCCGACTCGCGCAGGTAGCGCCCGCTCGGGGTGGTCGGTAGGAAGTGCGGCTTGTCGATCACGACGAGGTCGTCGTCGACGTGCAGGATCTCCTCGTGGAACGGCACCGGGTCCTCCGCCGGCAGATCGCGGTAGTACCAGACGAACGGGTGCGCGCCCAGCGCCGTGCCGCGACCGATCGGACGGCCGTCGGTGCCGACGATCTCGCCGGCATCGAACCGTCGGTGCAGGTCGTCGGCGCCGAGGTGGTCGAACCTCGCGACGACGTACTCGGCGATCGTCGCCCACGGCCCGGACGCCGGGACGCGCAGCCGCGTCGGTCCGACCCCGTTCTTGACGGGCAGCGGTGAGGGCATCGGCATGCGCGTCATCATCCCACCGGCTACTGGCTCGGCCGCGCCGCGGGCCGCGACGAGACGTGGGCGATGCGTCAGATTCCCGTTGTGTTGCCGACGAACGAACGAGAATGGCCCCGCCTCGAGGCGGGGCCATTCTCGTTTTGGAGGCGCCGCGTCCGAACCGGACGGCCCTGACGCGCTACCTCTCACGTTCGTCGGTCAGATCACGGCGCCTTCGAAGAGCACGCTGTACAGTCCGCCCACCACGAATGTCACGACGTAGAGCGCCCCCCTGATCGGGTCTCCGGCATTCGCGCCCTCTTGAAGCCAATTCATGATCTCGATCGATCCCATGTCCCCACTCCTCACCTCACGCTGACAGTGTCCATCGACTGTGTCGCTGTCACGGGCGCCGGCGTTACAGGTCGCGTGGGAGGGCGAATCCCCTTACCGGACTACAGAAGTCCGGACTCCAGAAGTCCGTTTCAGCGGGGACCGGGCTGACGGCCGACGGTGACCGTCACGTTGCCGACCTTGTGGCCCAGGTCCACGTATCGGTGTGCCTCGACGATCCGATCCATCGGAAAGCTGCGGTCGACGACGACGCGCAGCCCGTCGGACTCGAGCAGCTCCTTCACGAACGCAAGCGCCGACTTCTTCTCCACGGACATCCCGGGCCGGACGGTCCTTCCGCCACGCAAGGCAGTCCACGCACCGAGTGGCCAGTTGATCAGGCCGGTGGTGGGGAGGTAGCAGCCGTGCGGCGTGAGCGCCCGGCGGCATCGCGCGAACGACGTCGCGGTGATGGTGTCGAAAATGACGTCGTAGGTGTCGTGGCGGGAGCTGAAGTCCTCCCGGTGGTAGTCGACGACGTGGTCGGCTCCCAGTGCGGTGACCAGGTCGGCGTTGCGGGAGCTGCACACCGCGGTGACTTCGGCGCCGAAGCGTTTGGCCAGTTGCACCGCGTAGGTCCCGATGCTGCCGGAGGCGCCGTTGACCAACACGTGCTGGCCACCGCGGACGCGTGCCCGGTCCCGAAGGAAGTACAGCGCGGTCGACGGGCCGTCCACCGCGGCGGCCGCCTGCTCGAAGCCGATCCCGGTCGGCATCCGCTCGAGCGACGCGGTCTCCGGCAGGCAGACGTACTCGGCGCAGGCGCCGAGACGGAATCCGGTGAACCCGAAAACCTGGTCGCCCGGCCCGAACCGGCTGCCGTCCCCGCCAGTAGCTTCGATCTCTCCGGCAAATTCGAGCCCCAGGGTCCGCCGCTTCGCTCGTGGTCGCGTGACGCCGAGGATCAGGCGTCCCCAGCGGGGGCGCCCCCTGCGCATCAGGGTTTCGGCCCGGGTCACCGTCGTCGCGCGCACTCGCACAAGCACCTCGCCCGGCCGCGGCGTGGGGCGGTCCACCTCGTGGATGCCGAGGACTTCCGGCGGCCCGAACTCGGTGTACATGACGGCTTTCACCGGTAGACCCTCCTCCCGGGGTGCGCGGCCCAGACCCTCGCCCCGCGCCCGGTTCCATCGTCGTCCAATCGGAGGCGGAACGAGTACCGGGACGGTGCCGGAGTACTGGCGCCCGGGCCATTGACACCAGTCGGGCCACCGGTAAATACTGAACTAGATGGTTCAGTATTCCCGCCTCGACGTCTCGTTCGCGGCGCTCTCCGATCCCACCCGACGTGGGATCCTCGAGCACCTCGGGCGGACGGACGCCACGGTCAGCGAGCTGGCGGAGCGCTTCGAGATGACCCTCACCGGCATCACGAAGCACCTGCGTCTGCTCGAGGACGCGGGCATGGTCGTGACCGAGAAGCGCGGCCGCGTGCGCCACTGCCGGCTCGGCACGAACCCGCTCGACCGGGAGGCCGCCTGGATCAGGGGCCACCAACTCGAGATCGAGGGCCGCCTGGACCGTCTCGGACAGTTCCTCAACCGCATGGAGGAGTAACGATGACCACGCAACACACCCCCGCCGCCGCGACCGTGTCCACCCCCGGCGACCGGGACATCCACGTCGAACGCGTCTTCAACGCCACCCGCGACCGGGTCTGGGCCGCATACACCGAACCCGACCAGCTCGCCCAGTGGTGGGGGCGCGGAAACCCGCTCGACGTCGAGCGCTGGGAATTCGAGCGCGGCGGCCACTGGCGATTCGTCGAGCAACGCCAGCCATGCGGCGCTCGACGCGCTACTGGCGAAGGCCGGCTGAACGCTGCCGCGCTTCAGTCGCGGCGGCACAGGCAGAAGTAGTGCCCGGCAGGGTCGGCGAACACCGTGAAGCTCGGATGGTCCCGGGGGCCCTCGACCCGCCGGGCGCCGAGTCCGACCACCCACGCCTCGGCCGCGTCCAGGTCGTCGACGAGCAGGTCGAGATGGACGCGGACGCCCTCGGCCGGCCAGTCGAGTGGGCTGAAGTCCGGTGCCGGCTGAAACGCCAGCCGTTGTGCCCCCGGCCCCTGGAGGACCACCCAGTCGTCCTCGGATCTCGTGACCTCCCAGCCGAGCACGTCACGGTAGAAGCCGGCCAACGCGGCCGGGTCCGGGCAGTCCAGTACCGGGTAGTCGAACCCGATGTCGGGGCGGGTCATGGGCTCAACCCTAGGCGGCAGGACCGGGCGCTCGACACCCTTCGTGCGATCGCCGACTGCTGCCGGCTCGCCGGTGGAGTTAGGCTCGGTACTTCTTGGGTCGGGTCTGTCCAGTGGGGGAGGAGATCGCCGTGAATGTCGTTCGTAGGTTCGGAATGTGCGCCACAGTCGTTGTGGCATCGGGGTTGTCGGTGGTGGGCGTTGCTGCCGCGGCGCCGGTGACGGTTCCGTTTCAGGTCGATCCCGCCCCGTTCGGGAATCCGAACGGAAGCTTCGACGTGCCCCCGATCCGGTGCGCGGCGGTGGTCGGCGACCGGCCCGGCGTCGTGCTGATCACCGGCGGGAAGCCGGGTCGGTGGGGCTGCCCGCTCTCCTCCCAGGTGCATTGGCTGAACCTGTCG
This sequence comes from Rhodococcus tukisamuensis NBRC 100609, assembly GCF_001894985.1. Classification (GTDB taxonomy): domain Bacteria; phylum Actinomycetota; class Actinomycetes; order Mycobacteriales; family Mycobacteriaceae; genus Rhodococcus_G; species Rhodococcus_G tukisamuensis. The sequence goes on along the minus strand of NZ_BCXG01000026.1, from coordinate 2,742 downwards.
ACCGGGGCGACCGGTTCCGCTCAACTGTCGGACGGTCTGCACGGGTTCCCGGCCGAAGCGACGCTGAACACCGGTGCCGGACAGGTCGTTGTCACCGTCAACCCGCTGGGGGGCGGATCGGTCACTCCCGGCTTCGCCACGTTCGCGGTGCCGTGACAGGCGGGCTGCCGGCCGAATGGTGACCGGGATCGGCATTGCGCGGCCGATCCCGTCCCTCGAAGGAAAGTCCGGGTCGGTGCATCATGGGAGTGAAAGGTCAAGGCTAGAATCGGCCGCACAATCATTACCGAGTGGAAGGGTCGACCATGGGGAGGAGCAGGACGCGGGATCTCCCCGACCTTTCCGTCTTACTCCTTCCGCAGACCGAGTTGATGCTCGCAGTCGAGCACGCGGTCCTGCGGAATCGGAGCACGGGATGGGTGGCGGCGTCGCTGGCCGAACAGATCGCGGCCAAGCTGGCGGGAGTCATCACCCTCGACCTCGTGAGCACCGGCCAGCGGCTGCTGGAGCAGGACATCAGCGAAGTCCTGGAGGTCAGCCGCGCGCCCGTTCGTGAGGCTCTGCGGATTCTCGAGCGCGACCGGTTGGTCGAGTTCCAGTCTCGCCGGGGCGCCATCGTGATGGCGCCGACCTCCAGCGAGCTTCAGGACACCTTCGCGGTCCGGGGGGCTCTCTACGCCATGCTGCTGCGGCAGGAGGTGGAGTCGCAGCCGGTCCGGCTGAAGGAAGTCTTCGAGGAGCACCTGCCTCGGATCCTCGTCTCCTCACGCGAGTCGCCGGATGCGTATGCGGGGTCGACGTTCATGCTGAACTGCGCGATGGCCGAGATGGCCCGGAATCGCACTCTGGGGGAACTGCTCCTGTCGCTGTCGACCCAGACCATGCGGTACGTCCGGCTGGGCCTGGTGTCGAACCCCGAGCAGTTGCCCGAGCTCGAAAAGAGCTGGGAGAGCTTGTACAAGGCCGTCGGCAACGGTGACATCGACCGGGTGATCGAGATTGCCGAGGGTCGAGTCGCGAAGATCCAGGACCTCGCGGTCGAGGCACTCAAGCGCGTCGAGGCGTCGGCTTCCGACTGACCGCATCGGTCGGGCCGCCACACCCGTGATGTGTGCGCGGACTCCGAGTGAGCCGAAGTGCCGGCGAGGCATGGACTCTGCGACTGCCTGTACCGGTGTCGAATGGGGATGCCCGTCGCGGACCCGACTCGCCACCTCGTAGTGGCCGGCCGCGACCTTCGGGCGGCGGATCTGTCTCCTGTAACCTGCCCGGTCCCGAGAAACCTTCACTATCTTGTCGACATTAATCGCGCGAAGTGCTAACTTGTGATCCATGCCATGGCGAGCTTCCGCGCTGGCGGTGGCACCTAGGACTCGAACTGGTCAGCACTACCCCTTGAGACAGAGGAGGAACCGTGAACATGAAGGTCACCCCACTCACCGGTGCGATTGGCGCATCTGTGGAGGGCATCCGGCTCGACGAGCCGATCGGGCGAGACGTCTTCGAGACCCTGCACACGGCTTTTCTCGAGCGGTGCACCCTTGTCTTCCGCGGCCAGCACATCTCGCCCACCACTCAGGTTCAGTTCGCCCGGCTGTGGGGTGACCCCGTGGTGACGGCGATGCTGAACCCGCTCGACGGCAACCCCGAGGTCGTCCAGCTCACGAACATCAAGAAGGAGACCACGGCAACGGAGGCGTGGCACTACGACGCGGCCTTCACCGAGGCGCCCCCGAAGATCTCGATCCTGTCCGCGGTGACGGTGCCCGCGGGCGGGGACACGATGTGGTCCAACCAGTACCTCGCCTACGAGAACCTGTCCGCGGGTCTGCAGAAGACCGTGCGAGGCTTGAACATTCGGTTCCACGGCCTCCGGCTCGGCCGAATGATGAATGTCGCCGAGGATGAGATTCCGACGGCAGTCCACCCGCTGGTGCGGACGCATCCGGAGACCGGGCGCAAGGCTCTGTATGTCGGTCACCGCGAGAACGTCTGCATCGACGGCTGGAGCCGCGAGGAGAGCGCCGACTTCCTGGAGTACCTCTACACCGCGTCGGTCACGCCCGACAACGTCTATCGGCACATGTGGCAGGAGGGCGACGTGGTCATGTGGGACAACCGATGCACCATGCACTACGCCGTGCACGACTACGACGATGCGGACCGGGTACTCAATCGAGTCACCCTCCACGGCGAAGTTCCGGCGTAGCCGGTCCATTCAAAAACGTTGCACAGCAATCGAACCAGATTGACTGCGGGAACGAATCCGATCTAGTGCAGGAAGTCGAGACATTGGATACAACGAACAGAGCGGTAAGGGCGCGCCCTGCCGTCGGCGTCGTCCGGGAAACGAACGACGGTGAACGGCGGGTCGCACTGGTCCCCAAGATGGTCGCCTCGTTGATCGGCAAGGGCGTCGACGTCATCGTCGAGTCCGGTGCCGGGCTCGCCGCCCTGATGCCCGACGAGCTCTACAAGGAGGCCGGTGCGGCCATCGGCGACGCGTGGTCCGCCGACGTGGTCCTCAAGGTCGCCGCCCCCAACACCGAGGAGACCGGCCGGCTGCGGCCGGGTCAGAAGCTGATCGGGTTCCTCGCCCCGCGCACCAACGAGTCCGGCATCGCCGCGCTCGCCGCCGCGGGTGTCGAGGCGTACGCGGTGGAGGCGATCCCGCGTATCTCCCGCGCGCAGGTGATGGACGCGTTGTCCTCGCAGGCCAACGTCGCCGGCTACAAGTCGGTG
>NZ_BCXG01000025.1 GCF_001894985.1 Rhodococcus tukisamuensis NBRC 100609 | reverse complement strand
GCCGGCGGGCCTCGACCCACATGTCAGCGCCGCCGCCTACGGCATCGTGGTCGAGGCGGTCACCAACGCGCGCCGGCACAGCGGCGCCGCCGGCGCCCGGGTGCGAGCGGAGGCCGCGGGCCGGCAGCTGACCGTCGTGGTGCGTGACGCCGGCACCGGCTTCGACCCGGGCCGGGCCGGCGGCGTCGGCACCCGGTCGATGCGCGAGCGCGCCAGCGAACTCGGCGGCACCCTGGTGATCGACCCGGTAGCGCCGCACGGCACCCGGGTGACCGCGCGGCTACCGTTGGCCGTGCCATGACCGTTCGCATAGCCGTCGTCGACGACCACCCCGTGTTCCGGCTCGGCATGTCGGCGTTGCTGTCCACCCTCGACGGCATCGAGGTGGCGGTGGACGCCAGTTCGGCCGCGGAGGCGGCGGCACTGGTGACCGGCGACGTGGACGTCGTGCTGATGGACCTCGAGCTGGGCGACGGCTCCGGTGTCGAGGCCACCCGGGAACTGCTGGCCCGGTACCCGGGGCTGAAGGTGCTGATGGTGACCATGCACGAGGACGACGACTCGATCGCCGCGTCGATGCGTGCCGGGGCCCGTGGCTATCTGGTCAAGGGTGCCGGTCCCGAAGAGGTCGAACGGGCGGTGCGGGCCGTTGCGCACGGCGAGGTGATTCTCGGAGCCGCCGTCGCGTCCCGCGCGCTGGGCATGATGGCGGCCTCGCGGACCCTGCCTCCGGCGGTGTTCCCGGAACTGACCGAGCGTGAACGCGAGGTGCTCGACCTGATCGCCGCCGGCCACGACAACACGACCATCTCCCGGCGGCTGGTGCTCAGCCCGAAGACGGTGCGCAACCACACCTCGAACATCCTGACCAAACTCGGTGTGGCGGACCGGTCCGCGGCGATCGTGCGGGCGCGGGACGCCGGCCTGGGCTGACCGGGGTGATCGGCACGGTCACACAGCGTGCTCGGTTCGGTACTAGTCCATTTTTTGGAACACGTTCTACGATTGTGTCGTCGAGGTGTCTACCTCGGGTCCGGCGCTGGGTAGGCGGCGCCAGGCGTGGAATTTGGACTGAACATCGCGAACCGCACGCACACACGCGCGCGGGGACGTGCACAGGAAGGAACACCTCACAGTGACCACAGAGGCATTCATTTATGAAGCCATCCGAACCCCGCGTGGCCGCGGCAAGAAGACCGGTTCGCTGCATTCGGTCAAGCCGATCTCGCTGGTCACGGGCCTGATCGACGAGCTGCGTGTGCGCTTCCCGGACCTCGACGAGGACCGCGTCTCCGACCTGATCCTCGGCGTGGTCTCCCCGCTCGGCGACCAGGGCATGGACATCGCCCGCATCGCGGCCACCGACGCAGGTCTGCCCGACACCGTCGGCGGCGTGCAGATCAACCGCTTCTGCGCCTCCGGCCTCGAGGCCGTGAACATGGCCGCGCAGAAGGTGCGTTCCGGCTGGGACGAGCTGGTCATCGCCGGCGGCGTCGAGTCGATGTCGCGCGTCAAGATGGGCAGCGACGGCGGCCCCTGGGTCAACGACCCGGCCACCAATTACGACAACTACGTTGTCCCGCAGGGCATCTCGTCCGACCTGATCGCCACCATCGAGGGCTTCAGCCGCGACGACGTCGACGCCTACGCGGTCCGTTCGCAGGACCTCGCGGCGAAGGCCTGGGCCGGCGGCTACTTCGCCAAGTCCGTCGTCCCGGTCAAGGACATGAACGGCATCACCATCCTCGACCACGACGAGCACATGCGTCCCGGCACCACGGTCGAGTCCCTGTCGAGCCTGGCCCCGGCCTTCGCGATGATCGGCGAGATGGGCGGCTTCGACGCCGTCGCCATGCAGAAGTACCACTTCGTGGAGAAGATCAACCACGTCCACCACGGCGGCAACAGCTCCGGCATCGTCGACGGCGCCGCACTGCTGCTGGTCGGTACCGAGCAGGCCGGCAAGGACATGGGGATGACCCCCCGGGCCCGCGTCGTCGCGACCGCCACCTCCGGTGCCGACTCGACCATCATGCTCACCGGCCCGACGCCGGCGGCCAAGAAGGCCCTCGCCGCAGCGGGTCTGACGATCGAGGACATGGACCTCGTCGAGATCAACGAGGCGTTCGCCTCCGTGGTGCTCAAGTTCCAGAAGGACATGAACATCCCGGACGAGAAGCTCAACGTCAACGGCGGCGCGATCGCCATGGGCCACCCGCTCGGCGCCACCGGCGCGATGATCACCGGCACCATGATCGACGAGCTCGAGCGCCGCAATGCCCGCTACGCACTGGTCACCCTGTGCATCGGCGGCGGCATGGGCGTGGCCACCATCATCGAGCGCGTCTGACGCGGCCCGGACTACCAGGAGACTTAGCAGTGAGCGAGCAGAACATCATCAACTGGGAGCAGGACGCCGACGGAATCGTCGTGCTCACCATCGACGACCCCAACCAGGGCGCGAACACCATGAACGCGGCCTACATCGCCTCGATGAAGGCCACCGTCGACCGGCTGTACGCGGAGAAGGACGCCATCACCGGTGTCGTCCTGACCTCCGGCAAGAAGACCTTCTTCGCCGGCGGCGACCTCAAGAACATGATCAAGGTCGGCCCCGAGAACGCCGAGGAGATCTTCAACCACAGCGTCGTCCTCAAGGCGGACCTGCGTCGCCTCGAGACCCTCGGCAAGCCCGTCGTCACCTGCATCAACGGTGCGGCCCTCGGTGGCGGCCTGGAGATCGCGCTGGCGACGCACCACCGCATCGCCGCGGACGTCAAGGGCGTCAAGATCGGCCTGCCCGAGGTCACCCTCGGCCTGCTGCCCGGTGGCGGCGGCGTGGTCCGTACCGTCCGCATGTTCGGCCTGATGCCGGCGCTGACCCAGATGCTGCTGCAGGGCCAGCAGCGCGGTCCGCAGCAGGCCAAGGAGGTCGGCCTGGTCGACGAGGTCGTCTCCTCAGTCGCGGAGCTCGTCCCCGCGGCGAAGGCGTGGATCAAGGCCAACCCCGAGTCCGGCGTGCAGCCCTGGGACGTCAAGGGCTACAAGATCCCCGGCGGCACCCCCGCCACCCCGGCGTTCGCGGCGAACCTGCCCGCCTTCCCGGCGAACCTGCGCAAGACCCTCAAGGGCGCGCCGATGGAGGCCCCGCGCGCGATCATGGCCGCCGCGGTCGAGGGCAGCCAGGTCGACATCGACAACGCGCTGACCATCGAGTCGCGCTACTTCACGTCGCTGGTCACCGGCCAGGTCGCGAAGAACATGATCCAGGCGTTCTTCTTCGACATGCAGGCGATCGGGTCGGGCGCCTCGCGTCCGAAGGACATCCCCAAGGGCGAGATCAAGAAGATCGGCGTGCTCGGCGCCGGCATGATGGGCGCGGGCATCGCGTACGTCTCCGCCAAGGCCGGCTTCGAGGTCGTGCTCAAGGACGTCACCATCGAGGCGGCGACCAAGGGCAAGGCGTACTCCGAGAAGATCGAGGCCAAAGCCCTCTCGCGCGGCAAGACCACGCAGGAGAAGTCGGACGCCCTGCTCGCGCGCATCACCCCGACCGCCGACGCCGCCGACTTCGCGGGCGTCGACTTCGTGGTCGAGGCCGTCTTCGAGTCGCCCGAGCTCAAGGCCAAGGTGTTCCAGGAGATCGAGGACATCGTCGAGCCCAACGCACTGCTGGGCTCGAACACCTCGACGCTGCCGATCACCGGTCTCGCGACCGGCGTCAAGCGCCAGGAAGACTTCATCGGTATCCACTTCTTCTCTCCCGTGGACAAGATGCCGCTGGTCGAGATCATCCGCGGTGAGAAGACCTCCGACGAGGCGCTGGCCCGGGTGTTCGACTTCGTCCAGGCGATCCGCAAGACCCCGATCGTGGTCAACGACTCGCGTGGGTTCTTCACCTCGCGCGTCATCGGCACCTTCATCAACGAGGCCATCGGCATGGTCGCCGAGGGCATCGAGCCGGCCACCATCGAGCAGGCAGGCATGCAGGCGGGCTACCCGGCGGCGCCGCTGCAGCTCTCGGACGAGCTGAACCTGACGCTGATGCAGAAGATCCGCGCGGAGTCCAAGGCCGCGGCGCTGGCGGAGGGCAAGGAACTGCCCGCCGACCCGGCCGGGGACGTCATCAACTTCCTCGTCGAGGGCAACGACCGCAAGGGTCGCCTCGGCGGTGCGGGCTTCTACGACTACACCGACGGCAAGCGCACCGGCCTGTGGCCGGGCCTGCGTGAGCAGTTCAACTCCGGCTCGAACCAGGCCCCGATCCAGGACCTGATCGAGCGGATGCTGTTCATCGAGGCCATCGAGACGCAGAAGTGCTTCGACGAGGGCGTCCTGATGACCAGCGCCGACGCCAACATCGGCTCGATCATGGGCATCGGCTTCCCGGCCTGGACCGGTGGCGTGCACCAGTACGTCGTCGGCTACAAGGGCGGCAAGGCCGGCTTCGTCAAGCGCGCCGAGGAGCTCGCCGCGAAGTACGGCGAGCGCTTCACCCCGCCGGCCTCCCTGAAGGCCTAGGCTCCAACCTCCTCGAGGCGTTTCCCATTCGGTCCGTCCGAGCGGGGAACGCCTCGAGGCGTTTCAGGGGTCCGCCGTACCCGCTCGAGGCCGATCTCCCGCTGTTCGAGCGAAACTCATCACGTTGGGGCCGGTGGCGAGGTACGATTTCCGGCCCGTCGGGGGCCATCACTACTCTCTCTTTGCATGATCGATTTTCAGAATGCCGCCTTCGCCAAGCTCGGCCCCGTCAGTCCGGCCGAACTTCACGGCGAGATCGCCCCACTCCTCGTCGAGGGCGAGCAGCTTCACCTCGCGTTCAAGGGGATCCGTGACAGCGTCGTGTTCACCAACAAACGGCTCATCGCGATCAATGTGCAGGGGCTGACGGGCAAGAAGAGGGACTACAGTTCGCTGCCCTACAACAAGATCCAGGCATGGAGTGTCGAGACGGCCGGTACCTTCGACCTCGACGCGGAACTGGAGATGTGGTTCAGCGGTTTGGGCAAGGTGCGCCTGGAGTTCAAGGGCAAGGTGGACATCCAGCACATCGGGCAGCTGATCGGTCACTTCGTTCTCTGACAGGCCGAAGTCCTCCGACCGAGGAAGGGGCCCTTCGTTCACCGGAACGAAGGGCCCCTTCCTGTGTCGACGCTTCTACCTAAGCCTTCCACCACGGGCGCAGGGGCAGGTTCGCCTCGCCCTTGGGTCCCAGCTTGACGGCCAGCACCTGGTGCAACTGGACGACGTTGCGTTCGAACCCGAGCCGCGAGCCCGCCATGTACAGGCCCCACACCTTCGCGGTGCCCTCGCCGACCTCGGCGACGCAGGCGTCCCAGTTGTCGACCAGGTTCCGGCACCAACCGGCCAGTGTCAGCGCGTAGTGCTCGCGGAGGTTCTCCTCGTGCCGCACCTCGAGGCCGACGTCCTGCATCTCGGTGATGATCCGGCCGGACCCGGTCAGCTCGCCGTCCGGGAACACGTACCGGTCGATGAATCCGCCGGCCCGCGCCGCGTGCTTGTTGTCGGGACGGGTGATGCAGTGGTTGAGCACCACCCCGCCCTCACGCAGCTTGTCCTTGATGAACCCGAAGTAGGCGGGGTAGTTGCCGACGCCGATGTGCTCGGTCAGCCCGATCGAGGAGACCGCGTCGAATCCGGTCTCGGTGACGTCCCGGTAGTCCGAGTGCCGCACCTCGGCGAGATCCGAGAGTCCTTCCTCGGCAATGGCTTTCTGGGCCCACTCGGCCTGCTCGGCCGAGAGGGTCACGCCGATCACCCGGACGCCGCGGCGGGCGGCGTACCGGACCATCGAACCCCAGCCGCAGCCGATGTCGAGCAGTCGGTCGCCAGCCTTGAGCCCGAGCTTGTCGAACACCAGCCGGTACTTGTTGTGCTGGGCGTCCTCGAGGGACTGGTCTGCGGACTCGTAGGCCGCGCAGGTGTACGTCATCGACGGCCCGAGCACGTGCTCGTAGAAGGCGTTGGAGACGTCGTAGTGGTGGTGGATCACCTCTGCGTCGCGAGTCTTGGAGTGCCGCAACCCTTCCGCGAACCGGCGCCAGCGCGGCAGGTGCTCCTGTGGCGGCGGGGCGATGGGGCGCAACAGGTCCCAGCCCAGGGAGCGGGTGATGGTGGCGAGGGTCAGCGCCGACGGGCGACGGAAGTGCATGTCGTCGCCCATCACCCGGAGCAGTTCGTAGGGGTCACCGGGGTGCACGCCGGTGGCCTCGAGGTCGCCGGAGACGTACGCCCGGGCCATGCCGAGGTCCCCGGGGGCGGTCGCCAGGTAGGTGGCGCCGCGCGGCGACTTGAGCGACAGGCCGTACTCGGCGTCGGTGGGTCCGGCGGCACTGCCGTCGTATGCGGTGAAACGCAGGGGGATGTCGCCGTCGGCGACGGTCTCGAGGATCTCGGCAATCGAGAGCTTCTGTGCGCCGTTGAGGTGTCCGATCGGGGTATGGGAATCCTTGTACGTGGTCACTTGCGTTGCACCGCCTTTGAATACAGGTCCAGTAGACGTGAATCGGGGTCGTAGCGTTGCTTGAGCTCGCGGAAGCGTTCGCCGCCGTAGAGGACGTCGAACTCCTCCTTGGTGTAGTAGGAGTCGGAGTACAGGGACTTGTGTCCCTCGAAGTCGCTGACCGTGTGCTCGATCAGCCGGTTCGCGGCGCCCTCGGGTTGGCCCGCGACGATCGGGACCGACGACCAGAAGCCGATGTTGACGTAGGTCCGTTTCGGTTCCAGCGGGTACAGCGGCCAGGGCCGCGCGGCCGAGGCCCCGGTGGGGCCGGGTTCGCGCAGTCGCAGCGGGCACAGCCACAGCGGCTCGATCGGGATCTCCCGCAGGAACCAGTGCACGAAGTCGGCAGTGCGCTCGATCGGCACCTCGACGTCCTGCACCACCCGCTCGCGCGGCGGGTTGCCCTTGCGTCGCTCGAGCCGGTCGCCGATGTCGTACTTCTGGTCGAGCGCGATCAGCTTCCAGTAGAAACTGCTGCGCCGGTAGCGTTTCGGCCACAACCGCCGGATCCGCGGGTGCTGCGCGCCGAACGCCCGCGAGCACCAGAACCAGTCGGTGTCCCAGCGCCACAGGTAGTCGTGGATGGTCAGCCGGTCGGTCTTCGGGTGGGTGGTGGACACGTGCTGCATCGACCGGTAGTAGATCTGCTGGCCGGTGTAGTCGCTGACCGGGCCGCGTTCGTCGGTCTGCGTGCCGAGCGTCAGGTAGCTCTCGGTCGCCGAGAACACAGTGCCGTCCAGGTAGTCGACCGCGATGCCGTCGTGGCTGCGCTCCGACGCGATCCGGTCCATCGCGGCCTGCAGCTCGGCGAGGTCGTCGAACCGTAGGTGCCGCAGCGCGACAAAGGGTTTGACCGGTTCGAGTGCGATTCGCAGCCGGGTGGAGTAGCCCAGGGTGCCGTACGAGTTGGGGAAGCCCCAGAACAGGTCCGCGTGGTCGCCGTCGGGCGTCGCGGTGACGATCTCGCCGCTGCCGGTCAGCACGTCGATCTCGAGCACCGACTCGTGCGGCAGCCCGTTGCGGAACGAGGTGGACTCGATGCCGAGGCCGGTGACCGCGCCGCCGAGGGTGATGGTCTTGAGCTGGGGGACGACCAGGGGCGCCAGGCCGTAGGGGAGGGTCGCGTCGACGAGGTCCTCGTACGTGCACATCCCGGCGACGTCGGCGGTGCGCGCCGCCGGGTCCACCGAGATCACCCCGGTCAGGCCGGAGACGTCGAGCCCGGGCGCCTCGCTCCGGGCGCGGGCCCGGAACAGGTTGGACGTCTTCTTCGCCAGTCGCACGGTGGCGTCCGGTGGGATGGCGTGGTAACTCGACAGCAGTCGTTGCACGCCTGCGCGGTGGGCCTGCGACCCGACCTCTCGCGGCGTGGATGATCGTCTGCTCAGTCCTTCGCGTAACGCACTCAGAGTGACAGCCACCCTTCGACGCTATCGCGCACCGCCGGACTCGGCGACCGGTGATTCGCGGTCGACCGGAAACGTCACGTAAACGTTGCGATTCGGTCGCGGACCGACCCGCCACGGCGTCCGGTTGTGATACCCCGCACACGCGACGGCAGAAGGTAGCCGGGGCATTCGGGACCGGGCACGATGGCGGGGGTCGGCGCACCGTCAGCGCCGGCTCAGCCTTAAGGAGATCCACAGTGGGACAGGTCAGCGCCAGCAGTTCGGTCGAGGTCACGGCGACGCCGGAGCAGGTGCTCGCGGCCCTTGCCGACTACGAGACGGTGCGTCCCCGCATCCTCACCGAGCAGTACCTGGACTACCGCGTGCTCGAGGGCGGCCAGGGTGCCGGCACGGTCGCGCAGTGGACGCTCAAGGCCACCGAGAAGCGTTCGCGCGACATCAAGGCGACCGTCGCCGTGGCAGGCAACACCGTCACGGAGACCGATGCCAACTCCAGCCTCGTCACCACCTGGACGGTCGCGCCGTCGGGATCCGGCACGACGGTCACCACCACCACCGCGTGGAAGGGCGCCGGCGGCGTCGGCGGCTTCTTCGAGCGCACCTTCGCGCCGCTGGGACTGCGGAAGATCCAGGGCGCGGTGCTGGCCAACCTGGCCCGCGAGGTCGGCTGACCGCTACCGCGGATCCAGGAAGTCGGCGACGCCGCGCGCCACGGCACCCGCGTAGCGGGCCCGGCCCGCGGCGTCGGTCATCGAGCGGGCCTCGTCGGCGTTGCGCATGTTGCCCAACTCCACCAGGACGGTGGGTCGCTGCGCCAGGTTGAGCCCGGCGAGGTCCTCGCGGGGCATCAGCCCGTCCTGTCCGACGTACGTCGACGGGACGAGGCCGGCCTCGCGCAGCGAGTCCCGGACGGCGCCGGCGAACGCCACGGACGGGCCGGCCTGCGTCGGGTTGAGCGGCGGCGCCGAGTAGCAGACGTGGAATCCGTGCTGGTCCGGCCCGGCGCCGTCGGCGTGCACGGACACCGCCGCGTCGACGCCCGCGGCGTTGGCGGCCTCGGCGCGGGCGTCCACGCACGGCCCGACCGCGGCGTCGTCCGGGCGGCTGAGCAGCACCCGGGCACCGAGCGCCTCGAGTTCGGCCCGGATCAGCGCGCTGACCTCCCAGGCGAAGGTGTGCTCGGGGTACCCGGCGTCGGTGCTGGTGCCGGTGGTCTGACAGTCCTTGGTGCCCCCGCGGCCGGTGGGGACCTGGTTTCCGGCCGAGGCGTCGTTGGCGCCGTTGTGTCCGGGGTCGAGGAACACCGTCCGGCCCGCGAGGATCGGCGTCGCCGGGGCGTCGACAGCGACGCTCGGCGCGTCCACACCGGCCGCGGCGGCGTCGTCGACCGGGATGGTGCACCCGGCGAGCACCGGCGCGGACGCGGCCAGGAGCAGCAGCGCCGTCAGCCGCCCCGTCGTCTGTCGCATCCGAACCACGCTAGCGGCAAGCGTCTACGCTGGCGGACAACACGCAGAAAGGACATCGACGTGCAGCCCGGTGGACAACCCGACATGCAGCAACTCCTCGCGCAGGCCCAGCAGATGCAGCAGCAGCTGATGGCCGCGCAGGCCGAGATCGCCAAGGAAGAGGTCACCGGCCAGGCCGGCGGCGGACTCGTCACGGCCACCGTCCGGGGGACCGGTGAGGTGGTGGCCCTGACGATCGACCCGAAGGTGGTCGACCCCGACGACGTCGAGACCCTGCAGGACCTGGTGATCGGGGCCATCGCGGATGCGGCGACGCAGGCGCAGGCGCTGGCGGCCGGCAAGCTCGGGCCGCTCGCGGGCGGCCTGCCCGGACTCCCCTTCTAGCGGCGCCCGGTGTACGAAGGTCCGGTTCAGGATCTGATCGACGAGCTCGGCAAGCTGCCGGGCGTCGGTCCCAAGAGCGCCCAGCGGATTGCCTTCCACCTGCTCAGCGTCGAGCCGACGGAGATCGACCGGCTGCAGAAGGCGCTGCAACGGGTGCGCGACGGGGTGCAGTTCTGTGAGGTCTGCGGCACGGTCTCCGACAAGGAGCGGTGCCGGATCTGCTCGGACTCCCGGCGCGACCGCACCATCATCTGCGTGGTCGAGGAGCCCAAGGACGTGCAGGCCGTCGAGCGCACCCGCGAGTTCAAGGGGCTGTACCACGTGCTCGGCGGCGCGCTGGACCCGCTCAGCGGCGTCGGTCCCGACCAGCTCCGGATCCGGGAATTGCTCGCGCGCATCGGCAACCAGGACGACGGTGTCGACGTCGCCGAGGTGATCATCGCGACCGACCCGAACACGGAGGGCGAGGCGACCGCGACCTACCTGGTGCGGATGCTGCGCGACTTCCCCGGACTGTCCGTCACCCGGCTGGCCTCGGGCCTGCCGATGGGCGGCGACCTCGAGTTCGCGGACGAGCTGACCCTCGGGCGCGCGCTGTCGGGCCGCCGCGCGATGTAGTTGCCGGGGGCGGCGGACCGACCTCCGCCGTCCCCGCCCGCACCGGCCGGGGCCGCGGCGTGCCGGCGGCAGGAATCGGGGTCAGGACGCGAAGTCTGGCCTCGCCGAGCGGGCGGACTCGCTGCGCCCCTTCGGCTCCTCCCACTCCTCCTGCCGCCCGAGGGCGGTGAGGTCCAGGAAGTAGTACGAGCCCCCGGTCGACTCCAGGCCGCGGGCGTACTGCGAGTAGGTGTGGAAGACGCGGTTGTCGACCCGGAGGAAGCAGCTCCGGCCCGGCATCTCGAACGGCTGCTCGGCGTCGAAGAAGTCCGAGCCCATCGCCTCGAACTCCGCCCGGCTGCGGAAGTTGTACCGCCCCGGCGTCACCGACTCGTCGATCGTCACCCCGAAGTCGTAGTTGAAGTCGGTGCGCAGCGAGGAGTACCACGGCAGGTCCCAGCCCTTCGCGGCCTTGTAGCGCTCCAGCTTCGCCAGCGGCGCCCTCGACACCAGCACGTAGCTGGTGTCCCGCACGTGCAGGTGCCTGACGAAGCCGGGGGAGAGCTCGTCGGTGCCCGCGGTGCAGCTCGGGCAGCCCTCGTCCCAGGACGGGTCGAACATGAAGTGGTAGACGATCAGTTGCCGACGGCCGTCGAACAGGTCGATCAGGCGCGCCGGGCCGTTCGGGCCGTCGAAGAGGTAGTCCTTCTCGACCTCGACCATCGGCAGGTTGCGCCGCTGCGTGTTCAGCGCGTCCCGCGCCTTGGTCAGGGCCTTCTCCGCGGCGAGCAGTTCCTCGCGGGCGGCCAGCCATTCGTCTCGGGTTCCGATCCTCGGAAGCGGCATCGCATCTCCTGAAGTTCGAGTCCAGCGCGCGGGTCCGCGCACGGCGGCCGGACAGGCCGCCTACAAAGGTCGACCCGGCGCGGCGCGGAAACTCATCGGCCGGGATTGGGAGACACGTCCTAGGCCTCGGGGTCCGCGGCGTCGGCCGAGGTCTCGGCGGGGTACATGGTCTGGCGCAGTGAGCTCACCAGGTGCGCCATCGCCGGCGAGGGCTCGCCGCCGCTGCGGACGACGCCGCAGACCGGCACGCGGAGCCGTCCGCGGGCCTCGCGCATCACGCTCAGGCCGGTCCGGGTGACGTCGGTGACCGTGCTGGCGTAGAGCACCGTCCAGGCCCGGGGGTTGGTGAGCAGGTCGAGGGTGGCCCGGTGGTCGCGCGCGATCGGCGGGCCGAGCTGCACCCGCCGCCCCACCTCCACGAACGCGTCCTCGACCACCGAGTGCAGCAGGACCTGACTGTGGCGCGGCGGCAGCAGCAACGGGTACGGGGCCAGCTCGCCGAGCTCGACTGTGGAGAAGGCGGACAGCGGATGCTGGCTCGACGTCACGATCACCAGGTCCTCGATGCCCAGCTGGACGATCTCGAGGCCCGGTCGGTCGACGTCCCCGCGGATCAGCGCGAGGTCGGCGTCACCGGCCGCGACGGCGTCGATGCGGTCCGCGAAGCTCTTGATCACGAACTCGATGTCGACGTCCGGGTGCCGTTCGCGGACGCGGGCGATGGCGTCGAGGCTCTGCGGCGCGAAACTCATGTTCGCGGTGATCCGGATCCTGTTGCGGGGCTCGCGCGCGACGGCGAACGCCTGGCTCTCGAGGCTCAGCACCTGCTGCGCGATCGGCACCAGCCGGGCACCCGCGGTGGTGAGCCGGACGACCCGCGTGGACCGTTCGAACAGCGAGGCGCCCAGTTCCCCCTCGAGCCGGGTGATCTGGTGGCTGATCGCCGACTGCGAGATGAAGCAGCGTTGCGCGGCGCGGCTGAAGTTCAGTTCCTCGCTGACCGCGAGGAAGTAACGCAGTTGCCGGAAGTCCATGCCCTCATCCTACTTATGAGCAATCCAGATAACTGTTCTCCGAATATCCCAGTTGGGTGGCCAAACCGGGCCCGGAATCCTTAGCGTGGCTGTCATACATCTGATCGAGCTGGAGGTTTTCGTGAGCGAGGCAGGCATGGACCGCACTGAGGTTGTCATCGTGGGCTCGGGCTTCGGTGCCCTCGCCACGGCCAAGAAGCTGGCCAAGGCCGGCACGCCGTTCGTCCTCATCTCCGAGACCACCGAGCACCTCTTCCAGCCCCTGCTCTACCAGGTTGCCACCGGCGTGCTCTCCGCCGGCGAGATCGCCCCCTCGGTCCGTTCGATCCTCGCGAAGTACCCGAACGCCGACGTCCGGCTGGGCCGGGTCGTCGATGTGCGACCCGACGACCAGGAGCTCGACTACCTGGCGGGCGGCGTGCGCCACACGATCGCGTACCGCTCGCTGGTCGCGGCGACCGGGGCGCGGCAGTCGTACTTCGGCCGCGACGAGTTCGCGAAGGTCACCTACGCACTCAAGACCGTCGACGATGCCGAGCGGCTGCGCTCGCAGATCGTGCGCTGCTTCGAGGAGGCGCACACCACCGCCGACCCGGAGCGCCGCAAGAACCTGCTCAGCTTCATCGTCATCGGTGCCGGCGCGACCGGCGTCGAGCTGGCCGGCCAGATCAAGGAGCTCGCGGGCCGCTACTTCGAGCAGTCGATCCGCGGCATCACCGCCGCCGACGTCACCGTCACCCTGGTCGAGGGCGCCGGTGTGGCGCTGCCCGCGTACGGCGGCAAGCTCAGCGAGTACACCAAGGTGTCGCTGGAGAAGTCGGGCGTCGAGGTGGTGCTGAACACCCTCGTCACCGACATCGACGAGCACGGCGCGACCTTCAAGGCGCACGGCAGCGAGGCCGGCGAGCGGCGCACCGCCGAGACGATCATCTGGTCGGCGGGCGTGCAGGCCAACGACTTCGCCTCGGTGCTCGCCGAGCGCACCGGCTGCGAGACCGACCGCGCCGGGCGCCTCCTGGTCAACCAGGACCTGACCGTCGGCGGCCGCGCCGACATCTTCGCGATCGGCGACATGACCTCGCTGAACAACCTGCCGGGCCAGTCGCCCGTGGCGATGCAGGGCGGACGGCACGTCGCCCGCACGATCCTCGGCAAGACCCCCCGCGGCACCGCATTCAAGTTCCGCGACAAGGGCAGCATGGCGATCATCAACCGCTTCCGCGCGGTGACCAAGGTGAAGAAGATCGAGCTCACCGGCGCCCTGGCCTGGGTGCTGTGGCTGGTCGTGCACATGATGTACCTGGTCGGCTTCCGCAACCGGTACATCGCGGTGATGTCGTGGTTCGGTTCGTTCCTGGGGCACCGCCGCCCGCACTTCTACTACGCGCAGAAGGCCGGCGCGACGGAGACGGCGCTGCCGGAGTCGGTCGAGACCGAGCCGATCAAGACCGAGCTGATCAAGACCGAGGTGCAGGCAGAGAAGCGGGTGCCGGTCTCCGTCTCCTGATCGCCGGCGGCCGCGCCGCCTGATCTCGACGGTGCCGGACGCCGGGCGAGTGGCGGTGCCCGGGCGTAGGTTTGGGGTCGCACCCTTTCCTTCGCACCACTCGGCCCAAGGAGACATTCGTGCCTGATCACCAGCCACTTGCCGGCGCACCCTGCTGGATCGACCTCACCAGCTCGGATCCGGAACAGGTCAAACCCTTCTACAGTGGCCTGTTCGGCTGGGCCGCGGACTCCAACGAGGACCCGCAGTACGGCGGGTACGCCATCTTCAGCAAGGACGGCAAGCCCATCGCCGGGCTCGGTCCGCAGCAGGAGGGCAACCCGTACGGCAACGTGTGGACGATCTACCTGAAGTCCGGGGACGCCGCCGCGACCGCGGACACGGCGGCCGCCACCGGCGGACAGGTCCTGATGCCGGCGATGCAGGTCGGGCCGCAGGGCACCATGGCAATCCTCGCCGACCCGGCCGGCGCGGTGATCGGCGTCTGGCAGCCCGACCAGCACCAGGGCTTCAGTCTGGTGGACGAGCCCGGTGCGCCGGTGTGGTTCGAGACCCTCTCCCGCAGCTACACGGACGCGCTGCCGTTCTACGAGAAGGTGTTCGGCTGGAGCTACACCCCGATCGGGGACACCGACGAATTCCGCTACTCGCAGGCGATGATCGGCAAGCAGATGGTGGCCGGGGTGATGGACGCGGACGGATTCCTGCCCGAAGGCGCGCCCTCGTTCTGGCAGTTCTACGTCGGCGTCGACGACCTGGACGCCGCGCTCGCCAAGGTCACCGAGCTCGGCGGCCGCATCCTGCGCCCCGCCGAGGACACGCCGTTCGGCAAGCTCGCCGCCGTCGCCGACCCGCTCGGTGCGGCATTCCAGATCGCGATGATCGCGGAGTCCTGACCGCGACGCGCCTAGCCTCCGTCCGGCGTCGCCGCGCGGCGGCGTCGGGCTGGGCAGCGCCCGTGGAAGTGGGCCGGTCGCACCCGAAAAATCTGACAGAAATGCTGGTCAGGGCTATTGCGCGGGTGCGGTGGCGGGCGTACCGTCAGTGGTGCGGATCAGGAAAAGCAGACCGGTAACGGTCGGAAATCTTGAGAAGCAGAGATCCGGCCGAGGATGCGATTAATCGCTACATCCCCGGCCGAACCCCTGTCTGGGGTCGTTCAGGATTTGCGGGCTCTTGTGTATTCGGTCCGCACGTCGACTGCGGGCACAGCGGCTACATCTGCTCGGTGAGCGTGGCGAGGCCGTCGCCGGACAGGTCGGCCAGCGCGACGTCGCGGCCGGTCATCGCCATCAGCAACGAGAGCATCGGGCCGGTGACCTCCGGCCCGGAACCGGTCGACCAGTCGACGTCGGTCGCGCGCAGCATCACACCGGCGATCCGGCTCTTGGTGCCGATCAGCAGGTTCGAGCCCTTGTAGAAGTCGGCCACCCGGAGCACATCGTCCGCCGGGTAGGTGTGCGCGATGCCGAGCGGCCGTCGGATGTCCTCGGCATGCACGATCGTCTCGCCGAGCCAGGAGTCGACGGGGCCGGGCGGCGACGACGTGGACCCCTGCACGGACCGGAACTCCGCGAGCGTGTCAGCGGGGGTGCCCGCGGTCTCGCGGGCGATGTTCTTGGCCGTGAACGACTCGAAGCGGAACCCGGTCCCGAACATACCGAGGACGAACTTGGCCGGGGTCATCTTCGCGGTCGCGGTCATGTGACCCAGCGTCTCCCACACCGACCACCCGCGGCACAGCGACGGCGTGGACCACTGGTCCTCACGCAGGGACGCGAGGTCGTCGGCCAGGGCGCCGCGCTCGGCGTGGATCGCGGGCCACGGGCTTGCAGCAGGCATCTGTCCTCCCGGGACGAGGTGTACCCCTCACTGGAGCTGAAGCTACACCCGTCGCCGCGCCGCCGTCAGCGACCGACCGCGAGCCGTTCCCGGCGCAGCCGGTCCACCTCGTCGAGCTGCAGCGGTGCCAGCGCGTCCACACCCGTGGCACGGGCCAGCAGCAGGTCCGCCAGTTCCGGGTTCCGGGCCAGCACCGGGCCGTGCATGTAGGTGCTGACCACCGAGCCCTGCACCACGCCCTCGAGTCCGTCGCCGACGCCGTTGCCGACGCCGTGGGTGACGCGGCCGAGTGCCGTCGCGTCGGGGCCGAGAGTCGTTCCGCCGCGGTGGTTCTCGAACCCGGTCAGCGGCTGCGTCAACCCGTCGAGCAGCGGCCGGGTGATCACCTCGCCGATCGACCGGGTGGCCTGCGGCGACGTGGTGACGTCCAGCATCGACACGCCCTCGACGCGGTCGCCGCCGGAGGTCTCGTACCAGTGCCCGAGCACCTGGATGGCCGCGCAGATCGCCAGCACCGGCGCGCCGCGCTCGGCGGCCTTCTGCAGCCCCGGGTACCGGGCCAGGTGCCGCGTGGCGAGCCGCTGCGCCGCGTCCTCCGCGCCGCCGAGGGTGTACACGTCCAGCGAGTCCGGCACCGGGTCGGACAGCGTGATCTCCACGATCTCCGCGTCCAGGCCGCGCATCCGCAGTCGTTGCCGCAGGATCAGGGCGTTGCCGCTGTCGCCGTAGGTGCCCATCACGTCGGGCAGCACCAGGCCGATCCGCACCGTCGACTCAGACATCCTTGTCCTCCTTGGCGATGGCGGTGTTCAGGTCGCGGAACGCGGTGTAGTTCGCGAGCACCTCGACTCGGCCCGGCGGGCAGGACGCGATGGCGCGCAACGGGTCCGGCTCCAGCGTGTGCTCCACGCCGGCATAGGTCAGGCGCACCGCGAGGTCGGTGGCGCGTTCGCCCGCGGCAACCACCTTGACGCCTTCGAAGTGCTCGAAGCGCACGTCCCAGAGCCAGGACAGGTCCTCGCCGTCCGGAACCTGGCCGTTGACCGCGATGACCAGGCCGTCGACGTCGGGGTCGATCATCGACAGGGCCTCCTGCCAGCCCGCCGGGTTCTTGGCGAGCAGCATCCGCAGCGAGTGCGGGCCCACCTGCACCGCGGCGTACCGGCCGGCGATCTCGCGGACCGCGGATGCGGCGGCGACGGCGTCGGCCGGGGCCGCGCCCATCGTCACCGCGGCGGCCACGGCCTGGGCGGCATTGCCGCGGTTGGCCTTTCCGGGTAGGGCCAGCGTCATCGGCAGGACCAGGCCGTCCGGGCCGTAGAGGTTCTCGTCGTCGAGCCACCACTGGGGGGTGGGCCGCTCGAAGTCGGTGCCGGTGCTGCGCCAGTGGTTGTAGGCGATGCCCGTCGCGTCGCCCGTGCGTTCCTCCCAGACGATGGGCTCACCGCTGCGCGGGCAGCTCACCGAGTCCCCGGCCCAGCCGCCGCCCGCCGCCACCCACACCACGTTCGGCGCGTCGTAGGCGGCGGACGCGACCAGCACGTCGTCGCAGTTGGCGATGACGACGGCGCCGTGGTGGCGGGCCAGCCCGGCCCGCAGCTTGCGCTCGATCATGTTGATCTCGCCGACCCGGTCGAGCTGGTCGCGGCTGAGGTTCAGCAGCACCACTGCGTCCGGGTTCAGTGCGTCGCTCACGTGGGGGACGTGCAGCTCGTCGACCTCGATTGCGGCCAGCGGCGCGTCCACGTGGACGCTCAGCGCGGCGACGATGCCGGCGTCCATGTTGGCGCCGTCGGCCTGGGTGGCGACGTCGTCGACGGTGGCGAGCGCAGCCGCGGTCATCCGGGTGGTGGTGGACTTGCCGTTGGTGCCGGTGATCAGCACCGTCCGCTTACCGCTGCCGAGCTGCGACATCAGGGTCGGGTCGATCTTGAGCGCGATCAACCCGCCGATCATCGAACCCTTGCCCCGGCCGGCCTTCTGCGAGGCCCAGGACGCGGCCGCGGCGGCGCGCAGTGCGAGCCGGCCGCGCACGGAGAACCGAGTGCGCTGGCGGGTCGACCCAGAATTCCCCGGGCTCGTTGCCCCACGATCGTCAATTGCCACGGGCAGAGTTTTCCACACCGGACCGATCGGTCAGACGCGTGCCGCCACCGGGGTGGGGGAGGTCACGGGCGCTGCCGAGTCGGGCATCGGCGCGGTGACGGTCGGGTCCGCCGGGCGAGGGTTCGCCCGCAAGGTCCCGAAGAGGCAGCCGCCGACGACCACCACCGCGCCGGCGAGGGCGAGCGGGCTCGGCTTTTCGTCGAGCACCAGCCAGGCAGCGCCGATGCCGACCACCGGCACCAGCAGCGACAGCGGCGCGACGGTGCTCGCCGGGTACCGGCTCATCAGCACGGTCCAGAGGCCGGACCCGGCGATGGTGCCCAGGACGACGATGTACGCGAGTCCGGCCAAGGCGGGCCAGCCGTTCGGGCTCAGCGACTGTCCGAGGGCGGACCAGCCGGTGGTGGGCCCCTCCACCACTGCGGACAGCGCCAGCAGCGGCAGCGGCGGGATCACGGTCATCCACAGCATCAGCCGCATCGGGTTGTCCGGCCGGGCCAGCCGGCTGCCGATGTTGCCGAACGCCCAGCCCAGCGCGGCGAGCAGGGTGAGCAGCAGCGGCAGCAAGGTCGCGTGCTGGGCCCGGTCCCAGCCGATCATCGCCATGCCGGCCACGGCGACCGCGATGCCGAGCAGTTGCCGTCGGCTCACGCGTTCGCGGAGCAGCACCGCACCCAGCAGCACCGTGAAGGGGGCGGCCGACTGCAACACCAGGGACGCCAGCCCGGTCGGCATCCCGGTGCTCATGGCCCAGAACAGGAACGCGAACTGCACGACGCCGAACCCGGCGCCGTAGAGCAGCAGCCACCGCAGCGGCACGGCCGGACGGGGGACGAACAGGACCACGGGGACCGCGATGACCAGGAAGCGGAGCCCGGCGAAGAAGTACGGCGGGAAATGGTCGAGGCCGGCGCGGATGGCCAGGAAGTTCAGCCCCCACAGCAGCACGACGGTCAGTCCGAGTAGGCGGTCGCGAGTGGTCACCCGGACAATGGTGCGCCAACCTAAACATCAGGACAATCGAATATAACTGGATGGTTCATGTAGATGTGCTGTACGAATCGTACCTCCGGGCCTACCCGTAGGTCTGTTCCAGATGCTCCTCGAGCAGATCGAGGAACTCGCCCTTGTCGTCTCCGACCTTGGCCAGCAGGCCGCTTGCCAGCAGCAGCCACGACACCAGCTGCGATCCGATCCGCCCGGCAAAGGCCGGGCGGAAGCGGATGGACTCGGTCAGGACGTAGCCGTTGCCCTCGGGTTCCATGGTGAGCGTCACGTCCTGGCGGATGCCGCGCTGCTTTCCGGAGTATGCGATCAACTCGTGCGGCACGTACTTGGTGATGCTCCACCGCACGATGTCGAAGTCGCACTCCTCACCGTGCTTGCTGTCCCAGCTCTGTCCCGCGGCCATCTCGAAGTCGGGAGGCAGGACGGTCTCCGTCTTGTGCTCCTCGTACGCTCCGCACTCCACCGGATGGGTGAAGGCGTTCCAGATGGTCTGCCGGTCGCCTTCCATCCGACGCCAGTTGCTGAAAGATGCGTACCCCACGAGGTCCCCCCGATCGGTGGATGCGAATGTCCCGAGCTCAGTTGGCGCCGGGAACGTTGTCCGGCGAATACCGTAGCTTCACCGCATGGATGTCGAGCGTCTCCGGGTCCTCCGCGAACTGGCCGACCGGGGCACGGTGGCCGCGACCGCCGTCGCGATGAACCTGACTCCGTCCGCGGTCTCCCAGCAACTGAAGGTCCTCGCCCGGGAGGCAGGCGTCGCCATCCTCGAACCGGACGGCCGCCGGGTCCGGCTCACCGCCGCCGGGCAGGCACTGGTGCTGAGGGCCGAGGACGTGCTGGCGGCGCTGGACCGGGCGACCGCGGAGATGGACTCCTACCGCGGCTCGCCCCGGGGGCGGGTGCGGGTGGCGTTGTTCCCCTCCGGCGCCGCGTTGATGCTGCCCGGCCTGCTGCGCCGGCTCGCCGGCTCCGGGGTCAACGTCGAGGCGCAGGACGTGGACGAACCCGCGTCGGCGGTGCCGCACCTGCTGGCGGACTTCGACGTGATCCTCACCCACCGGGACGAGCGCGCGCCGACCGTGGCGTCGCCGCGGGTCCGGATCGAGGAGCTGATGCGCGAACCCATCGACCTGGTGCTCTGGCCCGGGCATCCGCTGGCGGGCCGGGCGGGGGTCGAGCTCGACGAACTGGCGGAGGAGAGCTGGATCAGCGTGCGCGGCGGGTTCCCGGTGGACGACGTGCTGGAGTCGGTGGCCGCGGTGACCGGTGTCCGGCCGCGGGTGGTGCAGCGGATCAACGACTTCCGGGTGATCGAGGAGCTGGTCGCGGCCGGTCACGGGGTGGCGCTGATGCCGAGGCATGCGGTCGCCCACCCCGGCCTGGTGCACACGCACCTGGCGGGTATCCGGGCCGCGCGGATCTACGATCTGGCCACTCGGCCGGCCGCCGCGGAGCGTCCGGCGGTGGAGGCGGTGCTCGACGCCTTCCGTGCCGAGGCGCGGGCCGTGGTCGAGCGGGGGTAGTCAGCGCAACGGCACCGGGCCCACCCGGTGGCGGGAGCCTCGGTGCCGTTGCGGCGCAGTCGAACCAGCCGACTCCGGCGAGAGGTCAGGCGAGCGCCTTGGCCTTGAGCGCCTGGAACTCCGTCTCGGTGATGGTGCCACTGTCGAGCAGGGCCTTGGCGTCCGCGATGTGTTCGGCGGGTGACTTACCGCTGGCCACCTGCTTGATGTACGCGTCCTGCTGGTCCTTCATGTGCTGAGCCGCCCGCACGGAGCGCTTGGTCATCGCGTCACCGTTGACGATCAGGTAGATCAGCGCGGTGATGAATGGCACGAATATGAGGAAGACGATCCAGAGTGCCTTCACCCAGCCCGAGGTCCCCTCGGTGCGGAAGAGGTCGCCGATGATCGAGAAGAGCAGCATCAGGTAGGCGATGAAGGCGAAGCAGACGATGATGTACCAGATGATGTCCCAGAACGACATGTGAGGCTCCTGTATCTCCAGTGGATCCGAGTGTTCGCCTGAGAATCGCAGACCGCAGTCGAGCCCGCCTCACTCTTCACAGGTGAAAGAGCGCCGCAGCGGGTGAACAGTCGGTGACCTCCGGGCGGCGGCGCGCCCGTCTCCGGACTACCGCACGTGGCGGCCGTCGAGCGCGCAGAATGGACGCCATGACTGAGCCAGTGAACATAGGTCCGGTGGAGCTCGTGGTCCTGAGCTTTCCCGGCGTGCGCGTGGATCCCGCGGCCGTTCAGGCCATCCAGGACGTGGTCGATCGTGGCTACGTGACCCTGCTCGACCTCGTCTACATCGCCAAGGATGCGGACGGGAACATCACCCAGATCGACGTCGACGAGGACCTCGACGACATCGGACTCGCCATCCTCTCGATCGAGGCCAAGGCCCTGATCAGCGACGAGGACCTGGACGTGGTCCGGGATTCGCTCGAGCCGAACTCGTCCGCTGCGATCATCGTCTACGAGGAGACCTGGGCCCGGAACGTGGCCACCACCGTCACCGCGGCCGGCGGCGAGGTCGCGCTGCACGTCCAGATTCCGCGGGACGACGTCCTGGCGGCCATCAACGCGGTCCTCTGACCAGTCCCACCCACAGCGATCTTCGCAGACAGGAGAATCCCATGGTTTTCAGGGCAAGGCGCGTCGGGCGTCCCGGGTTGCTCGGCACCGTCGCGCGCACCGCGGTGGTCGCGGGTACCGCGCAGGCGACGTCGAATGCGATGAACCGCCGGTCCCAGCGGAAGGCCGAGGAGCAGCAGGCCTACGCCGACCAGCAGGCGGAGCAGCAGGCCGCGCAGCAGCAGGCCGCGTATGCGCAGCAGGTTCAGGCGCAGCAGGCAGCTGCGCCGGCAGCAGCGCCGGCCGGGGGTGACGACCTGATCGCCAAGCTGCAGCAACTCGGGCAGCTGCGCGACTCCGGAGTGCTCACCGACGACGAGTTCGCGGCCGCGAAGGCCAAGCTGCTCGGCTGACGCCGAAGCCGAGTTCGACCGGTTCGCATCGACACCTCACCGAGAGGCAACCGCATGTCAGAGCCCGACGGAGCAACGCCCGAGATCGCGACGGCCAACGCGGGTGTCGCGGAGGGCCTGCCGTTTTCCGATGATTCGGACTTCCTGGATGCGGAGCGCGGTTTCGTGGCCGCGCTGACTCCGGGTGTCGTGACGGGAGATGCCGGAACGGTGGTGTGGGACAACGACTCCTACGCGTTCCTCGAGGAGCCGTGCCCACCCACCGCGAACCCGAGCCTGTGGCGTCAGTCCAGGCTGGTGGCCAAGCAGGGCCTGTTCGAGGTGGCCGAACGGATCTACCAGGTCCGAGGCCTCGACCTGTCGAACATGACCCTGGTCGAGGGCGAGGCCGGCGTCATCGTCATCGACCCGCTGATCTCGGCCGAGACGGCGGCCGCCGCGCTCGCGCTCTACCGCGCGCACCGCGGCGACCGCCCCGTCACCGCGGTGATCTACACGCACTCGCACATCGACCACTTCGGCGGCGTCAAGGGCGTCACCACCGCAGAGGAGGTGGCCGCGGGCCGCTGCGCGATCCTCGCCCCGGTAGGGCTCGTCGAGCACGCGGTGGCGGAGAACGTCTACGCCGGCACCGCGATGGGCCGCCGGGCAGCGTACATGTACGGCGCCGCGCTGCCCCGCGGACCGCGGGGTGCGATCGGCGCCGGGCTGGGGCAGACCACCTCGACCGGTACCCCGACCCTCCTCGCCCCGACCGTCGACGTGTCCCGGACCGGCCAGGTCGAGACGGTCGACGGGGTTCGCATCGAGTTCCAGATGACGCCGGGCACCGAGGCGCCGTCGGAGATGAACTTCTACTTCCCGGACCTGCGCGCGCTCTGCATGGCGGAGAACGCGACCCACACCCTGCACAACCTGCTCACCCTGCGCGGCGCGCTGGTTCGGGACCCGCACGTGTGGTCCAAGTACCTGACCGAGTCGATCAACCGCTATGCCGCACGGTCCGACGTCCTGTTCGCCTCGCACCACTGGCCGACCTGGGGCACCGAACGGCTCACCGAGTTCCTGTCCCTGCAGCGCGACCTCTACGGATACCTGCACGACCAGACGTTGCGACGGATCAACCAGGGGCGCACCGGGATCGAGATCGCCGAGGAGTTCGAACTGCCGCCCGCCGTGGCGCGGGCCTGGCACACCCGCGGCTACTACGGGTCGGTCAGCCACAACGTCAAGGCCGTCTACCAGCGCTACATGGGCTGGTTCGACGGCAATCCCGCCCACCTGTGGGAACACCCGCCCACCGAGTCGGCGAAACGGCACGTCGAGTTCATGGGCGGTGCCGCCGAGGTGCTGCGCAAGGCCCGTGAGTCCTTCGCCGCCGGGGACTTCCGCTGGGTCGCACAGGTGGTGAACTACGTGATCTTCGCCGACCCGGACAACGCGGAGGCGAGGGCGTTGCAGGCCGACACGTACGAGCAGCTCGGCTTCGGCGCCGAGAACGGGACCTGGCGGAACTTCTATCTCACCGGGGCGTACGAGCTGCGACACGGCTCGGTCGGGACGCCGACCAGTCCGTCCGCGCCGGACATCGCGGCGGCGCTGTCGGTGGAGCAGGTGTTCGACGCACTATCCCTGCGGGTCGACGGTCCGCGGGCGTGGGCGGCGCAGGTGGTCGTCGACTGGCACGTCACCGACGAGAACCTCGTGCACCGGACCCAGCTGCGCAACGGCCTGCTGGTGCACTTCGACCTCGACGGAGACCTCGGCGCCGAGTTCCCGGCGGCCGACGCTACTTTCACGTTGGCGCGACCGCTGCTGCTCGGGGTACTGCTCGGCGGGGTGGACCTCGGAGCCGCGATCGCCGACGGCCGGATCGTGGCGGAGGGCGACCTCGGCAAGCTGGCCGAGCTCGCCGGCTACCTCGACGCGCCCGACCCGGACTTCTCGATCGTCACCCCTTAGCCGCGTAGTCGCGGTGAGATCCCTTGGCCGCGGCTGAGTTACGACGTGCTCAGATCTCGGTGGCCACCCTCCACGCCGAGTGCATCGCGCCTTCGATGTAGTCGACCTCGCCGGCGTCGCCGACGACGCGCACGTCGACGCCGTCGCGGGCCAGCGCGTCGGCCAGCGGTGCCGCCGCCGAGACACCCGACGCGACGACGACCATGTTCGCCGGCGCGGACAGGGTCTTGCCCCCGACCGTGAACTCGACGGACTTGCGGTTGATGCGCTCGACCGTCGCGTTGCGCTGGATGTCCACGCCCAGCTCGCCGGCGTGCCTGACCGCGGTCCAGCGGCGCGGCATCGCCATCGGCACACCGAGCTGCTGGCCCTCCTCGATCAGGGTCACCCGGCTGCCCCGCTCCGCCAGGAACTCCGCCAGTTCGAGGCCGACGAGCGATCCGCCGATGACGACGACGTTCTTGCTCATCGGCAGGAACTTGAGGAACTTGCGGCTCAGGACGCGGATCCTCTCGGGGCTCTTGGTGATGCCGACGAGCCCGCCGAGCTTGCCCATGGTCCGCAGGAACAGCGACTGGTCCGAGACGTCGCCGGCGCCGGTCATCAGGGCACGGAGGCTGTCTCCGGTGTGCACGTGGGGCAGGTTGCCGCCCGGCACGCTCGGCCGCGCCCGAACCGCACCGGTGGCGACCACGACGACGTCGGGCGCGAGGGCCTTGACCGTGGCGGCGGTGGCGTCGGTCTTCAGTCGGAATTCGACACCGAGACGCGTCGCCTCGTGGGTGAGCCAGTTCAGCAGTCGCTCGTTGTCGGGCGTGGTCAACGTGGAGAACCACAGGGTGCCGCCGAGGCGGTCGGTCTTGTCCAGCACGGTGACGCGGTGGCCGCGCTCGCTCGCGACGCGCGCGGTCTCGAGGCCGCCCGGGCCGGCGCCGACCACCACGATGTGCTTGCGGGCCGTCGTGGTCGGGAACGGGAGCAGCGTCTCGTTGCCCAGCGCCGGGTTGACCGCACACAGCGGGGTGTCGTCCCAGAAGTTCTCCTGCACGCACACGTAGCAGTTGATGCAGGGACGGACCTGCGCGGTGCGCCCCGTCTCGAGCTTGTTGACCAGTTCCGGGTCGGCCAGCAGCTGACGGCCCATCGCGACGAAGTCGGTGCGGCCTTCGGAGATCATCTTCTCGCCGACCTCGGGAAGCATGCGGCCGACGGTGATGACCGGGATCGACACCGCGCGCTTCACCGCAGTCGCATTGTCGGTGTAGTAGCCGACCTTGTCGGGCAGCGGGCCGTCGGTGAAGTTCGCGAACGCATTCAGCGCGGTGCCCGTGACGTGGATGGCATCCGCGCCGGCCGCCTCGAACATGGCGGCCGCGCCGGCGGCCTCCTCGGGGGTCAGGCCGTCGGACTCGCCGTACTCCTGCCCGGCCAGACGAACGATGACGGCGAGGCTGTCGCCGGCCTCGTTCTTGACCGCGCGGATCACCTCGCACGTCAGCCGGGCCCGGTTCTCCAGGGATCCGCCGTACTCGTCGGTGCGCTGGTTCGAGTAGCGGCTCAGGAAGCCGCCGAGCACGTAGTTGTGGGCGCAGTGGATCTCGACCGCGTCTCCGCCGGCGGCCTTCACCCGGCCGGCCGCCTCCGCGAACATCCGGACCAGCCATTCCAGATCGTCCTTGGTGGCCTCCCGGTAGGTGGCCTTCTTGCCCTCCTGGATGGCGGCCATCTTCCCGAGCTCCTCGGGGGTGCAGTCGGCCATCGCGCTCATGTCACCGGGCGGCTTCGGAATGGACGGCACCAGCTGCGGGCGGCCGTCGAGGGTGTCGATCCGGGCGACCTTGCCGTGGTGCGTCATCTGCACGCAGAGCTTGCTGCCGGTCTCGTGGACCGCGTCGGCGAGGGCCTTCAGTCCGGGAATGAACCGGTCCTCGGACAGGCCCGGCTCCTTGCGGCTGGTGCAGCCCGCCGGGTACGCGACGGCGCAGCAGCCCGTGATGATCATCCCGGTGCCGCCCTCGGCGCGGGCGGCGAAGTGGTCGATGTCGCCCTGATGGATCTCGCCGTCCTCGCAGAGGTTCATGTCCATGGCAGGGAGGACGACCCTGTTGCTCAGCGTCATCGGCCCGATGGCGCCGGGAGCGAGCAGGTGCGGGAACGTCTGGTGTCGGGTCGTCACGACCGGTAGTCAATGCGAAACGGGCGCCGGGGTGGTGCTCGTTTCCGATCAGCGGGACTGGGTCCACCGCGCAGAAAGGGGCCGCACCCCGACGGGTGCGGCCCCTTTGCGGAGTCTCGCTCAGTGCGCCCGGTTGACCGCCGAGACGACGGCCCGCAGCGAGGCGGTGGTGATCGAGGTGGCGACGCCGACGCCCCACACCACCTTGCTGGTGCCGTCCGGGGTGGTGACCGCGGCCTCCACGTACGCGGCGGCCTTGGCGTCGTCGCCCGCCGACATGGCGTGCTCGCTGTAGTCCAGGACCCGAACGTCGAAGCCGACCGTGGCGATCGCGTCGACGAACGCGGCCAGCGGGCCGTTGCCGCTGCCCGAGATCTCCTGTTCCTTGCCACCCACCTTCACCACGGCGGTGATGGAGTCGGTGCCGCCGTCGACCTCGGACGCGGTCACCTTCTGGCGCATCCGCTCGAGCGGGGTGATCGGGGCGAGGTACTCCTCGTTGAAGACGTCCCACATCTCCTTGGGCGAGACCTCGCCGCCCTCGCCGTCGGTCAGCTTCTGCACCGACTGCGAGAACTCCATCTGCAGTCGCCGCGGCAGCACCAGGCCGTGGTCGGCCTTCATGATGTACGCGACGCCGCCCTTGCCGGACTGGGAGTTCACGCGGATGACGGCCTCGTACGTGCGGCCGACGTCCTTCGGGTCGATGGGCAGGTAGGGGACCTGCCACAGGATGTCGGCCACGTCCGCGTCCTGCGAGTCGGCGGTGACCTTCATGTCGTCGAGGCCCTTGTTGATCGCGTCCTGGTGGCTGCCGGAGAACGCGGTGTAGACCAGGTCGCCGCCGTAGGGGTGGCGCTCGGCCACGGGCAGCTGGTTGCAGTACTCGACGGTGCGACGGATCTCGTCGATGTTGGAGAAGTCGATCTGGGGATCGACCCCGCGGGTGAACATGTTCAGGCCGAGCGTGACCAGGCAGACGTTGCCGGTGCGCTCGCCGTTGCCGAACAGGCAGCCCTCGATGCGGTCCGCGCCGGCCTGGTAGCCCAGTTCGGCGGCCGCGACGCCGGTGCCACGGTCGTTGTGCGGGTGCAGCGAGAGGATGACCGAGTCGCGACGCGCCAGGTTCCGGTGCATCCACTCGATCGAGTCGGCGTACACGTTCGGGGTGGCCATCTCGACCGTCGCGGGCAGGTTCAGGATCACCGGGTTGGCCGGGGTGGCGCCGAGGGTCTCGGTGACAGCGTCACAGACCTCCTTGGCGTAGGAGAGCTCGGTGCCGGTGTAGGACTCGGGGGAGTACTCCCAGCGCCAGTTGGTGTCCGGGTACTTCTTGGACTCCGTGAGCACCAGCTCGGCGGCGTCGGTGGCGATCTTCTTGATGACCACGCGGTCCGCGCGGAAGACCACCCGCCGCTGCAGGATCGAGGTGGAGTTGTAGAAGTGCACGATGACGTTCTCGGCGCCCTCGCACGCCTCGAAGGTGCGGGTGATCAGCTCGGGGCGCGACTGCGTCAGCACCTGGATGGTCACGTCGCTGGGGATCGCGCCGTCCTCGATGATCTCGCGGACGAAATCGAAGTCGGTCTGGCTCGCGGACGGGAAGCCGACCTCGATCTCCTTGTAGCCCATCCGCACCAGCAGGTCGAACATGCGGCGCTTGCGGGCCGGGCTCATCGGGTCGACGAGCGCCTGGTTGCCGTCACGCAGGTCCACCGCGCACCACATCGGGGCACGGTCGATGACCTTGTCCGGCCAGGTGCGGTCGGGGAGGGTGACCGGCTCGACCTCGTCGGCGAACGGCCGGTACCGGTAGGTCGGCATGGAGGAGTTCTTCTGCGGGTTCCAGGCGGGCTGGTCGGCAGGGGCGGGCTTGGACGGCGGCGTGATGGTGCGCGATCCAGAAGTAAAAGCGTCGGCGGGTGACATTGACGAATCTCCGAATTGAGGGGACGGGTAGTCCGATGGGTCGACCGGCGCGACTGAACCCCGCGACGGGAAGCCAGTCTGAATCAGACCCCGTCGCGGCGATTAAGAAGGAGCGCCCGCTGCATGTACGGCAGTCTACGCGCCGCCGCGTCGGGGCGGGTGTTCACCCGCCGGGAATGATGACCGGCCGACCGCCGTGCCCCACGCTCGGACGATGGTGTCGATTCCGTCGTGGGTGGGCCGGTGGTCCCGGGAACTGCTACCCGAACGCGGGTCCCTCAAGTCCGACCTCGTAGCCGGAATCCCCGGCGCGATCAGCAGCGTTCCCGACGGCATGGCCGCCGGTGTGCTCGCCGGCGTGAACCCGGTGCACGGTCTGTACGCGAGCTTTGCCGGGCCGGTGTTCGGCGGCCTGCAGACCAGCACCAAGCTGATGGTGATCACCACGACCAGCGCCGCCGCACTGGCCGCGGGGTCCGTGTTGGCCGAGGTTCCGGAGCCGGACCGGGCCGGGGCGGTGATGTTGTTGACCCTGGTCGCGGGTGCGGTGATGGTGGCGGCCGCTCTGCTCCGGCTCGGCCGGTACACCCGGTTCGTCTCGCACTCCGTGATGACCGGGTTCCTGACCGGGGTGGCGGTCAACATCGTGCTCGGCCAGATCGGTGACCTCGCCGGGGTGAGCGCCACCGGGTCGGTCGCGATCGCGAAGGCACTCGACGTGCTCACCCACCCGTCGGCCGTCGACCTGGCGTCGTTGCTGACGGGGCTGCTGGCCCTGCTCCTGCTGGTGGTCCTCTCCCGTACCCGCCTCGCCCTGTTCAGCGCCCTGATCGCGTTGGTGGTGCCCTGCCTGGTGGTGATCGTGCTCGGGCTGGACAGCGTCGCGCGGGTGGCCGACGTCGGGGCCATCCCGACCGGGATCCCGCTCCCGCAACTACCCGACTTCGGCCTGCTCTCGCCGTCGCTGGTCGGCGGCGGGTTCGCCGTCGCCGCGATCGTGCTGGTGCAGGGCGTGGGTGTGGCGGAAGCGTCGCCGAACCGGGACGGGTCCCGGTCGCGCCCCAACCGGGACTTCTCCGCGCAGGGAGTTGGCAACATCGCTTCCGGCCTGTTCGGCGGGATGCCGGTCGGCGGTTCGGTGGGGCAGACGGCGCTCAACGACTCGGCGGGCGCGAAGAGCCGCTGGGGCGCGATCTTCTCCGGCCTCTGGATGCTCGTCATCCTGGTCGCCTTCTCCGGGCTGGTCGGCAAGGTCCCGATGCCCACACTGGCCGCGGTGCTGGTCTTCGCGGCGGTCGGCTCGATCCGGCCCGCCCAGATCCTCTCCATCCTGCGTAGCGGGCCGAGTTCGATTCTCGCGCTTGTCATCACCTTCATGGCGACTCTGATCCTCCCGGTGACCGCGGCGGTGGGGATCGGCGTGGTCCTGTCGATCCTGTTGCAGCTGAACCAGGAGGCGGTGGACCTGCGGGTGGTCCGGCTGGTGCCGCAGCCGGACGGGACCCTGGTCGAACACGTCGCACCGAACACGCTGAAGGACCGGGAGGTGGTGGTCCTGGACGTGTACGGCAGCCTCTTCTACGCGGGCGCGCGGACGCTCCAGGTCCGGTTGCCGGACCCGGCGAACGCGGAGTCACCCGAGGTGGTCCTGCGCCTGCGCGGGCGCACCACGCTCGGGGCGACGTTCTTCAAGGTGGTCGCCGACTACGCGGCACGGCTGGATGGGCTCGGTGGCCGGTTGTATCTGAGCGGACTGACTCCGGAGGCCCTCGAGCAGTGGAACCCCGGGCGGCTGGCCACCCAGGGTGTGGTGCTCGAGACCTTCGCCGCGACCAGCACACTCGGCGAGTCCACCCTCGACGCGGTCGAGGCGGCCGAGCGCCGGTTGGTGCGCGCGGTGCGCGCCGAATACACCGTTTGAACGGACCTGGACGCTTGTTTCGTAAAACCGGGACCGTCGCTGACGCTGGTTGGCTACTGTATGGCCG
Source organism: Rhodococcus tukisamuensis NBRC 100609 (assembly GCF_001894985.1). Classification (GTDB taxonomy): domain Bacteria; phylum Actinomycetota; class Actinomycetes; order Mycobacteriales; family Mycobacteriaceae; genus Rhodococcus_G; species Rhodococcus_G tukisamuensis. Next base: position 49,584 of record NZ_BCXG01000025.1, on the reverse strand, counting down.
TCGGATCAGGATTTACGCCTCGCTTGTAGCTGGTTTCTGGGAAGAGAGATGTGCATGTCGGCATTCGTGAACGGCCCCGCCCGGGCCGCAGTCGATCTTCGACGAGCTTCCGTCCGGGGCGGTCTGGTGCGCCGAGGTGCTGCAGTCCTCGCCGGTACCGGGATCGCGCTCGCGGGACTGGCCGTGCTGGCCCCCGTCGCGAGCGCGGACACCACGATCAACGGCTGTGTCATCGTCTCGAAGCCCACCGTCGACAAGTTCACCGACTGCGCGGCCGCGAATCTCGCCGGCGCGGCACTGGAGAAGATGGACCTGTCCTTCGCGAAGCTGGCCGGTGCGAACCTGACCGGGACGAACCTCGCGGATTCGAACCTCTCCGGGGCCGACCTCACCGCGGCCAACATGTCGCTCGCCCTGTTCACCAACGCAAATCTGGCCAAGGCGAACCTGACCAACGCCTATGCGCCCGACGCGAACTTCGACCACGCGGACCTGCGTGAGGCGAATCTCAAGGGCGCCCGGTTCTCCGGCGCCAGCCTGATCGGCGCGAACCTGGCGGGGGCACTCGATCAGAATCTGGCCGGCGCCGTGACCAAGGAGGGGGAGGCACCCGCCGACAACGGCAGCGCAGGCAGCGCCACGCTGCCGGCCGTCACCCCGGACACCCCCCTGTTCGGCTCGGCGTTCGCCGGCTCGACCAACATCAGTGGCGAAGGAACCGGCGGCGAGTACGTGCCGCCGCCCGCGCCCATGATCGGTTCGGCCGTCACCGGTTCCACCAACATCAGCGGTGTCGGCTAGGAACCACCAGATCCAGGACTGCGCGCGATCGACACCCAACTTCGGTGTCGTTCGCGCACAGTCGTTTTCGGGGTCAGTCCGGCAGTCGTCGCATCTCGACGACGGTGATGCCCAGCGCATCGAAGCGGGCGAGCATGCCGCGCAGCTGGGTGTCGTTGTCGATCGGGCCGTACAACGTCGTGTAGGCATGCGGTGTGGCGGACACCTCGAGCTCGGGGAAGGCGGCGAGGGCACGTTCGGACAGCTCGCCCCGCAGGAGGAACTCGTAGCGAACCCGGGAGTACGGGGGATGTGCCACCGACGCGACCTCCTCGGTGTGGTGTTCGGCGGGCCGACCGGGACGCGCTGGCCGACGCAATCCAGTGTTGCCGGGCCGGGCGTGATCCGCCTCACCCTCGGGTGGTGAGACCGCCCGATACGTGGCCGGAACCGCCCGCCTGCGACGCCGTGCTCACAGCAGGCCGCGGTTCCGGGCCGCGGTGATGGCGTCCCGGCGGGTCCGCACTCCCAGCTTGCGGTACACCCCCCGCAGGTGGGTCTTGACGGTGTTGACCGACACGAACAGGTCGGCCGCGATCTCCTCGGCCGTGCGCCAGGACGGCAGCTCTCGGAGCAGTTCCATCTCGCGGGGGGTCAGCAGGTCGGACCGGGAGCCGGCGGCCTTCGGGATGGCCGACCGGGCGGCCGCGGCGAACTCGTCGTAGACCCCGAAGCGCCCGTGGTGGCGGTCGAGCAGGTCCCGGATCTGGTCGCCGGAGTCGAAGAACGGTCGCAGGATCCCGCTCGGCTCCGCGAGCGTCAGGGCTTCGAGCAGCGCCGCGTGGGCCGCGATCGGGTCGTTGCGGTCGTCGGCGAGCGTCGCCTCCATCAGCCAGGCCCGGACCAGGGTGGTGTCGGCGGTGCACGGGACACTGCCGCTCAGTACCGGGGCGAGATCACGGCGGGCCGCGTCGCCGCGACGGTGGTGCACCGCCATCGACGCGGCCAGGACCGCCAGTTCGCCGCAGTCGCCGAGTTCGCGCGCGGCGAGGTCGGCGACCTGGCCGGCCCAGCCGATCTCGCCGACGTTCAGGAACGCGCGTTGCAGGGACGGCGCGAGCAGCGCGGTGACACCGGGCGGCAGCGGCCGGCCGGGTTCTGGAGCGGCGTTCTCGTGGATGACCCGGGCCAACGCGTGCGGGTTCTCGGAGTCCTCGAAGTCGAACAGCGCCGCCAGGCACGCGGCGGCGCGCGCGATCGCCGGGTCGCCGCAGCCCGCCAGGCCCAGCGCCGACTCGGCGCCGAGCCGACGCATCGGCTCGTCCTCCACTCGCAGGTAGTGGGCCCAGGCGGTCAGCAGTTGCGCCACGTGGAAGTACAGGGTTCCGGTCAGGCCGTTTGCCCGGCCGAAGTTCTCGGCCTGCCGGGCCAGCTCGGTCATCTCGGTGAGCCGGCACCGGTAGGCTGCCGCGGCGGCGCGGGCGGCGAGGGCCTGCAGGACGACGGCGGACAGGTCGGCGGCGCGGGCGTCGGCCAGTGCATCGGCGAGGTGTCGGTCGGCGGGACCGATCCGTCCGAGGTACAGCTCGGCCATTCCTTCCTGGACCCGGGAGAACGCATCGAGCTCGGGATTGCCGGTGGCACCGACCGGTGCCGCCTGCAGGGTCTCGAGGGCGTCCGCGATGCCCCCGCTCTGGACGGCCAACTGCACGCGCAGAGCGTCCTCGAGGACCGCGAGTTCGGAGGCGTCGTCGGTGTGGCGATCCGCCACCCCGAGGTGCGAGGTGGCGGCGGCGTCGTTGCCGCGGTCGAGTTCGGCTGCGGCGCGGAGCAATCGGATGGACGGGGCGGAGCGCACCGACCGCGGCGCGCGGTCGAGCACCCCGATCACCGCCTCGCCGCGTCCCGCGAGGACCAGGTGCAGGCCGCGTTCTTCGAGCAGCGCCAACAGCGCCTCGTCCTGGCCGGCATGCAACGCGTGCTCGAGCGCGGGCAGGTAGTCGCCGCTGCGGCCGAACCACGCCGCCGCGGTCTGTTCGAGGTCGGTGACCGCGCGGTGACCCTGTCGGCCCACCTCGGCGCGCAGGTATTCCCGCAGCAGCGGGTGGTACCGGTACCAGCCCGGGGACCCGGTGACCCGTTCGACGAGGAAGTTGCTGCGCTCGAGGTGGTCGAGAATGGTTCGGGCGTCGGTGTTTCCGGTCAGCGCCTCGGCCAGTTCGACGGTGAACAGTTCGGGGACCGACGTCTCCACCACGAAGTGGCGGCACGGGTCGGGAAGGCCGTCGAGGATTTCGTTGACCAGATAGTCGGCCACAATCCGGTTGTCCCCGTTGAAGTCTGCGATCATCGCCGCGGGATCGCGCTGGCAGGCAAGGGAAATCGCGGCCAGACGTAGGCCCGCTGCCCAACCCTCGGTGCGGTCGCGGATCATCGCGAGTTCGGGTTCGTCCAGGCTGACCCCGTGCTCGGCCAACATGGTGGTGGTCTCTTCTGCGGTGAATGCCAGTTCGTTGGACGAGAAGTCGTGGACCCGGCCGTCGAGTCGCATCCGGTGCACGGCCAGCGGCGGTGCGAACCGCCCAGCGACGACGGTGCAGAGCGATGGCGGGGCCCACTGAAGAATCTCGTTCATCGCATCGAGGGCCGCCGGTTCGTGCAACAGGTGCGCGTCGTCGAGGACCATCACGATCGGGTCGCCGAGCGTGCCGAGCGCGCGCGTCAGTTCACCGGGGTAGTCGCCGTCGGTGACGGGTGGCAGCGGCCGAACCGCGTCCGCCAATGTGGCGTCGCCCGAATTCTCCAGTGCGACATGCATAGACGTGCGCAGGGCAATCGGGTCGTTGTCCGATTCCTCCACGGTGAGCCAGGCGAGCGCCGGGCCTCCCGGGCGGTCGGCCACCTCGGCGGCCCAGTCGGAGAGCAGCATGGTCTTTCCGGAACCCACTGGGGCGCTGAGCATCACGACCGTGCCGGCAGATCGCTCTGTCGGAAGTGTCAGGTCGGAGAGTGTGTCGAGTAGTCGTTGTCGGCGAATCGCCGGATTGGTGTATGACGGTGGGCAAGTTCGTATTCGGCGCGTATCCCAGCTCGTAACGGACATCTGGCCTCTTCCCCCACGGACGACGACGCCGGTGCGCACGCACCAACGCACCCCCATGCGGCAAGCCGCATCGGGGCCAGTTGATAGGGAGCGTAACCCTGGTCACGGATTTTTGCGTGTCGTTCGAGTGCCTATGGGGTGTCGTCAGCGGCCGGTCCACTGCGGCGGACGGTGTTCGCCCCTCGCCGCGGGCCGCGGCGACGTGGCGGCGTTTGGCCTCGGGGATCGGCGAACGAGGCGTCGCGCGCTGCGATCGCGAGGTCGGTTCCGGACGCCGGGCCGTCGCGTGCGGAATAAAATACGATACCGTTCCGTATCTATATTGCGGGTCGGACGGCAGGACGCCGGCGACCGTCATCACAACTTCGGAAGGCCAGCCATGACCACCACCTCGTCGGCACGCGCGTCCGCCGCGCCCGGCACCGGCGCGCCCAGGCACCTGGGCCTCGCCCTCGTCGTCATCGCCACCGCGCAGCTGATGGTGATCCTCGACAGCACCATCACCAACATCGCACTGCCCAGTATCCAGGCCGATCTCGGCATCTCCGCGTCCGGACTGGCCTGGGTGGTGAACTCCTACGTGCTGGCCTTCGGCGGCCTGCTGCTGCTGGGCGGCCGGTCGGGTGACCTGTTCGGCCGACGCCGGATGTTCCGGATCGGCATCGCCGTGTTCACCCTCGCGTCGCTGCTCGGCGGCCTGGCGCCCAATGTCGAACTGCTGATCGCGGCCCGTGTGTTGCAGGGCGTCGGGGCGGCGATCGCCGCGCCCACCGCGCTGTCGTTGATCGCGACGACCTTCCCCGAGGGCGGGCCCCGCAACAAGGCGATGGGTGTCTACGCGGCCATGTCGGGCATCGGCTCGACCCTCGGCCTGCTGCTTGGCGGCGTACTCACCGACTACCTGGACTGGCGGTGGATCTTCTTCGTCAACGTCCCGATCGGCGTCGCGCTGCTCGCCGGCACCCGCATACTGCCCGTCGGTGACCGCATGACCGGTCGCCTCGACGTGCCCGGTGCGATCACCGGCACCCTGGGCCTGGTGAGTCTCGTCTACGCGATCACCCGCGGTGGCGAGTCCGGCTGGACGGACTCCGTCACCCTGGCGCTGTTCGCCGCCGCCGCCGTCCTGTTGGTGGGATTCCTGGTGATCCAGACCCGCTCAGACCACCCGATGATGCCGTTGCGACTGTTGAAGGACCGCAACCGGTCCGGCTCCTACGCCACCATGCTGGTGGTCGGCGCCGCGATGTTCGCGATGTTCTACTTCCTCTCGCTCTACATGCAGCAGGTGCTCGGCTTCTCGCCGATGCAGACCGGGCTGGCCTACCTGCCCTTCAGTCTCGGCATGGGCTTCGGCGCGGCGATGGGCTCGAAGCTCGCCGGCAGGGTGCCGGCCCGGCTGCTCGCCGGTCCCGGCCTGGTGCTCGCGGCGGTGGGCCTGGCCTGGTTCGCCTTCCTCGAACCGGACTCGTCGTACTGGACGCACCTGCTGCCGGCGATGTTCGTCACCGCGCTCGGCCTCGGCGTCACCTTCCTGCCGATGACCCTCGGCGCGGTGTCCGGGGTGACCGACGGCGACGCCGGCATCGCGTCCGCCCTGCTGAGCACCGCCCAGCAGATCGGCGGCGCGATGGGGCTCGCCCTGCTCTCGACGGTGGCCACCACCGCCGCGAACGGCACGCTCGCCGACGCGGACAAGGCGTACTTCCGGGCGCTGGGCACCGGCGACGAGTCACTGCTCGCGCAGGCGTCGAACGCCCTGACCGAGGGATTCACCGCCGCGTTTGCCGTGGCGGCGGTGCTGCTGGTGGTCGGGCTGGTGGTCACCGTGACCGCCGTCAACGCGAAGGCCGCCACCGGCGAGTCGGCCCCACCGGTACACGCGGGCTGACTGCCGGGATCGGACAATTCCGCAGCTGACAGGATCGGGGGCGGCGGCCGCAGGGCCGTCGCCCCTGGATTGGAGGACACCAGTGTCATCGCCGTCGAAGGCCGGCCGTCCGCGTAGCGCGGACCTCGACCGCGCACTTCTCGTCGCCACTCAGGACCTGCTCGCCGAGGTCGGGTACGACCGTCTGTCCATCGAAACCGTCGCCGCCCGGTGCGGCGCCGGCAAGGCCACCGTCTACCGCCGCTGGGCGGGCAAGAGCGAACTGGTCGCCGACGCGGTCGCGCAACTGCACGGCGAGTACCCGGAACCGGACACCGGCACGCTGCGCGGCGACCTGCTGCTGATGTCGTCGATCTGGCTCGACCCGGACTCCCGTCGCGACGCCGTGGTCGCCGGCCTGCTCACTGCGATGGCTCACGATGCCGGACTGCGCGAGGCGGTACGGGTGGCGGTCTCGGAGCCGCACCAGGCGATCTTCGCCGCGATCGTCGGCCGGGCGGTCGCGCGCGGCGAGGTTCCCGCCGGCCGCGACCTCGAGATGATCGGCTCCGTGTTCCCCGCCGTCACCTTCCACCACCTGACCGTGCTCGCCGCCCCGGTGGGCAAGGAGCTGGTGGAACGGATCATCGACGGCGTGCTGATGCCGGCGTTGACCTGGCACGAGCCCACCACACGCGGATGAGCGAGGTGATCGGGCGCGGCGGCGACCTCGTGCCCGAGGTCGGCGACGGGGCAGTCCCGGCGCCGGTGCCCGTCGAGGCCGACGACGCGACCTATCACTGGCTGCGGGGACGGCCGCGGCGGTGCCGCCTGCGTGGCGACGGCACGGCCGCGCAGTTCGCCCGGTTCGTCCTGGTCGGCGGCTCGAGCAACATCGTCTACGCGATGGTGTTCCTGTTGCTGCGCGGTCAGGGATCCCTGCTCGCCAACGTCGCCGGCGTCGCGCTCAGCACGGTGCTGGCCAACGAACTCCACCGGCGGCTCACCTTCAATGCGGCCGAGCGGGTGGACTGGCTGTCCGCGCAGTGGGAGGCGGGCGGCCTCGCGCTGGTCGGCCTCGCCCTCAGCACGTCCGCGCTGGCCCTGGTCGGGGTGTGGTTCCCGTCGGCGCCCGGCGTCGTACAGGCGATCCTCGTCGTCGCGGTCAGCGCGCTCGTCGGCGTGTTCCGGTTCCTGGCGCTGCGCGGCTGGGTCTTCTCCGTCGCACGCTGAGCCGGGTCGCGGGAATACGCCGGAGTACCACCTGGTTCTGCCGTATAATTGAATCGTCAACTAAATTGGAGTGAGCATGCAGTTCGGGATCTTCACGGTCGGCGACGTCACGACGGACCCCACCACGGGGCACACGCCGACCGAGGCGGAGCGGATCAAGGCGATGGTCGCCATCGCGCAGAAGGCCGAGGAGGTGGGTCTGGACGTGTTCGCCAGCGGCGAGCATCACAACCCGCCGTTCGTGCCGTCCTCACCCACCACGATGCTCGGCTACATCGCCGCCAACACCGAGCGGATCATCCTGTCCACGTCGACGACCCTGATCACCACCAACGACCCGGTCAAGATCGCCGAGGACTTCGCGATGCTGCAGCACCTCGCGGACGGTCGAGTCGACCTGATGCTCGGCCGCGGCAACACCGGCCCGGTCTACCCCTGGTTCGGTCAGGACATCCGTCAGGGCATCCCGCTGGCCATCGAGAACTACGGACTGCTGCACCGGCTCTGGCGTGAGGACGTAGTCGACTGGGAGGGCAACTTCCGCACCCCGCTGCAGTCCTTCACCTCGACGCCGCGCCCGTTGGACGGGGTGGCGCCCTTCGTCTGGCACGGGTCGATCCGCAGCCCGGAGATCGCCGAGCAGGCCGCCTACTACGGCGACGGGTTCTTCGCCAACCACATCTTCTGGCCGAAGGAACACTTCAAGCGCCTGATCGACCTGTACCGCCGCCGGTACGAGCACTACGGTCACGGCTCGGCAGACCAGGCGGTCGTCGGGCTCGGCGGGCAGGTGTTCATGGCCAAGAACTCGCAGGACGCGGTGCGGCAGTTCCGTCCGTACTTCGACAATGCGCCGGTGTACGGCCACGGGCCGTCGCTGGAGGAGTTCACCGAGCAGACCCCGCTGACCGTGGGCAGCCCGCAGGAGGTCATCGACAAGACGCTGACCTTCCGCGAGACCTTCGGCGACTACCAGCGGCAGCTGTTCCTGGTCGACCACGCGGGCCTGCCGCTCAAGACGGTGCTCGAGCAGCTCGACCTGCTCGGCGAGGAGGTCGTCCCGGTGCTGCGCAAGGAACTCGACGCGCTGCGCCCGGCGCACGTGCCGGACGGTCCGACGCACCGGGCGCGGGTCGAGGCGGCCCGGGCCGGGCAGGCGCTCCGATGACCCGCCGGCTTGCCGTGGTCGCCGCCGGCCTGGGGCAACCCTCGTCGACGCGGCTGCTTGCCGACCAGCTCGCCGCCGCCACCACCCGGGCCCTCGCCGAACTCGGCGAGGGCGCCGAGGTGGAGGTCGTCGAGCTGCGCGACCACGCCCACGACCTGATGAACAACATGCTCACGGGATTCCCGAGCGGGGACCTGAAGCGGGCGATCGACGCCGTCGTCGGCGCCGACGGGTTGATCGTGGTCACGCCGATCTTCAACGCGTCGTACAGCGGGCTGTTCAAGTCGTTCTTCGACGTGCTCGAGCCCGGCGCGCTGGACCGCAAGCCGGTGCTGATCGGCGCGACTGCCGGCACCGCCCGGCACTCGCTCGCGATCGAGCACGCCGTCCGCCCGATGTTCGCGTACCTGCGTGCGGTGGCGGTGCCCACCGGCGTGCTCGCCGCGTCCGAGGACTGGGGCTCGGGCGGAACGGGGAGCGGGCTCGCCGGTCGGATCGATCGCGCGGCCGGCGAACTCGCCGACGCGATCGCCGGGCGCGCGAACCACGCGCCGGCGGACCCGTTCGACGATCCGGTGCCGTTCGAGCAACTGCTGGCGCAGCAGGTCCGGTAGAACACAGCGGCGGCGGGCATTCCAACCGGAATGCCCGCCGCCGCAGTCGATGTCAGTCGCGGGACATGGCCGCTGCCAGGTGACTCTCGACGTCGATGTAGGCGTCGTCGGCGATGTCGAAGACCACCTTCACGATCTCGCCGCCCCGGAACTCGAACCGCGGCTCCGGGTACGCGCTCGACACCGGGTCGGCGCTGTCGTACCCGATGCAGAGCCCCTCACCGCACAGCGAGAAGTGGCCGAGCACCGTGCGGATCTTCTGCTCGCCGACCTGCTGGTCGTCGATGAAGAGCTTCAGCGGCCCGATGCCCTCTCGGTTGGGCCCCATGCCATCCTTGGTGAATTCGACGCCGATGATGTGCTTGCCGGACGTCGGCACCGGGGCCGAGATGCGGTCCTCCGGCGGAATGCCGAGGAAGTTGTACGCGTAGGTGACGACGCCGCCGGAGATGAACAGCGAATGGCCGCCGAACCGCGAACCGTGCGCGAAGATCACGCCCTGGGAGTCCGGCGTCAGGTCCACCTCGGCGAGGATCTTGTACGAGACGCCGTGCACGTTGGCGGCGGAGCGCTCCGGGACCTCGGACGTGCCGGGGTAGTACACGTACTGACCGCTCGGCGGCACCGGCTGATGGAACTCCATGCCCACGAAGGTCTCGAAGTCCTTCGGGTTGCCGATGATCTGGAGGTCGTTGAGCGGCAGGACGTTGTTCGCCTCGGCCTCCGCCATCCACAGGGCCTTGAGCTCCTCGAGCTTGTCCGGGTGCTCGGCCGCGAGGTCGTGTGCCTCGGCGCGGTCGACCTCGGAGTGGAAGAGTTCCCACTCGTCCTTGTCGAAGTTGCTCACACCGGAGACCGGACCGTGTATCGAGACGGCCTTCCAGCCCTTGTGCCAGAGTCCCCGCTGGCCGAACATCTCGTAGTACTGGGTCTCCTTCGCCGTCTGTCCGTCGGCGGGCGCGTCGAACGAGTACCTCATCGAGACGCCCGACAGCGGGGTCTGCTCGACGCCGTTGTAGGTGTCGGGGAACTCGACGCCGCAGGCCTCGAGGATGGTCGGCACGATGTCGGTGGAGTGGTGGTACTGGTGGCGCACCTCGCCGCGCGCCTTCATCCCCGCCGGCCAGTGGATCACCAGCGGGTCGCAGACGCCGCCCTGGTAGGTGTAGCGCTTGAACATCTTGTACGGCGTCGAGAACGCGGCCGCCCAGCCGGTGGGGTAGTGGTTGTAGGTGTCGGGGCTGCCGAGCTTGTCGACCATGGTGAGGTTCTGTTCCTCGTCGTCGGGGTAGCCGCCGAAGATCTTGCCCTCGTTCACCGAGCCGTTCGGGCTGCCCTCGCCGGAGGCGCCGTTGTCGGCGCAGTAGATGATCAGCGTGTTGTCGAGCTGGCCCGACTCCTCGAGATAGTCGACGATCCGGCCGACCTGGGCGTCGGTGTACTCGGAGAAGCCGGCGAAGACCTCGGCCATCCGGGAGAACATCCGCTTCTCCTCGTCGTTCAGCTCGTCCCACGGGCGCACCTCGTCGGTGGGGGAGAACGTGCCCTGAGGCATCGGGTTCAACGGGGTGAGGTCGGTGTCCGCCGGGAGAATCCCCTTCTCGACCATGCGGCCGAGAACCCATTCGCGGTAGGCCTCGTAGCCGTCGTCGAACATGCCCTTGTACTTGTCGATGTACTCCTGCGGCGCGTGGTGCGGTGCGTGGTTCGCGCCCGGGCAGAACCACAGGTACCACGGCTTCTCCGGCTCGGTCTGCTTGACGTCGCGGATCATCTTGAGTGCCTGGTCCGCGAGGTCCTTGGAGAGGTGGTAGCCCTCCTCGGGAGAGTAGGGCTGGTCGATGTAGCGGTTGTCCTCGGCGAGCGACGGGTACCAGTTGTTGGTCTCGCCGCCGATGAAGCCGTAGAAGCGGTCGTAGCCCTGCGCGAGCGGCCAGTTCTTCTTCGACGCGCCCGCGGTCCACTCGTCGATCGGCACGTTGTGGTTCTTGCCCACCCAGAACGTCGACCAGCCGGCGTCGCGGAGGACGTTGGCCATCGTGGCGTTCGACGGGGGGATGTGCGAGTTGTAGCCGGGGAATCCGGTGGAGGACTCGGAGATCGACGCGAAACCGTTGAGGTGGTGGTTGCGCCCGGTGAGGAAGGTCGACCGGGTCGGTGAACACAGCGCGGTGGTGTGCCACTGCGAGTAGGTCAGCCCGTTCTGCGCGAGCCGGTCCATGGTCGGCATGTTGATGCGCCCGCCGTACGGCGACCAACTCGCCTGCCCGGTGTCGTCGTAGAGGACGACCAGCACGTTCGGTGCGCCCTTCGGTGCCTTGTCGGGGAGGAATGCATCCCAGTCGGACACAGAGTCCCGGACGTCGAGGTTGATGCTGCCCTTGAATTCCTTGGTCACGATGACTCCTTGCTCGTCAGAACTCCGGTCGTTGCCGATCTTCGGTGGCCGTAGAGACGACCGCATCATCCGTGTGAGGTGAAGCGACGACAGCTGTGAACACCCACGATGGGAGCCGTGGAAAGTGTGCGAAATCGGTGGTTCCTGTTCTCCTCCCTGCAGGGCTACGACAGGCGGTGGCTGCGGCCGGACGTGGTCGCCGGGCTCACCGTGTGGGCAGTACTGGTGCCGGAGTCGCTCGCCTACGCCACCATCGCCGGGGTTGCCCCCGTGGTCGGTCTCTACGCAGCGGTCCCGGCGCTCGTGCTGTACGCGGCGGCGGGCAGTTCCCGGCACCTGGTGGTCGGACCCATGTCGGCGACGGCGGCGCTGTCCGCGGCGATCGTCGCGCCGGTGGCCGGTGCCGACGGCGGCCACTACCTGACATTGACCGCGGTGTTGGCCATCATGACGGGCGTGATGGGCCTGGTCGCGGGGCTTTGCCGGCTCGGTTTTGCGGCGTCGTTCATCTCCGAACCGGTGCTCAAGGGCTTCATCGTCGGCCTGGCGCTGACCATCATCGTCGGGCAGGTGCCGAAGCTGTTCGGGGTCGAGAAGTCCGACGGGGACTTCTTCGAGCAGGCCTGGGGTGTGATCCGGCACCTCGGCGACACTCAATGGCCCACGCTGGCGGTGGGGGCACTGAGCCTGGCGCTGGTTCTGCTGCTCAAACGGTGGCTTCCCCTGCTCCCGGGCTCCCTCGTGGTGGTGTTGCTCTCCATCGCGGCGGTGAGTGTGTTCTCGCTCGACCAGCACGGCGTCGAGATCGTGGGGCACATCGAGTCCGGACTGCCGTCTCTCGGTCTCCCGCACGGCCGCAGCTGGCACGACTACTACGACCTGGCGGGTCCTGCGGTGGGCGTGCTGCTGATCGGATTCGCCGAAGGACTCGGCGCCGCAAAGACGTATGCCGCCAAGGCCGGATACGAGGTGGACCCCAACCGCGAACTGCTCGGGCTGGGCGCCGCGAACCTCGGTTCCGGTCTGAGCTCCGGCATGGTTGTCAACGGGAGCCTGTCCAAGACAGCGGTCAACGGGTCGGCTGGAGCGAAGTCTCAGCTCAGCGGCCTCGTGGTGGCGGTCTTGACGATCGTGACGCTGTTGTTCCTGACCGGCCTGTTCGAGCAGTTGCCCGAGGCGACGCTCGCAGCCGTCGTCATCGCGGCGGTGATCGAGTTGGTCGACTTCGCGGCGCTGCGCAGGCTCTACCGGGTGTGGTCGCATCGCCTGGGCACCATCTACGGATTCGCCGCACGGGCCGACTTCGCCGCCGCGATCGCCGCGATGCTCGGCGTGCTGCTGTTCGACACGCTTCCCGGTCTGGTCATCGGTATCGGGATGTCCATGCTCCTGCTGCTCTACCGCTCGTCCCGACCGCACGTCGCTTCGCTCGGACAGCAGGGCGGGGCGTGGGTCGACACCGATCGCCACCCGGATGCGGGCGTGCTCGCCGATTCCGTCGTGGTGCGGGTGGAATCGGGACTCTTCTTCGCCAACGCCGACCACGTCAAGGAGCGCATCGAGGAGCTGTGCACCGACGCCACCCGAGTGGTCGTGCTCGACGCAGAAACGTCACCGTTTGTCGACGTCAGCGCCGCCGAGATGCTGATGCAACTCCAGACGACGTTGCAGCGCAATGGAATCGAGCTGCGAATCGCGCACGACATCGGGCAGGTGCGGGACGTCCTCGCCGATACGGCGCGAACTGGCGAGCGTCTCAACGTTTTCGGGACAGTCGACGAGGCTCTGGCGGATCGGGTCTAGGGGCCGTCGCCGACCCAGTGGGCTGTGGCCGCGCCGTCCACCAGCTTGAACATGGCAGAAGGAGCACGAGTGTTGCGATGACCGCTGGAATCCGCCGATGTGGTTCAGGCGCGGCGCAGCGCCAGAACCGGAATGGTCCGGATGCCTGCGGTCTTCTCCGCGTACTCGGCGAAGCCGGGATACCGGCGCGCCTGCTCGTCGAAGATTCGATCCCGTTCGTCGCCAGTCACCTCGGTGACAGCCACCGGGTGCTGTTCGGTGCCACGCTCGATCTCCGCGTTCCCTGTGGTGACGACGTTGTAGTACCAGTCCGGATTGGACGGTGCGCCGGCCTTGGAGGCGAAGACGTAGATGGTGTCCGGATCGTGCTCGTCCTGCAGGTACATCAGCGGGCTCACCAGATCGCGGCCTGTCTTGCGACCCCGGTGATGTACCAGCACCAGCGGGGCGCCCTCGAAAGGGCCACCCACTCGGCCCTGGTTGGCCCGGAATTCGTTGATGATGTTCGTGTTCCAGTCGCTGGGGCTGCTCATACCGTGAATTCTCCTCCCCGAGTCCGGGGCGGTCAGCTTTCCCGTCGCCGGGTTTGCTCAGGGCCCGTCGGGCCGGTCGCCGGGGACGAGTCCGAGGAGCTTGAGCTCCCGCTCGGACTTCTTGTGCAACTTGCGCCCCAGCAGCGGCCGGCCGTCGTCGTGGATGTAGGCGCCGCTCGGCTCCTTGGCGAGAGGTTCTTCCCACGCGCGGTACAACGCGGCCATCCGGAAGGCGAAGCCGATCAGGACCGCGACCGGCGCGGCAATCCAGTTGTTCAGCCCGACGGCATTGAACACCAACCAGACCGCACCGGTGAGGAACGCGGTGAACACGAACCACTCGCCGCGAACCAGTTGCTTGGGAGTGACCCCGCAGCTGACGTCGATGATGTAGCGGCCCGCGGTCGGGCCGACGATCGCGATGGCGAGCGCGCCGAGCACCGGAACCCCGTGCTCGGTCGCCTTCATCGCGCCGACCACGGCGTACCAGGGCAGGGACAGTGAGGTCATGAACTGGAACAGGCCCTCCCGGAACAGCTGTCCGGATGCGAACGCCACGGAGTAGCCGACCAGGCCGGCCGCCAGGCACAGGGTGATGTAGGCCGGGTTGAGCAGGGCCGCGGGGATGTCGGCGAGCATCACGTCTCGGCTGATGCCGCCGCCGATGCCGCCGATCAGTGCCATCAGCAGGATGCCGACCACCGTGAAGTTGCGGTAGTGGTCGGGGCGGCGGGCGAGCAGGGCACCGTTGAGTGCATTCGTGGTGGCCGCAATCAGGTCGAAGAAGGTGTGCTGCCCGGTGATCTTGAAGCTGCCGAAGCCCACGGGTGAGGTGGTGGTGCCTGCGGCCATGATTTCGGCGATCACGAGGTGACCTCCTGATTCCGGTCGCTTTGCGGGCTCTGGAGCGGCGGGCCCGACGGAATCAGCATCTCCGGTCGGTTCGCGACCAGTAGCCACAGCGGGAGGATGACGATGCACAGCACGGGCAGGATGCGTACGTCGGAGACCACCACGGCACCCATGAACAGCGCGATCCAGCCGTCCCGTGCGACGACGATCGTCGCGCCGAGAACACCGGTCGCGATCGCGACGACCAGCGGTATGCCCGGTACCGCGCTGTGTGCCACCAGGCCGACTGCGACACCGATGAACACCGCCGGGAAGATCCGGCCGCCGCGGAAACCGCAGGTGGCGGCGACCAGCAGGGCGAGCAGCTTGACCACCGTGATGACGACGAGCTGAGCGGTGGACTTGTCGTCGGCGACCGCCGTCAGCTCCTTCATCTCGTCCAGCCCCTTGAACAGGGTGAGCGGACCGCCGATCGCGCCGAGGACGCCGAGCAGCACGCCGCCGGCGGTGATCGAGATCAGCGGGTTGGGGAGCCGGTGGAAGAAGCTGTGGAGGACGGGGAACGCGTATACGGCGGCCAGGCACAGCAGCGCGGCAGCGACGGCGATGACGGTGCCGCTGACGAGGTCGACCAGTGCCGGATTGTCGTATCCGGGTACTTCGACCGCCAGCATCGGCCGGGCCAGGACGATCATGGTCAGCGCCCCTGCGCCGGCCGCGACGAGTGGTGCGAACAGCTTGTTCCAGAGTTGCCCGCCGGTGTGCATGGCCGCCATCTCGGTGAAGACCAACGCCGCCGCGACCGGGGTGCCGAACAGCGCGCCGATCGTGGCGGCGGCCGCCAGCATCACCGCCACCTCGGTGGGTACCTGCTTCCACAGCCGACCGACGATCCAGACGGTCAGGGCTGTGTTGATCGCGATGATCGGGTTCTCGGGTCCGAGGCTCACTCCGCCGGCCAGGCCGACCACCACGACGAGGGCGAGGCTCGGGAGCACTGACGGGGCAAGGGGTTTCGCGACCAGGCCGGTGGTCGCCGGATCCGGTCCGGCGTGGCCGGGCATCTTCCAGACGACGAGGCCGACCACGAGGCCGACGACGGTCAGCATCCCGAAGGTCCACCAGCGGGAGTCCGCGGTGACTCCCGCCCAGTCCGGCAGGCTGGTCCAGAGCAGTTTCTGCAGCTTGCCCGCCAGCACGCTCAGGCCCGTCAACATCAACGCACACCCGACGCCCACCGCGACCGCGGGCACGGCGAGCATTGCAAGTTGCCGGGTGGTCGGCGTGCGCTCGGATTCCGCGGTCGCACTGTTCAACACGAAGTCTCCCGTCGGTGTCGGTCCTTCGAGGATGGGGGACGGCCGCCGCCGGGGGTTCACCCCGAGCGGGTGAATACGCGAGCCGGGGATGACTGCACCATCACCGGTGGGGTGCGACGACATCGCGCCGGAACGAGGGAGGCCTTGTGTCTGAACTGGAACTGTGGCGCGACACCGATACACGAGCGGCGATCACCGACTTCGTTGCCCGCGTCGAGGCGCAGGGCATCCCGGCTGCCGAGCGGGTCGCCGTGTTCGACAACGACGGCACCCTCTGGACCGAGAAGCCGATGCCGATCCAGCTGCAATTCATCTTCGGGCTGTGGGCGAAGTTGGCGGCGGCCGATCCGGCGCTGGCATCACAGCAGCCGTACAAGGCGGTGGTGGACAAGGACTTCGGCTGGTTGTCCGCGGCCGTCGACAAGCACTACGCCGGCGACGACTCCGACCTGAAGACGCTGCTGGCCGGCGTGGTGCGGGCGTCGGCGGGGCAGGAAGTGGAGGCCTACACCGAGTCGGCCCGGGCGTTTCTCGACGCCGGCACGCATCCCTCGCTGGGGCTGCCGTTCACCCGGTGCGTGTTCGCGCCGATGGTGGAGTTGCTGCGGTACCTGGAGGCGCACGGGTTCGCGACCTACATCGCGTCCGGCGGGGACCGGGACTTCATGCGGCCCGCGGGCGATCAGCTGTACGGCATTCCGCGGGAACGGGTGATCGGCAGCAGTCTCGGGCTCAGCTACGCCGACGGTGCGGTCACCTACGCCTCGGCGATGGGCTTCCTGGACGACGGTCCGGAGAAGCCGGTCCGGATCTGGAGCCGGATCGGCCGCAAACCGCTTCTGGTCGGCGGGAATTCGAACGGTGATGTCCCGATGTTCGAGTTCGCGCGAGAGGACGCGCTGCGCCTGCTGGTTCACCATGACGATGCAGAGCGTGAGTTCGCGTACGACGCCGGCGCCGAGGACGCGCTGAAGGCGGCCGCCGCCAAGGGATGGACGACGGTGAGCGTCCGGGACGACTGGGACACCGTGTTCCCGGCCACGGAATCGTAGGAGAGATACGGGTGGCCGTGCTCGCACCGACCCTCGTCGGGTACCAGAAGCGTTGGCTCCGTGCCGATGTCGTGGCGGGGCTGAGCGCCGGGGCGGTGGTGATCCCGCAGGCGATGGCCTACGCGACGATCGCGGATCTGCCGGTGCAGATCGGCTTGTACACCTGCATGGTGCCGATGGTCGTGTATGCGATGCTCGGCGGGGCCAGGGCCGTCAGCGTCAGCACCACGTCGACGATCGCACTGTTGACGGCGTCGACGATGATCGGGGCCGGGATCGCGGCAGGCTCGGACGACGCGCAGACCTCGCTCATGACGCTGACACTCCTGGTCGGCGTCATCCTGCTGTTGGCGCGCGTGCTCAAGCTCGGGTCGATCATCGAGAACATCAACGAGGCGACGCTGATCGGGATCAAGGTGGGCGTCGGGTTGACGGTGGCCGCGAGTCAGCTGCCGAAGCTGCTCGGCGTGCCCTCAGATCCGGACGCGACGGGCTTCTTCCGGGTGGTGTGGTCGGCGGTGCGTCAGATCGGTGACGCGAACGGCGCCACGGTGCTCCTGGCCGCCGGGTCCATCGGTGGGCTGTACGCGATGTCGCGGCTGGCACCCCGGATCCCCGGACCGTTGGTGGTCGTCGCGGTCGGGATCGCGCTGGTCGCGTTCGCGGGCCTCGACGGCCGCGGCGTGGAGCTGATTGCGGAAGTGCCACAAGGTATTCCGCTCCCCGGAATCCCGAGCCTCGACGACATCGGCGCGCTGATTCCAGGCGCGCTCGCGATCGCGGCGATGGCCTTCCTCGAGACGGTGTCCGTGGCGCGCGGGGTGCGCAGGCCGGGTGAGCCGCAGATCGACAGCAACCAGGAGATGCTGGCGAACGGTGTCGCGTCGGTGGCGGGCGCGTTCTTCCATACCCTGCCGCCGGCCGGCGGGTTCTCGCAGACGGCGGTGGCGTTGCGCGCGGGGGCGCGCACCCAGGCCAGCGGGCTGGTGACGGCCGCCCTCGCGGTGCTGGTGGCCCTGTTCCTGGCCCCGGTGCTCAGTGACCTGCCGCAGGCCACGCTCGGTGCGATGGTGGTGGTCGCGACCCTCGGGCTGGTGGACGTCGGCGCGTTCGGACAGTTCTGGCGGATCAACAAGCTGGAGTTCTGGATTGCGCTGGCGACGGCGGTGATCGGGCTGACGGCGGGCCTGCTGCCCGCGGTCGCCGTCGGGGTCCTGTTCACCCTGTACCTGGTGCTGCGCGAGCTCAACCGGCCGCACGTGGTGCAGCTGCGCCGCGGCGCGGACGGCCGGTGGGTCGGCGGTGACGAGGACGCACCGACGGATCCGGCCGATCCGGCTGTGCTGCGGATCAATTCGGCTCTGTACACGGCCAACGTGCTGGCCAACGTCACGGCGATCCGGGAACGCATCGACGCCGCAGGGGCGAAGACCGTCGTGCTGGACTGCTCCCGGGCGTGGAAGGTCACCACCACCGTCATGCACCACATCCGCGACCTC
The DNA here is from genome assembly GCF_001894985.1 of Rhodococcus tukisamuensis NBRC 100609. GTDB lineage: Bacteria > Actinomycetota > Actinomycetes > Mycobacteriales > Mycobacteriaceae > Rhodococcus_G > Rhodococcus_G tukisamuensis. The sequence continues at coordinate 31,360 of NZ_BCXG01000025.1, read as the reverse complement.
GAGCAGGAGTTGTCCGACCACGGCGTCACGATCTACTTCGCGGACGTCCCGCAGCGCGACCTGGAGACCGCCCGCAAGACGGAAGTGGGTCGGCACTTCGCGGAGTCGGGCCGGGTCTTCGCGTCCGTCGAGGAGGCGGTGCGGCACTGCACGGCAGACGAGACCTGAGGCGGCACCTGATGAGGTTGGGACTGCACGCACTGGGGATCGGCACCGGCGCCCGCCGAGAGGTGATCGACGCGGTCGCGGTCGCCGCCGAGGAATCCGGGTTCGTCACCCTGTGGTCGGGGGAGCACGTGGTGATGGTGGACCGGTCGGACTCGCGCTATCCGTATGCCGACGACGGGCGGATAGCGGTGCCCGCGGCCGCGGACTGGCTCGACCCGATGGTCGGGCTCAGCTTCGCCGCAGCGGCCACCCGCACAATCGGTATCGCAACGGGCGTGCTGCTGCTGCCCGAGCACAACCCGCTCCTCGTCGCCAAGCAGGCGGCCACCCTCGACCGGCTCAGTGGGGGCCGGCTCACGCTGGGCATCGGAGTCGGGTGGTCGCGCGAAGAGTTTGCGGCACTGGGGGTTCCGTTCGAGCGTCGGGGCCGGCGCACCGCGGAGTACGTCGCCGCCATGCGGGCGGTGTGGCGCGAGGACGTCGCGTCGTTCGACGGCGAGTTCGTCGGCTTCGACGCGGTCCGGGTCAATCCCAAGCCGGCTCGTGACCGCCGCATTCCCGTGGTCCTCGGTGGCAACAGCGACGCCGCGCTGCGCCGCGTCGCGGACTGGGGTGACGGCTGGTACGGGTTCAACCTCCACGGCGTCGACGAGGCCGCCGAGCGGATCGGCGTCCTGCGCGGGCTCTGCCGGGAGGCGGGCCGGGACCCGAGCGGGCTGCGGCTGGCCGTCGCGCTGCGGGAACCCGATCCCGGCGACCTTGCTGGGCTTGCCCGGCTCGGCGTCGACGAGCTGGTACTCGTCGAGTCGCCGCCGGAAGACCCGGACGCGGCGCCGGGCTGGGTCGCTGCCATCGCGCGTCGGTGGCGCTGACGCGCCCGTGAGTCCTTCTGGCCCCTGGTGGGACCAGAAGGATTCACGGGCGGCGGAGCCGCCTACTGGTGCTTGAGCACCGCGGCGAGGGCGTCCTCGGGGTCGATCAGGTGGCTGTGGTCGTCGTCCCCGAGCACGATGTCGGCCCAGTCGATCCTGCCGTTGAACCTGCCCCGCTCGGTCTTGTAGCCCTCGTACACCGGCATGCCGGTATCGATGCCGACGTCCAGGCCCTCGTCGAACGAGAAGTACAGCGGGTGGGTGCGCTCGACCTTCCCGCTGCCCGCGTCGTCGCCGTCGATGTACAGCGTCGCGGTGCCGCCGCGGCCGATTCCGCCTCCGTCGTAGGCGAATTCGACGCGCACCTGGTGCTCGCCGGGTGCGAGATCGTCCTCCGAGAGCACCGTCGTCCGGCGCAGGCCGCAGTAGTTGTAGTGGTATCCGAGCTTGCCGCCCTCGGTGAACAGGCACCAGCCGCCGGTGCGGCCGCCCTGCGTGACCACCACGCCCTCGGCGCCGGCGTCGGGGACCTGGATCTGCGCGGTCACCGAGTAGCTGCGGTTCTTGATGTTGATCGCGACGTTCTCGTTCAGCCTCGTCATGCCCTCGAACAGCCGTAGCTTGTCGCCCTGCACCAGGGTCGGCCGGCCGGCGATGGCCGGGTTCATCCGCTCCGCGGCCCGGTCGTCGAGCGGCAGCACGTTGTAGCGGGCCGCCTCGATGATGAACAGCTGCTGCAGCTGCGCCAACCTCTCGGGGTGCTGCGCCGAGACGTCGTGTGCCTGGGTCCAGTCCGTGGTGGTGTCGTAGAGCTCCCACACGTCCAGCGAGAAGTCCGGGGCCTTCGCCACCACGTCCCACGGGGTGCGGTGCTTGGTGACCGCGGTCCAGCCGTCGTGGTAGATCCCACGGTTGCCCATCAGCTCGAAGTACTGCGTCCTGTGCCGCTCGTCGGCGCCGGAGTCGTTGAACGAGTACGCGAACGACGTGCCGTGCATCGGGACCTGGGTGACGCCGTTGACGGTGTGCGGCTGCGCGAGGCCCGCCAACTCGAGGATGGTCGGGGCCACGTCGATCACGTGATGCCACTGGGTGCGGATCTCGCCCTTGGCCTCGATGCCGCCCGGCCAGTGCATGATCGTGCCGTTGCGGGTGCCGCCGTAGTGCGAGGCCACCTGCTTGGTCCACTGGTACGGCGTGCACATTGCGTGCGCCCAGCCGACCGCGTAGTGGTTGTAGGCCTCGGGTCCGCCGATCTTGTCGAGGTGCTCGTTCCAGAACTCGACGGTCTCGTACTCGCCGCCGCCGTTGGAAGCGGTGGTGATCATGTAGGTGCCCTCGAGGCCGCCTTCGGCGGAGGCGCCGTTGTCGCCGATGATGTACAGGATCAGCGTGTTGTCGAGCTCGCCGATCTCCTCGACGGCGTCGACGACGCGCCCGACGTGGAAGTCCGCGTACTCCAGGAACGCCGCGTACACCTCCATCTGGTGCGCCAGGATCGGCTTGCGCTCGGCGGGGACGTCGTCCCACGCCATGATGCCGTCGGGGCGCGCGGTGAGGTCCGAGTCGGCGCCGATCACGCCGAGCTGCAGCTGCTTGCGGAAGGTCTCGTCGCGGACCGCGTCCCAGCCCTGGTCGAACTTGCCCTTGTACTTGGCGATCCAGTCCTTCGGCACGTGGTGCGGGGTGTGCGTGGCGCCCGGCGCGAAGTAGGTGAAGAACGGCTTGTCGGGGGTGAGCGCCTGCTGCTGCTTGATGTAGTCGATGGCCTTGTCGGCCAGGTCCGGCATCAGGTGGTAGTCCGGGTCGTCCGGCGGCAGGATCGCGGAGACGCCGTCCACCAGGGCCGGCTGCCACTGGTTGGTCTCGCCGCCGATGAAGCCGTAGAAGCGCTCGAAGCCGCTGAACGCCGGCCAGTGGTCGAACGGGCCGGTGGGGCCGGACTCCCACACCGGCACCTCGTGGCACTTGCCGAACTGCGCTGTGTTGTAGCCGTTCTGACGCAGGATCTCCGCCAACGGGGTGCACGAGTTGGGGCGGGTGGAGCGGTAACCCGGTGCGGGCGTCGCGGTCTCGGTGATGTGCCCCATGCCGACCGCGTGGTGGTTGCGCCCGGTGAGCATGGCGGCGCGGGTCGGGGAGCACAGCGAGGTGGTGTGGAACCGGGAGTACTTGAGGCCGCCGGCGGCGAGTCGTTCGGCGGTCGGGGTGTGCACGGGCCCGCCGAACGCGCTCGACGCACCGAAACCGACGTCGTCGAGCAGGATCAGCAGGACGTTCGGCGCGCCCTTCGGCGGTCGCTGCATCTCGATGGGCGGCAGCTTCGCTTCGGGGTGCTTGGCGTCGAAGAACAACGGCCCCTGGTACTGCTGGTCCGGGATGGGGAGCACGGATCCGGGGAGTTCCTCGGCCATGGGGGGAGTTCCTTCCAGTCGACAACGAGTCCCTGTCGACGGTAGGCACGGCCACGGCGCCGCGGCTCACCCGTTTCGTGCGAAAGCCGCCAGCCGCCGTTCCCACCCGGTGATCTCGTCGTCGGGGGGCCGCCGCCCCGCCGCGGCGGACCAGCAGCCGGCCAGCACGTCGAATCCGAGGTGGTGCAGGTCGCTGTGAGCGGGCCAGCGGGCCGCCGCCCATGCCGGTTCGTTGTGGGCGGCGTCGATGCCCGCCAGCGACGAACTGTGCAACTCGAAGGTCAGGTCGCGGCGCAGCGGCAGCAACGCGTCTCCGCCGGCAGGGGCACGCAGCGCCTGCAGGGTCAGTCCGGTGAACAGCGCCACCCGTCGGTCGGTCCAACGTAGGACTCGACGGTGCGCGTGGCGGTCCACCGTCCACAGCACGACCAGCGCGACCGCCACGCCGACCGCGGTCTCCACCAACCGCTCCCACACGACCGGTGCGACGGCGGCGTGCGGTTGGCCGGTGTTGCCGATCAGGATGGCGAGGGGGGTGATGAAGACGACCGCGACGCCGTAGTTGCGGGTGACGAACAGCTCGAAGAGCAGCTGCAGTGCCATCACCGTCAGCACCAGCCACACCCCGCTGAGGTGCAGGGAGAAGAGGACCGCGAAGACCACCACCCCCACCACCGTCCCGGCGACCCGGTGGATGCCCCGGTAGGTGCCCAGGATCCGGTCCGGACCCTGATGCAGCACCAGCACGGCGGTGATCACCGCCCAGTCCGGTCGGTCGGTCCCGATCGCGACGGTGACGCCCCCGGCCACCAGGCAGGCGACCAGCACCCGGGTGGCCGAGGTCCAGGCGTGAGAGTCCGGGTGCAGGGCCCGCAGGAACCGGTAGCGCACTCCTGGCCGGGGCATCGGCGGCTGCGGCCGGACGTCGTCGAGATCCGAGTCCGGGTCCAGGCTGGGGTCCCGGCGGATGGCGCCGGACAGCCGCACCTGGGCGGCCGAGAGGACCTCGACGAGCGGGTGCCCGCGGGCGACCAGTCCGCCGTCGTAGAGGCTCTGCCAGGCCACCTGCAGCATCTGCGCCGCCCGATGTCGCAGCTCGGGCGAGCCCCGGCCCGCGGCCTGCCTGGCCACGTAGTCGTCGATCGCGGTGGTGGCGGCCGCGGACGCCACCACTTCCGGCCCGTGTGGCGTTCGCAGCGCGCCGACCATCGAGACGGCCACCGCGCTGGCACCGCCGAGGGCACACCACAGCGCGATCTCGGTCGGGCTCATGCCGGACTGCACGTTCAGCGCGCCGATCTGGGTGGTGAGGACGAAGAACCAGACGCCGGGTGGGCCGAGGCGCAGGGAGTCGACGGTGTACGTCCCGACCACCGCGACCGCCGACATGACCAGCACCACCCACATCAACAGGGCCGGCGATCCGCCGTCGGCGATGGCGTGGCGCACCGGTTCGCCGACGAGGGCGCCGACCCAGGACGCGGCCACCAGCGCCAGCGCCGCCAGTGCGACCACCTTCCACCGCGCGCGGTACGGCCTGCCCTCGCCGTAGATCACCGCGAAGGCGCCGATGGTGACGGTCAGCGCCTGCTGCGGGTAGCCGAGGGCGACCGCGGCCAGCGCCGGGATCCCCATCGCGAACGCCGCGCGGGTGGCGCCGGGCCAGCGTCGCCCCGCGGGCGGCAGCCCGAACAGGACCTCTCGTGCGGGTGCCGGGGACGGCGGGCCGTGCGACTCAGGCACGGGGCGCGGCCGAGCGGGGCGGTGGAGCTGACACGGAACTGATCGTAGTGACCGTCGAGGCTCATGCTCGGCGGGTGATGTGGGGACGGCCCAGGGCTGATGCGATCGAGTCTGTCGTCGTCGAACAGGAGCGCGTTGTGAGTGTGGATCTCGAGAAGCTGGCCGCGAAGGCCTACGTGTACGGATTTCCGTTGGTGTTCAACCTCGACCAGGTACGGCGCTACGTCACCACCGGCATCGGCTCCAACCCGGCCGCGCCGTTCAACCAGTTCAGCCACGCCGCCACGCTGGCCGGGCCGCAGGACACCTTCGTCTCCATCAACAACGACACCGTGTACTCGATGTGTCAGCTGGACCTGACGAACGGTCCGCTGCTGCTGGAGGTCCCGGACACCGACGGCAGGTACTACGTGCTCCAGTTCGTGGACGCGTGGACCGACAACTTCGCGTACGTGGGCGAGCGTGCCACCGGGACGGCCGCGGGGCGGTACCTGCTGACCCCTCCGGGCTGGACGGGACAGACGCCGGCCGGCGTGACCCGTATCGCCTTCCCCACTGCGGTCGGGTCGATCGTGGGGCGGTGGGCGTGTAACGGCGAGGCGGACCTGCCCCACGTCCGCACCCTGCAGGAGCGGCTCACATTGACGGAAGTCGGCGAGCAGGACCGGCCGCTGGGGCTGCCCACCCCCGACCCCGATGTGCCGGAGGCGCTGGCGTTCTGGGAGAAACTGCGGGCGTACCTGCCGGCGTACCCGCCCGCCGCGCGGGACCTGCCGCTGCAGCGGGCCTTCGCGCCGCTCGGCCTGCTCGAGGCCGGGGGCAGCCCGTATCCGGCGGCCGACCCGGACCTGGTGGCCGCGCTCGAGGCCGGGGCGAAGGCCGGACACGACGAGCTCGTCGCCGCGCTGAGGTCCGGTGCCGGGGACACGATCGTCAACGGCTGGCACCAGCCGTTCCACATCTTCGACTACAACGACGACTACTTCGAGGTCGGCACGATCGACTCGCCGGAGTGGCGGATCGCGGACCGCGCGAAGGCAATCGGGCTGCGCGCGGCCGCGGCGATGGGCGGACTGTGGGGCAACCACGGCTACGAGGCGGCGTACTCCCCGGTCTACCTGGACGGCGACGGCGACGAGTTGACGGGTGAGCGCAGCTACACCCTGACCTTTGCCCAGGCGCCACCGGTGGACGCGTTCTGGTCGATCACGATGTACGACGTGCCCGACTACTACCTGGTGGCCAACGAGATCGACCGGTACTCGATCGGTGACCGTACTCCCGGACTGGTGTACGCCGAAGACGGCTCGCTGACCCTCGCGCTCAGCGCGACCGCGCCCACCGACCCGACCGCGCGGGCGAACTGGCTGCCCACCCCGGCGGGTGGGTTCCGGCCGCTGCTGCGGATGTACAGCCCGCGTCCTGAGGTGTTCGACGGCACCTATGAGATCCCGCCGATTCTCAAGGCCTGAAACACTTTCACCGCGAACTGAGGGAGCACGATGGGCGAGCTGCTGCTGTTGTTGCCGGAGATGATCGGCCTTATTGTCACGCCCGCCGCGGTCGCGGGGTGTGTGCTGCTGTTGCAGTCGGACAAGCCGATCCCCAACGCGTTGAGCTTCGGTGGCGCTTTCCTGTTGGTGTACACGGTGATCGGCGCGGCGTCCCTGTTGGGCGGGGCCGGCGATGCGTCGGCGACCTCGCAGACCGTCTCGCACTGGGTCGGCCTCACCGTCGGCGTGCTGTTCCTGGTCGTGGGTCTGGTGCAGTTCGTGAAGCGGACGAAACTCTCGGCGGAGAAGCCGAAGTGGATTCTCGAGCTGGAGGAGGCGACGCCGCGGCGGGCGTTCGCGATCGGGTTGGTCCTGGCGAACCTCAACCCGAACCTGTTCATCATGCTCTCGGGGATGACCATCATCTCCAGCTCGGACTCGACGTGGCCGCAGGCCATCTTCGGCACGGCGTTGCTGTTGCTGGCGGCGAGCCTGGACTTCCTGGTGCCCATCGGCGCTTTCGTCCTGCTCGGGGACCGGGCGCGGCGCGGGCTGGACACCGCGAAGACCTGGATGGTCCGGCGCAACAAGGAACTCGGCGTGGCGGTGTTCCTCGGGTTCGGCGCGCTGTTCACGATCCGGGGCGTGCTGGCGTTGACCTGACGGTGAGCCGAGGCACTAAGGCGCGTCCTCCGGGTCGGCGTAACACGGTCGCACCCCGACATCCATCGGGAACCGGACCGCGGTGTCGCCGAACAGAAGTCGGGTCGCCGCGGCCGTTGCGTCGAGCACATGCCGGGTCGCGGCGGCGGCGTCGCGGCAGTGCACCACCACCTCGTCGTGCTGGAAGAACACCAGCTCGGCGTCGGGGTCGTCGGCGAGGCGACGGCGAAGCTCGGCCAGCAGGCACAGCGCCCACTCGGCGGCGGTAGCCTGCACGACGAAGTTGCGGGTGAACCGGCCGCGGGCGTGTGCGTCGCCGCCGGACCACCAGGCCTGGTCCGGCGGCGGGCAGGCGCGGCCCAGCCAGGAGTGCACCACCTCGCCGCGCTCACCGGCCCGGGCCGCCTCCTCGACGTACTGCACCGCGGCCGGGAACCGCTTGCGCAGCATGGCGAGCAGTGCCCGGGCCTCGCCCGCGGTCGCGCCGTACAGCACCCCGAGGATCGCGACCTTGGCCTTGGCCCGGTCGCCGCCGAACACCTCCGCTGCCACCGGCGCGTAGAGGTCGTCGGCGCCCGCCGCCTCCACCATCAGCCGGTCGCCGGACATCGCGGCCAGGATGCGGGGCTCGAGCTGGCCGGCGTCCGCCACCACGAAGGTGTGGCCGGGATCGGCAATGACGCTCGAGCGCAGCGTCTTCGGGATCTGCAGTGCCCCGCCGCCGCGGCTCGCCCAGCGGCCGGAGACCACGCCGCCGGGCACGTACACCGGCCGGAACCGGTCGCCTCGCACCCAGGAGTCCAGCCACCCCCACCCGTTGGTGGTGTGCAGCTTGGCGAGGTCCCGGTAGCGCAGCAGCGGTTCCACGGCTGGATGGTCGACCTCGCGCAGAAGGTACGCGCGGGTGGAGGGCAACTCGACACCGGCCCGGGCGAAGGCGTCCACCAGTTCGGGGTGCGAGGCGGGATTGACGCGGCGGCCGAAGGCGGCCCCGATCTCCTCCGTGACCTCCAGAATCCGTTGTGGCACCGCATCGCCCGACGTCCGTGGTCCCAGTGCGCGGGTGAGCAGCTCGTGGTGGGCGGCGGCCGAGAACGGCAGTCCGGTGTGGCTCATCTCCGCCGCGGCCAGCGCGCCGGCCGACTCGGCGGCGACCAGCAGCCGCAGTCGTGGGTCCGCGCCGATCCGGTCGAGCTGGTCGGCGTGCTCCGAGAGCACCTCCGCGGGGTCGCGGGAGGGCGTGGCGTCGAACAGCCCGGGCCGGTCGTCGACCGGGGCGGCCGCGGCGACGGGCGGCCGCCCGGCCCGAGTGCGCAGCAGCGCGCCGGTCAACGCCAGGTCGTGGCAGCGCCGCACCGTCAGCCCGGCGCGCAACACCGCGGGGTAGACGGCCGCGGTGTCCGGCCACACCCAGCGCGGGTGTTCGGGCTCGAGGGCGCGGACCGCGGCGGCCGGGTCGGGGAAGGCCAGCGGTGCGCCGACCGGGCGGCCGGCGTCGTCGGTGCGGGTCACGTGGGTGTGCTCGGGCCCGGGCACCGTCACGATCCTCACCCCGGCCAGTGTGCCGTGCCGCGGCCAGGAGGTGGCGCGGCGGTCCGGCTAGGCCGGGTGCGCGCCGTGCCGGATCTCCTCCCGGTGGTCGGCGAACCCGAGCGTCTCGTAGGTCACCAGCGCCAGCAGCACCGCGGCGAGCAGGCCGAGTGCGGCCAGGGCCGGGAGCTGCCCGGCGAGCGGGATCAGCAACAGCAGCACCGCCGCCGTCGCGACCCGCAGCGCGTTGACCGGGCCCATCGTCGCGGTGACGTACGCCTTGAAGGCGGCCAGCCCGAGCAGGTACACGGCGGGGCCCGCGAACAGGGCCACCAGGGGCGTCCCGTGCAGCGGTTCGGTGAGCGAGTGACTGCTGCCGTCGCCGGCGTAGTTCAGGACCTTCTTCAGGCCCACGGACAGCAGCACGATGCCGATCACCAGCGGCAGGTGCAGGAAGCTGTAGCCGCCGCGGGCCAGCCGGATCTGCCGTTCGCCGGTTGCCGCGGCCAGGGCCCGCTCCGCGGCGAGGGTGGTGGTGTCGAAGTAGGCCCACCAGAGCAGGCCGGAGACGGCCAGGCCCAGCATCGAGCCGAGAATGATCGGCCAGGACACCGGGAGGTTTGCGACCCCGACGCCGATCGAGACGATCGACTCGCCGAGCGCGATGATCACGATCAGTCCGTGACGCTCGGCGAAGTGGCTCGGCGAGTTCAGCCGCCAGCCCTCGCCCCCGAACAGGGTGCCGAGGTAGTCGCCGACCAGCGCGGCCACCCACATCGCGGTCTGCGCGGCGCCGGTGAGCTGCGAGGCGACCAGCAGCAGCGTGGTGCCGGTTGCCATCGACGGGACGAAACGGAGCAGCTGCCTGCGTAGTTGGGGGTCGTCGGCGCTGACCAGCCAGAACGTGACCAGGTGCATCAGCCGCACGAAGAAGTAGCCGACCGCGAAGACCACCGGCCCGGACAGTCCGCCGGCGATGTCCTCGAACGCCTCGGGGATGGTGATCGCGACGACGAACATCGCCCCCATCGCGAAGAACAGGGACACCCGGGCGAAACCCTCGTCGGCCCGGATCACGTTGCCCAGCCAGGCGTAACCGATCCAGCACCACCACAGCACCGCCATCGCCAGCAGCCCGCGCACCAGGTTCCGCGCCGAGCCGCCGTCGCCGGCCATCAGCTCGGTGACCCCGGTCAGCGCGAAGACGAAGACGAGGTCGAAGAAGAGCTCCAGCGGAGAGACCGACGAGCGCTCCTCGGTAGCCTGCAGGCGCACGTGTCGCGAGGTGTTCACCGGCCAATGGTGCCACCGACTGAGGTGGTGTCGGGTGCCGTCGGTAAGCTAGAAAATTGGACTTGTTACCAGTTCCCAGATCCGGAGGTTGATTGGCGTGGCGCTCGTCGTGCAGAAGTACGGCGGATCCTCGGTGGCATCTGCCGAGCGCATCCGACGCGTCGCTGAACGGATCGTGGAGACCAAACGGGCGGGCAACGACGTCGTCGTCGTTGTCTCGGCCATGGGCGACACCACCGACGAGCTGCTTGACCTGGCACAACAGGTCTGCCCGTCGCCGCCGGCGCGTGAGATGGACATGCTGCTGACCTCCGGGGAGCGCATCTCGAACTCGCTGGTCGCGATGGCGATCCACGCGTTCGGCGAGGAGGCTCGCTCGTTCACCGGCTCGCAGGCCGGGGTCATCACCACGGGCGCTCACGGCAACGCGAAGATCATCGACGTCACACCGGGCCGCGTCCGGGACGCACTGGACGAGGGCTCGATCGTGCTGGTCGCCGGGTTCCAGGGCGTCAGCCAGGACAGCAAGGACGTCACCACCCTCGGCCGGGGCGGCTCGGACACCACCGCCGTCGCCCTCGCCGCCGCGCTGAACGCCGACGTCTGCGAGATCTACACCGACGTCGACGGCATCTTCAGCGCGGACCCGCGGATCGTCTCCGACGCGCAGAAGCTGGACACCGTCTCCTTCGAGGAGATGCTCGAGATGGCGGCGTGCGGGGCGAAGGTGCTCATGCTGCGCTGCGTCGAGTACGCCCGTCGTTACAACGTGCCCGTGCACGTCCGTTCCTCGTACACCACCAAGCCCGGCACCATGGTGTCCGGATCGATGGAGGACATTCCCGTGGAAGAAGCCATCCTCACCGGCGTCGCGCACGACCGCAGCGAGGCGAAGGTCACCGTCGTCGGTCTGCCCGACGTGCCGGGCTACGCCGCCAAGGTCTTCCGTGCGGTTGCCGACGCCGAGATCAACATCGACATGGTGCTGCAGAACATCTCGAAGGTGGAGACCGGCAAGACCGACATCACCTTCACGCTGCCCAAGACGGACCTGGCCGCCGCGGTCGAGAAGCTGACCGCGCTGCAGGCCGAGATCGGCTTCTCGGAGATGCTCTTCAACGAGGAGATCGGCAAGGTCTCGCTCGTCGGGGCCGGCATGAAGAGCCACCCCGGCGTCACCGCCACCTTCTGCGAGACGCTCGCCGAGGCCGGCATCAACATCGACCTCATCTCCACCTCCGAGATCCGTATCTCGGTGCTGGTCAAGGACTCGGATCTCGACGACGCGGTGCGCGCGATCCACAAGGCATTCGATCTGGGCGGCGCCGAAGAGGCTGTCGTCCACGCGGGAACGGGACGCTAGACATGGGTCTGACAATTGCAGTGGTCGGCGCCACCGGACAGGTCGGCGCCGTCATGCGCGGCCTGCTCGAGCAGCGGGACTTCCCCGCGGACAAGGTGCGCTTCTTCGCGTCCGCGCGCTCGGCCGGCAGCACGCTGACCTTCCGCGGCGAGGAGATCGTCGTCGAGGACACCGCGGCCACCTCCGACGAGGACCTCGCGGGCATCGACATCGCGCTGTTCTCGGCGGGTGCGACCCTCTCGCGCGCGCAGGCCCCGCGATTCGTCGCCGCCGGCGCCACCGTCATCGACAACTCGTCCGCGTGGCGCAAGGACCCCGAGGTCCCGCTGGTGGTCAGCGAGGTGAACCCGGAGGAGGCGAAGAACCCGACGAAGGGCATCATCGCCAACCCGAACTGCACCACCATGGCCGCGATGCCGGTGCTCAAGGTGCTGCACGACGAGGCAGGCCTGCAGCGGCTGATCGTCAGCAGCTACCAGGCGGTGTCCGGCAGCGGACTCGCCGGCGTCGAGGAACTGGCCTCCCAGGCGCGCGCCGTCATCGACGACGCCGAGAAGCTGGTGCACGACGGCGGCGCCGTCGCGTTCCCCGAGCCCAACGTGTACGTCGCGCCGATCGCGTTCGACGTGATCCCGCTGGCCGGTGCGCTGGTCGAGGACGGCAGCGGCGAGACCGACGAGGACCAGAAGCTGCGCAACGAGAGCCGCAAGATTCTCGGCCTGCCCGACCTGCTGGTCAGCGGCACGTGCGTGCGCGTTCCGGTGTTCACCGGGCACTCCCTGGCGATCAATGCCGAGTTCGGCAACCCGCTGTCCGTCGAGCGCGCCAAGGAACTGCTGGCGGACGCGCCGGGCGTCGAGCTCGTCGACGTCCCGACCCCGCTGAAGGCGGCCGGTTCCGACCCGTCGCTGGTCGGCCGGATCCGTCAGGACCCGGGCGTCCCGGGCGGTCGCGGACTGGCGCTGTTCGTCTGCGGCGACAACCTGCGCAAGGGTGCCGCGCTCAACACCATCCAGATCGCCGAGCTGCTCGTCGCGCAGTAGCCGACACCAGTTCAGGTCGTACACCCGCCGCGGCTGTACGCCCCACCAGCACTGACCGAATGCGACATTCGTTCACTTCAAGTGAACGAATGTCGCATTCGGTCATTCAGCGGGGGATGTCGGCGTGGGGGAGGCCGGCGTACCAGCGGGCGCGGGCATGAGGGCGGGGCCGCGGAGCAGTCGTCCGAGCGGGCCCTCGTCCAGGGCCAGGGCCTTGACGATCGCGGCGGACGCGACGATCACCCCGGACAGGACGAACATCCAGCTGATGGTGGTGAACACCAGGCCGAGCGAACCGAACTTGTGCTGCGCCGATTCGGCCGCCAACGGCAGGTAGACATGGCCCGCTATCCGGACCAGCGCCAGCCCGACGGCGGTCAGCGCGGCGGTCGCCCACAGCAACCGACCGGCCAGCCGACCCTCGGTGAGCAGATACGGCACCGCCGTCCACAGCGCGAACCAGATGGCGAGTTCCAGGCCGAAGGCCAGCGGGACGTCGAACCAGCGCATGCCGGTCAGGTTCCGGGTGCCGCTGATCAGACCGACGGAGATCGCCACGGCGAACAGCACGGCCACCCAGCGCCAGCCGCGGCGGATGGACAGGGTCGGGATGTCCCAGACCCGGCCGTAGAGCCGGCCCAGCGCCCGGGCGAAGGACGTGCCGGACAGGATCACCATGAGCAGGCCGAACACGCCGAAGGTCGCGAACGTGGGGGCGTCGGCGGTCACGGTGTCGACGGTCGCGGTGGTCAGCCCCATCGAATAGGGGTTGATGCCGAGCTGTTCGGACATGGAGTCCGCGACCGGGTCGAGGTTCCCGATGGTGCCGACCGCGATGATCACCGGCAGTACCGAGATGAACTCCTGAGCGGCGAGCGTCATGGCACGGTCGGCCAGCTCGATGTCGACGATCGCCTTGATCACCCGCGCGACCGTCCGGCCGACCGCGGTCCGCTTCAGCCAGCCCCGGGCCGTCTGCTTCTGGACCTCGAGGGCCTCCTTGGCCACGGCCATCGAGAGCTTCGAGGACTTCCGCGCCGGGCTCGGGGGCTTCAGGGGGTTCGAGGACTTCGCCACGGGGACAGTCAACTCGATCTTCGGGATGTACGGCCCATCGCGGTCGGGCGGGGCGTCCAGGTCAGGCGGCGGCATTCGACGTTCGGGCCCGGTCCGCCGGCCACCCCACGGTCAGGCCCCAGATGACGCCGACGTTCAAGGCGATCAGGATGACGGAGAGCCAGGGCTGGGTACCGATCCAGGTGAGCTGACCGATCGCGTTGAGCAGGGCGAGCGACACGCCGAAGACCCGCGCCCAGGTGGCGCCCGCCAGCAGACCGATTCCGGCGATCAGGAGCAGGATGCCCCAGATGATCAGCACCCAGCCGGCGCGGTCGTAGTCGAGGATGATCAGTTTCTCCTCGCCGGCGAAGATCCGGCTGGGCGCCGCGAGTGCGACGATGCCCTCGATGGCGTTGAAAGTGCCGATCATGACGAGCAACAGGCCGGCGAATACGCCCCAGCCTCCGGGGGTCTTGTCGTCCATTGGGTTCCTTCGTTCTGGGAATGCGTGACGGCGTCGGTCGGATCAGGCGTCGGTCGGATCAGAGGAAGAGCGCGATGATGACCGGCGCGGTGGTGAGGATGAGGGCGACCAGCGCGACGATGGCCACAGCCTTCATGCTGCTCTCGGACGACGTGCGATGTTCGTTCGACATGGCGTCGACGCTATGGGCCTGCCGGCGGTTGGGCGTCACCCGGAACGGGTGAGGACGTCTTGGGCCCGCGCCGAGTGTGCATCTGCGGGGGCATCGCCCGAGTGGGGCGGGGAACAGGTGCACACTCGACGCATGAACGGTGGACAGGATGCATCGACGACGGGGGCGCTGGACGGGATCCGGGTGCTCGAACTGGGGTCGCTGATCGCCGGGCCCTATGCCGGCCGGCTGCTCGGGGACCTGGGCGCGGACGTCATCAAGATCGAGGCGCCGGACCGGCCGGACCCGCTGCGCACGTGGGGCCAGGCCGAGCAGGACGGCCACCACTTCTTCTGGACGGTGCACGCCCGGAACAAGCGGTGCATCACCCTGGACCTGCGGGTGCCGGACGGTCAGCAGGTGTTCCTGGACCTGGTGGCGCAGTCGGACGTGGTGATCGAGAACTTCCGGCCGGGCACCCTCGAGCGGTGGGGCCTGGGATACGACATACTCGCGCGGCGCAATCCGGGCATCGTGCTGGCGAGGGTCTCGGGGTACGGCCAGACCGGACCGCTGGCCGGGCGCGCGGGGTACGCCTCGGTGGCCGAGGCGGTCAGCGGGTTCCGGCACCTCAACGGCTACCCGGACCAGCCGCCGCCGCGGATCGCGTTGTCCCTCGGGGACACCCTCGGCGGCATGTTCGCGGTGCAGGGGGTGCTGGCGGCCCTGGTCGCGCGCCACGCCACCGGACGCGGCCAGGTGGTGGACGTCGCGCTCAACGAGGCCTGCCTCGCGGTGCAGGAGTCCACCATCCCCGACTACGACCGCGGCGGAATCGTGCGCGGGCCGTCCGGGACCCGGCTCGAGGGCATCGCGCCGTCCAACCTCTACGCCACCCGCGACGGCAGCTGGGTGGTGATCGCCGCCAACCAGGACACCGTCTTCGCGCGGCTGTGTGCGGTGATGGGGCAGCCGGAGCTGGCCGCCAACCCGCGGTTCGCCGACCACGTGGCCCGCGGCCGGAACCAGGACGAGCTGGACGACCTGATCGCGCAGTGGGTGGCGGTGCAGGACAGTTCGACCCTGGTGGACCGGCTCACCGACGCGGGGGTGGTGGCCGGGCCGGTGAACACCGTCGCCGACGTCGTCGAGGACCCGCAGCTGCTGGCGCGGGAGATGATCGTCGACCACTACGACGAACGGATCGGCGCGGCGGTGCGGGGCCCGGGGGTGGTGCCCAAGCTCAGCGCGACCCCCGGCTCGGTTCGGTCCGCCGGCGCGCCGACCCCCGGCACCCACAACGCCGAGGTGTACCGCGAACTGCTCGGCCGCGATGCCGAGGACCAGGCCCGGCTGCGCGCTGCGGGGGTGATCTGAGATGGCCGGATCGGCAGCGGAACCCCCTGTGCGCGTGGAGATTCGGGAGGTCGGCCTGCGTGACGGGCTGCAGAACGAGGCGCCGGTGAGCCTGGAGGCCAAGGCGCTGCTGCTCGACGCCGTCGTCGCGACCGGGGTGCGACGCGTCGAGGCCACCGCCTTCGTCTCGCCGCGGGCGGTGCCGAGCATGGCCGACGCCGAGCAGGTCGCGGCGCTGCTGCATCGGTGGCCGGGCGTGCGGTTCTCCGCGCTGGTCGCCAGCCTGGGCGGCGCGCGGCGGGCCGTCGCGGCCGGGATCACCGACCTCGAGTACGTGGTGTCCGCGGGTGACGGGCACAGCCGCGCGAACGTCCGGATCGGCACCGAGGAGGCTACCGAGCAGGTCGCGGAGGTCGCCGCAGTGGTGCACGACGCCGGCGGCAGTGTCGAGGTCATCGTAGCCACGGCCTGGGACTGCCCGTTCGACGGGCCGACACCGCCGGAGCGGGTGCTCCGAATCGTGGAGCGGGCATGCGAACTCGGCGCCGACGAGCTCGCGATCGCGGACACCATCGGCACCGCCACCCCGGTGCGGGTGCAGCGACTGATCGGCGCGGTGCGCGATCGCGTCGGCCCGGTGACGTTGGGTGCGCACTTCCACAACACCCGCGGCGCGGGCCTCGCGTGCGCCGTCGCGGCGGTCGGCGAGGGCGTGCTCCGGCTCGACGCGTCGGCCGGGGGACTGGGCGGCTGCCCTTTCGCTCCGGGGGCCAGCGGCAACATCGCGACCGAGGAACTGGTCTACCTGTTGCAGGACATGGGCATCGAGACCGGCGTCGACCTGCAGCGCTCGATCGACGCTGCCCGGCTGGCGCAGGACGTGGTGGGACACCTGGTGCCCAGCAACCTGCTGCGCGCCGGGGACCGGAAGCGGTAGGCGGCCGCCGGGTCGTCGCTAGCGGAGCTGGTCGCGGCGGACGTAGGTGCTGCCCAGGCTCGCGGCCGCCGCGCGCACCGCGGAAACGTGCATCTCGGGTCGAAACCGGCTCGTCGGGCCGGTGACGCTGATCGCCGCGACCGGCTCGTCGTCGCGCCCGAGGACCGGAGCGGCCACACACGTGATACCCAGCGCCGATTCCTCGCGCTCGAACGCGACCCCGGTCTCGACCACCTTGGTCAGCTGTTTGCGCAGGATGCCGGGCGCCACCACGGTGTGTGGGGTGCGCCGGGCCATCGGTGCCGAGAGCACCTCGCGCTGCAACTCCGGATCCGAGTAGGCGAGCAGGGCCTTGCCGATCGCGGAGCAGTGCAACGGAATCCGGCCCCCGGTGCGGGACGGGGCGTTCGCCTGGCGATGGCCGCCGATCTTCGCGACGTACACGACGTCGTGGCCGTCCCGGATGCCGAGGTGCACAGTTTCGTGGGTCCGCTCGTACAGGTCCTGCAGGAACGGCATCGCCATCTCGAGAAGGCTGCGCTCGAGCGAGGCGAGCATGCCGAGTTCGAACAGGCCGCCGCTGAGCCGGTAGCCGCTGTCGACGCGGTCGAGGAGCCTGTTCGCGACCAGTTCGCCGGCGAGGCGGTGCACCGTCGCCTTGTGCAGTTCGGTCCGCCGGACGAGTTCGGCGAGGGGCAGGGCTTGGTCCTCCGGGCGGAAGGAGCGCAGGATCGTCACCGCCTTGCCGAGGACGGTGTCGAGGTTCGCGGGACCGGGCATCGTCCGAGCGTATCGCTGAGTGAGACGAATGGCTGGTTTGCTCGACCGAGTGCAGTAACAGTGTGTTCATGAGTACGAATTCCATCGCGGCGAGCGAGTCCGACCTCGCCGCCGCCGCGGACCGCCTCGCGTCCGCCGCCGCGTCCGGCGTGCCCTGCGCGCCGGTGCGGGACCTGATCGGCGCCGACGACCTCGCCGCCGCCTACGCCGTGCAGCAGCGGGTCAACGATGGCCGGCTGGCCGCGGGCGCCGTCGTGGTGGGCCGCAAGATCGGCCTGACCTCGGTGGCAGTCCAGCAGCAGCTCGGCGTCGACCAGCCCGACCTCGGTGTCCTGTTCGACGACATGGACTTCGCCAACGGCGCCGACATCCCGATGAGCCGGCTGATCCAGCCCAAGATCGAGGGCGAGGTCGGGTTCGTGCTCGGCGCCGACCTCGTCGACGGCCCGCTGGACGCGGCCCAGGTCCGCGGCGCGATCGAGTACGCCGTCGCCGCCCTGGAGATCTGCGACAGCCGCGTCGAGAACTGGGACATCCGCTTCGGCGACACCGTCGCCGACAACGCGTCGTCCGGGGTGTACGTCCTCGGCACCGAGCGTCGCACCCTCGACGAGGTCGAGCCTGTGGACGTCACCATGTCCATGGAGGTCGACGGCCGCGAGGTGTCCACCGGCAACGGCGCCGCCTGCCTCGGCGACCCCATCGAGGCCGTGGTGTGGCTCGCCCGCACCGCCCGCGACCTCGGCCAGCCGCTGCTCGCCGGCCAGGTCATCCTCTCCGGCGCCCTCGGCCCGATGGCGCCCGTCGCAGCCGGCAACACCGTCACCGTCACCGTGTCCGGACTCGGAACCGTCACCGCCCGATTCGTGGAAGAGAAGGAAGCATGAGCAAAGTCAAGGTCGCGATCATCGGATCAGGCAACATCGGCACCGATCTGATGATCAAGGTGCTCAACCATTCGGACCACCTGGAGATGGGCGCGATGGTCGGTATCGACCCCGCCTCCGACGGTCTGGCACGGGCGGCGAAGCTCGGCGTGCCGATCACCGCTGAGGGCGTCGAGGGCCTCGTCGCGCTGCCGAACTTCGACGAGATCGAGATCGTTTTCGACGCGACCTCGGCGAAGGCGCACGTCGCGAACAACGCGCGTCTCGCCCCGCTCGGCAAGCGGATGATCGACCTCACCCCGGCCGCCATCGGGCCGTACGTGATCCCCGCGGTCAACGGTGACGACCACCTCGACGCCCCGAACGTGAACATGGTGACGTGTGGTGGCCAGGCCACCATCCCGATGGTCGCGGCAGTCTCCCGGGTCGTCCCGGTGGCCTACGCCGAGATCGTCGCGTCGATCGCGTCGAAGTCGGCGGGCCCCGGTACCCGCGCCAACATCGACGAGTTCACCGAGACCACGTCTGCAGCGATCGTGTCGGTCGGCGGCGCCAAGCGCGGCAAGGCCATCATCATCCTCAACCCCGCCGAGCCGCCGCTGATCATGCGCGACACGGTCTTCTGCCTCGTCGACGCGCCGGACCCGGCCACCCACGACGAGATCCGCCAGTCCATCGAGAAGATGGTCGGAGACGTCTCGGCCTACGTCCCGGGATACCGCCTCAAGCAGCAGGTCCAGATCACCGAGATCCCCGCCGACCAGCCGGTCGAGACGCTGGTCGTCGACGGCAACCGCCCGACCCACCAGGTGTCGATCTTCCTCGAGGTCGAGGGCGCAGGACACTACCTGCCCGCCTACGCAGGCAACCTCGACATCATGACCTCCGCCGGACAGCAGATCGCCGAGCGGATCGCACAGAAGAAGGAAGCCACCCGATGAGCAACCCCACCATCTTCGTCCAGGACGTCACCCTCCGGGACGGCATGCACGCGGTGCGCCACCGGATCTCGCCGGAGGACGTCAAGCGCATCGTGACCGCCCTCGACGCCGCCGGCGTCGACGCCATCGAGGTCGCCCACGGTGACGGTCTCGCCGGCGGGTCCGTGAACTACGGTCCCGGCTCGAACACCGACTGGGAGTGGATCGAGGCGGCGGCGGAGTCCATCCAGAACGCCCGGCTGACCACGCTGCTGCTGCCCGGTGTCGGCACCATCGAGGAGCTCAAGCACGCCTACAAGCTGGGCGTGCGGTCGGTGCGCATCGCGACGCACTGCACCGAGGCCGACGTCTCCGCGCAGCACATCGAGACCGCCCGCGAGATCGGCATGGACGTCTCCGGCTTCCTGATGATGAGCCACATGGCGCCCGCCGAGGAGCTCGCCAAGCAGGCCAAGCTGATGGAATCGTATGGCGCGCACTGCGTCTATGTCACTGACTCGGGCGGACGCCTGACCATGGGTGGGGTCCGCGAGCGGGTCCGCGCCTACAAGGACGTCCTCAACGAGGGCACCGAGATCGGCATCCACGCCCACGAGAACCTCTCGCTGTCGGTGGCCAACAGCGTCGTCGCCGTCGAGGAGGGCGTCTTCCGCGTCGACGCCTCGCTCGCCGGGCACGGCGCCGGTGCGGGCAACTGCCCGATCGAGCCGTTCATCGCGGTCGCGGACCTGTACGAGTGGAAGCACGGCTGCGACGTCTTCGCCCTGCAGGACGCCGCCGACGACATCGTCCGTCCGCTGCAGGACCGGCCGGTCCGCGTCGACCGCGAGACCCTGACCCTCGGCTACGCAGGCGTGTACTCGAGCTTCCTGCGGCACGCGGAGACGGCGTCGCAGCGCTACGGCATCGACGTGCGAACCCTGCTGCTCGAGGCCGGCAAGCGCAAGCTGGTCGGTGGTCAGGAGGACATGCTCGTCGACATCGCGCTGAACCTCGTCGCGGAGCGCGAGGCCGCCGGCGCCTGAGTGGGCTGTCTGAACCGTCAGGCCCGGGTCGCCTGGTCACGATCATGACCGGCGCGACCCGGGCCTGACGGCTGCAGCACGTGAATGCGTCGCCGGCACCCTCATCCGCAGGGGGTGAAATCGGCATCTGGGCCTGCCCGCGGTCTCCGCCGCCGGGGATCATCCCTGGTATGGCGTCGACTGAGGGATCTCAACCGCTGGACGCGTCGGAGAGAGCGGAGCTGCTGCGACTGCGGGCGCAGGTGGCCGAGAGCGCGGGGGTGCGGCGTCGGGGGCTGCACAATGCGCTCCGGTGGACCCTGTCCGGGTTCCTGATCCTGCTGGTCGCGCTGCTGATGGTCGGGTCGCTGGTCGCGCGCTTCACCAGCAGCGAGATCATGGACACCGACCGGTACGTGCAGACGGTGGCCCCGCTCGCGAGTCAGCCCGAGGTGCAGGCCGAGATCGCGGACCAGGTCACCGACCAGCTGTTCGCCCGGCTGGACATCGAGAAGATCACCGCGGACGCGCTGACCGCGCTGACCGAGACCGCGCCACGGGTGCCGCAGCAGGTCGTGGGCCTGGCCCCGGTGATTGCGGGCCAGGCAAAGAGTTTCATCCACGAGACCGTGCTCTCGGTCGTGCAGACCGACCAGTTCGAGCGTGCCTGGGTGGAGGCGAACCGGATCGCCCACCAGAAGCTCGTCGCGGTGGCGACGGGCGACACCAGCGTGGTGGAGATCGACGAGAAGGGCACGGTCAGTGTCCCGCTCGGCCCGATCCTGACGAACGTCGGAGACCAGCTGGTCCAGCGGGGTTTCGCCTTCGCGGACAAGATCCCGGACATCGACGTCGAATTCGTCCTCTTCCAGTCGTCCGACCTGGTCAAGGCGCAGAAGGCGGTGCGGGCCCTGAACAGCGCCGCGACCTGGCTGCCCTGGTTGGCCGTCGTCGCCGCCATCGGCGCGGTGTTTGCGGCGCCGCGCGGCCAGCGACTGCGGGCGCTGGCCCTCGTCGGCCTCGGGGTCGCCGTGGCGACGGCGTTGCTCGGGCTGGCGCTGAACGTCGCGCGGTCGGTCTACATCGACGACATCCCCAGCGACGTGCTCTCACCCGCCGCTGCCTCGGCCATCGTGGACACGCTCAGCGTGCCGCTGAAGACGACCGTGCGGGCCTTCTTCGCGCTCGGAGTGGTGGTCGCACTGGTCGGCTACCTCACCGGCGGGTCCCGCTCGGCGTTGGCGGTCCGCAGCGGATTCCGCCGCGGGGTCGACGCGCTCCGCCGGCTCGGCGCCGACCGGCCGCCCCGTCCCTACGAGGTGTGGGCGGCCAGGTTGCGGGTGCCGCTGCGGGTGGCGATCGCCGCCGTGGCGGTGGCGATCCTGCTGTTCTGGCGCTACCCGACGGGGCTCGTGGTCGGATTGATCGCGTTGTTCGCGGTGGTCGCGCTGGTGGCGCTCGAGGCGGTCGCCCGGCCCGGCGTGGTCGCCGCGGAGGCCTCGGCGGACTCGCCGGCCGACCTCCCCGGATAACGCGCCCGCGTTCGCAGCCCGTCGGCGTGCCGCCGCCCGGCCCGGTCGCGCCGTCTCAACCCTTCGGACTACATCGGTAACGCTCCGGCTGTCAACGCCGAAGTAAAGGCAAGCCCATGTCGGAACTGCCCACAGCAGAACCGTTTTCGGGTGCCACGATCGTTGTCGAATCACCGTCTTCGTAATGAAGACCGAAAGAGGTTGAGACCATGTCGGAGCAGTCCATTGTCAGTACTCGGAGGGTCCGGTCCGCGGCGGCCGGGGCGGTGCTGGCGCTCGGAATCGCGGTGAGCGCCACCGGCATCGCGTCGGCTGACCCGGAGGTCAAGTGCATCCCGGGCGCGGACCCGGCCGTCACCTGCAGCGAGGAAGCGGTCGCCGGAGAGACGGTTGCGGAAGGCACCGACAAGGCCGCCACCGAACCGGTGAAGCAGGAGGCGGGGGCCGACAGCACAGACACCGGAGCGGGAACCGCGACGGAGGAGCAGGAGACCGGAACCGCGACGGAGAAGCAGGAGACCGGGACCGGGAGCCTGGGAACCGGGAGCCTGGGAACCGGGAGTTCGGGAGCCGGGAGCACCGGGTCCTCCGAGCAGGACAAGGCCGCGATTGCCGACGCCGAGGCGAAGGCCAAGGCCGCGGCCGACGAGGCCAAGAAGGCTGCCGACGCGGCGGCCAAGGCGGGCACGGATTCGGCTGCGGCGACCGAACTTTCCGCGAGCGCGACCGAGGCGATGACCAAGGCTAGCGTCGAGGCGACGAAGGCCGCCGTGGAGTCGAACCAGGCCAAGGAGCAGGCCGCGACCGCCGAGCAGACGGCGAAGCAGGCCGAGGACGAGGCCAAGGTTGCCGACGCCGCTGCGGTCGAGGCGAAGCAGGTCGCCGAGACCGCCCAGGCCGCGGCGGATGCGGCCGCCGCGCGCGCGGCCGAGCTGGAGGCGGCCGCGAAGGCCGCCGGATCCGGCGCCAAGACGGCGGAGGCCGAGCGGGCCCGCGCCGAGGCCGATGCGCTGCAGGCCAAGGCGGACGAGGCCAAGACCGCCGCCGAGGCCAAGGCGCAGCAGGTCGCGGACAAGGAGAAGGAGGCCGAGGAGGCCTGGAAGGAGCGGGATTTCGCGAAGGCGGCGGCCGCGAAGCTCGAGGCGCTGGCGGCATCCTGGGAGGCCAAGCGCCTCGCCGTCGCGGCGAGGGACACGCAGCAGAGGGCGAGCGCCGCCGAGACCGATGCGAAGAAGGCCGAGGCCGCGGCGAGCGCCGAGACCGAGGCCGCCGCCGCCGCGACGAAGGCGGCAGCGGACGCGGCCAAGGCCGCCGAAGCGGCCAGGCGCGAGGCCGCTGAAGCCGCAGAAGCGGCCGAGAAGGCCCGCGCCGCAGCGGTCGCCGCCGGGGAGTCGGCGACCGACAAGCGGGCAGAGGCCGACGCAAAGGCGGCGGAGGCGACGAAGAAGGCGGCCGCGGCCGACGAGGCGAGCGCGAAGGCACAGGACCTCTACCTCGCCGCCGAGAACGCCAAGGTCGCGGCCGACGCGGCGGCGGCCAAGGCCAAGGAGGCCACGGCGAAGTCCGAGGCCGCGCAGGCCGAGGCGAAGAAGGCGACGAAGGCTCTCGAGGAGCTCAAGGCCAACGCCGCCAAGGACATTGCGGACGGCGTCGGCGTCGGCGGTGACGTCGTCATCGGCGACCACACCTCCGACGGGGAGGGCGTCACCAAGATCGACGACACCACCGCGGTGGTCGACGGGACCGGTGTGAAGCTGGTCGGCTACTACACCAGCAAGGGCGCATTCGACGTGGTCGACTACTACGTCACCGACGCCGACGGCGACGAGGCACTGGCCGGCGGACTGCCCCCGGTCGACCTCGCGCTGGGGGATTCGTCGACCGGTACCCAGTCGATCGGGGTGAGCGTCCCGGCCGTGTTGGTCGGTGTCGGTGTCCTCGGCGCGGCCGCCGCCGCGGGGACGGTCCTCGTGCGTCGCCGGCGCGCCGCCGATGCGTCGAACACCGCCTCGTAGCGCCGGCCGCCTGCTGGTCGCGGCGGCCGTGCTGGCTCTGGCGCCCGCATGCTCGGGTGCCGAGGCCGGGCCGCCGCCCGACCGGTCGCCGGTGGAGTCGCACATCGCTGCGGCTCCACCGGCGGACGCGGTTGTCGCGCCGGCCGAGCCGACGCAGATCGAGCTGCGGACACCCGCCGGGACCACCTACCTGAGCAGTCCACTCCATCCCGAGGAGTTGATGCGGGGAGGGCCCGGCGGGCAACGGCTGGACCCGGTCGACGAGCGTCCGGTCTGGTGGGGCGAGAGCGGCCTCCCCGGTACCGGGACCCGGCAGACCGTCGTGGTCGTGGGGCACAACTACGCCAGGCGGGACGCGCCGTTCCGGGCGCTGCGGGTCGTCGAACCCGGGGACCGCGTGGTGCTCCGCACGACCGCGGGCGTCCTGGAGTACGCGGTCGAGACCGCGGGCCCGCTGCCGAAGGGATCCCTGCTCGGTGCCCACGAGCTGCGCGAGTCGGTGGCCGGGCGCCTGCTCCTCGCCAATTGCGATGTCCGGGAAGGGGAGTCCACCGACGACAACTACGTCGTGGTGGCCCAGCTGGTTCGGCCGGTCGGCACCTGACGGCCGCGGCCCTCAGGTGCAGCAGTGCGGGTCGAGGACCAGCCGCAGCGCCTCGAGGGCATCCCGGTGTGCGCTGTAGTAGACATTCATGCCGCGTCGCGTCGGGCGGACCATGCCGGCCTTCCTGAGCTGGCCGAGGTGGTGGCTGACCGTCGACTCGGCCAGACCGACGGCGGTGGCGAGGTCGCACGTGCACACCTCGCCCTCCTTCGCGGTCAGCAGGATCGACATCAGCTTGATCCGGACCGGGTCGGCGAGCGCCTTCAGTCGCAGCGCGACGTGCAGCGCGGCCTCGTCGGTCAGAGGGGCGGCGGAGACGGGCGCACAGCAGACCGGAGCGGTCACGTCGAGGGTCGGCAACGTCTTCGGCATGCACCCGATCCTGCCACCCTCTTGACATATGTCAATTAAGAATCGGCGCGCTGCGCGGCTCCGGCCGCGTGTGGGGTCGGTTGTTGCTTCGTCGACCTACTTCGGCGGCATGTTCATCATCGGGGGCATGTTCATCATCGGTGGCGTCACGCCCATCTGCTGCAGCCACATCATGAACATATGCATCATGTCCACGGCCCTCGCCTCCTCTCGTGAGTTGGGCCCGCAATCACCACTCTCCTCCGGAATTCGCCTCGGCGGCAGGGGTGACGTGTCGAGTTCGGGCCTCGAATTCGTTTCCGGGAGAACAATGTGTGAACGCCCCACGGCGGACGCCGCGATGGGCGAGCATGGGCGGGAGTCGGCCGCGCGACAGGCCGGGCCTAATCTTGACTAATTCCAGAAAAGGTGTTGCAGTGTTGGTGTGACCGAGAAGCAGCCCCACGCCGCGAGCCACGGTTCGCGGCGGGTCACGCCCACCTTCGGATGTAGCTCCGACCGAGGTTCGCAGTCCAACGTGGCCGACGCCCCCGGGCTCGGCCAGTAAGGAAGGGATCCACAGATGACTCAAGGCACTGATCCTCAGAACACCTCGGCGACCGACTCGAAGCTGACCACCGCGGTCGGCGCGCCGGTGCCGGACAACCAGAACGTGCAGACGGCCGGTCCGCGGGGACCGCAGCTGCTGCAGGACGTCTGGTTCCTCGAGAAGCTCGCGCACTTCGACCGTGAGGTCATCCCGGAGCGCCGCATGCACGCCAAGGGTTCCGGTGCCTACGGCACGTTCACCGTCACCAACGACATCACCAAGTACACCAGCGCGAAGATCTTCTCCGAGGTCGGCAAGAAGACCGAGCTCTTCGCTCGGTTCTCCACCGTCGCGGGTGAGCGCGGCGCGGCCGACGCCGAGCGTGACATCCGGGGATTTGCCGTCAAGTTCTACACGGAAGAGGGCAACTGGGACCTCGTCGGCAACAACACCCCGGTCTTCTTCTTCCGTGATCCGCTGAAGTTCCCGGACCTCAACCACGCCGTCAAGCGGGACCCGCGCACCAACCTCCGCAGCGCCAACAACAACTGGGACTTCTGGACGAACCTGCCCGAGTCGCTGCACCAGGTCACCATCGTGATGAGCGACCGCGGCATCCCGTCGTCGTACCGGCACATGCACGGCTTCGGCTCGCACACCTTCAGTTTCATCAACGACGCGGGCGAGCGGTTCTGGGTCAAGTTCCACCATCGTGTGCAGCAGGGCATCGAGAACCTGACCGACGCCGAGGCGGGCGAGCTGGTCGGCAACGACCGCGAGAGCCACCAGCGCGACCTCTTCGACGCGATCGAGGCCGGCGACTTCCCGAAGTGGAAGCTGTGCGTGCAGATCATGCCGGAGGCCGACGCGGCGAAGGTGCCCTACCATCCGTTCGACCTGACCAAGGTGTGGCCGAAGGGCGACTACCCGCTGATCGAGGTCGGCGAGTGGGAGCTCAACCGGAACCCGGACAACTACTTCGCCGAGGTGGAGCAGGCCGCGTTCAACCCGGCGCACGTGGTGCCCGGCATCAGCTTCTCGCCGGACCGGATGCTGCAGGGCCGGCTGTTCTCCTACGGCGACGCGCAGCGCTACCGGCTGGGCGTGAACAACTACCAGATCCCGGTGAACTCGCCGCGCTGCCCGGTGAGCAACTTCCACCGGGACGGGGCGATGCGGGTTGACGGCAACAACGGCGGCTCCCTCCACTACGAGCCGAACAGCTACGGGCGGTGGCAGGAGCAGCCGCAGTACCGCGATCCCGCGCAGGCCGTCGGCGCGGTCGCGGACCACTTCGACTACCGCGCGGACGACGACGACTACTTCTCACAGCCGCGGGTGCTCTTCAACAACATGAGCGCCGAGCAGAAGCAGGTGCTCTTCGACAACACCGCCCGCGCCATCAACGGGGCCTCCGAGCAGGTGGTGCAGCGCCACATCGACAACTGCACCGCATGTGACCCGGCCTACGGTGAGGGCGTCGCCAAGGCGATCAAGGCGCTGGCCTGAGCCTGGCGTCCGCTGATCCGGACCGGAAGTAGGTGAAGGGCCGCCCACGCAAGTGTGGGCGGCCCTTCGCGTTGACGTCCCACAGGCGCCTCTCGGCGAGTGGTCGCACGTAGCGACTAAAGGGGTGAGGCCCGGGGCATGTCCGGACGCCAACGGTTCGTTCAACGGCGACGGTCGGGAGTTTGTTCCCAGTGCCCGACTGTCTCCGACAGCTCCCCAAATGTCACATTGGGTTCCCCATGGTTCCCCGATGTGACATTGGGGAGACGTGGGGGCCGCGTTTTCTTGACTTGTTCCAGAGAAGGGGGATACTTGGCTCATGCAGCACGGCGACGATCACCTCGACCCCCAGGCGCAGTTGCGCTCGGTGGGCCTGCGGGTGACCGCTCCGCGGGTCGCAGTGTTGAATGCGGTTGCCGCGCAGCCGCATTCCGATGCCGACGGGGTTGCCGCCGCGGTTCGGCGGGAGCTCGGGTCGGTGTCCACGCAGGCGGTGTACGACGTGCTCAGGGCCTGCGTGAACGCCGGGATCCTCCGCCGCATCGAGCCGGCCGGCTCCCCGGCGCGGTTCGAGACCCGGACCGGGGACAACCATCACCATCTGGTGTGCCGCGGGTGCGGCCTCGTCGTCGACGTCGACTGTGTCGTTGGGCACGCGCCCTGCCTGCAACCCTCGGACCCGCACGGATTCGCGATCGACGAGGCCGAGGTCGTGTTCTGGGGCCTGTGTGAGCGGTGCCGGGCAGCCGGCGACCCGCGCCCGGAGCCGACCGCGCCGCGCTGACCGAGGACGTCAGGTCAGAGCAGGGCCCACCAGTAGACCGCGCACGCCAGCAGGAACAGGACCACGGTGTCCATTTGGTGCCTCCCCTCGTTGTCCGTCCTGCCTCCATCATCCCCCACCGGTGTCCGCGGCGCCCGTGGGTGGGGGACGAGCCGGGTGCGGTCGACTACTCCATGAAGCGGGCCAGGAACTCGACCAGCAACCGCTCCGCGACGTGCTCGGGCAGCGCCTCGATCAGCGCCAGCAGCTCGGCCATCGGGCCGTCCAGCCCACCCTCCGGGTCCAGGCCTGCCAGGCCCAGCACCGCGGCACAGTTCTCGCTGGTGAGGTCCTCCGGGCGGATCTGTCCGGCCGCCGCCACGAACTCCGCGGGGGCGGTGGCCCCGGGAACGCCGCGGACCGAATCCGCGGCTGCGGAAAGCGCATCGCCCAGTTCGGCGCAGACCGATTCGGTGACGGGAGTGATCGTCAGGTGGGTCGTGCGCGGCAACGTGGTGCCGTCGGACTGGACGCGTCCCGGCTGCGGTTGCAGCACCCAGCCCAGATCCTTTGCGGCGTCCGCCCAACGGTGCGGGTCCACCCGCCTCGTCTCGTCGACGTCGGGGTCGGTGGCCACCGCGAGCAGCGGGCCCACCGGGTCGCCGACCACTCGCAGGCCCTCGACGGCGTCCACCACCTTGCGGAGCTGCTCGACGGCCCCGGCGATCTGGCCGGTGAGTTCCGCGAACCCGCCGCGCCCCAAGGCCTGTGACACCGCCCAGCCGGCGGCGATGGGCATCACCGTCCGAGAGCCCAGCATGGTGGGGTTGACGACGGCGTACCCCGGCCAGGCGCTGGTGGCGAACCACTGCCGACGGTGCCGGTCCCGGTCGCGGTAGAGCAGCACCGAGACGCCCTTCGGCGCGTAGCCGTACTTGTGCAGGTCCACCGACAGGCTTGCCACCCCCGGCACCCGGAGGTCCCAGGCGGGACGGTCCTGCGCACCCGGCCACCAGGGCAGCACCCACGCGCCGATGCATCCGTCCACGTGCACCGGAACAGACTGTGCGGCGCAGATTTCCGCGATCTCCGCGACCGGGTCGAGGGCCCCGTGCGGGTAGGACGGCGTCGACACCACCACCAGCGCGACGTCCTCGTCCAGCGCCGCCCTCACGTCCGCGGGCCGGAGCCGGCAGGTGTCCGGGTCGACCGGCAGCACCCGAAGTCGCAGGTCCAGGTAGTGCGCGGCCTTGATGAACGCGGCGTGCGCGGTGGACCCGATCACGAGTGTCGGCCGGTCGTCCCGGCCGGTCGCCGCTCGCCAGCTGTCGCGGGCGGACTTCACCGCGAGCATGCAGCTCTCGGTGCCCCCGCTGGTGACGGAGCCGACGACGCCGTCCACCCCGTCGGCGAGCACGTCGCGGGCCAGCCCGACGAGGTCCCGCTCGAGCGCCGCGACGGAGGGGAACGTGGTCGGGTCGAGTCCGTTGAGCGACTGCGCCTTCCGCGCCGCGGCACCGGCCAGGTCGTGCAGCTCGGCGACGCCGGGGTCGTAGACGTAGGACAGCAGGCGCCCGCCCTCGGTGGGGGCGTCGGCCGCGCGTAGCTCGTCGAGCCGGGCGAGGATCTCGGTGGGGGTGTGTTCGAACTGCATCAGTGGTTCCTGTTCCGTTCCTCGGCGGCGAGACGATAGCCGCGCAGTGCCCACATGCTGGCGGCCACCAGCAGGGCGGGCACCAGCGCGAAGGCGAGCACGATCCCGGTGATCGCGGTGTCGGACTGGGGGGCCGGGTCTGCGCCCGCGGACGAGACGAATCCGGTGGCGGCGAGGACGAGCAGCACCACCGCCGGTCCCAGCGCCATGCTCACCGTCTCGGCGGCCGTCCACACCCCGCTGAAGGCGCCGGCTCGGACGGCTCCGGCGGACCGAGTCTCGTGGTCGCTGATCACGTCCGGCAGCATCGACATCGGCAGCATCTGCATTCCGGCGTAGCCGATCCCGGCGAGCGCCACCACCGCGTACACCCAGCCGCCGGGGCCGGAGAGCAGCCCCAGCAGGGCCAGCGCGGCGACCAGGAACAGCCCGGAGGCGAGGAAGAAGGCGCGCTGCTTGCCCCACTGGCGGACCAGCCGCGTCCACAGCGGCATCACCGCGACGGCGGGGCCCACCAGGGCGACGAACAGAAACGAGACCGCGTCCTCGGCGTCGAGCACGTAGGTGGCCACGTACTGGGCGCCGCCCAGCATGCAGCCGGTTGCCAGGGCCTGCAGCACGAAGGTGCCGAGCAGGAACCGGAAGGCCGAACTCGACCGCACCGCAGCGAGGCTCTCGGAGATACCGTGCGAGGCAGTCGAATCGACGTTGGTGGCGGGACCGCGCGGTGCGATCCGCCAGCTGGCCAGCATGCCGAGTCCGAGGATCAGCCCGGCGACGACACCCATCACCAGGTAGCCGGGGCGGCCGCCGCCGCCGAGTTCGCGCAAGGCCGGGCCGCCGGCCCCGAACAGCAGGATCGCCACCCCCAGCAGGGCGACGCGCCAGGACATCAGCCGGGACCGCTCGTGGTAGTCGTCGGTCAGTTCCGCGGGCAGCGCGATGTACGGCACCTGGAAGAGGCTGAATGCGACGGCGGCGGCGATGAAGGCCGTACCCACCCAGAGGCATCCGGCCAACGCGGACAGGCCCGTCGGGACCGCGAAGGTGAGCGCGAAGAAGACGGGCAGGGTGAGCGCACCGAGCAGGAGGAACCGCCGCCGGGTGCCGGTGCGGGCGGCCTCGGCGTCGCTACGGGACCCGATCAGCGGGTTCACCAGGAGGTCGAGCGCCTTCGGCGCGAACACCACCACGCTGGCCGCGGCGGCCGCCACCCCGAGGGTGTCGGTCAGGTAGTAGGCGAGGACCAGCCCGGGGAGGGTGGCGAAGCCGCCGGTGCCCACCGAGCCGAGGGAGTACCCGGCGACGGTGGACCGGCTGAGCCGGGGGACGGCGATGGTCATCCGGTCAACATAGGGCAATTGCCGACCCTCCGCGGGTGGTTGACATGGAAGCAGGCGCGGCGTCGATTCGCGTGAAATCTACGCCGCCGCACGGCGAACGCCCCTCACCGTTTCGGCGAGGGGCGTTCGTCATGGTGTTGTCAGGTTGCTCGTGGAACTAGGAACCGAAGATGCTCCCGAGCGATCCCAGCGAGCCACCGCCGGGGTTGGTGCCGCCGGCGGAGACGACGACCGTGGAGGCGGCCGAGGTCGACTCCTTCAGGCCCGACGCGCCGCTGTAGACGGCGGTGATGTGCCGGTCGCCGGTGAGGGCGAAGGCGTGCGACAGGGTCGCCTGGCCGTTGACCACGTCGACGGCGGTGCCGATCGCGGTGGCGCCGTCCATGAAGGTGACGGTGCCGGCGGTGACCGGGGCGCCGGCCTGGGTCTTGACGGCCGCGGACAGGTTCACCGCGTCACCCTTGGTGGCGGTCGCCGGCGCGGTCAGCGTGGTGACCGTGTCGAGCTCGACCGGCGCCGGATCGGTGACGTTGACGGACGCAGCCGTCGCGGTCGAGCCGTTGAACGTCGCGGAGCCGCTGTAGACGGCGCCGACGGTGTACGCGCCGCTGGCGGCGAAGGTGTGGTCGAGCTTCGCGCCGCCGTCGACGAGGGCGATCGCGCCGCCGACGTTGGTGCCGTTGATCGTGAACTGGACGGTGCCGCCGACGGCGGGGTTGTTGTCGCCATCCTTGACCAGGGCGAAGAGCTCGACCTGGTCGCCCGTGGTGGCCTCACCCGGCACGTTCATCGTGGTGGTGGTGTCGGCAACCACGACATCCGTGGAGACCTCGACGTTCGAGGCCGTGGAGGTCGAGG
>NZ_BCXG01000024.1 GCF_001894985.1 Rhodococcus tukisamuensis NBRC 100609 | reverse complement strand
GGTCGCCGCCGCACCCGCGCCCGCACCCGCGGCCGCCGGCGAGGCTGCCGGCGACACCCGCCGCGGCCTGCCCGACCGCGCCGTCCTGATCGGGGTCGGGGTCGCGATCGCCGTGGTCGCCGCCGCGGCCGCCCTCGGGTTCGCCCTGATACCCAGCGGCGCCACCGAGACACCCCTCCCGCGCATCGCCCCCGTGTCGACCACCGTCGCGGCCGTCACGACCACCACCCCGCCGCGGCCGAGCCCCACGCCCACCTCGGCGCTGCCGTTCCCCACCGTGGACGCCACCACGACCACCGTCGCGCCGACCACCACCACCACGACGGCTCCGCTTCCGCCGGTCGAAATCACCACCACCGTCGTCACCACGCTGCCGACGACCACCACGAGAACGACCACCACCACGACCGCGCCGCCGACGACCACCACCACCAAACCCACCACCAAGACGACGACCACCACCACGACCACCGCCGAACCGCCGGAACCGACCTGCAAGCCCGCCGACGAACCCTGCACGGCCACCACCCCCGAATAGCCGAGAAATTGCCGATATCGCGTTGAGCTGCGGTTTCGGCATCCACTTCGGCCTCGTGCCGTACTGTGGAGCGCTGACCTACCGTCCGCTCGCAACGAAGGGTTTTCATGCGTCTCCGGCTGGCACTACGTGCCGCAATCCTGGCCTCTGCCACGCTCCTCCCGGTCACCGCGATCGCCCAGGCAGCGCCGGACGAACCCCCCTCGACACAGGGCCAGCAACTGCCCGCGGAGCTCGTCGACGCCATCTCCCGGGACCTCGGGCTGACGCCGGAGCAGTACCTCGACCGCGCGGAGCTCGCCCAGCGGCTCGGCAGCTACGCGGACGGACTGCGCCAGGCTCGCCCCGACACCTACGCCGGCTCCTGGATCGGCCACGACGGCGTCCCCGTCGTCGCGGTCACCACCACCGAGACCGCGCAGCATGTCGCGAACGACGGCTACGCCACCAAGATGGCGGCCGTGTCCGCGAACCACCTCGAGGACTCGCTCGCGCAGCTGAACCAGTGGATCCTCGGCCTGCCCCGGGACGTGTCCTCGCAGATCAACTCGACGTCGATCGACGTGATGGACAACCAGATCGTGATCGACGTGGTGAACAGCCCGATCGGCCGCGCCCTGAACCTGCCGACCCTGCTCGCGCAGCTGAAGGTGGTGCTGAGCCCCGGCGGCGGCGGACCCGTCGACGCCCGCGCGGAGGGCGGCGACACCTACGTCACCTCGGCGGTGCCGCTCGACAAGATCGACGACCCGGCCTCGATCGGCGTCTGCTCGCTCGGGTTCAACGCGGTCGCCTCCGGCGGCCAGGCCTACAACATCAGCGCCGGCCACTGCGACCCGCAGCAGGAGAACCCGAACGCGGGCGCCGCGTCGCCGGTGTACCTGCCCGACTACGGCGACGTCGCCCGCAGCCGCCAGATCGGCACCTTCGCGCACTCCGCCATGGGTGAGCAGGCCCGCGGCCTCGACTACTCGCTGATCAAGCTGAACGACGAGGGCGTGCGCGCGGGCCTCGACCGCCCGGCGGTCCGTGGCGCGAACGGCACCACGGTCACCATCACCGGGACCGCGCGGCCGGTGGTCGGTGCTCCGATCTGCAAGTCCGGTCAGACGTCCACGTTCACCTGCGGCATCGTCGTCGCCGAGAGCGTCGACGCGCCCCTGTTCATGGCGGACGGCACCAGCCGCCTGGTCCGCGGCTTCGCCGGTTCCACCTGCACCCTGAGCGGCGACAGCGGCGGCGCGATCCTCAGCGGCACCCGCGCCCTCGGCATCACCAGCGGTTCGAACTCGGGCGGCGCACCCAGCTGCACCGAGGCCAACCTCGTCCTCGCGCTGGACGGCGGCACCGCGAGCATCGGCATCCCGATCGAGAAGATCATCGCCGACGCAAATGCGGCGCTGGGGCAGAACGTGTCGGTGCGCACCGCGCCCTGACGGTCAATCGACTACGCCGGCCGGCGCCGATCGCTCGAGACCCTCGACGCGACCGGCGCCGGTCGTTTTCCGCGCGCGGAACTGCAATACCGTCCACCACCTGGAAAGCTCCCGATTCTCGGTATGCAACCGACCGCTCACCCCATATAGTCGTTGGCATTTGCCTCGGCCGCACCACGGCCGCGGCATACCCGCATGCCCTCGAATCGAAAGGTCCCCATGCGAAGCGTTCGCGCGCGCCGTGCCGCGATGATCGGCTCGGCTGCCTTGCTCCTGCTCGCCCCCACCGCTGCGCTCGCGCAGGCGGCGCCGGCCGAGCCCGCCGCGACTGTCGCTCCCGCCGCGACGCTGCCGCCTGAACTGGTGGCGGCGATCCAGCGCGACCTGGGGCTGACGCCGGAGCAGTACCTGGCGAAGGCCGACGCCGGCCAGCGCCTCGTCGAGTTCGCGGAGGCCATGCGCACGAAGTTCCCGGACTCCTTCGCAGGCGCCTGGCTGGACCCGTCGGGCAACCCGCTGATCGGCCTGGCCGACGGCAAGGGCAAGGACGACGCCCGCAAGGCCGCCGAGGACGAGGGCTACCGGGTCAAGGACCTGCCGCGCAGCGAGCGCACGCTCAGCGACCAGCTGAACAAGGCGCACGACTGGATCGCCACGCTGCCCGCCCCGCTCGCCGGACTGGTGGGCGGCACCGGCGTGGACATCGTCAACAACCACCTGGTGATGCAGGTCAAGAACACCGCTCAGGGCCTGGGCTGGCAGCTGCCGGACTTCCTCAAGGCCGTCGACGTCGTCTTCGTGCCGGACCTCGGTTCGGTCGGTCCGCAGCCGATCGACGCTCCCGGTGGCGCAGCCTCGCAGGGCGGCGACTCGTACGCGGCGGAGAACGCCGCGGGCGCCTTCCGCTGCTCGCTCGGATTCAACGGCACCGACGGCGGCGGCCGCGTCGTGAACATCTCCGCCGGACACTGCGACCCGAACCGCGGCACGGCCGGCACCGCCAACGCCTCCGTCGCGTTCGACATGCGC
Source organism: Rhodococcus tukisamuensis NBRC 100609 (assembly GCF_001894985.1). Lineage (GTDB taxonomy): Bacteria > Actinomycetota > Actinomycetes > Mycobacteriales > Mycobacteriaceae > Rhodococcus_G > Rhodococcus_G tukisamuensis. The sequence continues at coordinate 79,125 of NZ_BCXG01000024.1, read as the reverse complement.
GGGCAGGGCGTCTTCGGCAACCGGTTCGGCACCTTCGCCCGGTCCAACCTCGAGGGCCACGACTTCTCCGTGATCCGGATCGACGACAACGCCGCCGACCGCTTCCGCAACAACCTGGTGCGAGTGCCCGGCGCCGCCCCCGTCGCCATCACCGGCACCGCGGACCCCGTCGTGGGCGCACCGGTGTGCAAGTCCGGCCTGACCACCGGGTTCACCTGCGGCACCATCAACGGCGTCAACCTGACCGTCGGCGTGGGCGCCAGGACCCTCAACCACGGCTTCTCGTCCAACATCTGCGCCCTGCAGGGCGACAGCGGCGGCGCCATGGTCACCGGCACCCGCGCGCTGGGCATCTCCAGCGCGTCCAACGTCGGCGACATGCGGCTCTGCGAGATCGCCCAGGTCATCACCACGGTGCTCGGCGACGCGCCGACGCTGTACGCGACGCCGATCAACGCGATCCTCGCGGACAACCCGGGACTGTCGGTCCGCACCTTCTGATCCACCCGTCACCCCACGACACAGGTCGGGGTGGGCGGTCCGGTCCGGCTCCTCGGGAGCCTGGACGGGGCTGTCCACCCCGACCTTTCTGTCGTTGATCACGAATCACCAACTGGTGACTGATTATTCGCCAATTTCTGCCTACCGATTTCCGCATCCACCAGGGATCCTCACCGCTTAATGTCGAAGGCATTCGCCGCGGCAAGTCCGCATGCCTCGAACAGGAAGATCCCCCATGCGACACGCCCGCGCACGCCGCGCCGCCCTCATCGGCTCAGCCGCCCTGCTCCTGCTCGCCCCCACCCTGGCGCACGCCGAACCCGCGACGGCCGCGTCGGCCACCACAGCACTGCCACCCGAACTGGTCACCGCGATCCAACGCGACCTCGGACTGACCGCCGAGCAGTACCTGACGCAGGCCGACACCGGCCAACAACTCGTCGCATTCGCGAACACCCTCCGAGAGAAGTACCCCGACGCCTTCGCCGGCGCCTGGTTGGACCCGTCTGGAAACCCGTTGGTCGGTCTCGCCGACGGCGCAGGCAAGGACGACGCCCGCAAGGCCGTCGAGGACCAGGGATACCTGGTCAAGGACGTGCCGAACAGCGAACGCGCCCTCGACGAGGAGTTGAACCGCGCCCACGACTGGGTCGCAACCCTGCCCGCCCCGCTGGCCAAGCTGATCGGCGCCGCCGGCATCGACGTGGTCAACAACCGCATGGCAATACAGGTCTCGGACACCGCGCAGAACCTTGGCCTGCAGCTGCCGGACTTCCTCGCAGCCGGCGACGCCTTCGTCATTCCGCTTCCGGACCTCGGTTCGTTGGCCCCGCCACCGATCGACCCACCCGGCGGCCTCGCCTCACAGGGTGGCGACTCCTTCGCCGGTACGGACATGGCGGACATGGCAGGCAAGGCGCACTGCTCGCTCGGCTTCAACGGCACCGACGCTGCCGGCGAGGTGGTCACCCTTACCGCAGGACACTGCGACCCGAACGCCGCCACAGCGGGCACCCCGGCCGCTTCCGTCGCCTTCGACATGAGTGGAGAGGGCGTATTCGGAGACCGGTTCGGCACATTTGCCCGCTCTGTTACCGACGACGTCGCCGACTACTCGGTGATCCGGATCGACGACCACGCGACCGACCGGTTCCGCAACAACCTGATCCGGGTACCGGGCGCGAGTTCCCTCGCGATCGACGGCACCGCCGACCCCGTCGTCGGCGCGCCGGTATGCAAATCCGGCCGGCGGACCGGGTACAGGTGCGGCACCGTCACCAGCACCGACTTCGTCATGAACCTCGGTTACCGGATCTCGCACACCTTCGCCGCGAACATCTGCACCATCGGGGGCGACAGCGGCGGCCCCATCGTCACCGGCACCCAGGCGCTGGGTATCACCAGCGTGTCCAATTTCTCCGCGCCGTGCTCGATTTCCAGGGTGGTCGCCTCCCTGAGTAGCGATGCCCCGTGGGTAGGCGCGACACCGATCAACACGATCCTCCGCGACAACCCCGGACTGTCGGTCAACACCCACTGACGCTCTCGCGTCACCCATCGACACGGGTCGGGGTGGGCGGTCCGGTCCGGCTCTTCGAGAGTCGCTTCGGATTGTTCACCCCGACCTTTTCGTTGTGGTGAAAACATGAAACACACGGTGAACCCAATTGTGTGCATTGATTGCGAACTGTTCTGCCTGAACTTCCGTGCCGTGACGCAAAATCGGGGAGCGTCCCCACTGCCACAACCCAGCCGGTAGAATGCCCGATGTTGCTGGCACGAAAAGAATTTCGCGCCGGCAACGAAGCTGACTGGGGGGACCAGTCGGAGTCGCCGCCGGCGCGTAGGTCGGCACAAATAGAGAAGGAAATCCCATGGAGGATCTGCTCGAGGTCGTGTTCGACATGTTCGGCTACGCGGTCACTATCGCGACGAACGCTGGCGGCGCCGGACTCTCCTAGCGAGACGTGGCGAGCCAGCGCGCCAGACCACGCTCTCGCCAACGCAATGCCGGTTGGGCACAACAGCCACCAACCAACGACTGCGGCCCGCCACCCCCTAGAGGGTGGCGGGCCGCAGTCGTTGGTTCGGATTATTACTTGACGTACTCAGTGGTGCCGGGCGCGGCCTGGAGGGTCTTCCCCAGATCGATGCCCGCGGCGACCAGCGTCGGTCCACCTGCGATGATGGTCCCGGCGATCCCACCAACGGTGGCCATCACAGGCACAGTCGCCAGAGCAACCGGACCCGCGATGAGGCCAACCAGCCCAATCCCGCCGCCGACGATGGTGCCAGCCAGGCCGCCCGCCGCCATCGCGACGGCCAAGCGCGAGTTGAACATATCCTGCGCAGCCATGTTCTCCTCCGGCGAGGCAATGTCCTTGATCGCAATTCCGCTGACCGTGCGGTCTCCGCGCGCGTCGGCGGCGATCGACTTAGCCTTGCCCAGATCGAAGACAGGGGTCATCGTCAGCTTCTTGCCGTCTTCGCTGACCTTCTGCTCCATCGGGAACTGCAGGGTGTTGAGCTGGAACGCGAGCGGCAGGCTCACGACCGCGTTGCCCTTGCCGTCCCGGATCTCGACACTCTTGCCGTCGCCCGAGACCTTGAACGCGCCCGCGTCGATGGTGGTGACCACCGACTTGCCCTCGATGTTGGAGGCCCAGTTGATGTTGCCGTCCGCGGCGGGGGCGGCCGGCGCCGCGTACGCGGTACCCGCCCCGACGCCCAGCGCCGCGATGGACAGAACCGCGGTGGCGGCAAGCTTCTTCATTCTCATACTGATGAATCCCCTCCGGAAAGAACTTGTTATAGGCACGCAAAGTCTGTGCGACAGGCAGATCTTAGTCTGAGGAAGCCCTGAGAACAATGACTGTGAGGCGACGTAACGAGGCCCCTCCCGGCCCGCTCCCGCGCAGGTCATCCGGGGAAGTTAGGATTACCTGCCAATCGGCCCTGATAGGGGCACAAATTACGGTGGACGTCACAAGACCTGTGCCGTCGCATCCGGACCCCCGGCAGCGTATCTTGCACTCGACCCTGGATCCGCTTGCTACCGGCGGGTAACTTAGCCCGTAGCGACTGCTGTAAGTCAAATGAAAGGCCGTGACATGAACGCCCTGACGATCACGTTGGGCACGATCGGCGTACTGCTCAGCCTCGTGTGCTGGGCCTCGTTCTTGAGCGGGGCCTGGACCATGGCGAAGACAGTGCAGATCGGTCAGCCAGCCCCGGACCGGTGGCGCCCGTTCTTCCCCCGCTTCAAGCAGATGATCGTCGAGTTCATCGCGCACACCCGGATGCAGAAGTTCCGCACCGTCGGCTGGGCGCACTGGCTGGTGATGATCGGCTTCCTCGGCGGCATGCTGCTGTGGTTCGAGGCGTACGGCCAGACGTTCAACCCCGAGTTCCACTGGCCGATCTTCGGCGACACGTGGATGTGGCACCTGTGGGACGAGATCCTCGGCATCGGCACCGTCGTCGGCATCCTGACGCTGATCGTGATCCGCCAGCTGAACCACCCGCGCATCCCCGAGCGGCTCTCCCGCTTCGGCGGCTCCAAGTTCGGCCCCGCGTACTTCGTCGAGATCGTCGTCCTCGTCGAGGGCCTCGGCATGATCATGGTGAAGGCCGGCAAGATCGCCACCTACGGCCACGCCAACCCGTGGACCGACTTCTTCACCATGAACGTGGCCAAGCTGCTGCCCGCCAGCGCCGTGATGGTCTCGGTGTTCGCGTTCGTCAAGCTGATGTCCGGCATGATCTGGCTCTTCGTCGTCGGCCGCAACATCACCTGGGGCGTCGCCTGGCACCGCTTCTCGGCGTTCCCGAACATCTACTTCAAGCGTGAGGACGACGGCGACGTCGCCCTCGGTGCCGCGAAGCCGATGATGTCCAAGGGCAAGGCCCTGACGATGGACAACGTCGACCCGGACACCGACACCCTGGGCGCCGGCCAGATCGAGGACTTCTCCTGGAAGGGCTGGCTCGACTTCACCACGTGCACCGAGTGCGGCCGCTGCCAGAGCCAGTGCCCCGCCTGGAACACCGGCAAGCCGCTGTCGCCGAAGCTGCTGATCATGTCGCTGCGCGACCACGGCTACGCCAAGGCGCCGTACCTGCTGGCCGGTGGCCGCAAGGACATGGGCGGCGACGAGATCGGCCTGGTCGACGCCGAGGGCAACGTCAACGAGGCCGCGCTGGCCAAGATCCCCGAGGCCGCGCGCACCGAGGCCGAGCGCAAGCTGGTCGGCGAGACCGTCGAGGGCGAGCTGGCTCCGGTCATCGACCTCGAGACCCTGTGGTCGTGCACCAACTGTGGCGCCTGCGTCGAGCAGTGCCCCGTCGACATCGAGCACGTCGACCACATCATCGACATGCGCCGCTACCAGGTGCTCATCGAGTCGGAGTTCCCGTCCGAGCTGGCCGGCCTGTTCAAGAACCTCGAGAACAAGGGCAACCCCTGGGGCCAGAACTCCAAGGACCGCCTCAACTGGATCAAGGAGATGGACTTCGACATCCCGGTCTACGGCCAGGATGCGGACACCTTCGAGGACTACGAGTACCTCTTCTGGGTCGGCTGCGCCGGCGCCTACGAGGACCGCGCCAAGAAGACCACCAAGGCCGTCGCCGAGCTGCTCGCCACCGCGGGCGTGAAGTTCATGGTCCTGGGCGCCGACGAGACCTGCACCGGCGACTCCGCTCGCCGCGCGGGCAACGAGTTCCTCTTCCAGCAGCTCGCGATGCAGAACATCGAGATGCTGAACTCGGTGTTCGAGGGCGTCGAGCAGCGCAAGCGCAAGATCGTCGTCACCTGTGCGCACTGCTTCAACGCGCTCGGCAACGAGTACCCGGAGGTGGGCGGCGACTACGAGGTCGTCCACCACACCCAGCTGCTCAACCGCCTGGTCCGCCAGAAGAAGCTGATCCCGGTCGCCTCGGTCTCCGAGGACGTCACCTACCACGACCCGTGCTTCCTCGGCCGCCACAACAAGGTCTACGACGCACCCCGTGAGCTGATGGAGGCGTCCGGCGCCAAGCTCGTCGAGATGCCGCGTCACGGCGAGCGGTCCATGTGCTGTGGCGCCGGCGGCGCGCGCATGTGGATGGAAGAGAACATCGGCAAGCGCATCAACGTCGACCGCGTCGACGAGGCGCTCTCGACGAACCCGAAGAAGATCGCCACCGGCTGCCCGTTCTGCCGCGTCATGCTCACCGACGGCGTCACCGCGCGTCAGGAGAAGGGCGAGGGCGAAGGCGTCGAGGTCGTGGACGTCGCGCAGCTGATGCTGAACTCCGTCACCCGCCTCGAGCCGGACGTGCTGTCGGCGAACCTCAAGGTGGTCCAGCGCGAGAAGGCTGCCGTCGCGGAGCCCGCTCCGGTCGCCGAGGCCCCGGCAGCGCCTGCTGCCGCGCCCGCCGCGGCCGCTGCTGCCGCTGCCCCGGCAGCGGCGAAGCCCGCCGCCAAGGGTCTGGGCATGAAGGGTCTGGCCAAGGCCCCCGGCGCCAAGGCTCCGGGCGCGAAGCCCGCCGCCGCTCCGGCCGCCGACGGCGAGGCCAAGCCTGCCGTCAAGGGTCTGGGCATGAAGGGTCTGGCCAAGGCTCCCGGCGCGAAGGCACCCGGCGCCAAGCCGGCCGCCGCGGCGCCTGCCGCCGAGGCTCCGGCCGGGGCAGCCCCGGCTCCCAAGGGTCTCGGGCTCAAGGGCGGGGCGAAGGCACCCGGTCTCGGCATGAAGGGCGGGGCCAAGGCTCCGGGCGCCAAGCCCGCCGCTGCTGCTCCCGCCGCCGAGGCGGCACCGGCCACCGAGGCTCCCGCCGCCGAGACCGCCGCCAAGCCGAAGGGTCTGGGGCTCGCCTCGGGCGCCAAGGCTCCGGGTGGCAAGGGTCTGCAGATGAAGGGCGGGGCCAAGGCCCCCGGCGCCAAGACCGCCGCGCCCGCTGCTCCGGTCGAGGCCGCTCCGGTTGCCCCGGTCGAGGCGGCTCCGGCTGCAGAGGTCGCGGCACCCGCCGCCCCGCCGCAACCGAAGGCAGGCGGACTCGGCTTCAAGTCCGGCGCCAAGGCTCCGGGTGCCCGCAAGGCCGCACCCGCCGCCGCCCCGGCACCCGCCGCCGAGGCCCCGCAGGCCGAGCCGGTTGCTGCCGAGCCGGTTGCTGCCGAGCCGGTTGCCGAGGCGCCCAAGGCCGAGACCCCGGCGCCGCCGCAGGCCAAGCCCGGCGGACTGGGCTTCAAGGCCGGTGCGAAGGCACCCGGTCGTAAGAAGTAGGTTCCGCCGGCAGTAAGCGCAACACCGAGAAGGCGCCCCACCCGCAAGGGTCGGGGCGCCTTCCTCGTCCGCGCACCCGCGCGCCGTCCCGCCCGCACACCCCTTCTGTCTCCGTCACACCCCCACTGCACGCCCAGGGCCCTTGTGCCGGAGCCAAAACCTGTGTGATCGCGCCTCGACCGCAAGCCATCCACAGGCCGGGGAACCATCCACAGGGTCGTCGAAGGCCCAGTTCGCGCCGTCGTGCCCGGGCAGCGGCCCCCGCACGATGAGACGCATGAGCATCGTCTTCCGTAGACCCGACGCGTTGCAGCGCGGCGCCACCGACCGCGAACTCCAGCGGATGTGCACCACCGGACGCTGGCGCCGGTTGCGCCCCGGTTCGTTCACCGACAGCACGGAGTACGACGCCCTCGACGCGGTGGCGCAGCACCGCATGCGCGCGGAGTCGGCGTTGCGAGCGGCCTCGGCCGACGCCGTGCTGAGCCATCAGTCGGCGGCCGTCCTCCACGGACTCGACCTGTGGCACACGCCGCTGCGGGCCGTACACCTCACCCGCGACCGCCGCACCGGCGGCAGCAGGTCCGCACTCCGGCACGTCCACTCGGCCGGACTCGACCGGTCCGAGGTGGTGGAGGTGGCCGGCCGGCGCGTCACGTCGCTCGCGCGCACCGTCGTCGACCTGGCCCGGACGCTGCCGTTCGAACAGGCGCTGGTCGCCGGGGACCACGCCCTGCACGGCACCGCCCTCACCCCCGACCTGCTCGAGGACACACTCAGGTCGATCGCCGGCCGACCGGGCAGCAGGCGGGCCCGGCGCGTGGTGGACCACCTCGACGGGCGCGCCGAGAGCGTCGGCGAATCCCGAAGCCGGGCGATGTTCATCCGCAAACACCTGCCGCTGCCCGAACTCCAGCCGAACCTCTACTCCGACGAGGGCGAACGCCTGGGCCGGGTGGACCTACTGCTCGAGGAGCACCACGTGATCTGCGAGTTCGACGGCCGTGTCAAGTACGGCCGGCTGGTGCCCGTGGGTCAGGTACCCGCCGACGTCCTGTGGGCCGAGAAGCTCCGCGAAGACCGGCTGCGAGACGCGGGCTGGCAGGTGGTCCGATGGATCTGGGACGAGCTGGCGACACCGCAGGTGATCATCGAGCGAGTGCACCGGGCGATTGCGCGCGCCCGGAAGTCCCCGCCGCCGACCGGCCGCATCGAGCACACCCCGAAGCCGTGACCCCACACCCGCCGTCACACACCTTCTGGCTCCGTCACACCCCCGTTGCACGTCCAAAACCCCTGCGCCGGAGACAGACGCGGTGTGCTCGCGAGCAGGCGGCGACGCTACTGCGGGCGCCAGAGCTCGAGCCGCGGAATGCCCGGCGTCTCGAAGCCGAGCAGCTGCCCGTAGAAGGACAGCTCGGCCTCGCGGGCGCTCACCTGCGTCTGCAGCCGGCGGAACCCGTGCGCCTCCCCCTCATAGGCCAGGTACGCGTGCGGTATCCCCTTGGACACCAACGCATCACGGAATCTCTCCGCCTGCGACGGCGGGACGATCGGGTCGTCGAGGCCCTGCAGCAGCAGCACCGGGCAGTTGAGGCCGTCGACGTTGTTGAGCGGCGCGCGCTGCGCGTAGAGCTCCGCGGACTCCGGCAGCGGGCCGATCAGCCCGTCGATGTACCGGGACTCGAAATCGTGCGTCTCCTGCACGAACCCCTCCAGCTCCGCGACCCCGTAGTACGAAGCGCCGCAGGCGAACACGTCCGAGGTGGTCAGCGCCGCCAGCACCGTCCAGCCGCCCGCCGAGCCGCCCTCGATGGCCAGCCGCTCCGGGTCCGCGAGCCCGGCCTCGGCCAGCCCGCGCACCGCGGCGACGGTGTCCTCCACGTCGACGATCCCCCACTGCCCGCGCAACCGGTTCCGGTATTCACGGCCGTACCCGCTGGACCCGCCGTAGTTCACGTCGACCACGCCGATGCCGCGGCTGGTGAAGTAGGCGAACACCAGGCTCAGGGCGGGCGCCACGTGCGCCGTCGGCCCGCCGTGCACAAACGCCACGTAGGGCGGCAGCTCGCCGTCGAGTCCGACGAAGTCCGGGTTCCGCGGCGGGTAGGCGAACGCGTGCACCTCACGGCCCTGCGGCCCGGTCACCGTGATCGGTTGCGCGGTCGGCAGATACCCGGCGGGAGGCAGCGACTCCACCCCGAGGCGCACGTCGGCGAGCGTGCCCGACGCGAGGTCGAGCAGGCGCAGCCCGGCCGGCGTCCCGGCGCCGCCGCAGCGCAGCAGCAGCCGCTCCCCGTCAACGTCGGACACTGCGACCGTGGTCAGGTCGCCCATGTCCAGGTCGTGTGCGGTGCCGTCGGCCGGGTCGATCACCGTCAGTGCGTCGGTGCCGACCGTGCGGACGGCGAGCAACCGGCCGTCCGCCAGCTCGGTGTACCAGCGGGCGCCGAGCTGCCACAGCGGAGCACCGAAGTCCCCCGCCGCGGCGCACACCGGCTGCGGCGCGGCGCCGTCCAGGCCCACCCGGTGGATGTTCCACCAGCCGCTGCGGTCACTGATCGCGTACAGCGAGTCGTCGCCGTGCCACTGCGGCTGCAGCACCGACTCCTCGACGCCGCCGAGCAGCACCCGCCACGGCCCGCACACGCCGTCGCCATCGAGCTCGGCGATGCGCAGTTCGGTTCCGTCCCACGGCATCTGCGGGTGGTCCCAGGCGATCCAGGCGAGCCGGCGACCGTCCGGCGACAGCGTCGGGTACGCCAGGAAGTCCGAGCCGGCGACGATCGAACGGATCGCGGACGCATCGTCGGCGGCGGCGCCGTCCAGCGGGATCGCGCAGACGTCCCGGCGCACCTCGCCCGCCTGAGTGTGTGTCTCACGCACGCACCAGACCTCTTCGCCGACGACGCTCAGTTCGCCGTACCGGACGCCCGCGGGGATCGGCGGTTCCGGGGTGAGCGGCACCGGGTGCCGGCCGGCGGACTTCACGTACACCCGCTGGTCGTGGAACTCGGCGAACACCAGCCGCTGATCGTCGGTGACCGCCCAGGCGCCGCCGCCGTACTCGTGCACCCGGGTCCGCGCGTTCCACGGCGCGGCGAGCACGTCCACCGGCTGCCCGCCCGGGCCGGCCCTGCGGATCGCGGTCCGGCCGCCCTCCGCGGGTCGCAGCTCGGACCACCAGATCTCGTCCCCGACGAATCGGCCGACGTCGACCGGGTGGCCGCTGGCGGCCAACTCCGCCGCGGCGATCGGGGAGGTCCAGGAACCGTACGGCGCGCGCTGTGGCATGGGCACCAACATAGCCAGCACGCCGCGAACCGGCCGCGTGTGCCGCGGCAACTTCCGACCTCCAGAAATGCGATTGCGGCGAGGTGGCACCATGGACGGGTGACCGAATCGGAGCCCACCCACCACCAGCACATCGTCCCGCGCGAATTGACGCAGTCCGCAAAGCTGCAGAACGTGCTGTACGAGATCCGTGGACCGGTACATAAGCACGCCGCCCGGCTCGAGGCCGAGGGCCACCGCATCCTCAAGCTGAACATCGGCAACCCGGCGCCGTTCGGGTTCGAGGCGCCGGACGTGATCATGCGCGACATGATCGCCGCGCTGCCCACCGCACAGGGCTACTCCGAGTCGAAGGGCATCCTGTCCGCGCGCCGCGCCATCGTCACCCGCTACGAGCTGGTGCCCGGTTTCCCGGATCTCGACGTCGACGACGTGTACCTCGGCAACGGGGTCTCCGAGCTGATCACCATGACCATGCAGGCGCTGCTCGACAACGGCGACGAGGTGCTGATCCCGGCGCCCGACTACCCGCTGTGGACCGCCACCACGAGCCTGGCCGGCGGCACCCCGGTGCACTACCTGTGCGACGAGAACGACGGCTGGAACCCCGACGTCGCGGACATCGAGTCGAAGATCACCCCGCGCACCAAGGCGATCGTGGTGATCAACCCGAACAACCCGACCGGCGCCGTGTACACCGCGGAGGTGCTCAGCCAGATCGTCGCACTGGCCCGCAAGCACCAGTTGCTGCTGCTCGCCGACGAGATCTACGACAAGATCCTCTACGACGACGCCAAGCACATCTCGCTGGCCACCCTCGCCCCGGACCTGCTGTGCCTGACGTTCAACGGCCTGTCCAAGGCCTACCGCGTCGCCGGCTACCGCTCCGGCTGGCTGGCCATCACCGGCCCCAAGGACCACGCGGCCAGCTTCCTCGAGGGCATCGACCTGCTCGCCTCGATGCGGTTGTGCCCGAACGTGCCCGCGCAGCACGCCATCCAGGTGGCGCTCGGCGGGTACCAGAGCATCGAGGACCTGATCCTGCCCGGCGGACGCCTGCTCGAACAGCGCGACGTCGCCTGGGAGCGGCTGAACATGATCCCGGGTGTCTCCTGCGTGAAGCCGCGGGGCGCGCTGTACGCCTTCCCCCGGCTCGACCCGAACGTCTACGAGATCCACGACGACGAGAAGCTGGTCCAGGACCTGCTGCTGCAGGAGAAGATCCTGGTGGTCCAGGGCACCGGCTTCAACTGGCCGGACCACGACCACCTGCGGATCGTGACGCTGCCGTGGGCCCGGGACCTGGCGGTCGCGATCGAGCGGTTCGGCAACTTCCTCTCCAGCTACAGCCAGTAGGGATCCGACGATGACCAGCGAACCGATGTCCGTCTACGACGCGATCCGGCTGCGGCGCGACGTCCGCGCCGAGTTCACCGGTGAGCGGATCTCCGAGGAGCAGCTCACCCGGATCCTCGAGGCCGGGCACGCCGCGCCGAGTGTCGGCAACACCCAGCCGTGGGACTTCGTGGTGGTGCAGAAGCCCGAGACGCTGTCCACCTTCGCCGAGCACGTCGCCGGGTGCCGACGCGACTTCGCGGACTCGCTGCCCGAGGACCGGCGCGCGACCTTCGACCCGATCAAGGTCGAGGGCATCACCGAGAGCGGCACCGGCATCGTGGTCACCTACGACCCGAGCCGCGGCGGCACCCACGTGCTGGGCCGCCGGACCGTCGACGACACCGGCGTGTTCTCCGCGGTGCTGGCGATCCAGAACATCTGGCTGGCCGCGGTCGCGGAGGGCATCGGCGTCGGCTGGGTGTCCTTCTACGAGGAGGAGTACCTCACCGAGTTGATGAACGTGCCCTCCCCGGTCCGGCCGATCGCGTGGCTGTGCGTCGGGCCGGTCTCGGAGTTCCAGCAGACCCCGGACCTGGTGCGGTTCGGGTGGCGTGAGGGCCGCCCGCTCGACGAGGCCGTCCACCGCGAGAGTTTCTGACGCCGTACAGCCGGGTAGCTGCACGATCGCTCGTGACCCGGCGGGCCCGTCTCGCCCCCTCCGTGGGGTGCGATTTCTGAATTCATGACTATTTTCGCCCCAACCGCGACAACCGGCGCCCGGCGAGGTACATTCCTCTCGACACTCCGGTGTCCAGCAAGCCCGAATACCCCTCCCCCCCCTGTGGGTATTCGGGTCGGTGGCGGGGAACACCCCCCTGTGCCCCGCCACCGCTGCCGGGGTTTGACGCCAGTCCCCCACATCTTCCCCGCAGCGTCCAGCCGACGGAGTTCTCCATGAGTGAGCCAGCGACCCGGGTCGAACACAACGCGGACCACACCCGGTACGAGGTCTACGTCGACGACGAGCTCGCCGGGCACACGGACTACAAGCCTGCCGACGCCAACCGCGCCTTCGTGCACACCGAGATCTTCCCCCGCTACGAGGGCCAGGGGCTGGCGAAGGTGTTGATCCGGGGCGCCCTCGACGACACCCGCGACCACCAGCTCGGGGTGCTCCCCTTCTGCCCGTTCGTGCACCGGTTCGTCCAGAAGAACCCCGACTACCTGACGCTGGTCCCGTCCTGGGCGCGAGAGCGGATGGGCCTGCCCGCCGCCTGAAGCCGCGGCACCGCACCACGCCCGACACGGCACCCGCAGTCGGCCTCGGTACCCTGACCCGCATGCGGAATCAGGCCCGATGAGCCACGGTCACGGTCACGGACACGGACACACCGGCCCCGTCCCCGTCGGCCCCGTCGCCGCCCGCGTGGTGGTCGGACTGCTGACCGTGATCGGCATCGCGGTGCTCATCGGCGCCGCCTGGCTGTGGCCGAGCAAGCACAGTGTCGAGATCCCGCTGCCGTTCCAGACCGCCGGCGGCGGCGCCGTCGTGACCGAGGCCGGGCTCGTAGCCTCGCAGGACCTCGGCCCCTGCGGCAGCCCGTCCGCCGGTCGCGCGTTCACCGGTCCCCCGCTGGCCGCGCCGGAGAGCTCGTACCAGTGCCAGCGCAGCATGGTCGACATCCGGTCCGGCCCGGACAGGGGCACCCACACCCTGCTCGAGATCGCGCCGGGTGCCGGTCAGCCGGACCTTCGGGTCGGCGACAACATCCGACTGGTCCTGCAGAGCGACCCGTCCGGCACCACCATCTACTCGTTCGAGGACTACGCCCGCGGCCTGCCGCTGCTGCTGATCGTCGCCGCCTTCGTGCTGGTGATCGTCGTGGTGGCCCGCTGGCGGGGGCTGCGCGCGCTGCTGGGACTGTTCGTCGCGTTCGGGGTGCTGGTCGGGTTCATGCTGCCGGCGCTGCTCGACGGCAAACCCGCGATCCCGGTGGCGCTGGTCGGCGGCTCCGTCATCCTCTACGCGGTGCTGTACCTGGCGCACGGCGTCAGCCTGCGGACCAGTTCCGCCCTGCTCGGCACGCTGGCGTCGATGGCGTTGGCCGCCGTGCTGTCCTGGGTGGCGATCGAGATGACGCACCTGACCGGGCTGTCGGAGGAACAGAACACCAACGTGCAGACCTACATCCAGCACGTGAGCATCACCGGGCTGCTGCTGGCCGGGTTCATCATCGGCTCGCTCGGCGTGCTCAACGACGTCACCATCACGCAGGCGTCGTCGGCGTTCGAGTTGGCGCACCTGGACCAGGACGCGAACCGGCGGGAGATCTTCGGCGCGGCGATGCGGGTGGGACGCGACCACATCGCCAGCACCGTCTACACGCTGGTGCTGGCGTACGCGGGCGGTGCGCTGCCGCTGCTGCTGCTCTTCAGCGTCGCCGGACGGTCGATCGGCGACGTGCTCACCGGCGATGCCGTGGCCATCGAGATCGTGCGGTCCGCGGTCGGCGGCATCGCGCTGGCCCTGTCCGTGCCGTTGACCACCGGCATCGCGGTGATGCTGGCCCGACCGATGGGATCGGGGACGGCGGTCGCGCCCGGCGCGGCGGCGGACGCCCGGCCGCGCGGCGGCCGGCACGCCCGCTGACCCGGCCCGCTCACACCGGCCGGACCACCGATTCGACGAGGTCGTGCACGGACGCCGCGAGGCGCTCGGTCTGACCGGTTCGGATGTGGTGGAGGACGAGGTCGCCGTTCAGCGTGCTGAGCAGGATGCGTGCGAGCACCTCGGCGTCGACGTCGGGACGGACCTCGGCGAGCAGACCGGCGATGTGGCCGTACCAGAAGGCGTGAATCGCCTCGGCGTGCGGATCGGTGGTGGCGTTGTCGTAGGCGATCATCAACTCGACGTTGTCCACCACCAGGCGAAACATCGCGTCGAAGTACGCGAGCAGTCGCTCACCGGCCGGCGCCCCTGGGCCGAGCGGTGGGGCACCGCCGACGACGTCGTCACGCAGGGTGTGCGCGCGCTCGAGAAGCAGGGCCCGCATCAGCCCCGCGCGGTTCCCGAACCGGTGGAAGATCGTGCCCTTGCCGACGCCCGCCGCCGCGGCGATCTGCTCGATCGAGACGTTGTCGGCGCCGAACTCGGCGAGCAGGGCGTCGGCGGCCCCGAGAATCGCGCGCCGGTTGCGGGCCGCGTCGCTGCGCTCCCGCTTCGGTTCGTCACCCACCGCTGCACCTCCCATTGACAAGTTGACCGCCGGTCCATATCGTCACGAACGGACACCAAGTAGACCGACGGTCAACTTATGGAGGGTCAATGAGGGCAATAGTAATGACGTCGGCGGGCGGCCCCGACGTCCTCGTACTGCGCGAGGTCCCCACCCCGATTCCCGCCGCCGGGGAACTGCTGATCCGGGCGGAGGCGATCGGGGTGCAGTACGCCGAGACACAACTTCGTGCGGGCACCTTCCCGATGCCGACCGCGACTCCCGCCGTCTTCGGTTTCGAGGCCGCGGGCACCGTCATCGCCGCCGGAGCCGACGTGGACCGGAACCTGATCGGCTCCCGCGTCGTCGCGACGACCAACGGCACCGGCGCATACGCCGAACAGGTGGCGGTCGACACGAGGTCCGCGATCGCGATACCGGACGGGTTGTCGACGCTCGACGCGGTCGCCGTTGCGGCGCCCGGCGCGGTCGCGCTGACACTGCTCGAGACCGCCGCACTGCGCGGCACCGAGGTGGTCCTGGTCGAGGCGGCCGGAACCGGGGTGGGCGCCTACCTCACCCAACTGGCCGGCGAGTTCGGCGCCGGACGCGTGCTCGCCACGGCAGGATCCGACGTGAAGCGTGCGCGGGCAAGGACTTTCGGCGCCGACGACGTGTTCGACCACTCGGCGGCCGGGTGGCAGAGCGGGCTGCGCGAGTCCCTCGGCGGGACCACGATCGACGTCGTATTCGAGTCGATCGGCGGCGAGTCCGCGAGGGACCTGCTCGACGCGCTCACGCCCTCGGCCGGCCGGATGCTGTCGTACGGAATGCTCAGCGGACGGCCCGCGGCCGTCGCCGCACAGGACCTGATGTCGCGCGGCCTCACCCTCACCGGGTGCGGTGGGCCCGCCTGGCTCCGACGGGTGGCCGACGCCAGGGCGGACATCCTCGCGCGGGCCGCGGCGAGGACAGTCACGCCCCTGATCGACTCGGTGCTGCCGCTCGAGCAGGCCGGGCTCGCCCACGACAAGATCGAGCGGCGAGCCGCCACCGGAAAGGTGGTTCTCACGCCCATGGGCTGAGCGGTCAGCCCAGCCGGGGCAACTGCAACGGCGGCGGCGGATGGATCTCGATCGGCGGCAGGCCTCCCGGCATCGGGATCACCAGCGGCGGCGGTCCGGGCGGCGGTCCGGGCGGCGGCGGAGGAGGAGGCGTGGGCGTGGGCGTCTCGGTCGTGGGGGCGACGGTCTCCGGCGGCGCCGTCGTCGGTGCCGGCGTCGGCGAGGGCGTCGGGGAGGGTGTCGGCGACGGGGTGACGACGGTGGTCGACGGCAACGCGTCGGAGGCCCCGGCCCCGGCGGGCTGTTCGGCGGCGCCGCCCGAGGTGCCGAGCGCCAGGCCGGCGACGGCGATCAACGCCAACGCCCCGGCAGCCGTACCGGCGATGACGAGCTGACGCCGCGGGACCCCGCGCTCGCGGTGGCTGGTCGGCCGCGCCACCGGCTCGGTCGGCAGCCACCCCGTGTCGTCTGCTGGGGAGGGGTCCCCGGAGACCGCGGCGGGGGCCGGCCTGGCCACCGGCGTCGCCATCAGGGCCGCGCCCTGGGCCGCCACCATCTCCGGTTCTGCGGGCACCAGGGTCGGCAGGCCCAGCCAGGCGCCGAGCACGTGACGGACCAGTGGGATGTGGGCGCCGCCGCCGAGCAGCACCACCGAGTCGGGCCGGCGACCGGACTCCGTGATGACCTGCCGGGCCAACCGGGCCGACCCCTCGACGGGGACGACGATGAGGGACTCGAAGGTCTCGCGGGAGAGCAGCAGCAGGCCGCCGTCGCCGGGCAGGCACGCGGCGTCGCTCGTCGAGAGCTGTTCCTTGGCGGCGCGGCAACGGCCGGTCAGCTCGGCGACGGCCCGCGCGTCGGCGGGCGCGGCGACTTTGCCGGCGCGCACCTGCTGGTCGAGGATCAGCCGGTCGAAGTGGTCGCCGCCGATGGCAGTGCTGCGGTCGACGGCGAGCACCGTACCGGTGTCGCGGTCCACCACGCTCACCGTCACCCCGGAGCTGCCGAGGTCGTAGAACACGACGGTGCGGAACCCGCCCAGGACGCCGGTGTGCTCGAGCAGCGCCAGGGCGGCGGAGGTCTCGGGGACGAGGCGGTAGTTGTACAGCCGCTGCCGGGCCATCGCCTCGTGCACCGCGGCGGCCTGCTCGGTGCTGCCGTAGGTGACCGCGGTGGCCGAGTGGTTGTCGCGCTCGAGCATCACCCCGACGGACTGCGCGGCGAGATCCTCGGCGCCGACGGCTCGGACCGCCAGTGCCTGCCGCTCGAAGCCGGGGCGGGCGGCGGGCGTGGTCGCGTCGAGGCCGGTCGGCTGCGCCATGCGCACAGCACTGGCCCCCACCGATACGCCCAGAACCACGCTCATCGAGCCGCCTTATATCGACCGGTGCGGGGCGTCGCGCTCGAACGACCCCCGCAGGACCCGCCGAGTCTAACCAAGGGGTCCGTCACGGCCGGGGGCCGCTCCCACTCCGCGGGGATCGGTCACATGTCCAGTTTCGGAGGTTCAGCCCCGGCCCAGCCCGCGGTAGACCCAGCCCGCCGCCGACCACTCGTCCGCGTCGAGGCAGTTGCGGCCGTCCACGATCGACCGGCCCCGCACCACCGGGTCCAGGTCCGACGGCCGCAGGGAGACGAACTCCTCCCATTCGGTGGCGAGCAGCACCGCGTCGGCGTTCTCGCAGGCCTCGGCCACGGAGGTCGCGTAGTTCAGGGTCGGGAACAGCCGACGCGAGTTGTCCAGGGCCTTGGGGTCGTACACGCTCACCACCGCGCCGTGCAGTTGCAGCATCCCCGCGACGTTGAGGGCCGGCGAGTCACGGACGTCGTCGGACTCGGGCTTGAAGGCCGCGCCGAGGACGGCGATGTTGGACCCGAGCAGCGATCCGCCGACGGCGCGGGTGGCCAGCTCCACCATCTTGGTGCGGCGGCGCATGTTGATGCTGTCCACCTCACGCAGGAAGGTCAGCGCCTGGTTGGCGCCCAGTTCGCCGGCGCGGGCCATGAAGGCGCGGATGTCCTTGGGCAGGCAGCCGCCGCCGAAGCCCAGTCCGGCGTTGAGGAAGCGGCGTCCGATGCGGGCGTCGTAGCCGAGCGCATCAGCCAGCGCGGTGACGTCGGCGCCGGTGGCCTCACACACCTCCGAGATGGCATTGATGAACGAGATCTTTGTTGCCAGAAAGGCATTCGCGGACACCTTGACCAGTTCCGCGGTCGGCAGGTCGGTGAGCAGGAACGGGACGGCCCCGTCGTCGATGAGGCTGACGTACAGCTCACGGATCAGCGCCTCGGCGCGGCCGGGGCGGGCGTGGTCGACGCCGAGCACCAGGCGGTCCGGGCGCAGCGTGTCCTCGACGGCGAATCCCTCGCGCAGGAACTCGGGGTTCCACGCGACCTCGACGGCGTCCGACGCGGGCGCGAGTAGCCTTGCGCGGGAACCGAGTTCGGCGGCCGTGCCGACGGGGACGGTCGACTTGCCGACGATCACCGCCGGGCGGTCCAGCAGCGGGGCCAGGGTGTCGACCACCGAGTGCACGTGCCGCAGGTCGGCGCCGTACTCGCCCTTCTTCTGCGGGGTGCCCACGCCGAGGAAGTGCAGGTCCGCGAAGGCGGCCGCGTCGGCGTACGAGGTGGTGAACTGCAGGCGACCGGCGTCGAGGTTGCGCCGGAGCACGTCGGCCAGGCCGGGTTCGTAGAACGGCACCTCGCCGGACGAGAGCTTGGCAACCTTGCCCGGGTCGATGTCGACGCCGAGCACCTCGTGCCCGAGTTCGGCCATGCACGCGGCGTGAGTCGCTCCGAGGTAGCCGGTTCCGAATACGGTGCAGCGCATACCTTCTTGGTAGTCCGCCGCGGTGAGCGCGGCGGGTACCGCGGGCGAGGCGGCGGGCAACAGGAGATGTACATCCGGTGCCCGCAACTGTCGCGCCGGCGTCCGCACACACCCGTTGCACCCGTCACAGCGCACCTACACGCACAACGCCCGTGTGCGCAGCCCAGAAGGGGTGTGCGGAGCCGGCGCCGCTAGCGGGTGTCGGTGCGGTTGAAGTTCAGGTACGCCTTCGACGGCGTGGGGCCGCGCTGTCCCTGGTACTTGGAGCCGACCGCGGCGCTGCCGTACGGGTGCTCCGCGGGGCTGGAGAGCCGGATCAGGCACAACTGCCCGATCTTCATGCCCGGCCACAGCGTGATGGGCAGGTTCGCCACGTTGGAGAGTTCGAGCGTGATGTGCCCGGAGAAGCCCGGGTCGATGAAGCCCGCAGTGGAGTGGGTGAGCAGGCCCAGGCGGCCCAGGCTCGACTTGCCCTCGAGTCGGCCTGCCAGGTCGTCGGGCAGGGAGCACGTCTCGAGGGTGGAGCCGAGCACGAACTCCCCGGGGTGCAGCACGAACGGCTCGCCCTCGGCGGGTTCGACCAGGGTGGTCAGCTCGTCCTGCCGCTGGGCCGGGTCGATGTGCGTGTACCGGGTGTTGTTGAACACGCGGAACAGGCGGTCGAGTCGGACGTCAACGCTGGAGGGCTGGACCATCGCGTCGTCGAACGGATCAAGGCCCAGTCGGTTGGAGGCGATTTCTGCGCGGATGTCACGATCTGAGAGGAGCACGGGTAGACATTATGCCTGTCTGCTACAGTTGCGCCTCGCAGGGGTTGGCGTGGTTCGCTGTGCCAAAAGCCCTGCATGCCGATGTAGTTCAATGGTAGAACATCAGCTTCCCAAGCTGAATACGCGGGTTCGATTCCCGTCATCGGCTCCACAGGGTGTTCACCCATCAACGCCCGTTGCGTTCACCAATTGGACCCTCTGCCGGGTTTCCGAGACCGATTCCCCTCAACTGGACCTTGCTGGCCCGATTCGGCGGACCTCCGACCCGATTACGGCGCGATTCGCATCCAGACTGGGCCGAATATCGATCCCGAAGCAGCTACGGACGGCCGCTTCCGTGATGTGGTCGACGTCGAGCCGCGGAATCCATGGATTTCGCTGCCGGGGCGGGGTAGCTATCTGCCGAATTCGGCTGCCGCCGAAGACTCGTCAGGGTGCATGGAGACGAGGTGACGCCGCCGGCGTGGCGTGTGCGCTGGTTCCGGTTCACCGAGGAACCGGCCCCACGGATCGAGACGCTCATGCTTGCAGTACCAGTCATGCAGGTTGAGAAGATTGAGCGCGGCGAGGGTGAACCCGACAAGCAGTGTGTACCGCCGGATCCCCAAGCCGCGGAAGAACCCGCGGTGCACGTGCAGCCGGTTCTGCTTCAGGTCGGCGAACACACTCTCGATGCCGACCCTGCGGTGATACGACTCCTCCCACGCAAGGGTCCCGTGTTGGAACGGCATCCGCAGATCGGGGTAGTCGGTGTCGTGCAGGGTGATCGTGCGACCGCACCCACATTCCTCACCGCGCGTGCAGGAGGTCGTCGGCATGCTCTGCGGCGCACGCATCGAGACAGGGTTGTTTGGGCAGCGGACCCGGGCCGGTTCGACCGCGGGCCCGCGGTAGCGACGTGACCCATCGGGATGGCGGGCCCCGTGCGGAACGAAGGCATACGCCTGACGCGCCTGATGACGCCGCTCGAGGCGCTCCCGTTCGTCGTCGGACATGTCTGTCTCGATCGGGTCGAGGTCGTACAGACCTTCCGGGAGGCTGTCCGGGTAGAGGACGCCGTCGATCCAGAGGGTGTGCGTGCCTTCGGGTCCGGGATGCATCCCGCGCTGATTCAGGTGCAGGTCGTAGATCGTGGTGTAGCCGAGTTGCCAGACCGGTATCGCGAACGTCTCGTTGGTGACGTGGTTGTAGGCACGGTCCGCGATCAACTGGCGCGGCTTCGGGATCGTTTCTCCCAACGCCCGTACGGCGGCGAGTCCTTCGATGCCTTTGTGCGATCCCGCCGGCGCGAGGTTCATCGCCCGCACGACGTGCACCACCGGGCCGAGGCCTGGGGCGGATGGGACATCGGTGATCGCGTGCAGGTCGTAGCCACAGAAGTAGCAGGTCTCCTCGAATTCGGAGCTGCGCCAACCCATCCGAGCAGTCAGATCTACCGTGTAGATGCAGCGCCTGTCTGGGCCGACGGGCGCGTTCGGGAGGTGATGCCCTCGTCGGCGGGCATGTGGATGATTGGGGTCCGGTGGCGCGAGGGGGTGATCTGGCGGTGGCAACCCGTCAGGATCGGCATCCACCACTGGTTTGCGGTATCGAACCCTGCCCCAGGTCGAGACGTCGGTCGAGTCCAGGGCGACGGCACCGGTCGGTGGATGGCACCACAGGGACGCGTCGAGCAACGCCTGCGCGAAGGTGCGTTCGTCCCACTCCGGATACCGGGGAGACAGGCACGCCCACATCAGACGGCGCAACGCGTCGTTGACCGACTTGTACTTGATATCCGCGTGGGGTGGGATTCCCACCGCTCGCCGCTGCGAAGCGGTCCACCCGCGCACGACCGCGGTCACGTTCGTCTGATGCATCGGGATGCCGAGCATCGGAGTGAGGACGTAGGCGGCGAGGAAGGCGGCGGCGGTGAACACCCGGTGCGCACCACGACGATGCTCGAACACTTCGCGTACGAAATCGCTTGCGGAGCAGTGTCCGAACATGGCCATAACCCGTTTGAACCGCCAAGGTTCGGTGCGGTACACGGCGGTGCTCACCTCGTGCAGGCGCCGGACCCGGCCGGCGTCCACTCCTCCACCACGGTGGCGGCGGCGCGGCGGGTGCCTCTTCCTAGTCACCATGGCACCGCCTGCGCAAGTGCCTCCAATTCCGCTGCAGTCCACCACGGTCGGGTGCGCGGTCGCACTCCGCCCAGAATGTCGGCGAGTCTCCAGGTCCCGGTGTGCCCGGACATCCTCATGAATACGGGCAACGGAACAGCCTGGATCATCGCGCACTCCCACGTCAACCGCAG
This sequence comes from Rhodococcus tukisamuensis NBRC 100609, assembly GCF_001894985.1. Classification (GTDB taxonomy): domain Bacteria; phylum Actinomycetota; class Actinomycetes; order Mycobacteriales; family Mycobacteriaceae; genus Rhodococcus_G; species Rhodococcus_G tukisamuensis. Next base: position 57,548 of record NZ_BCXG01000024.1, on the reverse strand, counting down.
CCGGGATGACGTCAGCGGCCTCAGTGTCTCGGGGACCTCACAGCGATCCAGCACCTTCCCAACGGCATTGACCGGTGGGAGTGGATCGTGGAACAACTGACCACCGTGCGCATTCTCTGCCGCTTCGAGCACCGCGCCGGCATACGCCGGACGTACCGGGACTTGTCTCGCATTCTGACCCCGTACCGCCACGATCACGTAGTCGCCGCGTTCCCGGACGTCCGACGAACTGACTGACAGCATCTCGGTGCCTCGAAGGCCCGCACCCACCCCGAGCGCCACCGCAGCAGCAAGCCCTCGTCGGCGCACCGCGTTCACCTGCCGCGGGGCCCACCACAGCAGACGAGACACCTCCGCAGGCGTGTACGGATTCGCTGTACGGGGATAGTGCAGCACCGCACGTTGCGGCTCCCACGGAGCGGCACGAGTGATCCGGCGCGACAGTGACGTCAGCGTGGCCCGGCGCGTGCACCGCGTCGACTCGGACAACCCCGGGATCGTGACGGCATATCGGTTGACCGTCGCCGGCTGGAAGATCTGCTCGACGTCGAGTGGCAAACCCTGTTCGAGTGCCCACCGCACCAGTGATGTCACCATCCCTATTTGGCCCATCGCCACCTGCGCTACCTGCGTCGCCGCGAACCCTCGCCGGACGACGTCCCGCACGAACGGCCCGATCGCCTCCCACTCCTGTGCCGGCATGTGCGGGGTATACAACTCGATGCTCTCCACCGGTGTCCGAGGCGTCATCACTGCTGCCCTCCCAGCCGGCACCAGCTCAGCGAACCGACCTGCGGCGCCGGGAGATACGGGAGAAGGTCCGAGAACGCCTTGCCGCTGACGATCCCCGCAGCCGAGAAGATCTCCGCGACACCATAATCGGACAACACCCCAGCCAACCATGTCGACCGCAGACGCGGCACCATCAGGCGGGGCATCCCAGCGGGGTACTCGAACGACGCGAGCAGTGCAGCCGCCTGATCACGGCCCGTGCGACGTGACGCGACCAACGGCCCCGACCCCGCTCCCGCAGCGACCTTCTCCAACCGGTCGACCCAGCCGGCCCGCACCGGCACCACCCTCCCCACCGCGCCCGCGCCCGCGCCCGCGCCCGCGCCGAGCCTGACCGCCACCACGCCGCCGACATCAACCACGTCCGAGGTCACGACGGTGAACAGTTCACCCGAGCGAGCACCTGTAGCCACGGTCAGCGTCAGAATCGCTTTCATCGCCTGGACGCGGAACGGGCCGTTCTGCGATGCCGCAGCCTTCCAGTACGCCTCGACCTGCTCGCACGTGTACGGCGGTGACAAGCCCTGCCGCGCCCCTCGCTCGTCCGGCCCGGGCCATGGCGCCCGCTTCGTCACCGACCTCGCCAACGTCCGCAGCCGCGAGATCTCCGCCGACCGCGACGTCGGAGCCAGCTCCCGCATCCCGGTGACCCGGTACCGCTCGAGCACCTCCGGAGTCAGCACCACCTCACGGTCAAGAACCAACCCCACGTCGACAGCCCACACCGCCAATCGGGTCAGTACCTTGAGTGCGTTCGCGGCCTGACTGTGCAGCGTCGGCTCCGACAGTGTCACTGTCTCGCGCACCCACGGCCCCACCACCGACCACGATTCCGGGTCGACCGATCGTGGTTCAAAACACCTGATACACGCCGCAATCGAGGCCGGGTCGTCGGTGCGGCGCCGATACGCGGCCATCACCGACAACCTCGACCATCAGCATGGGCAGTGCACCGTGAAGGTCCTGGCGCCGTTCGGGCGCAGAGGAGTACTGTCATGAGTGATCACAACCTCATGAGTCACATGCGATCCCGCAGGATCCTGGCTGACGAATACACAAGGACACCGACTGCTACTCGGTGTCCTTCGAGGTATTAGAGGCGAATACTGATCACCACCCTGACGAGGACCGACTTCGGTACTCGGTGTGCGCGGACGCGCACCGAGTTGTCGGATGACCTGAGGTGGTGCCAACACCCACGCTAGTCCCCGATTCCGGATCGCGAAACGCGTCCGCAGAACAAATCGGGAGCGAACGCACTACTGCTCAGGGCATGACGCGTCCAATCTCTTCTCGTCAACTGCGTGATACGCGCCTAAATTTGGAACTGCGAGCCGCAGCAGATATTGCGAGCGGATCACCCGGAGCGCCGCCGCAACGGGGCGACGCGGGTTGTAGCGCCAGCGGAGGGCCCCGACGTTACAGCTACGGCAACATCGGGCGCCTACCTGGGGACGGCGCCCGGTGCGCCGCCATCGGCTGCGCAACGGGCAGACGGAAACGAAGCGTGATGGCAGACGCACACCCTCATATGACGCCGCTGCACGCGGGATGATCACCGCATTTCAAGCCGTACTCGGATCGAAACTTGTTGTCTACCTGGCTAAGATGCGCTACGCAGATTCCCACTCAGCCGCGATGACGACATCGGCAGCCTGCTCAATTTCTGCCGCGGTGCCCGCGCAGCCGGTCAGCCACGCCACGATCGATACCGGCCGACCCTCGATATGCAGGGATGGCTGCGGCTCAGTGAGCAGCGCTTGCACGGTCAGGGGATGCAGGGTCTTCGCGAGCAGCGGCGCGATTCGCTCGATGTGGGGAACCGCACCGGAGGCCGCGAACTGAGCCGGCGGAAGAAGTCGACTGCGTCCCTCCCCGAACGCCCACAACGTGCCATCGGACAGTCGCTGACGGATTCGGGGCGGGGTGACCCCGAGACGGTCCGCGGCCTCAGCGACCGACAGACTACGGCGGACCAGGTCCTGCATACGGGTGGCGCGATCCAGTCGAGCCCCAGTAGTAGCCATCGGGTCCTCGACGAACCCGGCGCTGGCGAGGACGCCGGCGTCGTGGTCGGAGAGCTCCGGACTACCGGGACTGCGGCCGGCGAGGCCGCGCAGGATCTCAGCGAAGTCGTCGCGACCGATGTCGATACCTGTCACCTCCCGCAACGCATCCTCGAAGCCGACCTCGCCGCGCAGGTAACGGGCTTCCGCCGTCCCGTTCGCCATCTCGACCATCACGACCACCCGACCCTTTCAATCGCGATTCGGATGCACTCCCACGCTATCCCCACATTCCTACAATCACACTCGCCTACCGCACGAGATCAGCGCGGTTAGCCCCTGCCAGCACCACCTCTTTGGTTGTCACGGACCGAGTACCCAACCCCGAATCCATCCAACTCGGATGCAGACGATGACATCCGGAGGCTCGCGACCGACACACTCGGGGTCCTCAGTCGTTTGGTCTCGTTTACCCTGAGCGCAGCTCGATCAGCGCGGCGCGGTGATCGCTTTGCCCATTGGAATGAGCAGACAGTCATCGCATGTCGACCCCATTCGAAAGGAAGTCAGTGAGCGACATCAATCGCCGCGCAAATGCCCCCGGAAGATCGTCAGGTGCCATTGCAGGTGCGCCCGATGCGGCCACGGCGTTGCAGCAGAAGATGCCAAGCAAGGTCACTGCCCAGGTGACACTGAAATCCTTGGCGCCACAATATGATGCAGCCCAGCACAAGACCTACTTGGGCCATCTGGAGAAGGCGGTCCAGGATCCCAAGAACCGCAACATTGCCCTCAGTGGACGGTACGGAACCGGCAAGTCAAGCGTGCTCGACGAGTTCCAGGAAAAGCATGCAGATTCATCGCTTCGGCTAGCTGTATCCACCCTGGCGCCCGACTCGGAGGACGTGTCGCTAACCAACCGCATCCAGAAGGAGGTACTCAAGCAACTGATCTACAGCGCCCGAACACGCACACTCCGCCACTCGCGGTTCAGCCTGCGTGGCCCCCTGCCGTGGTGGCGGCCAGTTCTTGAGTCCGTCCTGTTCGTCGGCGTGCTCGGGGGGTTGTTGACGCTGCTCGGGCACCTGCCCTCGCAGATGGCAACCGGACCAGATCACTCCGGTGTCGAGCAGGCGCTGGTGTGGGCAGGGGTGGCCGTCCTACTCGTCGTGGTGCTCTCGGTTCTGCGGACAGTCACCTACAACCGGTTCATGGTCTCCAACGTGTCCGCAGCAGGCGCGGCTCTGACACTGTCGGAGCCGAGCCACACCTACTTCGACGAACACCTCGACGAGATCGTCCGCTTCTTCGACCAGGAACCCACGGACATCGTCATCTTCGAGGATCTGGACCGCTACAACAACCCCCAGATCTTCGAGGCGCTTCGTGAGCTCAACACCCTCCTCAACAACACCCCGAAGCGGCTCAAGAAGATCAAGAAGGGCAAGAAGCCCCTCCGATTCATCTACGCAATGCGCGACAGCCTGTTCGAGAAGATCGGCGAGGACACGGCCGAGGATGGTGACGACGCCGCTCGGGCCGAGACCGTCCGCGCGAACCGGACCAAGTTCTTCGAAATCGTCATCCCGATCGTGCCATTCATCTCGCACCGCACTGCCCGCGAGCACCTACATCAGCTCCTGCAGGAGGCGGGCGTCGCCGGCATCGAGCGTCCGCTGGTCGAACTAGTCGCCAAGCACGCCACTGACAAGCGCCTCCTGCTGAACATGTGCAACGAGTACCTCGTATTCGCCGAGCGTCTGCTGCAGTCGGACAAGGTCGCGCCCGAGCTCTCTCCCAGTCACCTCTTCGCACTGGTCGCCTACAAGAACTTCCATCTGGAGGATTTCGAGAACATCTCGCGTCGCTCCAGCAACCTCGACCGCCTGTACGACTATCACCGCGCGCTCGTCGCAACCTCAGTCGCGGACCGCGAGCAGACCAAGCGAGACCTGCTGGCAAGAAGAATGCCTCCGCCTGCCGTCGACCCGTTCGCGAAGCAGCTTGGCAAACGGCTGATAGGAATCGGGAAGTCTCTACGTGACCAGAACCCTGGGTTTGTGGATTGGGAATTGAGCTTCGCCGTCGGGACGAACACGTACAGCGGTGACGAAGTGATCGCGCACGCGTTCTGGGAAACCGTCGTCGCCACATCCGTCATCACCATACAAGCGGCGCGCCCGCAGTACAGCGGTCCCGCGACGCTCATCACGTTGACCCAGGAACATCTCGAGGACCTGTTTCCTGAATTCCTGCACGGTCGGTGGGAGGACAGGAACACCGAGGCGCTCCAAGAGGAAATACAGCGACTCGACCGCGAGATCGAGAATCTCCGCGGTACCGACTTCCAGGACCTTGTCAACGCCGACACGTTCACAATCACCGTCCCGAGCGAGGATGAGGACGAGGAGACCGCGGAGCTGACCTTCGGCGCACTCGTGGACAGGAACTTGAATTCGGGCCTCGCACGCGAGCTCGTCAGGCAGGGCTACATCGACCGGAATTTCACTCTCTACGCTGCGCAGTTCTATGGCGACTTCACCGGAGTCGACGTGGCGACGTTCATTGTGCAGACCGTTCAGACCAACAGCATGGACATCAACTACCAGTTCACCAGCCCCGGCGCGTTCGCGAACCTGCTGGTCGAAGCTGACGAGGACTTCACTCGCACCATCAGCGCCTACAACGTTCAACTGGTCGACTACCTCCTCGCCGAGAACATCGAGCGGGCGGACGAGGTCGTGAAGCACCTGACCTCGAACTTCGGGAGTGAAGCGAAGCAGTTCCTGGCGGCATTCTTCACCTCGAACGTCGAGCGGACCCGACTGGCAGCGCGGCTAAGCCGGCAACAGTGGCACGACGTGTTCACCTACCTCGTCTCCGACGAGGGCGTACCCGCTGACGCACGCACTGAACTCGTAGATGCCGCACTCGTAGCCGCCGACTCTGCGGGCGCCTACGACCTCGGGCCCGCCGTCGGCGATTTCCTGGTCTCGCAGTACAAGAAGATGCCAGCATTTGCCGAGACCCGAACCGAGTCTGATCTGAACACGGTCGTGACCATACTGCGACGCGCTCAGATCCTTCTGCCCAGCCTCGACGGCGTGCACGAAGTGCTGCGGACACTCATCGTGGACAACAACTTGTACGAGCTGACTGTCGACAACCTGCGTACGGCGCTCAACATCAACGGCCGGGTGACGCTGGACGGCGTTCGCGACAACGACACCATCTACCAATACTGCTTGTCGAACCTCGGAACCTACCTCGACGCCGTCGAATCAGACGACGACAGCGACTACTCGACGCTGACCTCTGCGACACTCATTGATGCACTTGAGGCCTCGGTAGAGGACGACGAGACACTCGAGCGGCTCACCGCGACTGCGTCTCCCGACAGCTCGCTGCGGCAACTGGCCGACGCGCCCACGTCGACCTGGCCAGCGCTGGCGTCCGCCAAGCTGTTTCGTGCATCGCTGGCCAATCTCGACGCCTACCGCGCCGAGGTCGGAGTCATCGACGAGAGCCTCGGCCAACTCCTGCTCGCCGGCGGCGTGATCTACACCGACGATGGGTCGGATGCCCCCCGCGATGAAGAGGCCGCCGCCACGGCTGCCGTCGCCGTGCTCAACGCCGCGCATGGCATCCCACGCCCCGAGGACCGAGTCCAGCTCGTACAGAGCCTCGGGCTCGAAGAGTGGCTCCCGGCCACACAGATCACCCCGGAGAAGAGCAACCTACTCGCGCTCCTCGTCAAGGGCGAACTGGTTCCGGACGATGTCGCCACCTTCACACACCTTCGCCAGGGCGGATGGGCTGCCCTCGGCCCCGCCATTGTCGCCTCGAACGAGGTCGACAAGTTCCTTTCCCCCGACCTGGTCGACGGGATGGTCACCGACCTCTTCGAGGATCCCGCGACCAGCAGCAAGATTGGCCAGCAGATACTCCAGGGCCTGGCGAACTTCGTCCCGACCGACGACGGCAAGGCCCTGGCTGCCGCGGCCCGGTTTGCCATCCAGGGCAACACTCGCCTTCCTGTGGAGCAAATTCGCCGGGTCGCCACGACCAGCAAGGACGCGGATCTCACTGTTCGGCTGCTCCACATCGCAGCTCCCACCGCGCCCGAGATCGTGGCAATTCTGAACGATCTGGGCGGCAAGTACAGCTACCTCACAACCTGGGAGCGAAGCGAGTTCGAGGTCCCGAACGACGACGCACACAAGGCGGTGTTCAAGATCATGAAGGACACGAACCGGTGCAGGACCAACAAGAAGCTGCGCGAGGACATCCTCGTCGTCAAGCAACCTTGACCAGTTCGTGCGGGGCGCCAGGATCGAAAGCGGTAACAGACCGCTCCGCGGCGTCAACAGGACTGAGCTGAACTCGACCTAGAGCTAGCCAGTGTCAGCGCCCAACCGGCCGCGGGCGCTCCGGGGTGTTATTGCGGGGCGAGTCAACCGAAGTGGGGCCAGCCTCGACACCTCCATACAGTTCTTCGATCTGGACTGAGCAGAGGGGCTGCGCACCATGGCATTCGGCGTACGTTCTGGGGCAACAAGCTAGGGATGTCAATGTAGACGCGGTCCAGCTCGACCAATAGTCGACACAGCTCACCCTCTCGTAAATAGAGCCCGTGGGGGCAAGATTTCGCACGGGCCAGTCTTGTCAGTCTCAAGTACCTTTAACTCATGGCCCTGAACAAAAACGTCACGACCGAGCAGATCCGCGACTTCATCGCGAGCGACATCCTGCCAAAGGCAGTTGCCCAGTGGGACGACGAGAAATCCAAGGATGCCGACAACGAGTTCACACTTCGATGGGTCGACGGTCGCGTGGACGCAGCGCTCCAGATCCTGCAGGTACTGGACGCCGAAGCATTCGATGAGTGGGTCGAAACCCGAAACAAGCAGAAGGATCTCTACCAGTAGCTGAACTCTCTAGCCTTGTCAGACCCGCAATAACCTACACATCTGCTCACGGAGGCCGTCACCGCCTGGTAGCGGCCTCCGGCATAACCCCGGCGCCTGCGTAGATGGGGACGAGATGACTGCACGCTGCGTGCAGCCGGCAGTCCGACGACGAGCTGTCGAACACCGCCAATTTGCATCATTCGCCAGCGAGCTGCGCACTGCGGCGTCGGCATCCAGTCCTACCGTACACACGTACGACCCGTACACCCCGCTCGCGCGTGTACGAGTGGCTGCACCGCGACCGCCCAGTTAACGAGACTGACCTCACTCCAGAAACTGCCACGCGTCGCACCGTTAGGCAACCCGCCCGTTGCGCACCGACGATGTGGCGTTCGACTGGCTAGCCGCAGTTCGAGCTGTCCCGGCAATAGCGAGCAACAGGAACCGAGTCGACGAGCCTCGGCGCTGTACTCTCATGATCGGATGCGCAGTGCTTCATCGAGCGATCGGATGAAGGTGTGGCAGACATCCGCTGAGTCGTCGATCGACTTCTCCGCGAGGACGACGCGGGTTCCGTCCATCGTGATGCCAAACTTACGGAAATTGCCCTCCATCGTGCGGCGCTTGTTCGGGTCGCGCTGCTGCTTCCATGTGAGCTGACCGTAGCCGTGCGCGACAGCGTTGCGCGCTTTCGCGAGGATTAGGAGGGTTTCCCACAGCTTTGGGTCCACGCCCAGCCAGCTTTTGTACGTCTGTTTCAAGCTGTCCCAGGTGCCGATCGCGCGGTCATGCGAGTCCTCCCACATAACCTGAGCTCCGGGGTGGCTAGTTGCCGCCATGGCCTTCTCCATCTCGATCAGCAACCGTTCGGTGCAGAACGACTCTGTGATCGATAGAAACCGGACGAGCGTCGCCTGTCGCTGCAACTGCTCGCGGTCCGCCACGTTCACCGCGGCGAGACGTCGGGCTCTGGAGTCGGACAACGAGAGGGCGTCGATCATTTCGCGGTGCGCCGCAAGAGTCTGATTGATCAGTCGCTGGGAGTTCTCGGCGTCCAGCGAGAGCAGCGGTGCGCTCATTTGCCCGCGGGGACTAGGAGCCTGTCGAGGCCGTTGTCCGCGGCCTGACGTGCCGTAGCTGGGGTGAGCTGTCCCAATGCCCAGACAATTGGCAGACGGTGTTCCTCAGTCACTCGGTTCAGCGCCCCGGCGAGATCCGCAGCAATCATGTTTTTACGTCGAGCGTTGGCGCCGACCACGTAGCGGGCCAGCGCCTCGGCTGCGTACGCAGTGAGTGCGCCGTCCCCGAATCGCACGCTGTCCCGCAGCCACGTGAAGATCCCGGCCGGGGATTCGTCAGACTTGCCGATCACGCCGGCGGTGTGGGCGAGCCAAATCTTCTGCCATTCGCTCAATATGTCGCTACCCGCGATACGGTCGATAGCCTCCTCGGCCGACGGGCGTTGATCGGGGTCGACACCGACGAGGTTCACAATGTACTTCGCGACCGCTGGGGTGAGATCCGGAGCCTCACGTATGAGTTCGTCGAGTTTGCCCAGGGGTGCTGAATTTCCTGCGGAACCAAGGCGTGGAAGTGCCCGAATCAGCAACTGCCGCAGCACCTGTGGCGGATGACTTTCACTCTGGGAGCGAATCCAGATACGCCAGACCTCGTCAAGGAGATGGTCGTGCTTGGGATCGACTTGCCCGGGTTCATCGTGAGTTGTGTCGTCGCCGTCAGCTGTCGCTGGTCCGGCGCCTTCGAGGCCGCTCAGGTCCGGCACCGGCTTGTCGGGATCTTCTCCGTTGGCATACGGTCCGAAAAACAGGAACTCCGCTGCGTCATTCAGTTCCATGGTGTCCAGAATCGTCTGCTCGGCAACGCTTCGTGGATTCAGGGTCCATTTGTAGGTCGTGCGATGGTACGTATACGTTTTCGACTCGTTGAGGACGAGGCCATACTCACGCGCGGTCGCCGCACACAGTTCGAGTGCGGCTCGCGCCTGGCCGAGCGACTTGGCGCCGATTCGAAAGTCGTCGGAGAAAGTGTACGTGTCGAACCCGGCCCTGATCAGTCTCCGGCGGATCGGGTCGATGTAGGTGTCGCCGAGAATGTCACTGCCGTAGTGGACCTGGGGAATACCGACTCGCCCACCCATTACCTGCTCCAACAGGGCAGTCAGCGCGGTGACAGCATGGTAGTCAGCGGTCTGGGCGATCAGTTCGTTCGCTAGGACATCGTGATCGATGTAGGCGTAGAACGAGCTGATATCGGTCACATTGATGTAGACGTTGGCGGATTTATCGAATGGTTGCTTTACAAAGTCGATGTGCTGCATGCGGGTCTGCAGGTGCCCGGGGAGTTGCAGGCGAATACGGTCAGTCAACGCTCGGTAGAGGACTCGATCTTGAAGACGCCACAGATTGAGCGGACGAGACCCCTTCTGCTTGGCAGCGAAAACGACACTCGCAGGCTTGGCGGTGGCGTTCCGCTTGAGCGACGCATGGATATGGCGCTCAGCGTCCTGTGCGTGCGCTACGAGCGCGACATCACAGCTGTGGGCCGGGAGAAGCCGGGACGTGGAGCCGAGCTCCGCTGTGACCGCCGCGGCGAGGTCGAGCTGCCCAAGAAGTGCTGGATTCACCATGTCGCGGAATTATGCCCGACTGAACCGTGCCGGGTTTCTTGCCGCCCCTATGCTGGCGACAACTCCGACTGGAGCGTCGATGGTTGAGCGTAGTAGATCGCCTCGAATTCACCGGGGCGTGATGTAGTCGAGGGTGCTGTGACGCCGGCGGGCGTTGAACCAGTCGACCCACCCAATCGTGGCGAATTCGATGTCGTCGATCGTCCTGATCGGCCCTGTCAAGAACGGGCTGCGCTTGGAGACTGCTTCGGCCTTGAACAAGCCGCTTATCGACTCCGCCAACGCATTGTCGTACGCATCTCCGACACTGCCGATGGATGCCATCATCCATTCCAGCGCAAGGGTTTCCGCGATGGCAACTTACGTGTATTGACTGCCGGCATCGCTGCGATGGATCAGACCGTCGGCCACTGCATGGCCACCGTGGTCCCGGCGCCACAACGCCATCTTCAACGCAGTCGTGACCATAGCTGTGTCCTTCACGGTCTCCGCGTGCCAGCCGACGATCGCCCGGGAGAAGCAGTCGATCACAAACGCCACGTAGACGAACCCGGCCCTCGTCCGGCAGTAGGTGAAATCGGTGACCCCTTTCCGGTTCGGTGCCTCGGCGGCGAAGTCCCGGTCGAGCAGGTCCGGGTCTCGCCGGCTGTTCTTTCCACCGGGGATCGTGGTCCGGTGCCGCCGTCCTCGGACAACGCCGGACGGGCCCTCGTCGCTCATGAGCCGGTCGACGGTGCAGATCGACTCGACCCTTTAGTTCTGTGCACGCATCCGGTCGATGAACTGGCAGATCAGCGGCGGCGAGGGTCCAGTTCCCTCGCGAAGAAGATCGAGGTTGCTTTCAGGATCTCGTTGGCTTCCTTGAGATCTCGATTCTCGCGTTCGAGTTCCTTGATCCGCTGCTGCTCCACTGAGGTGGCTCCGGTAGCTGGGCAGTATCGATTTGGGCCTGCTTGGTCCAGGTCCGCAGCGATTCTGGGCCTATACCGAGCCTCGGACCGATCGCCCGGCAGGCGGTGTGGAGAGATCGGTACTCGCCGAGGAGTCGAGGACCATCTTCACCGCACGCTCACGCTGCTCGGCGGGGCAACGCTTGGGCATGGTCTGCATCCTTCACAAGAAGGGAGTGGCATCAAACCCGGCACGGTTGAAGGGCATAGGTGAACGCCCTTCTCGCGCTAGGACTTTGCCCACCCTGCGGACTTCCTTTGTTCCGCTTCGGGCCTGACAGGCTTCGAGATCTTCTCCGGCTCATAGTGGTCCGTCACGAGCCAGAACCGCCCTTTTGCATCCATCAGAGTGAATTGGCAAACCGCAGTGGGCACCTTCTCATCGTCGCCAGCGGCAGTCCACAGCACCTTGAATTCTGCTTCAGCGTCGAGCTTTCGCTGATTCGTTCTCCCAGCCGTGGTGATGAAGATTTCGCCGAGCGGCGTTTCTTCGATCGCACGCATCGCAATAGGTTTGCCGTCGTCCGCCGTAGATCGAAATGCCCGGATGTTGATGTCGAAAACTGGATCAGTGCTGGCGTTGTGGACTGTCATCCACCATGTCTTTTTGCCGTCCTTAATTGGACCGGGAAAGTAGCTGATTCGGATCATGCGTGCTTGGTTTGCTTGATCTTCCAGGTTTGCGCGCTGCTGTGTCCGGTACGACGTCAATGCGAGGAGAACGCCACCAGCCGTAAACACCGCACCGAAGGCTGACAGCCACGTGGGCAAGGTGCCGAGTTCCGCCTGCTTGTGCGTCCCCACAGCGACGAGCAAGACGACCAGGAGGACTGCGGCCGCGAAGGTTCCCACAGCATATCGCCCGCGTACACCCGGCCGTGTAGCCGCGAAGCCTGCCACGGCACCGATGCCACCCAACACGAGATTGATCAGGGCGATCGCCGCTGAGGCGCAATTCTGCTTGAACTCTGCTGCAGTCCAACCAGTGCGTTCAAGAGAGATTGTCGATAGGACAATCGTCAGCGTTCCCAGGACGACGGCGATAACTGCACACCACCATCGCGGTTTCCGTACTTGATCAGGTTTCACGTCGTGACACTAGTCGACAGCAGTCCCAGTGGATTCCCCCTCGAGGCATGGTGGCACACGCTGGCCACCTTCGGCATGGACGGGCATCTCGACTTCAACGCCACACTGCGTGAGCAGTTCAACGTGCCGGGGACCTGACCCATACCCAGAGAACAGAGCCGGGCTACCGGGGCCGCGCCTAGTTCAGCCGACTCGTCACCCCGCTCAGGGGCAATCCCTCCCATCGCCGGTCAGACGGCGCGGCAAGTCGTCGATCCGGTGATTGCGTACCTGCCTGCCCCAACCTGGAGTTCATCCAGATCTGTGTGATCTGGAGCCATCCTTAAGTGTGATTACTGACCGGTAAGCCTACCCAATCCGCATGCGGCCCACCACGCTCCGTCATGGGTGAACACCTCTCCACAGGGTGTTCACCCATCAGCACCGATCGGGTTCACCTATCAACCCGCCAGTGACAGAATCCCGGCATTTCCCGCCGAATTTTCAGATCTGCGTCGACGACCCGCCGTCTGCAGGACTTGGGTGGGCGCTTCCCAGTACGCGCACCCCCGAATTCACGCCTCAACGGCGAGCTTTCGGCATGTGACTCACGACACTCCCCTGGGGCCCTTTGGTCCCAGTGCGGGGCGTGGTCGCTAGAGGCCGTTCCCGTCTGCCCTCGCCCGATGTGAGGCCCCTCGGCGGGAACTTCGCCGCCGTGAAGCGGCGGGCGGAGGATCGGGTTCCCCGAGTACCTGTCCCCAGGGGTCGGGCAGGTCGCGTTCGAGGTGCCAGTACCGCAAGGTCACCACATTCATCGCGGCGAGGGTGAAGCCGAGCAGTAGTCGGTGCGCGGTGAGGCCAAAGATCCGGAAGTACCCACGGCGCAGGTGCAGCACATTGCTTTTCAGCCCGCCGAACGCCGATTCGATACCCACCCGGCGGTAGTAGGACGCGAACCACTGACGGCTCCCGTGCGGGAACGGCATTCGGATCTGCGGCTGGTCCTCGTTGCTGAGCGTCACCGTCTTGCAGCAGGCGCAGGGGTCATCCGGACGGCGGCGGTCGCATTGCACGGTCGGATGCTCGTAACCAAGTCTCATCGATCGCGGAGACAAGGGACTGCGGATCCGTGCCGGCCACACCGCCGGCCCCCGGAAGCGCTGCGTTCCGTCCCGCCGCTTCGCGCCGAGCGGCACGAACTCGTACGGAGCTCGAAGCGCCCGCTCTTGCTGGGCACGAATCTTGTCACCCTCGTCCATGTCGCGAGTGAGGCGTGGGATGTGACGCAGCCGCTGCGGCAGGCATTCGGTGTAGAGCGTGCCGTCGATCCAGAGGGTTCCCTCGATAGGTCCGGGATGGACTCCGTACTGCCTGCTGTGCAGGTCGACGATCGGGGTGTATCCACAGCGGAGCAGCGGTAGCGAGAAGAGCACCGCGCGAGTCCAGTTGTATGCGCGATCGCAAATGACCTCGTGCGGTCGAGGTAGATCGCCCGCGAAGAGGACGGCGATCAGCCCGGCGACACCGCGGTGGTAGCCGGCACACACGAGGTGCATCGAGCGGGCCACATGCGGGACTGGGCCGGTGCCCGGCTTGGCGGGAACATCGGTGACCACATGCGCCTCGTAGCCGACGTAGATGCTGGTTTCGGTCGCACCTGCACTGCGGTGCGCGGCGCGCGCGTCCGGGTCGACCGTGTAGCGGCGGCGGTAGTCCGGTGGCTCTCTCGGAGCGAGGGGCCGGTGGTGTGCACGTTTGACCGACCTTCGTTGTTGGCGGGTGGCGTCCGCTGGATGGTCCTGACGATCCTGTGGAGGAGTGTCGGGGTCTTCGTCGACAAGCACTTTGCTGTAGCGGATTCGTGCCCATGTTTCGAGGTCAGTGCTGTCGAGTGCCACCGCACCGGTGGGCGGATAGATGGACAGCGAGGCGTTGAGGAATGCCTGCGCCAATGAGGCGACGCCGTAGTCGGCGACCTCGTCGGCAGCGTCGTCGTCGTCGACGCGATCGCAGACCCGGCACAGTTTGGCGAATCCGTCACACACCATCTTGTAGGTGACGTCAACGCCCTTGTCGAGTCCGACGGCTCTGCGTTGAGACGGACTCCATCCTCGGATGGTGGCAGTCACCATGACCAGGTGCATATCCATGCTCAGCATCGGGGTGAGCAGGAACGCCACGATGAGCGCGTCCCCGGTCAATTTCCGTTTCGCGCCGGCCTTCTGGGCGAATACCTTGTTGACGAAGGCGCGTGCGCTGCAGTGCCCGAGGACCGCCAAGGCTCGTTTGAACTGCCAAGTCTCGCAGTGGTTCACTCGGATGTCGATGTCGCGGAACGGTCGTGCGCGACGCCGTGTCATGGCGGGGCTGCCTTGGTGACGAGGTCGAGCAGTTCGGGGTTCAAGCTCTCCGGGGGTGTGGGCGGTACCCAGGCGAGCAACCTGCTCAGGGTGTTCTGGGAGGTGCATCCGAACAGGTTCCGGAAGACGGGGAGAGGAACCGTCTGGATCATCGTCACCGCCCAAGTCGCGCGGAGCCGACTCACATGCAAGGGCCGCAACCGTGTCGGAATCTCGCACTTGCCGAGGAACGTCGAGAGGTACTCACTGCGCGGTGGTGGTTCCCGGAACAGGTGCGCTCGACCGGTGCGGGCAGCACATTCGGCGACGACCGGCGCGTACCGGTCGAGGACAGGGACCGTCCGGGCGTGGGGACCGCGCACACGGACGGCCAGGTGCGATCGACGGCTGACGACGTCGTCGCCGGTGGCCCCTCGGATCTCGGAAGTCCTCAGTCCCGCACCGAGCCCGAGCGCCAGTACGCACGACAGGCCGTGGCTACGGAAGGGGGTCGCCTGCATGTCCACACATCGGAGTAGACGACGTGTCTGGCCGTCGGTGTACGGCCGGTATTCCGTCGAGGAGTGCAGGACCTTGCGCGGCGGTTCCCAGGGCGCGATTCGGGTGATGCGCCGTGACAGGGTCGTCAGTGTCGCTCGGCGCGATGATCGGGTGGCCTCGGACAGGCCGGGGAAGGTCACCGAGTAGCGGTTGACCGTCGCCGGATGGAAGATCTCTTCGACGTCGAGTTCCATTCCCTGCGCGACAGCCCAGATGACCATGGACGCGACTATCGCCATGCGGTCGCCGGCGACCTTCGGTATCGACGTGGGTTCGAATCCGCGGCGCACCGCGTCGCGGACGAACGGACCGATCTCGTCCCACAACTCCGCCGACACGCGGGGGGTGAAGAGGTCGATGGCTTCCTGCGCAGTTCGAGTCATTGTCGCGGCCCGCCTCGCATCCGACGCCACGCGGGCGAACCGGTTTCCGGCGCAGGCAGATACGGAATCAGATCCGACAAGGCCTTGCCGCTCCGGATACCGGCGACCGAGAATATCTCCGCCACAGCACAATCGGCCAGCACATGGGTCAACCAGGTTGACCGCAGACGCGCCACTGTCAATTTCGGCGACGAACGCGCGCACTCGAACGAGGCAACGAGCGCGGCGGCCTGGTCCCGGCCGGTGCGCGTCGACGCCACCAGTGGTCCCCTGCCGGCGCCCCGGCACGCGACTCGCAACCGCGGCAGCACACGACGGCGAACCGGGACCACCCGCCGCTGCGGCGACCCGAGGCGCACCGCGGTCACCCCGCTCACCTTGACCACGTCCGCGGCGGTCACCGCGAACAGCTCACCGGACCGTGCACCGACCCCCAAGGTCAGAGCGAGGACCGCGGTCATCGCCTGCACCCGGAACGGACCGTTCTGACGGGTCGACCACCTCCAGAACGCGGCGACCTCGGCATCCGTGTAGGGCGGCGACAACTCCTGCCGCGACGCATGCTCACCGGGCGGAGGCCACGGCGCCCGCACCGTCACGGAACGAGCGATTCGCCGCAGCCGTGACAGTTCCGCCGCCCGCGACGTCGGCGCCAACTCCCTCATACCGACGAGCCGATACCGCTCGAGCACCTCCGGGGTCAGGACCATCTCGCGATCGAGGACCAACCCGTCGTCGAGGGCCCACACCGCCAGGCGTGAGAGCACCTTCATCGCGTTCGCAGCCTGACTGTGCAGCGTCGGGCCCGACAATGCCACCGTTTCGCGCACCCACGGTCCTGCCACCGCCCACGCGTCTGCGGCAACCGATCGTGGTTCAAAGCACCTGATACACACCGCAATCGCCTCAGGGGCATCGGTGCGGCGACGGTACGCCGACATCATCGATCACCACGGTCAACGGTGAACGACAAGGTTCTTGATTGCCCTGGTCCCGCCAGGGCGCAGAGGAGTACTGTCATGAGTAGTCACCACCTCATGAGTCATGTTGATCCGCGCAGGATCATGATGGAAATCTACGAAGGACACCGAATGCCAGTCGGTGTCCTTCTCGGATTCAGAGACGAATTTCGACCACCACCTCATCACGAGACACAGGCGGATGGACCGGCAAGGGCGCGATCACCTGGGACACGTCCTGTTTGGCCCCAGGACGTGTTGACGGACCTAAGGTGGTAGTAGGGAGTCACCTGCGAAGGTGGCTATCACCCACAGTAGTCGCAGAATTCGAGCATGGAGCTTCCCGAAGAAGGTCGAACTGCGAACCCGTGACCTGCCCCATAGGCTGGTTTCCAGATTCGGTGATGAGTCGAGGACAGTGCGCTGAACGCGATACAGCCACCGATCTCACGACCTAAGTTCTTTGATCTGCCCGATCCATGGCCACCAAGCGAACCCTGGCCGAAATGATGACTCTTCGAAATTGAACCGTCTATGAGTGTTGGCAGTGGCTGGCCCGGGGCCCACTAGTCAATCCGACACCACTATGCCCAGCCGCGACATGTCCGCCGCCGATGACAGGATCCTCCCATGAACAACCCCCTGCTGGCCTGCCTCGCAGAGTTCCTGGCCGTCGTGGCCGTGGCTCTGCTCGTCCCGGCATACCGCAATCTCCGGAAGCTCAACCACTACAGTCCAGTCGGCATCCCGGCGGGCACGGCCGTCCGCCAGATGGCTGCCCTGCGGTGGCGCGCAATCCTCTACGGCGCCTATGCGGCTAACGCCGGAGGTGCTGCTTCGCTCGCGCTGTACGGCCAGAAGACCAACCAGACCACTTCCACCTGGCTTATCATCCTCATCTTGATCGCCGGATTCATCGCCCTCGGTGCGGGCTGGTTTGCAGTCAACCGCGCCGTTCAGACCCAGATCCCCAAGGTGATCGACGAGTCCCGCCGACTCGAAGACGCTGGCGGGCACCGCGACTGAACCAGCTCCGACGGCCCCGTCGAAAGACAGCGGCAACCCTCACTGTGATCCGTCACGGGTTTCTCGCCGGCCCCTATGCTGACGACTAATCCGACTGCACGGCCGGTGGCCGAGTGTCCGGACCCGAGTTCGGTTGGCGGTACCAGCAGTTAGGCCCGACCTGACCTGTCACCTGATTGTGCAGCAGACCCAGACGCTACCGTTTTCGGGCGCGAAATCGGATGCTGCGGATGCCGTGATGTTGGCGAACATCCTGCGTCTCGACGCAGACTCACACCGACCGATCCCCGAGGACACCGATCTTGCGCGGGCGATCAAGGTCCTCGCCCGCGCCCAACAGGACGCGGTGTGGGCGCGGACGGCACTCGGTGACCAGATCCGGTCGGTCCTCAAGGACTACTATCGACCGCCCTGGCCGCGTTCGATGCGTTGAGTGGTGGCGGGATTACCCGGGCCGATGCCCGGACAGTTCTCGCCGCCGCGCCAACCCCCGAGGCCGCGGCGAAGCTGACCGTCGCCAAGTTGCGTGCCCTGCTGAGGAAAGCGGGTCGGCAGCGCAATGTCGATGCCGATGCAGCGCGCCTGCGGGAGGTCTTCCGTGCCGAGCAACTCCGTCAGCGTGCGATGGTCGAGCAGGCGATGGGCATCCAGTTGCGGACATTGGTGCAGCGTCTTGACGCGGCCTGCGCTGACGTCGAATCGCTGACTGCGGCGACGGTCGAGCATTTCGAGCGTCACCCCGATGCAGCAATCATCACGAGCTTCCCCGGCCTTGCCGCTGTCAGTGGCGCCAGGCTGCTGGCCGAAATCGGTGACGACCGCAAACGGTTCGTCGACGCGCGGGGACTGAAGGCGTACGCGGGTGCGTCGCCAGTGACTCGAGCCAGCGGAAAACGAACCGTGGTGTCGCACCGACAGATCAAAAACTACCGCCTGGCCTCGGTTGGTTCGTTCTGGACTCTCGTCGCGATCCAGAACTCACCCGGCGCACGAGGACATTTCGACCGCAGACGGGCTGCCGGCGACTGGAGCCAGCAAGCTCAACGTCACCTGTTCGGAAAGCTCCTCGGCCAGCTCCATACCTGCCTACGAGCACGGCAGGTATACGACGAGCTTCGCGCGTTCCCTGGCGCTCCAGCGTTGGCGGCTTGACGACTGCCGGTACAGAGCCCCGCTAGATTGTCTGTATGCGCGAGTCGGGGCCGAAACCTGCAGGTGAAGTGGCGCGAAATAAGCTCCCTGGTCCCCGCCTCTTGGTAATCACTGTCATTGCACTGCTCGTGTTGGTCTGCATCAACTACGACTGGTGGCCGTCTCGGTTCGGCGATATGCAGTGGGTAGACCCACTCCTTTTCGGTGGAGTAGCGGTGCTGGTACTCGCAGTCGCGGGGCTGGTCTGGTCGATCCGAACGCTTTATGTCGTGGGGCAGGACCGTCGATGGTCATGGTGGATCCTGCCTGTCCCACTCGCCGTGGTTGGGGTCCTGGCTATC
Organism: Rhodococcus tukisamuensis NBRC 100609; assembly: GCF_001894985.1. Lineage (GTDB taxonomy): Bacteria > Actinomycetota > Actinomycetes > Mycobacteriales > Mycobacteriaceae > Rhodococcus_G > Rhodococcus_G tukisamuensis. The sequence goes on along the minus strand of NZ_BCXG01000024.1, from coordinate 38,411 downwards.
GACTTTCTGCTGCCTCCGCCGACGTTCGACGAGATGCGTCCGCAATTTGAGCAGACGGCGCACGACTTGCTTGCTAGCCCCGAGCTCAGTCGCGCGAATTTGGAGATCGGTCCGTTCGACATCCTTTATGCATCGAAGGGCGACAACGGGACCGTCTACTTCGTCGATGCTCCCTACTTTGCGAGCAGCACCAGCATTGGGTGGGCGTACTCACCGAACGGAAAGCCCGCCGGCTTCGACGACTTCTCGTCAACTCACATTGGCGGACCGTGGTACAAGTTCACCGCGGTATGGCGAACGTGACGACCGCATCAGCATGTCGTTGGAGCTCCCACTTGCGCCTTAGCAAACTGAGATGTCTGTGTGTGCTGTCAAGCCCCCGAGGATTCGAACACCGGTCCCGTAGTCGGTGAGGGGTCGACGAGGGAAGCGTCGCCCCCCACCCATCGAACTACTTGAGGACGCCGATTCGCGATGAACCCGTACGGGCTTGCAGACTGATTGGTACCGTTTCGTGCACGCGGGGAGGGCGGCATAGGGGGGAAATGGCAGGCGTCATTGCAGTCATTATCGGGTTCTTCGCCATCCTGAGCTTGGCAGTAGCACTGATGGAGCGACTGGACCGGCGAGATGACTGGGATCCCAATGAGCTGGATCCCGATCCGCCGGTTTCGATCGACGATTGAGTCGCCGGAGCTCACGGCGGACGACGGGCCGCCGCGGAGGGTTCCGGTGTCTGTCAAGTGCATGGGACATTCGAACAGCCATCAGGATCAGTCCTGTTCGAACTCGTTGGGGTGGCGACGGAGTAGTTCGCCCTCAACCCGGCGAAGCGAGGCAATCTCAGCATTCACATCGTCGAGCCGTCGCCTCAATCGGTCCAGGCGAGCCTCGAGTTCGCGGCCGTCGAGTAGGAGATCCTCCCGCTCGATCAGCAGGCGAGCGATCTGGTCTGCAGCGGGGTTCGTGCCCATTCATTCAGGATATGGCGTTGGAAGGCATTTTTGGGACATTCGTCCGCCCCCGACCAGGCCCTACGCAGTAAGTGGCGCCTCGAGGTTGTGAAGGAGTCGTCGCGCATGGTGCGCCAGAGTCGTTTGGCAACTTGTCGTTTCAGACATCGCATTGCTTCGCGTGATGTCTTGCCTTCGGCCATCTTCCGTTGGTGGTAGGCGTATCCGTCGCTGCTGGGCGTTCTGGCCTGGGTGACGGCGACGATGTGGATGGCCGAGTTCAGGGTGCGGTCGCCGGACCGGGACAGTCGGTGGCGTTGCTTGTCGGCGCTGGCGACCTCGATCGGTGCGGTGCCGCTGTAGTTCGCGAACGCCGCCTCGTTCACGAACCGGGTGGGATCGCCGGTGCGGGCGAGGATCCGGGCGGCGGTGACGATGCCGACGCCGGGAATCTTCAGGAGCTTGGTGCCGCTGGCGGCAAGCTCGGTCTTGATTCGGGTGGTGATGTCCTCGATGTGAAACCGGACCCTCCGCAGGTCGCCAACGATGTCGAGGGCAACGTTCTTCCGCATCCCGTCCGCCGTGGTCTCGGGCAGGAACGCCTTGAGCTGGCTGGCGGCGTCCTCGGTATCGAAGTCACGTTCCATCCCACCGGGGAACAGCTCACGCAGCAAGGCGTGGAGGTGGTTGACGAGCCGGCCGTTCTGTCTGACCAGGTCGACCCGGCGTTCGTCCAGGATTCGCAGCACGTCGGTGTGACCTTCCGGGGCGACCGGCCGGAAATCGCCCTGACCAAACGCCACACACGCCGCCGCGGCGGCATCGATCCGATCGTTCTTCCGCCGCCCACCACGCGAGAGTTCCCGCACCCGAGCGGTCGCCGTCGACGGGACGTCGACGACGGCTTCACCGCGGCTGATCAGCCACTGGGTGAGGTGATGGCCGAGCCCGGAGGCGTTCTCCACGGCCCAGATCCGGTCCGGCCACGCCTTTGAACAGGTGATGAGGTGGGCGTAGTCGTCGAACGATGACCTGATACGCACGGATCCGAGGTCCCGGTTGGTGGCCGGGTCGACGGCTGTGGCGGTGTGGGTGGACTTGTGCGGGTCGATACCGATCACGATCACCGTGGCGTGGGCCTTCCGTGCTGGTGGACGGGGGTATCCGCTGTCGGCATTCCGACTTCCGGCCGCCCGAGAAGGGTGGCGTTCCTGTGTTGAGCCAGGCAGCGAACGGAGACCGTGGGGAGGCAGAACCCTCTTAGAGCCAACCCCCCGGCCGGTCGGGTGGCAGGAAGCCATCGAGCTATCCCCACGGTCTCCTACGGCACGCTACGACCCGTCGGTTCGAACACGACGCCGCTCCGTAATACAAATCGGAAGCCCAACCTCGCCGAGGGACTACCGGCGGCACTCTCGACTATCGCAGGGCGAACCGTCTCGCCGCACGACGTGCTCGCATACATCGCCGGCGTCGTCGCGCACCCGGGGTTCACCGAACGATTCACCGACGAACTGACCCCCCGGTATCCGCGTCCCAATCACCACCACTCCCGCATTGTTCGAGGCCGCCGTTAAGCTGGGCCGCACCGTGCTGTGGCTACACACCTACGGAGATGTCTGCATCGATGAAGCAGCAGGCCGCCCTGAGCGCAACGTCAGACTGCCGGTCTCGGACCCCGCGCGCATCACCAACCTCACCGCGGTCGAGGCGATCCCGGACACCATCTGCTACGACCCCGAAACCCTGACCATCCAGTTCGGGGGCGGCTCGTTCGGCCCCGTCGGCCCCGAGGTGTGGGAATACACCGTCGGCGGCCGGAATGTCATCCGGTCGTGGTTCATCTACCGCAAGACCAACCCCACCGGCCGCTGGTCAAGCCCACTTGACGACATCAATGCGGAGGAGTGGCCGTCCGACTGGAATGGCGAGTTCATCGACCTGCTGACCGTTCTCACGCGTCTCGTCGCTCTGCACCCCCAGCAGGCGGAGCTGCTCGACCAGATCGTCACCGGTCCTGTCGCCGCGATGGATACCCTCGCCGCGACCGGTGTCACCTGGCCAACCTCCAACGCCGACAAGCAACGTAAGCCCGACTACAGCATCGCGACCACGACCGACACCGCCCGAGGGCAGCTCGGATTCGACTTCGGAGGCTCCTAGAACCGCTGCCGCAGGACCGCTCCGCGCGCCCTTGCCCCTAGTCATGTTGTCCGGCAGGAGATCGGGAGGGTCGTCCGCGGCTTCGACCCTGGCGCGTCGCAATGTCGCGTACATGCTCCGGGACCGGCAGACCGACGGTGTCGAGATGCAGTGAAATCTCTATTGAGTGTTTCGGTGTCTACGCCCGGGCTTCCTCGGCGGCAGTCTCCCGGACCACCTCGGCGATCTGGTCCGCCATCTCTTCGATGCTGTGGGACTCGGTACTCAGCGCCACCTTGTCTGCTAGCGATGGACTGTAGCCGCGGACCTGGTCGCCGGTGATCTCATGCCAGATGGGCAGCAGCGTCTGCTCCCCCGCGACCGTCTTGGTCACCAGCCCGTCGAGCTCGTGATTTGTCCAGCCCTTGCTGAAGAAGGACTGCGATAGCACCACGACCCCGTATCGACTCGACCGAATCCCCTCGTCGATCTTACGTCGCAGGCTGTGGCCGATTCGCATCTCGGTCTTGTCGAGCCAGACGGTCACTCCGCGAGCCGCCAAGGCATCTCGGAGCGGTACCGCGACTGCGGCCTTGTCCTCACTCGCGTGCGAGATGAAGACGTCCCAGGTCTGACCGCCAAGTACATCACCTTGAGGCTCCACGGGCTCGCGGACGGCAACCTCGCGTGCAGGGTTGTGTTCACGCAGCGGAGGCAACAGTCCAGGCGGTGGCGGCTGGACATTCACTCCCGCGCGGACCTGCCCGCGCAGGCCTCCCATATCCACCACAACGACCCAGTGACCGTCGCTCGGTATCCCGAGGCGAGCGGGTGACTTCTTGGCCAGGCCGCCGATCATCTGGGCGCGGCGACCCGCCTTGAACGACCGGTAGTGCGACATGGTCATGAGCCGGACATTGGCCTGCTTGTCGAGGGTAACGACAGCGACAGCGCCCTTCTTCTGCTGTTTGAGGTCGAAGATTAGGTGTTCCAACTCTGGGTTCTCCGATCATGCACGGTTGCTCTTGGGGACGCTCCTGACCTTCCTTGGAGATCCTAGGGCTGACCACCGACAGGCCCCGACAATTCAAAAGGACTGCGGGTCAGACAGCCGACTCACCGGTTTCTCACTCGGTCGTTGACGACGGTGACGCAGTGTTCCAATTCCTTGGTTGTCGGACGGTGACCCGCCGGCGGGCTCCAGTGTGACTCGCGGCGATATGTGGCGGTGATTTGACGCTCTGGGTGGCGGGCTTAGTCCGCACGCAGACGTTTGCGTTGCAGAGCGGACAGCTTCGGCTGCTGCCCTTGAGTCGGCCGGCCTTCTTCGCCTCGGCCATGCCCTCACGGGTCCGGGCCTGGGTGATGAATCGGGACCGAAGTTGGAAACCCGTTAAGTTATTGGCACCTTCCGCACCACGGGTGCCGGCCTATCGGCCCTCGGAGTACCGGATTCGAAGACCTCTGTAAGAATCAGCACCCGGCCGGACACTTCTTCATATGAGAGAGAAACCGCACCGGTCACCGCCGTCGGGAGACAAGGAACGCTTCACCGCGCTGTGGGATACCTACGCCGGGCGGGTGTTCGCGTACACCTGCAGGCATGTCGATCACCACACCGCCCAGGAAGTGGTGTCCGAGACGTTTCTCGTTGCATGGCGGCGCCTTGCTGAGGTACCCGACCCGGCATTGCCCTGGCTGCTGGTAGTCGCCCGAAACACCATGAGCAACAACCGTCGGACCGTCCGCCGCCATGATGCGTTAGCCGCGGAAATGGCACGTATCGAGCAAATGACGGCATCCGCGCCAGCCACGGACGTCACAGTCACCAACCGCGCTGAAGTACTCGAAGTCCTGGCAACACTCACCCTCGTAGAGCGCGAGGCGCTGCTGCTTACCGCATGGGACGGATTGAACGCCACCGAGGCGGCCCGTGTCGCAGGATGCTCCGTCCCCGCCATGCACGTCCGACTCTTCCGCGCCCGACGCCGTCTGCACACCGGCCTACCCGCCGAACCCGTCACCCCGATCGCGCTGCGCGTCACCGCCGAACCCAGGAGTGTCCGATGACCAGAAACCTGCTGACCACCCTTGAACAGATTCGGCCAGATGCCCACATCGACGAGCTGTGGCCGAACCATCTGCAAGTAACCGCGCGCGATCGCATCATGGCAACCTCCACCGATCCCGTGGTTCCTGTAGCGCGTCGCCGGAGAGCCGGCGCGATCGCTGTCGTCGCGGCGATCACCGCAGCGGGAGGCGTCGGAGTCGCCGCTGCCACAGGGTTGATGCCGAAGGCCTTCACCGATGCATACTCGGGCTGGTTGACCTACCCAGACAGCAGCGGGGTCAACCCCGCCGCCGCCGAGCGGATCGCCGCCATCCCAGGCCCGGATGGAACCGTCATGAGCGTGTTCGTCGCACAAGGTACTGACGGCACGAGATGTGTCGCTCCTGTATTCGAATCGGCCGCAGATACCGAGCAGGCGGGGCCGGCGAACTTCACCAAACTCATGAACTACTGCCGCCCGGCCGTCGACACTGGCCCGTTTGGCCAGGGCGCCGGAGGTGAGGTGGGAACGTCAGGCAGTCTTACCTATTTCACCTACGACGCCGCCGCAGGCGAGGCCGTCCGAGCCGAACTCCACACCAGCAGCGGCGAAGTGTTCCCTACGATGCTGGTAGAAGGTCGCTTCTTCGGATGGTTCCCGATGCCGGACGGAATGCCGATGGCGACCCTCGTCGGGTACGACGCCAACGGGAACGTCATCGGTCGAACCGGGTGATCTCACCAAACACGCATACAGGGCGAGGTGGTCAGTCTGGGGCCTTTGCGGTCAGCGACCAGCCCCGGGTCCGACGCGGGCGGGCTGAAGCCGGTCGCCGGTGACTGCACAGTTGCCACCTACGTTGACCACGACTGCGCGGGGTGGTCCTCCGGGCCCGACGGACCTGAACCCGATGCGGACAACTTCGGACATCCGCGCAGCCGACTGGCTAAATACTGCGGCATGGTGGCCCGGTGTCAACGAGCGAAAAGGCGTTCCATCAGATGACCCAGGGGGCCTTCATCCAAGCGGGGGATGATGTCCATCCACACGCGCAGTGGTGGCCGTCCAATCACGGGGACGTCGACGAACACGAGGTCCCGCTGCGGCGAGGACCAGTCGCGCATGTCGAGTGTCGAGCACCCGGGCGTCGGCTCGAATCCGCTTGCGCACAACACCTCCACCCCGGGCTCGACCGGAGTCAGAACGCGGGTTCCCGGGACATCGGGGTTCCAGAAGCCGGGGTCCTCCGGACCGAGCACGTCGTTGACGATCACGAGGGAGCCGCGAGGAATCGACGGGGTGGCGGGCTCGGCACCGGCGGGGGCCGAGCCGATCAGAACCGTTGCAGCGGCCAGAGCGAGAAAGGCACCGGTACGCCGTCCGGAGGGAATCGGCAGGGCCATGTCGGACTCCTTGGTCGGGGAAGGCGCGAGAACGTGTCCTCACGTTAGCCGTTGTCCGCATCGAGCTTCCGCATCACGTGGCCGTTGCGCGGTCCGCAGTGGAGTGCCTGCCGCGGCCGCGGCGCGGGTCAGCGGCACACCGTCTTCCAGGTGAGGTCGCAGTACGGCGAACCGGCTCATCGCTTGCTGCCGTTCGCGTTCGGTCAACCCGCTGTCGGTCACGAGTCACCTCGCTTCCATGCTCGCCGGCTGCGACCGCGTTGGTCACATCTGGTGGATCCGGCTGGGCCGGCCCCTCGCTTGCGCCCTGGCGCGTCCTGCGATGTCGCCGCCGCGATCAGGACTCGTCGCGGGCCCGTTGCAGTGTCGCGTACATCGCCGAGCGGGACAGGCCGCTGATCTCGCAGAGTTGGCCGGCGGAGTAGTCGCCCGAGTCGTAGTCCGCGAGCAGGCGTTTGCGTTGCAGGGCGGACAGCTTGGGTTGCTTGCGCTTGAGGCGGCCGGCCTTCTTGGCCTCGGCCATGCCCTCACGGGTCCGGGCCCGGATGAGGTCCGACTCGAACTCGGCCATCAACGACAGCATCCCGAAGAACAGCTTCCCCGTCGGGTCGGCCGGGTCGTGGATCGAGCCGCCGATGCTCAGCCGGGGGCCCTTCCCTTCGAGCTCGTCGGCGATCGACCGTAGGTCAACGGCGGAGCGCCCGAGCCGATCCAGCTTCGCCACGATCAGGGTGTCGCCGGCCCGGCACGCAGCCAACGCTTCCCGTAGACCGGGCCGGTCGCGGTTGCGTCCGGTGAATCCCTTGTCGGTGTAGATCCGCTCCGGCTCGACGCCGAGACGTTTGAGGGCTGTGCGCTGCGCTCGCAGATCCTGCCCCTGAGTTGAGCATCGGGCATACCCCACCAAGATTCCGGACACGAGAGGACCTTAGTGCGGCATAGACTGCCTATCCAGGACCCACATGCAGGACGGTTAAACAGGCCTACGCTTGCGTGCGTCTCCCCTGCATGAGATCGAGTCCCGAACCGGTTTCGGGTGTGCTGGTTGACGGTCGTCAAACAGGACACCTCCAAACGACGAAGGCACCTGCGTGGCGTCAGAAATCGACGAAGCCGGCGACCACTTGGTGGCGGGAGACCCGCGCGCCCTCCCCGGGCCGCGGGGCCGTCGTCTACGGAACGTAGGCGGTTACGAAGCCCGGTGTGGTCGTGCCGGGTTCGGGTATGACAGTGAGGACGACCTGCCCGGTCCCGGTCGGCAGGATTGCCGCCGGGTAGCCGTACTGGGCGAGCGACATCCGGGCGGAGCCGGCGGCTCCGCTCGACAGGTTCAGCCAGTGCACGTCGCCCCGGACTTGGCACGCCCATCTGCCTTGCCGTCTGCCTTCCTCCGAGCCGGTGATCGTCACCGTCCCAGGCTGCTCGCCGACCACGGCCACGCAGCGGACCGCGGGAGCGTCGAAGCTGCCGTTCGGGTTTCCGAACGGCGCGGGGTTGACCTGGAACGGAACGGTGACCGCGGCGGAGGCGGCGGCCGCCGTCGCCAGAACCGAACCGGCCACGATGGCCGCGCAGGCGACCGATCGGCGAATGAAATCGATCATGGCGACCTCCAAGAACAGTCGGGGCCAGGTTCGGTCACTCTACTACCGCCCGTCACAGTCGACAGGCTTGACCTGCGGGATCACGGGCGACAACCCGACGCGAATCTATCCCGGTGCCCAATAGGATCAAGTCTCCCGCTAGCCAGTTCCCTGCCGGCAAGGGCTTCGTGGTTACCAACAACTAACGGGGCTTTGCCCCAGCCCGACCAGTCACGTGGCGGGTTGGGTCGATATCGGGGGCCCAGCCGTTTGGGATTGTGGCCCTGGTCGACGACGTCGATCGGGTGCATGAGCCGTCATGGCTCAGCCGCTCCAAGTTCTAGCAGTTCCCGTTGAAGTAACAAGGGAGAGCTGGCAGAAGCTTCTCCAGGATGGGTGCTGGTATCCACAAGAGCCAGAAGGTCCGGTCCATTTGGATCACCTCTCGGGGTTGGTTACGGAAGTGTTCGCCGAAGTCAAATCCGAGGGCGGGGACTGCTGGCGATTACCAGTTTCTCCAAGGAACCTGTCAGTTTCGGTAGTACCTCCCAACGGTTTTCAGTGGCAGTATCCGCCAGCCCAGCACGGCCAGTTGTCGACGATCCATTGACGGGTCCACTCCGAGAACAAGGGCGGTGGAAGTAGCCAGTAGATCAATGGGAAGTCCATCTTCATCAACTCCGGGTGCTACGGGCAGTGCCCGCCGAAGTCGCATCCGAGGGCGGGACTACTGGTGATCACTAGCTTCTCGGTCAGGGGACCGCCCAGGCGCCGGCGCCGGTCAGGAGGGTGAGTCCCGAGTACTCGGCGAGCAGGTAGTCCGGCGGCGTGACGGTGGCAACCACGGTTCCGGACCCGGTGTGGACTTCGACACTCGGCCATTCGACGAGCACGGTATCGGCTGCGCCGGTCGAGAGATTTCGCCAATGAACCGCATAGGGGGTCCCGGTGAATCGGGTGACGCCTGGCATCGCCGGGTCGGTGCTGGCCGTCACGTATTCAATGTCCCCATTGGAGAGGTAGGTGGCAGACGGCCCGATCCACACCACGGGGATAGGAAAGACGGTGTCGGTCGGCGCGGCGGCGGCTGGTTGTGCCGCGAAGAGCAGTGCTGCGCCGGCACCGGCGACGATGGATGCTCGGCGTAGACGGTGACGTTGTCTCATCGACGGACCTCCCAGCCCTGGTGGCCCGCGCCCGGTCACGAACACCGATGCCGGCCGAAGGATGCTGTCAGCCTACGTCCGCGACAGGTCGGCCAGATCATGAATCATCTGGTCGGGGTCGCCCGTAGCGTGTTCGGCGTGGACTAGTGGATTCTGATCGAGTCGGGTGATGCGTGTGCCGCGATCACCTTCTCCACACCACCGACGTCGTCGAAACCGCCCGCACCACCCTCGTCGTTGGCGCCACCTGACGCCGCGAGAACGCCGCCATCTCTCGCCGCGAGTCACAATCTGTGAGCGCCGACCACAGCTACGAAATCTCGACCATCCAGCTCGGTCCCTACGACGACCTCGCGAAGCTGACGGTGGATCTGGCGAATCATGCCTCGACTGCGGCCACTCTCGCCTGGCAAGCCGAGGGCCAGGTTGTCGTCTCCATCTCGCACTCCATCACATGGATCGACGGAAAGCTCTTCGGCACTGTGCTCCTGACAACCGACGAGCAAACTCTCAACTGACGAGGCGGCGACAGCGCCGCTCTCCACGTCCGAGAACCGACCGATTGATGAACTGTCGAAAGTTACGAACGGAGACACCCGCGGTTTGCAACGTCCACGCACCTGGAGCCTTCTACTGCCGACCAACCGCCGGCAAGTGCGCCCGACCACCATCGAGATCGACCCATCCGCCGTCTCCAACGGTTACGTCGACTCGACCGTGCTGCTTGTTGGCAATCTCCTCGAGAGTGTGACTCTTCGCGGGCGAGAGGAGTTCGTCCATGACACCCAACATGCCGCCTCCCGCATCCCCACGTTTGCCCTTGCGCCAGTACACCCACCCTCTTCGCTCGGCCCACAGTCCCGCCTGGTCCAGTCCGACCAGCACCGCGATTGCGATCGCACCGAAAAAGAAGGTTTCCATCAATTGATTCTCCTTGGATGTACGTGCCCCTGGCTATCAGTTCGGGCATCCTCCAGCCGGCCAGCCCAATTCGTGTCCGGGAAACGAACGATTGATGGACGCCTCGAATGGTGGACGTATCGGTTATGACCCGAGCTGATAGTTGAATTGGCACCAAGAGGGTTCTTCGCCTGATCGGGGCGCTACGGCCGAAAGTCCCAACGGAGTAGACCATCCTCGATGACCGGCACCCACCCCTCGCAGTCCGTTCCCTGCTCGAGCGCCGTCGCAGTGGAGTCGAGCATGGCCTCGATCGAGTCCCACGTCAGGGTTTCGACGCCCTCCCCGAAGAAGTCGACCACGCAGTCCTGGCGGTCCCCGGAGCGGGTGTCGATCACGAGGTAGTCGCCGGCGCCGTCCTCGCCGATCGGGATATAGGCAGGTAGGTAGGTCCCGGCTTCCTCGCCTGCGGGCGCAGCCATCAACATCTCACTTCCGCCGAGATCGTCGGTCATGTCCTGCCATAGCTGAGTCATCCGTCCGTGAACATCAGCGGCGGCCGCGGCGGAGATCGGTGCGAATCTGGGGAGCATATAGAGCGGGAAGCCGGGCTGGCTGCCGTCGTGCAGTCTGAACCACTGGCGCAACTGTTCAGACCAGACCCTGCCGGTGGCAGTCTCAGCGGCGCGAATATCTGCCGGTTTGGCAGGTGGCAACAGGTTCGCTGCGGTCGCGGGGGCATGTTGCTCGCACCAGCGGATGATCCGGGCCCAGTTCGCCTCAACCGTCACTACGCAAAGCTATCGGCGCCGGCGTCGAACCATGGTTAGACATCCGATATGTCAACAACATTCCCCAGATCAACAAAGACAAGACGGTGCGAGCCGTCGCTTCCCTCGCGGCAGCATGACGTCTGCCGACTGAGCTACCGAGCCTCAGTCGTCGATCGAAACAGGCGGACCTGGATCCAGCTCATTGGGATCCCCGCCATCTCGCCGGTCCAGCCGTTCCATCACTGCAACTGCCAGGCTCAGGATGATGAAGAACCCGACGATAACCGCGATAACACCTGCCATTTCCCCCCTATGCAGCCCCTCCCTGCGTGCGCAAGCACGGTACCAACCAACATGCCTGGAAGTTGTGCACTGCCAGTTTCCCGCGACGTCGCCTGTGACTCGCGGCAATAGATGGCGGCGTTCTCGCGTCGTTCCTTGGCGTTCTAAAGGAGGGATGCACCAACGGCTCTTCCCAATCCGGCCGTGCACGGATCGCGGGTCCCGTCGAACAGGGAGCGGGAGCTACCATCAGGTATGGAGCACTACGTGCGATCGGAACCGATCCCCGGAGTCGGGTTCGTTGAACGACCTGCCGGGATGCGAGGTCGAATCAGGTCTTGGATTCGACGGTTGAATCTCTGCGACCTCATGGGGGACCGGAAGCCCAGCGACTACTCCTGCCTCTCGCCGCGGCATCCGGACGGGACTCGTGGACCGATATTATCTTTCAGTTCGGGCGGTGGCGGTGCCGGCTCGGGCGGCGTCTAGATCCGTAAGTCACAATCCGTGTCGGAAACCCATCGTTATCTTTTGTCGACTAACTCGACCGAAAATCGTTTCCTTATGAGGCCCTCCGCTGTGACTCGCGGCGATGTGGCGGCGTCAGGTGGTGCCAACGACGAGGGGTGCTGTCGGCGGTTTCGACGACGTCGGTTGTGTGGAGAAGGTGATCGCGGCACCCTTTCATGTCCGGGAAACGAACGATTTCAGGACGACCTCGGATGGCGGCGACCATCGGCTGTGTGACTCGCCAAGCGTCAACGACTCCCGTTTGCTGCTCAACTAAGAGGCTTTGCGCACAATATGACTCGGTAGCACAAAGGGTAAGGACAATATGACTACTGCCTGGATACAAGTTCTCGTCACAATGGTCGACGGCCCCACGACCCCAGTCGATGGAATCGTGCGGACCCATCACAACTCCGACGAACCCATCAAGGTGCCCACCATCAGCTACGGCGAGAAACCCGTGGTCGTGGGACTTGACCCCGATGGTGTCCGGGTGATCCGGGCCGGCCGGAAGACGCGCGTAGAGGCGCTAACCGGCGAACTGGTATTCCTCACTGACGGGGAAACGGCGTGGCACTTCCATGATGACCCGTCACGGCCACGACGGACCCCCCTCGAACGTGTGCATATCGCGGGCCCGGGCAAACAGTTGTTGATCACACCACCGACCGGGCACTGGGTACGGGGGAACTATGCCCGCCCAACCCGCCCCGTCGAGGACGTCGAGTTCCTCGGCCGCCCATGCTGGTCCGTTGAGCTGGCTCCGCGCAGACCTGACAAACCGTCCGTGCGACTGATCGTCGACGCCGACTCCGGCGCGGTACTCGCCGAGCACACCGGTGACGGAATCGACGGAGCGGCGTTCGAACAGGCAACATTCGGCGCTCCGGCCGACCCCGCCGTCTTCACCTGGAACGGGCCTATCGAGACCGACGACGACTCCCGGGGGAAGATGGTGGCCGCGGCCGAGACCAGGCGCCGACAGACCTACGACTGGTTCCGCGAGAACGTTTCCGCCGCAGACCTACACGTCCCCGTCCTCCACGATTTGACCCCCCAGTGGATCAGGATCGATGACGAGGCGACCGGCGCGTTCAGCGCAGGTTTCGGCGGCGGCGAAGGCGACGGATACATGGCCCGACGCCCACGGTCGAGCGAACCTTGGAACCTCGCCTGGTACGGGGAAGCGGCCGCCGCGTGGTCCACTGCCGACTTCGACTGGGCCTGCCACGTCTTCCGTGGAACTCTCCATCCCGAGGGTCTCTCACTCTTGCAGCGACGTTTGCATCCGAACGACCCAGTGGTCGGGCAGCCAGATGTGCGTCGGCCCGAACCGAACCGGCGCTAGTTGTACCGGTATCCGACGACGGTCACGCATTCACCGTCGACTACTCCCATCACAGAACCGCCAGCTGGCCACGCAAGAACACCGCCACATATCGCCGCGAGTCACAGTCCGGCGACCAGCGCCTCGAGTGTCCCAAAAACGTGTCCCATTGCTCGAGTCCCAAAACCGGGACCTGTCAGTGAGTTCTGGGACACTCACCGCCGTGAGCACACTGTTGTGACTCGCGGCGATAAGTGGCGGTGTTCTCGCACCGTCAGATGGCGGTTTCTGCGGAAGGCGTGCATGATCCGGAAGCCAGGGATCGTTTGAAGGGCCCCGAGATGGCGTTCCGCGTCAGGGCGTGCAGCCGCTGTCCTGTACATCTGCACCGTGGCTGCTGTCGGTGGGTGCGGAGCTGCACAGGCGGTAGGTAGCACCGTTTTTGAGTTCGTCGGACGTGAAGGACTGCCCTGTGAAGTAGTTCATCCAGATGACGTAGTTTCTCTGGTTCGCGGGGATGGCTCCGAAGCGCGCGGTGTAGGTGCATACGCCCGTGCCATCGGGATTCTCATCGATGGAGTCGACCTCCAGTGCAGTCATTGCGAAGGCAGCACCGCTGTCTCCATCGATGACCACTCTGTCGTTCGGGGCGACCGGAACCTTCTCGATGGTGCACTCGCCGGAAGCAGCCGATGCTCGGCTTGCTTGGCCGGTGACGGTCACCGCGGCGGCGAAGGTTGCCGGCACGTCCGTGTTGGTCGCGCAGCTCGTCAGGATCAGCGTTCCCGCAGATGCCGCTGCCGCGATCCGCCCCCATTCATGCCCCATAGACCCACGATAGGCAATCTGAGGCGTACCCGATGGTGGTCACCCGAACCGAGGCGCGTTGGCGTTCACACTGGGCTTGCAACTGGTGAGCCACGACTTGTGGAGCCAGAGAATTCCGCTGGAATGTGGACGAACTTCCGACTCCGATGGTCGCGCATGAAGAATTCGTGCTCGATGCTTTGCGCGCCGGCCAGCTGGCGCCGGTTCACTCCATCGGCTTCCGAATCGGCCGCCGAACACATCGCGGTCGCCCGTTCTGAAGTTCGCTCCACCGCACTCATCATCGCCACTAACCGTCGTCAAACAGGTGTCCTGTTGACGAACGCCAAGGCGGACCGCCATCTCACTTCTGGTAGCAAATCCAACCTCGACCAGAGGCCGACGCAGGCGTCCCGGAATCCCCTCCTGCATCTCAATCCGGGAGAGCTGGCCTATACCGGACTCGGGCGCACCCGGACTGACAAGACTGCTGTCGCGGCACTGCCCCCGCCACCGCGAAACGCACCACCGAGCGCCGCGCCGACGTCGATGCCGCCCGCCAAGCGAAATCATCGACGCGTGCCATCGCTGCGACTACCAGGGCTTCGTCCTCGGCACCGGCCCGATCCTCTGCAACCACGGACAGCCCACCCGCACAGGCCCTAGCCTGCGAGAGCTGTTCGCACAGGAACGAGAGAGAGTGGCCCCACCGATGATCAACTACCGCGAAGACGGCAGCACCTACGAACTGGTTGAGGCCAGCGATGACGGCAGCCGCTACGAGCTGGTCCAGATCCGCGAATCCGACGCCGAGTTGATCGGCCGGGTCAACGACTGGCTCGACCAGGGCCAGCGCGACATCGACGCCGCGCTCGCCGCGGGCGCCCAGTTCATCATCAACCTCACCAAGGTCCACACCCTCAACTGCCCCGCCGTCCGGGACAAGCTCGACCTCCGCACCATGCACCCCTTCGGGCCGCAGGCGACCCTCGACGATCTGCGTGAACATCTGCAGGCCTTCGGCTGGCCTCGGCTGCCCGAGTTCGCCACGGAACAGGAGATCAACGCCGCCCGGCGCTACACGCGCTGCCGGCGATGCTGCCCCGGCGTCCTGGACAAGGCGCCCAAGGCTCCGCTGACCACGCGGGCCGGAAACATCGGGAGGTCTCACATCGGCCGCACCGCCGATGGTCGAGCACTCGAATGGGTCCGCCTCGAACGGGACGGCGTCGAACTCGGTTTCGACGACGGCACAGTCCACGCCTTCGACCTCGACGCCCGTATCCAGTTCGATCCGAAGTCCCCGGGGTCCCACCAACCTGACTTCGGCTCGATTCATTAGCCACCCTCGGACCCGATTGACAACAAGGTGTCGCCTCCCGGGACTGCCCGAGTTCAGCTGACTCGTCAATCAGACCGGGGGTAGCCCTCTTTGATCGTTGACCAACAACGGGTTTCCGGGTTGACGAACTTCACTCTGCAATGCAGAGTCAAGGTATGTCAGCCCACGACCACTGCGCGGACACCTTCAACGACAAGGCGACGGATGCGTCTCGTCGAGTTCGGCTGGCACGCCGAGTTGCATCGACGAATCTGCTGATGCTGGGTCTGGGCGCCACAGCGATCGGCGTCTCGATTCTGGCGGACCAATGGCCAGTAGGCTGGATTCAGATTCTCGCCGTCCCTGCCGTGTTCCTCATCCTGTGGGGCATCGTCTACGTCCGAGCCCAGGCCATGGGGGTCCGGAGGCGTGGCGTCGGCTACCACCTGATTGCGCTGATTGCGGTTCTGTCCATCTTCTTCGGGCTGCTGCCCCTGGTCTACATCGTCGGCGCGTTGTCCCTGCTGGGCGTGGGGTTCTTCGTCATCGGATGGCGTGAGCGGTGCTGGCCGGTCTGGGCGACCGCGCTCGCCGCGATCGTCGTGGGGCTGGTGACAGTGAGCGAGCCGGCCCGTCAACTTCTCTGGACCGAGAGATCCGTGATGAGCTACGTCTCAGCTGGCGTCGCCACACTCGTCTTCGCGGTCATCGCCCTTGCCGGTGCGGCCCAGTCCAGAATCGTCGAGAACCAGGGACTGCGAGTTGGCTGACATCCAGCATCCCATCACCGGTCTCGATGACACAGTTCACCAGCGGGTGCGGCTCGCCATCATGACCACCCTGTGCGACGGGATGGAAGTCGAATTCTCCTACCTGCGAACCACTCTGGGGCTGACGGACGGAAACCTCGGCCGACATCTCGAACTCCTGGCCCAGCGCGGCTACATCTCGATGCGAAAGACCTACAACGGCCGACGCCAACGATCGTGGATCCAACTGACCCCCGTCGGGGAGGCTGCTCTCGCGGCCGAAGCGAGAGTGTTGAGGTCAATCCTCGCCACCATCGACGGCGTCAACCATGCGGAGTCGGTGCCGTGAGCAGTCGGTCGACGGACTGGGTGTCCCGGCGTGGGAGATCGTTGTGCGGCGCCCGGTCCGGCATGGCGGAGACATCCGGAACTGCATGGAGGAGAACTGAAATGGACCCCCACACGTCGATCGACGATTCCCCGCTCGCGGCCGCGTACCTACAAGACCTCCGAGACTCCCTGCGCGATACTCAAGCTGAGGAGGCGGAGCGCATCGTCAGCTCGGTGCGCGAGCGCATCGCCACTCGATACGCCGTACAAGCTGCCGCCGGTGCTGGTGACATGACTGCGATACTTCGAGAACTCGGACCGGTCGAGAAGATCGCCGCCAACGAGGACGTGTCCTCTGGGCCGGGCCCGTATGCGGGGTTTCGTTCCACAGCCGGCGAATGGTGGACACGGCCCGGCGCAGGGCTCCTTGCTGCCGCGCTCCTCTGCGTGGTCTTGTCGCCCCTGATTCTGGGAGGAATTGGTGCGGTAGCGGTACTCGTCGCTGTCGTCCGGAACCGCCGCCGACATCCCGGCACCGTCGAGCGGGGCTTCGTCGTGGGAACAACACTGCTGGCGATCGTGAGCATCGGGATCGCCGCGTTGGCAGTGATCCCGATGCTCATGTGAGAGGGCCCCGACTCCATCTATCGATGGCACCCACTCCGGATGATGGGCGACCACCGTGTCCGGATCTTTGAGAGTGAAGGCCGGCGTTCCTCTCGCGGTAAGACTCGACACCACAGCTGCGTCCTTCCATGGGCGCCACAAATCGACGCTGTACCACTCACTGAAAACACATTCACATCTCGTAGCACGCCGGCGCTGTTCGCCGTGCACCCAGCGACGAGCGATTCATCGGCAACTCGAACCGGTAACCTGCCGGAAGATCGCACCCCACTGACGGAGGACCCTGCGGCCCGGAAAACCATCGTGCAACTGATCGACGACATCGACGAGACCCCCATCGACAGCGGCGGAGAAAGCATCACCTTCTCGGTGAACGGGGTCAGCTACGCGATCGACCTCAACACCAAGAACGCGACCGAATTTCACCGGAAGCTCGACTACTACATCGCACACGCCACCAAGGTCAGTGGGGCGAAGAACCAGCGCAAGGCAACGGCAGGATCCGCCGCTAGCCGCGAGCAGATGAAGGCGATTCGACAGTGGGCTGCCGCAAACGGTTTGAAGGTGTCAGCGCGCGGGCGGATCTCCGCCGAGATCCAGGAGGCCTTCGCCGCCGCGCACTAGACCCTCACCCACCGCGCTCCCGGACCACGTTTTGGCCGGGCGAACATCCTGGCGCGACGGGCGCCTGATCAGTGCTCGGCGGTCGGCGTCACCCAGCAGTACCGCGTGGACATTGACCGCCGAACGACCTGATCGTTCCTGGCATGTCGGCACTGCGCCTTGTTGCTGCCGGATTACTGTTGGTGGGCCGTCTCTTGCCCCCAGGGGGCGGCCCGGCCCCGCCAGCCCGCCCCCACGGGACATGGCGGGGCCACCCCAAAGCTGGTTAGCTCGAAGAAGGCGCCAAGTAACGGCCCCACCACGTGCGCGATGTACCTAGTGTCGGGACACCAACTGGGGGAACCAACATGGGCTCATCGATTTCGACATTGCCGGCCTACTTCGACACCGTGTACCAAGTTGGACAAGCGGCGTTCGCGCAGCATCCACCGCTCGAGGCGGCCCTGTTCACGATCGTCAATGCAGTGGGTCTCGGCATCTTCTGGTTGCTCGGCACCGCGCTCTGACTCGGAACGGCTGCCCCAATACCCGGGAGGTGCTGCAAATGATTCCCCACGGCTGGATGTGAACTTTGCCGATACCCGAGTTGTGGCAATGAGTGCTGTACAACACATTTGGGTGCGACTTGGGTGGTCACTGCCCCTGACCGGAAGACGTTGACCGACATGGGGTCCCCATAGTAGGGGTTCCGGTAGTAATCGCCGAGAATCCAACGAAGTTCGGAATACGCCCGGGTAGAGGACGATTTGACGGTTCCGGCTGCCCAGTTGAGTGGTTGGTGCTTGGCTTGGCTGCCGATGAGGTCGATCGACGCGGCTGGAAGTTGGTGGGGTTTGTGGCGACGCGAGTGTTCGCGGACGAGGAGTTGGAGCGTCTTCGGGACTTCCCGGAGATCGGCCGCGAGCACACGGTGTGTTGTCCGGCCAAACCGATGACGCCGCTTACTCATCCTGGCAAAAGCTGCTGGTCGTACTAGCTCGTGCTGGACCCTGATGCTCGTGACCGGTGCCCACGTCCGGCTCTTGCTGGGTGTGAGCACCGGTCACGTGTGTCGGGTTGGTCAGGTGTTGCTGGAGGCTGAGTCGAGGCTTGACCAGCCCGCGCCTGCGGCGGAGGCCGTCGCCAATCCGATCCCTGCGATCGCCCCGAAGTTCATCATGGTGTCCACCATCTTGGCCCAGTAGTCCGATGACATTGCATTCTCCTTTAGGACAGGCCGAGCAGGAAGGTCTTGAGTGGATCCATGAGGTCGATATACGTCATGACAGAGCCGAGGGCTAGATCGGAGCTGAGTGCATTGAGCATTTGGATACTGCTTTCGGTTGGGTGATCCGTCAGCCGACGGACGCGCTGATGGGAAAGTCGACGAGGTAGAGGAACATGATGGGGAGCATCTGGGTCACGGTCTGTCCGAGGGATCCCGTGCTCTCCTGAACGGAGCCAATCATGAATTTATCCTTCGCTCGAGTAGCTGTCGGTGGACATGGCGTTCAGTCCGTCGATCGATCCGCCCCAGGCGGGTGCGGAGTCCGTGACGAATGCCCCGAGTAACGCAATGAATGCCTTGAGCATGGGTGAATCCTCCTTCTGTGAGTGAGTAATTGAGAATCGAGCAGGTATCACCCGCCCGTATCGTGGTCAAGGTGGGGAGCCCCTGGTGGCCGCCGGGTTTGGGGTGCGGGTGTGTGGCCCGCACCCCAAACCCGAATCAGATCACGCGAAGACGACATTCACCTTCCACGCGCTCGTTGCCGTGATCAGGTTCGGCCAGGGGTGCTTGATGAACTCGCCGAGCGTGAGCTTTCCGTCCGCGGACGGGGTCCCGGGGCCGGACATGCGACCGGCGTAGGTCACGTTGGGCGTGACGCTCGTGTCCGTGACCGTGGCGGGTGTGAAGGACATATCGACCCAGCCATTACTCGTGATGACGCTCGCCAGTCCGGCAGGTGCCTGAATGCAGTACCTGCCGTTGGCGTCGGTGGTAGCGGACGCCGTGGCCTGGAGCACGGATCCCGAGTCGTAGAGCTTGCCCGTGACCGTCACACCCTGGACTGCACGAGCACCGGCCGGCGGTGCACCGACATGGGTATCGGCGCCGATGTAGGCAGTACCGCACAGCTGGTCCGCCCCGGTCGGGGTCGAGACCATCGCGGATCCGGCCGTGCCGATCGTTGCTGCGGAGGCGGTGCCAGCTCCCATCACGAGTGCGGCGGTCATTGCGGTGCCGGCGAGAGCGGCTCTGGTCAGTGTCGTCATTCTTTGATCTCCTTCGATTCCTACGCCGTGTCCCGCACGGTGCGGGACTGCCACAGGTCACCTCAGCGACTGCGACCCGGTCGCCGGCGAAACCCTTCTCGGACTCCTCGCGTGTTCTCCGCGGCGGTGGCGTCGCAACTGCCGCGCACGCCTGAACACTGTCGAGGGCTGAGTTGAGCCGGGCGGCGACCTCCAGTTGCAGCCGGGAATGTTCCCGAGCTGAGGTCGTCGAACAGATGAATCAACATGCGCGGGTGGAAGTTTCATGTCACCTCGGTTTGCGCCCCACTCGTTCGGTTCGTCCGGAGCTGTCCGTTGTGCTGAATTAGCTCTCGAAGCCAAGTGCACGCTATACCGAGTTCGCCAACGATGTGTGCAGTTTCAATACCTACCACCCGGTACTTATAAATCGAGTCGTCTGACCGGTTTCTAGTTGCCCCCGGGGGGAACGGGAGAAGGTGAGCTCCGACCAGTTCAGGTGCCGGGTGCGGCCACTCGTCAGGCGGGGGCTCGTTCGGCGTAGGGTCTCGGTTCGTCTCGTCGCGAAACGTTCTGGTCGAACCTTCAACGGTCATCGGGTCGGCTCGCCAGATGTCTCCTACGGAGACATCTGTCCTGGGCTGCATGGTCACCGATATGCGGAGGGGTGCACATTGTCACCCTGAGTTTGGGTCAGACCCCTCGTGCGCGTTGCCCCGCAACCGTTTACGTAACCGTGTTCCGTCGATCGTATGGTCACGGCCGCCAAGGTCGATATGCCGCGGCGTCAGGCCGAGATCTGGCGCACGGCGTAGCGCCTTCGGGAAGGTGAGGTTGTTTGCTGGGAGATCTCGACCCTGGCCGACGGTCGCGGCAGCGATGGAGCGGACCGAGGAAGGCTCGGGCGCTGACGCATGGAAGAGCGCTCCTCGGTCACCAACTGTGGGGGTCAGTGCGAGGTCTGCGAGCTGGCTGGCGAGGAGGTCGACCTCGATGGTGGACTGCGTCGGGGCGCCGTGGTCGATCCAACCGCCGAGTTGGCTGAGGATGTACCACAGCCCGGGGGTGAACCACCGGTCGCCGGGGCCGTGGATGAATCCGGGTCGGACGACGGTGCCGCCCTGGGCGCGGACGTCGTGGTCAGCTGCTACCCGGCTGGCGCTGAGGGCGGTGATGGGGTTCGGTTCTCGCTTGTCCTCGACGATCCCGGTGAAGGGGCCAGGTCCGTAGACGCCGATCGTGCTGAGGGTGATGACCGACTCTATGCCGGATCGATCGGCTGCGAGGAGAACATTCCGGGTTCCCTGGTGGTTGATGACTTCGCACAGGTTCGGATCGGATCCGGTGTAGCTGCCGGCGTGGATGACGACATCTACGCCCTCCAGTGCGGTCGTCAGGGTGTCGACGTCGGTGATGTCGGCCTGCGTCCAGCGTTTCGCCGCGTCAGGTTGCGCAGGTGGCTGCCGGGCGATCGCGGTCACCGCCGCACCCCGCGCGGCGAGAGCACGTAGGGTAGCGGAGCCAATGAAACCGGTTGCCCCGATTACTGCGATCCGCTGGCCCTGCGAGCTGCGGCGGCCGAGCTGGAATACGGACATCACAGGTCCTCCGCTTGAGGGGTGCTCAGTCGGGTGCATGGTGGTGCAAGATGTCGGTTGGATTGTGCGGAGAGGAGTTTGGGGCGGTGGCCAAGCAGGAGCGAGCGTTCGTGACCCGGCAGCAGATCATTCGCGCGGCCGCGGAGTCCTTCGACGTGACGGGGTACGAGCGCACGACTCTGTCCGACATCGTCGACGGGTCCGGGGTGACGAAGGGTGCTTTGTACTTCCATTTCAAGTCGAAGGACGAGCTCGGAGCCGTCGTCATCGAGGAACAGCATGCGATTTCGATGGCTGCGGCAGCCGAGATCCACGCCACGGGCGCCCCCGCACTCGAGCAGTTGGTAATGCTCGCGTACGAGATGGGCCGGCAAGTCATCGAAGACCCTGTCGTGCGGGCCGGCATCCGGCTCACGCTCGAGCTCAGCGCGGCGGAGGGACCGCCGAAGCCCTACGTGGACTGGATCTCCGGGCTCGATCAACTCTTCCGCGACGCAGCCGCGGAGGGGGACCTTGCGGACACCATGGACGCGGCGCATCTCGCGCGCTACTTCGTGTCGGCGTTCACCGGGGTGCAACTGGTGTCGAACGTCCTGACACAGCGCCAGGACCTCGAGTCGCGGATCGAGCAGATGCTCGAGATCTTTCTTCCCTCGATCATGGCTCCCCGGCGACGACGCAGAATCGACAGCTATCGACATGCCCGCTGGGTCCCCACACAGGGCTGATCCGTCGATGCCGGCGTGATCGACAGCCGGACCGATCCCGACGCCTTCTCAACCCCCCATTGGTCGAAGGAGACGGCGACGCACCCGAGGTCGTGGCTGGGTACTGCGGTGACGGTGGTCGGCTCGTCCAGTTCGAGGAATTGGCGGAATCGCATCGTGATGGACTCGACTTCGGCGCACGGCCATCCCAGCCGTAGTCGGGACGCCTGCCGGGCTGCCTCGAGAACCAGGGCCCCGGGGACATGGTCGCAGGGGTGGTCGAACAGCACGGGGTGGCTCAGGTCCACTCGCAGGCGCCATCGGCCGTCGCCGGACCCGGCCGCGTGCCGGCCGAGGGTGACTGCGCCGTCATCCGGGGCGCAGACTTCGGACCTTGCCACCGCGTCCGGTTGCGGAATCGGGCCCATGGACCTGTCCCGGTCACCGGGCCATCGGGCGATCTCGTACTCGTCCCTGGTGAGGACGGAGGCAGTGGCGCGTGCGGTTCCGGCCAGGGCATTGCCGAGGTGGTAGACCAGGTCGACGGCGAAGCCGGTCAGCTGCCCACGGCGGCGGTCGAATTCGGTCACCTGTGCGTCGAGGACGACCTCCCCCACGGCGGAGCCGATCGTCAGCCGGTCGAGGTGTGCGTCCACTGTCATGGACTGCATCGTGAACTTTCGATCCAGCGGAACCTTGTAGTAGCGGTGGGCGAGGTAGATCGCGCTCTGCCGGGCGGTTTCGGCAAGGATCATGGTGTCGTGACGCCGGGTGCATGTGCGGTAGAACGGATGTAGGCGTGGCCACTGAGCGCCGAGACGGAATCGACCTATACCCCCAGCCGGGACGCTGTCCGTTAGGAATACCTCGGACACGGACTGGCGGTGGACGAACTGCCGGGGCACCGTTGCTTGGTAGCTCAATGCCTGCAACATCTCAGGGAGGGTAGTGCCTAAACATCCCAACCGTCCGGCTTTTGATTCAGGCGCAAGAACCGGACCGGACTGGACAACGCCCTCGCCGCGGTCACCTCCGCCGCGGCGGCCGTCGACGGGCGGCAGGTGGTGCTGACCACTACGAAGTTCGACCGGTTTGCCCGCAACATGGCCGAGGCCGGCGAGATCCTGACCGGCTTGCGTGAACGCGACGTGCTGTTCGGGCTCGGCAATTCGATCTACGACTGGAACGACCCGTTCGGCAAGCTGTTCCTGCAAACCCTGGCCATGGTCGCCGAATTCGAGGCCAACCTGAACCACCTCCGCACTCGGGAGGGGATGGCGAAGGCCCGCGCCAGGGGCCAACTCAAGGGCCGACAACCGAAATTGTCCCTGGCCGCGCAAAACCATCCACCGCCGATACACGACCCCGACGACGACTCCAGCCTGGCCGATCTGGCCGACGAGTACAGCGTCGGCCACTCCACCATCCACCGCATCGTCAGCGGCACCGCCCCCAAGACGTAGGACCGACTTCCTCGATCACGTCCTTCATCAGGCAGAAGGTCGGAACTTCGTTGGATTCTCGGCGATTACTACCGGTACCCTTAGTAGCGGCACAGAAAATGTGCATATATGCAGGTCGGACCAGCGTAGGGTGAGCCTCCGTCGGCCGGCTTCCGTACGTCATGATCTGGCAATCCGCCCATTCCTCGGCCGTTACTGCCGCAACCCGGAGTTGCCGCGGTGCTGACCTCGTCTCAGGCCACCACGAACCGGGTCATCACCCGATTCGGGTCGAAGCTGCCGGTGCTGAACGCCTCGGTGGTCACGGTCAGACCGGCGGGGCCGGAGCCGATCGGGATGCTGATCTGCTGAGTCCAGTTCCCGCGGGGTGTGGCGAGGCCACTGGATTCATTGGTCAGGTTCGCCAGCATCGTGCCGCCCTGGTGGGTGGCAGAGTTCCAGAAGTTCACGTAGGCCGTGATCTCGCAGGGACTGGTGAACAACGGTGTCCAGGACAGCGTGACCAGCGCGATTCCCGGCCGATCGTGTGGCGTCTGCACAGTGCCGGTGATCTGACCGCTGCACGGGACCGAGTTGCCTCGGCCGAGGGTGTGTGCCGTCGGCAGGGGTGTCCACTCCTGGTGGTGGGCGGAGGCAGTGGGAGCCGATAGGACCAGCGCCGATGCCGCTAGGGTCGCCGGAATCAGTGCTCTGCGAAGCCGTCTCATCACTCGAGAAGACTACGGCACGCGAAAGCGTTGACCGGCCTCGATCCCGGTGTCGTTCGGACCGTCGTCGGACAGATCCGAGGCCCGACAAATCGTTCAACCGGCGGCGAGTCGTCGGCTCTGGGGCGACGAAGCTGAAGGAACGTGCCTCCGGCCTGCCCCTCCCGCCACGCCGACCAAACGCGTTGGCAACTTGCCAACAAGGGTGGCAGTTCACACCATCGCGGCAGCTCAGCGTTCGCCACCTCATCCGACTACATTGGTGAACACCCCTCCTCCATCCATCCTTCGATGTCCTCCCAGCTCGTCACGCTACGGGCAACCGACGCCAACTACTGAACGACCACAGGAAGTCCGCACGCATCGGCGATGCTTGTCTCAGAGGTGGCGTCGAACTCTCGGACTCCGTAGCGTGATGCCTCATGAGTTCCGAATCAGCTGCATGCGAGGTGATCGCAAACTTCGCGCAGTGGAGCGCGGATGGGCGTTTCTCCGCACTACGATCGCTGATTCCCGAGGATGGCGACGGACCGCTGCTGGCCTCGTTTCTGCTCGCGGTTGCAGCCGATACGACAGAAGACGACTTGGTGAGGATCGAAGCTGTGAGGGTCTTCGCGATCCTTCGGATCGATGACGATTCCCTAGCCGAGAGATGCCGCGGAGCGCTGATCCACCTGGCCCGGACAGACGACGATTGGGATGTCCGCAACGCTGCTGGTTGCGCGGTGTTCGACCTGCCTGGCGCCGAGCGTGAACTCGAGACGATGCGCTCCATGATCGCAGCGGAGCAAGAGGGCTTCGTGCGCGAGAATGTCGGAGCCGCACTGGCCATGTTCCTCCGACGCCGTGATTCCGCTTAGTTCCATCCGATGGACACCTGAACGCACACCCACCGCCACAAGAAATTGGAACTCATCCAGATTTGTGTGATCAGGACCCGTCCTTAGGTGTGATTACCGACTAGTCAACCTATCCAGTCCGGCTGCAGCCCAGACCGAACCGCCATTGGTGAACACCCCTGGCGTGTATGTGGAGGGTGTTCACCCATCAACGCCCGTTGCGTTCACCAATTGGACCCGCTGCCGGGTTTCCGAGACCGATTCCCCTCAACTGGACCTTGCGGGCCCGATTCATCGGACCTCCGACCCGATTGCGGCGCGATTCGCATCCAGACTGGGCCGAATGTCGCCCCCGAAGCAGCTACGGACGGCCGCTTCCGTGATGTGGTCGAGGTCGAGCCGCGGAATCCATGGATTTCGCTACCGGGGCGGGGTAGCTATCTGCCGAATTCGGCTGCCGCCGACGACTCGTCAGGGTGCATGGAGACGAGGTGACGCCGCCGGCGTGGCGTGTGCGCTGGTTCCGGTTCACCGAGGAACCGGCCCCACGGATCGAGACGCTCACGCTTGCAGTACCAGTCATGCAGGTTGAGAAGATTGAGCGCGGCGAGGGTGTGACTCGCGCTGACGGATGGCGGTGTTCTCGCATCCTCAGGTGGCGGCGAACGATGTCGGCCGCCTGTGTTCAGGACGCATCCGGTCGAAAAGCGAACTATGCACAGAAGGCCACTCCGTTAGAAACGTGAGGCCCTCCTGTGCTGGCGATAGTGAGCGATCTACTCCCAGGTTCATGAGGCTTGTACGAACATAAGCTCCCTTTCCTTACCAGGAAAGGGAGCTTATGTTCGTACAAGCCGAGCGATCCGAGAATCTTCTGATATTCAAGCGCTCGCTGGTACTCGTTCTCAGACGGGTGGGAGGGTTGGCTCAGCTCCAGCTGAGATAGAAGAGATTCCTTCTATGCTTGATGCCGCCGCGATGAGGAAGTTGGTGATGGCCTCGCCAATAGCATTCATTTCGATTCACCTCCTATCTAGTTAGAGTCTGGAGCGGGTTGGTGATGCCGAAACCTACGGTCGGCGAGGACTGGACATAGGCAACAAAGGTCACGTTTAGGTAACGAAAGCTGCTGGACGGTATGCGAGTGCAGGCTGGGCGCTCGGTGGCGACAGCGGGGCGCTGCGGGCATGTCGCTTTCAGTTGTGCACGCAAACCAGTGATGGAAGGTGTCCTGTTTGACGAACGCCACGGCGGACGGCCATCTGACATCTGGTAGCAAACCCAACCTCGACCAGAGGGCGGCGCAGGCGTCCCGGAACCCCGTCCTGCATCCCTATCCGGGAGAGCTGGCTTATCCCAGACTCGAGCGCACCGGACCGACAAGACTTGGAACTCTTCCAGACTTGCGTGATCCGGAGCCCTCCTTAAGTGTGACTACCGACCGGTAGGTCAATCCAATCCGCATGCAGCCCAGAACGAACCGCCTTTGGTGAACACCCCTCCATGTACTCGAGGTGTTCACCCACTGAGGCCGGTTGAGTTCACCGATTGGGACCACGGCCGAAATCGGACCTCTGTTTCCAACGCAGCTCCGCCCGAACGGTCGGATTCGACGGATTCTCGACCCCACACCTGTCAGTCGAGTTGGTGCAGTGGCATCGCTGATCTCTCCTGGCCCTCCGGCCACAGTTGCATCAGGTATCGCTCGACCAGATCGTCCCCTACCTCCTGCAATTCGACACCCGAATCCCGCCCTGTTGCATACAGCCGAATCCGGTACCACCCGGGACGCGAAATTAAACTGTCGGCGAGGAGCATCTCGTTTGCGTCGAGGTCACGAAATATGACTTCTCCGGACTCGAACCGTGTCGAGACCTCTTGACACTGCTCCCACCCGGCCGCTTGCATCGGCGGCTGTGCGGAGTGTTCTTCAGCTCGAAAGCCGACCGCACCCAATGGCGTCCCGGTGGTAACCACCAGTAAAAACTGGCTCTCATCCCACGTAAGCATGTCACCAACCCGGCCAGGAAAATGGCCCGGAAGCGGCGAATCTTCCTGCTGGAACGGAAGCATAGACCCAGGCTGCACCTCGAGGTCGGCCTCGATCACTCGTGCTCTTGATCCCACCGCTACTCCCTACTAGTCCAGGTTCCAGATCCAGCCAAGCAGCCGATCCCACGACCGTGCAGTCGAGGTACGACCGTGGTGGGGTTCATCTCTCGGCACGGATCCGGCACGGATTCAGTTTCACTGATACGAGTGTGCAAGCAGAGGAGCTACCCGTTGCCGAGGCACAGCTGGACAACTTACGCAGTCATCTGGCCGGTGGTGTGCGCCATGCTTTTCGGGGCAGTTGTGACGTCCGGTTTCTCCAACGGTCGCGCAACGGCGATTCCGATCGGCCTCCTTCTAGCGCTGCCGGCCGGGTTGTTTCTCGGCGGGATCGCCATCGCTGCCGGGAATGCCGCGCTCGCGGTGATCCGGAGAGGACTTCTGCGCGACAGCACCGTTGAGAGGATCCTGCTCTTCGCCCTGACCACAGCCGTCGCGGTCACCTCGGTCGCTACCCTTCCCTTCCTGATGGGTGGTAGTTCGACGGTGGCTGATGCGGTCGCCCCGCTGTCGATCCTCTTTGCAGCCGCGATTGTTGGGGCTTCCACATACGCACCGCTCGCGCTCCGGAGCGACACCCCGCGACGTTGACTCGGGCTCGATAAGCTCAGCGGGCCGAGCCGAGGCCGGCAGGCTGCACGTCCCCGGACTGACAAGACCTAGAACTCTTCCAGATCTGTGTGATCTGGAGCCATCCTTAAGTGTGATTACCGCCCGGTAGACCTATCCAATCCGCATGCAGCCCACCACGCTCCGCGATAGGTGAACACCCCTCCACGGGGTGTTCACCCATCAACGCCCGTTGCGTTCACCAATTGGACCCGCTGCCTGGTTTCCGAGACAGATTCCCCTCAACTGGACCCAGCTGGCCCGATTCAGCGGACCTCCGACCCGATTACGGCGCGATTCGCATCCAGGCTGGGCCGAATATCGATCCCGAAGCAGCTACGGACGGCCGCTTCCGCGATGCGGTCGAGGTCGAGCCACGGAATCCAGTGGATTTCGCTGCCGGGGCGGGGTAGCTATCTGCCGGAGCGGGCAGCCGCCGACGACTCCTCGTGTCGCACGGAGACGAGGTAACGCCGCCGCCAGTGTGGTGTGTGCTCTGGTTCCGGTTCACCGAGGAACCGGCCCCACGGATCGAGGCACTCACGCTTGGAGTACCAGTCGTGCAGGTTGAGAAGATTGAGCGCGGCGAGGGTGAATCCGACTAGCAATGTGTAGCGGCGGATCCCGAAGCCACGGAAGAAGCCGCGGTGCACCGCCAGCCGGTTCTGCTTCAGGTCGGCGAAGATGCTCTCGATGCCGACCCTGCGGTGATACGACGCCTCCCACGCGAGCGTGCCGTGTTGGAACGGCATCCGCAGGTCGGGAAAGTCCGTGTCGTACAAGGTGAGGGTTCGGCCACAACCGCAGGCCTTTCCCGGCGTGCAGGCGGTCGTCGGCAGGCTCTGCGACGCACGCATCGAGACGGGGTTGTTCGGGCAGCGGACCCGGGCCGGCTCGACGGCGGGCCCGCGGTAGCGACGTGACCCGTCGGCTCGACGGGCCCCGTGCGGGACGAAGGCGTAGGCCTGGCGTGCCTGGTGTCGCAACTCGGTCCGGGCCCGCACGGCGGCGCTCATCTCGATGTCGATCGGGTCGAGGTCCTCGAGCCCCTCCGGCAGGCTCTCCGGATAGAGGGTGCCGTCGATCCACTGGGTGTGAGTGTCTTTGGGGCCAGGATGCGTGCCGTGCTGGTTCGGGTGCAGGTCGTAGATGGTGGTGTAGCCGAGTCGCCAGACTGGCAGCGCAAAGCGGGCGTTGGTGACGTAGTTGTATGCACGGTCGGCGATGAGCTGGCGCGGCTTGGGAATTGTGGCCCCCAGTGCACGCACGGCCGGCAGGCCACCGACTCCCTTGTTCGACCCCGCCGGCGACAGGTTCATCGCCCGTGCGACGTGCACTACGGGGCCTCTTCCGGGAGCTGGCGGGACGTCGGTAATGACGTGCAGATCGAAGCCGCAGAAGTAGCAGGTCTCCTCGAACTCTGCGCTGCGCCAGCCCATCCGAGCGGTAACATCGACCGTGTAGATGTAGCGGATGTCCGCCCCGACAGGTGCGTCGGGAAGGTGGTGCCCGCGTCTGCGGGCGTGGGGGTGCTTCGGGTCCAGTGGGGCAAGCGGATGATCAGGCGGCGGCAACCCGTCGGGGTCGGCGTCGACGAGCGGCTTGCGATACCGGACCCGCGCCCAGGTCGAGACGTCGGTCGAGTCCAGAGCGACGGCACCGGTCGGCGGATGGCACCACAGGGACGCATCGAGCAGTGCCTGGGCGAAGGACCGCTCGTCCCATTCCGGATACCGAGGCGACAGGCACGCCCACATCAGACGGCGCAACGCGTCATTGACCGACTTGTATTTGATGTCGGCGTGCGGAGGCAGCCCCAGGGCCCGGCGCTGCCCGTTGGTCCACCCGCGGACCACCGCGGTCACGTTCGTCTGATGCATCGGGATACCGAGCATCGGAGTGACGACGTAGGCGGCCAGGAATGCGTCGGCCGAGAACACCCGGTGTGCACCGCGGTGGTGCTCGAATACCTCGCGCACGAAATCGCGTGCCGCGCAGTGTTCGATCATGGCCATGACGCGCCTAAACTGCCACGGCTCGGTGCGGTACACCGCGGTGCTCACCTCGTGCAGACGCCGCACGCGGCCGGCATCCGCTGCTGGCCGGCGGTGGCACGGGCGCGACTGCTTCGTCACCACGGCACCGCCTCCGCGAGGGCATCGAGCTCTGCGCTCGTCCACCACCGCCGCTTCCTCTGCGTGATGCCATCAAGAATGTCGCTGAGCCTGTTGGTATTCGTCAGCCCCGACATCCTCATGAACACCGGCAGCGGAAGGGCCTGCACCATGGCAACCTCCCACGTCAACCGCAGCCGCGACGCCGTCACCGGTTCCAGCCCGGCAGGGACCTCGCACCTCCCCAGGAGGAGCCCCACGAACTCGACGCGGGGCACCGGGTCCCGGAACAGGTGACCGCCACCCGCCTGCTCGGCCGCGTCGAGCACCGCGGCGGCATACTCTGGCCGGACCGGAACCTGCCGCGCTCTCGGTCCCCGTACGGCGACGATCACATGCTCACCACGCCGCCGGACGTCCGAGGCTCGGACACCCAACATCTCGGTGCCACGCAACCCCGCACCGACGCCGAGCGCCACAGCCGCGGCAAGACCCTGCTGGCGCACCGTGCTCCGCTGCCGCGGCGCCCACCACAACAGTTGCGAGACTTGTGTTCCCGAGTACGGCACCGTCGAGCGGGGATAACGCAACACTTCACGGGGTGGCTCCCACGGAGCCGTCCGAGTGATGCGCCGCGACAGTGTCGTCAAAGTGGAACGCCGCGTACAGCGCGTCGCGTCCGACAACCCGCCGATGGTGACGGCATACCTGTTCACCGTCGCCGGATGAAAGATCTGCTCGACGTCGAGCGGCAGACCTTGTTCGAGCGCCCACCGCACCAGCGACGTCACGATCCCGATTCGGCCCGTCGCGACCTGAGCCACCTGCGTCGGCGCGAATCCCCGCCGGACGACGTCCCGCACGAACGGCCCGATCTCCTCCCACTCGTGTTCCGGCATGTGCGGGGTGTACAGCTCGATTATCTCCTCCGGAGTCCGAGGCGCCATCATTGCTGCCCTCCCAACCGCCGCCAGCTCAGCGAACCGACCTGCGGCGCAGGCAGATACGGAAGAAGGTCCGAGAAGGCCTTCCCACTCACGATCCCTGCGGCCGAGAAGATCTCCGCGACACCACAATCGGACAACACCCCGGTCAGCCACGTCGACCGCAGGCGAGGCACCATCAACCTCGGAACCCCCACCGGATACTCGAACGACGCGAGCAACGCAGCCGCCTGATCACGGCCCGTGCGGCGCGAAGCCACCAACGGCCCCGACCCCGCACCGGCAGCCACCTCGTCAAGTCCTTCCACCCACTGGGCCCGAACCGGAACGACCCTTCCCTCCGGCCCGGCCCCGAGACGCACCGCCCGCACTCCCCCGACCTCGACTATGTCGGCTCTCGTGATCGAGAACAGTTCCCTTGCCCGGGCCCCGACCCCGAGGGTCAGCGCCAGCGTGGCTCTCATTGCCTGCACCCGGAACGGCCCGTTCTGTGCGCTCGCGGCCGCCCAGTAGGCGTCGACCTGCTCGTCTGTGTACGGCGGCGACAGTCCCTGCCGCGGCGCACGCTGGTCGTCCGCCGGCCACGGCGCCCGACGGGTCACCTCCCGGGCGATCCGCCGTAACCGCGACACCTCCGTCGACCTCGACGTCGGCGCCAACTGGCGTATCCCGGACAGCCGATATCGCTCGAGCACCTCCGGTGTCAGGACGGCCTCGCGGTCGAGGGTGAGGCCCACGTCGACTACCCACGCCGCGAACCGTGACAGGGCCCGCAACGAGCTGGCGGCCTCACTGTGCAGCCGTGGGCTGGACAGTTCGACCGTCTCCCGCACCCACGGCTCGACCGCCGACCACGAGTCGGGGTCGACCGAGCGTGGTTCGAAATCTTGGATGCATGCCGCGATCGACTCTGGATCGTCGGTGCGGCGCCGATACGCAGCCATCACCGATCACCGCCACGCATAGTGCGCTGTGAACGTTCTGGCCCGGTCAGGGCGCAGAGGAGTATTGTCATGAGTGGTCACAACCTCATGAATCACAGATGATCCCGCAGGATCCTGGCTGACGATTTCCGCAAGGGCACCGAATGGACCTCGGTGTCCTTCGAGGTTTCAGATGCGACTATCGATCACCACCCTGGCGTAAACACACGACGATCCTTGTTCTGCGTGGGTGCAGAACAAGGGGGGTGGAATTCAGGTGGTGTTACCACCTACGGTAGTCGATATTTCGCGTTGTAGACCTTCTCGACGAGCGGCAGATGGCGAGCCGCCAAACGGCGTGCACAAGCTGACCACCCAGGGCAGTTCAACGGCAATCTTCGGGGCTCCCCACCACATCGATTCGCGACTAAAATTGATCGAGCGGGCCCGCAAGAACTACTGCTGCGGATTACCCGAAGCGCGGTGCCAGGGGTGGTACGGCGCGGTTCACAACGCCAGCGGAGGGCCACCGACGTTGTTGGGCTTGGTGAAGAGCGGGGCGCCGAGTCAGGGGCGGTGCCCCCTACCCGCCGACGTTGCACCACGGGCCGACAATGGTCGACCTTCCATCGCGACCCCCGACACTCGATGCCCCGCCACGCCAGAGGCTCATCGAACTCCAGGCACGTCTACGTACAAAGCCCGCCGCTTACCGACTGCGACAGTGCTGCGCTGTCAACCGATCAGGGACTCGGCACATATCGGGGGCGACGGATGATCTCTTAGAGCCCTGGCAATAATCGACTTCGCGAACGCACGACTGTCCGAACCTGTCGTTCCAGGTGTGATTGAAGGCCGGTTTTCGGGGTCGCGCGGCAGCCCCCTGAGCGTGCTCCGCAATGGACGTTGACAGCCGTACCAGGGAGTCCGCCCAGGTCTGTGCGACATTGTCCTCGTGATCATCGACGACAAGCAGCACCGCGCGCTGACGTTTATTCGGGCCGCAAACTTGGGAGGACACAACCCAACGGCTCGAAATGTCCTTGAGTGGCTCGATCGACCGAGTCCTCTTCCCGGCGAGAAGGGCGCGCTCATTCGCCCTGCAGTCCCTGCGAATCCCGGAATTCCAGGGTTAGCTGAAGCTGCCATCTTCGGTGGCCTAGGCGGCTCGGCACGGGACAACATCGGCGCATTCGCGATGGCCAGCAACATCTTTCCTGAGATGATGTCGGCGACTGAGGCGATAGCTCGAATGAATAGGCCGTTGGAGGGCTTTCATTCGGTCTTCACGTCTGTGGTAAGCACGCCGTCTACGCCAGGCAAGCCAGCCTTGTATGCACCTGATGGCCCACCCGAAAACACGGTGAAACAACTCCGCCGCCTCGGCTGGCTGACCAAGAAGGCCGATAAAGGCATGTCCCTCACGCCGCTCGGCCTGGCGCTCCTCCGCGCTCACGAGATGGAGGTAAGCGGCAACGATGACCTCCAACCGCTAGTCCTTGATGCTGGTGATGCGCTGGCATGGGGAAGGCTGCTCGGTGCGATCGGGGAACAGGGCGAGTGCCTGATCATCGATCCATACCTGCACGCGCCCGAGCTTATGCAGATCGTCGAGTTCACACAGACCGCCCGCGTGCTGGTCGGGCCAAATCTCAAGCCGCGAGAAGTCATTGAGTTGCGAGTCCTGATATCGACACCTGGGTACCAGCATGTTGAGCTGAGGCAGGCCCCAAAGCGGACAATCCACGATAGGTACGTCATCGGGCCCGACAAGGTCCACCTCATCGGCGGCTCGATGGGCAACATCGGACGCACCACGACGACAATCCTCGTTCCGCTCGAACAGGACGACATCAAGGCGGCGATCCGTTCTCGGGCCGAGGAATGGTGGGCCGAATCGAACACGCTCGAACCGAAGTCCTCACCGGATGTTGGCCTGGCTCACGACGCCTAGTTCTCGACCGAGGTGGTGCCCCCACTTCGGTCAACTCGTGAGGTTGGGTGCTTCAAACCGCGTGTGCGGCTTGGTTGATTGTCTCAAGCTCGACTGGCGTGAGCATTCCGAGGTGCCGGCGCCTGCGGTGATAGGTCTGCCCGATCCAGATCACGATCGCCAGACGCAGTTGCTCCCGAGTGGCCCGGTTTGCCCATCCCGGACGTTCCTATGCGAGATCGCGAAAAGGACTCCACCGCAGCAATGTCTATACACGCGCCGCACCTCCCCATGGAACCCTGTAATCAGTTGCGGGACAGTTCGAGTACGAACCTCCTAAATCGGAACTGGCTGCCGCGATCGCAGTGGACGATCGTACCGACCGCAGGTCAGGTGTCAACCGAACCTGAAGCAGTCCCGGCTTGAATACGCCATTGCGTGGGACTGCACCCGAATTGTTCGTGGAACCATCGCGAGAAGCTACTCGGTGCAGAAAAGGCAAGAAGATCGGCGATCTCGGTGAGACTGACGCCGGTCCGGCCGACCATCCGTTCAGCAAGTTCGGTACGTGCCGAGTTCAGGATCGTTGAGTAGGTCTGGCCGGTTTCGGCCAGGCGCCGGTGCAGCGACCGCCGGTCCGTGCCCAGACTGCGCGCGACGAGTTCAGCGCTGCACCGCCCGGTCGGTAGCAGGATCTCGATTGATTCACGGACTCGATGAGCAACGCTCACGTCTCGGGGATCTGCGAACGAGTCGAGGACCCTATGCGTGTACTGGCGAAGCGCCGGATTCGACATCCGGTTCGGCGAATCGAGATCGCGTGTCTCGATGACGATTCCAGCAAAGTCGTGATCGAAGTTGACTACCGCGCCGAAGATCCGCCGGTGAGTACTCGTGTCCGCGGGAGCAGAGTGGGGAAGGCACACTGCGAGTGGCTGCCAGCGTGCGCCGATGAAGCTACGCAGCAACCTGAACAGCGCGGCCACCGCGAGTTCAACGAATTGCCGGGCTTCGATGGGCTCCCCCAGATCCGCGTCGATGCGCACCGTCGTCACGTCACTTGCCTCAAAGACCTGCGCCCGCAGCGCCTCGTTGTACACGTGGTTGTAGCGGGAAAGGATTCGCATCGCGCTTCGAACATTTGGTTCGTCCCGGACTACCAGGCTGAGCGGACCGAGACTCGAGAACTGGCGTTGTTCTGCCAGTAACAGCCCGAAGTCATCGTGCCCGGACCTGACAGCGGACAGCTCGAGAAGTCTTGCAATCGCCGCAGCGGAGACCCATCGATCCTGCATCCCCAGGCCCGCGGCGTCGATGCCCATGCTGGTCATCAGCGGCCGTGGCTCGATCCCCACCGTTCGACACACCTCGAGGTAGCCGTTCAGCGTTGCGTAGCGAGCTAGGGGTTTCACGTCAACACCCTCCCTGGTGCCCAAATTGTAAAGTCATCCGCCCGTCAGGGTAAGCGCTAACCGAAGCTCCTACCTAGTGTCGTTTACATCACAGACTGCACTCGCCAGGAAGGAAAAACGATGTATGGACAACTCGGGATCTGTGCTTCCTCGCCCGGCGCTCTGCAGCAACGTCCTGCCTGGCGCGCCAGCGACATCGCCGGCTCCACTGGCTGGCGTTTGCGGCTGACGTCATCGGATGTCGCCGAAGTTGACTCCGCGCTGAATCATTCCAGGTCGTGCGGTCTACCCGTCCTCAAACTGCGGGCTGAGCACTTTCCGCTCCCCCACTTGGCCGCGCGACTGCACCAGTTGGCGACGGATCTCGACGATGGCTACGGGTTCGGAGTCATCCGGGGTCTCCCGACCGAGCGTTACAGCGAGTCCGACCTCCGGACAATCCTGTGGGGAATCGGTCAGCACCTCGGCATCGCGGTATCACAAGATGCCTACGGCCACATGGTTGACCGCGTGCGGCCGACTACCGCGGGCACGGCACAACTCACGTCCGACGGATCCGATATCACTGCGGTGCTCGGCCTGCAGTCAGGAGGTCAGTCCGTCGTGGTCAGTTCCACCGAGGTCTTCAATGAGATTCTCGCCGGCTGGCCAAAGCTCGCCGAGCGCATGTTCGGAACCTACTACCTGGACCGCCGAGGAGAGCACCTTCCCGAAGAGCTGCCTTACCGCGCGGCACCATTGGCATGCTGGTTCGATGGCAAACTAAGTATCCGCTACTCCCGACAAGATACTGTTTCTGCACAACGGTTTTCGGATATACCGAAGCTCGAGCCCGAGGACTTCGAGCTGTTCGACCTCATCGACCAGCGACTCGACTCAGCACGGTTGCGGTTCGAGGTCGAGATCCGGCCCGGCGACATCCACCTGTTCAACAACTACGCGGTACTGCATGCGCAGACCCGACGCGGGCCACACGACCGGACGGCCACGGACTTGTTCCGGCTCTGGCTGACCCTCCGCGACGGACGCGCGTTGCCTCCGAACTTCATCTGGCCCGACGGCCGAGGCGGTCGCGGTGGGGTGACTCCTCGCGATGTGGTCATGCCTTCTCACATCGGTCGGCCACTGCGTCCAGGGCAGTCGACCGTTCAGTCCTGACGGGGCTGGCGCACAGCACCAGAGCACATTCCGGCTATTGCGAAACAACACCGACCGTCGCCGCGCCCTGTGTCGGCAACGGCTGAAGCACGAAGGAGAATCACATGGCCAAGGCCATCCGCTACTACGAGATCGGTGGACCCGAGGTCCTCAAGCTGGAATCCGTCGAGGTCGGCGATCCCGGCCCCGGCGAGGTCCGCGTGCGGCACGGAGCGGTGGGCCTGAACTTCGCGGATATCTACTACCGCACCGGCTTCTATCCGGCCGCGCTGCCGGCGGGAATGGGTGTCGAGGCGGCCGGAGTCGTCGAGGCGGTCGGGGAGGGAGTCGACGGCTTCCAGCCGGGCGACCGGGTCACATACACCGGCAGCCCCCTCGGCGCATACAGCACAGAGCGAGTCATGCCGGCGAAGCACCTGATCGCCCTGCCAGACGCCATCCCTTTCGAGACCGCCGCGGCGATGACAATGCGCGGACTGACGACGTCGTATCTCATGACGCGAATCTGGGATCTGAAGGCCGGACAGACCGTGCTGTTGCACGCGGCCGCGGGCGGGGTCGGACTGATCTTCCTGCAG
Organism: Rhodococcus tukisamuensis NBRC 100609; assembly: GCF_001894985.1. GTDB lineage: Bacteria > Actinomycetota > Actinomycetes > Mycobacteriales > Mycobacteriaceae > Rhodococcus_G > Rhodococcus_G tukisamuensis. The sequence goes on along the minus strand of NZ_BCXG01000024.1, from coordinate 1,531 downwards.
TGGGCCAAGATCCTCGGACTGCGGGTAATCGGGTCGGTGTCGAGCGACCAGAAGGCAGAGGTTGCCCGAGCGCACGGGTGCGACGAGGTGATCATCTACACGCGCGAGGATGTTGCCAGTCGAGTCCGCGATCTCACGGATGGCAAGGGCGCCTCTGTGGTGTTCGACAGCATCGGGGCCGCCACGTTCGAAAGCTCTCTGAAGTCGGTTGCTCGGCGTGGACTGCTGGCGTGCTTCGGCACCGCCTCCGGCCCGATCCCGCCGATCGATGCGCACCAGCTCGCCCTCAACGGTTCGATCTACGTGACCCGGCCGGCGCTTGCGGACTACATCGCGGACCCCGCAGAGAAGGCCGCGCTGTCAGCCGAGTTGTTCGGACACGTTGCGGCGGGCCGGATCTCGATCGAGATCAACCAGCGCTACGAGCTCGACGACGCGGTGCGTGCGCACACCGACCTCGAGTCCGGGCGCACCACCGGATCTTCGGTCTTCACCCTCTAATCGTCTCTCCCAGTTCGTCCGTTCACACGTGGTAGCTCGCCGAGGTTCTTTCAGGCCGGTTGCCAACGGACCCAGCCAGCAATGGAGTACGCCATGAACACCACAATTGACAGTGATCTCGTGCGACAGGGCGATCAGCGCACCTCGGCGCGGTCTATCACCGTTGAGCCCCTCACCTGTTCCATCGGCGCGGAGCTGAGCGGGGTCGATCTCGCCGAGGTCTCTCGCGATGACGATCTGTTCGCCGAACTGAAGTCGCTGCTGCTCGAGTACAAGGTGCTCTTCTTTCGCGATCAGGACATGAGTCGGGCCGAGCATGTGGCATTGGCCGAGCGGTTCGGCCCGCTCGAGGATCACCCGGTTGTTGGCAGCGACCCGGAGCACGCAGGTCTGGTCCGGATCTACAAGGACCTCGACAGTCCCCCTGAGCGTTTCGAGAACTCATTCCACTGTGACGCCACCTGGCGTGAGAACCCGCCGATGGGATCCGTGCTCCGGTGCGTCGAGGGACCGAAGGTCGGCGGCGACACCATCTGGGTGAACATGGCGCTGGCCTACGAACGGCTGCCCGAGCGCGTCAAGGAGCAGATCGCGGACCTGCGGGCGCGCCACAGCATCGAGGCGACGTTCGGCGCCCGCATGCCGATCGAGAAGCGTCTCGAGCTCAAGGAGCGGTTCCCAGACCCCGAGCACCCGGTGGTCCGCACCCACCCGGAGACGGGCGAGAAGATCCTGTTCGTCAACGTCTTCACCACCCACCTCACCAACTTCCACACCCTCGACAACGTGCGCTGCGGAATCGACTACGCCCCCGGCGCCGGCGACCTGCTGCGCTACCTGGTCAGCCAGGCCTCGATCCCGGAGTACCAGGTGCGCTGGCGATGGACCCCTAACAGCGTCGCCATCTGGGACAACCGGTCGACCCAGCACTACGCAGTCCAGGACTACTGGCCGGCGGTCCGAAAGATGGAGCGCGCCGGCATCATCGGCGACCCCACTTTCTGAGTCGCCCAGACCACTTGCACTGAAA